>DASZRV010000044.1:0-162720 GCA_035549095.1 Lacunisphaera sp. | reverse complement strand
CACCGCAGGGGCAGAGGCCCGGGCCGATCTACCAGCGGAGTCTAGGCTCTCTGGGGCGCGCTCGGGATCCCGGACCTCTGTCCCATTGGGATGCTCCAGATAGACCCCAACCCAAGCTACAAGGGGCGCGCCTCGTGCGCGTCCGGATGCAATTGCCGGCAATGGCGGGCGCGGTCAAGCCACGCCCCTGCATGCAAGCCCGCACGGAGTGCGGGCTCGACCTACTGCATCGCTTCCGCCCACGTGAGCACCGTGCCGTCCTTGCGGTCGGGCCGCGTGCCGGGCCAGTCGGCGCCGTAGGGTTCGCCCGTGAGCGGGTCGAGACCGACGTAGCGGTGCGTCTTGAGCGAGAGGAGCATGAACTGGTGATCGCGAATCATGTCCTGCCACAGGAACAGGCTGCCGTCGGTTTCCTGCGGCAGCAGCCGGACATCTCCCGAGAGGCCCGCGCCAACGACGGTGAGGAAACCGCTGCCATCGACCGCCTCGAGCGCAACGCGCCCCTGGCCGCGGTCGAGCACGCGGAAGCGCGCCTTGGCGTCGGCGGCCTCCTTGCTGTCGGGCTTGGTCCAGTGCAGCAAGCCGAGGGGGTGGACCCAAGCGATGTCGCCATTGCCGAGGTTCGTCATCGAAATCACTTGGCCGAGCGGAATGTTGTGCGAACGGTCGGCGAGCGGCTCATCGACATGGAAGTTGTCGAAGTCCGCGTAACCGCCGTCGTGTCCGGCGGTGTTGTAGGCGAAGAGCGAGTAGCGGATGCCCTGGAAAGTCTTCAGCTGGTAGGGCAGGGCGATGTCGTCGCCGATCGAAGAGAAGGTAATCCCGTCCATGCTGTAGCTCAGGTGCGCGATATTGGCATCGAAATCGCCGGTCGCGCGCAGGCTGACGTGAGCCGCGGTGAACGGCACGTCGATGGTCTTGTCGGCGAACTCGTCGAAATACCGGAGCACCGATCCGCTTTCGGTGCGCGCGATGCCGATCCACGCGCACGGGATGTTGAGCAGGGCGAAGCCCGCGACGTCGCCAGGCTGGAGGCCGGTGGCGTCGAGTTCGACGGTGGCGGTCGACACCGGACCGATGGCGCGCTGCGTGAGCGTGTTCCGGGCCAGCAGGAAGCGGTCTGCGGACAGCGTGTGCAGCCGCAGCACACCGGGCTTTTCCGTGAGTGACCACTTGGCGTCGACAGGCGCATGATTCCATTGCCAGATCGGAAGCAGCTTCGCTCCGGAGAAATCGTCGCTGCGCTGATATGGCGCGGTGGGTGCGCTCTCGACGCCGACCTTTGGCTTGAACCACGTGCGCGGCGATCGGCCAAGATTGCCAGGGAGCCCGAAGTAGGGCCAGCCGTCCTGCCACGTAACGGGCGAGAGAAAGGTGGTCCGGCCGACGGATTTGAAGTCCATCATCGAAAACCCCCACCAGTCGCCGTTGGGCAGGTCGACGATGCCGCCCTGATGCAGCGCCACGGCGCCGAGCGCGTTGTCGTTTGATTTGAAGATCTCGAACTTCGTCCCGGGCGCGGGCAGGCCGCGGCCGAGCCCGGCGCCGCGCACGCCCCATGCGCGCTGCGTGCCCATGGTTTCGTTGGCGCTGATGACGACGGTCTCGTAGGGGCCCTCCGGTCGGTCGGCGCGCGCGCACTGCATGCGGCCGACGGGAGCGTAATTGGCGCTGATGATGTAATACTTGCCGTGGATCTTGTAGAAATGGTGACCCTCGCCCATGCCGCTGCCGGCGGGAATCAGCGTGCGCTTCGTCTCCGGGATGATGTCGCTCAGGTCGGGCTTGAGCTGGGCGAACATGACCGCGTTGTAGTTCCACACGACATAGATCTTGCCGTCATCGTCGAACAACACCGAGAGGTCGTGCAGCGAGCTGCCAAGCTCGGTGTGCTTCCATGGCCCGGCGGGATTGGTCGCGGTGAAGACCTGGGTTTTCTGGTGATTGACGTTGGAGAAGAGGTAGAACGTTCCATTGTGGTAGCGGAGGCAGGGCGCCCAGATGCCCTGGCCATAGATCTCCTTGCCGTCCTCGAGGCGGAACTCCGGGCCGAAATCGAGCCGGTCGGTGGCGTAGCTGAGGAATTGCCAGTTCACGAGGTCCGTCGAGTGCAGCACGACGAGGCAGGGCATAGCGTGCATCGTCGTGCCGGCGAGATAGTAGTCGTCGCCGACCCGGATCATGTCGGGATCGGAGAATTCGTCATAGAACAGCGGGTTCGTGTAAGTGCCGTTGCCATTGTCGGCCGTCCATGAGGTGAGGGGTGCGGCGTGGGCGACGCGCAGCGAAAGGCCGACAGCGAGGAAGGTGAGGGCGGCAGCCGACCGCAGCCGGCGGAAGGCGGAAAATGCGAGAGCGTTCATCTTGAGTCGGCAGAGGTTGAGACTGGGGCGCGCAGCAGGCGGACGTCGTAGACGCCGCCGGCCAGACCCTGGGCGGCGGCGAACTTGATCGTCAACCGGCCGTCCGGCGCAGCAGCGAGGACGGCGGCGGGAATTTCATAGGTGCGGTCGATGAACTCGCCGAGGCGGTTGCCGGCGAGATTCTGCGTGGCAAGCAGGGTGCTGTTGGCGAGGATTTCGAATTTCCGGCCGGAGTCGTCGCCGGAGTAGGTGACCGAGAGCGTCACCGCCTTCGCGCCGTGCGGGTCGAGCGTGTATTGAAACCATCTTCCGTGGCGCCAGCGCCGGTCGTTGTGGATGCCCGTTTCCGTGCCTTCACCCTTGAAGTCGTGTTCGACCTCGGGCTGCTGTTCGCCGGGGGCGACGGAGTCGAGCGTCGCGGCTTCGCGCGCGGCCCGTTCGCGTTCGGTCGCCGCGAGCTTTTCCTGCCGCGCCGCGAGGCCTTCGCGGGTCGTCAGCTCCCAATACATTTGGTAGCGCGCGTCGTGCAGCCGGAAGAACGGGATGAGTTCGAGGCCGTTGGGCGCCGGTGGTTCGACGAGGTGCTCGAGCTTGAAATGCAGCGGGCCTGCGGCCGGGTCGGCGACGACGTTGGCCGGGATCGCCTTGGCGTCGCCGAGCAGCACGGGCGCCTTATCGAGCGGTTCGGCCGGGCCGGAGGCAACATGTCCCATCCGCGAATCGTCGGCGCGCAGGCCCTTCAGCTCCCACGTGCCTGCGGGGTGGGCCAGCACGATCGGGCCGCGCAGGATCGCGTACCAGTTGGAGCCATCGGGCAGGCCCTCGACCGTTGTGCGCATGGGCAGGTCGATTTCCACGCGGTCGCCGTCGTGCCACTCGCGCTGTACCGGGACGTAGGAGGAGGGCGACGCCGTCACGGCGACGGGCGCGCCGTTGACTTTGACGCGGAGCGCACCGGGCGCGACCCAGCCGGGATAGCGCAGGTGGAGCGTGAATGTGGCAGGCCGCGCCAACTTCAGCGTGAGGCGCGTACCCTCCTCGTCGGGGAACGCGGTGTCTTGCCGCAGCTTCAAGCCGAGGTCGGGCGCGGTCAGCTCGGAGGCGATGAAGAGATTGACGTAGATGCCATCGTGCGCCCGGGCATAGATGAACTCGCCGTACTTGCCGGGATTTTCCATGCCGGTGCCCACGCAGCACCAGAAGTTTTCGCCTGGGACCGAGTACACCCGGTAGTGATCCGGCCGGATCGGCGTGAAATAGACGTAGCCCGGGTGCGCCGGGTTGATGGACGCGAGGATATGGTTGAACAGCGCGCGCTCGTAATAATCCGCGTAGGCGGCATCCGGCGCGCTGGCGAAAAGCTGCTCGGTCAGCCGGAGCATGTTGTAGGTGTTGCAGGTCTCGGGTCCCTCGCGGCTCGTCAGCATACCGCGGTAGTTGTGCGGGTCGTTGAAATGCTCGGACACGCTGTTGCCGCCGAAGACGACGGAGCGATGCGTGGTGACTGTCTGCCAGAAGAAGCGCGCGCCGGCGTCGTCGGCCTTGTCGCCGGTGAGGGTGGCGATGCGCTCGAGGCCCGTGACCTTGGGAATCTGGGTGTTGGCGTGCTTGCCGGTCAGGTGATCCTCCTGCGCCATAAGCGGGTCGAGCACGGCGTGGTGGATGAAGCGTTGCGCGGTCTCCAGGTATTTCCGGTCGCCGGTGATCGCGTAGAGATCGGCCATCACCTCGTCCATGCCGCCGTGTTCCTGGTCGAGCATGCGCTGCATCTGTTCGTCGCTGAGTTTCGACGTCAGGTTCACGCACCAGTCGCCGAGACGCACGAGGACGTCGCGCGCGGGCGCGCAGCCGGCCTGGAGAAAGGCGTCGCGGAGACCGGCGAAGGTCTTGTGGACGTTGTACCACGGGACCCATTTTTTCGTGACCGCGCGGATGTCGCCGCCGGCGAGCGCGGTCCACATTGCCTTGCTGCCCGGTACGCCGCCGACATAGCCGTCGCCGAAGGCGTCCTGGCAGGCACGCAGTTCACCGACCATGTAATCGAGGCGGCGACGCAACTCGCCGTCGGGAGTGTCGGCGCCGGCGGCGATCATGTCGGCGAGCGCGGACAGATAATGACCGGCGGTATGGCCGTCGAGGCCGCCGCTCTCCCAATTGCCGTAAGGCTTGGCCTTGGCCGGCAGTCCGGCTTCGCGGCGGAAGGGTGCGAGCAGGCGGTCGGGCTCGAGCGCCAGCAGGTATTCGCGGTTGGCCTTCACCGCCGCGAGGAACGGGCCGCCGTCGAGCAGGCGGACGGCGTCGAGCCGGTAGATCTGCGCCGGCGTGTCGGGGGTGATGGCCGGTGTGGGCTCGGTGGCGGCGTGCGCGGAGAACGCGGTCAACCCGGAGAACGCGAAATACGAGAGCAAGCGTTGGACGTGGGAAAGGAGTCGGCTGTTCATGGGAGGTTGGGTCGCGTTCGGCTGGATCCTTCGCTGCGCTCAGGATGACAGGATCTTGGGGGCAGGCTTATTCACCCGTGGCGACCTTGAACACGACGGCGACGTCGTTGGGCAGGTGCGCTGGCGGCGTGATCACGAGCGCGTCGGCGTTCCGCGTCCAGGTGAGCTTTTCCGAGCTGCCGAGGAGCGTGATGCCGGCGATGTTGCGCCCGAGGAGCTTGGCATCGGTCCCGAGCGACTTGATGGTCACCGGGCCGGTCGGCGCGCCCATGACGATCGCGTACAGGGTGGAGCCCTTGGTGGTGAACCGGACGTCCTCGGCGGTGAAGGCCTTGCCCTTGTTCTCGTTGAACCCGGGGCCCGTCATCGGGCGGGCGCTGGCCATCTGCGGGCCCTCGCCGAAGACTTTCCAAGGGCGCGTACCGTGGATGGCCTCCTGGTTGACTTGCATCCAGTCGGCGATGCCCTCGACGATGGCGAGCTCGTCGGCATCGGGCGTGCCGTCGCCCTTGAGCGGGACGCTGAGCAGGAGATTGCCGTTCTTGCTGACGACGTCGATGAGCGTGTGGATGACGGTCCGGGCGCTCTTGTAGCCATGGCGGTCGAGGATGCGCTGGTCGTAATGCCACGAGCCGATGCAGGTGTCGGTCTGCCACGGCTGCGGCTGGATTTCGTTGGCGCTGCCGCGTTCGATGTCCCACGCCATGCACTTGCGCTGGTCGGCGTCGAGGATCTTGCCGAAGAGGACGCCGTCGTCGCCGTGCCACTGCTGGTTGCGGTTGTAGAAGTGCGCGGCGATCTTCAGGCCGGCATCGCTCACGGGCCAGAGCGGCAGCGCGGTATCGTCGAAGTAGATGAGGTCGGGGTGGTACTTGTCGATGAGGTCAACGGTGCGGTTGTAGAACTTTTCGCAGTAGGCCTGGTCGGGTGGCGTCACGCCGTTGCCCCAGTTCCAGCGCTTGTGAATGGAGACCAGTTTCTCAAAGCCCGGCGCCGGGGTGTGGTTTTGCGCGTAGAGGTCCTGCGGGTCGTAGCCGTCCCACCACTGGCCCTTGCCGTCGGCCTTGGACAGCTTGCCGTCGTAGGGTACACCGGCCAGCGGGCCCTTGGTGTCGGCGCCTTGGGCGGGTTCATACCAACTCCAGGCATGCGAGGCATGGACGCTGACGCCAAACTTCAGGCCGGCCTTGCGCGCGGCTTTCGCCCAGCCGCCGACGAGGTCTTTCTGCGGGCCCATGTTCACCGAGTTCCACGGCTGATACTTGCTGTCAAAGTTGTCGAAGTTGTCGTGGTGGTTCGCGAGGGCGAAGAAGTACTCGGCGCCGGCCCGCTTGTAGAGGGCGAGGAGCTTGTCGGGGTCCCAGTGCTCCGCCTTCCACGCGTGGATGACATCCTTGAAGCCGAACTTCGAGGGATGACCGAAATGGGCGACATGGTATTGGTAGTCCGAGCTGCCCTCGCCGTACATTTCGCGGGCGTACCAGTCGCCGTGCTCCGGCTCGCACTGCGGGCCCCAGTGGGCCCAGATGCCGAACTTCGCATCGCGGAACCAGGCTGGCACTTCATATTGCTGCAGCGAGCTCCAGGACGGCTGGAATTTGCCGGCGGCCACCGGTTCGGCGGCGGTACTGACGATCACGGTGGGCGTGGCGTTGCTGGGGATCTGGGCGAAGGCAGGAGCAATGGCGAGAGCGGCAAGCGCGACGAGACGCGGGATGAAAGGGGAGGTTTTCATGATGCGATGGGTGATGGCTGGATCCTGCGCTGTGCTCAGGATGACAGTGGCGGGAAATAAGTTTGGAGACCTGTCATTCTGAGCGAAGCGAAGAATCCAGCACAATTTGACGAGTATGAACCAACCAAGTCACGTGCGACCTTACTGTTTCCCGGCGATCCGGAGAATCGTGAGCGAATTGGCGGGAAGGTTGCAGGGGAAATCGGCGGACAGGGTCACCGTGTCCGTCTGCGGCACGACCGCGGGCGGCGCGTCGTCGGCGTTGGCCGTGTCGGCGGCAACGCCGCCGAAGACCGTCCGTTGTGCCGTGGCTGGAAGGGTCGCGGCACCGGCGAGTCGGATCGAAAGCGCACGGGGAGTATCGTCGCCATTGACGAGCTTGATTATGAGGTCGCCGCTGCGGCGATCGCGAACGGCCGAGGCGGCGAGGCGTGCCCCGGCCGCGAGGCCGTCGAGGGACGCGGGCAGGTTGATGTCGCCGCGATTGTGCATGAACAATTGCTGC
The DNA here is from genome assembly GCA_035549095.1 of Lacunisphaera sp. Lineage (GTDB taxonomy): Bacteria > Verrucomicrobiota > Verrucomicrobiia > Opitutales > Opitutaceae > Lacunisphaera. Next base: position 155,676 of record DASZRV010000044.1, on the reverse strand, counting down.
GCGGTGTAATTGAGGCTGGGGAAGACCTGCGTGGCATTGAAGTAGATCATGTCGGGCGTCCACTGCGTGTGGCCGCGGCGCGAGAACAGCGGGGCGTAGGAGGCGAGGCGAACGACGTCGCCGTTGCGCTCGAGGCTGGTGAGGTAGGCGGCTTCCGCCAGGGCGGAGCGCAGGGTGTTGCGTTTGCCCTCGTCGTGTGCGGCGTATTCACCGACGTAGACGTGGGGGCCGTGTCGGTCATAGGTGTCGTAGCGGTGGAGGTTGTCCCAGAACCACTGCGGCGGTCGGTAATAGTGCTCGTCGACCATCGCCACGCGCTCGGCGCGGGCGAACTTCCATCCGGCGTCGAAGTCCGCGCCGCTCGGGAATGGTCCAACGGTGCCGATCACCAGGATGTCCGGGTGCTTCGCGCGGACCGCATCCTGGATCAGCTTGAAACGCTCCTCGAAGCCGGGCGTGATCGCGTCTTCGTTGCCGATGCCCAGGTATTTCAAGCCGAAGGGCGCCGGGTGGCCCGCGGCCGCGCGCTTCGCTCCCCACGTCGAATCGGCCGGGCCGTTGGCCCATTCGATCAGGTCGAGGATGTCCTGGATGTAGGCCGGCATGTCTTCGAGCGGCAGGCACTGCTGGCCGTGGCCGGGCGAGTAGTCGGAATTCTGGCACGACACACCCGCGGGCAGGACGGGGAGCGGCCGCGCGCCAATGTCCTCGCAGAACTGGAAGTACTCGAAGTAACCCAGCCCGGCACTTTGGTGATAGCCCCAGAGATTGCGCTGGCCGCGGCGTTGCTCGACCGGTCCGATGGTGTCCTTCCAGCGATAGAAGTTGTTGAGCCCATCGCCATGCGCGAGGCAACCGCCGGGGAAACGCATGAAAGCAGGATGCAGGTCGGCGATGACCTGGGCGAGGTCGGCGCGAAGGCCGTTCTTGCGATGGTGAAAGGTGTTTTCGGGGAAGAGCGAGATCTCGTCGACGCCGATGCCGCCTTTCGCGGTCGCCAGCACGACGAGGCGGCCATGGGCTTCGTCGCGCGCTGGAACAAGCCTGACCTCGTGGCGGGTCCAGTCCCGGCCGGCCACGGAATCGGTCGCTTCGGCGAGAAGTTCGCCGTCAGCGGTCTCAAGTCGCAACGTGACCGGCATCGGCCGGCCGGCGACGTCGTTGCTCGGGCTCCAAGCCTCGCCCATGAAGAGCTGGTGGGCGAAAAAAGAAAGCGTGTAGCCGGCGCCGGCCTGGAGCGGGATGCTGTCGACACCGTCGTTCGCGACGCCGTAACCGGTGCCCGGCGTCTTCACGTCGATCGAGATGTAGTGCGGATTATTCGGATGCAGCGGCTTGGCCGAGCGCACGGCGACGTTTCCCGTCGCGCCGCCGCGCGCGACCGTGGTCCAGCCGGTGAACTCATTCCAGGCCCGCTGCTCAGTCGAGTTGAATTCGAAGGAGCGATTCTGGATGAGTTCGGCGTAAAGGCCGCCGTCGGCCGCGTAGTTGAGGTCTTCGAAGAAGATGCCGAAGAGGTCGGGGCTGATCGGCTTGCCGCTCGCGGCGAGGTCGACGCTCAACGCGGCGGGTGCGACCGGCTCGGCGGCGAGGAGCGACCCCGGCGCGAAACCCAGGACACTGGCGACGAGGGAAAGGCGAACGGCGGATTTCATGTTCTTGGAGTGGGGCGACACCGGGCTGGCTGCGGCCGCGAACGGGAGGGGAGAAGACCCGGCCAGGCAGGTGACGACATTGGAACGGCGTCTGGCCGCGGGCAAACGCGACTCCTACTTGACGGTTAGAAGGAATCGAGGCGGGAGCACCCGGTCATCCGTCCCGCAGAAATCGATCCACCTCGTTGAGAAACTGGGGCCAGGCGGGCTCGCTTTCGCCGATCACGTGGCTCCGGCTTTCGAGCGTCACGAGCCGGGCATGCGGGATGAGCCGGGCCATCAGGTAGGCCTGGCTGACCGGGACCGCGATATCTTCGCGGGCATGCAGGACGAGGGTCTTCATCCGGACCCGCGGCGCGAGCTCGGTGACGTCGAGGTCGCCAAAGGCATCCAGAAAACGCACGGCGTTCTTCGCCGAGGTCGACGCCCGTTGGAGTTCGTCGAAGGCCTGGATGTGCGCCTCGTCCGCCCCGGGGACGAAAATGTTGGCGAAAGTCCGGCTGAACGCGGCGTTCGTGCCGCCCCATCCGACCCGGGCCAGATCCTGGAGCAACTCGGCCTCGTCGCGCTGCTGGGGGGAAGGATTCCGTTTGAGGCGCCCCTGGACATAACCGCCGTAGAGGATGAGATGCGACACCCGCTCGGGATGACGGACGGCATAGTTGATCGCGACGGCGGCGCCTTGGGAAATGCCCAACAGAGGGAACCGCTTCACGCCGACGGCATCGACGACTCGCTCCAGATCCCGGGTCCAGGCCTCCACCGAAAAATCCGTCGCGTTCCAATCGGATAATCCACAGCCCCGCTCGTCGTACCGGATGAGCCGGTACCGGTCGCTCAGATCGCGCCACCAATGCCGCCAGACCAGGCTTTCGCTGTCGAACTCAAGATGGCTAAGCCAATTTGCCGCCTTGACGAGCGGCGCACCCTGGCCGGACTCCGCATAGGCGATGGAGGCGTCATCCGGCGTTCGGCAGAAGCGGATGTGTTGGGAAAACGCCCGGGCGGGCCGCGGTCGCGGGGTCGATCGAAAAGCCAGGCGCGGTTGGTAGCGTCCCTTGGGCAGGTCGATGACCACCGGGTCGGCCGCGCCCTCGGCGGCAAAGTATTCCTTCAGCTTGACGCGCAGTCGTCCGGCCTCGACCCGGACGACGGAGTCGATCGCCGGGTCGAATGAGGCGTCGCGCCCGAATACCTCGAGGGCGATCCGTGCCTGGTTCAACTCGGCGCCTTTGCCGTCGAGTTCGGCGAGCGTGACGTATTCCAGGAACCGGTGCAGCCGGCTGGACAAGGCGAACACGGGCGACGCCTGCAGCCGCGCGAGCTGCTGGCGCACCATTGCCTTCTGCTCGTCGGTCGGGCCAGCGCTCATCGGGCGGCGATCCAAGGGCGGAGAGTCACCGGCGTCAAAGACATGTTGGGGGTCCCGGTTACATACCGTTACTCACTAACCCAATCGGGGAAACGGCCCTAGGATGGCGGAGATCGAGGGCCAACGAGGCGCTCGCCAAACCGAAACCACCCAAAGCCATGTCACCAACCACCGCTGAATCCAGCGCCACCACCAATGATGCCTACGCCCGCTGCGTCGGCGCCTCCAAACGGGTCCGATGGGAAATCGACCACGATGTCCTGCGCGGACGCAGCCTGGACTTCACCCAGAAGTTTCTCCCGGAGTCCATCTCGTTCATCGATCACCTGGCGTTCCTCGACGAACCCGGGCGGCTCCTCCTGAGCCAGATCCAGGGTCGCACCTATGCGAACATGTTCGGCCTGGTGGAACGATTCATCAACTGCAAGGTGCTCGAGCTGAGCGAACACTATTGGACCGGGGACCAGGTGGCGCTGGAGGCCCTGGTGCGATTCTCCGACGAGGAGCTGAAGCACCAGGAACTCTTCCGCCGGGTTGAAACCATGATCGCGGAGAAGATGGCGCCCGGTTACCGCTTTCTTCCGCAGCCCAACGACGTCGCCCGGGTTGTGCTGTCGAAATCGAACTGGGCCGTCCTCGCGCTGACCCTGCACATCGAGCTTTTCACCCAGGCGCACTACAAACGGAGCATTGAACCCGCCCGGAACCTCTCCCCGGTGTTCAAGGACATCTTCTTCTTCCATTGGAAGGAGGAATCCCAGCACGCCCGGCTCGATGAACTGGAACTGCGCCGGGATCAGCAAAACCTCACCCCGGCACAACTCGAGGCCGCGGTGGCCGACCTCATCGATCTCGTGGCGGCCGTTTACGGCATCATCAAGGCGCAGGCCGACGCCGACGTCGGGTTCTTCCTGAAAATTCATCCCCAGGATCTCACCGCAGAGCAGCAGCTCGAAGTGAAGGACACGGTGCTGGCGGCTTATCGCTGGCAATACATCGATTCCTCCCTCGATGAAACCCGGTTCCCGGAAATCCTCCGCGAACTGGTGACCGCCGACCAGATGAATAAGATCGCCGCGGCATTGGCGGGACTCGGGTCATGAGTGACCAACGAACGATTACGCCAGGAGTGGGCTGCCGCGCCCGAAGCGGGCACGACGGCGGCTCGGGCGCGCGGTCGCCTGCGGGTCCCGCCGGCTTGCCTGCATCCTGCCGCGGGTGCGCCCGCTGCCGGGCACCCGGAAGCCGTCACGACCTCGTGGCCGAACGCAGCGCCGGGTGGGGCATGGCGGACTCTTTCGCGGCTGCTTCCGGCGAAGTCGTCGGAGGCGGCGATCGTGTTCTGGCCTGAGATAACGCCGTCATGTGCGCGCGACGGAGCCGTTCGGTGTAGGTCGGGGTTTATCCCCGACGTGTCGGGCGTAAAGCCCGACCTACAATCATGGCTTCGCCGGGAAGCGCAGGAGCGTGACGGAGTGCGCCGGGAAGGTGCGGGTGAATGATGGTGCGGCGGTGAGGATTTCCTCCTTCGGCGCGACGTTGTCGGGCTGCGCGACGGAGTTTACCGCCGTGGGCTCGCCGGTGAGGACGATCGCCTTGCCGGCGCCGACCTGCGCGGCGCCCGCGAGATGGATGGTCGCCTCGAGCGGCGTCGCGACGGTATTGACGACCTTGACGATCACCTCGCCGGTGGCGTCGACATAGGATGCGGACGCAAACGCCGCCGGCGTCGGCTGGTGCTGCGCATCGGTGGCCTCCATGACCAGCTTGCCATCGACATAGCCGTGGGCGGTGTGGCCGTCGACCACGAGCTTGAGATTGTACCAGCGTCCCGTCTCGACCGTGAAAGGGACGGACGGACCGTACGGTTCGCGGCCGCCATTCTCGGAAACCTCGCACCGCGAGACCGTGTTGCCCCAGCCGCCGAGGTTCCACCAGCGGTAGTTGTCACCGTCGGTCGAATTCCAGAGGAGAATGAAGCCTTCGCCGCCGGCGACTTTGCGCGCGCGGAGCGTGACGGTGTAGTTCGCCCAGGTCGGTTCGCCGGCGAGGGCCCATGACTGCTGCGCGCCCTCGGGCGGACGCAGGACGCCGCCTTCGCTCGACCATTTGCCGTGGGTGAAGCTCCAGCGACCGGCTTCGGCGGCGAGATTGTCGGAGGAGAGCTTTTTCCCGTCGGGGCCGGTGACGACGACGTCGGTGTATTCATTGCGGGTGCCGTACATGCCGACGCCGAACCGACCGTGCGGATGCGGATCGACCGGTGGCGTGACCGTCGGGACGTCGAACGTCACCGGCAGCACCTTGTCGCCGCGGTTCGCGCCGAACATCGCCAGCACGTGGTAGCTCGGCGAGCCGAAGGCGTGGAGTGCATCGTAACCGATGAGGTTGGTCGGCCACTGCCAGCCGCGCGGGTCGCCGCGCTCCTTGTTCTCGGGGTTCACGTTGGCGAAGAGTGGCGCGTAGCACTCCATGAGGACGTCGTCGGAATTGCGCTCGAGGCCCATCGCGAACACGGCGTCGGCCCGCGCAGAGTTGAAGTTCGGGGTCGGGGAGCCGCCCTGCGTGGCCCATTCGCCCATGAAGACCTTCACGCCGTCGGCCTTGCGCCCCTCCGGGTGGCCGGAGCCGACATCATAGCGGGTGAACTCGCGCTGCATCGTCGAGGACGTGGCGTAGATGTGATCGTCGACGAGGTCGGGCTTGGCGCTCTTCACTGGCGTCGTGGCGATGATCTTGAGTTGCGGGTATTTCGCGCGGATCGCCTTCGCCATCTCGGCGAATCTTCCCTCGTAGCTGCCGGACCGGTCGAAGAAATCCTCGTTGCCGATCTCGACATAGTGCAGCGGGAACGGCTCAGGGAAGCCATCGGCGGCGCGGCGCTTGCCCCACTCGCTATCGGCCGGGCCCATCACATACTCGATCTCGTCGAGCGCCTCCTGCGTGTAGAGCGCCATCTCCGGGCTGCCCGGGTGGACGTAGTCGCCGTTGAGCACGTAGCCGGCGAAGACCGCGAGCACCGGCTCGGCGCCGAGCTGCTTGCACCAAAGCAAATACTCGGGAAGCCCGAAACCATCGCTGCTGCGATAGCTCCAGCAACCCATGTGGCCGGGGCGCTCGTCGGCCGGGCCGATCATCGTTTTCCAGGCGAAGCGGTCGGCGAAGCGCGAACCCTCGGCATAGTTGCCGCCCGGCAGACGGATGAACTTCGGGTGCATGGCCGCGAGCAGCTTCATGATGTCGGGCCGCAGGCCGTTCGGCACCTCCTGGTAGGTCGGCGGGAAGAGCGACACGAAACTGAAGTCCACGCTCCCGGTGCCGCTGGCCGAAAGCACGAAGCGCGCGGCGGCCGTGGTCGGCGCATCAGCGGGCGTGGTGAGAACGACGGTGTATTTCTGCCACGCGGCCGTGATCGCGCCGGTTGCGGCCTGCGCAACGGCCTTGGCGCCGTCGTCGAGGACGAGCGCGGCGGTGACAGGTCCGGTGAAGCCATCGACGCCTCGCGCGTAGAACGTCGCGGTGTACTTGGTCGCGGGGCGGACCGGGATGCCCCAGTAGCCGTTGTTCGCGACGCCGCCGGTGCCGCCGGTGAGTGTGAGCCGCAGGTTGACGGGCAGGGCGGGATTGACCGGGTCGGAGCGATTCGTCGCAGCGGTCGCAGCGCCGACGATCGCCCAATGTGGCGGAATGCCTCCGACGGGCGGGCGCGGATCGCGGCTGGTGGCGCCGGCGGCCGGATCCTGGAAAGTGCGGTTGCGGATCAGCTCGGCGAAGAGGCCGCCGTCGTAGCTGTAGTTGATCTCCTCGGTCATCAAGCCGTAGAAGCCGGGCGGGATGGCGTGGCCCGGGTGGGCGAGGTCGATCTCGAGTTTCGCCGGCGCGGCGAAGGCGGAGGCGGCAATGGCGAGGAGGAGGGGCAGGCGGAGCAGACGTTGCATGTGGGTTGGGGCTGGAAGGTGGGGTGGATGAGAGTGAGGATGTGATTGGACCGGCGGGATGCCTGGATCCTTCGCTGCGCTCAGGATGACTGTATTGAAGGGAAATCCCTGATTCGTGTCATTCTGAGCGTAGCGAAGAATCCATGACAGGTTCAGGATATTCGGTAATGGGACGACGACTTGTCATGACTTCGGTATCAGCCGCAGGAGCACGACGCCGTGCGGGGCGACCTCGGATTCGAAGTGGTCCTTGAAGTCGCCGAGGTCCTGCTGGCGCCAGAGGTCGCGGACGCGGAAAGTCATGCCGGTGTGCGCGGTCGGCACGTTGCCCCACGGTCCCCATTTGACGGCGATGTTCGTGACGGCCTCGCCGCGGTTGAAAAGTCCGACGGCGATCGAGCCGTCCTCGAGCGTCTTGGCGTAGATCACCTTGCCGTCGCTGTTGCTGAACTGCGTGGCCTGGCGGCCGAGGGCATCCTGGTCGATCGCGAGCACCTCGTCGTTCGTAAGCAAGCTGAGCGTGAAATCATCAAGCTGGGCGAGGTCGCAGCCCAGGAGCAGCGGCGACGACAGCAGGCACCACAAACTCATGTGCGAATACTGTTCGTCGGGCGTGAGGCGGGTCGGGTGGAGGTTGCGACCCCAGCCCACGCGCCCGAGGACGAGCATGTCAGGATCGCTCCAATGGCCCGGGCCGGTGTAGCCCGCCCAGCGGTCCTGGGAGAAACCGTTGCGGCTGACGCTCGCCCAGGTATCGACGATGTCGCCGGTGGTGCGCCAGAGGTTGGCGAGGCGCTGGTAGTCGGCGGCGTTGTCGTAGAGGCCGGTGTTCGAGAGGCTGTAGACGATGTCGCGGCCGGTGGCGCGGAGCGCTTCGCTCATCTCGGTGACGTGCGGCACGTCATTGGGGAACCAATCGTATTTGAGATAGTCGACGCCCCACTGCGCCCATTGGCGGGCGTCGGATGCGGCGAACGAGTGGGCACCGAAGGTCCAGTTGATCCAGTTCGGCTTCGCGCCGGGCGGCTTCGGATCGGGATGAAGCCGGTAGAATTCGTTCACATCGCCGGCGACGACCCACGGGTAGGTGCCGTCGGCATTATCGGAGGAGCCGCCCGGATAACCCGCGTAGGTGCCGCGCCACGGGCTTGAGTAGATCCCGAACTTCAGCCCGAGCGCGTGGATCTCGTCCGCGAGGGCCTTCATATCCGGGAATTTCTTGTTCGGCTGGATGGCGTTGAACTCGCCGCCGCGCGCGCCCTGCCAGCCGTCGTCGATGTTGATAAAAGTCCAGCCGTGGTCGCGCAGGCCTTTCTCCGCCATCGCGCGAGCGGAGCTGAGGACCTTCTCCTGGCTGACGGCGTCGCCCCAGCAGTTCCAGCTGCTCCAGCCCATCGGTGGCGTGAGCGCGATGCGGTCGCCGACGACAATGCGGAACGATTTCGTCGCCGCGCCGAGGGCATTTTGCGCGCGCAGCGTCACAGTGAATTCGCCGGCGGCCGGCAGTTGACCCGTGATCCGGCCGGTGGCGGCGTCGACCGCGAGGCCGGCGGGCAGGCCATCGACGGCGAACGTCATCGGTCGCTGCCCGGTCGCGGGAATCGTGTAGAGAAACGGTGTGCCCGGACGAACGCCGAAGACGCCCGGGCCGTTGATGCGCGGCGTGGCCCGCGCCGGTGGCGTGAGGATCGTTGGCGTGGTGGCGACGGCGGGCTCGTCAGCCGCGAGCGCCGACACACCCAAGGCGGCAGCGAAGAGGAGCGCGAAGGGAAGGACGATCTTCATGAGAGGCGAATCGGTCAGCGGAAGGTTATCTCGGTGGGCTCGCCACGATAGGTGACGGTCTTCGTCGGCATGGCCGCATCGGTCCCGACGAGCACGACATTCAGGTCGCGGTGCGCGACCATCCCAGGGAACGAGCCCTGCCGGGCGCCCACGGTGAGGGTGCGGGTGGCGTCGTGCCAGACCAGATCCGTGGTCGCACGCTGGCCCTTTTCGTAGTCGTAGGTTTCGCCATCGTCGTCGTAGAGCGTGAAGCGGGCGTCGGCTCCGGGGTAGATGCGGATCTCGTAGGGCGCGTCGGGCCGCTCGGTGGCGTATTGCACCAGCGGGCCCATCGGCACGATCGAGCCGGCACGCACATAAAGTGGGAACCGGTCGAGCGGGCACGCCATGCTCACGGATTCACCGCCGGCGTGGCGTTCGTTGGTCCAGAAGTCGAACCAGCCAGCACCTGCGGGCAAGTAGGTCGTCAGGACGTTATCGAGCGTCTTCGCCGCGTTTGCGAGGGCGCGGCGCTCGGCCGGCGTGCGCCACGCGAGGCGGAAATAGCGGTTCTGGCCGCCTTGGTGAAATTCGGCCTTCACTGCGACCTGCTGACCGGCGGCAAGCGTGACGAAACCGCGCCGGTAGCGCTTGGCGCCGTAGCTCCAGTCGTCGACCAGCAGCCGGCCGTCGAGATAGAGCCGAGCGCCGTCGTCGTATTCGACGCCGAACTCGTACTCGCCGGCCTCGGGGGCGGTGACGGTGCCCGCCCAGCGCGCGGAGAAGTTATCGAAGCCGTCGAGCCCGGGCGGCGGGCTGGCCAGCGGCGGACCGGGCCAGTCGTGTTCGATTTTCTCATCAATTGTCGAGCCGGCGGGCGTGTTGAAGTCGACGCCGGCGAAATACTGGACGGCCAGCCCAGGTCGGCCATCCGGTGTGCGCAGGGCGGTCGCCGGGATGGTGGCCGCGGGCGGATCGCTCGGATGATACATGGCGCGAGTGACGGGGTGGACGAGAAACGCCGGGCCGAACATGAAGGCATCGTCGGTCGGGCGGACCTTGCGGTCGTCGGGGAAATCCATCGGCAGGCCGCGCATCAGGGTGTAGCCATTCGCGGTGGTCTGCCAGGCGAGCGAGTAGATGTATGGCAGCAGGCGATAGCGCAGGCTGGCGGCATCGAACAGCGACGCGTACAGGTCGGGCGCGAGGGTTTGGAAAAGGTACGGCTCGCGCTCGATGCTGGTGCCGTGGATGCGATAGATCGGGTTGAAGATCGCGAACTGGTTCCACCGCGCGTAGAGCTCTTGGTATTCAGGGTTCTTTTCGCCGTTCTCGAAATTCACGAAGAAGCCGCCCGTGTCCTGCGTCCAATAGGGCAGGCCGGCGAGGGCGACATTGATGCCGCCGGCGATCTGGTTGCGCAGCGTCGGCCAGCCGGCGGTGGTATCGCCCGACCACGGGAGCGCGGCGTAGCGTTGCTGGCCGGCCCAGGCCGAGCGCGTGAGCGTGAAGACGCGCTTGTCGCTGGTGGCGCGCTGGCCGTTGTAGGTGCCCTTTGTCGTCTCGAGGCTGTAGGGATTGAGGTACCGGGTGAAGTCGCCGAGCGCGTTCCGGCCGAGATTTTTTATGTCGCGTTCGACCTCGGCTGGATCGTGGCACGCGCCGCCGACCTCGACCTCGGTGCCGTCCATCCAGAGCGCATCGACGCCCGCGTCGAGCAGGCCCTCCTTGATGTATTTGAAATAGATCGCGCGGCCCGCTGGGCTGTAGGCATCGTAGATGCGCGCCTGCTTCGAGATCCAGTGCAGGGGCGCAAAGCGCAGGCCGTGGGCATCGAGCTCGTGCGCCAGCGCCGTGTCGTTGCCGACGGACGGCCAGATCGAGTTCATCAACTTCACATGGAGTTCGTCATGGAGGGTCTTCGTCAGCCCGATGGGATCGGGGTAGCGCTGCTTGTCCCACGTCATGCCGCTCCAGCTGCCGTCGGCGCCACCCCAATACTGCCAGTCCTGCACGATGTAATCGAGGGGGAAGCCGGCGGCGCGAAAATGTCGGACGACGTCGATGAGCCGCGCCTGCGTCTGGTAGCGCTCCTTGCTCATGAAGAGGCCGAAAGCCTGCTTCGGAAACATCGGCGCCGCGCCGGTGAGATCGCGGTAACCGCGGATCACGCCGTCCATGCTGTCACCGGCGACAAAATAGTAATCGACGCCCGCCGGCGCGCTCTCGGCCCAAAGCGTGGCGCCGGCGGCGTCGTCCTTGAAGGTCATCTTCGAGTAGATGTCCCAAAGGATCCCGTAGCGTCGCGTCGAGACCAGGAACGGCACGACGATGCCGATGTTGGTCTGCACGAGCAGTACCTCCTGGCCGCGGTAATCCATGTAAGGCCGGTTGTACTCCCCGAGGCCATAGAGCGACTCGTCCGGGGCGAGCGTGAAGGTGTGGCTGACCTCGTAGGTCGGCGCACCAGAGATGGTGACCTCTTTGATCGTCGACGGATTATCCTGGCGCTCGCGCGTCAGCTCCGTGCCGGCGCGGTCGAAAAAGGCGAGGGCGCCGGTCCGCTTGTCGGCCACGACGCGGAGCTGCGCGGCAGCCAGCACGAGACCGGCGGGCGAATCCTCGACGCGGAAGTCAACGTCCGCGGGGCTGGCGACGACGGCGAGGCTGGGCTGGGTGGTGTCGGGGTGGCCGAGATTGGCATTCACGCGAACCGTCGCCGGGCCGTAGAAGATGACGTTTTTGGTTACGCCGTTGACGCGGAATTGGGCGCCGTGATCGAGGCGAACCCAGGCGAAGTCGTTGCCGGCTGACGGGACGACGGGTTGAAGCTGGCCGGCGGCGTCGAGGCCCGAGGCGGCATGCAGGCTCGGGCTGAACCAAGGGAGACAGGCCAGAACCAAGGTGAGGTGGGGGCAGACCGTTCGCATCGGGGGGAAACGAGGAGGGCAGGGGGCCCGGCCGGAAACGGGACACGGCGGGCGATCTGACAAACATCTCGCGGTGCGCGGGCGGGCGCAAAGTTCCCGGGCGCATGACGGTAATGTGGGGACGGAGAGGTGGATCCTTCACTCCATACAGGATCAACCCGCACGGAGTGCGGCTCCGCCGCGGGACGGAGGGCGTCCCGCCTCCATCGCTCCGCCTAACGGTCACATGGCAAAGAGATGTCGGCGGGTAGGCCCGGGCCTTACTCAATGTCCGTTCCCCGCCCCCAACCCCGAAAGACTGATCCCATGAAGAAGCTACCCCTCGTGTTTGTAGTCGCCTCGCTGCTGTGCGCCCGGCCGCTGCTGGCCCAGAACCAGGCGCCGGCCGACGATTGGAAATCCGCGTCGTCCAACCAAGCCGGCCATGATTATCCGAAAGTGAACGCCGAAGGCCGCGTGATGTTCCGCATCGTAGCGCCGGGAGCCACGAGCGTGAGCGTGAGTTTCAAGGACACCGGCGAGTTCAAGAAGGGCGACGACGGCGCCTGGTACGGGACGACGCGGCCGCTCGACGAGGGCTTTCATTACTACACGATCAAGATCGATGGCGCCGAGGTGCCCGATCCGAACAGCCTGATGTATTTCGGCGCGTTACGCTGGGGCAGCGCGGTGGAACTGCCGGCGCACGACCAGGATTTCTACACGATCAAGAACGTGCCACACGGCCAGCTGCGGGAGATTCATTTCCATTCCGACAGCACGAACGCCGAGCGCCGCGCGTTCGTCTACACCCCGCCGGGCTACGATGACAATTCAGCGCAGCGCTACCCGGTTCTCTATCTCCAGCACGGCTGGGGCGAAAACGAATACGGCTGGGGCAGCCAGGGCCGCGTGCCCGAGATCATGGACAACCTGATCGCCGCCGGTGGCGCGAAGCCGTTCCTCATCGTGATGACCTACGGCATGACGAATGACGTGCGTTTCGGCCACATGCAGGACTTCAGCATCGTGCCGTTCGAGACGGTGCTGGTGAAGGAGCTCGTGCCGTACGTCGACGCGCATTTCCGGACGCTCGCGGGCCAGCCGCACCGCGCCATGGCCGGCCTCTCGATGGGCGGCATGGAAACGAAGACAATCACGTTGCGAAACCTCGGGGCGTTTTCGTACATCGGGCTTTTCAGCGGCGGGAGCATCAAGCCGGCCGATATTGGCGACCTGAACGCCTTCAAGGCGGCGAACAAGCTGGTCTTCGTCGGCTACGGCAGCCGCGAGGTCGAGGGCGGCAAGACCCGCCGCGGCGACGACCCGAAGGCGGATTGCGATGCGCTGGCGGCGGCCGGCATCAACACCAAGTACTACGTGTCGCCCAACACGGCGCACGAGTGGCTGTCGTGGCGCCGCGATTTGCGCGAGTTTTCGCCATTGCTGTTCAAGGATTGAAGCGGGCACATGCATCTGAGGTGGGACCTGCACTCCGTGCAGGTCCATCCCGCGCATTTGGAGGCGGGGTGCCCTCACCCCGCGAGGCCCAGAAGCGAATGGCAACCCGCGGGACGAGGGCGTCCCGCCTCCAACCGGCGGTTTTTTCAGCCCGCACGGAGTGCAAGCTCCACCATGTGATCCGCGGAAAGCGGACAGTGGCCAGGAGAAAGGATTAGGCTGTCGCGATGCTCCTGCGCGTCAGCGGTGTCCGAGCATCGACCAGATGCCCGGTTTGATTTTTTGGGCACGTGCTCTAGCCTGCGGCATGAGAATATTCCTCGCGGGTGCCACCGGGGCGATCGGGCGCAGATTGGTGCCGCTGCTGCTCGGAGCCGGCCATGACGTCACCGGCTCGACACGCTCGCGCGAGAAGGCCGGCGAACTTTCGCGGCGCGGGATCACGCCGGTGGTGGTCGACATGTTTGACCAAGCCGGCGTCCGGCGGGCGCTCGCGGAAGCGCGGCCCGAGATTCTCATCCATCAGCTGACCGATCTGCCGAAGGTGTTTGATCCCGCGCAAATGGAGGCGGCGCGCGCCCGCAACGCCCGGCTGCGCGCGGAGACCACGCCGGTGCTCCTCGAGGCAGCACGACAAGCCGGCGTTCGCCGCGCGATCGTGCAGAGCATCTGCTTCGTGTATGCGCCCGGTCGCGTGCCGCACGACGAGACCGATCCAATCAACTCCCCGAGTGTGCAGGTACTCGAGGACACCACGCTGCGCACGCCGGGCATCGACGGGGTCGTGCTGCGTTACGGTCGGCTCTGGGGTCCCGGGACTTGGGCGGACAATCCCGGCGAGGCGCCGAATCTCCACGTGGACGCCGCGGCGCACGCGGCATTGCTCGCGATCACGCGCGGTGCGCCGGGCGTCTACAACATCGCGGAGGACGACGGCGCGGTGACGATCACGAAAGCGGTGCGCGAATTGGGCTTCGATCCCGGCTTTCGCGCGGCGTGACGGTCGGCACGGGTAGGACGGCGACTCCGTTCGCCGTCGAAGACGGCGTGGAAGAGAAATGGAGGCGAGGTGCCCTCACCCCGCTAAGGGCAAGTGCATGCGACAACCCGCGGGACGAGGGCGTCCCGCCTCCAAATGTGCTGCGCCGCGACGAGCCGAACAAAGCCTGCACCAAGTGCGGGCTCTACCGGCCCGGCGGGGTTCGGCGACCCCGCCCTACATTTTCTTCAGCGCGATCTCGAGCTGGGTGAGGGAGTGCGCCGGGAAGGTGTGGCTGATTTTGTTGCCGGTGAACTCCAGGTCGGTGGTGACCGTGCGAACCTGTTCCTTCGTGGCGGTGTTCGTGGCCTCGATGGAGTCGGCGTTGATCAGGTGCACCTGGCCTTTGCCGGTGTAAGCGCCCGATTGGAGTTCAATGTCGGCGGGAATCGCCTCGGTTTCGCTGCGGTTCACGACATTGACGACGACCTTGCCCTCGGCGTCGTTCAACACCGCGGTGACATCGAGGTTGGGAATATCCTGGAAGACCTTGTTCGAGTAATTGTCGCAACGCGTGTAGACCTCGAGCGCGGTGCCGCGGCAGTGGTTCGAATAGAGATCGAACGGATAATATAGGGAGGTCTTGTACTCGCCGGTGGGGGTGAGGCCGACGAGGCTGCTCAGGAAGGTCAGGTTGGCCATCTTGACGATGTCAGCATGGCGGATGAAGGCATTCAGGTGCTGCGCCAGCAGCAGCGGGCCGGCGAGGTTGTTGCCGCGCGCGCCGTATTCGTCGAACGAGATATAGATCGGGCGGTCCGTGCCCGACTTGGCCATCGCCTTTTCGATCGAGCCCTGGGTGACCTTGATGATGTGATCGATCTCGAGGCCGAGTGACATCTGGTCGGCGAAGGTGGGCTTCTCTATCCCCCGCAGGACCTGGAAGACATAGCGGTGGAGCGAAATGTAGTCGATGTACCCGGCCATCCGATCGAGCACATAATCGTTCCAATCGGTCCAGCCGTCCTTGGGATCATAGTCTTTCGTCACCAGGGGATAATTCGACGCGCCGGCCGCGATCAGCCGGATGTCCTTGTCGGCGGCGCGCATCGTCTTGGCTGCCTCGATGGCGAACTTCGCGTAATCCTCCTTGTTCTTGTGGCCGAGCTGCCAGGGGCCGTCGGGCTCGTTGCCCAAGGCCCAATATTTGACCTTGTACGGTTCCGGGTGGCCATACTTCACCCGCAGGTTGGCGTAGCGGGTCCCGGCCGGCGCGTTGCAGTATTCCACCCAATGGGCGGCGTCCTCGATCGTACCGGTGCCGGCGTTGATGCAGATGAAGTTCTCCGCCCCGACCAGCTTGCAGAATTCCGCGTATTCGTCGGTGCCCATCTGGTTCGATTCCTGGCGACTGCGCGACAGGTCCAGGTTGACGGGGCGCTGGTCTTTCGGGCCGATGCCATCCTCCCAGTGGTAGCCGGAAACAAAATTGCCGCCGGGCCAGCGGACGGAAGACACCTTCAGGTCCTTGATCTGCCGGAGGTATTCCTTCCGAAAGCCGTTGGCGTCGGCCTGCGGGGACTTCGGGTCGTACAGCGCGCCATAGACGACGCTGAAACCGGGTCCGTTGCCGCGTTCGACCGGCTCGAGAAAACTCGAATAGATGTTCGGATCAATCGCGCCAATGGTTCGGTCGAGGTCGATCTTGATCAGGGCCGGCTGCCCGGCGGTGAGGGTAGCCGCGGTGAAGGCGGTCGCGAGCAGGGCGGGGAGGACGACGTGGAGTTTTTTCATCGGTCGCATGGTTAGGTTAATTCGGTTGGGGAGACCTGAGCGGGAAGAATTAAGTTCAACCACGAATGGACACGAATAGACACGATTGAGCGTCGACGGAATTTCGATCGCAAGCCGGTCTCCGTTCGATGGCCGCCATCGGGGTTGGAAATCCCGGTCCTGCTCTTCCTTTATTCGCGTGTATTCGTGTCCATTCGTGGTTCCTCTGTTGCATGATTTGGGTGGAAGGAGCGCCACACCCGGGATAACCGCCCGGATGTGGCGTGCCGCGATCGAAGCAATTATTTTCCGGTGGCGGGCTTGAGGAACCCGTTGTGGTCGAGCCAGTGCGTGAAGGGCTCGAACCACCATTGGGTCGGATGTCCCGGATAGCCCATGCCGAAGCCATGGCCGCCATCCTGGTAGAGATGGAACTCGACGGGACGCTTCGCATCGTGCCAGGACTTGATCAGCCCGAAGTCGCCATGGAACATGAGCGGATCGTCGATGGCGAGGGCCACGAACAGCGGCGGAGCGTCCTTTGGCACTTCGACCGCGCCGAGAAAGCCGTAGATCGGGGCGATGAAGGCGAGCTTCATTTTCTTGGAATGGAGTTCACTTTCCATCGTGAGCCCGGCGCCGGCCGAGAAGCCCATCATGCCGATCCGGCTGGGGTCGACGTGCCACTCCTGGGCGCGATTGACGATCATCGCGTAGGCGGCTTCGGCGTCCGCGAGCTGGTTGGACAGGTCGGGCCGCATCGGCCGCGGACCGGTGCCGCCGGGGGCGCCTCCGGGCGGCGGCCGGCCCATCGAATCCTTGAAGGCATCGAGCGACTCCGGCGTCGGGATCAGCCGGTACTTGAGCACGAAGGCGGCGACGCCCTGGGCGTTGAGCGCCTTCGCGATTTTCCAGCCTTCGTTGTTGATCGACAGCCAGCGGAAGCCGCCGCCCGGCGCCACGATCACCGCAGTGCCGTTGGCTTTGGCGGAATCGGGCAGGAAGGGCGTAAGGGTGGCGTCGGTGACGTTGCGCACCATCGGCTCGCCCCACTGACGGAACCAGCTCTCCTTCGCCGGCTGGTTCTCAACGCCGCCGGTGCCGAGCGGAATGGCGCCGGGTTCGGCGGGAGCTTCGAGGGGATAGACAGTGCCGTCCTGCGCGAAGGCGGAGGCGGCGAACGCGAGCACAGAGGCCAAAGTGGCCGTCTTGAACCTGCGGGATAACATGGCGGACGTGGTCATGGATCGTTGGGGGTTGGGAGGAAATTCAGATGCGAAAATGAAATTGGTGGCGAATGGAGGGTCGGCCTCCCGGCCGGCCGCGGCTGGTCCGGAGACCAGCCCTCTAAGGATACGGAATGAGGATGGTGGGAAGGCGGGGATCACTCGGCGGCGAAGTCCATCTTGTCGAGATTGACGAAGTCACCGTCGATCACGACGTGCAGCACATGCGAACCGGCGTCGAGTCGCACGGTGCGCTCGATGACGGTCCAATTCTGGAAACCCTGGGTGTTCGGCACGTCGATGATGTCGGTCAATTTTGCGCCATCGGATTCGAGATGGAACTTCGCGCTCGCCTGCCCGGACGCCACGCGGAATGAAACCCGATACATGCCGGACTTTGCGACCGTCACAGTGTACGCGGTCCACTCGCCGGCATGGGTCCAGCCAAGAGTGTAGCCGCCGCCATCGACGTTGCCGATGTCGACGCCGCTGTCCGGCCGGTAGAGTCCGCCCTCGTTGATTTCGTCCTGGTCACGATAGGCATCGCCGGGGCAGCCCAGGTCGTAGTCCTCGGCTTCGATCGTGCCCGGCAGGGTGTGCGGTTTGTACGCCTCCTGCTTCATGTCGCAGACTTCAGCGAGCTGCCAGGTCGCGGGCGCGTTCCCGTCGGAAGTCGCGGCGATCGCTGAAACTCCATCCGCCGGTGCCGCCGCCAGGGCCAGGCGCGTCTTCGGGTCCACGAAGCTGGAAATGGCGACCTGCCCGTTGTGGGCCTCGTCGACTTTCCAGAGCTGGGCGTCGACCCCGGTGAACTTCACCGGGGTCAGCGCATGGTTCGTGGCATCGTAGGCGAACGTGGTGGCGCCGTCCTTGCGGCTGAGAAATGCGTACACGCCCTTGCGCACGGGCTTGAGGCCCCACTGGTTCGCCGGGTCCTTCCGTGCGGCGGTGAGCTTCGCGCTCGCGCCGACGACGAGATCGCCGGTGCCGCCGGTCGGGACGAGATGGTAGAAGTGCGCCGCGTCGACCTCCGCGAAGTTGTCGAACGCCGGGATGCCGCCGTCAAAGCTCAGCTTGATCACGTAGGCCAGCTCGTCGAAAGGCCGCGCGGGCAGCTTCAGGTGGAGACCTTTTTCGTCCTGCGCGAACTGAAGCGGCAAATACTTGCCGGCGGCGCCATTGATCAGCCCGGCCGATTTCAGTTTCGTGCCGTCGATGCGCTGCGACGACAACAGGGAGAGGTCGACGCCCGTCTGCCCATTCTCCCAACCGAGCATGATCGCATAGAGGGTGGAATTATCCTTCGAGCGGGTGTAGCGGATGTCGCGCGCGGTGCCGGCACGGGGCGGACCCATGACGCCGTGCGCGGCGCCCATCTTGGTCGGACCCTCGCCGTAGCGCGCCCACGCGCGGGTGGCGTAGATGGCTTCGCCATACTTGTGCAGCCAGGAGCCCAGGCCGTGGAGAATTTCCCTTTGCTCCTGCGGGATCGTGCCGTCGGCCATCGGGGCGATGTCGAGGACCATGTTGCCGTTCTTGCTGATGCGGTCGATGAAGCCGTGCAGGATCTGTTGCGTGGAGTAGTAGCCGAGGCCCTCGGTATAGCACCAGCTCGACGAGCTGATCGCATCGTCGGTGAGCCAGTAGGGCTCCTTGATGTCGGCCGGGCCGCCGCGCTCGTAGTCGAGGACGGCGCACTTGTCGTTCAGGCCGTCCTTGAAGGTGGCGACGACCTCCTTGTGCCAGGTCGTGGCCTGGTTGTAGTAGTAAGAGAGGAAGCCGAGCAGCACCGGCTGCGAGATGAGGTGCAGGTTGAAATCCTGGTAGATGATGTCCGGCTGGTAGCCGTCGATGATCTCCTTGTGCTTGGCCAGCCAGAACGCCTCGTTCTTCTCCTTGCCCTGCTGGCCGTAAAGCATCTGCCGCTTGGGATCATCGGTTTTCGGCACGGCGCTGTAGTAGCCGGTGATGTTGAACGCGTGGTGCATCGACAGGAAAACTTTCATGTCATGCCGGCGGATCGCGTCGGTCAGCAGGCGCACCAGATCCAGATGCGGGCCCATGTCCTGCGCGTTCCAGGGGTTCACCTTGCTGGCCCAGAGCGAGAAACCGTCATGGTGTTCGGCGACAGGACCCGCGAACTTCGCGCCGGCATCGGCGAACAGCTGCGCCCACTCGTCGGGATCGAACTTGCCGCCGGCGGACTTGAGCTTCGGGGCAAACTGCACCCAGCGGCCCTGCTTGTCCCGATCGCCGGTGATGAAATGGTCGTAAGGCCACTCGGCCAGCGTGCCGTAGGTCGCCAGGTGGTGCCGGTTTTCGGTCGAGCCCGCGATGTACATGCTGCGGGGATACCATTCGTTGGCGAAAGCCGGCACGGAGTAGACGCCCCAGTGGAAGTAGATGCCGAATTTGGCGTCCTTGAACCACTCAGGCGTGGGCGTAGCCTTCTCGAGCGAGGCAAACGTTGGTTGGTAAGGACCGGAATTTTCCTGCGCGTTCAAGCAGGCCGAAACCCAAAGCGCAGCGACCAGCAGTAGACCTTTTTTCATAAAGAAGCTTCCCGTTTGGCTCTCGTTCGAATCGAACGCCCGTTGTGGGTGTTCGCTTGGAGACAGTTTACGAAGGCATTGCACAGGAGAACGCAGAGGGAGCAGAGCACGGCGTTTAAGGTTGAAAGGCAGCTCTGCTTCCTCGGCGGCCTCCTGTGAGAATTCCGGCTTCATTTTGATCCTCCAACGGAGTTGGTCTGCGAAAGCTCCGCCGCATAGCCGCCGGCGGGAGCGAGGGTGAGTTCGACGGTGTCGGTCGCGGCGACCTCCACGGTCGTATCGGAAATTGACGCGGGCTGCGCGGCCGACAGTGGCGTGTCGGCGAAGGCGCGGAGGCTCCAGCGTCCGGAGCCGAGGAACGACAGCGGGACGCGCACCGTGAGCGGGGCATCGCCGTTCATCGCGGCGAGGTACCATCGCTTGCCGGCGCGCCGGGCCAGGACCACGTGCTGCGCCACGTCAGCGGAGAGCACGACGGTGTCGTCCCACGTGGTCGGCAGCCCGCGGAAGAATTCCACGCCGGGCTGGCCGCGGTAGTTCTCCGGGCTGTCGCAAAGCACCGTGAGCGGGCTGAAGTACACGACGGTCTCGGCGAGCTGCCGCGCGCGGGTGCCGACGACCTCGGCTGGCGCAGTGACCTGGAAGTCCGCCGCGGTGCGGTTGAGGAAGCCGCCGGGGGTGAAATCCATCGGGCCCAGCAGCCCGCGCGTGAACGGCAGCGTGATGGTGTGCAGGGTGGAACACGCGCCGGAGCGGATCTTGTTGTACTCGTTGCCGAGGACGCCCTCCTGGGTGATGAAGTTCGGCCACGTGCGGGCGAGCCCGGTGGGCTTGTAGGCGCCATGCAGGTCGATCAACAAGTGGTGACGGGCGGCGGCGGCGATCGCGTCGGCATACCAGCGCACCGTCTCCTGGCTGTCGCTGTTCATGAAGTCGACCTTCACGCCCGCGAAACCCCAGGCCTCGACCTGCGAGAAGACCTTCTCAAAGCCCTGGCGCGTGAGATCGTGCGAATCGAGCCAGAGCAGGAGTCGAACGTTCCGCTCGCGCGCGAAGGCGATGAGGCCCGGGATGTCGACATGCGGGGCTGGCTTGGTCAGGTCCGCCTTCGGGTTGTTCATCGGCTCGTACCAATACCAGTCGATGAGCTGGTACGGGAAACCCAGGTCCGCGGCGAATTGGATGTATTCCTTGTGCGAACGGGTGTCGCCGCGCGCGCGCAGGCCCTTGAAATCCGGCTGGGTTGGATTCGTGCCCGTCCACCAGGAATCCCAGGCGGCGACGCCGGGCTCGATCCAGGAAATGTCGGCCAGCTGCGAGGGCGTGGCCAGGGTCGGGATGAGTTCGCTGGCCACGAGATCCTTCGCGTCGCGGGCAAGTTGGAGCACACGCCACGGACTCGCGCGGCGGTCATGGCCGGCGACCAGGCCGCGACCGTCCTTGCGCGGGGCGAGCGCGACGCGGGCGCCGGGCCGGGGCGCGCCGTCGGCGCCCGGGCCGGCGGCCGTGACGAACATGCCGGCCCAATCGATCAGGTCGGCTTCCGCGATGGCAACGTACCCGTGCGGCAGTTTGACCAGCAGCGGCAGCACGTGCGGGCGGGCGAGGTTGGCGCCGAGCGCGGTGAGATGCGTCTCCGGATACTGGCACTCGGCGCACTCCGAGAAGTTGCCGGCCCAGCAAGTCAGGTCCGAAGGGAAGATGAACTCGGTGTTCTCGCCCGTGACGACGTAGTCCTCGAGGCCCGGTTGCACGGGAATCTCGTAGCGGAACGCGACGCCCTGGTCGTAGGCGCGCACGATCAGGTTTAGCCGCGAAGGCGCATTGGCCTGCTCCTGCAGCTCGAGCTTCAACTCGCGATAGTGATCGCGAACCGTCCGATGCTGCCCGAAGGGATTGTCCCAGGCGCTGTCGTGATCGGACCGGCTCGCGCTCGCGATCGCGGCGGCGCGGCCGAGCGAAAAGCCGCCGGCAAAGTCGAGGCCGAGGCGCGAGTCGACGATGACGGGCTCGCCGTCGAAGCTGACGCGGTAATGCAACCCGGCGGTGTCGCTGACCGTGACGACCACGTGGCCGTCGGGTGAGGTCACCGATTCCTCGGCGGCACGCAGCGGCGCGACGGCGAGGAAGGCGAGGGCGAGGAGGGTCCGCATGAGGTGGCGTGGGCTTGGTGGAGGGCCGGCCTTTCGGCCGGCCGCGGCTGGTCGGGAGACCAGCCCTCCAGGAATCAGAGTTTCACGTCGGTGCTCTGGCGGATGTCGGCGGAGGAGGCGCCGGCGCCGAGGGTCCAATCGCCGGCGGGAATGATGTAATCCTTCTTCTCGTCGCTCCAGCGGCGCAGGGCCGTAACAGGCACGGTGAGCTTCACGGTCTGCGTCTCGCCGGCCTTGAGGTGAACGCGAGCGAAGCCGCAGAGCGCGCGGTGCTCGCGCGGGTGCGTGGCCGTGGGCGGCGTGCCGTAGAGCTGCACGACCTCGTCGCCATCGCGCCCGCCGCTGTTGGTGACGTCAACCGTGACGGCCAGTCCACCGGTGACCGCGGGGGCGGCGTGCAGGTTGGCGTAGGTGAACTTCGTGTAGCTCAGGCCATGGCCAAACGCGTAAAGCGGTTTGCCATTGAAGTAACGGTAGGTGCGGCCGGCCATGTCGTAATTCTTGAAGTCCGGCAGGTCGGAGGTGGCACGGTAGAAGGTGACGGGCAGCCGGCCGGCCGGATTGTAGCGGCCGAGGAGCACATCGGCGACGGCGGTGCCGCCCGCCTGGCCGGGATACCATGCCTGCACCACGGCGGCCGCGTGCTCATCGACCCACGGCATCGCGATGGCGCTGCCGGAGAGATCGACGAAGACGATCGGCTTGCCGGTGGCCTGGAGCTTTTCCAGCAACTGCTGCTGAAGTGCCGGCAGCTCGATCGCAAGGCGATCGCCGCCGGAGAAACCTTCATAGTCGACGCGCATTTCCTCGCCCTCGAGCTGGGCGGAGATGCCACCGACGAACACGATGACGTCGGCGGCCTGCGCCTTGGCGACGGCCTCGGCCATGCCCGAATCCGGCGCCGGGGTGGTCCAGTCGACGTTGACGTTCAACGGGCCGTCGCCTTGCACGTATTCCAGCGTGATGGGCAGCGAGGCGTTGTCGGGCAGGTGCCGCGTCACGCTCACCTCGCGTTCCTTGCCTTCCTGGCCCGCGGGCGCGGTCCAGGAGTCGATGACCGTCTCGTCGCCGACCTTCAGGCGGAAGCCGCCGCGGCCGCGGACGATGAAACCGTAATCGCCGGCGAGCGTGGTTTCGAGGCTGCCCTTCCAACGGGCCGAGACTCCATGGTCCGGCACGCTGTCGGGCCGGCCGCCGAAGAAGCGTTTGGGATTGCCCCAGTCGAAGCTGAGCGGGCGCTCCGTGCGCTGCGCCACGGGTTCGCCGGACAGGTTGGCGTTGGCAAAGTACTCGCCATGGACCCAGCCGGCGTTGATGAGCCGGCGTTCGGTCGGCCGCGCCGCATACTCGCAGCCGTGCGCGTAATCGATCGTCACGCCGGCGGGCTCAAGGGCCGCTTTCAGGCCGGCGAGGACCGTCACAGGCGCGGAGGGCGAGCCATTGTAATTGCCGACCAGGACGGGCGTCGAGCTGGCGTTCGGGCCGATGACGGCGACGCGGCGCAGCTTCTTCGCGTCGAGGGGCAGCAGGCCGTTGTTCTTGAGCAGCACGATCGATTCGTGCGCGGCCCGCAGCGCGAGCGCGCCGTGTTCCGGCGTGTCGTTTTCCTTGGGCGAGATGGCGTTGAACGGCACGCGGTCCTTCGGGTCGAAGAACCCGAGCCGGAACATGGTGCGCAGGAGCGCATCGAGGCGGTAGTCGAGTTCGGCCTCGGAGATGAGCCCCCGATGCACGGCCTCGACGAGCGCGGCCGATTCATTGCCGCAGCGGACGTTCATGCCGGCGCGGGTCGTCAGCGCGTTGGCCTCGGCGGGGTCGCCGCGTTTGTACGTGCGACTCAGGTCGTCGACGGAACCACAGTCGGACGTGACGTGACCGTTGAAGCCCCATTTGGCCAGCAGCGTATAGAGCAGCGGGTTCATCGAAGCCGGCGTGCCGTTGATCGCGTTGTAGGCCGTCATGACGGCCTCGACGTGTCCCTCGCGCACGAGCGCCTCGAACGCCGGCAGGTACGTCTCGTACAAGTCGGCATCGGGCGGGGTCGCGTCGAAATAATGCCGCAGCGACTCGGGCCCGCTGTGGACGGCGTAGTGCTTGGCGCAGGCGGCGGCGAGCAGGTAGTCGGGGTTGTCGCCCTGGAGGCCGTGCACGAAGGCGACGCCGAGCCGCGCGGTCAGGAACGGGTCCTCGCCATAGGTTTCCTGGCCGCGGCCCCAGCGCGGGTCGCGAAAGATGTTGATGTTGGGTGACCAGAAGGTGAGGCCGTGGAAGATCGTGCCTTCGAGCTTCGTGCCCTTGTAGCCGTTGAACTTCGCGCGGCCTTCGATGCCGATGACATGGGCGATGTCCTGCTGCAGCGGCGCATCCCACATCGCGGCCAGGCCGATCGCCTGCGGGAAGACGGTGGCGGTGCCGGCGTTGGCGACGCCATGCAGCGCCTCGCTCCACCAGTCGTATTTCGGGATGCCGAGGCGCGGCACGCCCGGGGTGCCATTGCTCATCATGCCGGCTTTTTCCTCGAGGGTCATGCGCCCGATGAGGTCGTGGATGCGCGCCTCCTGCGGCTGGGCGGTGTCGAGGTACGCGGGTTTTGTTTCGGCGGCGAACAGCGACGTGGCGGCAATCGAGGCGACGAGGCCGAAAAGCGGGAGCATTTTGAGCGGGTTCATGGGAGGGAAGTGAGCTTGGATCGAATTGTCGGGTGTAGGTCGGGGTTTATCCCCGACATGTCGGGCGTGAAGCCCGACCTACAGATTGGGCCGGAGGACATCGTGGTGAGGTTCAGGGTATGGAAATGCGGTCGATGACCGCGCCGGGATCGATGGCGCGGAGCTTCAAGATGTGGCGTCCGGGCGGGAGCGCGGGCAGCGGCACGGTGGCGCGAACGAAATTGTTCTGGATGCCGTCGCTGCGGATCGTCCCATTCTCGTCCTCGCGGCCGCTGGAGCCGGGAACCTCGACGACGGCCACCGGCTGGTCGTCAAAGCCGACGCCCACGCGCAGTTTCATCCCAGGATAGATCCGGAAAGTGGGCAGGAAATCGACGAGCACCTCGCCAGTCGTGCCGGCGCCGCGCTCGAAATCGAATTCGAGGGCCGGGGCGCTGGCGTCGCTCTCCTTCCACGAGGAATCCAGGCTGGCGGGCAGGAGGGCGAGCGCGCGCCCCGAGGCGCCGAGGCCGGCGATCGGGGTCCAGCCAATTGCCTTGTCTCTCCAATTCCGATCGGCGGACGCGGCGTCGCGCCAGGCCCGGTCTGCGGCCGGGGTGGCGGCTGCGGCCGTGCCCGGCTTTTCGCCCCACGGCCAACGCACCTGGCTGTTCCACTTCGTCAGGTCGTGGGCGGTCTCGAGCCCGGGCATCATATGTTTCCATTTTCCGCCGGCAGTATCGTCGTTGAAGCGATCGACCTGGGCCTGGAGGAACCCGCGGCTGCGGGCGATGGCTGCCTCATGCGAAGTGACGTGGATGCCGGTTTGCAGGCGGCGATCGGCGAGGAAGATCGAGCCGGTTGCGCTGAGGACGCGCGCGGGGAAGCCGACCAGCTCGAACCACGCGTCGCGGGCGGCGGCCGGCACCTGCGCCGCCAGGCTTTCTTCGCGTGCGAGCAGTTGGGCATAAGCGAACGCCAGATCAGCGGCCTCGTGTTTGGGCAGCGACAGCGCCCAGGCGCGGTCCATCAACTCGGGTTTGCGGATGGTGCCGAGGCGATAGTACTCGGTGAGCAGCTCCGCCGCCGGGTCGGCCACCGCCGGCCCGAATTGCTCCGCGGCAAACGACCGCAGGAATGCCGGCTGCGAGTCAGGCCCGAGCGCCGCCGGGTTCCACGCCAGCCGGGCAAAGTAGCTGATGCCGATTTCCATCGGCTTGATGTCACCGACATTGATGACCCAGAGCCGGCGCGCGTGGTTGTCCCACGCCTTGTGCAGCTCCTCCCACATGAGCGCGGGCGGGGTGGTGTTGATCCAGGTATAGGAGTGGGGACCGCCATAGTAGGACAGGTGCCAGTACACGCCCGCGCCGCCGGCGCGCGCCCGCTCGGCCGGCGCGCCGAGCCGACGAATGTAGCCGAAATTGTCGTCGACCCAGACGATCGTCACGTCGTCCGGCACCGCGAGACCGGCGTCGTACAGCGGCAGCACTTCCTTGTACGGCACGAAACACTGCGCAATCGGGCCCCATTGATTGGTGACGTGCTGCGCGAGGAGCGCGCGTTGGTCCTGGATGACCTGCTCGACGAGCTTGATCCGCTCGGGCACCGCGGTCGGCGGCGATTCCATGCCGCGGTCGTGGATGCCGCGGATGCCGAGGGTCCAGACCGCCTCCTTGTCGCCGCGCGTCACGGCGGACTCCTCCCAATACGCATGGATGGTGTCGCGGTTGAGGCTGTAGTTCCATTTGCCCTGCCTGGCCTCGTCCCAATGAATGTTGTTGCAGAGCATTGGCTCGCAATGCGACGAGCCGGCCACGATGCCGTAGCGATCGGCGAGGGCGGCGTTCTCGGGGGTCAGCGCGAACTCCTTCGAGCACGCGTGCATCGCCGGCCAGAGATAATTAAGCCGCAGGCGCAGCATCAGTTCGAAGACCTTCGCGTAGGTCTTGGGCCCGATGTTGCCGAACTCCGGGTCAAAGGTCTTGGCCGCCCAGGGGTTGAGCCCCCAGTCCTCGTCGTTGATGAAGATGCCGCGGTACTGGACGGCGGGTGCGTCCGATTCGGGTTCCGGCGCGACCACGGCGAGGCTCGGCTGGTGCGCCGCCGGCACGTCGGCCCACCACGACCACGGCGAAACGCCGATCTTTTCCGAGAGCTGCGTCAGGCCGTAGGCCGTGCCGCGGCGGTCGCTGCCGACGATGACGAAGGCGCGATCCACGCCCGGGAACGGATCCGCGACAGTTTGCGTAAGCGTCGCCTCCCAGCGTCCCTTGATGCGATCGAGGCCCGCCAGCTTTCCCGCCGCGGCGAGCTGGTCGACCAGCGAGCTATGTCCGAGGGTTCCGGCCACAATCGCCACCCCGGAGGAAGGCGCGGCATGGGCGACGTTGGGCCGAGTTCCCGCGACGCGGGCGACGTCGTCGGCGAGGAGATTGGCCGCCAGCGACACCACCGGGAAATCGCCGGCATCGACCACGATCGTGGCGACGGCCTTGCCATCGGAAAGAATGACGCTGTTTGTGCCGCGATCGGGTGACGCCGAGACCTCAAACGCGAGTGCTTGGCCGGCCAGGGCCAGAAGCGCAGCGACCGCCAGGAAGGTGGAACCTGCATTGCGTGCAGGTTCAGCCCGCCCGGAATGCGGGTTCCACCCTGAGCCGCCGCAGCCAGCGGCGTGTCGATGCGACTGCATGCGCATTACTTTACCGGAATATCCGCTGGACGAAATGATAGAGATTGCTGCCCCAGGTCGCCGGGTCGTGCGCATGGTCGTCGACGTTCCAGATGTGCGGCACGTTGTGTTCCTTGAGGTAGCGGTGGACGCCCTGCGAGAAGTTGATGAGACCGTCCTGGTTGCCGCAGGAAATATAGAGCAGCTTCAGCTGCGCGCGGGTCGCGGCGGGGTCGGGCACGAGTTCGGCGGGCGGCTTGGTGTTCGGCGCGGCGGAGAACGCGCCGAGCCAGGCGAAGGTGTCGAGGTGGCCGAGGCCGAAGTTGAAGGTCTGGCCGCCGCCCATGGAGAGGCCGGCGAGCGCGCGATGCTCGCGATCGGTGAGCACGGAGTATTTCGCCTGCACCGCGGGGATGAGGCAGTCGAGGAGGTCCTTCTCGAAGTTGGCGAAGCCCTGGACTTTCTCCGGCGTGAACGGGTTGCCTTCGGCGCGGTCATCGGGCAGCGCGCGGCCGTTGGGCAGCACGATGACCATCGGCACCGCCTTTCCGTCGGCGATCAGGTTGTCGAGGATGACGTTCGGCTGGTCGAAACGCAGCCACTCGGTTTCGTCGCCGCCGATGCCGTGCAGCAGGTAGAGCACGGGATATTTTTTGTCGGCCGAGTAGCCCGGGGGCAGGTAGACGTTAGCGTGGCGACGCTTGCCGGTGACGGTCGAGTCGTACTCGAACGGTTCGACGGTGCCATGCGGGATCCCCTCGCGAGCGGTCTTGTAGCCCTCGGGCGCCTCGGGGAAGGCCCGGACGTCGTCGGGCGCAAGTTCGATCTTGCGGGCGAAGTTCTGGCGGGCGCGCTCGGGCGACACGTCGGCGGGTTTCTCCTGTGCGCCGACGGCGAGGACGGCGCCGAGAAAGAGGAGCGGGGCGAGGGGAGGCAGGTGGGTTTTCATGCGGAAAGGCGAAAAGCGGAAATGGCGCGAAGGGAGGTCAGGGAAGGTCGAGGGTCATCTTCCAGTGAGCCGCGACGGCTTTCATCTCGGCCGGCGTCAGGTAGCTGACGGCGCCGTGCTTGGGTCGCTCGAAGTTGGTCCCCTTCATCACGCCTTCGTTGAAATGCCCGAGGTCGCGGTAGGTGACGAAGTCCGTCGTTTCGCTGAAACCCATGTTGTTGGGCCGGCCGCCGTACACATCGTACATCAACACGTAGGTGTCGGTGCCCAGCCGCTTGAAGACGTTGGGCGCCTCGGTCGGCTTGGTCTCAGGATCGATCCGGCGGGCCTCGGCCACGTAACCGTCCGTCAGGTGGTCCGAAACGGCGTGGTGGATCGCAGCGCCGCCGACATAGAACAGGTGCCACCTGTCCCGTACGTGGGTGATATCGCCATCGATGCCGCCGATGCCGGGAATCATCCGGGGTACCGTCTCGAGCCTGGTGAAAGCATCATCGGCATACGCGGTGTATAGATTGGCGCGCTTGTTCCCGTAACGAATGGTGAAGTAGACCATCATCCGGCCCCGAGCGGGATCGTAAGTGGTCTCGGGCGCCCAGGCACAATCGATGTCGCCCAGTTCGGGGAAGGCCAGGTCGACGCGAAAATCGGAGTGGGTCCAGTGGATGAGGTCCCACGATTTCATGAGCACGAGGGCGCGGTTGTTGCCCCAGCCGTATTTCTCGGCCGGGCGCTGCCAGGCGGTGTCGCGAAAGCCCGCCTGCTGGCCGAAAATGTGGAGATCCGTCATCGCCAGGTAGAAGCCGCCATCGGGACCGCGCGTGAGATGCGGATCGCGCACGCCTTTTTGCTCGGCCAGCACCTCGCCGTCGAACACCGGCTCGCCGCCATTGACATCGGTGAAGGTGTAACCGTCGCGGCTGATCGCGAGGTAGGCGGACTGGGTCTGGTCCTTGAAATAAACCATCACGTAACCGCCGAAGTCCTTCTCGGTCCGGGGCGCGGCGGCCGGGGCCGGGCCGAGGTGGTCGACCAGCACGATGCCGGTCGGCTTCTTTTCGCCGCGTGGCGGAAAACGAAATCCCGGCGGGCGGGAGGCGGCTGGCTCGGCGCCGGCCGCGAGGACACCCGCCAGGAGCAGGAGCGGAGCCAGGCGACGAAGTCCCGGGGAATTCATGAGGCGGGGGCGGATTGCGCTCGCGGGGGCGGGGGTGCGGTGGCGGTCAGGGTTTCGGGGTGACGGCAGGTTTTTCCTTCGCCGCGACCGGCTGGTTCCGGTCGTTGATGGCCTCCTCGATGAGCGTCGCGATGCCGCGCGGATTTTCCAGCATGGCCACGTGGGTGCCGGGGAAGGTGCGGATCGTCCAGCCACGGGCGACGGCGTGTTGCCAACTGACGTCCTTCGCGGCGCGCTCCTCAGCCGATTTGTCCTTGGGAATGAAGGCCACGTAGGTCACGGGCAGGGCCTTGGCCAGGGGATTCTTGTAGGAGACCTTCTGTTCGAATGTCTTGACCGATTGCGGTGTGTTGTGCGGGAACGGCGCGTCGGGTTTGACCCACGGTACCTGCATCATGCCGTCCTTGAATCGGGAGGGGTCGCGGGCGCCGCCGCCAAACAGGTCGAAGAGCGACTGGCCATCGTCCGGCACGGCGGCGTCGAAGTAGATCACATGGCGGATGCGCTCGGGGATCCGGTCCATCACGCCCGTGATGACCATGCCGCCATAGCTGTGGCCCGTGAGGATCACATCGTGGAGATCCTCGAAGAGGATCGTATTCACCACATCGTTGATGTGGGTCTGGAGATCGATCTCCGGGCTGCTCAGGTGCATGCGCTCGCCGAGCCCGGTGAGGGTGACGCGGTAGACCGGGTAGCCGTCAGCCAGCAGAAAGTTGCCGGTCTTCTTCCACTCGTAGCCGCCGGCGGTGGCGCCGTGGACGATGACGATCGTTGGTTTGCCGGAGTCGGCGGCGGCGCGGACGCCAGGGCAAAACGCGCAGGCCAAAGCCAGCAGGGGGAGGATACGGGAGAGGTGTTTCATGGTGGGGTGGGTTGGGGGCTCGGAAAAGAGGGAGAGGCGGGGCGGAGAACTATTTCGCCCAGGCGGCGCCTTCCGGAGTGCGGCGCCAGGCGAAGTAGGCATCGAGGACTTTCAACGAGGCGAGGCTCGGCACGGGGCCGGGCTGGGCGCCGCCATGGAAGTACATGGCCTCGCCATCCTCACGTTTGAACTGCGGCCAGGCCGGCACGCCCGGGCCGTTCGGGTCGCCGTGCTTCGCGAAGTTGGTCCAGTAGGTCGACACGAGATCCGATACGGTCCAGTCGGCCGGCGTGAGCTTCGGGTCGTCGCGGCCGAGCGTCTGGAAAACGTACGGCACCTCGACGCCGTGCGGCGTGCCGTGGTCGGCCTCGGGCGAGCCCGCGGCGTGTTCCGCATGCTGGTCGAAGTAATAGAGGAAGACCTTGGTGTCGCCGGCCTGCGCCTGAAAGCGGGCCCAAGTCCACGTATGCCAACCGAAGGCGGCGTCGCGCATCAGGTCGCGGGCCGTCTTGGGCACGGTGGTTTCGCCGACGGGGTAGGCCGCGAGGAGCTTGTCGGCAAACGGGCCATAACGTTTCTGGACGTTGGCGATGAATTCCGCCGGCGTCTTCTCGCGCGAGAAGCTCAGGCCTTCGTCCGAATTGATGCCGACGAGGATGTCGACGTGGTTGTAGTGGCCGGCTTTGTAGAGCTTGTATTGGTCATCGGGAATCACGTGGCCATCGACGATCGGCCAGGCGGTGCCGGTGCCCCAGCCGCCGGGAAGTTTGCCGGGCGGCAGGGCGCGGAGGGCGGCGAGGGAGGTCGCGCCGGCGTTCTTGGCGTAGGTAACGCCGGCCTGTTCGGCTTCGGTGAGCGTGTGCATGTTTTCGCCGGGGTACGTCGTGGGGCGGGTTGGGCCGAACGAGCCGCCGCTCTCCGAAATGGCGCCGCGGAACAACCCATGCGCGAGCGGCGAGGCGCAGAGCATGCTGACGGAAATGCCGCCGGCCGACTCGCCGAAAATCGTGACTTTGGCCGGGTCTCCGCCGAACGCCGCGATGTTGCGCTGCACCCACTGCAGGCCCGCGATCTGGTCGCGCAAGCCGTAGTTGCCCGAGGCGTGGTCGGGCGATTCGGCGGAGAGTTCGGGATGCGCGAGAAAGCCGAGCGTGCCGACGCGGTAATTGATGCTGACGAGGACGACGCCCTTGCGCGCAAGGTGCTCGCCATTGTGGACGGGAGTGGAGGTGGAGCCGAAGGAAAAGCCGCCGCCGTAGATCCAGACGAGGACGGGGAGGTGTTCGTCGGCGGATTTGGCGGGGGTCCAGATGTTGAGGTAGAGGCAGTCCTCGCTGACATTGCCCTTGCCGTCGCCCTGATAGGGGTCGGGCGCGAACTTGTCGGCGGCGCGGACGCCTTCCCATTTCGCGGCCGGCTGCGGGGCGCGCCAGCGGAGATCGCCGACCGGCGGCGCGGCGAAAGGGATGCCACGATAGATCGTCAGGCCATCGGCCGCAGTGCCCTGCACGAGGCCGTACTCCGTCATGACTGGCGCGGGTGATTGGGCGAAGCCGGCGGTGCCGGCGATGAAGGCGAACAGGGCGAGCGGGAGTGATTTCATATTAGGTTCCGCAGAGGAAGGGACGCGAGTGGCAGGAATCTTGGATCAGCAAAGGAGCGATGGTTTATCGGCCGCTGCCCTCCACCCGGGCCTCAAACGGCAGAGCCGGAAGCCCGGCCCCATTGAAGAGCGTGGCCTTGGCGTTGGCTCGACTGCCGTAGCGCGCGGCGACCGGGAAAAGCACTTCGGACGACGAAACGACGACCGAATCGGCGACGACCTTGGCATGGGCGGGATGCCAAGCCCCATCGGGGCCGCGGAGTTCGAACTCCTCCGGCTGGCCGTCTTTCAGGATCAACCCGCCATCGGCGCCCGCGAAGGTGACCTGCAGGGCATTGGGCAGCCGGTCGATCGTCTCAAAGCGCGGGCGCGACGGGGCCGCCGGGGGCGGGAGACCAGAGAGCTGGCGATAAAGCGCGGAATCGTACTCCTCCAGGCCGGTAATGCTATAGAGATGGTTCGCCGAGATCCACGGCAGCCAGAAACGGTGCCCGCTGGTGCCGCGCCCGGCGCCGCCGGGCCCCATGCGGAAGCCCTCCTGCTGCCAGCCGATGCCTTTCAGGTCGTAGGTGCGGCCCGGCAGCGCGACCATCGATTTCGTGCCGTGCAGGAGGATGCGCGCGACGTCCAGATAATGCGGGTCGTTGGCCAGCTTGGAGAGCTTGGCATAGGAAGCCACGGCCCAGTCGAGGTACTCATCCATGCTGCCGACATGGAGGGCGGTGATACCCTGGCCGCCGATCGTCGGCACGCCCTGCTTCCAACGCAGGTCGGCATCGGTGGCATCCAGCGGCATCGGCAGGTTCCAGATCCAGATCCAACTCTCGGCGAAGTCGGCGGCGGCGCAGGCGCGCTGCAGCCAGGTGCGGTCCCCGGTGGCATCGTAGAGACTGAGGAAGGCCTCGAGGCTCAGCATGCCCGCTTCCTTGTCGGTGATATTCGGGTTGTCGCTCGCCCCGCCGATGAAGAGCCCGCGTTCGCCCCAGTTTTTCCAGACGAGGTCGGCCGCACGGACGGCCGACGCGCGGTATTTCGGGTCGCCGGTTTCCGCGGACATCAGGACGAGCAGCGGCACGGGACAGTAGCTCGCCGTGCCGGTCGGCTCGGCAACTTCGCTGCTTCCAACCTTCCACCGCCGCGGGAACGAGCCATCGGCGCGCTGCTGGGGCACCAGCCAGTCGACGTAGCGCTTGACCCAGGCGAACCATTCCGGGTGCGGTCGGCCACGCGCGCGTTCGCGTTGGTAGGCGCGCACCAGCACGCGCATGTCCTCGGTCGCGTTGCGCAGCCACGGGGCGAGCCAGATGTGGTCCCAGGGCTGGCCGGTCGCGAGGTCGTAGCCGGCGCCCTCGAGCGGGACGGTCGGCAGGGCGGCGACCAGCGACGAGATGATGGCCAGCCCGGTCGCACGCATCTGTTGTCCGCGCGCCGAATGATCGCGATCGCCTTCGCGCAACAGCTGGTCCGCGCACTCGATCGTCTTCCCCACGAATCCCATCGCGACCATGGTCGAGTTCCATTGGCGCTGGTCCGTGACGGTGCTCAGGACGAAGGGAATGCCGGTCCGGCCGTCGATGGTGGTCGCCTGCGCCTCGAGGTGGTCGATCAGGACGCGTCGTACCAGCTCGACATCGATGGGCTTGGCCACCGGCCGCAGCGTATCCCACGCCCAGCGCCACGCCGCGTGCGTCAGCTCGCGGAAGGATCCTTCCGACCCAAACCGGAAACTCACCTCGTAGCGGTGGACGGTGCCGGGCGCGATCGGGTGATAACGCCGGTACCACGTCGGTGGCGACGAGGCGCCGGGAGCGAAGCTGTACTGGCTCGACGTGCCGGGAAACCGGAAGCCGAATTCAATCGGGCCTCCGGGCGCCTGCCAGGCGCCCAGCGCGCCGAACTGAAACCGCGCATCGGTCATCGCGGTCTGCGTCAACCGGGTTTCCCCGACGGTCGAGTCGCCGCGTGGCGCGGGATCGAGCACGGCCACGGACGCGCCGTGGGGAAGCAGCAGCCCGAACAAGGGGGCGGGCAGCATGTCCTCGCGCAGGAGGAACTGGCGGGCCGCATAGTTCAGTGTGCCGCCGGGCGAACGCTCGCCGTCATAGGTGGGGTCGCCGTACAGCGCGCCCGGGGCCAGGCAATTCACGTCTGACCAGTTCACCGAAGGATCGGCGGCGAAGACGACGGACGACTCGAATCCGCCCGGGGCCGATCCTTCCACGGCGATCGTCCGGTGCACGGTGAGCACGTCTCCCGTCAGGCTCCACTGGTCCTGCACGCGAAACACGACGCCCTCGCCGCCGCCAAGATCGGCCCGGGCCTCGTAGCCGGCGCCGGCGGGAGATCTTTCCACGCTCCGATAACCGGACGCGAGCGGACGGATATCGCCCGCCGCGCGATAGACCTCGAGCCGGGCGGGTTTCTCCTGGCGATAGCCGGCGTGGGATCCGCCCGCGATCGCCAGGCCCCAGTCGCCATCGGCGCCGCGGACGAAGGAGACCGTGGCGCCGGTGCGGAGTTGCCCGAGATCCACGCGATCGCCGGTTTGGCCGAGGGCGGCCGTCGCTGCCAGGCCGAGGCCGAGCAACGCCCGTCGATACCACCGCGCGGTCCACAACGAGGCGGCGCGATTGGGCCCGGATAGGGACGTAGAGAGTATCAGCCGGTTGGTGCGCATGGCAGGCAGGCCCCGGCTGAATCAGCGATTGAGGCCGACGACGATCTGCGTGAACGAGTGTGCAGGGAACGAGTAATGGATCGTGGCCCCGTCGGCGGCGATCTGGTCAACCTTGGGCGGATATTTGTCGCGATTCTCGTAGGTGTACGGCGCGTTCTTGACGTCGTCGCTGGCGATCTGCGTCACGGTGGCCGTGGCTTGGAAGGTGCCGGCGGCGCTCTGGATGTCGGTGGCGATGGCGTCGGTCTTGTGGCGGTTGACGACGTTGATGATGACCTGCTTTGCCGCGGCATCGTAGACCGACGACACATCCAGGTAGGGGATCTTCGTATAATAATCGCTTGTGCCGAAGGTGTCGCAGCTGACGTAGGTATCGAGCGCCTCGCCGCGACAACGCGTCGAGTAGGCCTTGAAGGCATAGAAGCTGGGCGACTTGTAGATTTTGTCCGGCGCGTTGAAATCGCGCGAGAGAATCGAGGTGAGCGCGGTGTAGTTGGCCATCTTCAGGACATCGGCATGGCGGATGAAGGCATTGAAGTATTCCGCCATGGCGAGGGTCGACAGGTGCCCGCCCATGAAGGGTGGCGCCCATTCATCGAGCGAAACATACATCGGCTTTTTCTTTTCGACCGCCATCACGGCCTTGATCTGGTTGGCCGTGACGGTGATCTTCTCGTCGAGATCCATGGCCCGCTGGCCGAGCAGCACGTAGTAGTCGTCCGAGTTGTCCCAATAGCGATGGATGGAAATGTAGTCGGCGACACCGTAGAGCGCCTTGATGACCTTCCAGTTCCAGTCCACCCAATCGAGGTTGTCCTTGTAGTTCGAAGAGCCGTTGGCGATGAAGTGCAACTCGGCGCCCGGCAAGGTGCGATGCAGGGCCTTGGCGGTCTCGGCGGCCCACTTGATGTAATCGTCGACATCCTTGTGGGCGATGATCCAGGGCGCGCCGTCGACCTCGTTGCCGAGGCACCAGTACTTGATCCCATAGGGTTCGGGATGACCGTACTCGGCGCGCTTGTCCGCCCAGTATGAGCCGACCGGGGCGTTGCAGTACTCGAGCCACTCGGAGGCATCCATGATCGTGCCGGTGCCGCCGTTGAGGCAAACGACGTTCTCCGTGCCGAGGGACCGGTTGAGCTCGACCCACTCGTCGGTGCCGACCTGGTTGG
Organism: Lacunisphaera sp.; assembly: GCA_035549095.1. Classification (GTDB taxonomy): domain Bacteria; phylum Verrucomicrobiota; class Verrucomicrobiia; order Opitutales; family Opitutaceae; genus Lacunisphaera. The sequence goes on along the minus strand of DASZRV010000044.1, from coordinate 120,129 downwards.
GTTCGACGACGCCCCAGGCCAGTTCCCGGCGTTTCGGGCGCTGCGCCTTCGGCCCGATGCCATCGCGCCAGTCGTAGCTCGAGGTGAAGTTGCCGCCCGGCCAGCGCATTTGCGTGACCTGCAGCTCGCGCGCGGCGTCGAGGATGTCCTTGCGAAAACCATGCTCGTCGGCCAACGGCGACTTGGGGTCGTAGAGCGGGCCGTAGAGCGTGTTGAACTTCATGCCCGGGCGGTTGAAGCCGATCGGCTCCATGAACACGCCGTAGATCTTCGGGTCGATGTGGTCGATGACGCGGTCGACATCGACCCGGATGACGGCGGGGCCGGCGAAGGCGCAAAGGGGCGTGAGCAGCAAAACCAGGATCTTTCTCATGACGGGCGGGGGTTGGGGCGCGGGGACGGGCGCCGGGGTAAGGACCTTAAATCGTGCCGCGGGATTATTGGCCTGAAAACGCGCGGTCTACTTGACGGTTAGGCGGAAGGCACCAGCGACAGAAAGACGAACCACGAATGGACACGAATGGGCACGAATTTGCATGGGGGGAGGGACTTTAGGCCCCGGCGTGGTGTTTCGGGGCATAAAGCCCCTTCCACGGCGGGTTGGAACCGGGGTCCATTCGTCTTCATTCGTGGTTCGCACCAATTTGGGGCAGCGGGATCTCGCCGCGGACGGAAAGCTTGTTCGCCGTCGGAAAGTCGGGCGGCACGGGCCAGTTCGCTGGGCGACCGGCAAGCCATTGGAGGGCGCGGACCACCACCGTCTGGAGGCCGGCGCAGCGCATGCGGGTGGGCTGCGTGTCGCCCTTCCAGACATGGCCGAAAGTCGAGGTGTAGACGCGACCCCGGCCGTAGGCGACGGTCCACTCGAGCGGCCAGTCCATGTTGGTTACCGGGTCGTGGCCGTAGGAAAGCACGGCGAGTTTCTTCGCCGGGCCGCGTGCATAATAATAGACCTCGATGTCGGGCGTCAGCCACGCGCGCGGCAGGCCGGCATGGATCGGATGGTCGCCGAGACGGTGGACGACGGTGTCATGACGCGCGCCATGGCCGGTATCGCGGCCCTCGCCGGCGGGAATGCGGACGATCTTTTCGCCGGCCCCGACTGTGAGCGCCTCGCCGAAATCCTTTTTCCGCCAGCCGAGGCCGATCATGTCGTTGTAAGCCGGCCAGTCGGCGAAGGCATTATTGCCCGAGTGCCAGACGTAAACGCCGCCGCCGTTGCGGACGAAGGTCTCGAAGTCCTGCTGCACGGCCGACGGCCACGGCGGCCCGCCGCCGAGGTCGTTGCAGGTCTGGATGACGACATCGTAGGCAGAGAACTTCGGCCGCCATGCATCCCAACCCGGCGCGTTCTTCGTCGCCGGGGCGGTGGAGACGTCGACTTGGAACTGGCCGGTCGGTTCGAGGATGCCGCGGATGAGCGCGGTCGTCAGCCGCCAGTCGTGATTGCTGTAGCCGTCGACGATGAGCACCCGGATCGGCGGCTCGGCGGCGGAGGCGGCTGCGGTCTGGGCGAGGACCGCGCAAGTGACCGCGACCAAAGAGAAGAGGTGGACCAACCACGAATGAACACGAATGGACACGAATGGATGCGATCGAAGCTGTTTGGATTCGTGTGCATTCGTGTCCATTCGTGGTTTTCCTGTGATAGGTTTCACGCCGGTGGGTTGCCGTCTGCAGTGTTGGGCGACGGATTGGTTTGCAGCCCGGTGAATTTGAGCACGAACGCGTGCGCGCAGGGCGCGGCGGCCGGCAGCTTCACCTCGAGTCCCGCGGCGTCCTGCGAAAACTCGAGCGCGGCGTCGGTGGCAGCGCCTAGCAGATGCACGTGGATGAACTCGCCTGCACGCGGAGTGACGCCGGCGAGTGCAGCGATCCTCACCGCGTGATCAGCTGGCCAGGACCCGATGACGATCGCGTAGAGGGCCTCGCCCTTGACCGAGTAGCGAACGACCGGGCCGGTCTCACCCTTGCCGCCGCCGGTGCCAAAGGTCGTCCAGGCATGCGTGCCATAGATGGCCTCGCCATTGACGTGAAGCCAATCGCCGACGGCCAGCAGCGTGGCCTGCTGTTCCGGCGGGATCGTGCCGTCGGCCTTCGGCGACAAGTTCAGGAGCAGGGTGCCATTCTTGCTGACGGTATCGGCCAGCGCGGCGATGACCTCGCCGGGACCGGAGACATGCATATCGCTGGTGTAACCCCAGGTCGAGCCGATCGGATGGTCCACCTGCCACGCGCCCGGACGGATGCCGCTGGGCGAGCGCGAGCCGATTTTCTCGAAATCGAGGATCGAGCCGATGGTTTCCAGATTGGTGCCGCTGGGAGCGTAGGCGGCTTTTTTGGTGCTGATCGAGACCTCCTTTCCCCACGCGGTGGCGCGGTTGTAGTAATAGGCGGCGAGGCGCAGCTTCAGCGGGTCGAGGAAACGCTGGTCGACGCCGTTGTCGAACCACAGCATGTCCGGCTGGTAACGATCGATGAGCTCGACATTGCGCTCGAACCAGTTGACGAGAAAGCGCTCGCAGGCGGCGTCGCTGCGGTCGGCGACGTTGTAGAAGTCCGCCCACTTGGGATCATAGAGGTCGGCCTTTTTCGCGCGAAGCTCGTCGGCGAGGTCCGGCGGCGGGTTGACGAACTGGAAGTTCTCGATGCCGTGGTTGGAGACGCCGAACTTGAGACCGGCTGCGCGCACGGCGCGGGCAAGTTCGCCGATCAGATCGCGGTGCGGCCCCATGGCGACGGCGTTGTAGGGCGTCACCTTGCTGTCCCAGAGCGCGAAGTTGTCATGGTGTTGCGCGGTGGGCACGATGAACTTCGCGCCGGATTTCCGGAACAGCTCGGCCCAGGCGGCGGGATCGAATTTCTCCGCCGTGAACCGCGGGATGAAATCCTTGTAACCGAAGGCGGCGATCGGGCCGAAATGCCGGATGTGCCAGTTCCGGATCTCCGCGTTGCCGTACATGTGTTTTTCGTACCACTCGTTGTGGTGGGCCGGCACCGCATAGACGCCCCAGTGCAGGAAGAGGCCGAACTTCGCCTCGTAGAACCACGACGGCACCCGGTAATGCGCCTTGAGCGACTCCCAAGTCGGCGCGAACGGCCCGGGCGGGAGCGCGGTGGGGATCTGCGCGACCGCCGCGGCCACAACCTCGGGCCGCGTTTGCGGCGCCATGTCCAAGCCGGCGCCATTGCCACCGGCTGCCATGGGATTGGGCTCGGCGCGAGGCGCAGTCTGGGCTGGCGCGGTGACGGTCAGGACGAGGAGAGCGAGGGTGGGGAGGAGGGGGAGGTGGCGGAGAGAGGGTGGCATGACAGGTGGCGGGATTGATGAGTGTTACCTGAGGTTGTAGGGCGGGGTTTCCGAACCCCGCCGTCTGCGGGAGGGCAATGGGTTCAAGGCGGGATTGGGAGATCCCGCCCTACAAAATCATAGCTCGATCATCGCTTTGACCACGCCGGCGGCCGGGTCGGTCCAGCCGGCAAAACGCGCCGGCACCTCGTCGAGGCTGGCGCGATGCGTGATCCAGGGCGTCGTGTCGACCCGGCCGGATTCGACAAGGCTGATGATGCGGCGGAAATCGTCCGGCCGGGAGTTGCGGCTGGCGAGCAAGGTGAGCTCGCGGCGGTGGAAGTGCGGGTCGTGGAAGGTGACGTCGCCCATGAAGAGCCCCACGAACACCAGCCGGCCGCCCGGCGCGACGAAGTTGAAGGCGTTCGCCATCGAGGCGGCATTGCCGGTGGCGTCGAAAACGGCGGTCGGCAGGTCGCCGTTGGTGAGTTCCGCCAGCCGGCGGGCAACATCCGGCGTATCCGCAGCATTGATCGTGGCATCGGCTGCGAGGCCCAGCCGGTCGCGGCAAAACGCCAGGCGCCGGGCATCGACGTCGACCGCGAGCACCCGGGTGCCGGCCGCGAGGGCAAACTGCATGGCGGCGAGCCCGATCGGCCCGGCACCCAGGACGGCCACCGCCTCGCCCGGCGCAAGCGCCGCGCGGTCGACGGCGTGGGCGCCGATGCCGAGTGTCTCGACGAGCGCGAGCTGGTCGAATGAAAGGGAAGCAGAGCGGTGGAGCTTGCCGGCGGGCACGATGAAGCGTTCGCGCAGGCCGCCGTCGACGTGGACGCCGAGCACCTTGAGGTCAGTGCAGCAGTTGGATTTTCCCCGGCGGCAGGCGATGCATCGCCCGCAGTTCAGGTACGGCTCGATGGCGCACCGATCACCGGCGGCGACGCCGGCCACGCCTGAGCCGACGGCGAGAACTTCGACACCAAGCTCGTGCCCGGGAATGCGCGGATACGTGAAAAAGGGCTGCCGGCCGCGATAGGCGTGGATGTCGGTGCCGCAGACGCCGACGCGGTGCACCCGCACGAGGGCTTCGCCCGGTCCGGGCGCAGCGGCCTCGGGTTGCTCGGCGGCGCGAAGGACGGTGGGTTCGACGAGGACGATGCTTTTCATCGGGGCGGGGACGACACTAAGGCAGCATTACAGGAGGTCGCAGAGGCAGCAGAGCACGCTTGGAAAATCTCCTTCTCAGCTCTCTCTGCGCCCTCCTGTAAGAAAAAAAGTCTTTTTCGTTTTGCACCGGAATTTCAGCGATGGAATTTCCCCGCTCAGGCGACAATCGGGTCACGGTTCTCCGGGCGGCCGCGGGTAAAGTTGTGGTTGCGAATCGGGCGCAGCACCTCGAGGACGCCGTCGAGGAGCTCGCGATCAAGCCGTTCGCCGGCCCAGGCGACATTGCGCCGGATGTTTTCCGGATTGGCGCTGCCGACGAGGGTGGTGGCGATGCTCGGATGCGCGACCGCGAACTGGATCGCGAGCTTCACGATGTCGACCCCGGCGGCCAGGCAATGCTCCACCGCGCGCCGGGCGCCCGCGATCATGGCGGGTGTGGCGGGGTGCCAGGCCGGCACGCCGCGCGGCGTGAGCAGGCCCATGCCGGTCGGCGAGGCGTTGATCACGCCGACGCCTTTCCGGGCGAAATACGGCAGCAGCGTTTCGAGCGAGGTGTCGTTGAGCTCATAGTGGCAGAACGAGAGGATCGTCGCGATGTCGCCGGTCGGGACGCGATCGAGGACCGCGGGGAAGATCTTGAGCGGCAGGCCGGTGATGCCGACGTGGCCGATGCGGCCGGCGCGCTTGAGCACGAGGAGCGCCGGGATGGTCTCGCCAACGATCTGGTCCAGTGACGCGAACTCGATGTCGTGGCATTGCAGCAGGTCGATGTAATCAACGCCGAGCCGGGCGCAGCTTTCGTCGAGGCTGCGGGTGACGCGCGCGGCCGAGAAGTCGAACTCGCCCTCGCCGTACTGGCCAACCTTGGTGGCGAGATAATAGCGGTCGCGCGCGATGCCGCGGAGGGCGCGGCCGAGCACGCTCTCGGCGCGCGTGGCGCCGTAGTAGGGGGAGACGTCGATGAAGTTGATACCGAGGTCGAGCGCGGTGTGGACGGTGCGGATGCTTTCGGCATCGTCGGTCGCGCGGAAGACGCCGCCGAGCGATGAGGCGCCGAAGCTGAGGACCGAGACTTGGAGGCCGGTGCGGCCGAGCGGACGGTAGAGCATGGCTCAATGGGTCATGGCGGCGCGCAGGTAGGTCGGGCTTTACGCCCGACGCGTCGGGGATAAACCCCGACCAACACGCCCGCACGTCAGGCGGGCGCCACCAAGGAACTGCCGGTGTGATCGCATGGTTCCGATCAGGAAGAGAGCCGGTAGACCGAGGTTGCCGTGCCGCCGAGGATGGCCGCGCGTTCACCCTCGGCGAGGGCGGCGGTGAATTCTTCGACGAGCGCGGCCCAGCGCGCGTAATCGGTAGCCACCAGGCACACCGGCCAGTCGGACCCAAACATCAGCCGGTGCGGGCCGAAGGCCTCGAGGACAACCTCGAAGTAGGGGCGGAGCAGCTGCGGGGTCCATTGCCAGCCGGGCACCTCGGTGACGACGCCGGAGAACTTGCACGCAACGTTCGGGTGCCGGGCGAGTTCGCGAATCTGCCGGCGCCATTCCGCCGGCGGCGGGCCCTGCGCGATGGGTTTGGCGATGTGGTCGAGCACGAAGCGCAGCGACGGATGCCGCTGAACCAGCGCGAGCGCGGCGGATAGTTGACGGGAGAAGATCAGGAGATCGTAGACGAGCCCCCGGCGGGCGACCTCGTCGAGGGCGGCATTGAAGCGGACGTCGGAAAAATACGCGTCGGCCTCCGCCTGCAGCACATGGCGCACGCCCTTGAAGCGCGACCGCTCCAGGTAGCGCTCGAGCAGGCCCCCGACCGCGGCGCCTTCCTGCGCCAGTGGCACCCAGCCGACGACGCCCTTGATCAGCGGAGAAGATTCGGCAAGGTCAAGCAGCCAGTCGGTCTCGGCGAGCGTTTGGCGGGCCTGCACAGCGACGGTGCCATCAATCCGGGCGACGGCCAACAGCGGCGCGAGATCGCCGGGCAGGAAATCCCGGCGAATGACCAGCATGGCATCGCCGATCCAGCCGTACTCATCCGTGGAATAATGCCAGAAATGCTGGTGGGCATCGATGCGCATGGTCAGGCGGACTCGAGGATGAGATTGGCGTAAGGTATCGTGTCGCCGGTGCGGATAAGGCCGACGGCGTGCGGCACGCGGCGCTTGAATTCGACATGCGGCTCAAGCACCAGCGGCACGTCGCCGAGCCTCGCGCGGAGCGCCGCGACGCGCTCCGGCGGATTCGCCCGGGTAAACTCCTCGGCGGCGAATACCCGGCCGACCACAAAGTTCGGCCAGACGGCATCCAACACCTGCCGGACCGTCGGCACGTCGTCGACCAGCGCGAGATCGATCGTCTCCAGTCCCGGCCAGGAGGGGAAGCCGCGGTCGGCGACCACAAGCGTGTTGGTGTGCCGGACGCGCGCGAGCAGCGAGAGCACGGCGGGGTTCAGGATGCCGGTGCGGAGCATGGGGTGACGCCGAATGGTACCTTATCCGCCCGCCCGGCAGAATGACCGTTCTTGTCCCCGGCATGACGATTTTTGATCTGTAACGCCGGAGGGCATTGGTGTATCCGTTGCGGCCATGCCGCACCGCGCCCAGGGTCTGCCCTCGTTCATGTCGAAGCAGGTGGCGGAGGCGCGGCGGTTTTACCTCCGGCCGCTCGCACGCGGTGATGCCGGGCCGACAGTGGTGTCGGCGGGCTGGGAGCGAACGGCGCACGATTACGACGTCCGACGCCGGGGTTTCCGGTACTTCGGGCTGGAGTTCGTCGCCGGCGGGCGCGGGACGCTGCAGCTGGGCGGGCGGACGCATGCGCTCGGGCGGGGCGTGGTGTTCGCCTATGGCCCGGGCGTGGCGCATCGAATCGTGTCCGATGCCCGCGACCGCCTGTCGAAATACTTCGTGGATTTTGCCGGCACCGACACCGAGGCCGCGATGCGGGCCGCCGGCGTGGCGCCCGGGGCATGCCATGCCGTCGCGGCGGTCGAGGAGGTGCAGGCGGCGTTCGAGCACCTGCTCGCGGCCGGGCGGCGCGGCACGCTGGCGTCGGAAAAGATCGCGACGCTGCAGGGACGGATCCTGCTGCTGTTGCTCGCGGACGTGCGGTTGCCCGGCGGCACGCGCATCGACCGGTCGCGGCAGACCTTCCTGCGCTGCCGCGAGCATCTCGAAAAGAACTTCGCGACGATCCGGACGGCGGGCGAGGTCGCCGCGACCTGCGGCGTCGCGCCGGCCTATCTCAGCCGGTTGTTCCGGCGGTTTGCCGGTGAGCCGGCCTATCGATTCTTGACGCGCCTGAAGATGCACCAAGCGGCCGCGCTGCTGGAGCAGGAGCGAGTGAATGTCAGCGAGACCGCCGAAGCCTTCGGCATGGATCCCTTCCACTTCTCCCGCGTGTTCAAGCGCATCCACGGCCGCTCGCCGACGTCGTTCCTGCGCCGGCAGCCGTGAACCGGCGCAACGGCGTTGACGCCGTCGCCGGCCGCCGATTGCTCTCTGCGGACTTCGATGTCGATCTCCGCGCCTTCATCGCCCGCCCTGTCGCCCTACTCCGGTGCCGCGGGCGCATTTCCGGGTGCGGCGGTCCGCGTGCTCGATATCTCGGCAAGCGCGCCGTCCGCGGTGGAGGCGTTCCGTGCGCTGCGTTCCTGCCGCCGCTGCGCCTGGCTGGACAGCAGCCGGCAGGACGGCGAAGGCTCCCGCTTCTCCATCCTGGCCTGCGAACCCGTAGCCACTTTCGAGAGCTCCGGGCGGAGCTGCCGGATCGCTGACGCGGCCGGAATCGTAGTCGAGGAAGGCGAGGGCGACGTGCTGGTTCGCTTCGAAAACTGGCTCGGTCGTCACCGGGTCGCGTTGCCCACCGATCGGCCGGTCCTGCCGTTTTACGGCGGGGTGATCGGGCGGTGGAGCTATGAGCTTGGCGAGGAAATCGAACCCGCGGCCCGCCTGCAGTCTGCCGCCCACCGGCTCGACGCCGACATGGAGCTCGCGCTCTACGACTCAGCCGTCATCTGGGATCACCAGCTTGGCAAGACATGGCTGGTCGGCGTCGGCTGGGAGCGACCGCCCGACAAGGTGGTGGCCGCGCTTCAGCGCCGGCTGGCGGCGGTGGTTCCGCGTGTGCCTGATTCGAGCGAGACTGAGGTCGAGGCCGCGGCGGTCGACATCGGCGAGTTTGCGGCGAACATGACCCGGGGCGAATACGAGGCCGCCGTGGCCGAGGCTCAACAGCGCATCGCCGCAGGCGAGATCTACCAGGTCAATGTGGCCCAGGCGTTTCGCTGCCGCTTGGGCGAGTCGCCGGCCGACACGTTTCTCCGTCTGCGTTGCGGCAATCCCGCGCCGATGAGTGCGTACGTCGATGGCGGACGGCAGACGCTCCTCTGCAGCTCGCCGGAGCGGTTTCTGCAGCTGCGCGGTCGAACCCTGAGCACTTTTCCCATCAAGGGCACGCGGCCACGCGGGGCGACGGCGGTGGAGGACGAGACAATGCGCGCCGAGCTTGTCGGCAGCGAAAAAGAGCGCGCAGAGCTGCTCATGATCGTGGATTTGCTCCGGAACGACCTGGGGCGGATCTGCACCTACGGCTCGATCGAGGTCCGCAAGCTGCACGAACTGCAGACGTTTCGCACCGTCCACCATCTGGTGGCGGAAATCCAAGGCACGCTGCGCGATCAGGTCGGCCCGGCGGAGATTCTTAAGGCCACCTTTCCCGGGGGATCGATCACGGGCGCCCCGAAGATCCAGGCCATGCGTTTGATCTCCACCCTGGAGCCCGAGGCGCGCGGGGCCTTCAGCGGCGCCGTCGGTTACTGGAGCGCCTGCGGCCGGATGGACCTGAACATCGCCATCCGCACCATCGTCTGTCGCGACGGCATCGCCACGTTTCACGTCGGCGCGGGGATCGTCAGCGATTCCATCCCGGCTGCCGAATACGAGGAGACCCTGCACAAAGCGAAGGCGCTCTTCCAAACCCTCGCGCCGGCCATGCGGCCGACGCAGTGGGCGATTGCCAACGGCCAGTGGGTGTCGGCGGACCTGATGGCGCCCGAACCCCTCGATCCCATCGGTGTGTACGAGACCATCCGGCTCCGAGGAGGCGAACCCGAGTTCGTCTCCGAACACGCCGGGCGATTTGTCGCGGGCGCAGACAGCATCGGCCTCCGGGGGCTGCCGGACGCCCGAACCCTCGTGCGCCATTCACGCACGCTGGCCCGGAACAACACTCTTCACGATGGAGTTCTGCGTTGGTCCGCCTGGCGCACGCCCGCGGGCACCAGTTGGTGCATCGAGGTGACACCACCCCGGGCGCACACCGCCAAGCCCACCTGGCGCGCCACGTATGCGGCTCTCCGCCGGCCCACTCCCACGGTGGTGCCTGCCCGCAAGACGCTCGACCGAAAACCATGGCGTGAGGCGCTCCAGGCCGCGCGCGCCGCGGGTTACGACGAGGCCATCCTGCTCAGTGAGTCAGGTGAGGTCGTCGAAGGCGCCATCACCAACCTGTTTGCCATGGTCGACGGAAAACTCTGCACGCCGCCCCTCGACACGGGAGCGTTGCCCGGGATCATGCGCGCCCGGGTCATCGAGCTCGCGCGGCAAGCCGGCGTCGATGTCCGTGAGACTCGCCTGACGCCTGGGCAGCTCGCCCGCGCTACGGAGGTTTTCGTGACGAACTCGCTGATCGGGATCAAGTCGCTCGTGGCGCTGGATGAAATCAGTTTTCCGGCCGATGGGCCGGTCGCGGTGCGGTTGTCGCGTCATCTTTGAAACCACGCGTCGATCGCCCGGCAATCACCCGTGAGAAGTGGTATCGTCGACGGCGACGAGCAGGACGAGGGCGGCAAGAATGAAGACGGCGGTGATCATGGCGGCAGGGCGCGGTGGTGAACACCGGCCATCAGTTGGCGGCGAGGTCGGCCGGGCGGGACCAGCCGCCGCCGAGGGCCTTGACGAGCACGACGGAGTTCACGAGCCGCTGCGCGGCGAGCTGCGTGGCGGCGCGCTCGGCGGCGAGCACCGTGCGCTGGGCATCGATTACCTCGAAGTAGGCGACGTAGCCGGAATCGTAGCGGGTTTGCGCGAGCGTGCCCGCGCGGCGGGCGGCAGCGACGGCGCGATCCTGCGCGGCGGCCTGGTCGGAGAGGAGCTGGCTGCCGGTGAGGGCATCCTGCACCTCGCGAAACGCGACGAGCACGCGCTGGCGGAAGAGCGCGACGTTCTCGTCGAACGCCGCGCGGCTGCGCGCGAGGTTGGCCCGGTTGCGTCCGCCCTGGAAGATCGGGAGGTAGAGGCTCGGGCCGATCGACCAGAGCTTCGAGTCGGCGTTGAACAGCGTGTCGAGGTCGCCGCTGGCGAAGCCAAAGGATCCGGTCAGCGAAACCGCCGGGAAGAACGCGGCCTTGGCCACGCCGATGCGGGCGTTGGCGTCGGCGAGCGCGGCTTCGGCCGCGGCGATGTCGGGCCGGCGTTCGAGCAGCTCCGCGGGCAGGCCGGACGGCACGGCCGGCGGAGCGGCCATTTCAGATTTCAAATTTGAGAGCTCAAAATCCGGCGCGGCTTCGCCCAGCAGAACGGCGAGGGCGTTCTGGGTCGCGGCCCGGCGGTTCGCCAGCGCGGCAGACTCGGCCTCGGTCGAGGCCAGCTCGGTCTCGGCGCGCGCGACGTCGAAATCGGTGGATGCGCCGTCAGAGCGCCGGGCGGTGATGAGCTCGAGCGCCTTGCGCCGCAGGGCGACGCCATCGTTCACCAAGGCGAGCTCGCGATCGAGCGCGCGGAGGGTGAAATAGTTCGCCGCGACCTCGGCGGAAAGGGCGAGGCGGACGTTGGCGAAGTCGGCGGTGCTGGCGGCGGCCTCGGCGCGGGCGCCCTCGTTCAGGCGGCGAATGCGGCCGAAGAGATCGAGCTCCCAGGCGGCGTCGAACGCGCCCCGCCAGGTCGAGGTCTCGGACACCGGGAAAATGTTGTCGGTGGTCGTGGACGTGCGCGCGCGGTCGTAGGACGGGCGGGCGCCGATCGACGGAAAATAGTTGCTGCGCGCAACACCGGCGGCGGCGCGGGCCTGTGCGACGCGGGCGGCCGCGGCCACGAGGCCCTGGTTGGCCGTAAGGGCGCGATGCTCGAGGCCATCGAGGGTCTCGTCATGGAACAGCTTCCACCAGTCGCCGCGCGGAAGCGCGTCGGTGGAGGCCGCGGCGCGCCACGCGATGGGCGTAGCGACACCGGGACGCTGGTAGTCGGGACCGATGGCCGCGGTGGCCGCGGTCGCGGCAAGTAACAAGGAAGAAGTAACAAGTACCAAGGAAGTTTTCATGGCGGGAAAAGGTTGAGGGTTCAGGCGGCTTCGCGGGCGGGTTCTTCGAGGACGTCGGGCTCTTCGGCGCGCTCGCGCGTGGTGAGCTTCAGGATTGTCAGCGCCGCGACCTCGCACAGCGCAGCCATCCAACCGAGCTCGGGCACGGAGCCATGGGCCACCACCAAGCCGCCGAACATGGCGCCGAGGGACACGCCGACGTAGATCGCTGAGGCGTTCAGTGAGAGCGTGATCGGCGCCAGCGATGGCGCGAGGGCTGCGATGCGGGCCTGCTGGGCGGCGGGGAACGAAAACCCGACAAATCCCCAGGCGACGACCAGCGGCACGACGACCCAGCGGGCCAGGCCGGCCGGCAGGAACAATCCCGCCAGCGAGAGCAAGCCGAAGATCACAATCAGCCCGGCGAGCACGGCGGTAACGACGCGGGCCGGGCCGACGCGATCGGCGGCGCCGCCGGCCAGGTAGTTGCCGGCGGTGGCGCCGAGCCCGAACAGGAAGAACACGAGCGCGATCGGGTTGCCCTCGAGGCCGGTGGTTGTGCGCAGGAACGGCGTGAGGAAAGAATAGATCGTGTAGGCGCCGGCGATCATGAACACGGTGCCGGCAAGCAGCGCCAGCACGTCAGGCCGCCGCGCGACGGCGAGGCGTTCGGCCAGCGTGATGCGCGCCGACGGCACGATCCGCCGCAGCGTCGTGGCCAGGCCGACGAGTGCGATCGCGGTGAGGCCGGCAATACCGACAAAGTTGAAGCGCCAGCCGAAGCGCCCGCCGACCAGCACGCCCAGCGGAGCGCCAATCACCAGGGCGACGGTCAGGCCGCCGTAGATGATCGAGAGTGCGCGGCCACGCTGTGCTGCCGGTGTGGCGGCGACGGCATAGGCGCTGGCAGCTGGCATGTAGGTGCCCGCGGCGAGCCCGAGGCCGAGGCGCGCCATCAGGAGCACGCCGTAGGTATGCGCCGTGGCGGCGACGAGGTTGAAAACGCCGAAGGCGGCGAGCGACCACAGCAGCAACCGGCGGCGTTCCATGCCGCTCGTGGCCACCGCAATCACCGGCGAGCTGAGCGCGTAGGTCAGCGCGAACGCGGTGATAAGCTGGCCCGCGACGGCGAGGGTGACGCCGAGGTCAGCGGACAGCGCCGGCAGGACGCCGGCGACGAGGTAGCTTTCGGTGCCGATGACGAAGGCACCGAGGGCGAGGGAAAGGAGTTTGGTCCAGTTGTTCATGGAGCGTGGGAGGGAAGAGGCGGACGAAATTGAGGCGGTTGAGGGCAGCCGCCCCTACCTATCAGGCGTGTTCGGGCACAGCGTTGGGAACGGCGGTTGATGCCGGCTTGCGGGCGCCGAGCTTCGCGAGGACGGAGTAGAACACCGGCGTGAGGAAGAGGCCGAAGAAGGTGACGCCGATCATGCCGGCGAACACGGCGACGCCCATGGCACGGCGCATCTCGGCGCCGGCGCCGTGGCTGACGACCAGCGGAAACACGCCCGCGATGAACGCGATCGAAGTCATGAGGATCGGGCGCAGGCGGAGGCGCGAAGCCTCGACCGCGGCCTCGACGACGCCCTTGCCCTCCTCGCGGAGCTTCACGGCGAACTCGACGATCAGGATCGCGTTCTTGGCCGCGAGGCCGATGAGCACGATGAGGCCGATCTGCGTGAAGACGTTGTTCTCGCCGTGCGTCAGCCAGAGGCCGACGAAGGCCGAGAGCAGCGCCATCGGGACGATGAGGATGACGGCGAACGGCAGCCGGAAGCTCTCGTATTGCGCCGCGAGCACCAGGAAGACCAGGAAGATGCTCAGCGGGAAAATGTAGACGGCGGTGTTGCCGGCGATGAGCTTCTGGTAGACGAGCTCGGTCCAGTCGAGGACCATGCCCTTCGGCAGGGTCTCGGCCGCGAGCTTCTCGATCGCCGCCTCGGCCTGGCCGGAGCTGTAGCCCGGCGCCGGCGCGCCGTTGATCTCGGCGGCGGGGTAGCCGTTGTAGCGCATGACGCGGTCGGGCCCGTAGGTTTCATGGACCTTCACGAGCGAACCGAGCGGCACGAGCTGGCCGGCGGCGTTGCGGGTCTTGAGCCGCAGGATGTCGTCGGGCTTCTCGCGGAACTGGGCATCGGCTTGCGCGACGACTTGGTAGGTGCGGCCGAAGCGGTTGAAATCGTTCACGTAGAGCGAGCCGAGGTTGATCTGCATGGTCTCAAAGACGTTTTGCAGCGGCACGCCCTGGGCCTTGGCCTTGGCGCGGTCGACGTCGGCCTGGAGCTGCGGCGTGTTGATGGTGAAGCTGGAGAACAGGCCGGTGAGGCCGGGCGTCTGCCAGCCCTTGGCGATCAGGCCCTGCGTGGCGCCGTAGAGTGCGTCGAGGCCATTGTCGCCGCGGTCCTCGACGTAGAGCTTGAACCCGCCGATGGTGCCCAGGCCCTGCACGGGCGGCGGCGGGAAGATCGCGATGTAAGCGTCCTCGATCGCACCGAACTCCTGTTGGAGCTGGCGGGCGATGGCCTGGCCGGTGAGGGCGGGCGTGCGGCGCTCGTCGAAGGACTTGAGGGCGACGAACACGATGCCGCTGTTCGGCGAGTTGGTGAAGCCGTTGATCGAAAGGCCGGGGAACGCGATGGCGTTGGCGACGCCCGGGTGCTTGAGCGCGATGTCGCCCATGCGACGAATGACGGCGTCGGTGCGCTCGAGCGAAGCGGCGGCCGGGAGCTGCGCGAAGGCGACGAGGTACTGCTTGTCCTGCGTCGGCACGAAGCCGGTCGGCGTCGCCTCGAACAGTGCCCCGGAGAGCCCGAGCAGGCCGGCGTAGACGACCAGCGCGACGATCGACACGCGCAGCAGGCGCGCGACGCCGGCGGAATACTTCGCGGCGGCCCAGGCGAAGAAGCGGTTGAACGGGCGGAAGAACCAGCCGAAGGCGAAATCCATCGCGCGGGTCAGGCCGTCCTTGGGCGCGTGGTGATCCTTGAGCAGGAGCGCGCTCAGCGCGGGCGAGAGCGTGAGCGAGTTGAAGGCCGAGATGATCGTCGAGATGGCGATCGTCATCGCGAACTGCTTGTAGAACTGGCCGGTCAGGCCGCTGATGAACGCGGTCGGGATGAACACGGCCGAGAGCACGAGCGCGGTGGCGATGATCGGGCCGGTGACCTCGCGCATGGCCTGGCGCGTGGCCTCGACGGGCGAGCGGCCGAGGGCGATGTTGCGCTCGACGTTCTCGACGACGACGATGGCGTCGTCGACCACGATGCCGATGGCGAGCACGAGGCCGAAGAGCGAGAGGGCATTGATCGAGAACCCGAGCCCGAGCATCACGGCAAAGGTGCCGACGAGAGACACGGGCACGGCGGCCAGCGGGATGATCGACGCGCGCCACGTCTGGAGGAAGAGGATGACGACCAGCACGACGAGGACGATGGCCTCGAAGAGCGTGTGCACGACGGCCTCGATCGAGCTCCGCACGAAGACCGTCGGGTCGTACACGATGTCGTATTTGAGTCCCTCGGGGAAATTCTTCGCGAGCTCCTTCATCGTCGCGCGCACGGCGTCGGAGGTGGCAATCGCGTTGGAGCCGGGGAGCTGGGCGATGGGCAGCGCGACGGCGGCCTGGTTGTTGAGCAGCGAGCGCAGTGCGTAGGCATTGGCGCCGAGTTCAATGCGAGCGACATCGCGCAGCTGCACGCGTTCGCCGGCGGGGCCCGACTTTACGATGATCGAGCCGAATTCGTCCTCGGTCGTGAGGCGGCCCTGGGTGTTGACGAGCAGCTCGGTGTCGACGGGGCGGGAATTGGGCTGCTGCCCGACGGCACCGGCGGCAACCTGGACGTTCTGCTCGCGGATGGCGGCGACGACGTCGGAGGCGGTCAGGCCCTTGGCGGCGACCTTGTTGGGGTCGAGCCAGACGCGCATGGCGTAGTCGCCCGAGCCGAAGACGCGGACTTCGCCGACGCCGTTGAGGCGCGCGAGGACATCACGGACCTGCAGCGTGGCGTAGTTGCGGACGTAGATGTTGTCGTAGCGGCCGTCCGGCGAGAACAGGTGGACGACCATCAACAGGTCAGGCGAGGCCTTGGCGGTGGTGACGCCGATGCGGCGGACGTCCTCGGGCAGCTTGGGCAGGACCTGGGCGACGCGGTTCTGCACCTGCACCTGGGCGTTGTCCAGGTCGGTGCCGATCGCGAAGGTGATGGTGAGCGTCATCATGCCGTCGCTGGTCGCCTGCGAGAACATGTAGAGCGAGTGCTCGACGCCGTTGATGGCCTGCTCGAGGGGCGCGGCCACGGTGTCGGAGATGGTCTTCGGGTTCGCGCCGGGATAGCTGGCGCGCACGACGACGGTCGGCGGGACGACCTCGGGATATTCGCTGATGGGCAGGCGCCACATCGCGATGAGGCCGACGAGGAAGATGATGATCGAGAGGACGCCGGCGAGAATCGGGCGTTTGATGAAGTAGTCGGAGAAGTTCATGACGGAACGGGAGAGCGGGATTTTTGGGCAAGGCGGTGGCCAAGAGGGCCGGTTTGGCGGTCGTTTGTAGGTCGGGCTTTACGCCCGACATGTCGGGGATAAACCCCGACCTACAGGATGACGGTTCCGGAGGTCAGCGCAGGGCGGCGACCTTTTGGCCGGAAGGCGATGAGGCCGGCGTGGTGGTGGCGACGGCCTGCGGTTCCGGCGTGACGGTCATGCCGGGGCGGACGCGCTGGAGGCCGTTGACGATGATGGTGTCGCCGGACGACAGGCCTTCGCGCACGACGCGCATTCCGTCGAGCACGGAGCCGAGTTTGACCGTGCGGTAGGCGACGGTGTTTCCGGGCCCGAGGGCGAGGACGAACTTCTGGTTCTGGTCGGTGCCGATCGCGCGCTCGCTGACGAGCAGCGCTGGGGCGGGGGCGCTGACCGGCAGGCGCACGCGGGCGAAGAGCCCGGGGATGAGCGCGCCGTCATCGTTCGGGAACACGAGCCGCAGCGCCAGCGAGCCGGTGGCGGGGTTCACGTGGTTGTCGGCGGACTCGACGTAGCCGTGGCGCGGGTAGCCGTCCTCATCCGCGAGCTGCAGGTCGACCGGGATGCGGCCGTTGCGGCTGAGGATGCGGCCCTCGCGGGCGAGGCGGTTGAACCGGAGCAGGGTGGACTCGTCGAGGTCGGCGTAGACGTACGCCTGGCCGTCGCTGACGATGGTGGCCAGGAGCGTGGCATTGCCCGGCGCGCCGGAGATCAGGTTGCCTGGCGTGACGTAGGCGCGGCTGATGCGGCCGGAGATCGGCGCGCGCACGGAGGTGTATTCGAGGTCGAGCCGGGCGGTCTCGAACGCGGCGCGGGCCTCGGCGGCGGCGGCGCGGCGGGCCTCGGCCTCCTCGCTCGAGATGGCGGACGAGGCCAGGAGCTTCTCGGCGCGCGCCGCCTCGCGGGCGGCGACGTCGGCCCGGGCCTGGGCGAGGTCGAACTGGGCCTGGTACCAGCGCGGGTCGATGGCGAAGAGCAGGTCGCCTTTCTTCACGAGCTGGCCCGCCTGGAATTGGACGGCATCAACGTGGCCGGAAACGCGGGCGCGCAGCTCGACGGTTTCGGTGGCGTCGACATGGCCGGTGAGTTCCTCGTAGTCGGTGACGAGCTGTTGTTCGACCGGAGCGACGGTGACCTTCGGCGCCGGGGGCGCGACGGGGACGGCGGACTCGGCGGCGCGGGCGTGGGAAGGCGCGGCCAGGTAGAGGCCGGCGCTGGCGGCGGCGAGAACGCCGGCGGCGATAAAGATGAGTTGCGGCCGGGAGCGGCGTGACGGAGCGGCGGAGCTGGTGTTCATGGCGTGGAGTGATGGATTGGTGGAGAGACGGAGGCCGGGCGCGGATCTTACTCGCGATGCCGCGTGAGCGGCGTCTGGAGACGGTCGAGCAAGGTCGAATCAAAGAGCCGATCGAAGTCGGGCTGGGGCAGGCGCCGGCGCGCGACGGCCGTGCCGGCGAAGCGCTGCGCGAAACGCGGCGAGGCCGGCAGGAGGAAGTTCAGGCGATTGGCGCCGATCTGCGGAGAGGGTACAGTTATCGTGGTATTCATGGCGTGGAGGTTTAGATAGTTGACTAGTTGGCTAGTATTTGGATGCAAAAAGAGCGCGACCTGGTAAGAGCCGCGCGAAAGGAAAGGTCAGGATTTGAGCGTGGCTTTCTGTTTGGCGCCGATCAGGCGGAGGCCGGTCTCGGCCAGGCTGTGGGCAACCTCCGGGTCGTTCATGATCCGGCACTGGCAGACGATGCCTTCGATGAGGCCCGCGAGCGCGGTGGCTTTTTCGGCCGGATCGCACGGCTCGATCGCCCCCTCGGCGAGGGCATCGCGCAGCGCGGACTCATAGTAGCGGCGCTTGCGGTTGAGCAGCTCGCGGATCTTGCCGTTGATGTCGGCCTCGTGGGTGCTGGTTTCAGAGCCCATGGAGACGATCGGGCAGCCGAGCACCTTGCCGTGCTCCTGCTTCACCTTGACCTGTTTCTTGTAGATGTTCTCGAGGTAGGCGGAGATGCGGTCGACCGGCTCAACCGAAGGGGAGAACATCTGGTCCATGCCGGGCTTCCAGGTTTCGATCCACATGCGCTCGAGGGCGGCGACGGCCAGCTCGGCCTTGGAACTGAAGAAATAATAGAAACTGCCTTTCTTCACGTCGGCCCGCTTGCAGATGTCATCGATGGTCACGGCGCCGTAGCTCTCTTCCCAAATCAGGTCGAGGGCGGCGTCCATGAGCCTTTCTTTGGCATCTGAGGTTCTTCCCATGCCCAAGACGAATAGTTGACTATTTAGTCAAGTCAACCGGATTTTTGAAAAAATCTCGCTGCTGCCGATTCTGGGGCCGTGCAGGTGCGGCGCCGGACCTCAGCCGGTCGCGCCCGAAAACCACCGCAGCACCCGGAGGGCACGCAGCGTGATCCAGCGGCTCGGCCCGCCCTCGCGCTCGTCCCAATCCACCGGCATCGTTCCGGAATAAACCGTTTCGAGCGGCCAGCGGCCATCGCGTCCGCGCTTCGCGGCCACAAAACCGGCCGCTTCGGCCAGCCGGGAGTCGGGCGCGACGCCGGCACGCCGCAGGTAATCGAGCGCGCGGAGAATGTCGTAGTGCCACCACGTCGGGAAGGCGAAGCGAGTCCAGTCGGCGCCGCCCTTGCGATCGCGCGCGATGATCTCGCCCGTCGATCGCCGCCGGAACAAGCGGCGCGCGAGCAGATAATCTTCACCGCGCCGGCGGGCGGTGGTGACGTCCGCGCGGGCGCCGGCCGATTGCTCGAACGCGAGCAGCGCCTCGAGCACGCACAGCGTCGTATTGAAAGAGGAATGGGTCGAGCCGCGTGCCGCCTCGCAATTCCAGCCGCCATCCGGTAGTTGTTCGCCCAGCAACCGGCCGACCAGGCGGCCGACGTCCTGGCCGAAATAGGCGCCGGCCGCGCCGACCTGGCCGTTGATGCAGGGCTCCAGCTCCCCGGCGAAAAACGGGTTGTCATCGCACTCGGCCGGGCCGCAGCCGCGCCAGGTCACGTGCCGCACCACGCGCTCGAGCGCGTGGCGCGTGGCGGCGCCCGCGGGGTCGAGGCCGCAGTCGCGCAGCAGCATCAGGACATGCATGGTGGAGTTCCAGCCGCGGTTCCAAGCGCGGCCGCCCCAGCGACCGTCGTCGGCTTGCAGCGCGAGCAATTGCGCCCCGAGCCCGGTGGTGGCGACCCGCGCGCGCTCGGCGGCGACTTCTTCGTGCGGCGCAGTGGTAAGGTCCTGCAAAACCTGCCAGCGGATGGCCGGGTCGGAATCGAGCAGCCAGGCCAGGACGGAATCGTCCGGGGCGAGTCGATCGGACTTGGTCGGCGGCAGAGGCACGGGGGCGACCCGATTACGTTGCGATGATTTCGCTGATCTGCACGACCGGCATGATCGAAGTGTAATTCAGGATGTCGGCGTTGATCGCCTCGAGGTGCGGGCCGATGGCGGCCTGGAAGCTCTCGATGGATTCGAACCTGAGATCGGCCATGGCCACGAATGGCGCGGGCGAACCGGGTTCCTCGCCGCCGAGGCCCCGGGCGACGGACACGCCCTTGAGCGCGCGGCCGAGGAGCCGGTTGACCAGCGGAATGTGTTGGGAGGTATAGTAGGCCCAATCGAAGTTCGCGCCGGCGCTGGCGGGGTAGAGGACGGAGACTCGGATCATGGTGCCGACGTTTGTGCCACGGTTGCGAGTGGGGTCAAATCCCCCGGAGCGAAGCAGCGACACGAGCAGCACGAATTTTCCGAACCCGCCCATAGCGACAGGAACGCTCATCTCCGCAGTTGGCTGACGTGTCACACGTGTCCTTCGTGGAATTCGTGGCATTCGTGTCACAACCCTGGGCTTCAGCCGCACGATACTCGGCTTCGACTTGCCTCGGGGCCGCATCTTGAAATCCGATGAACCCGGCCGCACCCCGGCGGTCTGTGGCCCCATAACCTTATGAAGAAAACGACTCCGAAGAACACGATCTGCCTGTGGTACGACAAGGATGCGGAGGCGGCGGCGCGGTTTTACGCGGCGACGTTTCCGGACAGCAAGGTGACGGCGGTGCACCAGGCGCCGAGCGACTACCCGATGGGGAAGGCGGGCGACGTGCTGACGGTTGAGTTCACGGTGTGCGGCGTTCCGTGCATCGGGATCAATGGCGGCCCGGCTTTTTCGCACAGCGAGGCCTTCTCCTTCCAGATCGCGACCGACACGCAGGAGGAGACCGATCGTTACTGGAATGCGATCGTGGGCAACGGCGGCCAGGAGAGTGCCTGCGGCTGGTGCAAGGACCGCTGGGGCGTGTCGTGGCAGATCACGCCGCGCGCGCTGACCGAGGCGATGGCAGCCGGCGGCGCCGAGGCCAAGCGCGCCTTCGAGGCGATGATGGAGATGGGCAAGATCGACATCGCCAAAATCGAAGCCGCCCGCCGCGGCTGAAGCTTGGGGGCGCGAGCCGCCTAGACTGCGGGTGGTAACCCGGTCCGACCAACAGCGCCTCGACGGTTTCGGCAGACGGCGAATCCGACAACGGCCAAACCGAACAGCAGTGCGTTGGTCGCTGGTTCCGGGATTGCCGTGGTCGACGCGGTCCAGTGGACAATATAGCTCCCTGAGCCGATCGTGCCGCCATTGGCAATCTCGGTGGCATCGAAACCGAAGGTGGCCAGATCCATGCCCGCGAATGTCAGCGATCCGTTGATCGTCCCGTTGGCCAGGTAAGTGGAAGGAGCAATCACGCGACCGGAGTTAAATCCCCAGGCATCGCCCGAGAATCCCGAGGAGGTGGTATTGGCGGTCCAGGGGATGGTGGCACCGAGGAACACCGACGTATTGATGTACGAGCTTTGGGAACCGTAATGGGCAATGCCCGTCGCGGAAATTCCCCCGGACGCGCCCGTGTCCTGGATGGCACCAGTCCAGGCACCCCACGAGCCGGAATAGGTGGCCGTCGTGGCCCCGGTCAGCGGATCATAGACAAAATCCAGCTGGATATCCGCCCGGGCCAGCGGGGCGAACCCAACGAGAGTGAGCACAAACAGCGGCGGCAGATGTTTGCTCGCGACAAAGACCAAACGCAGTGCGGCTGAAATGCTCATGAGCAATCCGGGGTAGTGGCGCGGGGCGTGGAGGCGGCAGTGCGGCAATTGGTCGGTGGCGCCGGCAACAATCGCAAAATAAATACCCGCGGAGCCTGCGCATAGTCGGCCGGCTAATGCCAAAATATGAGAGGTGGCAGACCGCGGTCGCGGGTGCAACCGACCTGAAGCGTCCGCGCTCACCGCCGGGCCCTGGGTACATTCAGGAGCGGGGCGAAGCTCGCGGGTGAGTCGGCCGACCCGCGCCGATCCCACGCTTTCAGGCGGAAGTTTTCCGCCCTTGACGGGGTCGGCGGCCGGCGCACGCTGCGCTCGGACTCTTGCCTGGTGGTGTAATGGCAGCACAGGCGACTTTGACTCGCCTAGTCCTGGTTCGAATCCAGGCCGGGCAGCCATTCCGACGCGGGGCGAGGCGCCGCTTACTTACGGCCGGCGGGCAAAGCGGAGTCCCGTGCACTTTCGATCCACCCAAAGAAGATGAAATCGTATCACCTGAGCCGACGGGGACTCGTGCCTTCGGCGCCTGCGGCTCGCGAGCGGCTGCAACAAGCTGGTGGCCGGTTCGTCGAAGAATACGAATGCCACGACGTGATCCTGCTGTCAGCCGACAGTTCCTCCGGGGCCAATGGCGATTCGATCCGAATTCGCAGCTACCCGCGCGGCAGCGGAAAGCCCTGGGTGGTCACGCAAAAGACCGCGCGATTTGAGCATGGCGTAAAAGCAGACCACCTTGTCTTCTCGTTCGAATGCCGGACGGAATCTGATCTGCAGCACAAATTGGCTGAGTTTGAGCGAACCGGCTACCAACGCGGCTACGCCTTCAGCCGTACCGGCTGGCAATACGACTTCACGGATGCGGCCGCTTTCGTCGAGCTCGTCGAATTCCTTGAGCCGTCGGTCGAGATTTGCGCAGGCACCGAGGCCGCACTCTCACAGATCGCTTCGAAGATAGGCCTGGACCGGTTCATCGGATGCTCCCTGGC
This sequence comes from Lacunisphaera sp., assembly GCA_035549095.1. GTDB lineage: Bacteria > Verrucomicrobiota > Verrucomicrobiia > Opitutales > Opitutaceae > Lacunisphaera. Next base: position 97,777 of record DASZRV010000044.1, on the reverse strand, counting down.
CGAATATGTGAAACAGGTACTGGTCCAGAGTGGTCCCAGGCCGTCCACGTCAGTTGCTGGCGATTGACCGCGATGGCCGGGCCTGGAGCCGGTCGAGAGCCGTTTTGATCGCGTGAAGATAATTCGGGTGCCAGAGTTCGTGCTCCACGCCGGGAACGTCGGTGTAGGTGTGCTGGCGGTAGAAGTCGCGAATGGCGGCGGCGCGGCGGTGCATCTGCCCGTCCTCCTTGGCGCCGACGAGGATGTCGGCCGGAGTGTTCGCATTGCCGGCGCGGTAGGAGATCATCCATCGTTGCGGCTCGTCGTCGTCTTCGAGGAAGAACGGCGAGATCGAACCGAGGATCAAGTGACGCGCCTGCAGCGCGCCCAGGTGGGCATAGAGTGCACCGAGTGAGAAACCCATCACGACCTTGCCCGCCGTCTGCGCCCCGACCTGCGGGAACAGCGCGGTCGAGTCGAAGTTCGGCTGGCCACCGGTCCAATCAAGTCGGACAAATTCGGCTGTCCACCCGGAGGCGCGCAGGAAATCGACGAAGGGTTGGAAGCGGCGCTCGGCGCCCGGCATCGGCGGGACAATGGTCAGCAACGGCATGCGCGTACGGATGGGCAGGCGGAGGAAAACGTCAAACGGCGAAGGGAGGGAGGAACGGCCCTTTGATCGTGTTGTGATCGAACGGTCATCTGTAGGGCTGGACCTCGGTGCAGCCGCGGCAGGCGCGAAAGTCGCCGGGAGAAGGCGGCTGATCCAACGTGCCGGCTGCACCGAGGTGCAGCCCCACGAAAAGGCAAGGATGCAGGGCAGGGCGAACGCGCTCCTTTTTGCCGTTGGCAGGCTGATTGGGTTTTTTCATCGTCCCGGCCAGCCATGAATTCCTACACTCGTTTGGGACGGGCGGTCGGATTGATCGTCACCTTGTTGTGCATCACCAGCGTTGCGACTGCGGCGGAGAACGCCGCACCGGCGCCCACCTTCCAACGCGGCGTGAACATCTGCCACTGGTTGTCCCAGTGTTTCGACTGGCCCTATGCGGGCGACTGGTTCGGCGAGAAGGATGTCCAGTGGATCGCCGCGCACGGCTTCGACCACATCCGTTTTCCGATCGATGCGCGGCTGTGGCTCAAGCCCGACGGCTCGCTCGACCCGGCCAAGATCAAGCCATTCGAGAACGCGATCCAATGGAGCCGCCGACAGCATCTCGGGATCATCCTCGACGTTCATTTCCTGCCGGGCGCCGATTTCAACGACGGTGGCGACGGCCGGGCGTTCGTCGATCCGAAGATCCAGGACCAGGCGGTCGGAATCTGGCGCGAGATCGCCAAGCGTTTCGCGCACGAGCCGGCCGACGTCCGGTTCGAGATCATCAACGAGCCCGTGGCGCCGGAGAACAAGCAGCTGAATGTCTTGAATCGCCTGGTCCTCGAAGCGATTCGCGAATCGAATCCGACGCGCATCGTCTATCTCACGTCCAACCGCTGGAGCATCATCGGCACGATCGATGACGTCGAGCTGCCCGACGATCCGAACATCGCCTTCACCTTCCACTTCTACGAGCCGATCGTCTTCACCCACCAGAACGCGCCGTGGGTCTTCACGAAGACCGGCGCACCAGCGGTCAAGTTTCCGGGTGTCGTCCCCGACGTCACTCCTTACGGGAAGCCCGGTGACGCGGTCGCGTCTTCGGCGGGCCGGACCCTGTCGGTGGCGAAGGACATCGACGAGCCGTTCGCCAAGATGGCGGCGTGGGCCGAAAAACACGCCAAGGGCCGCGAGATTCTCCTGGGCGAGTTCGGCGTCTATCGCGCCGCCGACGATGCGTCGACCAAGGCCTGGTTGCACGCGGTGCTCGATGCGTGCAAGCGCCACGGATTCGCCTGGAACCTCTGGGGCTATCGCAGCGGCGAATTCGGTGTGGTCGACTGGGACGGTCGCGAAACGCGGATTTTGGGCGACTTGGCGCCGTATCTCCGACCGGGGCGGTAAGGCGGCCGGCGCCAGCTGGTGTAGGGCGGGGTCGCCGAACCCCGCCTGGGGCGAATACGAAAGGTGATTCGCGGCGGGATTCGGCGATCCCGCCCTACAATCAAGCGTTCCCTCGACGCCCGGCGCCGCACCGGATTTCCCCGGGGGCTGAGCCCGCGTATCCCCCATGGTTCGTTCGCGCGGCGGATGCGATACTTGCCGCCAACGAGCGGCGCCAAGGCGCGTCGCCCCGGAGTCACTGTCTATGAACGTCCACCTGCCCGATCTCTCCACCTTGCTGCCCGCCTTGCTCGCCGGCATCCCAACCGTGATCGCCGTGGTCGCCGGCGCGGTCGTGCTCAACCTTTTGCTCAGCCGGGGGCTGACCCTCCTGGCGCGCCACGCCAGTTTCACGGAGCATGAAATCGGGCCGGTGCGTCGCGCGATCAAATGGCTGATCACACTGGGCGCGGTCATCTTCTCGCTCGGCGCGTTCGGGATCAACGTCAGCGGCGTGTGGGGCGTGCTCTCGACGATCCTGGCGATGGTGGCGATCGGGTTCGTCGCCGTCTGGAGCGTGCTCAGCAACACGCTCTGCACGCTCATGATCATGATTTTTCGACCCTTCTCGATCGGCGACGAACTCGAGTTCACGGGCGAGCCGGTCAAGGGCCGCGTCACGGACCTGAATTTCATCTACACGACGCTCGACGCCGGCGACGGCTCCGTCCTGCAGGTGCCGAACAATCTTTTTTTCCAGAAAACGATGCGGCGGCGGCACGCCACCGGTGAAGCCACCTCGCCCGCGCGCCACCTGCGCGAGAAACCGCCAGTCCCGGCCGAGGCGCCGGTCGCCGCGCCTGCGCCGGTTCGGGGCTGAGCGCGGCGACGCGAGCATTGTAGCGTCGGTCTATGACCACCGACGGAATGCACGACGCTCATAGAGCGCCGCTACAGGCGCAACTGCAGGGGCTGCTTCTCGCTGCTTGTAACCGGGCCCGCGGCGGTGTAGGAGGTACCTCCGGTCGGGCCGTTCCCGCGCCAAACTGAGGGACTGCCGGGCCAACGACATGCCATGAACACCATCAGGATCATCATCACGAATTCGGACGGCATGGTGCTGGACAGCGTAAAGTTGTCCGCCACCGATGAGACCAACGCCATCGCCTACCGCGTGATAAGCGGGGAGGTGGAGGCCCGTCCGGACGAAGCCGTTCTCCTCATCGGCCCGTGCCAGGGCAAGTTCGAGGAGCACGCGCCCGCCACCTGTTGAGCCACGCGGCGGGGTGGGCTTTCCCGGCGCAGTCAGTTGCCGCCCGTAACGGTCAACTGCGCATATGTATCTTTACCGTCGGGGCCGATGGTCAGCATAAAGGTGCGGCCGCCTTTGCTGCCCTGTAGCATGAGGCTTTGGCCCATGGCCATGTGCGGTTTTGTCTCCCAGCCCTGCGCGGGAAACTCCTTTTCATAATAGGCCATCCCGTCAGCGGGCGTGGCCGGCAGCACAAAGCCGAACAGGCGCATGGCGGCGCCACCGCTCGCCATGCGCAGCTTCGACTTGGCAAAGATGGGGATGTCTTTTGGGAAATCCGCCGGGACCGCCATGCCATCGGCGCTGCCCTGCAGGTGGACCTTTTCGCCGGTCGCGGTCGTGACGTCCATGGAGGCGCTTTTGCCGTCGCCCGACATGGTCACCTCCTTGCCGTCGGAGGTTTTCACCGTGCGGGTGGTTTGCTTGCTGCAGCCGGACACTGCCAACAAGCAGGCGGCGAGGAGGAGGCACAGGGCGGGAGTTTTCATGAGGGGGTAGATTGGCCATTGTCGGCCGGCAGCGACTCACGCTCGCTCCGGCCGGCGCGAGAGGTGGATTACGCTCGCTGCTTTGCGATTTGGTCTGCGGCGTCAGGCCAGACACGCGCTCCAGACAGCAACATCACCGAAAACATCGTAAGGGGACCGCGCATGGCCGGGGTGGATGGCGTCGCACCTTGCGGATGCCCGCCGGCCGAGTCAAACGTCAGCAGCCTGCCTGGGCCCTCGCGAAACGGTTTAGAAGATTTCGATATGACCGGATAGGGTGATTGCCTGTGGCGGAGACGGCCCACGACAAGATCTGCGCACTGTTGGGTCTTTACACGCAGGGAGGGGGACAGACGTTTAAGCGGTCAAGTTTTCGCCGTGGTTCGCCGCCTCCGCACGTTGGCTGCCATGTTCGGCGCGGCTGCCGCCGTCGCCGCCGAGATTCCTGCGACCATGCCACCGGTCGCGGTACCGCCCGCCACCTACAGTCGCTCGGCGGAGTATCGCCTGGAGTCGAAGGCCGTGGGCGACACCTTCCTGATCCAGGTCCGGCTGCCGGAAAAACGCGACCCGGCCGACCCGAGGTTTCCCGTGCTTTACGTGCTCGACGGCGACTACTGGTTTGGTGCGGCTTCGGACATCGCCACCATGCTAACAAAGACGCGCGAATCGCCGCCCCTGCTGGTGGTTGGCATCGGTTACGGCGGCACGGCCCGCGACTGGTGGCAGAAGCGGGCGCGCGATTTCACGCCGCCCACGCATGTGCCGGCCGAGACGACGCAGTTTCCGCAGGCCGGCGGCGCCGACCGCTTCCGTCGGTTCCTCGCTGAGGAACTCGTCCCGTTCATCGAAAGGAACTACCCCGTGCGCGAGGGGGACCGAACGCTGGCGGGCTATTCGCTCGGAGGGCTGTTTGCCCTGCACACGCTTTTTGCCCAGCCGGGACTCTTCCGGAATTTCATTGTGCTCTCACCGGCGGTTGAGTGGGATGCCCAGGGAATCCTCGGGGTCGAGGCGGACTACCACGCCCGCCACGGCGCGCTACCGGCGACGGTATTTTGCGCCATGGGTGAGCAGGACGCGATCGTGCCGATTCCCGCCTGGCGCGAGTTTGCTGACAGGATGGCTGCGCGCGGTTATCGGGACCTCCAATGGATCGCCCGGATGTATCCCGGCGAGACCCATGTTTCCCTATTTCCCCCGGGCCTTACGCACGGGTTGAAGGCCGTCCATCCCGCGGAGCCCCCGGCGCCGCGCCACTGAGAAGCAAACCCGGCCTATTTTTACGGAATGCTGGATCTAAAGGCTGGCCCCCGTGGTCGATAACCTGTTTATTCCACCTCCCTACATCTATGCTCATCAACCATCGTTCCACGATCCTCCTCCTCGCCGCTGCCCTCTGGGGTGCGGCCGCGCTGTCAGCCGACATCGTCGAAACGAAGTCCGGCGCGCGCATCACCGGCAAGATCGCCCGCATCGACGGCGGCTCGGTCATCGTCGAGACCGACTACGCCGGCACAATCCACATCAAGCAATCCGAAGTGACCAGCCTCAGCACCGAGGCCCCCGTGGCGGTGCGACTCGCCAGCGGCACGCGCTTCGATGGCAAGGTCACCAGCACGCCCGAGGGTGGCATCGCCATCGACAACACGGACGGCAGTGTGCGCACGACGGTCGACAAGATTGCCGCCTCGTGGAAGGCCGGCGGCAAGGACCCCGACGTCGTCGCGCTCGAGCGCAAGTGGGCTTACGAGGCGACGGCGGATGTCACGGGCAAATCCGGCAACAAGAGCCAACTCGGCACCGCCGGCGCGGTGCGCGCGACGCTCGCGGGCGCCCGGGACAAGCTCGCCTTCTACGCCGCCTATGACCGCCAGGTCACGGACGACGTGAAGTCCTCGGACCAGTTCAAGGCCGGGGTGGATTACTCGAACAACTTCTCGGGCCAGAGCTCGTGGTACGTCCGCGACGAGGGCGGCTTCGACCGCGTGAAGGACATCCAATTCTACGACGTGGCGGCCGTCGGTTACGGCTTCGATTTCATCCGGCACCCGAACCACATCCTCACGGGTCGCGCCGGCTTCTCGTTCCGCAACGAGAACTACAAGAACCCGGCGACGGCGGACGTGAACGCCGCCGGTCTCGACTTCGGCCTCAACCATGAGATGAAGTTCACCAACATCAGCCTGGTGAACCGGCTCTCGTTCGTGCCGTCGTTCGACGATTTCGCCAACTACCGCGCGACGCACGAAAGCTTCCTCGAGGTGCCGACGACCAACCCGAACCTCAAGTTCCGCTTCGGGCTCAGCAACGACTACAACAGCAAGCCCGGCGCGGGCGTGAAGAAGCTCGATACCACGTACTTTTCCCGGCTGGTACTGAATTGGGAATAGGCCTAGTGTCCGTCCAGCCGGCCCTGCGGGCCGGACGGATTCGCGCCCATGTTCCCCCACAAAACTCCTTCCCACACCTGGAAGTTCTTCCGCACGGGCGGGCTCGAGCAGGTCGCCTTGGAGAACGGCGCCGACCTGCTGGCGCTCGAAAACCTGGACCCGAAGCTCTGGGTGGCGCTCAGCTGCCCGGTCAAGGGCCTCGAGCTCGATGAGAAGACGCTGGCGTTGATTGACACGGACGGCGACGGCCACATCCGCGTACCCGAGGTGATCGGCGCGGTGAAGTGGGCGGCGGCGCGCCTGGCCGATCCCGGTGAGCTGCTCAAGGGGACGGACGGGCTGCCGCTGGCCGCGATCAGCCAGGAGAGCGCGGATGGGCGCCTGGTGCATGCCTCGGCCCGGCAGATCCTGCGCAATGTCGGCCGGTCCGACGCCACCGCGATCACGGTCGCCGAGGCGACGGACACCGCACGGATCTTCACCGCCAGCGCGCTCAACGGCGACGGCGTGATTCCGCCGGAATCGACCGACGATCCCGCGGTGCAGGCGCTGATCAAGGACATCATCTCCTGCCGCGGCGGTGCCAAGGACCTGACCGGCTCGATCGGTGTCACCGCCGCCGACATCGACGCCTTCTTCGCCGATCTCTCCGCCTACCTCGAATGGATCGGTCGCAGCTCGGCCAGGGACATCGCCGTGCTGGGGGAGGCGACGGCCGCCGCGGTGACGGCCCTGCGCGCCGTGCGGGCCAAGGCCGAGGATTATTTTGCGCGCTGCCGCCTGGCGGCGTTCGATGCCCGCGCGATCGGTGCGCTCAATCGCGACGAGAAGGAGTATGGGCCGCTCGCCGCCCGGGAGCTCAAGATCACGGCAGACGAGCTCGCGGGATTCCCGCTGGCGCACATCGAGGCGGGCCGGCCGCTGCCGCTCTTCGAAGGCGTCAATCCCGCGTGGGCCGCCGCATTGGCGACGCTGCACGCCGCGGTGGCGACGCCCATCTTCGGCGCGGCGAAGACGTCACTCACCGAGGCGGAGTGGAACGCCCTCAATGCGAAGTTCGCCGCTTACGAGACCTGGCTCGGCGGCAAGGCCGGCAGCCGCGTCGAGCAGCTCGGCGTTGCCCGGCTGAAGGAGATCGACGGTGGCGACGGCCGCGCGGTGCTCGCAGCGCTGGTGGCGAAGGACAAGGCGCTCGAGCCGGAGTACAAGGCCATCACCGATGTCGAGCGGCTGGCGCGCTACCACCGCGACCTGCGGGCGCTGCTGCACAATTTCGTCAACTTCGCCGATTTCTACTCGCGCGACCGCTGGGCCATCTTCCAGGCGGGCACGCTCTATCTCGACAGCCGCAGCACCGAGCTGTGCATCCGTGTCGATGGCGCGAATCCGCTGGCCGCGATGAGCAAGGCCTATCTCGCCTATTGCACCTGCAGCCGCACCGGCGGCGAGACGCTGAACGTTGCCGCCGGGTTCACGCAGGGCGACAGCGACTACCTGTTCGTCGGGCGGCGCGGGGTGTTCTACGACCGGAAGGGACGCGACTGGGATGCGGTGATCACGAGCATCGTCGACAACCCGATCAGCATCCGGCAGGCGTTCTGGTCGCCGTACAAGAAATTCATTCGCCTGGTGGAAGAGCAGGTCGCCAAGCGCGCCGCGGCGGCCGAGGCGGCGTCGGGCACGAAGCTCGCCACCGCGGCGGAGCAGACCGCGCACGCTGACAAGGCCGCGCCCGCCGCCACCCCCAAGAAGATCGATGTCGGCACGGTCGCCGCGCTGGGCGTGGCCGTCGGCGCCATCGGCGGCGCCCTTGGGGCGATCGCGACCGGTCTCGCCAAGCTCGCTCCCTGGCAGCTGCCGCTGGTGATTGTCGGCCTGATGTTGGTGATCTCGCTGCCGTCGATGGCGATTGCCTGGCTGAAGCTGCGGCAGCGGACGCTCGGCCCGATCCTCGAGGCGAACGGCTGGGCGGTGAACGGTCGCGTGCGTATCAACATTCCGTTCGGCTCCGCGCTCACCGACCTGGCGGCAAAGCCGCCCGGCTCGCGCCTGGCACTGGATGATCCCTACGAGGACAAGGCGGCGAAGCGGCGCCGGCGCCTGTGGATCACGGCGATCGTGGTGCTGCTGCTCGCGGCTGCCGCGATCTGGATCCGGCGCGACCGGCTGCAGCACGGCCACTACTTCTGGGAACCGGCGCCCCCGGCGCCGACGGTGCCGGCCGCGCCCGCGGCGATCGCGAATCCGCCGGCAAGCGCCGAGCCGGCGCCCGCGAAGCCCTAAGGCGGGAGGTCGTTTTGCGGTGGAACGCGCCGACCTCAGCGCGTTGTGGCCAGCGGTCGGACCTGGCCTTGGCCCGACCTTGTTCGGCTCCGAGGCTCTTCGCGGGCCAGGTCGTCGCAAGCGACAACCCGACAATTCTGTTCAGCCCGCGCGGAGTGCGGGCTCCACCTCAAGAACAGCCTCAATCCGCCCGCTTCTTCTTGGCGTCGGTGGCGGTCTTTTGCTCAGCGGCGTTCTTCCGCAGAACGACGGGGTCCGTGAAGTCGAACTCGATGTCCATGGAGATGCAGATCTTCTCGGTATGCTTGTTGCCGACGGTCTGCGGCTCGTACTTCAGGCGCACGGCGGTGGCGAGGGCGGGCAGGTTGAACTCCGGATAGGTTGACTTCACGATCTTCGGGTTGATCACATTGCCCTGCTGGTCGATGACGATCGAGACGACAGCCTTCCCGTGCTTGCCCGTGCCCTGGAGCTGCTTCGGGTACGGCGGCAGGTAGATGTGGATCGGCTGGGGCCACGCGGGCAATTCCTGCGCGGGAATGACCGTGCCCTTCGGTTCAACAAAAACGTCGTAGCCGGCCACCGTGTTGAGGATTTCCTGGGAGGAGAAGGTGAAGTCGAACGGAACCTGCACCTTCATCGCGACCGGCTGGCCATCGCGCTCGCCGGGCTGGAATTCCCACTGGCGGACGGCCTCGATCGCGGCCTGACCGAACGCGGGATCGGTCGCGGAAAGCACCTTGGTGTCCACGACGCGGCCGTCGGTCGAGACGAGGCATTCGACGATGCATTCGCCGCCGATGAGCTTCTTGCGCAATTCGGCCGGGTGGACCGGTGCGACAGTGTGAAGCGCGCGGGGTGGATGCGAGCGCTGCGCCACGGCCGGTGAGGCTGGGGCGGACGCGAGAGGTTCATCGGCCGGCAGGGGAACTGCGCAAACTCCGGTGGCGAGGCCGGCGACCGCCAGGAGGGTGGGGAGGGGGCGGGACATGGGGCTAGTTGAGCAGGATCGGGGTGGGGGTGTGGCCGCTCTGCCGGTAGGCTTCGAGCGCGTGGGGGAGAAGGGTGCGGAGCTGTTCGATCCGGTCCGGGGTTGACGGATGATTCGAGAACCAGCTGGCGGCGCTCGCCTGGGTGGGGATCGTTTCCTCGAGATGTTCGAGCACGGCGATCGCCTCGTTCGGGTCGTAGCCCGCCCGGGCCATGTACATCAGGCCGATGTGGTCGGCCTCGGCCTCCTTTTTCCGGTCGAAGCCGATGGCCGTCAGGTTGCTCGAAAGGCCGTACGCTTCCAGGACGGCGTTGGAAGTGAGCGCCCCGGTGCCGGAGCCGGCCATGAGACCACCGACCAGCAACCCGCCGCCCTGCAGGGCCATTTGCTGCGACAGGCGCTCATTGACGTGTTTGGCGGCGACGTGGCCGATTTCGTGCGCCAGCACCGACGCGAGCTGGTCGTCATTGTGGACGATCTTGAAGAGCCCGCTGAACACGCCGACCTTGCCGCCGGCCATGGCGAAGGCGTTGATCGTCTGCGGCGCATCGAAGACCACGAACTCCCAATCGGCGTCGGGGACATCCCAAAACGCCACCCGGGCCAGCCGCTCGCCGACGCGCTGGACCATGGCGTTCTGCTGCGGATCGCGGCTGACGCGATATTTCTTCTTCACCTGCGTGAAGGCGGCCAGGCTTTGCTTCACGACTTCCTGGTCCGAGACCATGTTGATGGCGGTCCGGCCGGTGACCGGCACCTGGTAACAGCCAGCCCCGAGGAACAGGCTCCAGGCGGCGGCGACGAGGGCGAGGCGGGCGACCAGGCTCATGGGGTGGTGACCGGGGACGGGCGGAAAATATCCGGGTCGACGCGCATAGCAAGAGGCCGGCGCACATTTGGCATTTGCGGGGCGACGCTTTTTGGCTATCTGAGTGCAGTCTTTCCAAACTGTTACCGGACGACGGTTGGACCCCCGTCTTCCACGTCAATCATATCACCCCGCCATGAGTGACCCTGCCGACAACGCGCCGGCGAAGAAGCGTCGCATTATTCATTGGGACCCCGAACACGGTCGCGCCGAAGGTAAGAAGAAGTGGACGCCGCTGCGCATTCTCGGCTGGACCGTCGGCGGATTCTTCGGGCTGTTGCTGTTCGCCGGCCTCGCGATCCGCGGCATCCGGCTGGTCGTCGGGCCGCAATTCCTCCGGCCGGCGCCCCAGGCTGCGAGCGCGACCGTCGATCCCGGTGCGGCGTTCGTCAGCGAATCAAAGGCCGAGCTCGCGCACGAAACCGCGTACAAGGCGTTGGTCGAGATTCGCAAGCTGCCGCAGGACCACCCGAGCCAGTTCGAGCGGCTGATCGGCATCGAGAAGGATTTTCTGACCGGCGAGGCGTTGCTGTCGGCGCACGATTACGCGAAGGCGCTGGCGCATTTCACGGCGCTCAACCGCGACATCGACGAATACAGCCTGAACGTGAAGCTGAAGCAGGAAACGCAGAAGGCGTACGACGAGGTGATCATGCGCATGAAGGAACTCGACCGCGCGCGGAGCCTGGCGCCGAAGGAATTCGACACCGCGTTCACCGAGGCCGGCATCGGGCAGGAGTTCTTCAAGGCCGGGGGATTCATCCGGGCCAAGAAGGAATTTGACCTGGCGTTCGCCGCGCTGGGCCGCGCCGAGCAGGCGTTGAAGGATTACGTCGACGGGCACATCCGCACCGGCCAGCAGGCCGTCGCCAATGGCGAACGCGAGACGGCGCTCGACGCGTTCAAGGCCGCGTTGGAAAAGGACCCGGGCAACGAAGTGGCGCAGCAGGGTCTGAAACGGGCGGAGGTGGCCGACCGGGTGCATGCGCTGCTGCTGCAAGGCGCGGGATTCGAGGCCAAGGCGGAATATGCGAAGGCGAAGGACGCCTATGCGAAGGCCTTTGACATCGACGCGTTTTCCGCGGTCGCGCAGCAGGGCAAGGCGCGCAATGAGCGGCTCGAAAAAGAGACGGAGTTCAAGGCGGCGACCGACGCCGCCGGCGCCGCCCGCGCGGCCAAGGACTGGCCCAAGGCCATCGCCTCGTATGAGCGGGCGCTGAAGGTCTACCCGCAAAAAGACGACATCAAGAAGGCGCTGGCCGAGACGCGGGACATCGCCCACCGCGAGGCGGTGAAGGCGTCGCTCGCGAAAGCCTTCGACTACGAGAACAAGTATGAGTGGGAGGACGCCCGGGCGGCCTACAAGGCCACCATCGACCTCGACCCGACGCACGAGGAGGCGAAGGAAGGGTATGCCCGCACGGGCAAGATGATCCGCACGCTCCTGCAGTTCAACAAGCTGGTGGAGGTCGCCGAGCAACTGTCGCAGCATGCGGAGTTCCAGTCCGCCATCCGGTCCTTCAACGAGGCCATGGCCATCAAGCCCGCCTACCTCGCGCTCTCGGACCGCGTCGAGCAGCTCCGCACGCTGCTGTTGGCGCAGAGCCAGCCCGTGGCGGTGACCTTCGATTCCGATGGTGAATCGTGGGTCTCGATCAGCAATTTCAGGATGCTCGGCAAGATTCACCGTGAGACCGTGCGCATCCTGCCCGGCGACTACGAGATCGTCGGCCGCCGCAAGGGTTACCAGGACGTCATCCTCATGCTGCAGGTGCGCAACGGTTCGACCCCTCCGCCGGTGAATATCGCCTGCTCCCTGCGTGCCGGCAACTGACCTCCTGGTGAAGCTGCGCCTCATACCCCTGGGCGTGCTGCTGGCGGCCGCGGCCGGTTCGGCGCAAACGAACGACTCCGCGGCGACATCCCTCGACCCGGCGACGGCGACCGCGGAGCAACCGGCGAAGCGCACGGTGCCGAACGGCCGCCTGCCCGAGGCCAAGCGCGATCGGCCCGCCAAGTACGGCAAACCAGTGCTGCCCGACCCGGACCTGCTGGACGGTTCCTCCTACGAAAAGGAAAAGCGGCCGTTGCACGGCATGCTTTCCGAAATTGAAATCGGCGAGGGCGAGGGCGGCCGCCAGGACAAGATTTCCCCGAACTCCGGGCCGTCCGGAGCCGGCCAGCCACCGGAGGACCAGCAAGAACCGAAAGCCGGCCAACAGGCCCAGAACGCCGCCCAGCCAGCCGCCGGCGGCCAGAAGCCACCGGAGGAGACAGCGCAGGCGGGCGGCGGGGCGGATCAGAAGATTCCCGAAGGGCAACAGGCCAGTGCCGGCGGGGCCGGGGCCGCCGGCAAACCCGGTGCGGCTGGGCCGGCGGCCCAGGCCCAAGGCATGCAGGCGGCGAACCTGAAGGTGCCCGAGGGTGCGACCGGTGCCGTGGGCGCAACCACCGGCAAGCCCCAGCAGATGCAGATCGGCGATGCCACGCTGCAGATCCAGAGCGCGGCGCAGAACAATTCCGACGTGGTCGGCACGCAGGCGAGCACGGCCCAGCAATACGACAGGAAAACCCCGGCCGGCGGCAGCTCCGCCCAGAGTTCCGGCAACGTCGGCGTGGAGAAGGGTCGCGTCGTGCCGAAGGGCCTCTAGCCGCACCGCGCGATGAAACGCCTCCTTTACATCGGGCTGATGGCCGCGCTGGTCCCCTGGGCGCACGCGCTGACCGTTATCTTTCCGGTCGAGGGCATCGCCGACCTGTGGAAACTCGATTACGACGCGTACCGCGACAAATACACCGGCATCAACATCACCGGCCTCGGCGTCGAGGACGAGGGGTGGTACGTCCGTTATCGGCACGAAAACCTGACCTACCTCTTCGGCCCGCTCAAGGAACGCGAGGACGCCGACAAAGCCCGGTGGGAACTCGAAGCCATCCGTGATGCGGCCATCCGCGAACGCCCCGCCCTGGAGAGCAGCGAGGTGGACGTGGTGAAGTTCACTTTCTCCGGCGTGTTTGGCCGGCGCGGCGACACACCCTACGAAGGCGAAAAAGGCGCCGGGGGTGACATGGAGGACGATTCCGGCACCGACACCGACGGCAAACACCTCGGCGGCACAGGCGACATCGATGGGGACGGCATCCCCGACAAGCACGACAGCGACATGGACGGCGACGGCGTCCCGAACAACAAGGACAACGACATCGACGGGGACGGCATCCCGAACGACCAGGACAACGACATGGACGGGGATGGCATCCCGAACGATCAGGATGGCGACATCGATGGCGATGGCATCCCGAACAGCCAGGACGCCGAACCGACCAAATACAACAACACCGCCGACAACCAGTCGGGCGAGCGCGGCGTAAACTCCGGCCGCGACTCCGACGGCAAGGCCATGGGCGGCACCGGCGACATCAATCACAACGGCGTCCAGGACAACCGCGATGGCGACATGGACGGTGACGGCATCCCGAACGACAAGGATGGCGACATGGACGGTGACGGGATCCCGAACGAAAAGGACGGCGACATGGATGGGGACGGCATCCCGAACGATCAGGATGGCGACATCGACGGGGACGGCATTCCGAACAGCCAGGACGCCGAACCCACCAAGTACAACAAGACGGCCGAGAACCAGTCGGGGGTGAACCCGGGCGAGAAGGGGGACGGCGGCCAGGGCGGGCAGGGCAGCCAGAAGGGCCAGAAGGGCACCAAGACGGCGCAAAACAAGAAAGGCGGCAAGGCCGGCGGCAAAAATCAGCGGTCGAGCAACGGGCGCCAGTCCGGCGGACAGAATGGCAGCCAGGGCGGCGGCTCGGGCCAGGGCAGCAATGGCGACACCCAGGGCACGCAGAGCGAGGCGCAACAGATGCTCACGCAGATGTCCAATTCCAACACGAACCGCAAGGGCGGTTCAGGCCAGCGCGGCTCGTCGGGCTCCGGCTCGCCCACCAACGGCATGGACCAGAACCAGGAACCCGTGGGCCTGACGCCGACCGATCCTTCGTCGCAGACGTCTTCCTCATCGTCGGCCGGGCAGAGCAGCAGCTCGAGCAGCTCCAGCTCGTCCTCTTCCGACAGCACCTCGAGTTCCTCCAGCAGTTCCAGCTCTTCCTCTTCCAGCTCAAGTAGCCAGGGCCAGCCCGGCTCCGGCTCCGGCGGCCAAGGTGGCCAGCCGGGTCAGCCGCAGCAACAGAAGGGTGCCAGCATGAACCTGGTGAAGCTGCTGAAAATGCTGCTCGGCCTCGGACCCTGAGGTGGAGCCCGCACTCCGTGCGGGCTGAAGTGCGCAGTTGTAGCCGCGCTTGAGCCGTTGGCGAAAGCGTGGAGCTGGCCACGTTGTCGCTGCGCTCCAACGCGGCTTCAGGCCGCTCCGGCCGGTCAGGAGACCGGCCCTCCAATGAGGCAGTCGCGGCGCAGTCTCAATCGATGTCCTCGAGCGCGATGAAGGCCCCGCCGTGTTCATACGTCACGATGCGCATGAGATTGGATAACTTCACGCCCGTGTTGCCCATGGAGAAGCCCATCTTGATGGACGTCGGGAACAGGATGGCGTTGATGACCACGGAGCGCTTGCCGTCCTTGTCCTTGGGGTTGAGCTCGTCGAGCCGCCGGACGACGGCGTCGGCGGTGCCCGTGAACTCGTCCCCGAGGACGAAGATGGTCATCTTCATCTTTTCGTTTTCCTTGTCGTGCAGCGTGCGCAGGGCGCGGACGATGCCGGGCACCGGGTTGCTGTTGCTGTATTCCTGGTAGCGCAGCAGCGCCTGCTTGATGGCGGAGCGGGTCTCGGGCGTGTCGGGCAGCCAGCGTTCATCGACCCGGTTGCCGAGAATGAAGCGCCCGTCGGCGTCGAGGAACTGCACGCCGTCCACCTTGGGATAGGAATCGAGGACCTCCTCGAACTTGCGCAGCACGATCCGCCAGATTTGCTCGGTGGAAGGGTCGCGCATGCTGCCGGAGGAATCGATGATGAACGCGACGTAATTGCTGGTTGCCGGGAGGCCGAGCGGGGTGGGCTTGATGTCCTCGTTGAGCAGCATCTCGGGCTTCTTCTGGTTCGCGGCGATGTCCCGCTTCAACTTATCCATTTCGACGAGGAGCGCCTTCTGGCCTTTTTTCTCGTACGAAAGCTTCTTGTCCATGTCATCGAGCAGCCCCTTCAGGTTGTCATCGATGCGCTGGGCTTCCAGCAGCAGCTTCTCGGCGTCGTTGTGGCCCTTTTCGAGGTCGCCCTTCCGTTCGTTGAGTGCCGCGAGTTGGGCGACATAGGCGGCGGCGACGTCGCGCAGCTTGGCGCGGGCGGCCTGCGAGCTCTTGTCCTCGTGGTCGACGGAGAGCACGAACAGCAGGATGATGGCCCCGAAGCCGCAGCAAATGCAGTCGAGGAACGCCAGGCTGAAGATCGTCGTGGGGCGGCGGCGAATCATCTCAGGTGTCGGGCCAGCTGGCCGAGGGGCCGACCAGCGCGCCATGGGTGGAGCCCGCCAGTTCCCAGAAGAGGGCCGGGGCGCCCGGGTCGCCACTCCACGGGAACAGGATCGTGCTGACGGGAATCCGGGCGGGCAGCTGCCGCTGGGCGTAGCGGAAATAACGAATGCGCGCGTCGTCATCGGCGTCGCCCGGGTTCGGGGCGGAGTCGCTCGTGGTCGGCAGGCCATCCGTCACGAGGACGATCGAGTCGGGCAGGGTATTCATGTACCGGATGGTGGTGAAGGCCCGCTCCATGTTGGCCGAGCCTTGCGGCACCACTTCCCGCAGGCGCAGCAATGCCTCCTGCACGCCCTGCCGGTCACTGCGGGAGATCCACTCGTCGCCGCGATTGGTCAGCAGCGGCACCGTCTCCTCGTTGAAGAGCATGATCTGGAAGCGCGCGTCGGGGTCGAGATTCGCGACCATCCAATCGAGCGACTTGATCACCCGCTGCCACTTCGGCGCCTCCTTCTTCTTGAAGTCCGGGTCCTGCAGCCGCGCCATGGCGTCCTCCAGCGTCTCGCCGAGCATGCTGCCGGAATCGCGCACGAGGAAGAGCACGTGCTTGCCGTCGAGGCGCACGCCGGTGAGGTACTGCCGCCGCGCCTCATTGGGGATCGGCACCGGCTGCACGTCCTCGGTCGGCAGCGCCTTCTTCTCGCCCAGCAGCTTGTCGAGGGCGTCCTTGAGGGCGCCCGTTTCCTGCAGGAGGAGCAAAAGTTCCTTCTGGCGATTGGTGAGGTTGACCTGCTCGCCCGAGTTTTTCGTCTTCAGCGACTGCAGCTGAGTCTGCGCGGCCGCGAGCATCTGCTCGAGCGCGGCGACATCGGACTGGCTGGCCTTGACCTTGCTGGAGAGCTGGTTCACCCGCTCCTGGAGCTGGTCGAGGCTTTCCGAATCCTGGTTCTTCTGCTGTGCAACCGTCAGCACGAAGATCAGCAGCACGGCGCCGAACCCGCAGCAGATGCAGTCGAGGAACGCCATGCTGAAGACCTCCGTCTCCCGGCGTTTGGCGGCGATCGACATCGTGGAGGAACCGGGCGGGCCCGGCGATCAGGACGGGCCCCGGCCGCCTTCGCGGCAATGGGCGAAGAGCAGGTCGGCGGACGCCGGGCCGCAACGGACCACAATGCGGTCGCCGGCTTCCAACGCAGTCCGCGTCTGGCGGTCCTCGCTGGCGCCGGCGCTGTCCGCAAACCACAGCCGGCCGTCCTCGCGGACGATCTTGACGAGGCAGTCGCCGGCGGCGTTGAACGGCTCCGGCAGCCGGAGATCAGGGCTGGCGCCGGCCGATCCGATCGTAAACTTGCCGTTGCCGCCGATCACGTGCCCGAGGCCGTCGATGATTACATGGGTGGGCAGCGGGCGCGGCTCGGCCAGCCGGACCTTGTGCAGGTGGGCCTCCCACGGCATGCCGATGGCCTGGCGAACGTGGGCCAGCGCCACGCCGGTTTCGACCGGCACGTCGGCCAGGTCGTCGATCGGTGCGCGCTGGGTGCCCAGGAAGGCAGCACCCCGGGCGGCGGCGCCCGCTGGCAGGCGAATCAAACGCGTGAGGCCGCTGGCGCGCAGCCTTGATTCCAGACCCGGCACGGCGGCCGCGCGATCGGACAGCGCGATGGTCACCGGTCCGGTGCGCTCGGGGAGTTTTTGCACCAAGGCCTGGACGCCCTGCACCAGCGTCGCCGCGCTGGCGGCCGCATCGACCACGAGCTGCTCCTGCGTGCCGGTCATCTCGTAGGTGCGGCGCGCGGTGTTGATCTGGTAACGGAACTCGGCCGCCCCGCCCAACATGAAATCTTTCGTCTGGCGGTAAAACGACTGCTCGATCCGGCCGTCTTCGAGGATGTCGAAGGCCGTCTGCTTCAGGAAACGATTGCCCATGGCAGCCGTCAGGTGCTTCAGCAGCGCCGCCTGTCCGATCGTCATCAGGTGGACGGTCTCGCGTCGCACCAGCCGCCCGCCTTCCGCCATGTGCAGGGAAAGATCGGCGCCGCTGAGGTGGAGGTCGACGTGGACGACGGGCAGGGCCGGATTGACGCCGGGTCCGGTCGGGTCGCACAGGGCCGCACTGGCCAGGTCGAGGATGCCCACCAGGGGCAGCCGGAGTTCGCCGGCCATGCCGAGCAGGAGGCCGATCATCTGTTCCTCGGCCGCGGCATCGCGCAAGAAGGCGTCCGGCACGGCCAGCACAACCCGGTCGGCGGTCCCGGCTGATTTCGCGAGCTGGGCGGCGTAGTCGCGCAGGAAATAATAGGCCAGCTCCGAGAACGACTGCGCCTTGCCGGCGACGCTCAGGCTGGACGACTCATGGGAGAGCTTGTCCCAGAAAACGTGGCAGACCTGCCGCGGGTGCACAAACCAGACATCTTCCGCGGCGCGGCCGAACGAAAGTTTCTGGCCGTCGTGGTAGGCGAAACCGGGCCAGGCGGCGGCGCCGGCGGTTTCCACCAGCCGCGGCTCCCCGGCGCCGGCGACAGCGGCCTGGAACCCGGCGTTGCTCAGTTCGATCCCGTAGGTGGCCATGGCGGTGCAGCGGGGTCAGGAGAACAGCTCGCGGGTTTCGTCCTTGGCCGGCACCTTCATGAGGTCGACCAGCTTGTCGCGACAGTATTTCTGGATCTCGATGATCAGCGCCTCCTGGCTCGATTGGACGATGTGGAGAAGGTACATGAGCACGATGCAGAGCATCAGGCCGACGAGGGTGGAGTTGAACGCCAGGCCCAGCCAGGTGGTGACGGCGGACAGGTTGCCCTTGATGGCCTCCTCGGCGAACGACAGGGCGTCGCCGATGCCGCGCACGGTGCCGACGAAGCCGATGGCGGGGATGGACCAGGCGATGTACCGGATGAGCGAGAGCGACGAATCGAGGTGATCGGCCGCGAGGTCGGCGCGCTCACGCACCGCGGCGGAGGCATCCTGGATCGAGTTGGTGGCGTGGAAACGGTGCAGGGCGGCGAGCAGGCATTCCGGCAGCAGCCGGCCGCGCCAGCGCGGCTCGCGCTCGACCGCGGTCTTCAGTTCCTTGTACCGGTCGAGGGAATCCTCCGGGATGATGCGCTCGCCGGGCTGCACCGGCACGAAGTCGCGCTGCAACAGCTTCCGCTCGCGCTCCACCATGATGAATTTGTAGGCGAGGAACAGGGTGCCCCAGAGGAAGAACATGACCTCCGTCTCCGGCTCGCGGTCCTTGATGATGAGCAGCACGGGCCGCTCCTGGATGCCGCTGGAACCATGGGGCTTGTTCGCCGCCTGGCTCAGCATGACCTGGCGTTCAAGCATCAGTTCGGCGGCCCGGGGACGCACGATCACGCGATAGAACGCTTCCACGGTGAAGACGACGACGATCAGGAGGAACACATTGGGGACGAGAAATTCGAGCGAGAAGATCCCCTTGTTTCGAGAGGCCATGTTCAGTTTGGGGTTGAAGCAGTCTGGGGTTCCGATGCAAATCCCGGGCGGCCGGCCGACCCGACACTGGGCCCGAAATCATCGCGA
The DNA here is from genome assembly GCA_035549095.1 of Lacunisphaera sp. Classification (GTDB taxonomy): domain Bacteria; phylum Verrucomicrobiota; class Verrucomicrobiia; order Opitutales; family Opitutaceae; genus Lacunisphaera. The sequence continues at coordinate 78,502 of DASZRV010000044.1, read as the reverse complement.
GAATCTATAAGCACGATTGCGAAAAAAGCCAACCTGACTAGCTTCCCGGGTCAAACTTCCCACCCCGCTTACCCCACATGCTCCTTTCAATCCGGTTACGTTCCCTGGTCGCGACCACTGCCATCGTGTGCCTGCTTGGGTGGAGCGCCGGCTGCCAGGTTGCCCCCTCCAAGACGGTGTCGGGGGCCGGGACCGGCGCCGCGGCGGGCGCGGTGGTTGGCGGTGTCGTGGGCGGCGCCAATGGCAACACCAGCCAGGGCGTGCTGGCCGGCGGCGCGGCCGGTGCGATCATCGGCGGCATTGTGGGCCTGACCCAGGAAATGAAGGAGCACCGCGAGCAGGACCGGCTCGCCCAGGAACGCGCCTACCAGCAGGACCTCGCGAAGAAACGCGCCGCCGACGCCAAGGCGAAAGCGGAGATGGAGGAGGAACTGGCGGTCGCCCAGGGCTTCCGGATTTCCGACCTCGAGCTCAACGACGCCCAGAAGAAGGTGGCCGATGCCTCGGCGCGCCTGGCCAAGCTGCGGGACGAGCGCAATGCGGCGCTGGCAAAAAAGAAAGCCCTTGATGATGCCCAGGAGAAGCTGTTGTCCACCGAGGCCGAGATTGCCCGGATGGAAGAGGAGCTCGCGCGCCTGCGCGGCGAGGCCGGCAAACCGGCCGCCGCCACGCCCGTGGCGGCGCAGCAGTCCGACCCCGGTGCGATGCCGCCCAAGTCCTGAGCGCCCTTTTTAGTTCGGTTTTCGCTGCTACACCCAACCACGCCACCCGCTCAACCGGAGAACCCCCGGTTATGAAAATCCCGTCCGTCACCCCTGCCGGCAAGGCCTGCGTTGGCCTGGCCGTTGTCCTCCTGCTCGCGGCCTGCACCACCAACACCTACGTCGTCCAGGTCGACGCCATCGCCAAGCCCAGCACCGCCGGTACCGCGGGCGGGCCGCAGGCCTTGTCGTACCAGATCCGCAGCACGAACCCCAAGCTCGATGAGGGCAGCCTGCGCTACAAGGAGGTCGCCGACTATGTGCGGACGGCGCTTTCCGGAAAGGGCATGTACGAGGCGCCGCGGCCGGAAAAGGCCGACATGATCATCGACATCGATTACGGCATCGACGCGCCACGCGTGAAGTTCGACACGCAAAGCGAGCCGATCTACGCCGAGACCGGCGGCGGGGTGCAGCCCGTGATGGTCCCGATATACGCCAAGGACCCCAACACCGGGCGAATCGAGATGGTCGGCACGCGCACTGAAATGGTACCGCAACCCCGACGCCAGGAGATCCTGGGCTTCGAGGACGTCGTGCGGCCGGTGATCGTCTACGAGAAGTACCTCAAGATTTCGGCCCGGAGCAACGCAGAGGCGGTCGAGGGCCGCGCCCCACCCGAGGTCTGGAGCGTCAACGTCTCCGCCGAGGACGAAAGCAAGGAGCTGCGGAAATATCTCCCGATCCTCGCGTCCGCCACCACCGACTACATCGGCACCAACACCAACCAGGAAAAGCCGGTCAAGCTGAAGGCGGACGACGAGGCGGTCACGTTCATCAAAAAGGGAATGTAACGGCCTTGTTACGAAAAAGTCGCCAGCGCATCGCGACGCCTGCAGGCCGGGCCGCTCCGGTATTGCGATTTCGGTGCCGCTGGCTTGCCTGAAGTCGCGATGCACGAGGGCTCCGATTTCCGTCGGGTGTGGGTTTGCGCCGGGCTGGCGGCGCTGCTCGGTGTGTTCGCCGGCTGCCAGACCGTGCACGACGTGACGATCGACGCGATCAGCAACCAATCGAAGCCAATGGGCTCGTCCTATCGCCTGGTGGTGCACGATCCGACCGGCGGGGTGGACAAGGAACTTGCCGCGACCGCGGTCACCGCCATCGAGGACGCCTTGGCCGCGCGCGGCTTGTACGAAGCGCCGGCGGGCGTCGCGCCCGACGTGGTGATCGATTACCAGTACGGCGTCGGCCCGGGCGAAATCAAAATCGTGCGCGCACCGCCGGCGATCATGAACAGCGGCGGCATCGGCATCCAGGACGTCGATTACGGCGACAAGCCGATCATCGTGTTCGAGAAATTCATTTCCCTGTCGGCGCGCGAACCGGTGCCGGCGGAGGCCGGTGGACGCGCCAGCGCAACCAAGAGGGGGGAGGAGGTGTGGAACCTGCATGTTTCGATCGAGGACGAGAAGAAGGAGCTCGCGTCCTACCTGCCGGTCCTCGCGTCGGTCAGCGTCGACTACATGGGGGCGAATTCGGTGGAGGAAAAGCACGTGGTGGTGAAGGCGGGCGACGCAGTCGAGAACCTGCACCGCCGCGAGGCCCAGGCCCGGGCGGGCAAGTGACCACGGGGCCATTTGTTAGAACCGGCGGGACGTTGCGGCGCGGCGGCCCGGCCGGCAACGTCGGGCGAATTTCCGCGCCATGCGGCGTGGGACCACGTCAGTCTCGCACCCCATGAAACATATCCCTGGATTTCTTCTGCTGGTCTCGCTTGCCGTCGCCGCGTACGCCGCCGATGCGCCGGTGCCCGCGCCGAGCCATTGGTGGCAGGGCCGGCCATGGCACCGCCCGCAGCCGAATCCGAAGGCGACGCTGCTCCCGCGGGTCGGCGTGAAGGGCAATCGCTTCGTCGACCCAAGCGGGACGCCGCTGCTCTTCCGCGGGGTCTCCGTGGCCGACCCCGACAAGCTGGCCGGACAGGGCCACTGGAACCGCGAGCTTTTCGTCGCGGTGAAGGACCTCGGCGCCAATCTGGTCCGCCTGCCAGTGCACCCGGTCGCCTGGCGCGGGCGCACGCCCGAGGGCTACCTCCAGCTGCTCGATGAGGCCGTGGACTGGTGCACCGACCTTGGCCTTTACGTGATCATCGACTGGCACTCCATCGGCAACCTGAAGAGCGGGATGTTCCAGTCGCCCATGTACGAAACGTCCATCCCGGAGACGCTGGGCTTCTGGCGAACGATCGCGCAGCATTTCCGGGGCAACCACACCGTGGCCTTCTACGAGTTGTTCAACGAGCCGACGCATTTCGGAGGCATGCTCGGGACCATGAGCTGGTCCGAATGGCGCGAGCTGAACGAGGAGATGATCCGCGTGATCCGGTACTCGGACAAGGAGACCATCCCGCTGGTGGCCGGCTTTGACTGGGCCTACGACCTCGACCCGCTGCACTACGACCCGGTGCGCGCCGACGGCATCGGCTACGTGACGCATCCCTACGCCAACAAACGCACGCCGCCCTGGGAGCCGAAATGGGAGGAGAACTTTGCTTTCGCGGCCGGCCGCTACCCGCTGATCGCGACCGAATGGGGCTTCAACCTGAAGGACGGCGAGACCATCGATGCCGACCACTATGCCAACCGGCTCACGCGCTTCCTCGAGGAGCGCGGCATCAGCTGGATGGCCTGGGTCTTCGATCCCGAATGGGGCCCGCGCATGTTGAAGAGCTTCGACGGTTTCGCGCTCACCGGCTTCGGCCGGTTCGCGCAGGAGGCGATGCATCGCGCGCCGGCGCCCTTGCTCGAGAAGAAGAAGGACGGTCCGTAAGTGGCCGCGCCGTTCAGCGCGACCGGCGGCGCGTCGCCAGCGCGATCGGCAGGCCGACGACCAGCATGTGCATGGCCACCGGCCACGCGGCGAACGGCGGCGGCCAGCCATGCGTGTGCAGCGCCGAGAGCGGCAGCACCACGCAGTTCATCCCATAGAACACCACCAGCCCGTAGAGCAGGCCCGCCGGCACCGCGTGCCGCACGAGCGCCGGCAGCCGCCGGCTCGCGAACCAGAAGGCCGCCGCCCATAGCGTCGCGATGCAGTAATGCAGGAGCACGCCGAGCAGGAAAGTCGGCACGCCGCCCGAGCGCGCGGCCTCGCGGCCAATCAAGCCGCCGGCGACATTCTGAAACACGCCGAGGCGAAAACCATAATAGATAAAGGCAAATGTCAGGTCGCCGGTGCCGGCGAGTGCGCCACCCCACAGGATGGCGCGAACGGCCCGCGATGGCGTGGACCCGGGGGCTGGTTGCATGGCTAGTCCGTAGCAGAACACCGGCGCACGTCGACTCCCTTCACCGGGGAAAAGGATTGCCGCGACCGGCGGAGAAGAGCGACGTTGGACCGATGAAACCACCAGGGATTGCCAAGGGCTGGCGAACTGCCGCATGGCGCGGGGTGCTGGCGGGCGCGACGGTGGCCATGGCGGTCTCCAGCCCCGGCAGCGTCGCGCCGGCTGACAACGCCGCCGTCGTGTACGAGGGCCGCTATGCCCTCGGCGAGGGCGGAGCTGTTCGCCTCGGGTTTCCGGGCGTGACCGCCCACGTCCGGTTCGAAGGACCGGGCCTGGTGCTTCACGCCAATGCCGCGAACGACGACCAGTATTTCGATGTCTCCGTGGACGGCGCACCGCCGACCCTGCTCCGGCTGCATGGCGGCGACGGCGATTATGTGCTCGTGCCGCGCGGCACACCCGCGGAACACGGCGTGGAGCTCACGCGGCGGAATGAAAGCTGGCAGGGAACCGTCACGTTGCTCGGCTTCGATCCCGGCGAGGGCGGCGCGCTGCGCCCGGCGCCGGCGCTGCCCGCGCGCAAGCTGATGTTCATCGGCGATTCGGTCACGTCGGGTGCAATGACGGCCTGGACCCCTGACCGCGAGAATCGCGATGCGGCCGTCAACAGCAACGGCCGGCTCACCTACGGCATGATCCTGGCGCGGCAGCTCGGCGCGCAATGCCACCTCGTCAGCTACGGCGGCCGCGGCCTCATCCGCGACTGGCAAGGCATCCGGAAGACCAACAACGCCCCGCAGTTCTACGAGCTGGCATTGCCCGACGACCCCAAGGCGCGCTGGGACCACGCGCGCTACGTACCCGACGCGATCGGAATCCAGCTCGGGACGAATGATTTCAGCTCGGGCATTCCCGACGAGGTCGAATTCGTTGATGCCTATGTCGAGTTTCTGGCCAAGGTCCGGCGCGACGCACCGCGGGCGTTCATCTTCCTCATGGATTCGCCCATCGTGAACGACGAGCCGGGCAAGCCGCGCCGCACGGTCCTGCACGCTTACCTCGAGGAGATCGTAGCTCGGGCCAACGACCCCCGCGTCCGGTTGGCGCCGCTGCCGCATTACCCTGGCGTACCGCACAACGGCCACCCGAGCGCGGAGGAACACGTCGCCATGGCGAAGGAGCTCGCACCGCTCTTCAAGGCGGCGCTGGGCTGGTAGAGCTCGGTCGGATATAGGGCCGGATCACTGATCCCGCCGGCCTTGCATTATTGGATCGCGGCGGGATCAGCGATCCCACCCTGCAGACCGGCGGCTAATTCCGTCCGGCTACGCGCTGCGACAGGTATTCTTCAAATCCGGCCTTGTCCTTCCAGCGCAGCGCGACGCGCGCATGGAGCGGTCCCGCCGGATCGATGCGCGTGAAACCATCGTCCGTCACTTTGAAGCGCACCTGGTCCGTCTCGACGAAGTCTTCGGCGCCCGCCAGGTACACGGCCACGCAATCGAAGAGCGTGGTGGATCGTTGGGTGAAGAAATCGCACTTCATCCAGTTCACGCGCGGCGCAAAGATGCAGTAGCTCTCGATCACCGCGCGCGTAATGGGATTCTCGACGCCATTCCACACCCGGCGATAGTCTTTGCCCTGCAAATCGACCGTGCCGCACGTGTCGAGTGGCGTCAGCAGGATGTCCTGCCACGGCGCCGCGAGCACGGCGCGCAACGCGGCAGGATCGGCCTTGACGTTGTATTCGGCCTCCGGCGTGGCGCTGCCGCCGTAACCGACCTTGAAGCTGCCATGCATGCCGACGAAACGGCAGCGGGCCGCGAGCCCGGTTTCGCGCTGGAGGGCGGCGGCGAGCGTTGGCACGGGCCCGACGGCGATGATGGTGACCGGTTCCGGTGAATGCATCGCCAGGTCGATCAAAGCCTGCGCGCCATCCACACGCACTTTGCCGGGATACTGGTCGAGATCGTAGTCCTTGATCCACGGATCGAGGTTGCGGGTGTCGGGCGGCATCACGCCGTAGTCGCGCCCGAGGCCGACGTCGACGTCGGTGCGGTGCGCCACCTCCAGGAGTTTCGCGGCGACCGCCGCGCGGTAACGCGCCTCGCCGGTCTCGGTCAGCACCAGCTTGAGGTCGAGTTCAGGCGAGCGCAGGAGCAATGCGAGCGCCCAAGTGTCGTCGATGTCGCCACCAATGTCGGTGTCGAAAACGACCGGCCGGCGGGTGGCGGCCGCCGCCAGCAGCGGAATGAGGCCCAGGACGGCAAACACGCGGAGTATGGTCTTCATGATCGGGAAAGGCATCAGTAGCCCGGAGTCGGACGACGGGAGGCCGCGCCGGTCGCGAGCCCGCGGGGGAACGGTCCCGGCAGACCGCGGCGGATCGCCTCGCTCAGGATGGTCTCGGTCGCGGTCGCGCCGATCCTCGTGACGCCGAGCGCACGCACGCGCAGGAGATCGTCCAGGGTCCGTACACCGCCGGCAGCCTTGATTCGGACGGCAGGCCCGGAATGTCGGCGCATGAGCTGCAGATGGTGGTCGGTGGCGCCGCGGTAATTGTAGTCGCCGTTCGGTTGCTTCACGAAGCCGTACCCGGTTGACGTTTTGACGAATGCGACGCCGAGCGTGGTGCAGATCTCGCACAGGCGGATGATGTGCTCGTCGGCCAGGTAATCGTTTTCGAAGATCACCTTGAGTAGGGCGCCGCGCGCGCCGCAGGCGTCGTTGACCGCGCGAAGCTCGGCCGTGACGAAGGCCCAGTCGCCGCCGAGGACCTTCCCGATGTTCGCCACGACGTCGATCTCGCCGGCGCCCTCGGCCATGGCACGGACGGCCTCGGCGACCTTGAGTTCGGGCTGGCTGTTGCCATGCGGGAAACCCGCGACCGCGCAAACGCCGACGCCGGCGCCGGCAAGCGCCGCCGCCGCCAGCGGCACGGACTGCGGTTTCACGCAGGCGGTGGCGCACTCACAGCGCCGCGCGATCTCGCAGCCGGCCCGCACCTGGGCGTCGGTCATCGTTGGGTGCAGCAGCGAGTGGTCGATCATCTTCGCCAGCTCGAGAACGGTGGGCAGCGTTGCGGCCATGGGGCGCTCAGAACAGCGAGTAGATGAACGGCGAGATGGACGACACGCTGACGACCAGCAGCGCGACGAGCAGAAGGATGATGACGATCGGAACGATCCACCACGCCTTGTGCTGCCGGGCGAAAGCCCAGAGTTCGCGCAGGAGACGGGCGAGGTTGCGGAGGGCGCGCATGAGTTTAGTCAGGGGCGAAGGTGCGGGGGGCGGGCCGGGCGAAGCCGGCGGGCAGGCGTCTCTTCTCGACGAGAAACGGCCCGAGGGCGAGCGCATCCATCTCGGTGGCGAGGAATCCCTCGAGGGCTTCGCGCGGATGGCACACGGGCGGTTCGCCGCGGACGTTGAAGGACGTGTTCACCAGGACGGGACAGCCGGTGCGGGCGGCGAACGCCGCGAGCACGGCATGCAGCGCCGGGTTGACGTCGCGCTCAACCGTCTGCAGCCGGGCGGAGTAGTCGACATGGGTGATCGCCGGGAGCGTCGAGCGAGTCGTCTTCAGGCGTTCGTCCCAACTGCCGTCGGCCGGCGCCGCGCGCCGCTGGGCGGCCGCGACCGGCGCGGTGAGCAGCATGTAGGGCGACGGCACCGCGAGGTCGAAGAATTCGGCGACGCGTTCGGCGAGCACGATCGGGGCGAAGGGCCGGAACGATTCGCGGAACTTGATCTTGAGGTTCAGCCGTCGCTGCATCTCGGGCGAGCGGGCATCGGCGAGGATCGAGCGGGCGCCGAGCGCGCGCGGGCCGAACTCGGCGCGGCCCTGGCAGAAACCGACGACCTCGCCGGCATCGAGCCGCTCGGCCAACCTTGCCAGCATGGTCTCCGGTTCGAGGCGTTCGAACGGGACGCCGCGCGCCTCGAGGACGGCGCGGGTTTCGGCTTCGCTATATTCAGGCCCGAGAAACGCGCCGCGCATCACATCGGTGCGGCCGTCGACCGTGCGCGGGGCGGCGGTGCGGGCGTGATGAAGGGCGAGAGCGGCGCCGAGTGCCCCGCCGGCATCACCGGCGGCCGGCTGGATCCAGATGTGCTTGAAAACACCCTCGCGCAACAGACGGGCGTTCGCGACGCAGTTGAGCGCAACGCCACCTGCGAGACAGAGATTCTCCTCGCCGGTCATCTGCCGGAGCGTGCGCGCCAGGCGCAGCACGATTTCCTCGGTGACGTGCTGCACCGACCGGGCCAGGTCGCAGTGCTCCTGGGTGATCGGCTCGTCCGGCCGGCGCGGCGGCACACCGAAGAGCGCCGTGAAGCGGTCGTTGGTCATGGTTTCGCCGAGCAGGTAGCCGAAATAGTCAAGGTGGAGGCGGAAGGAGCCGTCGGGCTTGAGATCAACGAGGTGCTCGAGAATCAGGTCCGCGTGGCGCGGCTCGCCGTACGGCGCGAGCCCCATGAGTTTGTATTCGCCGGAGTTCACGCGGAAACCGCAGTGATACGTGAAGGCGGAATAGAGCAGCCCGAGCGAGTGGGGGAAACGCAGCTCGCGGAGGAGCTCGATAGTGTTGCCGTCGCCGCGACCGAGGGCGGTCGTGGTCCATTCGCCGACACCGTCCAGCGTCAGGATCGCGGCGCGCGCGAATGGCGACGGGAAAAAGGCGCTGGCCGCATGCGCCTCATGGTGGCCGGTGAAATGCACCGGCACGCGGGCGCAGCCGAGCCGGTCGAGTTCGTCCTCGATGACGCCGGGCAGCCAGAGCTTCTCGTTCAGCCAGCCGGGCATCGCCGCGGCAAAGGCGCGGAAGCCGCGCGGCGCCACGGCGGCGGCGGTGGCGAGGATGCGCTCGAACTTGAGCAAGGGCTTTTCGTAGTAGACGACGGCATCGAGCGGCCCGGACGCCAGCCCGAGGCACCACGCGGCCGCCTGGTGCGGGAAACGGTTGTCGTGCTTGACCCGGCTGAACCGTTCCTCCTGTGCGGCCGCGGCGATGACGCCGTCCTCCAGCAGAACCGCGGCGGAGTCGTGATAATACGCGCTGAGCCCGAGCAGGCGCATCAGAACTGCCGGTCGAAGCGGTCCGGCGCCGCCGGCGGCAACGGCTGCAGGTAGGAGGCGGCGGCAAGATCGGGCCGCCGGTGGAGCGGATCGAAACCGCGCAGGTGCCGCCAGAGCCGCATCGGGGCGAAGACCACCAGGTAGATGAAGCCGAGCAGCACCCACGTCAGCGCCGCGAGCAAACCGTGAATGACGCGATCGAGCGCGCGTTGCACGGGCGCATAGCGCGCCGGGCTCGTCCACGCGACCAGCGCGAGGGCCGCGGTCAGGCCGGCGAAACCCGCCGCGGCGACGCCGCCGACCCGCCACCAGAGCAGGAGCCCGCCACCGCACGCGGCCGTGGCTTGCAGACGGGCTTTCTGGTGGGGCGCGAGGGGCATGGCCGGAGGGTGACCGGACCACCGCCCCGGCTGCCAATCAAAAATGGCCCGGCGTCATCGCGCCAGCGCCACCTGCAGCGGCGCGCCGGCGGACTCAACCTCGGTGTAGCGAACCGTGCGCGAGAGCTGGGCCTTCTTGCCATCGGCATTCACGGCGCGAGCTTCGACGCCATCGATCTCGGCGTAGCCGACGAACATCACGTTGACGCGATGGTTCGTCACGGCGCGACCCGCGAGATTGAATTCCCGCCCTGTGCTCAACCAGAGCCGGCGCTCGGTCAGCCCGCTGAACCAACGGGCGCGGCCCAAGCCCTTGGGATCGTCCGCCTCGGGAATATCCGCCGGCACCCAGCCGTAACCCGGGACGAAATACTCCACCCAGCAACGGTAGCTGGGGTCGACCTCCTTGCCGGCGTTCGGCTCGCGCAGCCGGTATCCCATCTGCAGACGCGCCGGGATGCCACGCGAGCGGGCCATCGCGATGAACAGCGAATGCATGTCCGTGCAGGTGCCGCCGCCGTGGGTCAGGCATGACTCGGCGTCGCCCGGGCTGGAACTGGGCTTGCTCGGGTCCACCGAATAATGGTCGGCGATATCGCAGACCTTCCCCAGGAGCAGTTTGGCCTGGAGTGCGACGTTGGTCTCGGCGCCGCACGCATCGGCGGCCATCTTCGCGATGCGGGGCGTGACGGTCATGTGCGGCGCATCCTGCCGCAATTCGTCCGCGAACAGGCGCCGGTGCGAATCCGTGATCGGCCCGACCGCGGCCGGATCGATGTCGATGAACACCGAGCTCCGGCGCAACGTGAAGGCGACCTTCGCGGTCAGCGAACCCGCCGGCGGGTTCGTCACCTCGACCAGCATGAAGCGATTGCCGTGGTCGGGCTCGGTCACGGTGCTCCAGGCCCCCGGTGCGGCCACGACGGCAAAATCGAGGACCTTCTGGTAGGGGTCGTCGTTGGGGATGGCGATCCACCACTTGACGTTCTTTGCGCCGGCGGGAATGTCCGACAAAGTGACGTTCTGTTCGACGCGATAGGTCGTCGTGACCGGGGCAAAGGAGGGGCCGGCGCGGAGGCCGACGGCCAGGCCGAGGGCGGACAGCGAGAGGAACAAGGTGCGGGTTTTCATGGGCGTGGAGGCGGGTGGGGGGTCAGAATTTCCAGTTGAAGTCGATGCGCAGGCGTTTGCCGTCCTGGATGCTGGTGATGGCTTTGACGAGGAAGAGCCGGGCCTGCACGTTGATGTTCTTGGTGAGAAGATAGGTCGCGCGAAACTCGTGGCCCTTGAAGTCGGTCACGTCCGCCTGGGTGGCGCTGCCGAAGCGCGCCCAGTCGTCCTGCGAGTACGAGGCGTTCACGGCGAGCGTCTCGATATGCGCGTAGTAGTAGCCGAGCTGCCAATCCCGGGCGTCCTTCAGCTGGCCCCAGAGGAGAAAACCAACGTAGCCGTCGGTCTGGTCGGCCTGCTTGGCGGCAAACGGGGCGACGTCCGCCGCGCTGTAGTTCTCGAAGTTCCGGATGAGATCGCCGCCAACGACGAGCGACCGGCCGCCGAGGGGCTCGCTCCATTGGGCGCTGAGCACCCCGATCAGGTAGTCGCGCGCCCCGTTCCGATTGCGCAGGTTTCTCGCGCCATTCTTGCCATTGAAGCTGTACAGTGACGCCGCGACGGTGACCTGAGCCGGTTTCACCGACTGGCTGTACTTCAACTGCCCGCCGACAAGGGTGCCGTTGAGATAGACCGCGCCATCGGGCATGTAGAAGGCGCCGGCCGCGGTGGTGAGGTTACCCTCGTCAAGCTTGGTATCATAGGTACCGCCGATCCCGGTGGGCGTCACGTCCTCGTCGAGCACCATCTCATCCTGCTGCCAGAAGGGCGGGCCGTTGCGGCCACCCCAGGCGGTGAGCGGCCCCTGCTTGTACTGCAGGAAATATTTGTCGAGCTGGACGCCGAAATTATCCGTCAGGCGATCATTGGATGAATAGGTAAGGTGGGGCGATTGCTGGCTCAAGCGGTTGCCGGTGCGGGCCCGCGCCCCAAACGACCAGCCGTCGGCGAGCTTGTACCCGAACCCGAGGCGGGCCCGGATCCGGGCGCGATCGCGATCGGTGCGTGGCGCGCCCGTGGACGTCCGGGAATCCCAATCCCATTCCTGGCGGAGACGCAGGTCGCCGTAGACGGATAAATTGGGCTCGCTCGAAAAGGGAACGATATCGCCGCGGCTGGCGGGCAGCAGAAACAGGCCGGCGGCGGCGAGGGTTGCGATCGGCAGCAGCCGTCGAATCAGGAAGGACTGAAAAACTCGGTCAGGGGTGTTAGGCGTCATGGGGCGTGGTCCACGACGAGGTGACTTGGGGCGACAGGCGGTCGTGGAGCGCCTGCCAGGCGCGGAGGCAGTCCGGCGCCCGGGTGAACCGCAATCAGGCTGGGACGAGATGCCGTCCGGCGGGGACGGGATGCAGACGCCGTTTCCCGCTCTAGAGGCGACTGGCCTTACGGTTCGCGGATCACGAGCGTCCGGTTAAGACCCCCGGGGCGCAGCTCCTGGCGCTGGCCGGACGGCCAGCGAATCACGATCTTCCGCACGCGCGCGTCCTCGCCCAGGCCAAACGTGAGCACCGGTTCGGATTGCGCCAGGAAGCCCATCGCCGGCGCAACCGTCTGCACCATGATTCGTCGCGGCGTGTGGATCTCGACCCGGGCGCCGCCGGCTTCGGGCTGACTGCGGGTGGCGATGAGCTGGACGCGCAACCAGGGCAGGCCGCTGTGCTGGTCGTTGCGCAGCACGATCGCCGGCCCGCCGTGTTGGACCATGACGATGTCGTCATCGCCATCGCCATCGAGGTCAACCGCGGCGATGCCCCGCGCGATCACCGGGTGGTTCCACGAACCGGCCGCCGGGGCGGGCAACCAGCCATTGCGGTGCAGCAGCAGTTGCGGCGGCGCGGCAAAGTCGCGTCCACCCTCGAACTTGTTCGTGTCCGGCTCGGCGCGGCCGCCGCCGGCGAACACCGCCAGGTGGCCGTGGAGTTCATAATCGAGCAGCGCGGCGCCGAGCTTGCCGTCGAGATGAACAAAGCCATCCCGCGCATGCGAACCGGCGGCGGCCTGCCATGCCGCCAGGCGTTCGTCCGCATCCGGCCGGTTCGCCAGGGCGAGCAGGCTCGCGGAGGCGAGGCCCGCCGAGGCGCCTTCGTTGCGGGCGTTCGGAACGGGAACCCACTTGCGAAACGTTCCGTCGCCCTGGTTGAGGAAAAGCGTGTTTTCGGCGGTGTGGTAGGTGAACAGCAGGTCCAGCTTGCCGTCGCCGTTGGCATCGAGCGGGGTCACCGCGAGTGCCTTGGCGGCGGGCAGGCCGGTCGCGGGATCGATCGTGCGCAAGCCCGCGGCGCCGGGCATGGGCGCGAAGCGGCCGTCGCCGAGATTCCGGTACACGCTGGGCAGCGCCGCAATGAAACCGGCGGGCGCGCCGTAGGACCGGCCGAGATCGGCGATGCTGAACGCCATGGCCAGCGGCACCTCCTCGGGCCAGCGCGCGTAATGGGCCACGACGAGGTCCAGCCGGCCATCGTTGTCGATGTCGATCCAGGTCGCCCCGGTGCTCCAGGTGTTCTCCGCGCCGCCGACGCCCGCCTGTTCGGTGACGTCCTCAAAATGCCCGTGGCCGCGATTGTGGAACAGGTGATTGGTGCCCACGCACGTGACGAACAGGTCGGGCCGGCCGTCGTTGTCGAAATCGCCGACGGCGGCGCCCATGCCCTGCAGTTCGACGTTCAGGCCCGCGCTGGAAGTCACGTCGGTGAACCGGCCGCCGCCGTCATTGTGAAAGAGGACCAGGCTGCTTTCGCTGACGTGCTTGGCCATCTCCTCCTCCCAGGGCCAGGGCGCGCCGTTGACGAAGAAAAGGTCCGGCCGGCCGTCGCCGTCGTAGTCGAGCACGGCGACCGCGCCGCCGAGCGTCGTGGGCGACGGCTGCGGGCCGTGGTGCTGGACGAAGCGAATGCCCGATTCGGCCGTGATGTCGGTGAAGCGGGCCGCGGGCAGCGCCTGCGTCCGTCCCGCCGACGGGAAGAGCCAGGCAAACAACACGCTCAGGATGATCGCCGCAACGACGAGCGTCAGGATCACCGGCAGCAGCGGCGGAAAGTTGGCCCGCCTTTCCGCCGGCACGGCGGCGCCGGCCGGCAACCCGGCGGGCGCGGGGCCGGGTCGATCACGCAACGTTGACGCGGCGGGGGTCATGCGAAAGGCGCGAAAGGGGCTTGGACACCATTGGTTGTCCATCCTAGAAACTCCGCAATCCCTTTTGCGCGATGTCCGCCGGCCCTTCGTTCGTCCGTTCGCTGCCCCGCCTCGGGGGCGCCTTGGTATTCTGGACGCTCGTGGGGCTCGCCTTCGCCAGCCAGTTCTACCTGTCGAGCACGCTGCTCGGGCGGACGGTCACCTGGGGCCAGGCCATCAGCTATTCGCTTGGGGATTGGTATGTGTGGGCGCTGCTCTCGGTGCCGATCCTGATGCTGGCGCGGCGGTTTCCGCCGGAAGCGGACGCCCCATGGCGCGCCGCCGGCATCCACCTGGTCGCGGCGATGGTGGTCTCGCTGGTGTATGTGCTCGTGCGCGCGCTGGTCGGCGAGGTGCACAGCATGCTGATTGGCGAGCCGGTGAGTTTCGGCGAAATCTTCCGGCCGCTGCTCTTCCAGACCTTTCCCTTCAACCTGCTCATCTACGGCGTGATCATCTCGGTCAGCCACGCCATCGACTATTACCGCAAGTACCACGAGCGCACGGTCCACACGCTCGAGCTCGAGAAACACCTCGCCGAGGCGCGGCTGCAGGCTTTGCTGCGGCAGCTGAAGCCGCACTTCCTGTTCAACACGCTCAACGGCATCGCGTCGCTCATGCACTCCGACGTCGATGCCGCCGACCGGATGCTGGTGCGCCTGAGCGAGCTGCTGCGCCTGACGATGAGCCACCCGGGCCAGCCGCTCAGCCCGTTGCGCGAGGAGATCGCGTTCATCGAGAAATACCTCGAGATCGAACGCATCCGCTTTCGCGACCGGCTGACGGTCGATTACGACATCGAGGCGGCGGCCCTCGATACGCCCGTGCCGAGCCTGATCCTGCAGCCCCTGGTCGAGAACGCCATCCGCCACGGCATCGAGCCGCATCCGCGCCCCGGGCGCATCGCGCTGTCGGCGCGGCGCACGCCGGCCGGCGTCGAGCTTGCGGTGCGCGACAACGGCGGGGGCGAGCCGCCGGGCGGATTCACCCGGACGGGCATCGGGCTGGGCAACACCCGCGCGCGCCTGGATGAGCTCTACGGCGGCCGGCAGCGCTTCGAACTTGCCAACCACCCCGAGGGCGGCCTCGTCGTCCGCGTGCTCCTGCCCGACCAGATTTCCCCATGAACAAGCTCCGCGTTCTCCTCGTCGATGATGAACCGCTGGCGCGCGACCGCCTGCGCGCCCTGCTGGGCGCCGAGCCGTCCGTCGAAATCGCCGGCGAGTGTGCCAGCGGTCGCGAAGCGATCGCGGCGATCAAGGCGGCGCCGCCCGACCTGGTGTTCCTCGACATGCAGATGCCCGGCTGCGACGGGCTGCAGGTGCTGGCGGAGCTGCCCGAGGCGAAGCGGCCGGCGGTGATCTTTGCCACGGCGCACGAGCGCTTCGCGGTCGACGCCTTCGACGTGGCCGCGGTCGACTACCTGCTCAAGCCCTTCGACCGCGAGCGCCTGCGGACCGCCGTGCGGCGGGCACACGAGCACCTCGCTCGCCGGCGCGCGGGCGAGGCCGGGCGCGCGCCGGAGAGCCCGGCCGAGGCAACCCCCGCGACCCAGCGCAACGAGCGGCTGACGGTGAAGGCGGACGGCCGGCTGGTTTTCCTCCGCTCCGACGAGATCGTCTGGGCCGAAGCGGCGGACAATTACGTGGTGCTGCACCTGGTCAGCGGCCGGCTGATGGTGCGCGAGACGATGACCGCGCTCGAGGCGCGGCTCGGCGCGCAAAATTTCCAGCGGGTCAACCGCTCGGCGCTCGTACATCGCGACCAGATCAAGGAGCTGCAGCCCGGCGCGCACGGCGACTATTCCGTTCTCCTGCGCGACGGCACGAAGCTGCCGCTCAGCCGCCACCTGCGCGGCCAGCTCGACCGGATCGCCGGCGGCTCGGCCTGAGCGCCCGGGTGTCGCGCCGGTGCGGTCGCGGCGCGCCGAGTTCGCCACGCGAAGACGGCGGATGGCCCCGCCAATGCGGCGTTTGACCACCGGAAGGTTTGCAGGGCAGGGGTCATGCCTAGCTTGCCGGCCCGATGACCATCCACGCTGGCCATTTTGGGCGGAGGCTGTCGGACTTGTTTGTCGCGCCGCGGCGACGACTTGGGCTGTTATCGGTGCTGGCGGGGCTGCTCCTGCAGGCCGGCGAAGCCCAGCCGCCAGCCAACCCGGAGTTCTGCGCACCCAGCGGGGCGATGACCCCGGAACAACAGGCGCAATGGGACGCCGCGCTCCTGAGGGAACCGGCGAGCACGCAGAAGATGGCGGCGCTCCTGCAAAGCATCCAGCGCGAGGCCGACCCCATGCGGAATCCCAATCGCGCGACCGAGCAGATCAAAATCATTCGCCAGCTCCTCGCGCAGACGACGGGCGCCAGCCAGCAGGCGGAAATCCGGAACATCCTTGTCCAGCAGCTGCTCAACAGCGGGCGATACACCGAGGCATTGCAGGAAACCGAGGTCCTGGAAAAATGGCGGCGCCTCCTGAACCCGGCGTCGGACCAGCCGGGGCAGGCGCAGTTGCTGCTGATCCGCGCACTGTGCTACCTGCGGATGGGCGAGGAGGAAAACTGCCTCTACAACCATAATGCCGAGTCGTGCCTCTTCCCCATTGCGGGCGGCGGCGTTCATCTCGTCCAGACCGGCTCCCGCGCCGCGGTCGGGGTGCTGGCCGACATGCTGGAAAAATCTCCCGGCGACCTGCGGGCCCGCTGGCTGCTCAACATCGCCTACATGACGCTGGGTGAATACCCGGCCGGGGTGCCGCCCAAATGGCTGATCGATCCGAAATGTTTCGCCTCGGACTACGACATCAAGCGTTTCCCCGACGTCGCGCATGCGGCGGGCCTGGACATGGACGACCTGGCGGGCGGCGTGGTCCTCGAGGATTTCGACAACGATGGCTACCTGGACCTGATGACGTCGGCCTGGGGCTTGAACGACCGGATGTGGTTTTTCCACAACAACGGGGACGGGACCTTCACCGATCGCACCGCGGCCGCCGGGCTCGTGGGCGAAGTCGGCGGCCTCAACCTGATCCACACCGACTACAACAACGACGGCTATGCGGATGTGCTCGTGTTGCGCGGCGGCTGGCTGCGGACCGAAGGGCACTACCCGATGTCGCTCCTGCGCAACAATGGTGACGGCACCTTCACCGACGTGACCGAGGAGGCCGGTCTCCTGACCCACTTCAAGCCCACGCAGACCGCGGTTTGGTTCGACTACAATGGCGACGGCTGGCTCGACTTGTTCGTCGGCAACGAATCGACCGGGCGTGATACGGTGCCCTGCGAGCTTTTCCGCAACAACGGGGACGGGACCTTCACCGAATGCGCGGCGGAAAACGGCGTCGACTACGTGGGATTCTTCAAGGGCGTCACCAGCGGCGACTACGACAACGACGGCCGCCCCGACCTGTACCTGTCGCGCCAGGACGGCGCCAAGATCCTGCTCCACAACGATGGTCCGGCGGGCGACGACCACTCGCCCCGGGCCCGCTGGAAATTCACCGACGTGGCCGAAGCGGCCGGCGTGACCGAGCCGCCCTGGAGTTTTCCCTGCTGGTTCTTCGACTACGACAACGACGGCTGGCTCGACATCATGGTGACCGGCTACGGCATCCAGGACGTGGGCGATGTGGCCGCCGACTACATGGGCCGGCCGCACGCCGGCAATCGCGCCCACCTTTACCACAACAACCGCGACGGGACCTTCACCGACGTCAGCCGCGCGATGGGACTCAACAAGGTGCTGCACGCGATGGGCGCGAATTTCGGCGACCTCGACAACGATGGCTGGCTCGATTTCTACGTCGGCACGGGCGACCCGAGCTTTGCCACGCTCATCCCGAACCGTATGTTCCGGAACGACGGCGGCCGGCGTTTTCAGGAGGTCACGTCGTCGGGCGGCTTCGGCCAGTTGCAGAAGGGGCACGGGATCGCGTTCGGTGACATCAACAATGACGGCGACCAGGATATCTACATCTCCGTCGGCGGCGCCGTCGAAGCCGACCACTATCCGAACCAGCTCTTCGCCAATCCCGGCCACGGCAACCATTGGCTCAAGTTGAAGCTCGAGGGCGTGAAGACCAATCGCGCGGCCATCGGCGCGCGCCTCAAGGTGGTGGTCGAAACCACGGACGGCGAGCGCGCCGTCTACAGCACGGTTTCGACCGGGGCCACGTTCGGCTCGGGGCCCTTGCGCCGCGAACTCGGCCTCGGCCAGGCCACGCGGATCGACCGGGTGGAAATCTTCTGGCCGGTGACCGGGCTCACGCAGGTGGTGACCGGCCTGGCGTTGGATCATTTCTACCGTGTGCGCGAAGGCGAGGCACAAGCGGTCCCGGTTCATGTGAAGAGTTTCCCGTGGCCGCGGACGGCGGGCGCGCCCAACACCGTCGCGCTCACTTCCCCATGAACCGGTCCCTGCTTTCCTCCCTCTCGCTGGCCCTGCTGCTGGCGGCCCCATGTCTCCGCAGCCCTGCCGCCGAAACGGCCGCCGCGGCTGTTCCGTCGGCGCCGGTGGCGGCCGCCGCCGCGACCCCGCCCGAACTTCCGTTGCAGGCCTTCGCGGCGATCGGGACCGCCTTTGCCCGCACCAACCACCTGGAGGAACTCGGCTGGAGCGAAGCCCAGATCGCCGCGTTCCTCGATGGCATTCGCGCAACCTTCCATGGCGGGGGCTATCCATTCGATGACGCCGCCCGGACGGTGAGCGCCGAAATGGGCCGGCGGGTGCACGAGATAGAACTGCGCCAGGAGCGCGCGCGACATCCGCCGGCGGCATCGCCGGGGGAGGTCGAGGCCTACATGAAAGAGACGACCAAACGCCTGCATTTGCAGCGGACCGACAGCGGCCTGGCCTTCGCGCTGGTCGCGCCCGGAGGCGGAAACCGCCCGGGGCCCGACGACACCATCGTGGTCAGTTTTGTCGCCAAGGACGCGAACCTGGCGAACGATCTCCCGCAACTCGCGGTCGACCACGCCCACTTGAAGGTGTCGGCGATGGTGCCCGGCCTCGCCGAAGGCGTCCAGCTGATGGCCGTCGGCGCCGAAGCCGTCTTCGTGGTGCCGCCCGACCTTTCGTTTGGCCAGGGACCCTGGCCGGCGGGAATCGAGCACGCGCCGCTGGTGTTCAAGCTCACCTTGCACGAAGTGCTCAGCCCCGCGACGAATCCGTGAGCCGATGAGTCCCTTGCGCGCCTTGATCATCGACGATGACGCCCTCGCCCGCGAACGGCTGGGTGCGTTCCTGTGCGCCGAGCCGGCCATCCGGATCGCGGGCGAATGCGAAAGCGGGACGGAGGCGATGGCGGCCATTCGCAGCCTGGCGCCCGAGTTGGTGTTCCTCGACATGCAGCTGCCCGGATGCGACGGGCTCAACGTCCTGCAAAGCCTGCCCGGGGCCAACCGGCCGGCGGTCATCGTGGTGACCGCCCACGCGCACTATGCGGTGCCCGCGTTCGAAACGGGCGTGGTCGACTTCCTCTTGAAACCCTTCGACCTGCCTCGCCTGCAGGTCGCGGTGCGACGGGCGCGTGACGCGATCCAATCGCGACGTTCCAGCCGGCCGGCCGCCGCGGAGGTGAAACCGGCGGACCGGGAATGCTTCACCGTGAAAGCGGACGGCCGGATCGTGTTCCTGCAGCGCGCGGAGATCGTTCGCATCGAATCCGCCGGTTCCGGTGCGATCGTGCATCTCGCGACATCGTCCCTGGCGGTGCGGGAATCGATGGTGGCTTTGGAATCCCGCCTGAGCCGGGTCGGCTTCGCTTGGATCAGTCCTTCGATCTTGGTGAACCTTGACCAGATAAAGGAAATCAAGCGGACCTTTCCGGGCGAGCACCTTGTGCTCCTGCGCGACGGGACCAGGCTGGCACTCAGCCGGGACGTGCGCGGCGAACTCGGGCGCATCAGCCGCGGCGAGGCATAGGCCCGGTCCACCCCAGCCGGCCCGCACTCACGCCCGTTTTGGCGCATTTGGCCACAACCCGCGCGCCGATGGCACCAGAGGCGTTTACTCCTGGCGAGGACGCGGTCTACCTTCCGCCGCGTAGTAGCAGTTATTTAGGGTTCTGGCCCCGGAGAGTGGTTACCACTTCCGGGGCTGATATTTTGGCCGGGCGTGGCACGACTGTTGACGGGCTATTTCGCCCCAATATTCATGCAGTTCGTCCCTGCGGGATTTTCAGCCCGTTGGCCGTCACTCAACTTGCCTTCACCCTTGGCCCGCCGCACGCAGGCGCGTCGCAAACTGCACCCCCGACTTCCGTATGAAATCATTACGCATGATTGTGTTGGCGCTTGTCACCCTGGCACCCGCCCTGCGGCTCGCCGCCGAAGACAACGCCGTGCTCTATTGGAACGACCAGGCGATGGACACGACCCGGCTCGCGCGCAATCCGCCACCGACCTCCTCGCTGTTCCTCGCGACCTACCACGTGGCGATTTTCGATGCCGTGAACGGCATCACGCACACCCACCAGCCGTGGCTCGTCACCGACTCGGCGCCCGCCGGCGCCAACATCGATGCGGCGATTGCCGGCGCGGCCCACACCGTGATGGTCGCGCTGTGGAGCGCCACCGCCAACCCGCACAACCTGCAGGTCGCCTATGAAAAAGCTCTCGCCGGCATTCCCGACGGCCAGGCCAAGACCGACGGCATTGCGTGGGGCGAGAAGGTGGCCAAGGCCGTCCTCGCCGGCCGCGCCCACAGCGGCTTCGACAAACCGATCCCGGGAAAATACACGAGCTTTGACCAGGGCAAATGGCGCGAAACACCTTCCGCCTTCCGCCCGCCGCTGTTGCCGTTCTGGGGTCACGTCACGCCGTTCGTGATGACCTCGCCCGAGCAATTCCGCGCGCCGCCGCCGGAGGCGCTCGGTTCGAAGGAATACGCCGAGGAGATCAACTTTGTCGCGAAACGCGGGGGGCGCGACAACTCCGACCGGACCGAGTACGAGACCTTGAGCACGCCGTTTTGGAACGATGACCTCGGCACCTGCACGCCGCCGGGCCATTGGAACCTGATCGCCGCCGACATCGCGCGGCGGAGGAATGTCTCGACCGAAGACTGCGCGCGGCTGTTTGCCCTCCTCAACATGGCGCAGGCCGACGCGGCGATTTCCTGCTGGGAGACCAAATTCTACTACAACGTATGGCGGCCGGAGACCGCGATCCGCGAGACCGAGGCGCGTACGAACCCGAACATCAAAATCGACGCGGACTTCATTCCCAACATGGCCTCCCCGCCGTTTCCGTCGTACACCTCGGGACACAGCACGTTCTCGGCGGCCGGCGCGCGCCTGCTGGAGCTGTTCTTCGGCACCGACGACATTGAATTCTCGGTCACCTCCGACGCCCTGCCGGGCTCGGTCCGCACGTTCAAGAAACTCTCGGACGCGCAGAAGGAGGCCGGCATGAGCCGCGTGCTCGGCGGCATCCACACGATGTCGGACAACATCGAGGGTCAGAAAGCGGGCATCAAGGTGGCGGACTGGGTGTGGGCCAACGCCCTCCAGCCGGTGAAGGCACCGGACAAATCCTGACGCGAGGCCGGCGCGTCCCCGCCCCGCTGCTGTCATGAGCGATGCCCGAGCCCGCCTGTCCGACGACCCGCTCGCGCGGTCGGTTGTCGCCTGGGTCCTCCGGCTCGGCTTGTCCTGCTGCTTCCTCGGCCATGGGATGCTCGGAGTGTCGAAGGTGGCGGCCTGGACCTCCTATTTCGGGGTCGTCGGCATCGGGCCGGACGCCGCGAGCGCGCTCATGCCCTGGGTCGGAGTCTTCGACGTGGCAATGGCAATATCGGTGTTGGTCCTGCCGAAGCGGTATATGGTCCTCTACATGTTTTTGTGGGCCGTCTGGACCGCTTTGCTCCGGCCGCTCGCAGGCGAATCGTTCTGGGAGGCGGTGGAGCGCGCCGGGAACTATGGCGTGCCGTTCGCGCTTTTCCTGCTGATGGCGCCGGTCGGCAGCCTGCGCGCTTGGTTTCGGGGAGTGTTCGGCCCCCGGGCCCGCGAAAGGGTCGTCCACTGGACCCTGCGGCTGACCACCGGGCTCCTCCTGTTCGGACACGGGATGCTGAACTGGGCCGTGATGAAACCGCTTTTCGTGCACCACTACAGCCTGCTCGGTCTGCCCGGCCTGGCCGCGGAGCGCGTGGTCGGCGTGTTCGAGTGCCTGCTCGCGCTGGCCGTCGTATTCAAACCCGATCCCCGGCTGCTGTGGGGCGTGGCCCTGTGGAAACTGGCCACGGAGTTGCTGAGTCCCATGGCCGGTTCGCCCTTCTGGGTATTCATCGAACACGGCGGCAGCTACGCCGCCCCGCTGGCGCTTGCTTTCCTCGTCGCCCGCACCCGGCTGGCGGACCCGATGCCGACCGGGCACGCTGTCGCCTGACTTTTCCGCTATGATCAAATCCACGCTCACCCTCGCTTGTCTGGCCTGTGCCGCATCGCTCGCGCTGGCGGCCGAGCCCGCCTACACCTCGAGGCCGCTCGCCACCCGGGCACCGCTCGCGCCCGGCGCCAAGCCTTTCCAACGCCTCGATGGCGCCGCCAGCGGCGTGACGGTCCCGAACGTCTACAATGATCCACGCATGTGGGGCGACCGCTTCCGCGAGTTCACGCTGGGCGCGCTCGAGACGGGCATCGTGGTGGGCGACTTCGACAAGGACGGGAACCCCGACATCTTTGAAGTCTCCAAGAACGGTCCCTGCGCACTCTACCTGCAGCGTTCCCCGGGGCATTTTGAAAACGTGGCCGCGATGGCGGGGGTCGATTGCGTCCCCCAGGACGAGAAGGTGGGCAAGATCGGCGCCACGGCGGTCGACATCAACCAGGACGGCTGGCCCGATATCTACGTCTGCCGCTACGACGCGCCGAACCTCCTCTTCGTCAACAACGGCGACGGCACCTTCACGGAACGCGCCAAGGAATTCGGCCTCGATATCAAGGACGCCTCGGTCATGGCATCCTTCGCCGATTACGACCGCGACGGCGCGCTCGATTGCTACCTCGTCACGAACATCCTCGATTTTTCGAAGGCCCCGCAGGGCCGCCGTGATTACCTGCTCCACAACGACGGCAAAGGCCATTTCACCGACGTCACCGGCAAATCCGGCATCTGGGGCCTGACCCAGGGCCACTGCGCGGTCTGGTTCGACGCCAACGGCGACGGCTGGCCGGACCTTTATGTGGCGAACGACTTCGAGACGCCCGACCGCTTCTATCTGAACAAGGGCGACGGCACGTTTGTCGACGTTGTCGACGAGCGCCTGCCGCACGTCACCTACTTTTCGATGAGCGCCGATTCCGGCGACCTCAACAACGACGGCCTCGTCGATTTCCTCGTCACCGACATGCGCGACCGCACCCACGCCGAGTACATGACCGGCATGGAGGAGATCGGCCGCGGCCTCTGGGAGATGGAACGCGTGCGCGAACTCATCCCGCAGTACATGTGGAATTCGGTCTACCTGAACACCGGGCGCGACCGCTTCGAGGAGGCGGCCTCGCTCTTCGGCATGCAGGCGACCGGCTGGACCTTCGGCACGCGCCTGGCCGACCTCGACAACGACGGCCGCCTCGACGCCTTCTTCACCACCGGGATGATCCGCAACTTCATCGACGCCGACATTGTCGACCGGCAGAACCGCGCGCCGACCCTGGCCGCCCGCGCCGCCGTGTGGAAAGACGCGCCGCCGCGCGCCGAGACGACCATCGCCTACCGCAACCTCGGCAATTTGAAGTTCGAGGACGTGTCGAAGGCCTGGGGCCTGGACCAGAAGGGCGTGGCCTTCGGCTGCGCCGTCGCCGACCTGTTCAACACCGGCAACCTCGACCTCATCTACGCCAACTGCAACGAGCCGCCGACGATCGTCCGCAACAACACGGCCACCGGCCACCGCGTCGCCATCAAGCTGGCCGGCCGCGCGCCCAACCTCGACGGCATCGGCGCCGAGCTCCGTCTCGAGTCTGCGGGGACCGGCATCCAGGTCCGCCAGCTCTTCACCGAGCGCGGCATCGTCGCGAGCGAACCGCCGGTCGTACATTTCGGCCTCGGCAACGATACCGTCATCAAGAAGCTGGCGATCCGCTGGCCGCGCGGCCAGGTGCAGGAACTGGAAAATCTCCCGGCCGACCGGCTGCTTACCATCGCCGAGCCGCCGCTGCCCGAAGGCTTCAAGCCCGCCCCGGCGGTCATGCACACGCCCGCGAATCCCAATGCGCTGCTGGCCGAATCCGCCGACGCGCGCGGGTTGAAACACACGGATGTGCTGCAACCATTTGACGAACTCGTGCGCCAGCGGCTCCTCCCGCGCCGGCTCAACGGCCTCGCGCCCGCACTCGCCACCGCCGATGTCAACGGCGATGGACTGCCCGATGTCTTCGTGAGCGGCTCGACCGGCCAGGCCGGCGAACTCTTCCTCGGCCAGGCCGACGGCTCGTTCAAACCCGCACCCGAGCAGCCCTGGGGCGCGACCGCGGGCGTCGATGGCACCGGGGCCGCCTTCGTCGATGTCAACGGCGACCACGCCCCCGATCTTGTCGTCGTCAACGGCGGCGTGCAGCACGACCGCGGCGACGCCCTCCTCAACGACCAGGTTTACCTCAATGACGGCCACGGCCGCTTCACGGCGGCGCCCGCCGGCACGCTGCCGGCCGACGGCGAGAGCGGCGGGGCCGTGGCGGCGGCGGATTTCAACGGCGACGGCAAACCTGACCTCTTCGTCGGCGGCCGCGTCGTGCCCGGCAGGTATCCGGAAACGCCGCGCAGCTTCCTCTATCGCAACGACGGCGGCAAATTCACCGATGTGACCGAGCAGGTCGCGCCCGGCTTGCGCGAAGTCGGCATGGTGACCGCCGCGGTCTGGACCGATGTCGACGGCGACAAGCGTCCCGACCTCATCGTGGCGACCGAGTGGGGCCCGGTGACCTACTGGCACAACACGGGGAAAGGCCTTGAGAATCTCACCGCCCAGGCGGGCCTCGCCGGGCGCACCGGCTGGTGGAGCGCGCTGGCCGCGGCCGACGTCAATGGCGACGGGCGCGTCGACCTGATCGCCGGCAACGTCGGCTTGAACACCAAGTACCATGCGACCGCGCAGGCGCCGACCGTGCTCTTCGCCGGCGATTTCGACGGCAACGGCAAGGACAACCTGATCGAGGCACAGTACGACGACGGGAAACTTTACCCCGTGCGCGGCCGCAGCAAGCTGGCCTACTCGTTCCCCTGGCTCCCGAGAAAATTCCCGACCTTCAAGGCGTTCTCGACCGCGACGGTCGATGACATCTTCGGCGCCGACAAGCTCGCCCGCGTGCACCGCCTCGAGGCGAATGAACTCGCAAGCGGCGTGTTCGTGCAGGAAGCCGACCACACCTTCGCCTTCCAGCCGCTGCCGCGCATCGCGCAGATCGCGCCGATCAACGCCATCGTGGCGACCGATCTCGACGGCGACGGCCACCTCGACCTCGTGTGCGTTGGCAACAACTTTGGGCCAGAACCCAACACCGGCCGGTTCGACGGCGGCGTCGGCGTCGTGCTCCGGGGCGATGGTCGCGGCGGCTTCACGCCGCTGGCGCCAGCGCAATCGGGGCTCCTCGTTACCGGCGACGCCCGTTCGGCCGTGCCGGTGTCTTTGCCCGGAACCCGGACTCCCGCCGTGGTGGTCGCCCGGAGCGACGGGCCCGTGCTGTTGTTCGTGCCGAACCACTGACCCGGCGGCCCGGGTCGGAGCCGTCGGCCATTCGCCCCAAAATAGAGGCGCTTAGTCCCTGCGGTGTTTCCAGCGCCGGGGGATTTCCCATGGTCGCCGCCGTTATCCGGCCTAATCCACGTTATTAGACCTTCCACCATGCAAAACCACGCCCCCCACCGGGAGCATCCGCTCCTGATTGTTGCCAAACGGCATGCCCGCGCCCTCGCGCTGGCGGCCGCCTTTGTTGTTACCGCCGCCCACGCCCATGCCCAAGGTTGCGTCGCCATCAAGCAGATGGGCGACGGCTCGAGCAGCCTCGACGGACTCACCGGTCCGGAGGTTGGCAAATGGGACTTCAGCGCCTCCTACGAATACTTCCGCTCGCACCGGCACTTCATCGGCACCGATGAGCAGGAGCAGCGCTACACGGCGGGCTCCGAGGTGGTGAACATCGTCCAGCAGATGAACCTTGCGCTCGACTACCGGTTCAACACCCGCGCGTCGCTGGAAATCGGGGTGCCATATTTCCACGCCACCCGCTCCTCGCTCTATGAGCACGATCGCGTGCACCGCCACACCATGCGCTCGGATGGGATCGGTGACGTGCGCATCGGCGGCACCTACTGGGTGATCAATCCGATCTCGGAGCCGAGGGGCAATCTCTCCGTCGGCTTTGGGCTCAAGTTGCCGACCGGCAACACCAACGTGAAGGATATCGCCTACAAGACGACCGGCCCGGTGCTGCAGAGCGTCGACCAGTCGATCCAGCCCGGCGACGGCGGCTGGGGTTTCACCGTCTCGCTGGAAGGCTATCGCCGCTTGCGCGACACCACCTCGCTCTACGCCACCGGCTTTTATCTCATCAACCCGCGCGAGACTAACGGGACGCAGCGCAGCGCCAACGTGGCCTCGATCACGGCCTTTGACTCGGTGCCGGACCAATATCAGGTCCGGCTGGGCGTGAGCCAGGTGCTCATGCCCCGCTACCACCTCACTGCCAGCCTCGGCGGCCGCCTGGAAGGCGTGCCCGCCCTTGACCTCATCGGCGGCAGCCGCGGCTTCCGCCGCCCGGGGGTGGTGGGCTCGATCGAGCCGGGCATTTCGTTCGCCACGGGCAAGGATTCCTTTGCGCTTTCCATCCCGGTGGCGCTGTACCGGGATCGCACGCGCAGCTACGCGGACATGCAGAACGGCGGCCATGGCGACGCCGCCTTCGCCGACTTCCTCGTCAACCTGACGTACGGGCATCGCTGGTAATCCCGCGATATAGGTTTCCACGCATCGGCCTCCCGTTGGTGTGCGGAGCCGGTTTGGGCTGGTCACGTTTCGTGGCCAGCCCCTATTTTTTGCCGCCGTGCAATTCGCCCGCTCCTCCCCATTCCGCCCGGCGTTGCCGGCCGCCCGGCGTCCCCGGCTGTTTCAGCTTCTCCTCTGGGCCGTGGTCGCCTCCGGGACCAACGCAATTGCGGCCTCGACGACCTTGCCCGCGACGTCATCAGCGCTTCTCCGCGCGGCCGGCGACACCAGCGTCCAGTGGCGGCGGTGGGATGCCGAGCTGCCGGCCAAGGCCAGGGCCGCGGGCAAGCCGGTGTACGTTTTCGTCGGGGCCAGCCTGAGCGAACTGAGCCGCGCGACCGTGGCGCAGACTTTCAAGCTGGCCGATACGGCGGCGTTCCTGAACCAGAATTTCATTTGCGTGATCGTCGACCGCGAGGAGCAGCCGGACGTCGCGGCGCTGCTGGAGGACTACCTGCGCAACATCAAACAGGTGGCCACCTGGCCGGCTCATGTCTGGCTCACGCCGGAACTGCAGCCCTTCGAGGGCACGGGCTACCTGCCGCCGACGGAAGAGTGGGGCAAGCCGAGCTTCATGAAATTCGCCGGCCAGGTGCTCAGCGGGTGGACCACCGATCCGGCTGGCAGCCGCGCCCGCGCCGCCGAAGCCGTCGCAACGTTGCGCACGGCGGCCAAGCCGCCGGTCTTCGATCCGGCGAAAAACGACGGCCGGCTGGCCCAGGCGGCGGAGACGTGGCGCGGGACTTTCGATGCGGATCACGGTGGTTTTGGCGATCCGCCGAAAAAAACCGAACCCGAGCTGCTGCGTTTCCTGCTGCAGCGTTCGCCGGAGGACCAGGACGCGGCGCGGAAGACCCTGCGCGCGATCGCGGGCAGCACGCTGCGCGATCCGCTCGATGGCGGCTTTTTTCGCTACGCGGTCGACGCCGCCTGGCACGTGCCTTACCAGCAGAAAACCCTGGCCGACCAGGCGCGGATCGCCCTGGCGTACCTCGCGGCCGCGGACGGTGGCGACGCGGCGGCTTTTCGCGCCGCGGCGTTCGGCGCGCTCGACTTCGCGCTGGCCCGGCTGGCCCGGCCTGATGGCACTTTCGCCACGGCCGAGGACGCCACCGGCGATGCCTTTGCCAGCTACTACGCTTGGAGTGCCACCGAGATCGACGCGACGCTCGGGTCCGATGCGGCCGCCTTCAAATCTGCGTTCGGCGTCCAGCCCGACGGAAATGTCAGCCCGGACGACGATCCCTCGGCCAAACTCAAGGGTTTGAACCTGCTGCATGGCATCACCACGGCTGACCCAAAGCTGGCCGCGGCGACGTCGCGGCTGCTATCCGAACGGCACAAGCGCCCGGCGCCACCGCTCGACGAACGCGCCACCGCCGGCGCGCACGGGTTGCTGCTGGCCGCGTTCGCCCAGGCCGGGGCGCAGCCCGGCGGCGAGCGATTCGCCGCGGCGGCGACGAAGTTGTTTTCGGCCATCCAGGCACAATTCGCGGCGACGACGGGATCGTTGCACCGGTTTGCCGGCGGCGAGATTCCGGCCGCGCCGCAGGATTACGCGGCGGTGGCGCTTGGGTGTCGTGAATTTGGTCGCACGATGAAGAACGCGGAAGCAGGCGAATTGGCCGACAAGCTTCTCGCGCGCATCGCGGCGCATTTCCTCACGCCGGAAGGCAGATTCGCCGCCACGCCGGCCGAGCTGCCGCCGGGCTTCTTTGTCCGGCCGCCGGCCGCGAGCGACGCGCCCTCGGCCGAGGCGCTGGCGGTCCTGGCCGGGTTGCCGCCGGAGCACGCGAAGTCACTCGCGGCGAGCCTGACCGGGTCGCTCGATGAAGCGGCCATGCCGCCGGGCGATGCGTTGCTGGCGCTGGCGTTTTTCCCTTCCCATTAATCTTCCGCCGGCAAGCCTGATTCCAATGAGCGACTACGCCCCGAACCCCAAGCGCTATGAGATGATCCCGTACGCCCGCTGCGGGCGCAGCGGACTGCGGCTTCCCCGCATATCGCTGGGCCTCTGGCACAACTTCGGCAGCATCGATCCCTTCGACAACCAGCGCGCGATGCTGCGACGGGCGTTCGACCTGGGCATCACGCACCTCGACCTCGCCAACAACTACGGCCCGCCACCGGGGTCGGCCGAGACGAACTTCGGGCGGATCCTCCGCGAAGACTTCGCCGCGCATCGCGACGAGCTGATCATCTCAACCAAAGCCGGCTACTACATGTGGCCCGGGCCGTACGGCGAGTGGGGCTCGCGCAAATACCTGCTGTCATCGCTCGACCAGAGCCTCAAACGCCTGGGGCTCGATTACGTCGACATCTTCTATCACCACCGGCCCGATCCCGACACGCCGATCGAGGAGTCGATGACCGCGCTGGCGGACGCCGTGCGTTCAGGGCGCGCGCTCTACGCCGGCATCTCGAACTACCCAGCGGACAAGACGCGCGAGGCCGCCGCCATCCTGAAGGGCCTCGGCGTGCCGCTGCTGATCCACCAGCCGGTCTACAATATGTTCAACCGCTGGGTGGAACCGGCGCTGCTGCCGGCGCTGACGGAAGTTGGCGCGGGCTGCATCCCGTTCTCGCCGCTGGCGCAGGGACTCCTCACGAACCGCTACCTGCAGGGCATTCCCGCCGATTCGCGCGCGCACAAGCCGAGCGGATTCCTCAAGGAGGAGCAGGTCACGCCGGCCGTCCTGGCCAAGGTCCGCGCACTCGACGAAATCGCCAAGGCGCGCGGCAATACCCTGGCGCAGTTCGCCGTGCTCTGGCTCCTGCGGCGGCCCGAGATCACGACGGTGCTCATCGGTGCGAGTCGCGTAAGCCAGATCGATGACATCCACGGCGGCCTGAAAAGCCCGCCTCTTACCGCCGTCGAGCTCGATCGGGTCGAGAAGATCCTGGCCGGCTGAAACGAGCGGATACTGCCATGAAGCCGACCCTGCTGCCGTTGCTCCTCGCGCTGGCGGTCCGGGCACTGGCCGGCGACGGAGCCGCACCGGTTCCGGCCAACGAACTGCGTGCCTACCGCGCGGATGCCGAGCGCGAATTGCGGGAAAACATCCTGCCATTCTGGCTGAAGCATGCACGCGATCCGGTGCGCGGCGGCTTTCATTCCTTCATTGGCGAGGACATGACGGTGCAGGACGACCAGCCGCGGGGCTCGTTGCTCACCGCCCGGATCCTCTGGACTTTTTCGGCGGCCTATCGCCGCTACCATGATCTGGCCTACCTCGAGATGGCCCGGTGGGCGCTGCGCGATTTGCGCGAGCACTTCATTGATCGTGACCATGGCGGGCTCTATTGGACGGTTTCGCCCAACGGCCAGCCCGTCGATGCCCACAAGCAGATCTACGTCCAGGTCTTCGGCATCTACGGCTTGAGCGAATATTACCGCGCCACGGGCGAGCAGGCGGCCCTGGACGATGCCATCGCCATTTACCGGCTCGTCGACCAATACGCGAGCGACCCGGTGCACGGCGGCTACTTCGATTCGCTCGACCGCGCATGGCACCGGCCGGCGGGCGATGCCACGAACCTCCTCGGCGCGGCGCCCAAGTCGCAGAATTCCCACATCCACATCCTCGAGGGTTTCACCGGGCTGCTGCGCTCGTGGCCCGATGCGGGACTGCGCCGGCGGCAACGCGAGCTGGTGGAGTTGATGCTCACGAAGATCATCGACCCGCGCACGCACCACCTCGTGCTGTTCATGCGAGACGATTGGACGCCGATCGGGGACGCCATTTCTTACGGGCACGACATCGAGCTGAGCTGGCTGCTGGTCGAGGCGGCGACCGTGCTGGGCGACGCGGACCTGCTCGCGCGGGCCAAGGCCGAGGCGGTGGCCATCGCGCGCGTCACGCCCCAGGGCATCGACACTGACGGCGGTGTCTTCAACGAAGGCAGTCCGCGGGGCATCACCAATTCGCACAAGGAGTGGTGGGAGCAGGCGGAGGCGGCGGTCGGATTTCTCAATGCCTACCAGCTCTCCGACGACCCGCAGGACCTGGCCGCGTCGCGCCGGAGCTGGCGGTTCATCCAGGACAAGGTTGTCGATCGCGTGCACGGCGACTGGCACAACACCCTCGAACGCGACGGCACGCCCATCATGGTGATGAAGACGGGCAGCGGGAGCAGTTATCCCATGGCGAAGGTGAGCCTGTGGAAATGTCCGTATCACAACAGCCGCTGTTGCCTCGAGCTGATGGCGCGCCTCGACGCCCTCGCTGGCGGCAAGGCCGAGTGAGCGATGGCCGGCTGACGCCGCCGTCCGATCATGTCCCGGCTCGCGCCCACTTTCTGGATAGCCCTGGTTTCCGGCGTGGCGGCCTGGGCTGCGCCAACCGCTGACATCACCAGCCGGCCGCTGGAGGCCCGCTCGGCGCCGCGCGGGTCGACGATGTTCACGCTGCTGAGTCCCGAGGAAACCGGGGTGCGGACCACGAACGACTATCGCGATCCCCGCATGTGGGGCGACCGTTACCATGAGTTCGAACTCGGGGCGATCGGCACCGGCGTCGCGATCGGCGACTACGACGGCGACGGGCGACCGGACATTTTCGTCGTCAGCAAGACGGAAAGCTGCCGGCTCTTTCGCAACGTCGGTGGCTGCAAGTTCGAGGACGTGACCGAGAAGGCGGGCGTCGGCGACCACGGCGACGCGGCGATGATCTGGAAGCAAGGGGCGGCTTTCGTCGACGTGAACAACGACGGCCGCCTCGACCTGTATATCTGCCGCTTCGACGCCCCCAATCTGCTCTACCTCAACCAGGGCGACGGCACGTTCAAGGAGGTGGCCCACGCCTATGGTCTCGACGTCAAGGACGGCTCTTCGACTGCGGCGTTTTGCGATTACGACCGCGACGGCTGGCTCGATCTCTACCTGCTCACGAACCTGCTCGACAACTCGGCGCATCCGGGTGGACAGCCGGACCGTCTTTTTCACAACAACCGCGACGGCACCTTCACGGATGTGACGGCGCGCGCCGGCGTCGCGAGCGGCGAGACGCAGGGCAACTCGGCGACGTGGTGGGACTACAACAACGACGGCTGGCCGGACCTGTATGTCGCCAACGACTTTGCCGTGCCCGATTTCCTCTATCGCAACAACCGCGACGGCACGTTCACCAATGTCATCGACCGGACCGTGCCGCACACCACGTATTCGTCGATGGGCGCCGACACGGGCGACCTCAACAACGACGGCCTGATTGACCTCATGGTTGCGGACATGGCGGCGACGACGCACCAGAAGGACCAGCGCACGATGGCGGAAACGCGCAGCCGGGGAAAGGACCCGCCGGACGGCTCGCCGGCCGCGCCCAATTACCTGCACAACGCCGTGTTTCTCAATACCGGCACCGACCGCGTGCTCGAAGCCGCCTTTCTCACCGGACTGGCCGCCACGGACTGGACCTGGTCGGTGCGCTTCGAGGACCTCGACAACGACGGCCGCCTCGACCTGCACGTCACGAACGGCATGCACCGCGAAATCCACAACGTCGACCTGATGCAACGGATGATGATCGCGGAGAGCGCCGCCGAGCGCGTGCGCATCGCCCGGACCAGCCCGGTGCTGAGCGAATCGAACCTCGCGTTTCGCAACTTGGGCGACCTGCGCTTCGAGAGCGTCGGGCCGGCCTGGGGCCTGGACCAGAAAGGCGTGAGCTTCGGCGCCGCTTTCGCCGATCTCGACGGCGACGGCGATCTCGACCTGGTTTTCGCGAATTATCTGGGAGGCGTCACGATCCTCCGGAACGACGGCCAGGCTGGTCACCAAATCAACGTCGACCTGCGCGGTACGGTCTCGAACCGCTTCGGTGTTGGGGCTACGGTGCGGATCGAAACCGCTGCCGGCGCGCAAGTGCGACAACTCGTGGTGACGCGCGGCTCGATGTCGAGCAGCGAGCCGATGCTGCATTTCGGCTTGGGAACGGAGACGACGATCAGGCGGCTCGCGGTGACCTGGCCCAGCGGCCTCGGGCAGCAGTTTGAAAACCTTGCGTCCGATCGGCGCTATACGATCACCGAGCCGGCCGGCCGGCTGCAGCTCGCCCCCCCGCCCGCACCGCCGCCAGGCCAGTTCGTCGAAGTCGCCGCCGAGTCAAACTTAAGCTGGTCATCGCGCGAAGAGGTGGTGGACGAAGAGGCGCAGGAGCCGCTGGTGCCGGTGCGCTTGAATCGCCGCGGGCCGGCGCTGGCGGTCGGCGACATCAACGGCGACGGCTACGACGACATCGTGGTTGGGGGCACCACCCGCGACCCGGCGCGAGTTTTGCTAGACCGGCCTGGCGGCAGGTTCACGGCCGGGGATTCGATCTCCGGCACCGGTGCACCGGCCGATTGTGGCCCGATGCTGTTGTTCGACGCCGATGGCGATGGCCGCACCGACCTGCTGGTGACGAGAGGCGGCAACAACCTTCCGGCGGGCGCAGCGGAATTCCAGCCGGTGTTGTACTTGAACACCGGCGGCGGCCTTGCCGCGGCGCCGGCAGGCGTGCTGCCTCCGGTTCATTCGAGCATCGGCGCGGCTGCCGCCGCGGATTTTGACCGCGATGGCCGGCTCGACTTGTTTCTCGGGGGTCGCGTGCTGCCCGGCCAGTACCCGCTGGCTCCGCGCAGCGCACTGCTGGCCAATCGCGGCGGACGATTTGAGGACGTGACCGACACGCTGGCGCCGGCCCTGCGCGAGGTTGGGATGGTGACGGGAGCGGTGTGGAGCGACGTTGATGGCGACGGCTGGCCGGATCTAGTGCGTACGCTCGAATGGGGACCGGTTGAATATTTCCACAACGAGCAGGGCCGCGGATTCACCGACTGGACGGAGAAATCCGGGTTCGCCGGTGCGGGCACGGGTTGGTGGCAATCCGTGGCGACGGCGGATTTCAACCGCGATGGTCGTCCCGACTTCGCATTGGGCAACGTCGGGCTCAACACCCAATATCACGCCGATGCGGACCACCCCGCGGTGCTTTTCTACGGCGAGTTCGAGCCTGGGGTCCCGGCGCTCCCGATCGAGGGTTACAACGAAGACGGGCAGCTTTATCCCTGGCGCAGCCGGAAGGAACTCGCGGCCGTGCTGCCGTCGCTGCGACGGAGATTTCCGCGCAATGATGTCTTCGCTCACGCCACGCTCGCCGGGATCCTCGGCGCCGACCGCCTGGCCGCCGCCCGGAAATACACGGCCACCGAACTGCGCAGCGGCGTGTTGCTGAGCCAGCCGGACGGAACCTACCGTTTCACGCCACTGCCGCGCATCGCCCAGATCGCGCCGCTGCAGGGCATGGTGGCCGGGGATTTTGACGGCGACGGCAACGCGGATCTCTACGCCGTGCAGAACAGCTACGCGCCGGCCCCGGTGGTCGGGAGATTCGACGGGGGACTCAGCCAGCTGCTGCGCGGCGACGGTCAAGGCGAGTTCCGCGCGGTGCCGCCGCGGGACAGCAGTCTCATCGTGCCGGGCGACGCCAAGGCGCTCGTGGTGACCGATCTCGATGCCGACGACCGGCCGGACTTTGTCGTCAGTCGGAACAACGCATCAACCCTGGCCTTCCGTAACCGTGGCGTACCCGGGCGGAATTTCCTCCGCGTGTCGTTGCGCGGACCGGCGGGAAATCCAACGGCCGTGGGCGCCGCCGTCACGCTGGTGCTGGCCGACGGCTCAACTCAAACCGGCGAGATCGAGGCGGGCGCAGGATACTACAGCCAGTCGACAGCCGCCTGTTTCTTCGGTTTTCCGGATGGCAATCGCCCGGTGCGCGTTCGCGTGCGCTGGCCCTCCGGTCAGCGCACGGAGCAGGACGTGCCGGGCGGACAGCACAGCCTGACGATTTCGAATCCGGCCGCCGGCAACGCGCCGAAGTGAGCCGGGTCAGAGGGAATTGCGTAGGGGCGCACCATGTGCGCGCCCGGGCGCGGTCAAGCCACGCCCCTACGGGCGCAGCAATCGGAATGCGTGCGACGCCGGCTCAGAGCCGCTGGCGCAGGTCGGGCGGCAGCAAGTCCAGCGCCAGCGCATGCAGCCTGGGGTCGGCAATCGGCAGGCCGAAGGCCTTGCAGAGGACCTGCAGCCGGTACAGGGACCCGGTTGAGAGCGAACGTAGCTTGGCCTCGTCGATCGACTCGAGGCAGCGCTGCACCTGGCGTCGGGCCGCGTCCATCTGCTTCGCCTGTGCGAGAATGACGGCCAAGCTGACCCGCCGGTCCCACGGGAGGCGGCGGTCAGCGACGCCGACGATGCGCGGCTGGAGCTTCTCGACCGCATCGTTGAAGTCGGCCATCTCGCCGCGGGCGAACTCCACTTCGGCGCGCGCGACGAGCGCGCTCAAGTCGGCGGGGAACTGGCGCAAGGACTGGCTCACCGCGGTCGCGGTGCCGACCTGGCCGGTCTCGATGAAATACTCGGCGACGCGGCTCAGGGCCGCGGCGTCCGGCTGGTCTTCCACGACCTCGAGGATCGTCACCGACTGGCCTTCAAAGCCGGGGATGACGGGGAACTGGTAGGCCACGGGTTTGAGCCAGGGGGGAAGCCACCAGGCATGCAGGCGGGCGAGGAAGGTGCCTTCGAGCTGGCCCATGCCGAGGCGTGCATACTCGTCGAGATACGAATCCCACGAAGGAATCACCAAGTGGGTGACGCCGCGTCCCTTGATCAGCTCCTTCGCCTCCTCCGGCGTGGAGGCGCTCACGATGCGGATGGCGGCGCGGATGCCTTCCTCATTCTCCCAGGCAAGCGTCCCTAGTCCGCGGAGCCCGGCGTAATAATACATGGCGGTCGTCTCGCTGGGCGGCGCGAGCACGACCGCCCCGTGCGGGCCGGCATGCCGGGCCAGCCAGTTGGCCAGGTCGCGTTCGATCAGGCCGACGAGTTCGGGCCGGTTTAGTGCGATCTTATCTGTCGTCGTCGCTCCGGGCCACAGTTGCGTGAAACCGAGGAGCGATACGAGACCGACGGCGCCGGCCCAGGACCAGCGCAGGTAGCCGGCACGACCCGGCGCGCCAATCGCCTGCGCGCAACCGACCAGCAGGGCCACCAGCGTGGCGTCGACAAGGCTCCAGCGGTTGAGATGTTTGCCGGCGAGAATGAGCGCTACCAGCACGGGCCCGAGGGCGATCGCCACGATCGCGCGCGTCGTCGCTCCCGTGGTGCGGCGGAAAAGCATCCAGGCGGCCGGCACTACCAAAAGGGCGGGCAGCAACGTGGCCCACGCCTGGGCCGTCACGCCATCGCGCTCCAGCCACGCCAGCAGGCTCGTCGCCTCGGGACTGCCGGGAAGCTTGGCCAGCCGGATCGACGATGTGCCGATCGCCAGGAATCCCTCGTTCTTGAACCTGGCCATCGCCGCGGGCAGCGCGGCGACTGCGGCCAGTCCCAACCCGCACGAAAGGATCTGGCGAACCCGACCGGGGGTTTTGTCGCCGCGCAACCATACCGTCGCCGGCCCGAGCACGCCGCCGAGGCCCAGCCAGGCGAGCCCGTAGAGCGGGTGGACCTCGCGCAGCTGCCACGTGGCGAGATGACCCGGGTAATATTCAATTAGGCTGGTGACGAGAACGGTGACGGCACCGCCCAACGACCACGCCTGCCACGCCGCACCCCACCGCGCTCCGGTCGTGCCACCGGGATTGTCGAGTCGTGCGGTCGCGGCGGCAATCAACGCGCCGAGGAAGACGCCGCCGAGCACCGGCACTTCCGACGACACGCTCACCCAGGTGCCGAGCCCGCCGGCCACACCGGCGAGCCAGAACCACCGGATCGGTTGGCGCGCGGGATCACCGAGGTTGCGAACGCCGGCGAGCAAGGGGAGCAAGCTCCAGATGCACGCCAGCAGACCCAGGCCGCTGTCATCGGCCGCTCCCGGCACGAACCAGCCGGCGAAGGGATAGAGCAGGGCGGCCGCCGTGGCGCCGAGCGCGGCCGGTAATTGGCCGAACTGCCACGCCACGAACACCAGCGTCGCGATGATGAGCAGCCCATGCAGCAGCGGATCGGCAAAAAGCGCGGCGTTCTCGATGGCGGCGCCACTGGGCTCGCCGGAAAACGCGTGGTCGACCCAGCCCGTGAAGGCCAGCCACCACCGATAAGGCGACGGCGTCTCGACCGGACGGCCGAGCGGGGCGTTGTCGTAGGCGACATGCCGCAAGCGCCAGTCGCCCTGCGCCACCATCAGCTGCGTCTGCGCGATCCAGTGATAGGTGTCGTTGTTTCGCAGCGGCACGATCAGCCGCCGCATGCCGCCGGCATAGCCCGTGGGCGAACCGGCATCCCACTGCGGCGGTTCCGCAAACAGGCCGGTGACATGGGTGACGCGATGCAGGTGCATCACGTCGATCGCCGCGAGGCAACCGATGGCAACCAGCGGCAGGACCAGCCAGGCGAGGGTGGAAATTCGGAACGGTTGGCTCAAAAGGAGGCCGGCGTTTCGCACCGGGCCGGGGTCAAAAAAGCAAGCGGACAACGCGAATCGGGGCAAGAAAAGTCCGGGGCTTTTGCACGTCCAAACTTCACTTGACTTGCCGGAGGGCGACACCTCCCATCGAGGCCCTGCCATGTCCGGAGCGGAAGATCGCCAGCGATTCGCGGGTTGGACGGCAGCCGCCCGGATCCTCCGCGACGGCTGGGTCTGGAGCGTGGCTTTGGGCAGTGGCGTGTTGCTGGCAGCCGCATCGAACGATGGCATCAGTTCGCGGCCGCTGGCGCCTTACGCGGAGTCGTCGGCGCGCACGATGTTTGTGCCGATGCCCGCGGACCAGACCGGGGTCGTGACGACCAACCGCTACGACGACCCACGGATGTGGGGCGAGCTCTACCAGGAATACGAGGGCGGCTCGCTCGGCACCGGAGTCGCGATTGGCGACTACGACGGTGACGGCCGCCCCGATGTATTTGTGGCGAGCATGACGGAGAGCTGCCACTTGTTCCGCAACCTTGGTGGCTGGAAATTCGAGGACGTGACGACCCGCGCCGGCGTGGGCGACAGCGGCGCGGCCGCGAAGGTGTGGAAACAGGGCGTGACCTTCGTCGACGTCAACAACGACGGCCGGCTCGATCTCTACGTCTGCCGGTTCAACGCCCCGAACCTGCTCTACCTCAACCAGGGCGACGGCACCTTCAAAGAGATGGCGCACGCATACGGCCTGGACGTGAAGGATGCGAGCGTGATGGCGGCTTTCTGCGACTACGACCGCGATGGCTGGCTCGATCTCTACCTGGCGACCAACGTCCTCGATGCGGCGGCGCATCCGAAGGGGCAGCGCGGGTACCTGTTTCACAACAACGGCGACGGCACGTTCAGCAACGTCACGACCCGGCTCGGGCCGCTCGACGAGACCCAGAGCCACTCGGCGACATGGTGGGACTACGACAACGACGGCTGGCCCGACCTGTATGTGGCCAACGACTACGGCGTGCCCGACCGGCTGTACCACAACAACCGCGATGGCTCGTTCACCAATGCCCTCGACCGGGCGCTGCCGCACACTTCGTATTATTCGATGGGTTCGGACCTCGGCGACGTGAACAACGACGGGTTGATCGATTTTCTCGTGGCCGACATGGCGGCGGCGACCCACGAAAAGGACCAGCGCGGCGTGGCCGACGCGCGCGGACGGACGGAGGAGCCGGCGGACCCGGCCGTGGCACCGAAGAGCCATCGCAGCGCCCTGCTGCTCAACACCGGGAGGGGGCGCATGCTCGAGGCGGCCTGGCTCGCGGGCATTGCCGCCACGAACTGGACATGGTCCGTTCGCTTCGAGGACTTCGACAACGACGGCCGGCTCGATCTCTTCGTCACCAACGGCTACAACCGCGACCCGAGCGTCGATGTGGCCAACCGCATGCGCCAGGCCGAGAGCCAGGCGGAACGCATCCGGATCATGTTCACGAGCCCGGTGCTGAACGAGGAGAACTTCGCCTTCCGCAACCTGGGTGACCTGGAGTTCAAGGATGTCAGCGCCGCGTGGGGGCTCGACCAGCGGGGGGTCAGTTTCGGCACGGCCAGCGGCGATCTCGACGGCGACGGCGACCTCGACCTCGTTTATTCGAACTACCACGCCGGTG
This sequence comes from Lacunisphaera sp., assembly GCA_035549095.1. Lineage (GTDB taxonomy): Bacteria > Verrucomicrobiota > Verrucomicrobiia > Opitutales > Opitutaceae > Lacunisphaera. The sequence goes on along the minus strand of DASZRV010000044.1, from coordinate 39,732 downwards.
CGACCGTGATGCGGAACGAAAACGCTTCCGGGCACCGCGTGATCCTCGACCTGCGCGGGACGGCCTCCAATCGCTTCGGCATCGGCGCCACCGTCCGGCTCGAAACCGCGGCCGGCGTGCAGGTGCGGCAGCTGTGGCTGGCCCGCGGCTACATGTCGAGCAGCGAACCGGCAGTGCATTTCGGACTCGGAAGGGATGCGATCATCCAGCGACTCACCGTGACGTGGCCCAGCGGCTTTGAGCAGACGTTCGAGAACCTGGCGGCCGACCGGCGTTACACCATCACGGAGCCGGAAGGACCGCGGCCCCCGTTCTCGCGAACGGCACCTGCCGTCGTGGCCGGGCAGTTCGTCGACGTGAGCCAGGCCAGCGGGCTCACCGTGGCTTCGCGCGAGGAACCGATCAATGAGACTTCGCTGCAGCCGCTCCTGCCGGTCCGCCTCAACCGCCGCGGTCCGGCGGTCGCTGTTGGCGACATCACCGGGCGGGGCCGGGACGATGTGGTCTTGGCCGGCACGACCGTCAGCGCGGGACAAGTGCTGGCGGCCACGTCGTCCGGCGCCTACACAACCGTGGCGCAACTGCCGCTGAGTGCGGTCGACGACGGCCCCGTGTTGATCTTCGACGCGAATGGAGACGGGAAAGCCGACCTGCTCGTGACGCGCGGGGGCAACGCGCTGCCGGCGGGCGCGCCCGAGTATGCCCCGAAACTCTTTCTCAACGATGGTCACGGTGGGTTCCAACCGGCACCGGAGGGAGCACTGCCCGCGATCACGGCCAGCACCGGCGCCGTGGCGGCGGCCGACTTCGATCGCGACGGCCGGCTCGATCTCTTTCTCGGCGGTCGCGTGTCGACCGGCGAATATCCCCGGACGCCACCGAGCGCGCTGCTGGTGAACCGCGGCGGCGGGTTCGAGGATGTCACCGACGCGCTGGCGCCGGGTTTGCGCGAAGTCGGGATGGTGACATCGGCCTTATGGACCGATGTCGATGGCGACGGCTGGTTGGACCTGCTGCTCGCGCTCGATTGGGGCCGCGTGAAGTATTTCCACAACCAGGCGGGCCGCGGCTTTGAAGATCGAACCGAGCAGGCCGGCTTCGCGGCAGCCGGCACGGGATGGTGGACCTCACTGGCGAGTGCCGACTTCAACGGCGACGGCCGGCCCGATTACGCCGCGGGCAACGTCGGCCTGAACACCCAGTATCGCGCCACGCCGGAACATCCCGCGCTGCTCTTCATCGGAGATTTTCGCGGCAACGGGCAGGACCAGCTGCTCGAGGGCTATTACGAGGGCGACAAGCTCTACCCCTGGCGCAGCCGCCGCGACCTCGGTGCGGCCCTGCCCGAGGTGCTGCGCAAGTACCCGCGCACCGACTTCTACGCCAAGGCGACCCTCGAGGACATTGTCGGCAAGGATCGGCTGGCGCAGGCGGAGCGCTTTGCCGCGACCGAACTGCGCAGCGGCGTTTTTCTCAGCCAGCCCGACGGCACCTATCGCTTTGCGCCGCTGCCGCGGCTCGCGCAGATTGCGCCGTTGCAGGGCATGGTCGCGGGCGATTTCGACGGCGACGGCCGGGCCGACCTCTACGCCGTGCAGAATTCCTACGCCCCGATCCCGGCCGTCGGTCGCTACGACGGCGGCTTGAGCCAGTTCTTGCGTGGCGACGGGCATGGGCATTTCGAGGCCGTCCCGGTGCGGGCAAGTGGGCTCGAGGTTCCCGGTGACGCCAAAGGCCTCGCGGTGCTCGACCTCGACCGTGACGGCTGGCCCGACTTTGTGGTGTCCCGCAACAACTCCACGATGCTCGCCTTCCGCAACCAGCCGGTCGCCGGGCGGCATTTCTTGCGCGTGGATCTGCACGGACCAGCCGGCAATCCCACCGCCATCGGCGCGCGCATCCGCGTGGAGTTCGCCGGCGGGCCGCCCCAGACAGCCGAGGTCTTCGCCGGCTCGGGCTATTACAGCCAGTCCACGCCCGCCGCCTTTTTCGGCTGGACCGAAGGGCATCCGCCCACGGCGATGGAGGTGCGGTGGCCCGACGGGAACACGACCGTGCATCAGCCGCCGATCGGGGCGACCGCGCTTTCGTTAACGGCGCCGCCGGCGAAGTAGCTTAGCGCTGCCTTGACTCGCCCCTTGGAGGACCGTCCCATCGACGCCTGAACATGCGGGAACCCACGCAGCGCAGCAACCCCGGCTGGAAGGTGGCAGTTTTACTGGCGGGAGCGAGCCTCTCGATGGCTGTCGCCGCGGCCGCCGCCGATCCCGCCGGCGGCATCACGAGCCGGCCGCTGGCGGAACGCACGCCGGCTGCGGCAACGATGTTCGTCGAGATGCCAGCCGCAGCGACCGGGATCCGGACGGAGAACAAGTTCGACGACCCGGAAATGCGCGGCCGCCTGTACCAGGAGTTCGAATCGTCATCGATCGGCACGGGCGTGGCCATCGGCGATTACGACGGCGACGGCCGGCCGGACGTATTCGTGGTCAGCAAGACGGAGGGCTGCCGGCTGTTCCGCAACCTGGGCGACTGGAAGTTCGAGGATGTGACCGCGCGCGCCGGGGTGGAGGACAAGGGCGAGGCGGCGAAGGTATGGAAGCAAGGCGCCACCTTCGTCGACGTGAACAACGACGGCTGGCTCGACCTCTACGTCTGCCGCTACAACGCGCCAAACCTGCTCTACGTCAACCAGAGCGACGGCACCTTCAAGGAGGAGGCGCACGCCCGCGGGCTCGATATCAAGGACTCGAGCGTCATGGCCGCATTCTGCGACTACGATCGCGACGGCTGGCTCGACGTCTACGTCGTGACCAACCTGCTCGACATCAACTCGCATCCCAAGGGGCAACGCGGCCATCTGCTGCACAACAACGGCGACGGCACCTTTTCCGATGCGACCGCGCGACTGAGCGTAGTGGACGAGACCCAGAGCCACTCGGCCACCTGGTGGGATTACGACAACGACGGCTGGCCCGATCTCTACGTCGCGAACGACTACGGCTACGAACATCCCGACAAGCTCTATCACAACAATCGCGACGGCAGCTTCACCAACCTGATCGACCAGGTCGTGCCACACACATCCTTTTCCTCGATGGGGGCCGATGCGGGTGATGTGAACAACGACGGGCTGATCGACTTCCTGGTTGCCGACATGGCGGCGACGACCCACGAGAAGGACCAGCACTCGCTGGCCGACGCGCGCGGGCGCACTGAGGAAGAACCGCAGGTCATCACCACGCGGAAACTGCACCGCGACGCGCTGCTGCTGAACACCGACCGGGGGCACGTTCTGGAAGCCGCCTTCCTGGCCGGCGTGGCGGCCACCGACTGGACCTGGTCGCTGCGCTTCGAGGATTTTGACAACGACGGCCGGCTCGACCTTTTCGTGACGAACGGCTTTCCCCGCGACCCGAGCGTCGACGTCGTGAACCGCATCATGCGGGCCGAAAGCCCGGCGGAGCGCATCCGCATCATGTATGCGAGCCCCGAGCAGGCGGAAAACAACCTGGCGTTCCGCAACCTGGGTGACCTGCAGTTCCAGAACGTGGGTGAACAATGGGGCTTGAACCAGAAGGGCGTGAGCTTCGGGACGGCCACCGGGGACCTGGACGGCGATGGCAACCTCGACCTGGTATATGCCAATTACCACGCTGGTGTGACCGTGATGCGCAACCGCAACGCGGCAGGCCACCGCGCGATCTTCGACCTGCGCGGTACGGCATCGAATCGCTTCGGGGTGGGCGCAATCGTGCGTCTCGAGAGCGCCGGCGGCATGCAGGTGCGGCAGCTGTGGCTGGCGCGCGGCTACATGTCGAGCAGCGAGCCGGCGGTGCATTTCGGGTTGGGGAACGACACCATTATCAAACGCCTGACCGTGAGCTGGCCGAGCGGGCTCGAGCAGACGTTCGACAATCTCGCCGCCGACCGGCGCTACACCATCACCGAGCCGGCTGGCCCGCCGCCGCCATTGACCCGCGCGGGTTTGCCGCCGACGGGCGGGCAATTCGCGGAGGTGAGCCAGGCGGCCGGCCTGTCGGCCGTGTCAAACGAGGAGGCCGTCAAGGAAACCTCGCTGCAACAGCTGCTGCCGGTGCGACTCAACCGCCGCGGACCGGCGCTGGCGGTGGGTGACATCACCGGCGACGGCCGGGACGACGTGATGGTGGGCGGCACGACTGTCAGCCCGGGGCGCGTGCTGGTCGCAGCGGAGTCAGGTGCGTTCACGCCGGCCGCCCAACTGCCGCCGGGTCCGGTCGATGACGGCCCGGTGTTGTTCTTCGACGCCAACGGCGATGGCAGCCAGGACCTGTTGGTGACGCGCGGTGGCAACGCGCTGCCGGCCGGCGCGCCCGAGTATGCGCCGGAGCTCTTCCTCAACGACGGCCACGGTGGCTTCCGACCGGCGCCAGCGGGAACACTGCCACCGATCACGGCCAGCACCGGTGCAGTCGCCGCAGCCGATTTCAACCGCGACGGCCGGCTCGACCTTTTTGTCGGCAGTCGCGTGTCGACGGGTGAGTATCCCCGGACGCCCAATAGCGCGCTGCTGCTGAATCGCGGCGGCAAGTTCGAGGATGTCACCGACACGCTCGCGCCGGACTTGCGCGCAGTCGGCATGGTGGCATCCGCGCTGTGGAGCGACGTCGATGGCGACGGCTGGCCCGACCTGCTGGTCGCGCTCGACTGGGGCCAGGTGAAGTATTTCCACAACCGTGCCGGGCAGGGATTCGAGGATCGCACCGAGCAGGCCGGTTTCGCTGCCGCCGGCACGGGGTGGTGGACATCGCTGGCCAGCGCCGACTTCAACGGCGACGGCCGGCCCGACTACGTCGCGGGCAACGTCGGGCTGAACACCCAGTACCATGCCGATCCGGCGCATCCGGCGCTGCTTTTCATCGGCGATTTTCGCGGCAACGGGCAGGACCAGCTGCTCGAGGGCTACTACGAAGGCGACCGGCTTTACCCGTGGCGGAGCCGCCGCGACTTGGGCGCGATCCTGCCCGATGTGCTGCGGAAATACCCGCGCACCGACCTGTACGCCAAGGCGACCCTGGAGGAAATCGTCGGCCCGGAAAAACTCGCCCAGGCGGAGCGCTTTGCCGCCACCGAGCTGCGCAGTGGTGTGTTTCTCAGCCAGCCGGACGGCACCTATCGTTTCGCCCCGCTGCCGCGGCTGGCCCAAATCTCGCCGCTGCAGGGCGTGGCGGCGGGCGATTTCGACGGCGACGGCCGCGCCGACATTTACGCCGTGCAGAATTCCTACGCGCCCATCCCGGCCGTCGGTCGTTATGATGGCGGGCTGAGCCAGTTCCTGCGGGGCGACGGCCACGGCCATTTCGCGGCGGTGCCGGTGCGGGAAAGCAACCTGGTGGTGCCGGGCGATGCCAAGGCACTGGCGGTGCTCGACCTCGATCACGATGGCTGGCCGGATTTCCTGGTGTCGCGCAACGACTCGACGACGCTCGCCTTTCGCAACCAGCCGATTGCCGGGCGGCATTTCCTTCGGGTGGTGCTGCACGGCCCGGCGGGAAATCCCACCGCGGTTGGAGCCCGGATCAGCGTGCAGCTGGGTAATGGCTCCGCGCAGGCGAGCGAGGTGTTCGTCGGTTCGGGTTATTACAGCCAGTCCACGGCGGCCGCCTTTTTCGGCTGGGTCGAGGGTAACCCGCCCAAGCTCGTGCAGGTGCGCTGGCCCGATGGCACCACGGTCACCAAGGAAGTGCCGGCGGGAACGATCACGCTGGAGATCGCCGAGCGCTGAGCCGGCGGGGCGCTTCAAATTTTCGAACGCAGCTCCGCGGGTACCAGGTCAAGTGCGAGCGCGCGGAGCTGGGGCTCGTTGAGCTCGAGATTGAAGGCGCGGGCCAGCACGAGCAGGCGATAGAGCGAACCCGGAGTGAGGCGGCGCAGTTTCTGTTCGCTAACCTCCGCGAGGCAGCGTTGCACCTGGACGCGTGCCAGCTCGAGCCGGTTGCCTTGGGCGAGCACGATGGCGAGGCTGACGCGACGATCCCAAGGCATGAAGCGATCGGCTCCGTCCGACACGCGCGCGACCAGCAGGTCGACCGAGTCCTTGAAACCGGCGCCGTCATCGTGCGCGAGCTGCACCTGGGCCCGGGCGGCGAGCGCGCCCAAGTCGCCCGGGAAACGGCTCAGCCTGCCGGAAACAGTTTCGGCCGCGCCCACGTCACCGGTTTCAACCAGGTACTCCGCGAGTCGCGCCGCCGCCGCCGCGGGGTTTTGCGGGTCGACCACCTCGAACACCTGCACCGACTGGCGCTCGAATCCACCGATCACCGGCATGGGATAGGCGAGCGGCGCCAGCCAGGCGGGGAGATGCCAACGGCGCAGCTCCCCGATGAAGAGGCTCTGGCGCTTCGCATAGCTCGCCTGGAGGTAAAGGTGGCCGAACTCGTCGAAAAAGGGGTCCCACGAGGGGACCACGAGATAGCGCACGCCCTGCAACTGGATTTGCGCTTCGACCTCCTCCATCGTCTGGGCGCCGGCGAGCGCAAGCGTTGCTCCAAATCCCGCTTCATTCCCGGCGAGATTTGTGCCGATGCCGCGCAGGCCACCGTAGAAAGAAAGCGTGAGCGATTCGCGCGGCGGCGCGAAGACGATGGGTCGCTCGTCACCGGCATGTCTGGCCAGCCAGTGAGCCAGGTCGCGTTCGACGAGCTCCTGGGTTTCCGATGGCGTCAGTTTCAGTTCGGGGCCGACGTCGCCAGTGGGGCGCAGAGCGAAGAAACCCACGGCGACCGCGAGCACGACTGCGGCGCCCCAGGACCGGCGGGCCCAGGTGCCCGCGCAGGAAAACATTCCGGCGGTAACGGCCACGACGAGGACCAGCAGGAGCGCGTCGACGGTGGCCCACCAAGCCAGCTGGCCGGTCGCCATGCCCAGCGCCACGACCGTCGGCATGAGCGTCACCGCCACGGCCGCGCGATGGGCCGGTGCCGACGGGCGGCGCAGCAGCAGCCACGCGGCCGGCAGGACTCCGATTACGGGCAGGAGGGTCGCGCAGACGACGGTACTAAGCCCATCGCGATGCAACCAAGCCCACAGAAGTGGCGCGAGGGGACCGTCCGGCTGGTTGGTCAGGCGGAGGGCCGCCAGGTCGTGCGTGCCCAAGACGGAATTGCCGGTCCACATCAGTACAAGGGGAGTGGCAGCAAGGGCGGCCGCCGCGAACAAAACGAACAGGCCACCCGCATTCTGGATGCGATTGCGCCGGGTCGCGGCGGTGACGCGCGCGACGATCTCACCGACCGCGATCCAAGCCAAACCGTAGAGCGGATGAATCGTGTCGAGCTGCCACGTCCCGAGGTGAGACGGTGCAAACTCCACCAGGTACGCGATCACCACGGTGATGCCGCCGGCCAGTGACCAGGCCCGCCACGCGGGCCGATCGATCACATTGTGATCCGCCGCGGTTCGTTCGAACCAGGCGGCCAGCAATCCGCCCGCAGCGATGCCGGCGAGCACGGGCAACTGGCCGGCCACGTCCACCCACAGGCCGATTCCGCCCGCGACCCCGGCAAGGGCAAACCAGCGCCGCCTGAGAGATCGGCCCAGGAGGCCGGTGAGCAGGGAAAGCAGCGCGGCGAGAATACAAACGCGCGACAAACCCGCGGTGCCGGGCACGCCGGGAAGGAAGCCGGCGCCGAACGGGAAGAAGCAAATCAACCCGAGGGAGGCGAGCGTTGCAGGCCACCAGCCGAACTGCCACGCGATCCACGCGGTGAATGCGACCCAAGCCAGGGCGTGCAAGACCGGTTCGGACAAGAGCGCGGCCCGCTCGGCGGCCGGGCCAATCGGCTGGCCGGTCGCCAGGTGAACGGCCCACGCGTTGAGTCCCAGCCACCAGCGGGCGGGCGAGGTGGACCGTTCCTCGCGGCCGGCCGGCGCGTTGTCGAAATCCACGTGCCGAATCCGCCAGCGGCCGGTGGCGAACATCTGCTGGGTTTCCGCGATGAGCGCGAAGGTGGCCTCGTCGCGTTCCGGCACGATGAGATTGCGCTGGCCGCGCACGTAACCGGTCGGCGAACCCGCGTCGACGGCGGGCGCCTGGCCAGCGGGCTGCGCCAAACTTGTCACGTAGCCGATGCGTTGCGCCCGACGCAGGTTTGTCCAGGCGAGCAGCGAGCCGGCCATGAGCACGGCGACGATCAAGGCTGCTGGGGCGATCTTGGGCGATGCACTCATGCGGCTTGCCTGGCGGTCCGGCGAGACGAGGAGGGGGGCGGGACGACCATCACGTTGGTACCGGCGAACGCATGCGGGCCCAATGGATTCAGGTGATTGCGAGCCGGTCGCGCATCGGTGCGATCGAGTGAACCGCGCGGCCGGAAGGGGGCAAGGAAAGACCGGGTCAGACGCGGTCGAACTCCCCTTGACTCGCATGTTGGCGGCACGCTGAATCACTCGTCCCATGCTTCATCCGGCATTTCTTCCGCGCAGGATCGCGAGGGGCTTCGGGTTGCCGCTGGTTGCTGGCGTCGCCGCCATCACGGTCCTCGCCGGTCGGGCGGAGGAGCCGGCAGGAATCGCCGCCCGGGATTTCGCAGTGCGTTCCGGACCGCGCGGCCCGACGCTGTTCACCGAGCTGTCGCCGGGGCAGACCGGCATCGTCACGACCAACAACTACGCGGATCCGGCGATGTGGGGGGAGCGTTACCACGAGTTCGAAGTCGGCGCGGTCGGCACGGGCGTGGCGATCGCCGACTACGACGGCGCCGGCCGGCCGGACATCTTGGGCGTGAGCAAGACCGAGAGCTGCCGGCTGTTTCGCAACCTGGGCGGCTGGAAATTCGAGGATGTGACCGACCGCGCCGGCGTCGGCGACCCGGGCACCGCGGCGAAGATCTGGAAGCAGGGCGCGGCGTTTGCGGACGTGAACAACGATGGCCGGCCCGACCTCTACATCTGCCGGTTCAACGCCCCGAATCTCCTCTACGTCAACCAGGGCGACGGCACGTTCCGGGAGATGGCGCACGCCTGCGGGTTGGACGTGAAGGACGCCAGCGTCATGGCCGCGTTCTGCGATTACGACCGCGATGGCTGGCTTGATGTCTTCGTCCAGACGAACCTGCTGGATTTCAGCGGGCATCCGGCCGGCCAGCGAAACCACCTCTTCCACAACCGGCGGGACGGCACGTTCACCGAGGTGACGGAGCAGGCGGGGATCACGGGGGAGGCGCAGGGGCACTCGGCCGTGTGGTGGGACTACAACAACGACGGGTGGCCCGACCTCTACGTGGCGAACGATTTCGCCCAGCCCGACAAACTCTACCGGAACAACCGGGACGGTACCTTCACCGACGTAATCGACCAGGTGGTGCCGCACCTGCCATATTCGTCCATGGGTTCGGATGGCGCGGACGTGGACAACGATGGCCGGATCGACCTCTTCGTGGCCGACATGGCGGCAACCACCCACGAGAAGGATCAGCGCGGCATGGCCGATTCGCGCGGGCGCACCGTCGCGGACGACGAAATCACCCAGCGGGCGCCGCAGTACGAGCGCAATGTCCTCTACCTGAACACCGGCACCGGACGATGCGAGGAAGCTGCGTTCCTGACGGGACTCGCCGCCACCGACTGGACGTGGTCGCCGCGATTCGAAGACCTCGACAACGACGGCCGCGTCGACCTGTTCGTCACCAACGGCATGGTCCGCGAGGCGACCAACGTCGACCTGCTGGCGCGGCAGATGAGCGCAGGTTCGGCACAGGAGCGACTGCGCGTCATGCAGGCGAGCCCGCCGCTCGCCGAGGCGAACCTGGCCTTTCGCAATCTCGGCGGCCTGCAATTCGAGGAAGTGGGCGCAGCCTGGGGGCTCAACCAGCGCGGGGTCAGTTTTGGGGCCGCGTTCGGCGACCTCGATGGCGACGGCGATCTCGACCTCGTCTTCACGAATTATCGGAAAGGAGTCACCATCCTGCGCAACGACTCGGATCGCGGCCATCGTGTGATCGTCGACCTCCGCGGCACCGCATCCAACCGGTTCGGCGTCGGAGCCGTGGTCAAAATTGAAACTTCTGCCGGCGTCCAAGTGCGCCAATTGGTCCTGGCGCGCGGAGTCCTCTCGACGAGCGAGCCGGCGGTGCATTTCGGCCTGGGCGAAGACAACTTGGTCAAGCAACTGACCGTGGACTGGCCGAGCGGCCGGCGGCAGGTCTTCACGGGCCTGGCGGGAGATCGTCGTTACTCAATCACGGAGCCGGCAGCATCCGCACCTGCCGCTGCGGCGGAGACACCAACGCCGGCGCAGTTCGAGGAGGTGAGCCAGGCCGTGGGGCTCTTGTGGCAGCAACGCGAGGATTCGGTGGATGAAACCGCCATGCAACGATTGCTGCCGCGACGGTTGAACCGGCGCGGACCGGCCTTGGCCGTGGCGGAAACGGGCGGACCCGGGGGAACCATGGTGGTTGTCGGCGGAACGACCCGCGATCCCTGGCGCGCATGGCGGCGGGGAGCGGACGGAAGATTTTCGCCTGTCGCCCGAGGATCGTCGGCACCAGGTCCGGTTGACGATGGGCCGGTGCTGCTCTTCGAAGCGAACGGCGATGGCCGGCCCGACCTCCTGGTGACCCGGGGCGGCAGCGCGCTCGCAGCGGGCGCACGCGAATACCAGCCGCAGCTGTACCTGGGCGACAGCCAGGGAAGTTTCCAGCCGGCGCCGGAGGGTGCATTGCCGTCGCTGCCGGTGAGCGCCGGGGCGGCCGTCGGCGCGGACTTCGATCATGACGGGCGGTTGGATCTGTTCATCGGCGGACGGGTGGAACCGGGCCTTTATCCCACGGCGCCGCGCAGCGCGTTCCTGCTCAATCGCGGGGGCCGGTTCGACGACGTGACCGACGCGTGGGCGCCAAGTCTGCGAAGCGTCGGCATGGTCACGGCCGCGCTGGCCAGCGATGTCGACGGCGATGGCTGGCCCGACCTGCTCGTGGCGCTCGACTGGGGCCAAGTGAAGTATTTTCACAACAATGCCGGGCGTGGTTTCGAAGACCGGACCGATCAGGCTGGATTTGGCGCGGCTGGCACGGGCTGGTGGACTTCCCTGTGCGGTGCCGATTTTAACGGGGACGGACGTCCAGACTATGTGGCGGGCAATCTCGGGCTGAACAGCCAGTACCAAGCCGACGCGGCGCACCCGGCTCTGCTCGACCTTGGCGATTTCAAAGGCACGGGCGAGGACCCGCAGCTGATCGAAGCCTATTACGAGGGCGGGCGGATCTATCCGTGGCGCAGCCGCCGGGATCTCGGGGCGGCATTGCCCGCGGTGCTCCGGCGCTTCCCGCGCAACAACGATTACGCGCGGGCGACCCTTCCGGAGGTCCTGGGCAACGACCGGCTGCAGGCGGCGCAGCGTTGGGCGGCCACGGAGCTGCGCAGTGGCGTCTTCCTCAGTCAGGCCGACGGAACCTACCGCTTTGAGCCGCTGCCGCGGCTGGCGCAGCTCTCGCCTTTCCAGGGAATCGTGGCGGGGGACTTTGACGGGGACGGCCAGGCGGACATCTACGCGGTGCAGAATTCCTTTGCGCCGATACCCGCGGTCGGCCGGTTCGACGGCGGGCTCAGCCAGTTGTTGCGGGGCGACGGCCACGGGCATTTCACGCCGGTGCCGCCCGCGGAAAGCGGTCTCGTGGTACCGGGCGATGCCAAGGCGCTCGCGCTGCTCGATCTCGACCACGACGGCTGGCCGGATTTTCTCGCGACCCGCAACGACACCCAGGGCCTGGCCTTTCGCAATCGCGGGCAGGCGGGCAGGCACAGTCTTTGCGTCCAGTTGAACGGACCGGCGGGCAACCCGACCGCCATCGGGGCACGGATCACGGTGAAGCTGACCGATGGATCGACCCAAACGGTCGAGATCGCGGCCGGCTCGGGGTGCTACAGCGAATCGGCTGGCATCGGTTTCTTCGGCTGGCGCGACGGGAATTCGCCCCGCGAAATCCGTGTGCGCTGGCCCTTGGGCGAAACGACAACGCAACCGGTCGCCGCCGGGCGAGCTTGGGTGACGATCGCGGCGCCTTAGCGCAGTTCAAGTTGAAGGCAGCCGTTGCCGGTCGAGCAACCGCTCGATCTGACTGGATCCTTCGCTTGCTCCTGCGCCGAGCCTACGGAGGACAGGTCACTCAGGATGACAGGATCGAGGAGAGTAAACCGACTCGTATCATCCCGAGCGCGGCGAAGAATCCAGCCAAAGGCGAAGCATCAGACGCTACTTTTGTTTCTTACCTGCTGGCTGAAGCGCCTTGGGGACAAGTCGCTCCACCTTACGGACGCTTCCGCTCGCGCCTTTGGGCCGGGCAAGAAAAAGTCCGGCGGCTGGTGCCGCCGGACTCGGGGTGGTGGGAGAATCCCTTCGGACTTCGCGCGACTAGAAGTCGAACGAGTTGGTCAGCTGGAAGCCCATGCCCTGCTGGATGCGCGCGAGGGCTATGCTGCCATCGGGGTTGATGCGCGAGGCGGTAAGTCGGTCCTTTTCGCCGACGTCGCGGATGTTGAGCTGGATTCGCCAATCAAGTTTCTGCCCGATCTTCCGGGTGTAGCCGACCCAGGCATCCACATGCGTGTCGTTCGAACCCCGGAACGGCTGGTTGACGTCGAGGCCGCCGAGGGTGAGGGCCTTCACGGAGGCGTAGTTCGGATCCGAGGTGATCGAGTTCACGAACTTCGGATCGTACTTGTAGCCGATGATGCGGCCGGCCTCGATGCGGACGGCGCCGCCGAAGAACGCGCCCTTCAACATGCCTTTGTCGAACTTGTAGGTGCTGACGCCGTTGAAGCGCCAGGGTGCGACTTCGGGAGCCTCATGGCCGAGTTCGTTGACGAGCACGGCGTAGGGGGCGACGATGCTGGAGTTCCATTGCGAGCCCAGCGTCGGGCCGCCGTTGTACCATTCGCGCACCTGGCCGCCGGGGCCGTTCATGAACGCGGTCATCTCGCTCAGGAAGGTCTTCGAGACCGGGTCGATGTTTTCGCGGGTGGCGTCCACCTTCGAGTAGTTGAGCGTGATGTTCCAATTCTTGACCGGCTGGTAAGTGAGCTCCAGCTCGATGCCCTTCGAGAGGGTATCGACCGTGGTCTGGTGATTGCCGAAGCTCGAGCCGCCACCGGTCGGGACGCCGCCGGCGTAACCGCCGGGGATGCCGCCGACATAGGCATCGACGAGGTGACCCGAGGCGTAGGCCAGGGTCGGATCGAGCGCCGGGGTCAGGGAGTAGCTCGCGAAGAAGTTCTTCGGGAACGGCGCGTGCAGCCACGCATTCACGATGGCATTGCCGCCCACATAGGTGTGGGTGGTGCCATTGCCATCGGTGTAGGTGCCACCGGTGCGGTTGTAGGCGTCGTAGGCGGCGATTTCCGCCGCGGTGCCATGCGGCAGGCCATCAGCGGCGGCCGCGTCGTAGAAGTTGGTGTTCGGCGTATTGCCGGACAGGCCTTCCTGGACGCTTGCCGCCCACGCCCAGCCCCAGATGGCGCCGTCGGCGATGAAGTAGGCGTTGTTGCCGAGGCCCGCGATCGAGTTGCCCTGCGTGTCGGCGAGCGTGGCGTTCGCGACCTTGGTTTTGAACTTGTTGACCTTGAGGGTCAGCTTGTCGTTCAGCGTCGTGATCGTCACCCCGTATTCCTTGGTCTCGCCGGTGGCATTCGGGATCTGGTTGCCCGCGAGGTCGAGGCGGGTGGCGTCGGCCTTGAAGTTGCTGGACCGGTTGTACGACACGCTGACCGTCGTGCCCGCCGGCAGCCAGGAGGTGTACTTCTTGGGGATGTGATAAACGCCGCCCCACGACTTGCTCTCGCCGCGCACGTCGGTGCGGGAGGCCAGGTCGTCGGTGTAGTCGAGACTGGTATAGCCGGTGAGGGCGTTGGTTGGCGCCTGGGTCTGATAGGCGGTGATGATGTCCTTGCGCCAGCCGAAGGCCGGCACGAAGTCGCCACCAAAGAGATAACCCTGCCAGGTGATGCCGGTCGAAAGGTCGCGGAAGCGGGTCCGGTTGGCGGACTCGACCAGGCTGGGGAACTGGTTCGGATCGCTCGCCCGCAGCCAATCGATGTTTTGCGTGGTCCAGCCGACATAGTTGGCGGGATTGTCGATCTGGGTCGAAGCCACCGTCGCGCCGTTCTGGTAATTGGTGTACGAGTAGGCGGCGTTCGGATTGACGTAGTTCGGGTCGTTCGGATTGGTCGGCTTGTTCCAGGTCGAATTGAAGACCGTGGCGTACTGGCTCGTCGGGGGCTGGATCCGGTACGGAATGTTGGTCAGGTTCGCGCCGGCCGGCGACGCGGCCCCGAGGAGGCTCGGTCCGACGTACGCAATCCATTCAAAGCTGCGGTTGGAATTCAGCGTATTGGCGGCATTGAGATTCCGTGAGCCGCTCTGCGGATACTCCGGGGTGGTGGCGTATTCGGCCCAGTTGACGTAGTCCTTCATCACCGTGTTGCGCTCGTAGACGCCGGTGAAGTTGTGCTTGCCGAGGATCTTCGCGAGCGTCGTGTCCCCGAGGAAATCCGAGGTGCGCAGTTCATACGTTGGCGTGAAACGGAACGTGTCGCGCACCGTCCGGTTGCGATAGTTCAGGCCGGGAGCCGAGGCGCCGTTGCCGAAGTAAGGACGGCCGACATTCGGGTTGGGGGTGCCGTCGGCGTAGGTCGCGTTGATGTCGACGTTGATGTTGTAATTTTCACCCGCCATCCACTGTTCCGCGCCGGAGCTGTAATCCTGGTGGTCGAAGGCGAACTGGACGCCGAGGCGATCGTGGAAGAGCGTTTGGTCCAGGGCGACGTTGAACGCATTCCACTTCTGGAACTCGTGTTTGTTCGGACCGTCGCCGAGCAGTTTGTAGAAGTTGAAGATGCTCGGGTCTTGCAGCACGACGTTGGCGTAGTAGATGCCGCCGGGGATCGGGGTCGACCCGCCGGGGATGTTGCTGCCGAGGTTGCCGATGTCGCGGTAGTAGACGGACGCCATCGGGATGGCGAGCGGCAGGAAGTTGGGATTGACGCCCTGGGCGCTCAGGCCGCCGCCCGAATTCAGGAGGGCCAGGCCAATGTTGGGCTGCGCCGCGATGGTCTTGAGCGCGGTGCCGGACGGGATCGGAGAATTGGCCACGCTGTTTTTGCCCTGATCGGTGGCCTCGTAGTAGTTGATGATGTCGGGCCAGAAGGAGCGGGTCTGGTTGGAGAGCGCCAGGCCGTTGGTGTACGCGCCGCCCTTGCCGCCGGCGGCGGTGCCGCCCCACGGCGTCGGATTGGCGACA
This sequence comes from Lacunisphaera sp., assembly GCA_035549095.1. Classification (GTDB taxonomy): domain Bacteria; phylum Verrucomicrobiota; class Verrucomicrobiia; order Opitutales; family Opitutaceae; genus Lacunisphaera. The sequence continues at coordinate 24,457 of DASZRV010000044.1, read as the reverse complement.
TCAAACTGATTGATGATCACGTGGTCGTAACCGTAATGGCCGTAGGCGTCAGCGCCCTTGCGGAACCAGAGCGAGAGGTCGTCGGTCGGCGGGACCGAGCGCGGATTGTTGGAGTCGACCTTGCCGTTCTCGAACTTGACGCGCAGTGACGTGTGGCTGCCCTCGCCGAACAGATTGGGGTCGAAGCGCAGCGCGCCAAAGTAGCGCCGGCTGTTATTGTAGGCGGGCTTCTGCTCGTATTTGGCCTCGTCATCGACCGCCGACAGGCGGACCGAGAGGACATTCTTGACCAACACCTGGTTGAAATTGGCCGAATTGCGGACCGAGCCGAATTCATCGACCCGGTTCTCCAGCCCGGCCTCGTTCTTGAACGAGGCATCATTCACGCTGGTGTTGATGATGCCGGCGGGGCTGCCCGTGCCGAACAGGATGGAGTTCGGCCCGCGCTGCAGGTCGACGCGACCGACGTTGAACCCATCCCACGGAATATCCGTCAGGAAGTAGTCGCGGGTGTTGTCGGCGGAATCCAGGCCGCGGACGCGGGTTGTCGGGCTGATCGTGTTTTCCTGGTAGATGCCGGTGCCGGCGACGCCGGAGAAATTGCCGCGGATGCCGCCCACCTCGGTGCTGGGCGTGTACACGAGCAGGTCGGCGGAATTTTTCGCGCCGGTATCGACGAGGAATTGCTTCGTCACGACCGAAATGGCCGAGGCGACATCCTTCAGGTCGGTGCGGACGCGGGTGCCGGCCAAAGTATCCTTGGCGCTGTAGCCTTGGTCCTCACTCGCCTGCACGACGAACGGCGAGAGCTCTATCACGTCGCCGTTGTTGTCCGAGGCAGCAGTGCCTCCAGCGGTTTGCGCCGACAGGCGCCCCGCGTTAACGAAGCAAACCGCGGTAGCGAGCGCGTACGCTCCTACTCGCGAGAGCAGTCGATTCATGGTAGTTAGGGTTATCGGGGGTTCTCTCCGCCGGTCCGGTCGTGGATGGCCGGGAGCGGGTGCTGTCCCGTAGGGTTCATTCCCGGAACAGCGGGCCGGATAATAGGGGGGCCGGGCCGCGCCGTGTATGAGTTCAATTGCTCGCCAATTGAGTTATATTGCCGGCGGCAGTCCCTCACCGCAGGTCTAACCTGCTTGCCTGAAGCGATATATGTCAGGACTGGCTTAAGATGCCAGTTTGGATTGCATCTTCTTGCGGTAGCTGCCCGGGGAGTCGCCGGTGAGGCGTTTGAACAGCACGCACATGTATTCCAAATGCTCGAAGCCGGTCATTTCGGCGATGCGTTTCAAGGGATAGTCGGTCTCTTGCAGCAGCAGTTTTATCTTCGCCACTTGCACGCGGCGGATCTCGGCCTGCGGTGAACGACCAAGGTAACGACGAAACTTTTTCTCCAGCTGGCTGCGCGAAGCGGACGTCAGGCGCGCGATTTCGTCGACGCTGACGCCCAGGCAGGCGCGCTGGCGGATGTGGCTCAGGGCCGTGGCGACGCTGCGGTCGTCGATCGCGAGCACGTCGGTGGAAGGACGCGTGACCACGCCGATCGGCTCGATGCGCACGTCGAGCGACGACGGCTTCTGGCCGTCCATCATCAGCGCGAGCGTCGCGGCGGCCTGGTACCCGGATTGGTAGGCATTGGGCGCCACGCTCGACAGCGGCGGATAGGACAACTCGCAGCGGATCGGATCGTTGTTCGCGCCCAGGATTGCGACTTCCTCCGGCACCAGGATGTTGTGCAAGTGAGCCGCGGCGATCAATTGTTGCGCGCGCAGGTCGAAGCACGCCATCACGCCGACGGGCTTCGGGAGCCGCTGCAGCCAGTCCGCGAGCGAAACGATCTGTTCGACGTCCCACACGGGCGTGAGGTCGCCCGGGTAATTCACCTCGAAGACGTCGCACGAGCGCCCGGCGAGGCGCAGCGCCTCGACGAAGCCGTCGCGGCGTTCGCAGGACCAGGCGTCGTTGGAGAAACAGGTGAAACCGAAATGCTGGTAGCCGCGCTCGAGGAAATGCTCGGCGCCGAGATGGCCGATGGCGACATTGTCGGGACGGATTTTCGGCACGCCGGGGAACGGCGGCACGTCGTTCACGTCCACCAGCGGAATCTTCAACCGGTCGCACATGTAGACCAGGCCCGGCGTGGTGTGGCGGCTGATGACGCCGTGCCACGTCTTGTCCTGGAGCCAGCGCGGATCCGATTCGGCGCGCGCCTGGTCATCGTGAAACGCCGCCCAGAGCTGGTGCGTGCGCTCGTAATGCGCGATGCCCTTGAGCATGGACATGCTTTCCTCGAACCGGGTCAGGAAAACGAGCAGCACCTGGGGTCTCATCGCGCGGAACGTGCCGGCTGCCGGTGCCGGAGGCAAGCGTCCGCCGGCCGCACCGACCAACCAGGGCTACAGATTGGCCTGCTCGTAGCGTTCAACCAGCAGGGTCGCGAATTCCTCGACCGTAAACGGCTTCGCGAGGTAGGCATCCGCCTCCAACTCCACGCTCGCGCGTTGCGGCGCGCCCACCCAGTCGCCGGTCATCAGGACAAACTGGCAGTCGCCGAGCTTGGGATCGGCGCGCAACTTCGCCAGCACCGTGCGTCCGTCGCCCTGGGCGAGGTGGACGTCGCCGAAGATCACGGCTGGCTTGTCGGCGAGCGCCCGGGCCAGGCCTTCCGCGGCGGTGGTGCAGACGCAGGTCTGAAAGCCCGCCTGCTTCGCGGTCTCGGCCATGGCCGAACTCAGGCCGGCATCGTCCTCGATGATCAACACGGTCTTGGGCAGCGGTGGCTTCATGGCGGGCAGCAGTCCAGGTCGCGGCCGCAATCTACGCACGGACCGCCGACTGGCAACAGCGTTTCCGGTGTCAGCGCCCCAATAATTTGCGGTTGGCGCGAATGAGAGCGAGGCGCTGCTCCAGGGCCCGGCGCGTGGTCAGGGCATCCTCCGGCGTGTGCAGGCACCAATCGACCAGGCGGTCGATCGTGGAGCGAGCCACGTAGCAGCGGGTGTCCGACCCGGCGTAATAGATCAGGACCGTCCGCTGTTTGTCCGGCAATTGCACCCAGCCGTTGCTGAAGGTGACGTTCGACACGTCGCCGAAGCCCTCGTCGCCATAGGGCGCGAGGAAATGCCCGCCCGGCCGCGCGATCACGCGCGACGGGTCGTCCAGTGCGGTCATGAACATGTAGAGCACGTACCGCAGGCCGGCGGCGCAGGCGCGGACGCCGTGGGCGAGATGCAGCCAGCCGCGTTCGGTCTTCAGCGGCGCCGGCCCCTGGCCGTTCTTGACCTCCTTGATCGTGTGGTAGGCACGGCCTTCGAAGATCTTTTCCGGGCCCGTGACCGGCTGCGTGAGGTCGCGGCAGAGGGCCCAGCCAATGCCGCCGCCGGAACCGACATCGATGAACCCGTCCATGGGCCGCGTATAGAAAGCATAAAGGCCGTTCACGAATTCGGGATGCAGCACGACATTGCGCTGCTGCGACGCGGGCGTCTGGAGATTCGGCAGGCGTTCCCACGTCTTGAAATCCTTCGTGCGCACGAGCCCGGCCTGGGCCACGGCGCTCGACAGGTCGCCGGGTTTCGCGTTCGGGTCCCTCGCCTCGGCGCAGAACTGGCCGTAGATGTGGCCGTCCTCGTGGAAGACGATCCGCATGTCGTAGACGTTGGTCTCGGGCGCGATCTCCGGCAGGTCGATGGGCTCGTCCCAAAATCGCCACCGATCGATGCCATTCGGGCTTTCGGCGATCGCGAAGATGCTCTTGCGGTCGTAGCCTTCGAAGCGGACGACGAGGTGCACCTTGCCCCGCCAGTGGAACGCGCCGGGGTTGAAGGTCGCATTGACGCCGAGGCGCTCCATCAGGAACGGATTCGTCGCGGGGTTGAGATCGTAGCGCCATTCGATCGGCGCGTGCCGGTACGTGATCACCGGGTGCTCGAAGCGCTCGAAGACGCCGTTGTCCCACTCGCGGTCCACCGGGTTCGGGCGGCGAAGGAAGCGCTCGTGGCGGGCGCGCAGTTGCTGCAGGCGCCGGGTCCAGGCGGCGGGCGCGGTGCTGGGGCGACGGGAGTTTTTCTTTTTCATAGGGCAGGGGATCCGGTGCGGGCGGCACGAATGGAACGAAGCCGGCGCCCGGCCTCGAGCGCCATCCGGCCATTGTGATAGGGGCATTTCCAGAAACTGACCTTCGCGAAGCTCGCGATGACCTTCCCGTCGCGCGTCACGCCGCGAAACCACTCGCCGTGGTTTCGGTCGATGAGATGGCGCGCAATGAAGTCCCAGGAGCGCAGCGCGGCGGCCAGGTAGCGATCGTCGCCGGAGATTTCGTGGGCATTGAGGAAACCGACGACCGCCTCCGCCTGCGGCCACCATTCCTTGTTCGCGTCGACGAGGCCGGCGGGCGAGCCGAGGTTGAACACGCCGCCATCGGCATCGATGCCCTCCGCCAGGGTCACATCGGCGATCCGCCCGGCGAGCTGCCGGGTGCGCGCCAGGAGCGCCGGGTCGCCCAGCACGGCCGCAGCCTCGGTCAGCAACCAGGACGCCTCGATATCATGGCCGTACGAGATTCGGTCTGACCGACGCTTCCAATCCTCGGAGAAAAACAAACCGAGGTGCGCCGTCGCGGCATCGACGACCCGGTCGAGCATGACGCCGACGAGTTCCGCGAGCGCTGCGTGCAGTTCCGGGTCGGGCCACACGCGCAGGAGGTTGGTGTACGCCTCCATCACGTGCAGCATCGTGTTCTGCGATTTCGGGTCGTTCTGGTCGATGTCGCTGAGGCGCACATCGGCAATCGGCGACCAGTCGCGCGCGAAGGCCTCAAAGTAGCCGCCATGCCGGCGATCGCGCGCGTGGCGCTCGAGCAGCCGGAAGGTGGCGATCGCATGGTCGAGCGGCGCGCGCCGGCCGGTGGCGGCGTGGTACTCGGTCAGGGCGTAGATGGCGAAGGCCTGGCCATAGATTTGTTTCCGGTCCTGCAGGACGGCGCCATCCGCCCCAATCGACCAGAAGAACCCGCCGTTCCGGCCATCATGGAAACGCGTCATCAGGTCGGCCTGGGCGAGATCGGCGACCTCCAGCCAGGCGGGCTCGCGCCCGGCGCGGCTCGCAGCCGCGAACGTCCACAGGAGGCGTGACGTGAGCAGGGCGCCGCGTTCGACCGTGCGGTCGGCGACGAGGTCGTTCGTCAACGAGCCGACGAAAGTGCCGGCGGCGCGGTCGACCACGTGTTCGCTCCAGAAAGGCAGGATGTTCCGGCGCAGGTCGGCTTCGATGCGCGCCGCGACGTCGCGCAGGTCGGCGGGGATCATGGCGGAGGCTCGGCCGGCGTCCGGCCGCTCAGGCCGGCGCGTTGCCGGCCGCCTCGCGGCGGGCCTTCAATTCCGTCGAGATCTGGGCGACGCGGGCCTCGTTGAGCGGGTAGAACAACAGGATCACGATCGAGACCACGCCGAGGGCGGCCGGGATGACGCTCATCAGCGCGACCAAGCCCTTGAGCGATTCGGCGTTCTGGGCGGTGTTGGCCTGAAAGCCGACGCTCGACATCAGGCCCAGGGCCACGGCGGCGCCGATGGCCCAGCCCTGCTTCTGCGAGAAAATGGAGGCGGAGAACACCAGGCCGGTGGCGCGGCGACCCTTCTTCCATTCCGAGTAGTCCGCGGAGTCTGCATACATCGCCCAGATCAGGGCGCTGAGCGGGCCGCCGGTGGCCGAGCCGAGGAGGTTGATCCCGACCATGAGGACGACCTGCTCTGGCTTGAGCACGTAAAACGACGCGGTACAGGCAATCGCGATGATGAACAGGCTGACGAAGGCGACCTTCTTGCCGACCCGCGCCGCGTAGAACGGCAGCAGCACGACGCCAAGCAGCGAGGCCAGCTGGCCCGTGCCATTGAACCACGAGGCGACTTCCTCGAAGTGCCACTCCTGCGTGCCGCCGATCTTCGGCAGCCAGCTCGGCAGAGTCACGGTCTGCGTCCCGACGAAATACTTGAAATAGTGCACGGTCACGCTGCCGCGGGCCGCGACAAAGAGGATGAAGGTGATGGTGACCGCCAGCAGGATGAGCCAGGGCCCGTTGGTGACGAGGTCCGCCAGGTCCCGCCCGACGGAGGTTTTCTGCGCCGGCGGCGGCTGCACACGCTCCTTGGTGCCGAAGAAGGTGGTGAGGAACAACGCGACCGCCGCGATGCCGATGATGATGAACGCCACCTGCCAGCCGTGCGCCTCGCTGCCCATGCCGGCGCTGAGCTTCTTGACGCCGGGCAGCAGGAAGAAGGAAATGAGGATGCCGCCGAGGAACGCGCCGACGAATTTCACCGACGACAGCGCCGTGCGTTCGGTGGGATTGGGCGTGAGCACGCCGAGCATCGCCGTGTACGGGATGTTGATGGCGGTGTAGAGGAACATGAGCAGGTTGTAGGTCACCCACGCCCACACGATCTTGCCCGTCCCCGCGAAGCCCGGCACCGTGAATGTCAGCACGCCGGCGACCGCGAACGGCACGCAGAGCCAGATCAGGAACGGCCGGAATTTGCCCCAGCGCGTATTGGTGCGGTCGCCGATCATGCCCATCACCGGGTCGAAGAAGGCGTCGAGGCTGCGGCTGAGGCCGAGCATGGTGGCGGCGGCCGCGGCGGCGATGCCGAAGACATCGGTGTAGAAATACGTCAGGTAGATCATGAACGTCTGCCAATAAAGGCAGGACGCGAAGTCGCCGCAGCCGAAGGCGAGCATCTCCCGGAACCGGAGCTTGGTGTCTTGCTGTGTCATGGGGGTGGGGTCGGGTGGGCGGCCCGACGGCGTGGCGTCAGGACTTGAGCGGGTGTTCTTTCACAAACCGGACAATTTCGGCGGCGTCGCCGTAGCACAGGGCGGAAACGGTGTCGGCGGCGCCATAGTAGATTGCGAGCCGGCCGGTGGCGCTGTCGCACAGGCAGCCGACAGGGAAACACACGCCCGGCACAAAGCCGCTCAATTCGTAGGGGGCCTCGGGGCACAGCAGCGCCTGCTTCGCGGAGGCGAGGACGTTCCACGGCTCGTCGAGGTCGAGCAGCATCGCGCTGATCGAATAGACGAACCCGTTGCAGGTGCTCGTCACCGCATGGTAGATGAGCAGCCAGCCCTCGCTGGTTTCGATCGGCGACGGACCGGCGCCGATCTTCACGCCCTGGAACCACGGCCAGCCCTTGCCCATCACGTGGCGATGCCGGCCCCAATGGACGAGGTCGGGGCTTTCGCTGATGAAGATGTCGCCGAACGGGGTGTGCCCGGTATCGGACGGCCGGCTGAGCATGAGGAATTTCCCGTTGAACCGCCGCGGGAACAGCACGCCGTTGCGGTTGTAGGGCAGGAAGGCGTTTTCGAGCTGCTCGAAATTCACGAAGTCCGTCGTGCGCGCCACGCCGATGGTCGGGCCATGGTACCCGTTGCACCAGGTGATGTAGTGCACGCCCTCGATCTCGGTCACGCGCGGGTCGTAGGCGTATTCATGGCGGCGGACTTCAGGGTCGTCGCACTTGAAATCGATCGGCTTGGGCTCGAAGGTAAACTTCAAGCCATCGGGGCTGCGACCGACGTGGAGATGGGGCACCCGGTCCATCCCCTCGGTGCGGAAGACGCCGATGAAGCCGCCTCGCCAGGGCACCACCGCGCTGTTGTAGATGCCGGTGACGTGGGGCAGCGGGCGGCGGCCGATCACGGGATTCGCGTCGTGGCGCCAGAGCAGGTCGCTATTGCCGGCGGGGCGTGGCTGCCAGGGAATGTTGGCCAGGGCGGGGCCTTTGATCTTCAAGTTCATGAGGTGAACCGGGTGCCGGCGGCGCGCCGGCGGCTACGGATGTCGGGGACTGAGCCGGAGCAAGATGACGTCATGCGAGTCGACGCGGGCCGTGTAAGGCTTGGAGTTGTCGCCGACGCTCTTCTTCGCCCACAGGTCGCGCAGCGCGTAATCGCCATGGATCATCCAGAGTGTCGGCCACTCGATCGTGAGGTCGGCGGCGGACGAACTCGTGTTGAGCGCGCATACGGCCCACTCGCCGTGCTCGAGGGGTTTGACCCAGAGCTCGATGTTCTTGGCGGGCTCCGCCAGGGCGCGGTAGCCCTCCTTGCCAAGCGCGTCCTGGTCCAGCGCGATGACATCGCGGTCGGTGAGGATGGCGCGCGTCTCGGGCGTCATGTGGCGGACATCGTTACCCGCCATGAGGGGCGCGGCGAGAATGCACCAGAGGCTGAAATGCGCGCGCGACTCGGCCAGGCTCAGGCCCTCGTTGCCGACCTCGAGCATGTCGGGATCGTTCCAGTGGCCGGGTCCGGCATACTTTGCGATGCCGTCGGGGCCGGACCCGTCGACGAGCGAATACTGAAGGTCGAGGATGCGCTTCCAGCCGTAGGCCCAGCCCTTGCGGCCGTCATACGAGGCATAGATGTCGCCCGTGGTGCGCCAGAGGTGGCCGACGTCGCCGGCCCACTCCCACGGCTTGTTCTGGCCCCACTCGCAAAGGCTGAAAACCACCGGCCGGCCGGCCGCATGCAACGCATCGCGCATGGTCTTGTAGGTCTCGCGCGCATCAGCGGTGCCATGGTTGCACCAGTCGTATTTCAGGTAATCGACACCCCACGAGGCGTAGGTGAGGGCGTCGACGTATTCATGGCCGCGGCCGCCGGGGTAACCGGCGCAGGTTTCGGTGCCCGCGCAGTTGTAGATGCCGAACTTGAAGCCCTTGGCATGGAGATAATCGCCGAGCGCCTTCATGCCGCTGGGAAATTTCTTCGGGTCGGCGACGAGGCGGCCGGACGCGTCGCGCTCTTTCGCGGACCAGGTGTCGTCGAGGACGATATAGACATACCCCGCATCGCGCATGCCGTTTGCGACCATCGCGTCGGCGGTTTCCTTCACGAGGTCCTCGTTGATGTTCGAGGCAAAGGTATTCCAGGTATTCCAGCCCATCGGCGGAGTCTGGGCCAGGTCCGGGAATTTCTGCGCGAAGGCCGGCACGGCCAGCGCAAGCAACAGCGGCAGGAGGCGTTTCATGGGATTCACAGGTTGGCGCCGTTTTGGCGAATGACTTCGCGGTACCAATAGGCGGAGTCCTTCAGCGTGCGCTTTTGCGTCTGGTAATCGACGTGCACAAGGCCAAACCGATCCTTGTAGCCTTCGATCCACTCGAAGTTGTCCATGATGGACCAGTGGAAATAGCCCGCGACGGGGATGTCCTCGTTGACGGCGCGCTTGATGCCGGCAAGGTAGCGCGCGAGGAAGTCGATGCGCTGCGGGTCGTGTACGCGGCCGTCGAGATGGACGAAGTCGGTGTTGCAGAGGCCGTTTTCCGAGAAGACGAGCGGCAGCTGGTAGCGCTCGGTCTGGAAGCGCGCGGCCCAGTAGAGCGCCGGCGGCGCGATCTCGAGCCACGACAGGGTCCCGCGCGGGTTGCCCGGGCCGAATCCGCCCGGCACCCGCTCCGGGCGACCGTGTGCGTCGGCGCGGACCAGCCAGCCCGTGTAACAGTTGTAAGCGAGGAAATCGATCTTCTGGGAGATGAGCCGCAGGTCGGCGGCGGTGACCTTCGGCATGTCCTTGCCGTACGCCTTGACGCCGTCGGCTGGGTAGCGGCCGAAGACGATCGGATCGGCCCACCAGGCGAGGTTCCACAGGTTGGGCGCGGTGCTGGCGAAATAATCGCGGCGCGCGGCCTCGATCGTGCGACGGTCTTCCTGCACCGGGATGCGTTCGCGGGCGGTGTGGGCGATGGAGATCTTCACCCGCTCGCGGCAGCCCGCGCGCAGCGCCTGCACCGCGCGGCCGTGGGCCATGAGCAGGTGATGCGCCCCGAGCAGGCAGTCGGCGAAGGGCAGGGTGAGCCCCGGCGCGAAACGGCCTTCGTGGTGACCGAGGCCCATGATCACCGGCGGCTCATTGAAGGTCATCCAGTGTTTCACGCGATCGCCGAGCTTCGCGGCGACGATGCCCGCGTAGTCGCCGAACCATTCCACGAAGTCGCGATTGAGGAACCCGCCGCGTTGCTGGAGCGCATAGGGCAGGTCCCAATGGAAGAGCGTGACCCACGGCGTGATGCCGGCCGCGAGCAAGCCGTCGATCAGCCGGTCGTAGAAGGCGAGGCCTTTGGCATTCGGCTTGCCGGTGCCGGCCGGCTGGATGCGGGGCCAGGCGACCGACATGCGGTAGGCCTGCAACCCGATCTGGCGCATGACGCCGATGTCCTCCCGCCACCGGTGATAATGGTCGCACGCGACGTCGCCATTGTGGTGGTCGAAGACCTTTCCCGGCTGGTGTGAGAAAACATCCCAGACGGACGGTCCGCGACCATCTTCGTTCCAGGCGCCTTCGATTTGGTAGGCGGCCGCGGCGGCGCCCCAGACAAAGTTACGGGGGAATGGCATGGGTGTGGGGGTTCGGCCCGGCGGCCGAGGGTCAAGGAGTCATGCTACAGGAAGGGCTGATGGCAAGTAATGAGAAATATTGTCCGCTTCATGAGAACCTCGCGACTGCGCATGGATTGTCGGCGAGCACCGCCAGCGCCGGATCGGCCGGCAAGGTTTCGCTTCCCGCCGGCGGGGGCGGCCGCCAAGATGCCGCGACTTCCGGGTTAAATGAAACGCGCCCACCTTTATATCGTCCAATGTGCGGACGGCACCTTGTACACCGGCATCGCCGTGGACGTGGCGCAGCGCGTAGATCTCCACAACACCGGCAAGGGTGCCAAGTACACGCGCTCGCGTGGCCCGGTGGCGGTGGTCTACCGCGAAGGCCCGATGAGCCGGTCGCGCGCGCTGCGGCGGGAGCATCAGGTGAAGCGATTGACGCGGGCGCAGAAGCAGGCGCTCATCGCCGGGCGGCTGCGGCTGGCGCGGCCCCGCTGACGCGATGCTGTTCCTGAACAAACTGCTGCCCCTTTTCGTGCTGCCGCTCGGCGCCACCGTCCTGCTCGTCGTATTCGGACTTTGGCGGAAGAAGCGCTGGCCGATCGTGGCCGGGCTGGTGCTGCTGTACGCCTCGAGCACCCCCTTCGTCGGCCAGCGGCTGATCGGCTGGTTGGAATCATTTTATCCGGTAATGCCGGTGGCTGCGGCGGAGCGTGCGGACGCGATCGTCGTGCTCGGCGGAATCTTCGGCCCGCCGGTCGAACCCGGATACGTGCCGAATTTCTCCGAGTCGGCGGAGAGGCTCGAAGCCGGCATCCGGCTGGTGCAGGCGGACAAGGCGCCCTGGCTTGTGTTCACCGGCGGTCGCATCCCGTGGAAAGGACGGCGGCGGGTCGAAGGCGAGGATTCGCGCGCGGCGGCCCTGGCGCGGGGCGTGCCGTCCGAGCGCATTCTCCTGACCCCGGAAGTGGGCAACACCGCTGACGAGGCGCGGGCGGTGGCGGCGATGATGCGTGAACGCCAGTGGCGAACGATCATCCTTGTCACGACCGCCTGGCACATGCCGCGGGCCGCCTGGCTCTTCCGGAAGGCGGGCGTCAACTTCCGGGCTTTTCCCGTCGACCTGCGACGCGACCGCCGGCGGCCGGTCACGCTGCTGGACTTCCTCCCCGAGGCCGATGCGCTGGTGCAGACCGAGACGACGCTCCGCGAATGCTACGGCAATGCGTTCTACCGTCTCTTCCGCTGAGCGGTGGCGGGTTTTGGCAGGATGAACGGCGTAAAGGTGGACGCGAGTTTTCGCGGGAACCGGCCGGCGAGGTAAACGCCGTCGTCGCGCGACTCCTGGCGGCGCACCTGTCCGCCCTCGTGCAGGCGCGCGACCACATCGTAGCGGTTGTGCGGCACGAGCAGTTCGGCGGCGATCTGGTCATCCACCGCCAGCTCCTCGCAGCGGCGCAGGAGCCGGTCGATGCCGGCACCCGTCCGCGCGCTGACGAAAAGCGCCTCCGGGTGTTGCGCGCGGGCGCGGGCCAGGGCCAGCTCGGTGGCCGCGTCGACCTTGTTGAACACGGTGATCGCGGGCTTGTCGCCCGCGCCGAGCTCGGCGAGCACGGCCAGCGTGGTGACGATATGCTGTTCGAAATTCGGGTTCGTGACGTCGACCACGTGGATCAGGAAATCCGACACGACCACTTCCTCGAGCGTCGCCTTGAACGCCTCGACCAGCCGGTGGGGCAGGCGGCGAATGAACCCGACGGTGTCGGTCGCGAGCAGCGTGCGGCCGTCCGGCAGCGTCAGCTGGCGCGTGGTGGGATCGAGCGTGGCGAAGAGCTTGTCGGCGGCGAGCACCTGCGCGCCGGTGAGGCGGTTGAGCAGGGAGGACTTGCCGGCATTCGTGTAGCCGACAATCGCGGCACCGGGCACCGGGGTGCGCTGGCGCTTTCGGCGCTGCGTGGCGCGTTGGGAAATGACGGACGCCAGCTCCCGCTTCAGGTGCGCGATGCGCTCGCGCACGATGCGGCGGTCCTGCTCCAGCTGCGTTTCGCCCTCGCCGCCGAGGGCACCCTTGCCCCGTTGGCGCGAAAGGTGGGTCCACGCCCGGGTCAGGCGGGGAAGGGAATATTCCATTCGGGCCAGGGCCACTTGGAGCACCGCTTCCCGCGTTTGGGCCCGATCGGCAAAAATTTCGAGAATCACCTCCTGGCGGTCGATCACCGCCAGACCCGACTCTTCCTCCCAATTGCGCTGCTGGCTGGGCGAAAGCTCGCCGTCCACGACGATCAAATCGGCGCCGTCCTCCTTCGCCTGGGCGATGAGTTCCGCGGCCTTGCCGCTGCCGACGAGGAACTTGACCGAGGTCGTGCGCAGGTTGACGAACGTCGTCCGGGTGATCGTAAGGCCGAGGTTGCCGACCAGTTCGGCCAGCTCGCCAAGCAGCTCTTCGCCCTCGCCCGGGGCCATGCCGGGGGTCTGCAGGCCCACCAGGAAGGCGCGCTGCACGGGTTTTTCGTCGGTGAGGAAATCGGCCATGAGGGTCGAGTCAGTACCCGCCACCCCGGGCGAGTCAACTTATGTCATGATAAGCCGCGGGCGGCGCGGGTTGCGGGCTGGACAGGCCAAGCGGTGGACCGCAAGCTTCCGCGCGAATCGTTCCTTGCTTTCGGTTCGCCCATTTGCCCGCGGAGGTGGCCCGCTGGAAAAGTAGCTGCATAGGGGATGTAACTCGCTTTTTCCGCGTTCGCTTCCGCGGGCTTTTTTCTGGTCGATCCATGGAGGCGGGGTGCCCTCACCCCGCGGGAAAACGACCTCGCCAATGGCGAATCTCGCCCGCACGCCAGAATGGCACCCCGCTGTGCCAATCCCTGCGCAGGTTGACCCGACCGGGTCGCCGAGCCGGTCGCTTCCCGAGGGAAACCGCCGGGTGCGGACTGGAACGGTCCATGCAAGACAGGGTTCAAATCATCATGGACCAGCAGAAATTCACCGTCATGTCGCGCCAGGCCGTGCAGGAAGCGCAAAACGAGGCCCGCCGTCGTTCGCACAACGAGGTGGAAACCTGGCACCTGCTGGTCGCATTGCTGGCGCAGGAGGGTGGCATCGTGCCCGCGTTGGTCGAGAAACTCGGCCTGACCGTCAGCGCCATGCAACTGGCGGCTGAGCGCGAGCTGGAACGGATCCCCAAGGTCAGCGGCGCGGTCGACGTGTCGAAGATTTACGTCACGCAGGCATTGCACGAGGTGCTCACCCAGGCCGAAGCCGAGGCGGAGGCACTCAAGGACGAATACGTCAGCGTCGAGCACCTGCTGCTCGGGCTGCTCAAGGTCGCCCAGCCGCCGGCGTTGAAGAAGTATTTCGAGAGCTTCGGTCTCGACCGGACTCGCGTATTGGGCGAACTGAAGCAAATACGCGGCAGCCAGCGTGTGACGTCCGACAATCCCGAGGCGACCTACAACGCCCTGGAGAAATACGGCGTCGACCTCGTCGCACAGGCGCGCAAGGGCCGGCTCGATCCGGTCATCGGCCGCGACGCCGAAATCCGCCGCGCCATCCGCATTCTCTCGCGCAAGACGAAGAACAATCCCGTCCTCATCGGCGAGCCGGGCGTGGGCAAGACCGCGATCGTCGAGGGCCTGGCGCAGCGCATCCTGCGCGGCGACGTGCCCGAGGGGCTGAAGGACAAGACCATCTTCGCGCTCGACATGGGCGCGCTCGTCGCGGGCGCGAAGTACCGCGGTGAATTCGAGGAACGGCTCAAGGCCGTGCTCAACGAGGTCAAGCAGGCCGAGGGCCGGCTGATCCTGTTCATCGACGAGCTGCACAACATCGTCGGCGCCGGCAAGACCGAGGGCGCCATGGATGCCGGCAACCTGCTCAAGCCGATGCTCGCGCGCGGGGAGCTGCATTGCATCGGCGCCACCACGCTGGACGAATACCGGCAGCACATCGAAAAGGACCCGGCGCTCGAGCGCCGCTTCCAGCCCGTGCTCGTCGAGGAGCCGACGGTCGAGGACGCCATCTCGATCCTGCGCGGCCTGCGCGAGCGCTACGAACTCCACCACGGCGTGCGCATCCAGGACAATGCCCTCGTGGCCGCGGCCGTGCTCTCGCACCGCTACATTTCCGACCGCTTCCTGCCGGACAAGGCGATCGACCTCGTCGACGAGGCCTGCGCCATGATCCGCACCGAGATCGATTCGCTGCCAACCGAACTGGACGAGCTCCAGCGCCGGGTCATGCAGCTGGAGATCGAGGAAACGGCGCTGCAAAAGGAAAAGGACGACGCCTCCAAGCGCCGGCTGGGCGAACTGCGCAAGGAGCTGGCCAACGCGAAGGAGCAGGCCACCGCGCTGCGCACGACCTGGCAGAAGGAGAAGGACGCCATCGGCCGCGTGCAGAAAGTCCGCGAAGACCTGGAGGCCGCGCGCCTGGAAATGGCGAAGGCCGAGCGCAACTACGACCTCAACAAGATTGCCGAGCTGAAGCACGGCCGGATTCCGCAGCTCGAGAAGGAGCTCAACCGCGTCGAGAAGGCCGGCGCGACCAAGACCACGCTGGTGAAGGAGGAGGTTTCCTCCGAAGAGATCGCCGAGATCATCTCGAAGTGGACGCACATTCCCCTGTCGAAGCTCCTCGAGGGCGAAAAGGAAAAGCTGCTGAAGCTCGAGGACCAGCTGCACCAGCGCGTGATCGGCCAGGACGAAGGCGTCCGCCTTGTCAGCGAGGCCATCCTCCGCGCCCGCGCCGGCATCAAGGACCCGCGGCGGCCGATCGGCAGCTTCCTCTTTCTCGGCCCGACCGGCGTCGGCAAGACCGAGCTGGCCAAGACGCTCGCCGAGCAGCTCTTCGACAGCGAAGCCAATCTCATCCGCCTCGATATGTCCGAGTACATGGAGAAGCACTCCGTCGCGCGCATGATCGGCGCGCCGCCCGGCTACGTCGGCTACGACGAAGGCGGCCAGCTCACCGAGGCCGTCCGGCGGAAGCCGTATGCGGTGGTCCTCTTCGACGAGGTCGAGAAGGCGCATCCGGACGTGTTCAACGTCCTGCTGCAGGTCCTCGACGACGGACGCATCACGGATTCACAGGGCCGCACCGTGGACTTCAAGAACACGGTCATCATCATGACCTCCAACATCGGCAGCCGCCACCTGCTCGAGGGCGTGACCGGCGCGGAGATTCCCGAGGCCGTGCGCGAAGCGGTCATGGCCGACCTGCGCTCGGCGTTCCGGCCGGAGTTTCTGAACCGCATCGACGAGACCGTGCTCTTCAAGCCGCTCGCGCTCGAGGAAATTGAGAAGATCGTCGACCTCCTCGTCGCGGACATCAACCGCCGGCTGGCGGAGAAGCGGGTCACGGTCGTCCTCGATGCCAAGGCGAAGGAATGGGCGGCTGAGAAGGGCTACGATCCGGTCTTCGGCGCCCGCCCGCTCAAGCGTTTCCTGCAGCGGCACCTCGAGACGCAGCTCGCCCGGGCGCTCATCGCCGGCGACGTCGCCGAGGACACGACCGTCACATTCAAGGTCAAGGACGACGACCTCGTGCTGGCGAGCGGGCGCTGAAGCGAGCCAAGCTACTTTGTGGCCGCGTTTGAGCCGGAGGCGAAAGCGTGGCCGGGAGGAAAGCCACGCTGTCGCTTCGCTCCAGCGCGGCTTCGACGTGGGAGCGAACAAGGTCGCTCCCACCGAAGACCATCGGGCTTGAGCACGCGGGGTGGTGCGATATCATATTCAAATCATGGCTACCCCCGCCTTCGACCTGCGTGTGATTTCGCCGGCGATGTTCGCCGTTCTGCTCGGCCTGCTGGCCGGTTGCGCCCAGACCAATTCCAATCCGGTGGCAGCGAAACCCGCCTTGGCCGCGGGTGTGCCGACTGGCGTGCAGGTGTCGCGCCTCGACCTCGGCGCTGACATCTCGGCGCTCGATGCGCCGGGGCGCGGCCATTGGGCCCCGCTGCCGGTGTACCAGGAAAACGGCGTGCCGAGCGACGAGCTGGCAATTCTCGCGAAGCACGGTTGGTCGGCGTTTCGGTTGCGCGTGTTTGTGTCGCCGGTGCGCGACGCGCCCAACAACACCCTCGAGGCTGCGATTCCGCTGGCCAGGCGCATCAAGGCGGCTGGCGCGACCTTTCTCCTCGACCTGCACCTGTCCGACACTTGGGCCGATCCGCAGCACCAGGAGATCCCGGTGGCCTGGCGCGGGCTCGACTTCGACGGGTTGGAGAAGCAGGTCGAAAGCTACTGCTTCGATACGATCAAGGCTTTCAAGGACGCCGGCGCGATGCCGGACTGGGTGCAGGTGGGCAATGAGATCACGCGCGGCACGCTGTGGCCGCTTGCCCAGCTTAAGGTGCCGGGCTCGGAGAAGTATAATCCGCCGGGCGACACCGACGAGACGGTGCAATGGGATCACCTGGTGCGCGTGCTCAAGGCCGGCATCCGCGGCGTGAAAGCCGCCGCCGGTAACAAGCCGCCGCGGATCGCCATCCACATCGACAAAGGCGGCAGCTGGAAGGTGACGCAGTGGTTCTTTGACCATCTCGAAGCGGCGCACGTCGAGTACGACATCATTGCGCAGAGCTTCTATCCCGAGTGGAACCACGGCACGCTGGAACAACTGTGGGAAAACATGCAGCAGTGCTCCGCGCGCTTTCACAAAAACTTCGCGGTCGTCGAGACGGGCTACGGGCGATCGCATGTGAAAGACAACCCGTCGATGCTGTGGCCGGAAACGCCGGAAGGCCGGCGTCAGTTCATGGCCGACCTCATCAACACCGTCCGGCGCGACCCGCACGGCATCGCCGTCATGTATTGGGCGCCCGAGCGCGAGGCTTGGAACGACGACGGCACGCCGGGCCCGGTGGTGTCGGTCCTGGATCACCTCGACGAACTGGTCGCGACGCCGGCGAGCCATCTGCCGGCGGCACTTCGGCCGCCGCGGCGGTGAGCGGTAAGCAGTGGGCGGTGAGCAGAGTTTGTTTTCGTAGGGCTGGACCTTGGTCCAGCCGCGCTCGCGGTAAATCATGCGAAAACGATTCGGCTGCACCAAGGTGCAGCTCTGCGGTCCGTTTCCACTTGATGGGCCCGCGCGCGCCCCGGTTTAGTTGGCGGCGTGCAGTCCACGGATAACACGGCCGGTCTCGGCGGCAACGAGGTCAAGCGACGCCACATCGTCTTGAAGGCGGTCTTGGTCGGGATCGTCGCCGGGGTGCTCGGCTCGATCTTTCGCCTGGCCCTGGAGAAGGGCGAACACCTGCGGGATCTGCTCATCGCGCTCTCGCCCGCGGGCTGGGGCTTGCCCACTGCCATCCTCATCGGCGCGGTGGGAGGCGGGGTGGGGGTATGGCTGGTCCGGCGATTCGCCCCGCACGCGGCGGGCAGCGGGATCCCGCACCTGAAGGCGGTGCTGTTGCGCGAAGCCGAGCCGGAATGGAAGCGACTGATCCCGATCAAATTCGCCGGCGGTGTGCTCAGCACCAGCGGCGGCTTCGCGCTCGGGCGCGAGGGACCGACCGTGCAGATGGGCAGCGCGGCCGGCCACATGGTCTCGGAGCTGTTCCGGGTGCGGGCGGGTGAGGGCGAGCGGCGGGCGCTCATCAGCGCGGGCGCGGGCGCCGGCCTGGCCGCGGCGTTCAACGCGCCGCTGTCAGGCCTGATCTTCGTGCTGGAGGAACTGCACGGCAACTTCACGCCGGTGATGTTCATCGCGGCGTTCCTGGCGTCGGTGTCGGCCGACGTCGTGAGCCGGCTCCTGATGGGCGAGCTTCCGGTCTTTCATTTCACGCACATGGCGGCGCCCGGCGTGACCACGCTGCCCTGGGCGGCGCTGCTCGGCGTCGGAGCGGGAGTCTTTGGCGTGCTGTTCAACCGCTGCCTGCTCGCCACGCTGGACCTGCGTGAGCGGCTGATGCGCTGGCCGGCCTTCATGGTCGGCGCGGTGGTGGGCGTGTTTGTCGGCTTCATCGGTTGGGTGGTGCCCGGGCTGGCCGGCTCGGGCGGACCGCTCGTGCAGCTGGCGTTGTCCGGGCGGATCGCGCTGACGCTGCTGCCGCTGTTCATCGTGGCGCGGTTCTCACTGACGATGGTGAGCTATGGCTCGGGCGCGGCAGGCGGCATCTTCGCGCCGCTGCTGGTGCTGGGGGCTCTGGGCGGCGTGTGGCTCGGCAGCGGGGTGCACCGGCTGTTCGAGGCGTCGCATTCGCTGACGCCGCAGGTTTTCGCCGTGCTGGGCATGGGCGCGATGTTCACGGCGATCGTGCGCGCACCATTGACCGGGATCGTGCTGATGATCGAGCTGACCGGCAGCTACGACTTCATGCTCCCACTGCTCGTGAGCTGCATGGCGGCCTATGGCGTCGCGGAATGGCTGGGGAACCGGCCCATCTACGAGGCGCTGCGCGAACGCGCGCGCCAGACGATGCCGCAGCCGGCGACTGCGGCGCGGGCGGCATCCCCGATCGAATGAACCCGCCCGAGACCGCCGCCACGCCCGGTCGGGTCGTGTGGTTCACCGGGTTGCCCGGTGCGGGCAAGACCACCCTCGCGACTGGCGTCGAGCGCGTGTTGCACACCCGGGGCGAGCCCGTGTTCCGGCTCGACGGCGACGAGTTGCGGCGCGGCCTATGTGCCGGCCTGGGATTTTCCGCGGCGGACCGGGCGGAGAACATCCGGCGCGCGGCCGAGGCAGCCCGATTGCTCGCCGATGCCGGCCTGACCTGCCTGGTGGCGTTGATCTCGCCCTTGCGCGCCGATCGATCCCGGGCGCGGGCGATCATTTCATCCGGCCGGTTCATCGAGGTGCATGTGGCGACGCCGCTCGCGGTCTGCCGCCGGCGCGATCCCAAGGGGCTTTACGCGCAGGCCGAGCGCGGAGAGATCGCCGAGTTCACGGGGGTGTCTGCGCCGTACGAAGAGCCCGAGGCGCCGGAAATCCGCGTCAATGCGGGGCAGGCAGGCGTCGATGCCTGCGTGGCGCAGATCATCGCGCACCTGGCGATACACCGGTCCTGAGCCCGGCAGCGCCGGGGCATTTCTTCCGTTGCGCCGGCGCGCGGAAGCGCGAGATTAGCTTTCGATGTCCGTCGAACCGATCCGCTATTATCACCGCCAGAAGCAGACCGTCGCGACCGAGACGGTCTACGGCGGCGACTGGCTGCGCTGGACCTACGGCACGGCGCTGGGACGCTTCACCCTGGGTTTGCTGATCAAGCGCGCGATCGTGTCGCGTTATTACGGCTGGCGGATGAACTGGCGGGCGAGCGCGAACAAGGTCCTGCCGTTCATTGTCGACTACGACCTCGACGTCGACGAGTTCGCCAAGAATCCATTTTCGTTCAAAACCTTCAACGAATTCTTCTACCGCGCGCTGAAACCCGGCGCGCGGCCGATTGCACCCGGAGAAAATGTGGCGGTGCTGCCGGCCGACGGGCGCCACCTGGCGATCCCCACCATCGATGCGGCGGCCGGCTTCTATGCGAAGGGCCAGCGCTTCGACCTCGCGGCGTTTTTGCGGGACGAGGCGCTCGCACGGGAGTTCGCCGGCGGCGCGATGCTCATCTCGCGACTCTGCCCGGTTGATTATCATCGGTTTCATTTTCCCGTTGCCGGCAAGCCCGGGGAGGCGCGACTGGTCAACGGGTGGCTGTATTCGGTCTCGCCGATCGCTTTGCGCCGCAATCTCGGCTATCTCTGGGAGAACAAGCGGATGCTCACGACGATCGAGTCGCCGCGGTTTGGGAAGGTGTTGATGGTTGAGATCGGCGCGACGATGGTCGGCAGCATTGTGCAGACGTACCTGCCAGGCCGTCCGGTGGCCAAGGGCGAGGAGAAGGGCTTGTTCAAATTCGGCGGCTCCTGCGTGGTGACCCTCTTCCGCCGCGGTGCGATCCGGTTCGAGCCCGACTTGGTCAGATCCAGTTCCGACGGGATGGAAGTATACGCGAAGATGGGCGAGCAACTTGGGGTCCCGGGTGACTAGCGAGACGGCGGTGGTGATCCGCCGCCTGCGTACCCCGCGATCGATTGTCCGGCAATAAATCCGGCTGGTGCCCTGCCGTCGTGCGGATAACTTTTCGGGGCATGAAAAGGATACCCATTACGCTCCTGATGGCGGCGGCCCTCACCGCGTTGGACCTGCAAGCCAACTGGTACAAAGGCAACACCCACACCCACACGATCAACTCCGACGGCAACGCCACCCCGGACTTCGTCGCCCGATGGTACCGCGAGCACGGGTACAACTTCGTCGTGATCACCGACCACGAATACCTGACGGATGTCGCGCCCTTGAACGCCGTCTATGCCCGCGAAGGGCAGTTTCTCGTCATTCCCGGACAGGAAGTGACGCAGCATCTCGGCAAATCGCGCGATCCACGCCATCCCGACGTCAGGCCCGGCGGCCATCTCAACGGCCTCAACCTCAAGCGGCCCGTCGTCCCGCTTGGCGGCACCTACGGCAAGACCAAAGGCTTCGCGCCACCGGAGATGACAATGGCCGAAACCTACGATCGTAATATCAAGGAGATCCTCGCCGCCGGCGGTGTGGCGCAGATCAATCATCCCAACTGGCACTGGTACGTCCGCCTCGATGACCTCTGGGGCCTGCCGGACCACACCTTGTTCGAGGTTTGGAACGGCCAGCTCACGATCAACAACCTTGGGGGAACCGACGACGACGGAAACTCGTCGCCTTCGACGGAGGCCATGTGGGACGCCCTGCTCTCGAAAGGTAAGAAGATCTGGGCCGTGGCGGACGACGACTCGCACAACTATTTCCACCTCGACGAGGAGAGGCGCGTCATTCCCGGCCAGGCTTGGGTCGTAGTCCGGGCGGCCAAACTCACCGCCGACGATCTCATGACGGCCCTCCACAACGGCGACTTCTACGCCTCAACCGGAATTGTGCTCGACGATATTGTCGCTTCCCCAAAGGACTACGCGATCGCCATCAAAGGCAGCTCCGGCGATGCGCGGTTCCTGACGAGGTTCATCGGCCGCGAGGGACGCGTGCTCGCGGAGGTGCCGGGTACGAAGCCGCATTACGTGATGAAAGGCGACGAAGGCTACGTGCGGGCGTCGATCATTGACTCCAATGGGGTCAGGGCCTGGACCCAGCCGGTTTTTCTCGACGGCGACAAGGTTACGGCGAAATGACGGGCCCCGTCCGGGCGGCGGATGATGAAATAGTGTCGCCTCAGGCGGACGCTTTCCCATGGTCACGGCAACGGACGCTCGGGTGATGGAATGGCAGACATGCGGGTCTTAGAAGCCCGTGCCGCAAGGCGTGTGGGTTCGAGTCCCACCCCGAGCAAATTCGTGTGACGCGACGACGGCCGTTCGGCGGCGGGGTTCGGCGACCCCGCCCTACAATCAGGGGCCGCGCTGCCTGCGAATCTGGGGAACTGTGCCGGTCGGCTCCGCCGGTTCACGGCGCTGGCCCTTGACTCAAGTTCGCGGACGGCGAGCTTAGGCGGCGCATGAGCCAGGCCGCGGACCACGCCACCGATACCAAGCACGCGACAGAGACGACCGTGATGGCGATCCTTTGGTCATTGAGCCTGTCGCACCTGCTCAACGACACGATCCAGTCGCTGCTGCCGGCGATTTACCCGGTCCTCAAGGACAAGTACGTGCTCAGCTTTGCGCAGATCGGCACGATCACGTTTGTCTTTCAGTGCACCGCATCGTTGTTGCAGCCCGTCATCGGCTTCTACACCGACCGAAAACCCCAGCCGTTTTCGCTGGCCATCGGGATGGGCGCGACGCTTGCCGGGCTGGTGTTGCTCTCCCAGGCGCCCAGCTTTCACCTCATTCTCGCCTCGGCCGCGCTGGTCGGCGTCGGCTCGTCCGTCTTTCACCCCGAGGCCTCCCGGGTGGCACGATTGGCCTCGGGCGGCCGGCACGGCCTGGCCCAGTCGCTGTTCCAGGTGGGGGGCAACCTTGGCTCTTCATTCGGGCCGTTGCTCGCGGCGTTGGTCGTGGTGCCGCACGGGCAGCACTCGATCCTGTGGTTCTCTATCATCGCGCTGTTCGGCATCTATGTGCTCGCGCGGGTCGGCGCCTGGTACCGGAGTCACCTGCATGAGCAGAAGCGGAGCCCAACGAAACGCGTCGCGCCGCACGTATCGTTGTCGCGCGGCCGGGTTGCGCTGGCGATGGCCGTGCTCGTGGTGCTGGTGTTCTCGAAGTACATCTACCTCGTCAGCCTCGGCAACTACTACACCTTTTATCTCATCGATCGATTCCAGGTCTCGGTGCAAGGCGCGCAATACGGGCTCTTCGTGTTTCTCTTTGCGGTGGCGGCGGGCACGTTCATCGGCGGTCCGGTGGGCGATCGCATTGGACGCAAGCGCGTCATCTGGGTGTCGATTCTCGGCGTGGCGCCCTTCTCGCTGCTCCTGCCGCACGTCGGGCTGGCCGGAACCATCGTGCTGAGCGTGTTCATCGGCACGATCCTTGCCTCAGCCTTCTCGGCCATCGTCGTCTACGCGACGGAACTGGTGCCGGGGAATGTCGGGTTGATCGCCGGCCTGTTCTTCGGGCTGGCGTTCGGCACGGCCGGTATCGCGTCGGCGTTGCTGGGCCGGCTGGCCGACCACACGAGCATCCGCTACGTGTTCGATCTGTGCGCGTTTTTCCCGCTGCTGGGCCTGCTCACCGGGTTCCTGCCGGACCTCGAGCCGCGGCGGGGGTAAGGCGGGATCAGCGATCCCGCCCTACAATGCGGACGCCAGTCCGGCGTTGATGGAGGCTGTTGGAGGGGCTTTACGCCCCGATCACGTCCGCGGGAAAACAATCGGGGCGTAAAGCCCCTCCTACATTCGGGCGTAAAGCCCGACCTACGCGGCGCGGAAAGGAATCCGCGCCCTACCGTTCGAACCAAGGGAGCTTCTCCAAATCGACGTTGCCGCCGGTGAGGATGAGGCCGATCCGTCGACTCGCGGTGTCGACCCGGTGTTCACGGACGGCGGCGAAGGGCACCGCAGCCGACGGCTCGATCACCATGCGCAGCTTCTCCCAGAGTTCACGCATGGCGGCGACGATCGCCTCCTCCGAGACGGTGACGATGTCGTCGACATGTTCGCGGATGATGGGGAAATTCTTTTCGCCGGTGCAGTTGGTCCGCAAGCCGTCGGCGATCGTGGCGGGCGTCGGGATGGAGATGCGCCGGCCGGCCCGGAACGACTGGGCGACGTCGTCGGCCAGGGCCGGCTCGACGCCCACGACGCGAATGCCGGGCCGTACGGCCTTGGCGGCCACCGCGGTGCCGCTGAGCAAACCTCCGCCGCCGACTGGGCAGAGAATGAGGTCGAGCTCGGGCTGGTCTTCGAGCAGTTCGAGGGCGGCAGTGCCCTGGCCGGCGGCGACGCGGAGATCATCGAAGGGATGCACGATCGTCGCGCCAGTGCGGGCGGCGACCTCGGCGCAGGCCTTTTCACGCGCCGCGAGGTTGGGTTCGCAAAACGTGATCCAGCCGCCGTAGCTGCCGACGTTGTGGACCTTGGAGGCCGGTGCGCCCGCGGGCATCACGATGTGGGCCGTGATGCCGCGCAATTGCGCGGCGCGGGCGAGGGCGGCGGCGTGGTTGCCCGACGAATGCGTGACGACACCGTGCGCGGCCTCGGCATCGGTCAGGGAGAACACGGCATTGCAGGCGCCGCGCGACTTGAAGGCCCCGGCGGCCTGCAGGTTCTCGCATTTGAAGAAGAGCTGCGCGCCAGCCGCAGTGTCCAGGGCCTCGCTCGTCAGCACGGGCGTGCGCTTGATGAACGGGCGGATGCGTTCATGCGCGGCGCGGATGGCTTCAATGGTCAGGAGCTCGGACATCCCTGGCATGTCATTCTGAGCGCCGCGAAGAATCCAGCACGATATTCGTATCTTTGCCCGGCCAGATGATTCAGGCCGAGCGCGGGAACAACTGTAGGGCGGGATCGCCGAATCCCGCCTGGAGTGGCGCGCAAAACGTGCCAGGCGGGGTTCGGCGGTGTTGAGACACTGATGGGTGACACTTTCGGCCTCTGATGGGTGACAGTTAAAATTAAGGGGAGGGTGTAAGGGAGGGGGCTTAGCTCCCTCCCTTGTCC
>DASZRV010000043.1:0-12099 GCA_035549095.1 Lacunisphaera sp. | reverse complement strand
GCAGCGGCCTGGCGCAAACCGTGGCGCTCACGGCGGCCGACCAGGCGGTCTTCAAGATCCAGCTCGAGCGGGTCGCGGATTTCCTCGACCTTCGCCGGCGGGCGCGCGAACGGCTCAGCCGGCTGCAGTTCCAAGCGCCTTTCACGCAGCTCCGGCCGGGCCAGGAAACGACCCGCGCCGACCTCGACCGCGCCCTGGGCGGACAGCACGGCCCGGTTTTCTTCGAGGCGCCGACCGGGTTCGGCAAGACCGGCGTCCTGCTCGAGAGCGCCCTCGGCCAGCTCCGCGCCGGCCACTTCGAACGGCTCCTTTACCTGACGAGCAAGTCCACGGGGCAGTTCCAAGTCGTCCGGACGCTGGCGGCGATGACGCCGCCAGCGTCCGGAGGCGTGAGGCCTGAGGCGCGAGGCGCGAGGCCGGATTCCCATCCTCAAATCCCAAACCCCACTCCTCCCCCCTCTCCGAAGTCCGACTCCGACCCTCACGCCTCAAGCCTCACACCTCATGCCTCGCGTCCCGCAGGGCGCGCGCCCCACGCCTCCACCGCGAGCGCGCTCGCGGTGTGGCACGTCCGCAACAAGGCGGAGCACTGCATCAACCACACGTTTCACTGTGTCCGCGAGGAGTGCGCGTTCCTGGACGGAGCGGAGGCGCGGTGGCCGGAGAGCGGCCTGGCCCGCTTTTATCTGTTCGAAAACGAGCCCCGCGATCTCGAGACGCTGCGCGCCGCGGGGCGGGCGGCGCGGATCTGTCCGTATGAGATCACCCGCGCCGCGCTCGCGTTCAACGACGTCTGGATCGGCGACTACAACTACGTCTTTGCCCCGCGCAACCGCGGGCTGTTCTCCGAGCAGCCCGGCTTCGACCCGGCGCGGACGCTCCTCGTGATCGACGAGGCGCACAACCTGCCGTCGCGCGTCGCCGACGCCCATTCGCATGTCGCCCTGGCGGAGGATGCCCGCGGCGTGCTCGCGGAGCTCGACCACGTCCGCGCCTCCTCCCCGCTGCTGCGCGCCTGGGAGAGCTGGGCCCTGCTCCTCGCCGCGCTCGCGCCGGGCGAGACCCTCGACCCGGCGCTGGAGGCGGACATCACCGCCACGCTGGGCCAGGTCGCGGACGCCCTCGACTCCCAGCCGCCGGATTTCGCCGCCCTCGGCCCGCATTTCGCCGGCATCCTGTGGCAGACGTCCGAACTCGTGGAGTGGCTCGCAAACGACCGTTTGAAAAAGCTCCTCTGGTGCCCGCGCGCCGGCGAACTGCATTTCACCTGCTTCGACGCTGCCGACGCCATCGGCGAAACGCTGCGCGCCTACGGTGGCGTCGTCTTCGCCAGCGCCACACTCTCGCCAATCGGAGAGTACGCCGAAGCCTGCGGACTGCGCGCGGCCGACATACCCACAGCCGCCACACCCCGCCCTGCGGGCACCCCTCTTTCTAGAGGGGAGCTGGACTCGGGCTCCCCTCTAAAAAGAGGGGTGGCGCGAAGCGACGGGGTGTGTAGTCCGGTGCGTGGTCACGTCCTCGCCCACACCCCCTGGCGGGAAGGTGCGTACGACGTCGCCTTCGACGCCCGCGTCAACACGAGCTTCCAGCAGCGCGCCAAACATCACGCCACCACGGCCGCGACCGTCGAAGCCCTCCACGCCGCGGCGGCACAGAAAACCCAAATCACAAATTCCAAATCTCAAACTGCCCAGACGCGCAGCGTGGCTGTCTTCTTCCCGAGTTACGCGTACGCCGAGGCGATCACGCAGGCGCTGGAGCGCGGCGGTTCCGTCCTGCGCGTGGCGCTGCAGCCGCGCCTGAAGGATCTCGCGGCCCAGGCGGCCTGGGTCGAGGAGTCGCTCGCGCTTTCCGATGCGCTCTTCCTCGTGCTCGGCTCGAGCTTCGCGGAGAGCGTCGACCTGCTCGGCGGGCGGGTGACGCACGCGATGGTCGTCGGCCCCGCGCTGCCCGAGGTCAACGCCGTCCAGCGGGCGCGCCTGGCCGAGTTCTCGGCGCTCGGCCGCGAGGAGGCGTTCCGGCGCGTGTACCAGATCCCCGGCATGACCAAGGTCAACCAGGCGCTCGGCCGCCTCGTGCGCGCACCCGGCCAGCGCGCCCGCGTGATCCTCCATTGCCAGCGCTTCCTCGAGCCGGGCTACGCGCAGCTGCTCGCCCCGGACTATCAGCTTGGAACCAATCTGTTGGAAACCGCGGACCTCGATGCGTGGCTGGCCCCGCGCGGAAATTAAGAAGGAAGAAGTCGAAAGGTTGAAGGTTTCAACACGGAGGACACGGCAAACCCCGAGGTCCGAAACAAAGGCTCCGTCGCTTTCTCCGAGTTCTCCGGGTCCTCTGCGTTGAAAATCAAACCCATGCCGACTTCAGTCTTCGCAAAAGGAAGTGAACTGCCCGCCGGCTTGGTTTCTTCCTTCTTAATTCCTAATTCGTACTTGGCGGCGGCGCCACGTACAGCACCCGTCCGCCGTTCGCGCGCCGCACCACGGCCTCCAGTGAAGGCACAAATTCATAGGTTTCCGGGTTCGGCCATGTCCACGTCTTCCCTTCGACGAATACCTTGCGGGGCTTGGCGGGCAGCGCCACCGGGATCGTGGCCTTCGCCGGCTGAATGACTTGCGCCGCGAAGCCGGGCTCCCGCCACAGGCGGGCCAGGATCCAGCATTCCTGGTCCAACTCGATGACCCGCTCGACCCGCAGGCGCCAGCCGGCGTCGGGAGCCGTGACCGCCAGAACCTCGGCCGGCGCCGGAGCGGCCGGGGCCGGGGGTGGCGGCGCGGCCTGGCAGGACGCCAGCATCAGGCCCGCCCCGGCCAGAAAGGCCCGGGACCATCCTCTTTTCCATGCAACTTTGCCGTCGGGGATCATGTCGACTTTCGGGCCCTGAATGTATCCCTGCTATTCCGTCGTCGTCTCTTTGCCAACCCTATGACCCGTCCCTTTCGCATTTTGTTGCTCGCGGCCTTTTGTGTCCCGCTTCTGGCCTTCGGCTCCGTGTCGTCCAAGGACAATGGCTCCGGCCCCGGCGGGGACGAGCAGGCGCAGGGCTATCGCAACGGCCGCGTCCTCGTCAAGTTGCGCGACGCGGCCGCCGGCGACGAGACGGCGCGGCAGGTCAGCGACCGCCGGTCGGGGATCAGCGGACGCCGCGAGTTCAGCCACCTGAAGGGCCAGCAGGTGCTGGAATTCGATTCCTCCCGCTCCGTCACCGAGGTCATCAAGGAGCTGAAGGCCACCGGCCTCTACGAATTCGTCGAGCCCGACCGGATCCTCCACAAGCTCACCACGCCGAACGACCCCTCCTTCGGCACGCAGTGGTCGCTGAGCAACACCGGCCAGAGCGGGGGCTCCCCCGGGGCCGACATCCAGGCGCTGTCCGCGTGGGACACGCTCCACGACGCACCCAATGTCATCGTCGCGGTCATCGATACCGGCGCCCGCCTCACCCACTCCGATCTCGCCGCCAACCTGTGGACGAACCCCACCCCGTCTTCCAGCGGCTACGTCAACGACCTGCACGGCATCAACTCCACCGTGCCGGCCACCAGCGCCGCGAGCGGCGATCCCACCGACACCACCGACGGACACGGCACACATGTGTCCGGCATCATCGGGGCGGTGGGCAACAACAGCAACGGCATCGCCGGTATCGCCTGGAAGGTGCAGTTGATGGAGCTCAAGTTCCTCGGCAGCAATGGCGGTGACGTGTCCGACGAGATCGCGTGCATCAACTACGCCATCGCGCACGGGGTCTCGATCATCAACGCAAGCTACGGTGACAACGTCTATTCCAGCGCGGAGTTCGCGGCCATCCAGCAGGCGCGCAACGCCGGCATCATCTTCGTCGCCGCCGCCGGCAACGACGGACTCAACGTGGACCTCGGGAACAACTATCCTGCGGCCTATAACCTCGACAATATCGTGGCGGTGGCGGCCACCACGCGGACCGACGCGCTCGCCAGCTATTCGGACTACGGCTCCGGTTCGGTCGACCTCGCGGCGCCGGGCGACGAGATCTACTCCACCTACATCAGGTCGGACACGGACTTCATGGTCGAAAGCGGGACGTCCATGGCGGCGCCCCACGTCACCGGCGCGCTGGCGCTCCTCAAGGCGCGTTTCCCCGGCGACAACTACCGCCAGCTGATCAACCGCCTCCTGCGCAGCACCACCCGCCTGGCCGGGCTCAGCGGCAAAACCCAGACCGGCGGCCGCCTCAATCTCGCGCAGGCGCTGACGTCGACCGACAACCGTCCGTTCAACGACGACTTCGCGTCCCGCGCCGTGCTTTCCGGGGCGAATGTCCAGGTGCGCTCCTCCAATGCGGGCGCGACGCGCGAGTCGGGTGAACCCCAGCACGCTTCCGTCACCGGCGGCGCCTCCCTGTGGTGGACCTGGACGGCGCCGACCACCGGCCAGGTGGTGTTCGACACGACGGGCAGCGGCTACGACACGGTGGTCGCGGTCTACACCGGCTCCTCGCTCGCCGGCCTCCAGCTGGTGGGCGCCAACGACGACGCCTCCGCCGGGAACACGGGCGGGAGGGTGACGATCAGCGTCACCGCAGGAACCGCCTATCAGATCGCGATCGACGGCAAGAACGGCGCCACCGGCAACACTCTCCTTCACATCGGCACCGTTCCGCCCAACAACGATTTCGCCAATGCCCAGGTGGTCTCCGGCGTGAGCTTCGCGGTCAGCGCCACCAATGTCGGCGCCACAGCGGAAGCGGGCGAGCCCAAGCCCTCGACGCTCGGCGGCGGCCACTCCGTCTGGTACACATGGACCGCGCCGGCCACCGGCCATTACAATCTCGCCGCCTACAGCAATGTCGCCGACATGATCGCCGGGGTCTACACCGGCTCCTCGGTCTCGAGCCTGACCCTCGTCGCTTTCAACGACGACTCGATTTCGTACGATACCGACAGCCTGGTGTCGTTCAACGCCACGGCCGGCCAGACCTACCACTTCCTCATCGACGACCTCTCGGACGGCGGCGACTTCACGATGTCGCTCGACGACTCGCTCTGGCAGTATCCCAGCGCGGGTCCCGCGACCGGCGCGCCGGCCGTCGGCAGCGACGGCACCGTGTATTTCGCGTCCGATGACGGCTACGTCTACGCCATGAACCCCGACGGCTCGCTGAAGTGGGAGCGTTCGACCCCCGGCTTCTTCGACTTCGTCGCACCGGCGATCGGCGGCGACGGCACGGTCTACGCCGGCGGCGGCGACGGCTTCCTCTACGCGCTCAACCCCGGCAATGGCACACGCAAGTGGCGGTTCGCCGCCGGCACCGGCATCTCCAGCAGCGCGGCCATCGCCGCCGACGGGACCATCTACTTCCGGGACGACAACACGCTCTACGCTCTCACCAGCGGCGCGACCAGCGCCACGCAGAAGTGGACCTTCGCGGTCCCCGGCGGCGGCACCTTTGCCTCGCCCACGATCGCCACCAGCGGCGTGATCTACGTCGGCGCGGCGGGCGGCGCGCTCTACGCCGTCAATCCCGACGGCTCGCAGAAATGGAAGTTCACCGCGAACGGCGACGTCTTCACCTCCGCCGCGATCGCCGCCGACGGCACGATCTACTTCGGCACCTACACCACCAACGGCACGCTCTACGCGCTCAATCCCGACGGCTCCCTGAAATGGAGCTGGGCGGTGCCCGGCGGCGGCAACATCACCTCTTCGCCCGCCCTCGGCGCCGACGGCACCGTCTATTTCGGCGCATCCGACCACAAGCTCCACGCCCTCGGCAGCAACGGCGCCGAGAAATGGTCCTACACCGCCGGCGACCAGATCCAGGCCTCCTCGCCGGCGATCGCCGCGGACGGCACGATCTATTTCGGCGACCTCGACGACTACGTGTACGCCGTGAATGCGAGCGGCACGCTCGTGCGGGTCTTCGCCACGGATGAGCAGGTCTTCTCGTCGCCCGTGGTGGCGGGCAACCGGCTCTATTTCACGAGCGACGACTTCAAGCTCTACGCCTTCAGCGTGGGCAGCGACGGGGCCGCGACCGCCTGGCCGACCTTCCAGCAGAACGCGCGCCGCACCGGCCTGGCCGTCGCCGCCTCGAGCCTGACGACCATCAGCTCGCAACCGCAGTCCCTGAACGCGCTGCCCGGGGCCTCGTTCACCCTCACCGTCACCGCCACCGGACCGGGCGCGGTCACCTACCAGTGGTACAAGAACGGCGCCGCCATCGCCGGCGCCACCGGGGCCAGCTACACGGTCGCGAGCGCGACGACCGCCGACGCCGGCACCTACACCGTGGTCGTCACCAGCTCCGGCGGCGCGGTCACGAGTTCCGCCGCCGTGGTCACCGTCGGCACGAACAGCGCCAGCCGTTTGATCAATCTCTCCGCGCGCGCCCAGGTCGGCACCGGCAGCAACGTGCTCATCGTCGGCTTCATCATGTCCGGCTCCGGCTCGAAGCAGGTGCTGCTCCGCGGCGTGGGACCGACCCTCGGCGCCAGCCCGTACAATGTCGCCGGCGTCTTGAACACGCCCACCCTGAGTCTCTTCGACGCCAACAGCAATCCGCTGCCCTACTCCAACACCGGCTGGGGCGGCAGCAGTTCCCTGGCCGCGCTCTTCAACAGCCTCGGCGCCTTCGCGCTGCCCGCCAACTCGGCGGACGACGCGCTGCTGGTGACGCTGCCGGTGACCGCACCCGGCACCAGTTACACCGCGCAGGTCAGCGGGGTGAACAGCACCACCGGCGTCGCCCTCGCCGAGATCTACGACACGGAGAGCACCAGCGCCCCGGTCCGGCTCGCCAACATCTCCGCGCGCGCCCTGGTCGGCACCGACGCCAACATCCTCATCGCCGGCTTCATCATCTCCGGCACCTCGCCCAAGCAGGTGCTCATCCGCGCCACCGGCCCCGCGCTCGCCGCCCTCGGCGTGCCCGGCACCCTCGCCGATCCGCGGCTCGACGTCTACTCCGGCTCGACCGTCGTCCAGAGCAACGACAACTGGGGCGACAACGGCGGCGCCACCGCGCTCAGCGCGGCCTTCTCCCAGGTCGGCGCCTTCCCGCTCTCCGATCCCACCAGCAAGGACGCCGCCCTCCTCATCACCCTCGCCCCCGGCGCCTACACCGCCCAGGTCAGCGGCGTGAACCGCGGCACCGGCGTCGCGCTCATCGAGCTGTACGAAATGCCGTGACCGATTCGGCGCGATGCGCCGAATCGGTAAGGGACAAGGGACAAGGAACAAGTGGCAGGGTCGTCCTGCGCATCTTGTAGGGGCGTCCCTTGCGGACGCCCGGTTCGAGTCCGCATTGTTGCAGGCCACCTCGCCGAGGTGGAGCCAGGTCACCGACCTGGCCTACAACCGCCGCCTCAATTCTTCCGCCCCGACGGCGTCCGGGCTGGCGTCTCCTCGCGCGTCACGAAATGCGGCTCGACGATTTCCGTCTCAAATCGCGCCACCGCCCGGTTCTCGGTCCAGATCAGGGCAACGTCGTTGAACCACAAGGGATCGACCGGGCCGTACCTTTCGTTCCTCGGCCTGTCGGGGAAATATTCCTTCGGCGAATAAGCCCGGTAGGTGATCCGCGTCACCTGCACGCCGGCAAAGGAGCCGAAATCGTCGTTGCTCGTCTTCCCGATGGTGCTCGTCCGACCCAGCGTCTTGATGATCTCGCGGTCCGAGCGGTTGAAAAAGACGAAGGAGCGATAGCTGACAAAGGGGAAACGCTGGAGGTCTATCGTGTCGGAGATCGGCAGGGTATGGACCATCACGAGATTCAGGTCCGTCTCGGCGGGCATGACTGCCACGATGGCATATCGCTCCGCGCCCCGCCCGAAGCGCACGCCGGCCCGTGGAGCGACCTCGGCCAATATCTCCGGATGGATCACCGCCATCTCCGCCGTGGCTCTGAATTCTGCAGGTTCCCGCAGCAACCGGCTGACCACGTAGGACGGGACCGGCGGCATGCCCAGGGAATAAAGGGTGTCGCGCCGGGGAAACAGGTCCGGTGACCGGGCGGGCCCGGGCACGTTCGTTTCCGGGCGGCCGCTGAAAAAGGCAACCAAGACTCCCTGCTTGGGTGCGGATCGGCGTTCGATCGCGTTTCCCCATTTCCATTCGTAGTTCAGAAGCTGGCCATAGATCGCCTCCCCGGGTTCCAGCCCGCCGATAGAGCCCGCTACGTCCAGGCCGACCGGCTGGAGGAAGGTGCCTTTTCCCGTCGGAGGCTTCGTCCCGCCTGAAAGCGAGAAATCGAGCCGGAGCGGTCTCGACGGCGGCAGCGCCGGGGTGACCGCTGCCAGCGCCGCTGCCATGAAATCACTCGGCCACACCGCCAGCGCCAGCATGGCCGCAAGTGCCGCCACACCGACAACCGCCAACGATCCCCTTCGCCTGCGGGTCAGGTATTGGTTCGCCAGGACGATGCCCCCCAGTCCGACGATGATCGCAATGCCGACAGCCGCTCGGCTCAGGGGCAGAGTCTCGGGAGGGCGAACCTCGAACGGGATCGCCTCATAGAAGGCCGCCAGCGACATCCCTGCGACCACCACCGCCAGAGTGAAAATCGCCATCCACGTAAGAAAGCGCGTCCAGCTGTCGGTCAGCGACGCCACCATCAGCGCCGGCAGTGCGATCAGAGTATGCAGTCCGATCAGGATGAGGGTACCCAACGCCAGGTCGCGCGTTCCCCAGTGATTGCTGAGCCACCATGGCCACAGGAGGACGAGGGGCAGCAGCCACACAATGATCGCGAGACCGGCGAGCTTGGCCGCCAGCAAACGCCGCCCCGAGAGCGGCAGGACGAGCCAGTGCGCATTCGGTTCCACCAGCGAATCCTCCTGCACGATCTCCGCCGCGAAAAACATCACCGTGAGCAGCTGCAGCCAGATCAGGATGCCGTTTACCACCCTCACCCCGTCACGGACCTGGAAAAACCAGTCGCTGCCCGTGCGCGCCCAAGCCCCAAGGGCGACCTGCAGTCCGATCACCGCCAGCCACGCCGGCAGCAGCCAACGTGCGCGACGTAAATCCTTTTTCACGACATGCCAGATCAGTTTCATGAGATCGATTTCCTTGCTCTTCGCTCAGGGTTTCGCCGCTCCCACAGTCACCGGAACCTTTTCCTCGAAAAATCCGAGGCGGCGCAGACCGACTTTCACCACTCGGACCGAGCTGGCGGGAGCGGGGCTTCCATCCGGCAATTTCCCAAAATCGCCCTCGCTGAGCGGGAGAATGTCGGTGCCCGCCCTCACGTTCGCTGAAACGAAATCTCCGCCGATATCCGACATGATGCGCTTCCAGCCCGAGGGCGTCACCAGCACGTAGAATTCGCTCAGGAACTTCGGCCGATATTTTTCGTCCGCCGCAAACGCCGGTTGCCGTTCCTCGAGGACAAGCTGTCCACGGACCTCACGGGGCGTCGCGCCATCGGCGCGACCCACGATGAGGTGGCCGATGCGCAACCGGCGGCTGCCTTTCACCACCTCGGCGCCTTCAGTCAGCGGCACGCTCAGAATATACTCTGGTTCCCACAGGGCGCCTTTGGCCCGAAGCGTCGCCTCGCCGACTTCGGTCATCTCCTTTCCACGTTCCCGATAAAAACCGTAGGTCATTGCCGGGCCCGGCCCTCCGGGCGACCGAGAGAAATATCCCGCCGCCTCGATCAGCGCGGTGATCTCGCTGCCGACGAAGACGCCGCCCCAAGGGGTCTTCCCCATGGCAATCGAGGCGTCTTTGAGGGTAATGAAGGCCTGCGATCCGTCCGATTTTTTCGCAATGGTCATATTCCCGGTGAGGGAATTGAGCGTGGCCGCCGCGGCGCTGAGCTCCGCTTTCACCCGGGGATCATAAGGCGCGACCGGAAAAATCCCGAAGAAGATCCCGGCCGTGATGAACAGCGCCACCAGCAGCGCCGTGCGCCGTCGGTTGGGGGCAAAAAACTGTCCGATCGCCGCCAGCGTCAGCGGCACCGCCGCCGCCGTGGCAAGGCTGCGCCACAACAGGGACCGATCCAGCAGGTCGCCGGTGGCGACGAACCTGCCGGTTTGGGTCAACAGCAGCGACAGGGCCGCCACCACCGCCACTCCCACGGCTCCCAAGGTCCAGCGGTAGAACTGCTCCGCAGTGCTGGTGACCGATGCCAGCGCCAAAGCCAGGGCGACCACCGCTGCCGAGGTTTGCGCCGTCTCGATCGCCGCAAGGCCCGTCTCCCGCGCATCGAATCCGTGACCCAGCCACCACGGCAGCCGCAGCAGGATCGGCAGCAGGCCGAAGAAGACAGCCAAACCAAGGATCTTCGCCGTGAATAGCTGCCACCGAGCAACTGGCAGCGTCCGCCAGAGCGCGTCGCCGCCGTCCACCGGGTCCTCGTGCAGCGGGATCGCGGCAAAAAAATAGGCGCTCAG
This sequence comes from Lacunisphaera sp., assembly GCA_035549095.1. GTDB lineage: Bacteria > Verrucomicrobiota > Verrucomicrobiia > Opitutales > Opitutaceae > Lacunisphaera. The sequence continues at coordinate 1,714 of DASZRV010000043.1, read as the reverse complement.
CCAGCCGATCGTCACGAGCATCATGTGCGCTCCGCCCATCCAGGTCATCCATGCTGGTGACGCCTCCGCGCTGAAGGACCGCGCAATCGATCCCGCGGCCAGCAGGGTCAGCAGCTGCATGGCCGCCCAGGCCGCGAGCGGCACGCGCATCAGCCGCGCGTCCTTTTTGAAGATGTGCCAGACGAGGTGCATCAGTCGGCCTGGGTCCGTGCGGTTTTGCCCGAGCGCGCGATCGCCAGGTAGATGTCGCGCAGCGGCATCGTCTGAGCGGAAACGGTGGCGCCCGGAAAACAGGCGGCGCACAGGCGACCGCTTCCCTCCTCCGAAAAACGCGCGTCCACGAACCGCACCCGCTGGCCCGAGCGCTCGAGCTGCAGCCAGCCGTCGGCCGGCGCGGCCTCGGGGTGCATGTCGCCGCTTCCGAGGGTCACTTCCACGCGGCGGAAGCGCCCGAGCAGCGACTCCACGCTCTCCGCCAGCTGCAGCCGGCCCTGGTCGATGACGGCGATGTGGTCCGCGAGGCGCTCGACCTCCTCGATGTCGTGCGACGCCATCAGCACGCTCCACTCGCCCTGCCGCGCCGTCTCGAGCAGCCCTTGGGAAACCTCGTCGCGCACCACCGGGTCGAGTCCGCTGAAGGGCTCGTCGAGCACCAGCAGGCGCGGCCGGAACGACAGCACCGAGATCAGCATCGCCTTGACGCGCATGCCGCGCGAGAGGTGCTTGAGCTTCCGCTCCGGCGGCAGCTCGAAATCCGCCGTCAGCTTTTTCTCCAGCGCGGCGTCCCACGCCGGATAAAATCCCCGGCAGTAGTCGAGGAAGGCGCGGACGGTCATCCAGTCCGGCAGGCGCTGCCCCTCCGAAAGGTAGCCGATCTGCCGGCGCTCGGCCGGCGACAGCCGGCGCGAATCCACGCCCAGGACGTGCGCCGAGCCCGCCGTCGGCGCCAGGAGGTTGAGCAGCACCTTCAGCGTCGTGCTCTTGCCCGCGCCGTTGGGCCCGAGCAGGGCGAAGACGCCGCCCTCCGGCACGGACAGGGTGAGGTCGTGCACCGCATCGGTGCGCCCGTAGCGGCGTTTCAGGCCGGCGATTTCAATGACGTTCATGGGATAAATTCAGACTCTCCGGATTTTTAACGCAGAGGACGCAGAGAGCGCGGAGCGGTATCGGAACTCCCCAGCCCTCGGCGTTCTCCGTGTCCTCTGTGTTTAAATTCCGTTTTCATCATTTGCCTCCGAGTTTCTTCCAGTGCGTCGCCAAGCCCGCCTGCACCTCCTCGACGGTCAGCCCGAGCTTCTTCGCCTCGACGACGAGCCGCTCCAGGTCCGCGCCGAGCAGTTCCGCGCGCTCGCGGCGGCCGCCGGCCTCGCGCTCGGCCACGATGCTGCCCACGGCGGGGGTCGTCACGAGGACGCCCTCCGCGACGAGCGCCGCGATCACCTTGTGCGCCGTGTTGGGATTGACCCGCAGCTCCTGGCTGAGCACGCGCACCGACGGAAACTTGTCGCCCGGCCGCAGCTGCCCCGCCACCACCGCCTTCTTCACCGCGAACAGGATCTGCTCCGCCACCGGCAGGCCGGATTTCAGTTCGATCGAGAACGGGAGCATGACCGTACTATGTGAACTAGTACGGATAATACGGCAAGCCTATTTTTGATTTCAGATAAAACCCCGGAGTTTTTGGCCACGAAAAGGCACGAGATGACACGAAAAA
>DASZRV010000042.1:0-1791 GCA_035549095.1 Lacunisphaera sp. | reverse complement strand
GATCATCTCCCAGGTGAGCGAGATCTCGACCTCGATCTCCAGCGCGGTCGAGGAGCAGTCGGCGGCGACCAAGGAGGTCTCGGTCAACATCAACGGCGTCACCCAGGCGGCGCAGGACACGGGGCAATCCTCCTCGACCGTCCTCAACGTGGCGCAGGCGCTGTCGAGCCAGGCCGGCCGGCTGGAGGCGCAGGTGGACGACTTCCTGAAGAGCGTCCGGGCGATGTAGCGGCGCGGACCGGGCCGCGTCGCCCGGAATGTCTTTGCTCGCCCCGGCTTGGGGAGAGGCGCCCTGGAGCCGGGCTTGCAGCGTCAGCCGTCACGCGATCGGTCTCTCCGACGCTCCAGAAACTGCAGTCGCATGAGACGGAACCCGGTCAGGCGTCGAGGCCCGTCAGCTCGAGGCTGAGCGCCTTGAGGCGACGGCGGGCGTCGCGGTCGTAGGCCTGGGCGTTTGCCCTGGTCTCGCGCTGCACGTCGAAATACCGGCCCGAGATGTTCCGGTCGTCGTTCACGAGCGCAAGCACCGCGTCGGCGCCGGTATCGACCGGGTTCAGCGGCCGGATCCCGCCATTGCGCACCATGGTGGTGTCCATATAGGTCGCCGGGTGCAGGCAGTTCGCCGTGACGCCCGTTCCCTTCAGCTCCTCGGCGAGGTCGAAGGTGAACAGGATCTGCGCGAGCTTGCTCTGCGCGTAGGCGCGATGGCCGTCATAGCCGCGCTCGAGCATCACGTCGTCGAAGTCGATCGGCCGCTGGCCCGCCGAGGCGACGTTCACCACCTTGGACGGCCGCTTCGCGCCGAGCAGCGGCCGCAGCAGATGCGTCAGCAGGAACGTGGCCAGGTAGTTCACGGCGAAGGTCAGCTCGAACCCATCGGGGCTCTTCTGCCGTTTGCTCCCCGGCAAGGCGATGCCGGCATTGTTGACCAGCACGTCAAGCTGATCGTGCTCCGCGCGCACGGCCTCCGCCAGGCTCCGCACGCCGGCCAGGGAGGCAAAGTCGGCCTGATAGAATTTCGCCGAGCCGCCGGCCTTCTCGACGGCGCCGACCACCGCCTTGCCGCGCGCGGCATTCCGGCCGTGCAGCAGGAGATCGACATCCGGGCCGGCCAGCTTCTCGGCAACGCGCCGGCCGAGACCGTCGGTCGAGCCGGTGATGAGGATGATGCGGCTTTGCGACATGCGAGAGCGATCTCCAGGTGAAAGTCCGGCAGACGAGGGGGGTTCGACAAGGGCCGGCGCGCATGACCGCGGCGGGCTGCGGGATCATCCACCTTTACGGACCCGGCCCTTCGCAACCCCGGTCAAAGCCGCTCAAGGCCCTGACAATGCAGGCTTTGATCCCATCCGGGAGGGGGGTGGTGATTCTGGCTTTCGTAAAGGCCCTGTCGGGGTCCGCAAGACCCGGAGGGCATCCGCAGTGACGCGGCTGACGGTTCGGACAATATACCCTTTTGTGCCGAGAAATTCAATCGCGCGGCTCACACGTAGCCGAGGATCCGGAGCGTGCGCGATGGCTCGGCGGGTTTGAATCTGCCCCAGGGGGCACAGTTCGGGCAAACCGCGTTCACATCCCGGTTGAACTCTGCGGCGACGAGCCTGGCCGGATGCGCGCGGGCGGTCGCCTCGATGATCGCCTCCAGCGCCTGCCGGCCGACCGGCCGATAGCCCTCGTCCCAATCCAGGCCTTCCGCCTGCATCGCCTTCACGACTTCAAAAGCCATTGGTAAACTCGTGATCGTCGCAGCTTGCTGTGACATGGGGGTGCTCCTCTTGTGTGCTTGGCAGT
>DASZRV010000041.1:0-3089 GCA_035549095.1 Lacunisphaera sp. | reverse complement strand
AGCCTTCACAAGGGCGAATTCCGTTGTTACATAACGGTCGCGCGCGGGGCCGAAATCCCGCGCTTCTCTTTCAGAGAATTCGCGACTTTGACGCGGGGTGGAGCAGCCCGGTAGCTCGTCAGGCTCATAACCTGAAGGTCGCTGGTTCAAATCCAGCCCCCGCAACCAAGTTAACGCCGCCAGGTCAAAGACTTGGCGGCGTTTCGCTTTTCCGGTCCGTGTTGCAAAGGAACGCAAGGCGAACCCGAAACATGTCAAAGGCTTACGAGGATTGCCGGCGATTCCGTGCGACACGGATGCGACATGGAAGCGGCGCCGAATTCCGCTATTGTTCTTCCTGATCTGTCGCGTATCAGGCCGGCTACTAACGCGAGAGGCCTGCGCGAAAGCGGGAAGGTTCAGCGAGGCTAAGATCGCGCCGTGCATGGGCTCGCACTGATTCGAGAGAAGACAGTGATCGATGCGTACGTGACGATGATAAACTGACGAGAATTGCAGGAGCGATTATGAGTGGCGACCATCCCGCGGTTGTGTACTGTAAACGAGAGCTAGAAACGTATCGCAAACTTCTTGCGGACTACAAATCAGGGCGCCGGAAATCCGGGGAGTCAACCGATGGTCATTCCTGGACCGACACGACAGGCAAGGAAATCGCGTTGTTGGAAGGCAAGATTAGAGAATTAGAAAAATTATTGCAGACTTGATCGAGATGAGTTCGATCGATGGCGTGATTTCAGAATTGTCGGGGATTCGCAACGCGCTGGGCCAGGATGCTGGCGAGCCTTGGCGTCGGCCCCAGCGTGGATCAACAGAGGCACCTGCATCCGAACGTGTTACCGGCGATCCGATATTCGATTCCGGTCGATGGGAGATCGCCGATCAGCGCTTATGGGACGAAAAGAAAGAGCGCGCGCGTCGCACCGTCGAGGGCGAGGTGCTTTCTTCCGGCCGGACCGGGATTGAGGCCCTCGCTTGGTACGCATCGTTCCATGACAACCAGGATAACTGGGGCATCTATATCCCTCTATCCAGCCTCGCCCTCTCGGACGAGCTTTACCTTAGCAAGCTGCCGATGGACCGAGATCGCCGGCTTCGTCTTGCTTGGTCAATTTTGCTCCACCATGAGCAGATGCATTTTGCGGTGGACCATGCCTGCGCTTGGTTCGAACTGATGCTGAGGGCTCCGATCCGCAGAGAATTCATGGCGCGGTTCAGGGCTGAGCCCCCACTCCCGGCGGTCACGATGTCTGAAGCCTACCTTGAGATCGAAGAGACGGCAGCAAATGCTCACATGCTGAGGCAGTTAGGACGGGCCGCGCCACGCCAGGTTGTCCAAACGATAGAGAGTTTCGTAGAGAGCCAGCCGGCGGGTTATCGGGAAGGCCTCGATTTCACCGGCGACACCGCTTTTGCGGAGGCTGTAGCAGAGACCCTACGTAGCTATCTGGCGCTGTGGGCGATCGAGTATAGCCTGGACTTGGGCAGCCGCGAGATGAATCTGTTGCGGCTGTTGCCCCTCGGAGATGGCAACGCGCTTGCCGAGTGTCCCGTTTACGTGCTCGACGATCTGGCGGACGTTGGCATTGCCCCGGGGTCAGTTCGTCTCATCCAGAGAATCACGGAGATCGTTGAAAGCCAGAGCTTTAAAAAGCAGCTTCGTCGCCAAGAACCTGCAGTTCGCCGCGATTGGAGCCGAAAAAAGGAACAGATCAAAATCGTACTCCCATCGCCGCCCCGTTTCGAGAAGCTCAAGAATTGGGAGCCGCCGACGTGGTCCCTTCGGTTGCGCGATGGGCACCGCGTTCACCTGCAGCCGCCCGATCTGGGGGCGGCAGCGTGGCGTGCGGTCGCCATCGGGAATCACAAAGAGATGGGGCATGGGTAACGACTTGCCGGCGCCCTTCGTTGAGATCGGCCGCATCGTGTTCCGATCTTGGGAGCACGAATGGCAAACAGATCAGCGTGAGGCGCCTTCAGTTGCATTGGCCAAGAGACTGCTGCCCAACGATGTCACGCAACCGATCTACAGAATCCTTAGGCGATGGGAGCGGGACCTCCTGAGGTCATCTCTTCCGTTTTCGCCTTACGGGTTACGGATTCGACCAGCAAACAATGATTGGATGGCGTTTGCGAATGGAGAGTATTGGTTCACCGAGGCCAACCGCCCGCACTTGTCAGTAGGCGAGCTTTGCCCAAAATGGGACCAAATGCTGCCTCAGCCTCAAGAGAAATGCACCAAATACGGAGCTGTGTTGAGAGCGCCAACGAGTGACACGCGAATCAACTCAGTGTACGAAGTGATCTGGCAATCTGCCGTTTTCCCTGAGGCGGTTAAAATAGATGAGCTGCTTCGCCAGTTTTCGCCTCGACATAAAGACCCGCCCCCTTTTTGGTAGGCCGCTGCACATCATCACGCCGCCGCGGTGCTCACACCATCGAGCCGCGCGCGCACGGTGGTCGCGCCGTTGCCGGCCGCCTCGATCGCGGTGCCGATGGGATAGCGGCCGGTGCCGGGGACATTGACCTGCTTGGCGGTGTTGTCCCACGCGATTGCGTCGGTGGCGAGACTGACCGTCTCGCCAGCGGCGGCCGTCTTGCTAGCAACCCCGAACAGGGCACCCATCACGACGCCATCGCCCGAAGTCACTCCGCCCGCCGGCGCGGCAACGGTAATCATGCGGCCTTCCTGAATGTAGTTCTTCATGGGTCACGTTCCTTTCGATGAGCTGATGCGAACCTGGCTGACGCGCGGCGCGGACGCTGCGCCGATCCGCCGGTCCAGATCGGCGAGCGCCGCCGCCATCTCGGCATCGGTCGCGTAGGACACGCGGCGGCCCTCGTGTTCGACCGTGCGCAGGCCGGCGTAGCGCGCCTGTCTGAGGCGTCCGGGAACGCCTCGCGCAGGTCGAGACCGGCATCGCGCACCGGCGCGCGCCTCGCCCCTCCCGTTTTTTGTTGCACCGCCGCAAGAGGGGCGGGCTGCGTCAGCACGCCGCCGTCAAGCGGGGATGAATCCATTATTATGCATACCGCTATCGCCCGATCGGGATTACATTTCAAACTCGGGGCGACAACGACCGTGGGACGGA
>DASZRV010000040.1:0-205360 GCA_035549095.1 Lacunisphaera sp. | reverse complement strand
GGTTCATTCTCTAGTACGAGAGGACCGAGAATGACGCACCTCTGGTGTTCCGGTTGTCACGTCAGTGGCAGCGCCGGGTAGCTATGTGCGGAAGAGATAAGCGCTGAAAGCATCTAAGCGCCAAGCTCCTCCCAAGATAAGGTCTCAATTCGTCGCAAGACGGTGCAAGGTCCGGGTAGACCACCCGGTTGATAGGACAGAAGTGCAAGCGTAGTAATACGTTCAGCTTACTGTTACTAATGACCTTGCGGGTTTATGCAGACTTCCGGTTTCTAGGCGTTTATTTCACCTCCTTTTCCTCCATTTCTCATCTGAACTTTTCCCTTACTCCGGCTATGCCGGAGTTTCCCTTCCTGGTGACCATATACCGGGGGTTCCACCCGTTCCCATCCCGAACACGGCCGTTAAGCCCCGCGTAGCCAATGGTAGTAGGACGATAGGTCCCGCGAGAGTAGGTCGTTGCCAGGTTTATGGCCCGGTTCTTCGAAAGAAGGACCGGGCCTCTTTATTTCCGGAGGCAATATCGCTCGCGGCTTAATCGAGGTGCGAACTATACAAGTGGCGCAGCGAGGCAAGAAACGGATATATACGGTGGACCGAGTACGTGGCCGTTGTCCATCCCGTTGCAGGCACCACTGGGCGACGCGTGCCATTTCGCGTCATTGCTTCTCCGGGTGATTGACTTCCGGAGTAAGCGTAGTCCCGGGTGCCTCGTAGTTACGAGAGCTACGACATGGTAGGGTGTCGTAATGGTGACCACTACGACGGAGGCGACGGCCGCGGAGCTGATCGAGACTGGGGAGAAACACGACGTGCTGGGGCGGCGGAGGACGCCACGGGAGCGACGGGAGGAACTGCTGGGCGCGTATCGGGAGAGCGGGTTGACGCAGATGGCGTTCGCGAAGCGGGAAGGGATCCGGTATTCGACCTTCTGCACCTGGGCGCAGGCGGAGCGCCGCAACGGCGTGCTGCCGCCGGCGCCGGCTGGTCGGAAGGGGCGGCGGGGCGAGAGAGCGCCGACCGTGCGCTTCTCGGAGGTGAGCCTGCCGGGCGTGCCGGCACCGGTCGCCGGTTTGGAGGTGCGCCTGCCCGATGGCACGGTGTTGCGCGGCGGCAGCGCGGAGGAACTGGCCGCCCTGGTGCGGGCGTTGAGATCCTAAAGCGATGCTGGCCTTCCCTGGCGGCATCCGGATCTACGTGGCGGTCGAGCCGGTGGACATGCGCAAGCAATACGACGGGTTGTGGCAGGCCGCGCAAACACAGCTGGGCGAAGATCCGAAGCAAGGAGCGGTGTTCTGCTTCACCAACAAGGAGCGCACGCGCTTGAAGCTCTTGTATTGGGACGGCACCGGCGTGTGGGTGCTGGCGAAGCGACTGGAGCAGGGTCGCTTCTCGTGGCCGGCGCCCAGCGAGAAGAAGCGCAAACTCGCGCTGGCCCCGGAGGCGCTGGCGCTGATCATCGGCGGCGTGGAGCTGAAGGGTGCGGCGCTCAAGCCGTGGTATGAGCGCTGAAAAATAATCAGCCGCGTGAGGAACTTTTGCGCGCGGGGCGGTTCCCAGCGCGCACCCATGAGCGTCGCCACCCTCGAGCCCGTGCAGGTTCTGCAAAAGGAGAACGGGTTGCTGCGCGAGGAGATCGCGGTTTTGCGGACGCAGATCGCGTGGCTGAAGCAGCAGCTCTTCGGGCCGGGCAAGAGCGAGAAGCTCGATCGCACGCAACTGCTCCTGAAGCTTGAGGAACTGGAGCGCTTGTCAGCCGCGGCCGAGCGTCCGAGCGAGACGATCACCTACGAACGGCCGGCGGGCCCGGCGCCCAAGCGCACGCTGCCGGCCGAGTCCTTCGCGCACCTGCCGGTGAAGGAGACGGTGGTGATCGAGCCGGAGGCGGTGCAGCAGGATCCCACGCTCTACGAGAAGATCGGCGAGGAGCGCACCTTCGAGGTTGATGTGGTGCCGCCGCAGCTCTTCAAGCGTGAGATCATCCGCCCGAAGTATCGGCACTGCCTGGATCGCAACCGGGCGCCATTGCTGGCGCCGGCCCCGGCACGAGTCGTGAGTGGCGGCTTCGCCTCGGCGGGCTTGATTGCCTGGGCGCTGACGGCGAAGTTTTGCGACCACTTGCCGCTTCACCGCCAGGAGAAGATGCTGGCTCGGTGGGGCGCGCCGATCTCCCGCCAGAACCTGAGCGATTGGGTCGGGGCAGCCACCGCGCTCCTGGAGCCGCTGGTCAAACGGATGAAACAGGACCTGCTGGCCACCGGCTACGTGCAGGCCGACGAGACGCCGATCCGCTGCAACGATCCCGATCTGCGGGACGGCAAAACCACGACGGGGTGGCTGTGGGCGTTGTCGCACCCAGGGGGTGATGTCGTCTTCGAGTGGCGCTTGTCCCGCCGCCATGAGGAGGCGGAGCGGCTGCTGGGCGATTATCAGGGTATTTTGCACGCGGATGCCTACGAGGCCTACGCTGCGTATGCCCGGACGCGCCCCCAGGTCGAATGGGTCGGTTGCTGGGCTCACGCCCGGCGGCGCTTCGTCGAGGCCGCGGCGGAGCGACCGCGGACGGCCGAGCGGGTCCTGCGCCTGATCAGCGAACTCTACGCGCTCGAAGCGCAGTGGGATGACCAGCAGGTCGGCGAGCGCCGGGCGGCACTCCGGCAGGAGCACTTTGCCCGGCCGCTGGCCAGGTTGCGCAGGCTGGTCACCGCGTTGCAGCAGCGCGTGCTGCCTCGCTCCGGCCTCGGCCAGGCCTGTGCCTATCTGCTCGGCCAGTGGACGCCGCTCACGGCCCATCTCCGGCACAGCCAGACCAGGCTCGACACCAATGCCGTCGAGAACGCCATCCGTCCGAGCAAGCTCGGCGCCAAGAACTGGCTCTTCGTGGGCCATCCCGACGCCGGCGATCGCGCCGCGGTCATTTACTCGCTGGTCGTCTCCGCCCAGCGCCACGGTCACGATCCCCACGCCTATCTCAAAGACGTGCTCGCCCGGCTCCCGCGCATGACGAATAGGGACGATCTTACCCCGCTGTTGCCGGCCCATTGGGGACCGTTCGCCCAGCCGTAGCTCTCGTAGCTACGAAACCATCCTCCATCGTAGCTCTCGCAGTTACGATGCCGTCAAGGTGGCACCCGGGACTACGCTTACCTTCCGGACGCGCTCGCGAGCTTCTGTTCGCCTCAACCAAATTCGCCCATGCACACCCTGCGTTCGAAGCTAAACGTTGTCCTGGTTACATTCGTTCTCACTGCTGGTCTGGGCGCGTCGGTCTCCGCGGCGGCGGCCGGATCAGGGTTATTGCTGGTGGCCAACAAGGCGAACCATTCGATCTCCATGGTCGATCCCCTGACGGGGCAAGAAACCGGTACTATTGGCGAAGACGCGGTCACTGGCCATGAGCTGGTCGCGACCGCGGACGGGAAGCGCGCCTTTGTCCCAATTTATGGCAATTCGGGTGTCGGACAACCGGGTACCGACGGCAGCTTGATTCGAGTCCTGGATCTCGAACGACGGACGATTAGCGGAACCATCGACCTGGGGCACGGGACGAGGCCTCACTGCGCGGTCTTCGGGCCGCGCGACCGCCCGCTCTATGTCACGACGGAACTTGATGAAACGGTCACCATCATCGACCCGCAAACCCTGAAGATCATTGGGACGATTCCCACGGGTCAGCCCGAATCCCACATGCTTGCGATTTCGCATGACGGCCATCGCGCTTACACGGCCAATGTTGGTTCGGGTACTGTTTCGATCCTGGACTTGGACAAACGAAACCTGGTTGCGACCGTCAAGGTGGCGCCGACAATCCAAAGAATCGCCGTCTCGGCCGATGATCGCTGGATCATCACCGCGGATCAATCCGCTCCAAGATTGATCGTGCTCGCCGCTGCCGATAACCGCATTCGCGCCACCATTGATTTGCCCGCTGTGGCATATGGCACGGCGGCAACCCCAGATGGACGATCCCTGATTGTGGCCATGCCTTCGCTTAACCAAGTCGGACTCGTCGATCTTGGTACGATGAAATGGGTGAAGTCTGTGGCGGTTCCCCTGGCGCCGCAGGAGGTGCTGGTCGAACCGAAGGGTGCGACGGCGTATGTGTCGTGCGACCACAGTGGTGAAGTAGTTGCCATCGATATCGCGGGCTGGCGCCTCGACCAGCACATCAAAGTGGGGCCGGGAGCCGATGGTCTTGCCTGGGCGAGATAGGAGCCGGCAGCGTGCTCTCCGCCGCGGCTAGTGTGGCGGCCCAAGCAGGGGCTGCATGATCTTCACGCGGAGGAGATAGCCGGCATGGTTCGGATGAACCCGGTCTTCGACCCACAGGTCGTCACGGGGATTTCCATCCGGCTTGAGCATGGCATCCCAAAGGTCGATGTAGCGGAGGTCTGGCTGCGTCGCAACGTAAGCCTTGATGGTTTCATTCGCCTCTTTGCGACGGGCGGCCTCTTCCCAACGGCCCGGGCCGGGCGTTATACTGCTGAAGGCGATGGGTACCTCCGGCAGGTTGCGACGGACTTTGGCCACGAAGGCTTTGAAATCAGCCAGGATCTGCCCGGCCGTCTTGCCATTGTGCAGGTCATTGCCACCGACATGTAATACGATCATCCGTGGCTGATACGGCAGGACCAGCCGCTCGGCGTAATAGACGAGATCCGACGTCTGAAACGAGTCGATCCCGCGGTTGACGATCGTATAGCCGGGCAGGTCTTCGTGTACCGTTTTCCATCGGTAGAACTGCGAATCGCCGGCCAGCAAAATGGCGCCATGGGGCGGGGGAGACGCGCGGTCGGTCGCTTCGTAAGCCAGCACTTTGTCTTCGAAGCGATGGCTGGTCGCGGCGACCTGGCCCGCGACACTGGCAACAATGATCAGGAATGGCGCAAACAGGCGGGCGATGAATTGCATCGAAGGGCGGGTTTCACGGGTGGCTTTCATGGGCTATGGCAATGACGTTGTTCCAGCGCTCAAAAGGGGAATGCGGTTTGACGACAACTTCCTTGCGCGGCTTGCGGCTGACCAGCTCGACAATGGAAACGTTCGGCTGTTGGATAATCTCGCTCACCAGCCAAGCCACCTCGTCGGCGCGAAGCGCGAGGTTGCGATCAATCGCCCGGTTGGGCACCCGGTCCCAAAACGGAGTGTCCACCGTTCCCGGGCAAACGGCGTGGACATGGATGGTTCGCCCGCCTTTCGCCGCATCGTCCTTCATCTGGGACGCAAGATGGAGGGCGAACTTCAGCTGCGCGCCCTTTGCCGTGCCATAGCCCACTTCCCGATTCCAAGTTCCGCCGCTCGCCAGCGAGCAAACTTCGATGATGTGCCCGTCACCGCCCTGCGATGCCCGGAGTTTGGGCAACGCTAATTTTGCAGTCAGGAATGCGCCCGTGACCGCCACATCCAGAGTCTGGCGCCATTCAACCTCATCGAGTTCGTCAATCGTCAGGCAATGGCCCACACCCGCACTGTGAATCAATGCATCCAGCCGGGGCCCGGCTGCATCGATCACGCGCGCGACGTCGGCGGACACGGTGACATCGCAAGGTACCGCGACCGCCTGTCCGCCGGCGGCCGCGATTGAAGCTGCCACCTCGGCAAGAGTCGACTGAGTGCGCCCCGCGAGAACAACTTTCCAGCCGAGCCGCGAAATCCGATGGGCGATGGCTGCGCCGATTCCCGTGCCGGCGCCGGTGATCACGGCGGTTTTGGGCCCGCTAAGGGCAATGGGGTTCGAAGGGTTCATGGCGTGGGAGGCGGCGGTCGAGAAGCCGCCGGCCTCAGTCGATAGTTATTGCTCGGTCGAGCTGGGCCAATCCCGTTCCCAGTCTAATCGTCGAACTGCGTCCCGAACTCCCATGAAGAAGTCATCCTTCGCACTATTCGCTTCTCTCTCCATTCTGGCATTCGCCACGGTCGCCGAAGCCGCGGGGACCGGAAGTCCGGCCGATCAATTGCCGCCGCACATCCGGCAGCTCACTTCGTTCGGCGAACGTCCAGACTGGTCGCCTAACGGAAAGAAGATTCTTTTCCTCACCAAAACCTTCGGCGATGCCATGGAGATCAATGTCGCCACGGGAGAAATCCGGAATTTGACGGCATTCTATCCCCACCATGGCTACACGCGTGCGCTTTACCTGGCAAACGGGGACATTCTCCTGTCGGGTCCGGTTGAGTTTGACCCGAAGAAAGCCAGCCAGGCACGCAACGAATGTTATCTATCCATTCTGGTCAAAGATGGCACCAAACCACCGCAACCCCTCGGGGTCCGCTGCAACGAAGGCCCGGCCGTGTCACGCCATCGGCTCCATCTGGCTTGGACGGAATGGACGCCACCGGGCCCAGGCGACGGCAACCTCTCTGCCTCGACGATGTTCGAGGCCGACGTATCTTACGCCGCTTCCGGCCCGCAGCTCACCGCGCGGCGACTCGTCCTCGACGGCCGCAAACTGCCATTCCGTTGTACGATGGAGACGCAAAATTTCCGCCCGCCGGAGGAAGTCGAGCTCACCTTCAGCGCCTATACGGAAGGCGGGCGCAAGTCCGATGTGTGCGGGATTGATCTGCGGACGGGAAAGGTCACGAAGTACACCGACTCGGCCGATACTTATGATGAACCGGAGGGCATCTATCCGGATGGGCAGTACACGTTGGTCGAATGCGATCGGCAAAACCATCTCGGCACGGGGCACATCGACCTCTGGAGGCTCAAGCTCGACGGCAGCGGTGAATACAAGCGCCTGACATACTTCAGTGATTTCCCCGGCTACAAGGCGTCGAATCCGGTGGTGAGCGACGACGGTCGCTACATTGCATTCCAGATGGGCCGGACGGGCGAGGCCGCAGGCGTGGGCCACGGCATTTTCATCTACGACCTTTCAGCTGCGCCGTAGCCCGCTTGGGCTGCTTCCAGGGGACGATCTAACGGTTCAACAGCGCGGCGACGCGCGAGCGATTATCGACGCCAAGCTTGCGCAGAATGCCGGCCATCTGCGTCTTGATCGTGAGGGGACTGCGCCGCAATTCGCGCGATATGTCCAGGGTGGTCAGCCCGTCGCGCACGCGCAGGGCGACTTCGCGTTCCCGGAAAGTCAGCCGGTTCATCAGGCTCAATGCGGAAGGGGAGAGAGGCCGGTCGCGATCGCCGCGCGGGCGGCGGTAATCGAGTTGGAGGAAACAGGCGGGCGGGCCGCGACGGTCGGCGCGGGGCTGAAGGCGCAGCACCGCATGCAGACCTCGTTCCGGTTCGCTGACAATGCGGGGTTCCGCGTGGAGGCCGTTGGCGTCCTCCGCCACCAAGGCCAGGCATTCGGCCTTGAGCCGCGCGGGAACCTGGAAATCAGAGCGCTTCAGCGGCAGAGCGTCGCGACGCAACTGGGTATCGTTCCAGACCGCGCAGACGAGCTCGGCCTCGCGGTTGAACCAAAGCGGGTTGCCGCGCGACGACAGCACCAGCAAGCCGAGTGGTATTTCGTCCAGGACGGCCTGGGCGAGCGCGAGTAGATTGCGGAGCTTGGATTCGACCGACGGCATAGGGGCCGGGGGAAGCTAGGTGGTCGCTGCCATTCAAGCAAGTCCGCGCCGGCCGGCGGCAGGCTCCTCCGACGAGCGAACCGCCCGGATCACGCCGGGGCACGACCACGGCAAGGGGAACGGGGGCTGGACCGGGGCGGGCTTTGCTGTGCCGGGTCTGACAGGACACGTCCAGCCCACGTCAGGCTGGCGGTGGCATCTGGTAGCCGGGAGTTGATTTCGAGAGGGCCTCTTCGTCGGATGTCATGGCTTCGGGTATGCCTTCGAACAACGGGGTGGAAAGGTAGCGTTCACCCGTGTCCGGCAACATGGCCAGGATCACCGAACCCGCCGACGCCTTTTCGGCAACTTGCATGGCGGCGCCAAACGTCGAACCGCCGGATATGCCGGTGAAGATTCCTTCCTTTCGGGCGAGCTGGCGCGACCACTCGATGCCAGCGGGGCCGGCGATGGCCACGAGCTGATCGTAATATTTCTTGTCAAGCGCCTCCTGCATCACGAATGGAATGAAATCAGGCGTCCAGCCTTGGATCGGGTGCGGTGTCCACGCCGTGTGGCTGCCCGATGGCCCATGGTCTGAGCTGCGCGGCTGCGCCACTCCGCTGCCAACGAGCGCCGCGGTGGTCGGCTCGCAGAGCACAATTTTTGTCTTCGGCAGCTCCTTGCGCAGCACCCGGGCCACGCCGGTGAACGTGCCGCCGGTGCCGTAACCCGTGACGAAGTAGTCGAGTTTCTGTCCTTTGAAATCGGCCAGGATTTCTCGCGCGGTCGTATTCTCATGGATCTTCGCGTTGGCCGGCGTCTCGAACTGGCGCGCCAGAAACCACCCGTTCTTCTCGGCGAGCTCCTTGGCCTTCGCGTACATGCCGTAGCCCTTGGCCGCACGCGGGGTGAGGATGACCTTGGCGCCGAGAAAACGCATGAGCTTCCGGCGCTCGATGGAAAAGCTGTCAGCCATCGTGACCACGAGCGGGTAGCCTTTTGCCGCGCAGACCATCGCCAGGCCGATGCCGGTGTTGCCGCTCGTGGCCTCGACGATGGTCTGGCCGGGCTTGAGCGCCCCGCCGCGCTCCGCCTCTTCGATGATGCTGATGGCCAGGCGGTCCTTGACCGACGCCGCCGGATTGAAGAACTCGGCCTTCACGTAAACGGTGACGTTTTTCGGCGCGAGATGGTTGATGCGAATGCACGGCGTGTTGCCGATCGTGTCGACGATACTGTCAAAAAGGCGGCCCTGACCGCCGGTGCTGCGTGGAGAAGCATGTGAGCTCATTGGAGCCCCAAGCCTACGCGATTTGCGTAATCCGGGCAAGGCTCCGGCGCGTCAAATCCGGCTGGGCGCCTCGGGACGGTAAGGGTCGAGGAACCGGCGGGATGCCCGGAGTACTATCCCAACATGCCCACTGCGAAACCCACCACTCCCCACGGTCGTGCCCGCCGGACGCGCGAACCGCTCGTGAAACCGGCGGCGGTCAAGCGCGAGAAGCGCAAGCTGCGTGCCATCAGAAACGAACTCAAGGAACGCCCGAAGATCGAGGACACCGTCATTCGGGACACGCTTTTGTGAGATGGCGCGGCCGGTTCGACCGCCAAAAAGAACGGCGGTGCGCGGGCACCGCCGTTGGGACTGAAGGATGATCCTCAGTCCTTCATGTGCATGTTGTTGGTCACTTCCTTCACGCCATGGACTCCCTTGGCGATGTGGGTGACCAAGTCCCGCTCGGCGTCCGACCCGGCTTCGCCCTCTATGACGACGGTGCCATCTTTGGTGGTGACGCTGGTTTTGAGCGCGCTCGTGGACTTGTGGGTGAGGAGCGCGTACTTCACCTGGGCGGTGATCGACGCGTCATCGACCCGATCCGAAAACGTGCGATTTGCATCCGGGTCCGCGGCGATCGTCAGCTGATTCTTGACGTCTTTCACGCCCTCGACGTCCTTTACATAGGCGGTGGTGAGTTCCTTCTGGGCCATTGAATCGGCATTGCCGGTCAGGGTTACCACGCCATCCTTGACGTCCACCTTGGTGTTGACGGCGCTGACGTTGCCCTTGAGGAGCAGCTGGGTCTTCACCTTGGTGGCAATCCAGGCGTCGGAACGCTCGGGTGCGGCGGAAGCGATTTGGATCCGGTTGTCGACTGACGTGACGCCGGGCAGATCGCGCACGGTGTCCTCGGCCAGCCGCTTCTGGTCGGCGTCCGGCACGCTGCCCGTAAGGGTGACGACGCCATCATCGGCCCTGACGTCCACATGGTTCTCAAGCACGGTGCGATAGTTGTACGAGGCCTTGGCGGTGGCCTCGATCTTCCGATCCATATCGGCGTTGGCCAGGAGCAGGCCCGGCGCGTAGAAGACCAAGGCCGCGGCGACGAGTTTGGTGAACGTTGTCATGTTATTCCTTTGGTTGGGGTGAAGCCGCCCGGTCCGGTGGGCAGAAGTGCCATGCGGGCGGCCACGACTTCATGGTTTGACCGCCCGCGGGACGGACCGGTTCGCCCGCAAAGGGAGGATCCGTGGTAAATCGCAACGCGCAGGATGACGGTCGTTCGCCAATACCGACGCCCGCATCGCTCGCTTCAAGCCGATGCGGCCCAGTGCAGGACGGATTTTGTGGTGTCCCCGGTTGGACTCTCAAGATTCCGCCCAGGTTCCCGTGGGAAACAAGCGCATGGACCCGGCCCAAGGCAGGAAGGTGTGTTTCCGCAACTCCCGGGAACACCAAGGCAAAATGGTGGCCCGGTTTTGGACGGTTCCACGCGCCTTAGGCACGGCGGCAGTTTGCGCGGCGCCCATAAGCACAGTCGCGCGGGAAATCAGAGGTCAGTTCCCGGCGTGCGATTTCCAATTCACGTACAACTCCTCTACCTTGGTGCGCGCCCAGGGGGTCTGGCGGAGGAATTTGAGGCTGGAATTGATCGTCGGGTCGAACATGAAGCACCGAATCGGAACCCACGCGGCCAGCTTTTTCCAGCCATAGTGTTCGACCAGCTCGGTGAGCAAATGCTCCAAGGTGATGCCGTGCAGCGGATCCTTGGATTGGTGCGGCGGAGTCACAAGCGGTGAACGTTACAGCCGCGGCACGATCAAGCCACCGTCGACCATGATGACCTGGCCGGTGGAATAGGGGAAATCGCCG
Source organism: Lacunisphaera sp. (assembly GCA_035549095.1). Taxonomy (GTDB): domain Bacteria; phylum Verrucomicrobiota; class Verrucomicrobiia; order Opitutales; family Opitutaceae; genus Lacunisphaera. The sequence continues at coordinate 194,694 of DASZRV010000040.1, read as the reverse complement.
CGAGCCAGGGCCGCCACCGCCTTGCCTACATCCTCGGGATAGCCCCAGCGCGGCTGGATGTTCAAGCCACCGGCGATCAGCTTGTCGTACTTTGCCGTTACGCCGGCGGTCATGTCGGTCTTGATGACGCCCGGGCGGACTTCGTAAACCGGGATCCCTTCGGCGCCGAGCCGGGCGGCGAAGAGCTGTGACATCATGCTGAGGCCCGCCTTCGCGATGCAATATTCACCGCGGTTGATCGACACCACGGTGGCCGAAATCGAGGTGATGTTGACGATGCAGGCCGGAAAGGCGGCATCGGCTTTCTTCGCCGCCACCATGTCGCGGGCGAAAGCCTGGGTCAGGAAAAACACTCCCTTCAGGTTGGTATCGACGACGTGGTCGTAGGATTCCTCGGATGTTTCAAGCAAATCGGCCCGCAGCTTCGGTGCCACGCCGGCGTTGTTCACGAGCAGGTTGATCGATTCGCCTCCGGTGAAGGCACGTGCTGCTTCAACGATCGCCGCTCGCCCCGCGGCGGAACCAACATCCCCGCGGGCATAGCCGACTTTCACGCCATGGCCGCGCAATATCGCCAGCGGTTCAGCCGCGGCGGACTCCTCCCGGACCCCATTGATCACGAGGTTCCATTGCTCTACCGCAAGCCGTTCGGCGATGCCGAAACCGATGCCACGGGAACCACCGGTGATGAGCGCGACTTTGTTCATAGAGGATGGGGCGAATTCCCTTCGACATTCACGCCAGCGCCGGCACCTCAATCCACCGGCGTTCGGCCCATGATTTCATCCCGAGCTCGGCCAGTTGCACCCCTTTGGCGCCCTCGAGCAGGGTCCAGCGAAACGGCGAACCAGTCACGACGTGTTTCAGGAAAAGCTCCCATTCGATCTTGAAGGCGTTGTCGTAGAAGCCCTGGTCGGGCACCCGTGTCCAGCCCTCGCGATATTTGATCGGACTGTCGATGTCGGGATTCCAAACGCAGCGGGGTGTCGCCGCCAACGACTGGGTCTTGCAGTCGCGCAAGCCGGCCACCGCCGAGCCGTGCGTGCCGTCCACCTGCAGCGTCAGGAGATCGTCACGATCCACCCGGACATCCCACGAGGAATTGAAATGGCAAATGATGCCGTTCACGAGTTCGAACGTCGCGTAGGCCGAGTCATCCGCGGTGCACCGGTACGGTTTGCCGTTCTCGTCCCAGCGCTGCGGCATGTGGGTGGCCCCGAGGCAGGTGAGGCTCTTGATGTCGCCAAAGAGATTCTGGATGACGTACTGCCAGTGGCAGAGCATGTCGACGATGATGCCACCATCGTCCTCCTTGCGGTAATTCCAGGAAGGACGCTGGAGCTTCTCGTGTTCGCCCGTGAACACCCAATAACCAAATTCACCCCGGACCGAGAGGATGCGGCCAAAAAAGCCGGTATCGATGAGCCATTGGAGTTTCACCAGCCCGGGCAGCCAGAGTTTGTCCTGGACGACTCCGTTCTTGAGGCCCGCGGCAGTAGCCTCTTTCGCGAGGGCGAGCGCCTCGGCCGAGGTCGTCGCGGTTGGTTTCTCGCAATAGATATGTTTTTTCGCGGCGATCGCCTTGCGCACGCCGATCGGGCGCTGGCCGGTCAGCGTCGCATCGAAGTAGATTTGGTTCGCGGGGTTCGCCAGTTCCGCGTCGAGGTTGGTCGAGACGCGTCCGACGCCGACGCGCGCAGCGAGGGCCTTCAGCTTCTCCTCGCTACGGCCGACGAGCACCGGGTCGGGCATGATGACCTCGGAGTCGGAAAGCTTCACGCCGCCCTGCTCAATGATCGCCTTGATCGAGCGGATGAGATGCTGATTCGTGCCCATGCGTCCGGTGACGCCATTCATGATGATGCCAATCTTGTGGGTCTTCATTTTGAAAGTTGGATTAGCTGGACGCTGTCGTCAGACGTGTTGCTGGTAAGCTTCGACGATCATGGCGAGATATTCGTCCTGATCCATCGCCCAGAGGCGGGTGCTGAACACTTCCACCTCATGGAAACCCTTGAAGCCCGCCGCCTCGACCCACGACCGGATCTGGCGCAGGGGGATGCAACCTTCACCCATCAGACCGCGATCGTTCAACAGGTCGAGGGTGGGCGTGCGCCAGTCGCACACGTGATAAGCGAATAGCGCGCCCAAGCGGCCGCAACGGGCGATCTCGGCTTCGAGCGCAGGATCCCACCACAGATGATAGACATCCACGGCGACGCCAACGAGGGGCGAGCGCAGCTGTTCGACCATGTCATTCGCTTGCGCGAGCGTGTTCACCGCCGAACGGGCGTCGGCATACATGGGGTGGAGCGGCTCGATGGCGAGCCTCACGCCCGCCGCCTTGCATTCCGGCAGGAGCGCGGCGATGGCATCGAGGATCTGCTTGCGCGCCTCCGTCAGTGGCAGGCCGGGAACCGCACCGCACACGAGGACGACGTGCGGCGCACCCAGAATCCGCGCCTCTTCAATCGCGCGACGGTTTTCGTCGATCGCCGCCCGGCGGTCAGCCGCCGTTCGGCCGGGGAAAAATCCGCCGCGGCAAAGTGAAACCACCGACAGGCCATGGTCCCGCATCATCCGCCTGGTCTCGGCAAGGTCGCGGCCCGCGAGGGTGTCGCGCCAAACCGTGATGCCCTTGACTCCGGCCGCGGCAAACCGGGCCGCGGCGATGTCGATCGGCCACGGCTTCGTGGTGATCGTGTGCACGCAAAGACGCGCCAAATCGGGGAGGGGCAGGGCGGGGTTCATCGCAGGCAGCCGAAGAATGTATAGTAGGGTTTGCCTTCAATCAGGCGCTGCAGGTGCAGGGCCGCTTCGCGCAGGTGATAGTCGCCCCACATGCAGGCCTCGCCGCAGGGAACCTTGCGGCCGGGCGGAACATGGTCCCAGCCGTTCGGCCGGTGATAAACCGCATGGAGCAACAACCCGTGGTGCCGCGGATCGACACCCAGATAGGCATCGGTAAGCAGGGTGCGCAGGACCGTCAGGCCGGCCTGCCAATATTTCTTCCCTTCGGGCGTTTCCGCTCCCAGAAAACGGCCAAGGCGGAGCAATCCCTGCGCGCCAATCGCTGCGGCCGAACTGTCGACCGGCTCCTGTTCGTTGAAGATCTCGGCCGGACGGCTGCGCCAGTCGCCGAGGTGGGCAAGTCCCGGCGCGCCGCCGTCCCAATACGGCACTCCATCCGTTGGCGTGTGGGCGATATACCAATCGCACGTGGCACGGGCCGCCTCGAGCATGAGGTCGTGCCAGTGCGCCCGCCCACCCATCGGGTCCAGCTCGGCATCGGGGAGCGTGGCCAGGAACTCGAGTTCCTCGGCGAAGCCGACCATCGCCCAGGCGAGGCCGCGGGTCCAAGTGGTGAACCCGGAATAACCCTGCTGCGAATTTGGGCAACGGAAACGTCCGTCATTCGGGTTGAAAATGGATTCATGGGCAGTGCGGCCGCGATGCTCCGGCGTGTCGTAATGATCACGCCCCTTGCCATAGAAGATGGAATACCTGGCGGTGGCCTCGCTATGCCGAAGGGCGCGCTCAAGCAGCGAGTACGGCGCATCGTTCTCCGCCATGAGTCTGTGCCCGAGGCGGTGCGCGACCACCAGGATGCGACACGACCGGATCGTGTCGACAAAGAGCGACTGCGGTCCGTTGAAGGAATAGATGTAGCCGCCGCCGTCGTGAATCGGCGACCAGCGCGCCGCTTGCGTGGCCCCTGAAACCTTCAACGCCAGCTCGCAGAAATCGATGTGACTGGCTGGCAGCCGGCCCTCGCGCTGCAGTCGCAGCCAATTGCCATAGGTGCTGAGATTGTTGAACCCGTGGTCGTGGACCCCGGTGTGCGATACGTGCGACGCCATCCGGGCGACCGTGAGCTGTTGCGCCTGCGCGGCGAAACGCTGCTCGCCGGTGGCGTCAAACTGCAGGAAGGCGGAGCCGTAATGAAAGCCTTCGGTCCATTCGGTCCATCCGCGCGTCGTGTATTTTCCGCCGACCGTGAAAACGGGTGAGCCCCGGGCCGGGTCGTATTCCTTGAAGAGCAGATCGATCTTGGCGCCGGACAGCCGCCAGAAGCGATCGAGCGCGGGCGCGAGCGAAACGGGTTTGATTGCAATGTCTATTTGCATCGGGCGGAGGGTAGGGTGCCACTCAGTATCTTTTGTCCTTTCGGAGATGCAGGATCACGAACTCGGCGTCAGCCAGCGCCTCGTACGTGTGTTGCTGGATGGCATCGAACTGGATGCTCTCGCCCGCGGCCAGCACGCACTGTTCATGCGGCAGGGTCAGGCGCAACTTGCCGGCCGTCACCCAGCAGACCTCCGTGTCGTCGTGGTGGATCTCGGGCCGATTGACGCGCGCGCCGGCGGGGGCCGCGCCAAGGTGCGCGACCACATTGGCGTATTTCACCTGCCGGAACTTGAACGCGCCGGAGCGGTATGTCTTTTCGCTCGAGCGATGAGCCAGCGGCGACTCGGCCATGGCCAGGAGATCGGTGGCGCTCAAGCCAAAGGCCCGGGCGAGGCGGTAAAGCGTGTCGAGCTCGGCCGATTGCTGGTTGCGCTCCAACTTGGAGATGACGCCCGCCGAGACTCCCGATGCGGCCGACAGGTCGGCCAACGTGAACTCGTGCTGGTCGCGCAACGTGCGCAGCACGGAAAAATCAAACTTCGGGGTAGCCGGCGCCATTTTCGCTGACGACAAAAAGTGCCATATAAACATCAGTCAACGAAAAACACCCCAATGATGGTGGCACGGCCGGAACGGGCCGGCCACGGGGCCGACTCGAGCCGGCGCGCCCGTGCGCCGCCGGCCCGCGGGCCGGGAGTGAAGGGTTGCGCGATGCCGTGGTGTTATACCCGTTGAACTCCCATGAAAACCCTCCCAATCCTCTCGGCATGTGCCGCTTTCGTGACCGCGGGTGTGATGACGGCCCAGATCCCGTCCCGCTTCGCCGACCAAGTCGCACTCCGGATCATCCAGACCGACGAGCCTGAATTTCCGCTCACTCTGCGCAACAGCTCCGTGGTGAACGGGCAGGCGCGGATCGCCATCAATGTCGACGTCGAGGGCAAGCTCGTCGAATGCCTGGTGACGGGCTACTCGCGAAAGGAATTCGCCGATTCCGCCATCGCGGCGCTGCATCGCTGGAGCTATGAACCGGCGCGCCTCAACGGGCTGCCCTGGCCCTCGGTACAGGAGCTGAGCTTCGATTTCACCCGCACCGGCGTCGTGATCAGCATGACCGGCATCGACATGCTCACCAACCGGCTCGAGGACCTCCTCCAGAACAAATACGAGTTTCGGTCCCACTCGCTCCGCGAACTGGACCGCATCCCGACCCCGATCGAGGTGGTTTCACCCCTGGCTCCGCCGCTCGATCCGCGCGAAGGCAAGCGTTCAATTGTGGTCGACTTCTACATCGACCAGGAAGGGCGGGTCCGGATGCCCGCGGTCAAGCGCGCCGAGGCAAACGACCAGTATGCCGCGAGCGCGATGGCGGCCGTCAGGCAGTGGCGGTTCGAGCCGCCGACGGTTGATGGCCGGCCGGTCCTGGTGCACGCCCAGCAGCAGTTCGACTTCGTGCCCAAGACCTGACCAGGAGCGAACCACGTTAAAATTCATCGGGCCGCCCGCGGGCGGCCCGAACCATTTGCGGTTTGAACTCTCTGGCGGGGGCGCGATCGGGATATTCAGCTCGCCGCCGGTTCCTCCAACAGATTGGCGAGCATTTCCCGCAGCTGCTGGCGGGCCCGATAGAGCCGGGTTTCGACCCCGCGTTCGGAGCACCCGGTAATATCGCTGATATCGCGGTAGGACAGCCGGTCGTAATGATGGAGCAGGAGCGTGACTTTCAAATCGTGCGGCAGCCGGTCGATGGCGGCGCGCACGGCGGCCAGCGTCTCGTCGTGCTCCAGCGCGGCCGCGGGACCCGGTTGGTCGGAGGCCATCATCTGCGCCAGGTTCGGCCGATCGGACGTGCCCGGATCCGCTTCGGTGGGTGCATCCAAGGCGACGGTTGGATGCCGGCGCTTCCAGCGATAGTGGTTGTGGCAGAGATTGCTGAGGGTCGTGAAGAGCCAGGCGCTGAGCTTGGTGTCCTCCCGCAGCCGCTCTCGCTGCTGGTAGAGCTTCACGAAGGTCTCCGCCACCAGGTCGTTCGCATCAGCCACATTCTGCAGGTAGCGGAAGGCGAAGGCGTGGAGCGGCCGCTGCCAGCGGGCGATCAGCCGGTTGAGGGCGGCGGCCTCACCCTGTTGGAGGGCCCGCAAGCCGGCACGGTCGGTATCGGGGTCGTGGGGCACAACGCGCGGGGTGGGCGCATCAATTGGAAACGAGTGGATCAAGGGGCTCGACAGTCTCGACCAGTTGCAGGTACCGCTGGCGTTGCTCCGGGTTCATCACCTCGGCCGCGGCCATGACCAGCTGCCGCGTGGAATCGAGGCTTTGGCGGCGCACGGTACGGCGGGCCTCGACGAAGCGGGCGAACTCGAGGAAATCCACGCGATCGCTGGCCTGGCGCGCCTTCTCGAAATCCTGGAATTCAGCCTGCATCTGCGCCAGTTGCGCGCTGATGGCACGGAGCTTTGGCCCGGAGGCCTGGTGGACTTCCTTGATCCGGGCGAACTGCTGGTCCGTGAGTTTCAATTCGGACTTCATCCACGCGAGCTGCCCGTCGAGCGTATCGATCGCAACCGGCTCATGGAGCCGGAAGTAGGCGACGTGCACCGCCAGCCCGACGGCCAGCCCGACCGTCACGGTCAGGAAAGTGCGTTTCACGAGTGAGTCCTCCCGTCGGCGTGGTCGAGCAACGGATCGATCAGCTGCATGTAGCTGCGGGCCAGCTGGGCACTGCGTTCGCTTTCGAGCCGATTGACCCGTACTTCCGCCAGGAAGAGACCAAGCAGGGCGCAACAGGCCACGAACATCGCGGCAAAGGGTGGACGGGCGAACCAAGCTTCCACAATCGCCCGCCAGCCTATGGTGGCCTCGGCCTCGCCTTCGATCCGGGAAATTCGTTGCCAGACTTGGGCGGAAAGGCGGGCGGGGGGCTCGGGAGTGTCGGACCAGCGGTTTAACAGGGGATCCAGCGGGTCGGGTGGCGTGTTCATGGCGGGAAAAGCCTGACGGCAAGCAGCATAACACCGGCTCCCGGCCAAGTCCTTCAAATAATTTCCCGTTCCGTGGCGGGGAGGTAGGTCGGGTTTGCGATGAGCCGTGCTAACTTTGCGACCGGCGCCATTGAATTCCGGCCGGGTTTGGCCTATAAAATCCGGCGTAGAAAAGGAGATCTTGCTGCCATGCACTCCACGCTGCGCTGTCTGCTGATGTTCGCCGGACTGCTCGCCCCAGCCTTGGCCGTCGACAATGCCTCGCCCGAGGACGCCAATCCTGATGAGCCGCTCACGCTCGTCCGGACGCGGGAAATGAGCTATCCCCATGTGCTGGTCAGCCAAAACATCTTTCGGGGCGAGGTGAACGTTGCCATTTGGGTCGACGAAAATGGCCGGCTGCTCGACTGGCTGTTGATCGGCTATACCCACAGCCTCTTTGCCAAGGAAGTGCTGGATGTGTTGCCCAAGTGGAAATTCATCCCCGCCCACCTGCAAGGCCGGCCGGTGCCGACGCGCGCGGAACTGCGATTCATGTTCAAGAGCTCGGAAATGGTGCGAGTCCTGGCGACGGAGCGGAACCTCTCGGACCAAGAACGCGGAGAGGCCATCGAGCACCGGGTCGCGCCGCGCATTTACCGGCCGGACGAACTGGACAAGCCGCTGGATGCCGTCGTCGAAATCATGCCGAGTTCGCCGGATCGCCTCGGCGCCGTTGCCCGCGAGGGGAGCGTCGTGGTGGAATATCTCGTCGATGCCGACGGCAAGGTGCGGATGCCCATCATCGACTCTTCCGACGACGACGCGTTCACTAACTCCGTCCTGCTGGCGATCACCGAATGGCGCTACGCGGTGCCGACGCATGTCGGCCGCCCGGTTATCGCGCGCGTGAAGCAAAAGTTCACCTTTGCGCCGCCATCTTAGCGGCCTCGCCGCGGCGGAGGAGATCGATGATCTTCTCCGGGTCGTAGACGCATCCATTCCAGCAGCCGCCGCTAGCTTGCTGCAGCGCGGCCCAGAGACGCGTGTCGGCCGGTACCCGCGGATCGGGCTCGAGGCCCGGATGCCGCGGCCGGCGGGCGAATTCGCTTTCGTCGATCGAGATCACGTCGATCCGACCTTCCAGCCGCCGGGTGTCGACTTCGAGGCGGATCCGATCGCCATCGCGCAGCCGTCCGAGGGGACCGCCGGCCCAAGCCTCCGGGCTGATGTGGCCAACGCACGCACCGGTCGATACACCCGAGAAACGACCGTCGGTTAATAGCGCGATGCGTTCGCCGCCGCGCATGTATTTCAATGCCGACGTGATCTGGTAGGTCTCGGGCATCCCGCTGCCCGGCCCGATCCCGATGAGCACCATGACGTCGCCGGGCTGCACGGCGCCAGCTTTGACCGCGGCGATGGCGGCCGCTTCCGAACAAAACACGCGGGCCGGTCCCTCGTGTCGATACAGACCCGTCCCATCGATGAGCGCCGGCGCAATCGCCGTGCTCTTCACCAGCGCTCCTTCGGGCGCGAGATTGCCGGTGAGAAAGGTGACCGTGCTGGTCAGCCCCTTCTCGCGGGCGCGGGTCGGCGACATGATGACATCGTCCGGGTCGACCCCGTCGAGTTCCCGCAGCTTTGCCCGCAACCGGGCCCGCCGTTCGCTTTGCTCCCACCACGCGAGATTTTCGCCCAGGGTGCGACCGCTGACGGTGCGCGTCTCGAGCTTGAGCAAACCCAATTGCCGCAGGTGCAGCATCACCTCCGGCACGCCGCCGGCGAGGAACACCTGCACGGTGGCAAAGTGGCGGGGACCGTTCGGCAGGACATCGACCAGCCGCGGCACGGCGCGATTGATGCGCATCCAATCCGCCACGGCTGGAACGGGCAGGCCGGCGGCGTGGGCGATGGCCGGGATGTGCAGCACGAGGTTGGTGGAGCCACCAACCGCCGCATGGAGGACCATGGCGTTGTGGATGGAATCCGGCGTAAGGATGTCGCGGGTCGTCCAGCCATGCTTGTCGAGTTGCAGCAGGGCCAGGGCCGATCGCCGCGCGAGGTCGCGCCAGATTTCGGCACCAGACGGGCTGAGCGCGCTGTGCGGCAACGCGATGCCCAGCGCCTCGGCGACGACCTGGCTGGTGGCTGCCGTGCCCATGAACTGACAGCCGCCGCCGGGAGAGCCACAAGCGCGGCAACCCATGTCGGCCGCGTGCTCCAAGGTGATTTCGCCGCGGGCGTAACGCGTCGCCAGCGTCTGCACCATGGCGGTGTCCTCGGCGCCCTCCGCGCGCAACGTTACGCCGCCGGGCACGAGCACGGTCGGCAGATCCGGGCTTCCGGCCAGCGCCATCATCATGGCGGGAAGTCCCTTGTCGCAGGTGGCGATCCCGACCACACCGCGCCGGGTGGGCAGCGACCGGATGAGCCGGCGGAGAACGACGGCAGCATCGTTGCGATAGGCGAGGCTGTCGAGCATGCCGGCGGTGCCGTTGGTGCGGCCGTCGCAGGGATCGCTCACGTTGCCGGCGAACGGCAAAGCCCCCGCGGCGTTGATGGCGCGCGCGGCCTCCTCCACGAGCAACCCGATTTCCCAATGGCCGGTGTGGTAACCGAGCGCGATCGGCGTGCCGTCGGGTGCGCGCAAGCCGCCCTGCGTGCTGAGAATGAGAAACTGGCGGCGAAGGAGCTGCGCCGGGTTCCACCCCATGCCGGCATTCTGGGTCCAACCGAAGAGCTCACCGCTGCTCATGCCTTGCAGCAGTTCGGGCGTGAGCGGCAGCACGCCCGATGGGCCGGGCGCGGTCGTGCGCAGCCGGTAGATCGCCTCGTCGACGGAATCGAGCAACGGGTCGCGATCCATGGTTATTGAACGGGGTTGATCAGCGTGCCGACCGGCGCGATGGAAATGCGAATTTCATCGCCGGCCTGCAGCGTGAAATGGTCGGGTGGGATGATACCGGTACCGGTCATCAAGTAACAGCCGCGCGGGAACGAGTTGTCGCGGAAGAGCCACTCGGCGAGCCCGGCCAGCGGGCGTCGCAGCGAAGCCAGGGTGGTGTCGCCTTCGAACACGGGGCGACCTGCTCGCCGGATTTGCAGGGCGATGGCGGTTGCGGGCCCGGGCAAATCGTAAGTGATAACCAGGCAGGGGCCCAGCGCAGCGCAACGATCGTACACCTTGGCCTGGGGCAGATAGAGCGGGTTCTCTCCCTCGATGTCCCGCGAACTCATGTCATTGCCGATCGTATAGCCAAAGATCCGGCCGGCGGCGCTCACGGCCAGGGTCAGCTCGGGCTCGGGAACATTCCATTTCGAATCAGACCTGATGCGCACCGGCGCGCCCGACGCGGCGACCCGATGCGCCGTGGCCTTGAAGAAAAGTTCCGGGCGCTCGGCTGCATAGACGCGATCGTAGAACGTTCCCCCGCCGGCCTCGCGAGACTCCGCCACGCGCGCGCTCTTGCTGCGCAGGTACGTGACGCCGGAGGCCCAGACCTCCTGGCCTTGGATCAGCGGGGCATGGCTTTCGATGGAAACCGGCGCACTTTCATGCCGGCCGGCGGAGAAGGCGGCTGTGGCGTAGGCGACCGGGTCCGCCGCCGTGAACAAGCCATCGAGGGAGAAATCGGGAGCGAGGCTGACGTAGGTGCCGTCCCGTTCGAGCAACTGGGCGCGGTTGGTGACGAAGAGACGGAGCATGGATGAGGCGAGTGATACCGAAAGCCGGCGCGAGTGCAACCCGCCGACCGCCCCGCCGCGTTCTAACTTGTGAGTGCGTCGGGTAAGGTCAGGGGATCGCAGCCATGTCGGCCGCGCCGACATGCGCCGGATCACGATGGAGCACGCGCGACAACAACCGACGCGCTCGCGCCTGATGACCGAGCCCCAGCTCTGCCTGGGCTTGGAGGAACAACGCGGAGGTCTGCTGCCGGCGCGCCAAATCGTCGGCAAACAGGAGCATCGTTGGCAACGAGGTCGCGAAATAATCGATTTTGGCCGGCGCGTCCTCGAGTTTTCGGGCATGAGCGGCGAGAGCGCGCAAGAGACGCGTGGCGACTTTGCGCCGCCCAAGGCGGGCGAGCGCCCGGGCCGCGTAATAAGTCTGTTCGGAATATGTTCGGACGCTCATTTCCTGAAAATCACCACGCTCGCGAGCCGCGTCTTTCCAGGAACGAACGGCCTGCGCTTGCCGGCCGGCGGCGGCATGGGCTTCACCGAGCCAGAAAAGGATGTCACTGGTCGACGCGAGCAAGTGACGCGCTTCGCCGAGATTTTCCGGCGGATCCAATGCGGCGCTGAAATGTCCGACTGCCTCCTCCGGCTGGCCGGCCCGCAATGCCGCCTGGCCGAGCAACAGGCGGGCGCGGACATACTGGCCCAGCGCCTGGCCCTCACCGCCTTCCCAGGGTTGGAACCTTCGGTTTTCCAGCAGGGCCAGTGCGGCCGCCGGGCGTCCGACCTGGCTGAGCAAGGCGCAGAGTTCGAGTGTGGCGTCGTCACGTTGCGCCACGAGAGCGCGATGCCGGTTCAGCTCGCGCAGGCGGCGGCGTGGCGGGATGCCAGTTCGCTTCCAGAGCTGGTCGCGTTCGTACAGCAGCCGGGCGTCGGACGGGTTGGCGCGGAAAGCCCGCTCATAGGCATCGCGCGCCGTCGCGGCATCATGCTCCACATTGAAGTACGCGATGCCGAGGTTGCGCCATGCCACGGCGTTGGCGGGATCAATTTTCACGCAGCGCTGCCAGCAATCAATCGCCTCCCGGTGACGCCGCCGATCAAAGAGCAGATTGCCCAAATAGTACGCGGCACGAGCGTCGCGCGGATGGCGGACGAGAGCCCGCTCGAGGATCACCTGCTCCTCGAGTCGCGCAGGAAAGCAGTAGTCCGGATTGGCGCGGGCGGCCCGTTGTGCGGCGGCGCGGGCGCGAGCGGTCTGGCCGAGTTTTTCGGAAAAATGCGCGAGGTAGTACTCGAGAAGAGGGGCCGTTCCGGAAAACGGTTCGGGTCGCGCCCCGCGCAAGATCTCGATGGCTTCACGCAGAAAACCCGCGCGAGCATGGTCGAGGGCCAGGTCGAGCCGGATTTGCGTGCTGCAGGCCAGGCGATCGCCGCGCAGCTGGCGCGCCCACCAGTCGAGCGGATCGAGCCGCAGCGTTTCCGCCATGGCCGCGGTTGCCTCGGCCGCGCGCCGAAGGCGACGAAGGACGAGCACGCGGAGGTTGCGGGCGCGGAGATTGGCGGTGTCGAGGCGGAGCGATCGGTCCAAGTGGTCGAGCGCCTTGCTCCAATCATGCCGGCTGGCATCGATCTCACCGAGGGCATGATGGCTCGCGGCCCGCCATGCCTGGTTCCACGCCGCCTTGGCGAAGGCCGCGTAAGCTTCGTCATCGCGACCCTGGAACCGCAGCACGAGGCCAAGCTGGTAGTTCGACTCGCCATCGTAGGGATTGGCGTTCCGGGCCGTGAGGCGGGCGATGGAGCGACGCAAGCGAGCCTCGGCGGCGGCGAATTCGCCCCGACGCAGGTGCCAGATACCGAGGGCCTGGTTGCAGCGCGCGTCGCTTGGATCGCGGCGGATGCCTTCGCGCCAGTAATCTGCCGGCTCGCGGGTGGCGTGCCGGTACTGGGCGAGATGAAGCCCGGTAAGATAGAGTTCGTCGGACGTTGTGACATCGGCGGGCTGCGGTGGCTCAGTCGCTGCGGGGGGCGCCGGGGTGTCGCGGTGAGGCCGGGGGGCCAGGGTAAGCAGATTTTCGCGAGTGGCGTCATCGGCAACGCTCAGCCGGAAATCCGCGAGGACGGCACGGCGGGGCGGGACGGCCGACGTCGTGCATGGGCGGCCCGGGGCGACGTCGCGCCGCCACGTTCGCCAGGGTCGATCACGGAGGAAAAGCTGGATCCGCAGGCGGCGCTGGCGGGTGGCAGCCACGCCCAAATGGAGGCGTCGGCCCTCCTCGCGCAGCGAGGCGGCGGCCTCGACATTCGCGGCCTGCGCCGGGCCGATGTCGCGGAAGGGATACCAAAACACGCTCCACGATTTGGTTTCACCCGGTTGCAGGAAGGAGAAGTCCGGCTGGTTGTCCGTATACACGCCGAGCATCAGCTCCACGTACGGTCCATCGCCATCGGTCAGGTTTCGGTCCCAGGCATAACCGAACTCGTGGTTGCCCCAGGTCCACTGTTTCTTGCCGGGCGCGATATGGTGATCGGCGACCTGCACGAGGCCGGCGCGACGAAAATGATCGTAGCCGCCCGAGAAATCCTCCTGCGAGCCGAGGCACATGTAGGAGGTCGGCACGGGAATATTGGCATACCACGACAGGTCATCGGGCGAATAGCGTGGCAGCCCGGCCGCCGTCTGGCCGCCGCGGCAATGCGGCGGCACAAAGCAACGCGGGACCTCGTCGGCAGGGACACCCGCGCGGCCTCGAGCCGCATAGTCGACGCCGTAATACCGGCCGGCGCAGCGGGGAAAGCGGCTGACGGCCCGCCGCGCGTGGTCGGCGACCCACTGGACGTCGGACGGGAAGAACGACTGGTAACCTTCGTGGACGCGCACGGCTACATTTGCCCACCAGAGGAAGGTCTGAACGTACGGCGTGCGGTTGTAAGCGCGCATCTTGAGCTCGACCACGGAACGACCCGGATGCAGGCAGACGCCGTGCATGCCCTTCATGCGCTCGAGCGGGTCGTGATCGCCCAACCAGATGGTTTTGCTGCCGTCGGCATGCTCCTCGAGCGCCACATCGACCGGCATGAACGTCGCCGGCCGGTGATGTTGCGGCCAGTTGAACTCCACGCCGCCGGAAATCCACGGACCAGCCAGGCCGACCAGGGCCGGCTTGATGACGCTCTGCCGGTAGAAGAAATGATAGCCGTTTGTGAGGTCCTGGCCGATGTGGATCCGCCCGCCGAGTTCCGGCAGCACGGTCACGCGGACCAGTCCATTCTCGATAGTAACCGCGTCCCAGGCGCGATTGACGGGCTGCTCGGCGATGCGGTTGTAGAACGGCAGCGGGTAGATACGACCGCCGCTGCCCTGGTAGACGCGCCGCTCAAGGAACATGGGATTTTTGTCCGGTGGCAGCGGCTCGTAGGTCGGCAATACCAGCGGGGAACGGTGGATGACCACTTTCGCGCCGGGACTTAATCGGCGGGCTTTCACGGCGCCAGGAGCGAGGCAATCTCCGCAGCGGTCACCTGGACCTTCGGCGCGAAACGCGGGCTGGCAGCATAAGCGAGCAGGCTCGCGCGCAACTGCCGCCGCACCGGGTCGAGCGCAGGTCCGGCCAGGTCGATACTCGTTACCAGCAGGCGACCGCGTCCGACTCGCGCCTCAAACACGAGCGCGAGCTTCCGGTTGGTGAACCAGTCGTCGATCACCTGCACGATCGGTTGCAGCGCCCGCGGCAGGCCATCGAGGATTATCGGGGCCGCGTGGGTCATGGGATACCACCATTGCCAGTTGCTCCACGGCTCGGTCGGGAAAGCGGTAAGCGCCGGGTGCTGGGGATTGCAGACGATGCCCAGCGTGTGCGGGGCCTGGCCGTTGGTCCACGCGGTGTTCCAGAAAATGCTGGAGAAACCGAGGGCAATCGGCCCGCGAGCCGGATCGGGAGCCACGCGGCTTGGCGGAATCGTGAGCACCACGGTCGCGCCGGCATCGAGTACCTTTCGTGTTTCCGCAGAAAAGTCAGACGTCAGGATGATTCCCGTAGCCGGCAATGCTTCGGCCGCGCTGGGCGGTGGATATACCCAAATATCCCAATCGTTTTGTGCCTTCATGGCTTCGAGCGTCACCTCGAACCGAAGGTGTGCCGGGGCCGCGATCGCCGCCAATGGGAAGTCAACTCGGCCCAACCCGATCCCCCCACCCAGCGGAATGTCCCGGGCGGGCAGCGAACCCTCACCCGCAATCGCGCCGTGGTCGTCCACCAAGCGCCAGCGCGTCACCGCCGCGTGCAGCGGACCGGCGCCGAAATGCGCCACCTCGAGATCGGCGACAAGGTGCTCGTCCGTCGTGAAGATCCGCCGGTCCAGCCGCGCGAGAGGCACGGTGGCATTGCAGAAGCGCCGAAAGGCGGCGGCGGAAACGTAACCCTTGTCTTCCCACAACGCATTCAAGACGCCGACAAGGGCCGTGCCCTGACCGGGAAAATCGCTCAGGCCGAGCAATTGGAAGCCTCCCATCTCCGGAGTGCGCAGCGCCGACTCGATTTCCTCCTTGTAACAGAGGGTTTGGAGGTGGCCCGAAGCGATCAGGAAGTCATGCGCCTGCGCGCCGAGTCCATGCGCCTCGAGCGAGGTGCGGAAGATCTCGAAATTGCGCGGCTTCAGGTACCCGTTGTAATGAGAGATCTCGTCAAAATCGGGGTAAGCGCACCATTGGCCAATCTCGTGCGCGATGACCGGCGCAGACTGGCTGGCGATATAATCGCGGTAGTCACTGCGCGTCTCGGGCGGCGCGGCGTTGATGCGCGATTTCAGGCCTTCTTCCCAATGCTGGATCCGCGGCTCCGAGCGAATCTCGTAGTCATTCCCCGGCAAGATGGGCCAACCGGCGCCGCCGGTGTAGAGCCGCCGCGGATCGGCGGCTTTCTGGCGTGCGACCCATCCGGAAAGCCAGGCGGAAGAATTGTGGCCGGACGGCTCGTTGCCCGCGCAGAGAAGAAGAAACGATGGGTGATTGCCATAGCAGCGAACGATGCGCGCGGTCTCGGCCTCGATCCAGGCGTCGACCGGCTTGCCGTCGCCGAGCGTCGTCGACCAGTTCGGCCACGAGCAGACTTCCACCTGCAGGTAGACGCCGAGCGCATCGGCCGCGGCAAACGCCGCCTCGGGCGGGCACCACGAATGAAAACGGACATGGTTCAGGCCGTGGTCCTTGATGATGCCGAACACGCGGCGCCATTCGGATTCCTCGGTTGGCGGATGGCCCGTGCGCGGATAGGCGGCGCAGTCGAGCGTGCCGCGCAGGAAGAGCAGGCGCCCATTGAGCAGGAGCTGGCGCCCGTCGACCTGCACGGTGCGGAAGCCGAAACTGATGGCGCGGGTTTCGCCGTTCGGCAGCGAGACATGAAGGCGATGCAGCGCGGGCGTGAATTCGTCCCACGCGGCCGATCCAGCGGGGTAGGCGACCATGGCGGCGAACGATCCGTTCGCGGCCACGGGAACGGCGACCGCCGGTGCGCCGTCGTGTTCGACGACAACCTGGTCGGGCCAGGGCACGTCACCCGCGCGGGCAATCAGTCCGCGGATGGAAACGGTTCGGTCCGACCAACGGGGATACACCTGGACGTCATCGATCCAAACCGGCGCGGTCGCCGCGAGCTTGATCGCACCCGCAATTCCGTTCCAATTGCCCTGCGTATGGTCCGACACGCTGTGCGAGTTTTCGCCGAGATCGGGATCGAGCGTGTTGTCGACGCGCACGGTCAAGCGGTGTCGGCCGCTGCTCACGCCCAGGCCGAGGTCATAGACGTGCGGGACGGAGAGTGCATCGCAGGATCCGAGCTCGCGATCATCCAGCCAGGCTGACGTCTTCCAGTGCGGACGCTCCAGCGTGAGGACGAGCCGCCTTCCCGCCCAAGCGGCGGGCACGTCGATCTCACGCTGGTACCAGGCGACGCCGGTGAAATGCGTCTGCGGTTGGAGCCAGAACGGGACCTTGATATTTCCCGGCTGGCGGTAGGGAGCGTAGTCGGGCGCGGTGAACCAAGAGCGATCGAAAATTCCACCCGTCCATTTGGTATCGACGGTCACCGGCTCGCCCAGTCCGGCCGCTTGGACCGATCCGGGCAGAGCAATCGACTGGCCGGCTTCCCGATCAAACCACCGGGCGGCGACGCCCACGGATTCGGGATCCAGCCGGATGCGCCAGGAGCCCGACAGGTCCATGGATTCGGAGGCGGCGACTACACAGATGGACATGAGGAAGGCAGCGGCGCAGCGCGGTTTCATCGACGAGGATCCAAGTTCGACACGGACGATATTACGCTAACCAATGCCTACCCGGCAATGGACAAGCTGGCAAAAAACCTGCACGATCTTACACGAATGAATGCCACCCGGTCGCAACCCGACGGCTTTGCCGGACAGCAGATGTTCGTCCTGCCGGAACCGCTGCGAATGCTGGCGCGACGACACCCCTTGCTCCACGCGCTGCACGTCACGGACGCGGGATTCTTCCCGGTCGCCCGCGGCCATCGGATTGAGCGACCTGCCGGCGCGCCGACGACACTGGTCATCCTCTGCCGGGCCGGACACGGCTGGTTTCGTTGCGGTGGGCCGGACACGAAGGTTTCGCCAGGCGACGTGGTCTGGTTGCCATCGCGTCAGGCGCACGCGTATGGTGCGGACGCCTTGGACCCGTGGACGATCGCCTGGGTGCATTTCGCGGGCGAGGAAGCGGAAGCATGGCGGCGACTGCTCGCCGAAGCGGCAGGGACGAATGATCGGCTCGTGTCCCTGCCCATCGACCGCCTTGACGAGATAGGAATGGAAGATGTTTACCGGCCGCTCGAGCGTGGGCACGCCGTCCGGGATCAAAGCGCTGCGGTCGTCGCCTTGCGATCTGCGTTGCAGGCCATGGTCGAGCTCGCGGCGGCGCATCGCCGGCCGACGACGGCGCACGAGAGGGTGGCAGCGGCCGAGGAGAAGCTGCGCCGGGACTGGCGGCAGCGGCCAAAGTTGCGCCAGCTGGCGGGGGCCGCGGGAATGTCGGTGACGCATTTCTCCGCGTTGTTCCGCCGGCGAACGGGCTTCTCGCCGGTCGATTTCCTGATCCGGCAGCGCGTGCGGCAGGCCGGGCAACTGCTGGACAGCACGTCGCTTTCCATCCGTGAGATCGCGGAACAGGTCGGCTATGATGATCCCTACTATTTCTCGCGCTGCTTTCGCCGGGTCATGGGCTGCTCGCCACGCGCTTATCGCAAGGTGCCAAAGGGCTGAATGTATTCCCCGAGGCAAAGCCGCGGCCCGGCCGGTCCGGACCACGGGATTGACCTGGCCGCGATGGCGTAGTCTTTTTCCGGGTGCCATGATCGACCGCCCCTTGATCCGTCTGGCCGTGCCGCTGCTAGTGTTTATGTTTGCCGCGATGACCCTGCGCGCGGCTGAAATCCCCGACGACCCCGAAAGCCCGGCGGCGAAGGAGAAACGCCTGGCTTGGTTCCGCCACGACAAGTTCGGGCTCTTCATCCACTGGGGCCTTTATGCGATCCCGGCCGGCTACTGGAAGGGCGAGCGTTCGCCCGGCATCGGTGAGTGGGTGATGCACCGGATGAAGATTCCGGTGACCGAGTACGCGCAGCTCGCGAACCAATTCAACCCGGTGAAATTCGATGCCGACGCTTGGGCCCAGCTCGCCGCCGACGCCGGCATGAAGTACGTCGTCATCACTTCCAAGCATCACGACGGCTTCGCCTTGTTTCGCTCGGAAGCGAGCCAATACAACGTCTACGATGCGACGCCATTTCACCGGGACGTGATCAAGGAGCTGTCCGCGGCGTGTGCGCGCCACGGGCTGCGGTTCGGAGTGTACTACTCGCAGTCGCAGGACTGGCACGAACCCGGCGGCGCCGGCAACGATTGGGATTTTCCCTCGAATGCGGTGAAGGACAAGGACGGCTCGTTCGACCATTACCTGCAGACCAAGGTCGAGCCGCAGCTGCGCGAGCTGCTGACCAACTACGGACCGCTGGCGTTGATCTGGTTCGACACACCCCAGCTGATGAACCACGGCGATCGTGCGCAGAGATTGACGAATCTCGTCCGCACGCTGCAGCCGGCCACGCTGATCGACGGCCGTCTCGGGCGGGCCGGCGACTACCGGAGCACGGGCGACAACGCCATTCCGCCCCAGGCATCCGACGACGCCTGGGAAGTGCCGGCGACGATCAACCAGACTTGGGGCTATCGCTCCGATGACCACAATTGGAAGTCGCCCGGCGAAATCATCTTCAAGCTCGTCGACATCGTGTCGAAGGGCGGCAACTACCTGCTTAACGTGGGCCCGACCGCCGAGGGCATGATCCCGCAACCCAGCCAGGACAACTTACGCGAAGTCGGCCGATGGCTGAAGGTGAACGGCGAGGCGATTTACGGCGCCAGCCGCTCGCCGTTCGGCGAGGAGTTTGGCGATTATGCAGCAAGCTTGAAGGATCAGACGGGCAAGCCGGTCTTTCTCGCTCGCAACGACTGGCGCTGCACGAGCAAACCCGGAAAGCTCTTTTTCACCCTGTTTCACGTCGGTCGTGACGGTGCGCAGGCCATTTTCCCACTGCCGGAGTTCAAGAACAAGATCGCCGCCGTTTATGAACTCGCCGACTCGAAGCGTACCCCATTCGCAGTGAAAACGTCCAAGGACGGCCGCCGCATCATCAACCCGCAGCACTGGGTGAACGACTCGATGGGCACGGTGTATGTCGTCGAATACGATGGCACGACCCTCGAGCGTTGACGGCGCGAATTATCCCGGCTCTCCGGGGGCAGGTTCGGTGAAATCCCGGTGACGGGCGGAAGAGCGGCATTGATGCCGGGTGGCCATCAGCGTTAACCTTCGGGTCACGCATGAAAAAGGGAACGACGCAGCGCATCGGCATCCTCACGGCGGGCGGCGACAGCCCGGGTCTCAACGCGGCTATCCGCGCCGTCGGCAAGGCGGCGATCGGCGAGTACGGCTGGGAAGTCATCGGCTTTCATGACGGTTTTCTCGGCCTCGCCTTGGACCGCGGGCAACGGCTCGACAAGACGACCCTCGCGGGAATCCTGACGGTCGGCGGCACCGTCCTCGGTACAAGCCGGGAAAAACCGCACCGCATGGAAATCGACGGCAAGGTGCGCGACATGGTTCCGCGCATCGTTGCGACCTACCGCCGGCACAAGCTCTCGGCGCTCGTATGCATCGGCGGTGGCGGCACCCACAAGAACGCCCTCAAGCTCGTCAAGGCCGGCCTGAATATCGTCACGCTGCCCAAGACGATCGACAACGACATGGCATTGACGGACGCCACGATCGGCTTTGACACCGCCCTGGGCATCGCTTCGGAGGCGCTCGATCGCCTGCACAGTACGGCGCACAGCCACCACCGCATCATCGTGGCCGAGATCATGGGCCATCGCGCCGGCTGGCTTACGCTGGGCGCCGGCATCGGCGGCGGGGCGGACGTCATCCTTATCCCGGAGATTCCCTACGACGCAGGCCGGATCGCTGACGCGATAGGTCGCCGGGCGAAGGGGCATCGCAATTTCAGCATCGTGGCCGTGGCGGAAGGCGCGTTATCGCGCGAAGATGCCGCGGCGTTCGCCGCGGCCAAACGCCGGAAGAAAAAAGCCGACACGGATGAAGAGCGCGAACGCGCGAAGGCGGAGCTGGCCGGGCTCGACGCGCGGCACGCCGGGAACACGATGCGGCTGGCGGCGCAGCTCGAGGACCTGACCGGCCTGGAAGCGCGAGTGACCATCCTCGGGTACGTGCAGCGTGGCGGCACGCCGTCGGTGAAGGATCGCCTCCTTGCGACACGGCTCGGGACCGCTTGTGTCGACCTCATCAAGAAGGAGAAATTCGGTGTCATGGTCGCCGCCCGCGGCGACGGCTGCAAACCCGTGCCGATCGAGGAAGTCGCCGGCGACCTGAAGCTTGTGCCCCCTGATCATTCGTGGGTGCAGGCGGCCCGGCGGGTGGGGACCTGCTTGGGCGATTGATCGGGCGGGCGCTGCGCCTCGCCGATCGATTAAACCTGCGGCTGCCACGGAATTAACATGGCTGCCCGAGTCTGAGCGTATCACGAACTTGGTGAAACAAATCGGCTAATTTCCGAGAGGGAGACTGTTAATCGCTCGACGTTCGTATGCGCGGGACAGCTCGAGTTCGTTGGTTCAGTTGTCGGGCAGAGTTGATACACTTGATTCAGATTCGCCTCATTTGCCTCCGCGGGCGGGCAAGGCGCGCGTGTCGTTGACGGAGATTCCTCCATCAACCAGCAGTGTCTGGCCGGTGATGTAGCGGCTGGCGTCACTGGCCAGGAACACGAGGACACCCGCAAGGTCTCCCGGCAGTTCACCCGGGCGCCGCAGCGGGATTCGTTCACTCAAATAGTGAACCCACTCCTTGTCCTCGTACATGACGGCGTTCTGGTCGGTCTTGAACCACCCGGGGGCGAGGCAATTGACCGTCACACCGGAAGGTCCCCAATCGGCCGCCAGGCTCATCGTCAGTTGTTTGATCCCCCCGCGACTGGCGCCGTATGGAGCCAAGCCGGCATATCCGGCCACGCATGTCACTGAGCCGATGTTGATGATGCGACCCCCGCCTTGCGTTGTCATCCGGCGCGCCACCGCCTGGGCGACAAAAAACGTACCGCGCAGATTGGTATCGAGCACCGTGTTCCAGTCCTCCCAAGTGACCTGCAAGGCGGGCTTGCGCACATTGCACCCGGCATTGTTGACGAGGATATCGATGCGCCCGAAATGGGCTTCGATTTCGTTCACCGCGCGAACGATCGAACCGTGATCGCGCACATCGAGTTCGACCCCGAGGCACTTGCAGCCGGAAGACTCGAGCGCGGTACGGATCGGGACGAGCGATCGTCGGTCGCGGCTGCTGATCGCCACGTGAGCGCCAGCGTCGGCAAGGATGCGGGCAAAATGGGCGCCCAAGCCGCGGCTAGCGCCGGTGACAAAGGCCACTTTGCCGCGCAGGTCGAAGGGGGAGGAGCTCATGGGGTCAGGATGACTTTCAAATAGTCGCGGCCTTCGGGGCCGCTCAACTTCTCAAACCAGGTCCCGGCATCGGCCAGCGGCGCGATCGCACTGGTCAGCGGCTCGACTTGGATGATGCCTCGGCTGAGGAGATCTAGGGCGACGGCATACTCACCCGCGGACGCGCAGCTACCCTTGAGCGTAAGTTCGCGCGTGACCAGCGATTGCAGCGGGAACTCCTTGGTGGCGGCCGCCAGGTTACCGACGGCCACGCAGACCCCGCCCCGCCGGAGAAGCTCCAACGCCAGTACCAGGGTCGGGGAGATCCCCACGACCTCAAAGCAGTAGTCGGCTCCCAGACCGCCGCAGATATCCTGAATCCTGGTGCCCAAGTCGGCATCCGCTGAGTTGAGGGAGTGCGTGGCCCCGAGTTCACGAGCAAGGGAGAGTCGATTGGCGGCGAGGTCGACCGCAATGATCTTTTCGGCTCCCGCCCAACGCAGGGCTTGCACGACGAGCAGCCCGATCATCCCGGCGCCAACGACGACGGCGGTGGCCCCGGTGATGTCTCCAGCTTGCCGAACCGCGTGAATGGCCACCGCCGTTGGTTCAGCAAAGGCCGCATGCGCGTAGCTCAATGCAGCCGGCAGACGATGCAGAATCCGCGCGGGCACGGCGACGAATTCGGCGAACGCGCCGTGCTGCTTGTACTCAGGCGGCGATACCCCGACGACGCGCCGGTCGAGGCAAAGATTGGGCCTGCCTTGTTGGCAGAATCGACAGCGCCCACAGTAGATTGTTGAATCGAAGGTGACCCGATCCCCGATGGCCCAATCCGCAACCCCGAGTCCGACCGCGGCAATCTCGCCTGCCGCTTCATGGCCCATGATGAGCGGCGGGCGCCGGCGTCCGCTCGATCCATCCCAGCCATGAATGTCGCTGCCACAGATCCCGCACGCGCGGATGCGGACCAAAACGTCATCGGTGCCGGGCGATGGCGTGTCTACTTCCGTATATTCCAGGTGCGACGGAGCGGTGAGCATTTGAGCTTTCATGTGAGGAGCTTGCTTCAATGGTTTTCATGCATCTGTCCTGGCGCCAAGTCTGCATCGGGACAGGGCGCCTTTTGCACTTGGAGGGCCAAGGTATCAGAACTAGGGCATATCGGTTGTGCACGTCGGTGAATTTCGATCTTCATTGGAATCATTGTTGGGACCTCTTGAGGCGGTGCGATGGACGCCGATAGGTGTTCAAAAGCGATAAATAGTAACATGCTGGTGTTTGTACATAACAATTAATGCGCATGATTTAACGCTCGGATGCGTGCCATTGTTTTAGACATTTTACATTTAATCAGCTCCGCGATAAAGATGCAACTAACTCTATACTAAATAAAAGAGCACTTGGCGTCCGCTTCCATATCGCAGCGGGCGACTCGATTTAATACGCACGTTAAGAAATCTCTTGACGATGTAAAATAACAGGCAGATTAAACACAAAGAAAAGGCCGCATATGGAAAGCCAACCGCAAAACCCAATCATTGAGTCGGCGAAAACTCCGGAAGATCGGGTGCAGCTAATTCTGGAGATGTTGGATAGGAGCCCCTCGTGTTCTTACGAAGAGCTCGCGCAGCGCATGGGTGTATCGACCATGACCATCCGGCGCGATTTGGACCCGCTAATCAAAAAGGGGGCGGTCATCAAGACGGTGGGTGGTGTCCAGCGAGCCGACGCACCGTCCTACCTTTATGAAACGGCGGTTTATTCGCGGCTCGCCAGCCAGCGCGCGGAGAAGCGTGCCATTGCCAAGGCAGCATTGGACCTGATCACCGTGGAAACGACCATCTTCATTGATGGCAGCACGACCTGTTTGGAACTCGCGCGCCGGATAGCGAAGGAAAAGAAAGGACTGACGGTTCTGACTCATTCGGCCCTCGCATGCCTGGAACTCGGCAAGAGTACCGAAAACACGATCATCGGCATCGGCGGCCAATACGACAACAACAGTCTCTGTTTTGTCGGACCCCAGGCGGAGGATGTGGCAAAGAATCTTTTTGTCGATTTGGCCTTTGTCGGGACAAAGGCATTCCTGCCGGCGGAAGGGACGTTTGAGTCGTCGCTGCCGACCTTCCGGATCAAGCAAATCGTCGCGGAGCGCTGTGCGAGAATGGTGCTCCTGGCGGACCATTCGAAGATTGGGCAGCGGGCCCTGAGCAAGGTTCTCGATATTTCCCAGATCCACACGTTGGTCACGGACGACCAGATCCGCCAAAGCGACCTGGCAGCGCTGCCGCCCAAGGGGCCCAAAGTCGTCATCGCACCAAGGCTTAACCATCGCGTCGAAAAAGGCGGGCATGGCGATTGAATCCATCGCCAACCTCATGGCGGATGCCCGCGCGCGGGGATATGCAATCGGCTATTTCGAGAGCTGGAATCTTGAGTCGCTGCAGGGAGTGCTCGATGCCGCCGAACATGCATCCGCGCCGGTGGCAATCGGCTTCAATGGCGAATTCCTAAGCAAACCGGATCGTCTGGCGCGGGAACGTCTCGCGATCCAAGCTGCTTTGTGCACCGCGGCTGCGGCGTCATCTCCGGTTCCATGTGCCATGGTGTTCAACGAATGTCCCAGCGACTCCTGGGTTCTGTCGGCGGCCGACCTGGGCTTCAACCTAGTGATGCTGGTGGGACAGCACACTTCGTATGATGACTATCTGCGCCGGGTGAAGCGCGTCGTGGAGCACTGCCGCCCGCGGGGCGTGGCGGTGGAAGCCGAACTGGACGAGCTTCCGTGCGGTGCCTCGGGCCAGGTGGAGGGCGCGGGTCCGATGACAGATCCGAATGTGGCGGAAAAGTTCGTGCGCGATTCGGGCGTGGATCTCTTTGCGATCAGCGTGGGGAACGTCCATATCCGCACCAGCGGCCAGCAAGCCTTGGATTTAGACCACTTGGCCGAGCTGCACAAACGGATCAAGGTCCCTCTGGTGCTGCACGGGGGCAGCGGCATCCCGGGCGATTCGATCCAGGCCGCGATTCGCCTCGGCGTTGCCAAGGTCAACTATGGTACCTATCTCAAGCAACGTTACCTGACCAAGCTCAGGCAAGCTGCGGCTTGGGAAGAAACGAATCCGCACGAATTGCTCGGACTGGGCGGCAATCGCGACATCATG
This sequence comes from Lacunisphaera sp., assembly GCA_035549095.1. GTDB lineage: Bacteria > Verrucomicrobiota > Verrucomicrobiia > Opitutales > Opitutaceae > Lacunisphaera. The sequence continues at coordinate 169,733 of DASZRV010000040.1, read as the reverse complement.
GTCGCAACCCGACTGGCGGTGCGTGATGCCGTGCTCGAACGCATCGAAGATCTGCGTTGCGAAGGGAAGGCTCAGAACTGGCCCCGAATGAGTATCGCCGCCGGCCGGAAGGACAAACTCCCGTGACGAAGATCGGATGCGCCGGCATGCTCGTTGAGGACACGTTCTGTGGTCCCATGGATGCGCTGCCGCCGGAAGGCCAACTGCTGCAGCTTGAAACTATGCCGGTCAAGGCGGGTGGTTGCGCGGCGAACGTGGCGATCGATCTGGCCAAGCAGAACCTGCCGGTCGACGTGGTCGGCTGCCTCGGACGTGACTCCTCGGCTAAAGTTCTCCTATCTTGTCTGAAAGAGCACGGGGTGAACTGCGACCAGATCGCGCGCGTCGGAGGCCATCCCACGAGCAAGACCGTCATTCTTCTCGTGGCAGGCCAGGACCGCCGGTACCTCCACGTTTTCGGATCCAACCGGGCCTTTACCGTCGGGCACATCAGTCGCGACTGGGTAAAGTCCCTGAATGTTTTCTACCTTGGCGGATTGTGCGCGCTGCCGGGAGTAGCGGTCCCGGAATTGAAGGACCTGCTGCTGTTCTGCCGCCGGCACAAGGTCACGACGGTGGTCGATGTCGTCGTATCGCAGTCTTGGAATCAGGCGCAGGAATTGAGGCAGCTGCTCCCTGCGATCGACTATTTTTTGCCCAATCATGACGAAGCCCGTCTGATTACAGGCGAAACGGACACCAGAGCCCAGTTGCGGTCGTTTCGCGCCGCCGGGGCCCAATACGTTGTGATCACGCAGGGCAAGGCCGGCGCAGTGGCGGCGAACGGCCGGTCCTCATGGACCTGCAGTGCCTATCCCGTCGATTGCATCGATCCGTCCGGTTCCGGAGATGCATTCAGCGCCGGCATCATCACCGGCATCGCGCAAGGTTGGATGATGCCGCGGATGTTGCGCTATGCCAGCGCGCTCGGCGCCTCGGCAACCCGCGCCGTGGGCACCACCGAGGGGGTCTTCCAGGCGGCGGAAGTGGAGGCCTTCATGGCAACGCACCGCCTGGCGGAGAAACGCGAGCAATTCTGACCAAACTCGAATCCATGGACATCGAATTGCGCATGCCTGACCTCGCGACAACCGACTCGCCGATGAGAGCGATACGCTGGCTGGTCGAGATCGGACAACAGGTCAAACGGGGCCAGCCAATCCTCGAGGTCGAGACGGACAAGGCGACCATGGAACTGGAAGCCATTGCGCCGGGCCGGCTCAAGAAATTTCACGTCAAACCGGATGATACGGTGAATGCCGGGGAGTTGGTTGCGACGCTCGAGGCGGAGGAGGGCGCGATCGCGCCTGCCTCGGCGCCGGCCCGGCCGCCTCAGCCGGCGGCCGCCGAGCCCGCGAGGGGCGGGATGTTTGCCAAAAACCGGGCCGTTGCCGCCCACGGGGACGAGCCGTCCGCCCGGGGGGCGGTGTCGCTGACCCCCGTGCAGCGGGCGGCGGCGCGACGGATGCAAGAAAGTAAACAGTCCGCTCCGCATTTCTACCTGCAGACCTCGGCCAACGCCGAAAGGCTGATCGCGCGGCGCCAGGCGGACGCGCTGGTCTGGGATGCGTGCTTTGTCCACGCCGCGGCGAGGGCATTGGAGAAATTCGAGCGCATGGGATTCCGCTTCGAAAACGACCAGTTGCGGCCCTGCGAATCCGATGCCATCGGGGTGGCGGTCGACCATGGTGGCGAGCTGTTCGTGATCGCCCTCGACCGTCCCGCGGGCAAGAGCCCGGAGGATCTGTCCGGCGAGATCCGGGCCGCCGTGGCGCGCTTGCGAGCGGGCGAGGCCGAAGCCCGGAGGCTGCAACCGGCCAGAATGACCATTTCCAATCTGGGCTCGACCGGGGTTGAATCGTTCATCGCCATCGTGAATCCTCCGGAAGCGGCCATCCTGGCGATCGGCAGCGTCGGACCGGTTGGCGTGGTCGCAGGCGGCCAAGTGGTGCCGCAAAACCGGGTCTCGTTAACCCTTTCAGTCGATCACCGCGTGGTGAACGGGAAATATGCGGCGGATTTTCTCCAAGCCGTCGTGCACGAAATCGAGACGCTTTGATGAAAACACCCCTGACCCAGGTTAAACCGCGCGGGCCGGCCGAATTTTCGCCGGAATTTCTGCTCGGCCTTTATGCGAAAATGGTGCTGATCCGGACGTTTGAGGAACGGGTAAAGTTCCTTTTCCTCGAGGGCACCATGCCCGGCACCATCCACCAGTGCCAGGGGCAAGAAGCCACGGCCGTTGGCGTCTGCGCCGCTTTGAAGGCGGAGGATTTCATCACTTCGACATTTCGCGGCCATGGCCACGCGCTCGCCAAGGGGCTTTCCGTACAAGAGCTGCTCGACGAACTCTTTGGCGCTTCGAGCGGATGCTGCAAGGGCAAGGGTGGCTCGATGCATGTAGGCAACATGAGCAAAGGCATGGTGCCGGGAATCGCGATCGTCGCCGGCGGCATTCCGCTGGCGGCGGGGATGGCCCTGGCCTTTCGGATCCAGCAGACGGACCAGGTGGCAGCATGTTTCTTTGGCGACGGGGCAGTGGCGGAAGGGGCCTTTCACGAGGGCGTCAACATGGCGGCCATCTGGAACCTGCCGGTCATATTCGTGTGCGAGAACAACCTCTACGGAGCATCCACCCACATCCAGAAGGTCATGAAAAACCCGCGCGTATCCGACCGGGCAGCCTCATACGGTTTTCGCGGCGAAACCGTGGATGGCAACGACGTGCTGGCGGTTTTCGAGGCGGCGGTGCGCGCCGCCGAGGAATGCCGGGCCGGGACCGGTCCTGTGCTCCTGGAACTTCTCACCTACCGGCGCACCGGGCATTCGCGGCGCGATCCTTGTCATTATCAGGACAAGGACGAGCGGCAAAACTGGTTTGCCCGCGATCCAATCGAGCGGTTTGCCGAACGGCTGCTCGCGCGCGGTGATATCACGCCGGCCGCGCTCGCGGCGATTCAGGAGCGCATCAACGGCGAAATCGAATCAGCGGTGGAACGAGCCAAGGTGGCCCCAAAGCCGACGCGCGAGGACCTGCTCGCCGACGTGCTGGCCTGAGGAAAAACTCTGATGAAAAGACAAGGAATTGCCGAGGCATTGCGCGAGGGTATCGCCGAGGAAATGAGCCGTGACGAACGCGTGTTCTGCATTGGCGAGGACATCGGCGTGCCGGGAGGATGGGGCGGCGCATTCACCGTTACGCTGGGACTGGGCGAGCGATTTCCGGGGAGGATCATCGACACGCCCATTGCCGAGCTGGGTTTCACCGGGATTGCCGTGGGCGCAGCCATGATGGGCCTGCGCCCGATTGCCGACGTGCAATACGCCGACTTTCTCTTCCTCGCGAGTGACCAGTTGATCAATAACGCCGCCAAGATGCGCTATATGTCCGGTGGCACCATCAAGGTGCCGATGGTCATGCGGGCGCCGGTTGGTGCAACCGGCCGCGGTTCGCAGCACGCGCAGAGCATGGAGCGGTACTTCACAGGCGTTCCGGGCCTCAAGGTCGTGGCGCCGTCCACCGCGTATGATGCCAAGGGAATGCTGAAGGCGGCGGTGCGGGACGACAACCCCGTGATGATGTTCGAACACAAGCTGCTATACGGCTCCAAAGGTGCGAGGGCGGAACCGGGAGCGGTCGATGCGACCAGCGACATTCCCGACGAGGACTACACGGTGCCCTTGGACAAGGCTGTGGTGCGGCAGCCGGGCCGCGACGTCACGGTCCTTGGCTGGTTGTTGATGTTGCACTATTCGCTCGCGGCGGCGAACACCCTCGCGCAGGAGGGAGTCCAAGCGGAGGTCGTCGATGTCCGCAGCCTGTCGCCCATCGACTACGAGACCATCGGCGCCTCCGTGCGCAAGACGGGCCGAGTGGTGATCGTGGAGGAAGGCCCCAAGACCGGCGGCGTGGCGGCGGAGCTGGCGGCCGGTATCATGGAGCGATTTGGCGACAGTCTCCTGGCGCCCGTGGTGAGGGTCGCCTCGGCGGACGTGCCCGTCCCTTTCAGTCCGATTCTGGAGAACACCTATCGCCCGGACGAAGCCCGCATAGCCGCGGCCGTTCGTCAACTGATGAAACCCTAGACCGGAGGATGCCATGAAGAGATCGAAGATCAATGCCCTGATCGAGGAGGCCAAGGAGCTGCTCCATCGCCACGGCATGCGCCTGCCGCCGTTCGCCTACTGGAGCCCGGCCGACTGGAAGACCAAGGGACCGGAGTGCGACGGGATCCGGCTGTGTGGATTGGGGTGGGATATCACCGATTTCGGCTCGGGCGATTTCGAGCGGGTCGGCCTGGTCGTATTCACGGTCCGCAACGGCCACAAGTCGCTGGCGCCCTTCAGCGCGAAGACCTACTGCGAAAAGACCCTCGTGGTGCGCGAGAATCAGCGAACCCCGATGCACTACCATGTGTTCAAGCAAGAGGACATCATCTGTCGCGCCGGAGGCAATCTGGTGTGCCAGGTGTTTCCCCGGACCAAGGACGGGAAGCTCGGCCAGTCTGACGTCGAGGTTTCGCTCGATGGCGTGGTGCGGAGCGTGAAGGCCGGCACCAAGCTCATCCTGCGTCCGGGCGAGTCGATCACGCTGGTGCCCTTCATGTATCACGAGTTCTGGGCCGAGGCCGGGACCGGCACCTCGATCGTGGGCGAGGTTTCGAAGGTGAACGACGATGCCACGGACAATTTCTTCCTCAATGCTGGCGGCCGCTTTCCCCAGATCGAGGAGGACGAACTGCCGCGGCATTTGCTCTGCACCGAATACTGAACCGGCGTTCCCCACGGCCGCCGGCTCCGATCCCCTGCAAAAAACTTCTCCGTCCACCTGGACAACCACTCCCATGGCCGATACCGAATCACTCAAGGAAGCGAAAAGATTTCACGAAGACACTCCCGCCCCCACCCGTGGGTTCTACCTGAAGGGGGCTTCGGCGCTCGATTGGGGGATGAAGAACCGCCTCGCTCGCATCTTCAATCCCCGGAGCGGAAGGACGGTGATGTTGGCGATCGACCACGGCTATTTCCAGGGCCCCACGACCGGGCTGGAACGCGTCGATCTGAATATTGTTCCCCTGATGCCCATGGCCGATGCGTTGATGCTCACCCGGGGGATCCTGCGAACCACGGTGCCGCCCGAGTTGAACAAGCCGATTGTGATGCGATGCAGCGGCGGCCCGAGCATTTTGAAGGAGCTGTCGAACGAGGAGCTCGCCGTGGACATTGAAGATGCCGTCCGCATGAACGTTTCCGCCCTCACCCTGCAGGTGTTCATCGGCGGGGAATGCGAGACCCGGTCCGTGCACAACATGACCCGGCTGGTCGATATGGGGCTGCGACACGGAATCCCGACGATGGCGGTGACGGCGGTGGGGAAGGACCTGACGCGCGACGCGAAATATCTTCGGCTCGCCTGCCGTATCTGCGCGGAGTTGGGCGCGCAGTTCGTTAAGACTTACTATTGCGAGGAAGGGTTCGAGACGGTCACCGCGTCGTGCCCGGTGCCGATCGTCATGGCGGGAGGAAAGAAGCTGCCGGAGATCGACGCGCTGACGATGGCCTACAATGCGATTGATCGCGGCGCGGCGGGCGTGGACATGGGGCGCAACATATTTCAAAGTGACGCGCCGCACGCGATGATGCGAGCCGTCCACGAGGTGGTGCACAAGAAGCTGAAGCCGAAGGAGGCTTTGGAGATCTACCTGGCGGGAAAGGCGGATGGCATCGGAGCGCCATCCGAGCGGGAGGAACCCGTCCGGTCCTGAACAGGCGGGAGGTCTGACTATGAAGCTGCGTGAACGGCTGGGGGCAGATACCCCCCACCTCAGTGTCGGAGTGGTTTCCGCCAATTGGATGGCGCTCGAGACTGATTTGCGCGCGCTCGAAGAGGCCGGGGTGAAGGTGCTCCATTTCGACGTGATGGACGGGTGTTTTTGCCCGATGTCGACACTGGGAGCGGCGCTGATCGCGAAAGTCAGGACGCCCTTGCTGAAGGACGTGCATCTCATGGTGGAAGAGCCGCTGTCCAAACTGGAATCCTACGTGGCGGCGGGCGCGGACATCGTGACGGTCCACATCGAATCCACCCGTCATCCGCACCGCGTGCTCCAAGCGCTGGGCCAGATGAAAAATGCCAACGATCCCGCCCGTGGGATCGGGCGGGGACTGGCTTTGAATCCCGGTACTCCGCTGGAAGTGGTCGAGCCGCTGCGCGACGAACTCGATCTCGTGCTGCTGCTGGGCATCAATCCGGGCTGGGGTGGCCAACAGTTCATCCCCGCCACCGCCGCGCGCGTGCGCCGTCTGCGCGAGATGATTGGCGATGACATCCTCATCGGCGTCGACGGGGGCATCACGCGGCAAAATGTGCCCGAGTTCGCCCCCTACGGCTTGGACCTTGTGGTGGCGGGCAGCGCGGTCTTCGAGGGCGGCGCGATCCGGGAGAACGCGCGCCAGCTCCAATCATCCCTCCGCGGCCAATGAACAATCTCTGGAACGAACAGGATGCGGCGAACCACGTAGGCGACCTGCCGCAGAGAATTTATTCCTCGCGCCTGCTGGGGCGGGATCAATCGTTGATTCTGCATGGAGGTGGCAACACCTCGGTAAAGACGGTCGAGCGAAACATTTTTGGCGAGCAGCAGGCAGTTCTGCAAGTTAAGGGCAGCGGCGTGGACCTAGCGACCATAGATGCCGCCGGTTTCTCGCCGTGCCGCTTGGATTACCTGCAGCGCCTGGTGGAGCTGGAGGACCTCTCGGACACCGAACTGCTCGCGCAATTCCGGCGTTCTCTGGTCCGCCCCGACGCGCCCAGCCCCTCGGTCGAGGCGATCCTGCATGCCATTCTCCCGTTTAAGTTCATCGACCACACCCACGCCGATGCGCTGATCGCGGTCATGAACACGCCGCAAGGAGAGAAGCGCGTGCGCGAGCTCTATGGCCGGCGGGTGATCGTGGTGCCGTACGTGATGCCCGGTTTTCGCCTGGCTAAGGAATGCCAGGCGCGCCTGGCGCAGATGCAGGGCGCGGAAGTTGTCGGCATGGTCCTGATGCATCACGGTGTCTTTTCGTGGGGCGCGACGGCGCGGGAATCGTACGAACGGATGATCGAACTTGTCCGCCTCGCCGAAACGTCCCGGCCCCGGCCAAGCGCCGACCGCCCGGTCGCGCCGGCAAGGCCGGCGCAAATTCGTCCGGGTCGAGTCGAGCGGGCGCAGCTGCGGCACGACGTGTCGAAGGCGGCAGGGACGCCGCTCATCGCGACCTGGTCCGTTGACGAAGCCAGCGCGGCGTTCGCCCGCCGGCCGGATGTTGCCGAACTCGCCCGGCGCGGGGCGGCCACCCCAGACCATGTGATTCGCACCAAGCCCTTCCCGCTGGTCGGCCGGGACGTCGCAGCTTATGGCCGGAGCTACGAGCAGTATGCCGAAGCGAACGCGTCGGGGAAGAAATTCGATCGATGGGATCCAGCACCGCGAATTGCGCTCGACCCGGAGCTGGGCTTGGGGGCATTCGGCCGGACCGCGCGCGAAGCCGGGATGGCCTGCGACATTTACGAGCACACCATTGGCATGATCGAGTGGGCCGAGGCGCTCGGCGGCTGGAAGCCGCTGCCGGAACGTCACCACTTCGACATGGAATACTGGGAACCGCAGCGCGCCAAGCTGCGCCGCCCGGAAGGACGCCCGGTTTTCGCGGGAGAGGTGGCGGTCGTCACTGGCGCGGCCTCGGGCATCGGGAAGGCGTGTGTCGAAGCCTTGCTCGCCCGAGGTGCGGCGGTGGTGGGGCTCGATGTGAACCCGGCGATCGCGGCGCTCCACGACCGGGCGGATTTCAAAGGCATCGCATGCGATTTGACGCAAGCCGCGGCGGTGGAAACGGCGCTGGACGAAGTCGTGGAAACGTTTGGGGGCGTGGACATGTTGGTGCTGAACGCCGGGATCTTCCCCGCGGGGTGTCCGATCGCCGAGCTGAGTCCCGAAGTGTGGCGAAGGGTGATGACAATCAACCTCGACGCCAACTGGGGGCTCCTGCGCTCCTGCCATGCCCTGCTGCGCTTGGCGCCGAGCAAGGGACGCGTGGTAGTGATCGGATCGAAAAACGTGCCGGCACCCGGGCCGGGCGCGGCCGCCTATTCAGTTTCCAAGGCGGCGATGAACCAGTTGACGCGCGTAGCGGCGCTGGAGTGGGGCAGGGACGGCATCCGGCTCAATTCAATTCACCCCAACATGGTGTTCGATACCGCGCTCTGGACGCCCGCGGTCCTCGAATCGCGCGCCCGGCATTACGGAATATCCGTGGATCAATACCGGACGAACAACGTGCTTAAGATCGAGGTGACAAGCCGCGATGTCGCCGAACTGGCCGCCGCGATGTGCGGTCCGCTTTTTGCCAAGACCACCGCCGCCCAGGTTCCTGTCGACGGAGGAAACGAAAGGGTGATTTGAATTTTTGCCTCGGCATCTATCCCACGGCCGCCGCGGCAGAACCCCAAACCATGAACTCCCACAGCATCTCCACGCCTATGCCTGCTTCTGTCCTGCCGGTTTCCCGCACCTACGTTGTGCTTGTCAGCATGGCGGCGGCATGCGGCGGGCTCGTGTTCGGGTACGACACCGCGGTCATCTCCGGGGCGGTCGAACCGTTGCGAGCTCACTTTGCGCTCGATCCGTTCCATCTCGGCGTGCTGGTGAGCAGCGCCTTGATTGGCTGCATTGGCGGCATGTTCGTTGCGGGCGCGCTGACCGACTGGATCGGTCGTCGGAAGGTCATCGCGATCTCGGCGGTCCTCTTTATGGTTTCCGCTGCGGCGTGTTATTTCTCGCGCTCGGCGGAGGAACTGACCTGGGCTCGCGTCATCGGCGGCATCGGGGTAGCCTTTGCCTCACTTGTCGCGCCGGTGTATATCGCGGAACTGGCGCCGGCATCGATCCGCGGGGGACTGGTTCTCCTGAACCAGGTGGGGATCCTCGTGGGAATGGACCTATCCTACCTGGTAAATGCCTGGATCGGCCACGGGCGGGACAACAGCTGGCTGGCTGATGCCGGCTGGCGGGTGATGCTGGGCGCGGTCGGCGTGCCGGCGCTGATGTATTTCATCCTGTCGCTGCTCATCCCGGAGAGTCCCCGCTGGCTGATCAAGCAAGGGCGCCACGAAAGTGCGCTGGGCGTCTTGCGCCGGTTGCACGGCGACCAGCAGGCGGAGACGGAAGCGAAAGAAATCATCGGGACAGTGGCCCAGGAGCAGGGCGGGTTCCGCGAGCTTTTTCAGGCCGGATCACGGAAGGTGATCCTCATGGCCATCGTCCTGGCGATTTTCCAGGCGATCACCGGCATCAACATCATCATGTATTACGCCCCGACGATCTTCATGAGCGCGGGGATCGGCACCGGCAGCGCCTTGGGACACTCGGTCATCATCGGGACAGTCATGCTCTTCTTTACCGTGGCGTCGACGCAGCTCGTGGACCGGCTGGGGCGGCGGCCCATCATGCTGTTTGCGGCGGCCGGCATGGGGACATCGCTCGGGCTCATGGGGCTTTTCTTTGCCGATGCATCGGGCTCGGGCTGGAAATTGCTGGTTTGCGTGCTGACCTATGTCTCCTCGTTCGCCATCGGAATGGGGGGCATATTTTTCGTCGTAATCTCCGAGATCTTTCCTACGCGCATCCGCGGGGCGGCGACCTCCGCCGCGGTAGGCGTGCTGTGGTGCGGCAACTACGTCGTATCACTCGTTTTTCCGGTGATGCTTGCGACGATGAAGGGCAATTCCTTCTACGTATTCAGCCTGACCTGCTTCGCTTGTTTCGCGTTTGTCTGGCGTTTCGTGCCGGAAACCAAGGGCAAAACCCTCGAGGAGATAGAACACCAATTCTACCTGCATTGAGCTGTGAGCGCGAATGCCGAGCCGGAATTCCACCTGAGCCCCGGGACCGCCGCCCAGATCAACGCGGCGGACTCCGGCCCACCGCGGGAAGCGAAACCTCCTCCGGCCCCAGGCCGGCGCGATGAGATCCGGCTGCCGGCGCTGGGCATCGGTTGCTGGGCTTTCGGCGGCGGTTCCTACTGGGGGGCGCAGGCGCAGGGCGATGTTGATCGGGTGGTCGCCCGGGCGCTGGAGGCGGGACTCAACTACTTTGACACCGCGGAAAGCTACAACGCCGGGGCGAGCGAGGAGTCGCTGGGCCGGGCACTCCGCGGTCGCCGCGCATCGGCCCTCATCGGCACCAAGGTAAGCCCGAGCAACGCCTACCCGCATCTGCTCGCCCGCCACTGCGAGCAGAGCCTGCGCCGGTTGGGAACCGATTATGTCGACCTCTACATGATTCATTGGCCGCTGAATCCGCATTCCGTGAGCCATTTCACGACGGACGAAACCGTGATCCAACACCCACCCGGATTGGCTGCGGCATTGCAGGCGATGGAGCAACTGCGCCAGGAAGGGAAGATCAGGTACATTGGCGTCAGCAATTTCGGCCCTGTACAGTTGGCGGAAGCAATGAGCTTGGGCGTTCCGATCGCCGTCGACGAGATTCCCTACAACCTGCTCATGCGCGCTGCGGAAGCCGAAGCGCTCCCATACTGTGTGAGCCACGGCGTCCGCACCTTGGGCTACAGCGCGCTGATGCAGGGTCTCCTTGCGCGCCCCGTGCAATCCTTCGCCCGGCAAACCCCGGTGCGTCTGCGAACCCGGCACTTCTCCCGGACGCGGGCCGGCTCCCGTCATGGCGAGGAAGGATGCGAGGAGGAGACTCTAGCGGCTCTCCAGCAAATCGCGCGCATCGCGGCTGACGCGGGCATTCAGGTTGGAGAAATGGCGCTGGCCTGGGTATTGGCCAACCCACGCCTTGACTGCGCCCTGGTCGGCTGCCGCGATCTTGGCCAATTCGAGGAAAATCTGCGCGCCCTCGCTCGTCCGCTGCCGATCGAGATCAAGCAAGCGCTGGACCGCGCAACATCGCCGTTGAAGCGCCGGCTTGGGACCCGGTTGGATTATTTCCAAAGCGCACTCCAAACCCGCAGCTGGTAACTACTATGAAACGAACGACACCTTACCTGATCTGGTTGGCCCTGGCGACGGGCGCGGCTTTGCTCGGCGCCGAGGGTGGAGATCCGGGCGAGAGGGCCCGCGATATCCGGCGACCTCCCGACACCGGTCATTCCCGGGCGGTGGCTGGCTACGTGGAGGCCGTGCCCGACGCGGACTATCGGCACGCATCGGTGGAGGCCTACGAGGCATTTCGCGATTTGAAATTTGGGGTTAGAATCCATTGGGGGATCTACTCGATCTGGAACCTCCAAAACGAGTCCTGGCCGTTCCTGAAGATGTCCAATGAGGAGCGACAGCGTTACCAGAACCTCTATCGCGACTGGAACCCGACAGGCTTCAACGCGGAGGAATGGGCGACCATCATGACGGACGCCGGGGCGCGATTCTTCACCTTCACCACAAGGCATCACGAAGGCTTTTCCATGTTCGACACGGCGACGAGGGTGCATCGGCGGGTCAACTGGACCGCTCCCGGCGGTCCTAAGCTGGAGGACTGCGAGCTGGCCTACGATATCATGGAAACGCCATTTCACCGCGACGTCGTCGCGGAACTCACCGCGGCGGCCCACCGGCACAAGCTCAAGATCGACCTTTATTATTCCTGGCCCGATTGGTACGACGCCGACTTCCGGCCCTATGCGGGTCATCCATTGCAGGTGCCGGACATGGAGAGTTGGTCGCCGTACGACCTCGAGGGAATGACGAAGCGATTCAATGCCGACCATCTGCCGGAGATGGTGCCGGATCCGACGCCGGACGAGGAGCGACGGATGTTGCGGCGATTACACGATCAGCTGGTCGAACTCGTCACGAAGTACGGGCAGGTGGACATGATTGGACTGGACCAGTGGCTTGGGCCGCGCACCTGGCCTGGGGTCAAGGCCATCATCAAGGAACTGCGGCGGCTTCGACCCGACCTCATGCTGCGCGCGCGGGGCATCGGTAACTACGGTGACTACTATACGCCAGAGCGCTATGTGCCGGGGGACAAGCAGAACACCGGCATGCCGTGGTTCGTCATCTATCCGCTGGCCAGGTCCTTTTCCTACGATCCGGACGCCGCAAACTATAAAGGCGCAAAGTGGATCGTTCACACCCTGGTCGATACCATCGCCAAGGGCGGCAATTTCGAAATCGGCATCGGGCCGGATGGCCAGGGGCGGTTTCACCCAGTGGCGATTGCGCAGATGAAAGAGGCGGGGACTTGGATCAAGGCGAACGCCGAGGCGATCTACGGGACCCGGCCGCGCGATGGCGCGGGCTGGCGCGACGGCGACAACGTGCGGTTCACCCGCGCGAAGTCGGCGGAAACCACGTATGCGATCTGTCTGGAGTGGCCGGCCGCGCGCGAGCTGGTGCTGCACGGTGTGCAGATTGCGCCCGGTGCCGAAGTGGTCCTGTTGGGGCACCCCGGCTCGATTCCATGGCAAGCACGCGGGAAGGACACGGTGATCGACCTCGATGCGGTTGTACCTCCGCCAGGTGGACTCGCCTTCGTCTTTCGCCTTCGTGAAAAATGAGGGGCCTTTTATGAGCGCGCCGGAGGCGATTCCGGCTGTCGGCGGCCCGCGGCCGGCCTACAGCCGGCTACGCTGGGTCATCATCGGTTTCGCATTCCTGGCGACGGTGCTGAATTACATCGACCGGCAGACGCTCTCGGTCCTCGCTCCCACGCTGCGCACGGACTGCGGCATCACCGATGCGCAATACGGACTGATCATCTCGGCATTCTTGGGCGCCTATACCCTGTCGAACGGAATCTCCGGGGCATTCGTCGATCGCGTGGGCACCAAGATCGGTTATGCGATCTTTGTGCTGTGGTGGTCGATTTCCGCCATGCTGCATGCCTTTGCTCGCGGCCCGTGGAGCCTCGGTGCGTTCCGGATGCTCCTGGGCGTGGGCGAGGCGGGCAACTGGCCCGCCGCGGTGAAGATCGTGAGCGAATGGTTTCCCCCGCAGGAGCGCACCCTGGCGGCGGGCGTGTTCAATAGCGGCGCGGCCATCGGGGCGGTGGTCGCGGCGCCGCTGGTGGCCTTCCTCGCCATTCACAGCGGCTGGCGCATCGCGTTTGTCATCACCGGGAGCCTGGGATTCCTCTGGCTTTTGGGTTGGTGGCGAGTTTACCGGTCTCCCGCGCCGGACCGCGCAATCCCGAGGCCGGCTCCGGTCCCAGTCCGCCGGCTTGTCCGGACGCGCTTCGTGGCGATGTTCACGCTGTCCAAGATCTTCATCGATCCCGTCTGGTACTTCTACATCTTCTGGATCCCCAAGTATCTCAACAGCGTTTTCAACTTCACCCTCGAGGATATTGGACGGACGGCATGGATACCTTTTGCGACGGCGGACGCCGGCAATCTGCTGGGCGGCCTTGTGACCGGCTGGATGATCCGGCACGGGGTCCCGGTCCCGCTCGCGCGGAAGGGGAGTGCCGTCATGTTTGGCCTGCTCATGACTGCGGCGATACCCGCAATTTTTGCAGCGACCCCGGCGCACGCGATCACGTGGATCTCAATCGCCACCTTGGGCTATACCGGTTATACGGCCAACACGCTCGCGTTTCCCGCGGAGGTTTTCCCCCAGGAAGCTGTGGGCTCGATCTGGGGCTTGGCCAGCATGGGGGCGGGATTCGGCGGCATGGTCTTCGCTTCGCTTTCCGGCTGGATGATCGAGCGGCACGGGTATGTTCCCGTCTTCATCGTTTACGGGGTGCTGCCGCTCGTTGGCATCGCCCTCATTGTCCTGGCCATCGGTCGCCTGGAGCGCGATCCGCGGTTTGCCACCGCCGCGACGGCACCTTGATCGGTTGATGGCTCGCGGCCGCCCGGTTATCGGCGAGGGCGACGATACATACCGGTTTAACAGATCATCGGACGCTTGGCTCCCAAGCCATGGCCCACGGGGTTGGCTCCGATCCAGCGTTCATCGATTGGATCGGATGCCGGCTGGTAGCGGGTATCGGTGGAAATGCGGAAATATGGCGTTTGATTGTCCAGGCTCGCATGCACGGTTTTCATGCCGAAGATCAGGACATCCCCCCGGCGAAACTCGGCGCTCAGCCAGCGGCCTCCCAATCGTTCGCGCAGGCTGTCGGGATTGGTTGAGAGCACACCGCCCCAAGTCCACGGGATCTTTCCGGATTTGATCTCCTCGGCCTCGGGACGGTTGCCACAGTATTTGTCCACGTCGCGGCTCAAATAGCGGCTCAGCTTGCTCGCCTGCTCATGAGAACCTTCGAGGATCATCAGCCCGCCAATCTCATAGGAAAGGTCGCCAAAGGGCGTCCAGACCGTGCACACGCGCGAACTGCCGCGGCCCATATAGACGATATCGCAATGGGGGTCCGTGCCGAATCCCTTGCCCATTGTGCGCACCCACGTGAAATCGTAGTGGCGGACATCATCTTCGAAAAAACCTTCGAAAAAGCGCAGGATTTTTCCTGCGTACAAAAGTTGTTGGAGCGGCGCATTCGATTTCGCAAGGGCGGTCATGTATTCCATCGCCTTCACCGGATCGGCCAAGAATCCCAAGTCCGCGTCCGGATCCTTCACCGCTTGGTCCGGCGGATATCGGGAATCCAGCAAGCCTCGCTTTGCCAAGCTTACGATGAACTGCCGTCGCGCCGCCTCGACCACTCCCGTCTCGAAAAATCCGGGCAGGTAGAGATAACCATCCGCGGCAATGCGCCTGCGTAATTCCGCGACATCGGCGACGACCTGATCGGAGCGCCGAAGCTCGCCGAACCGCCCATTGGCTGCGCCCAAATTGTATCCGTGGGCCAGCTTTGTCTGTTCACTTGGGCTCCGACTAAGAAGGGTGGGTAGGGGGGGCATTTTGGGTTGGCGTTATAATTGATAGACCTAGTGAAAAATAATAACAAGTTTGAATTTTGATGGCCGATGTGGACGTAACAGATTAATCACCTGTGTAATGCCCGTGATTTTGCTGGCGCTGGGTATGTTAAAGAAAGTGAAAAAATATCCTTGCAGGCGTTAGGTTTTATCACAGGCTGGGCCGCAGCTTTCGAGCATTCGGAGAACACCTCCTCCGAAAAGTTCAACCCCAACCCCACAATGCGTACCGCCAGAATTGTTACTTTGTTCGCCTTGGTCCTGTCCGCTTCGCAGGCCCAAGTTGCTTCGACGCCCGCGTCATCCCGTGAGGCCGGCAGGACGGATGGAAAAGTAGCCGTGGCCGCGAAAGACGATCAGAGCAAGGACCCGGAGAGTGAAACGGTTCATCTCTCCCCCTTCACCGTCACCGGTGAAAATGTGCAGCGGTACTTGGCGACGGAAACGTTGGCCGGAACCCGCGTCAGAACCAACCTCGACGACATCGCGGGCGGCATCAGTGTCATCACCAAGGAATTTCTCCGGGACACGGCTTCCAACAATTCCCAGGACCTGCTTGTTTATACAACCAACACGGAGGTTGGCGGGCTGAGCGGGAATTTCGGCGGCTTGGGCAATGGCTCCTCGCTCTTTGAGTCCAGCAAGTTTGTCGCCCCGAATACGAATACCCGGGTCCGGGGACTTACCGCCGCGGACACCACGCGCAATTACTTTACGAGCGATGTGCCGTGGGACTCCTACAACACCGCAAGCATCACCATCTCGCGCGGACCAAACTCGACTTTGTTCGGCCTCGGCAGCCCGGCCGGCATCATCAACAACAGCACCAACCAGGCGGAGTTCAAGGATGCGAACAGGGTGGAATTCACCCTCGGGCAATACGGCAGCCAGCGCAAGGTCGCCGACTTCAACAAGGTGATCTTGCCCGGAGAGCTGGCAATCCGCTTGGAAGGATTGCGGGACAATACCTATTACCGCCAGAAACCCGCCCAAAATCAGGACCAGCGTTACTATGCGGCCCTGAGATATGAGCCGAAATTTCTCGCAAGGAAAGGCATGCACACGTCCCTCACCATGACCTATGAGGACGGCTCGATTCGCTCGAACAATCCGCGGATGCTGCCCCCGGTGGACAAGCTGACGCCCTGGTTCAAGGCGATGAACAAGGTCACCTATGACAACCACACGGCGCCATCGTCGGCGACGGACCCCTGGCTCGACCCAGGTGGCATTTCGACCGGACCGCGCGTGCTCTTCAATGATCCGACGAGCATCGTCCCGGCAAACGGCGCTGCCTTGGAGATCGTTCCCACCGTCTACAACGGCCTCAGTTCGGCCGGTACAGTCGATCACAGCATACTCGGCGTCGGCATGGCGGGTAATCCTAACAACCTGAAACTTGCCCGCATTGGCGCCTACTGGAACTACTCGCTCAACGCCAAGCTACCCTTCAGCACGACGCTGAACCCCTACAAAGACATCTATATCAGCGACCCGACCATCTTCAACTTCTATGATCGCCTCATGGACGGCCCGAACAAGGAGGAGTTTCGCCGGTTCGACGTGGCTACGGCTGACCTGACGCAGACTTTTTGGAACAACAAGCTGGGCCTGCAGGGAGTTTGGTCGATCGAACATTATAGCCAAGGCTATGATGGCATTTTCGGCTCGGGTGGCCCCGGCGACACCTCGATCTCCGTCGACATCAATCAATATCTGCCCGATGGCTCGGCCAACCCGAACGTTGGCCGCCCCATGGTGGAGAGTTTCAGCGGCCAAGGGAACGTCACCTTTTCCCAGCGCAAGAACGCGCGCTATACGGCCTTCGCTGATATCAGTGCGAGCGATTTTCTGCATGAGTCCTGGCTCACCCGGATCCTCGGGCGGCACAAACTGACCGCCGCCTATACGGTCGACGAATACAAGAACAACTCGATCAATTTTGACCACATCGGCATGGATGGCGTCTACCTCGGTCTCACGGGTAACACCGCGGCCACTCACAACGGACTCGTCGCCGCCGGTTTCGTCACCTATCTCGGGCCCAGCCTGGCGGGGGCGAGCAGCGCATCGGGGTTGAACCTGTCGAATCTGCGGGCCGTCCAGCAATACACGGTCGGGAAGACGAAATTTTGGGATTCGCGTTGGGCGAAACCCGTCAGTTCCGCGGATCCGGGCTACGTCAATCCGGGTGCCACTTGGACAGCATTTGACGGGTCAACTTCGACGCAGTCGGAGAACCCGGCCAACTACACGGGCTGGACGACCGGCAACACCGGAGTGACCGTAACGGACGTTCACAACTACTTCGACCGCGCCACCGCCGGGACCAAGAACAAACTGGCGGTGGACTCCTCGGTATTTGTATGGCAGGGGTTTCTCTTTGGGGACAACGTTATTCCCACCTGGAGTGTGCGGCAAGACGATGTGAAGAGCTATACGTTCAAGGCGCCACGCAATCCCGACAACACCTATGATGTCAGGAGCTCGGACTACAAACTGAGCGACACGCCGACGACGGTCGCGAAGGGCACGACCCACAGCTGGGGCATTGTCGCGCACACGCCGAAGTTCATCCGCAAACATCTCTGGGAAAACACCGACCTCGCCCTGACGTACAACGATTCGTCCAACTTCCAGGTGGTGGCGGGCCGGATCGATCTCGAGGGCAATCCCGTGGCGAATCCGTCCGGCAAGACGAAGGAGTACGGCGTGACGCTGACGACGTGGAACAACCGGCTCCGGCTCAAGGTGAATCACTATGAGACGTCGATCGAGAACGCGAGGCTCGGCGGAGCGTACAACGAGTTCGTGATCGGATTCGCGGAGTATCTGATGTGGACCCACGCGAATCGGCTCAAGCTTGGCCTGTCCGGGGATCCGGCCTACTCCGTGGCCAACTCAGGCTATGGCTTCAATTTGAAGCCGTTTCCCGGCGTCAGCGATGCCGATACACGGGCGTTGCAGCAGAAGATGGTGGACGAAACCTTCAATGGTCTGCTGAGTCAAAAATTCTTCGACACCTGGAAGATCGACAAGACGAAGAGCGCTGACTGGCTCACGCCCATCATCATCGATTTTCAAGCCCCCTCGGGCACCACGGCCACGGTGCGGTCGTTGTCGCAGGGCGTGGAGTATGAGCTAGATTTCCAGCCCACCAAGAACTGGGCGGTGTCCGCCAATATCTCGCACGACACCTCGAAATTCAACAACGTGGCCGAGAACTTCAAAGCGATTGTGAACCGAATTGAAGGCCAGATGGAAGGAGCTCCAGGTCAGATGAATTACACCGGCGACTTCAGTCAGCCGGGCGTGCTGTGGGGACCAGGGGCGCCGGTTTCCATCCGGGCGTTGTGGAACCAGTACTTCTACTCGCCGTGGAAGCTCATCCTGGCGCAGGAAGGCACCAACCTGCCCGAGGTGCGCCCGTGGCGATTGAACGTGGTGACCAACTACACCTTCGACGGCGCGCTCAAGGGCTGGAATGCCGGCCTCGGTTATCGTTGGGAGGATAAGGTCGCAATCGGCTACCCCGTATACCATGATGCGGCATCGGATTCGGACACCTTCGATGTGAAACACCCGTACTGGGGACCCACGGAATCGCACCTCGATTTCTGGGTAGGCTATGAGCGGCGCCTCCGGCCCTGGCTGAATTGGAGAATCCAGCTGAATGTCCGCGACGCCGGCAAGAGGCCGTCCCTGGTTCCGATCAGTTCACAGCCGGATGGGACGTACTCCGCCATGCGCATCCTGGACGGCCAGGCGGTTCGTCTGACGAATTCGTTCAGCTTCTAAACCTATCGTGGCTCGACGGTGCGACCGAGAATACGGAAGCCATGACTCCGTGGCTCCCGGCGCATCGACGACTTCACAATTGGTGTTTGTTGTCGGTGCAGGCTGCCTCACCGCGGGGAATCTTCGCGGTGAGGCTAGCACTGGGAAAGCTCAGCTAGCCGAGGCGAGGGCTGGGAGCCGGCAGGCGCCCAGAGGCGGGCATGCGCCAAGGACACCTTTGGGATTGGTGTGCAACCGGCATCTGCTGGAGGCGGTCGGCGCGGCGCCAGCCGCCTCCAGCCAGCTTGGCATCCATGGCTTGGCGGATAGCTTCGGCGTTCGTGAACCCAGTGATCTGGGTATCGCCAGGAGAACCGCGGTGGCGGACGCGACGAAAGATCGCTGCTGCAAATCGGACTCTCCACGCCAGTCTCGGCATTGCAGCCAGCGCCCACCACGTCTCGTGCGAAACATGCAACCCAGCTCCATGCCTTGGCCCAGGCGCCGGTTCTTGCTGAGCGCGCTCAGCGTAATCCGAGTGGCGCTCGGACTTCTCTGGGTTGGGAGCAGCGTCGCCCGGGCCGCGGAACCGGCGGCGCCCAACTCCGGTCCACAGACCATCGATCTGAGCGGCACTTGGTCCTTGCGGGCCATGCCCCTCGACCTGCAGGGCGAGGACGGCTACAAGCAATACTCCGTGTCCAACGCACCGCTGCAGGCGGCGCAGGTGCCCGGCGAGGTGCATCTGGACTTGATCCGCGCCGGCCAGATGCCGGATCCGAATCTCAGCGACAACGCGCGAACCCATGGCCGCTGGCCCGAGCAGCACTCGTGGTGGTATCGGACGGAGTTCGAGCTGCCGCCGGGCTTTCGCGAGCAATATCGTCAGCAGCTCGTATTCGACGGGATCGATCTGTTCGGGCAGGTCTTCGTCAACGGCAGGCTGGTCGGAACGACGAAGGACGCGTTCGTTGCGCACGAGTTCGACGTGAGCACCTTCCTGAAGGAGGGCACCAACGAACTAGTCGTGCGCGTTACGAGCGGCACGGAACTGGCCCCGCTCCATGGGACTGGAAAACTGAATCTATTCAAAGGCATTCACGCGCTGCGCAACTTCGAGCAACGCCGCTTCCTGCGCAAACCCGCCTACTCCTATGGTTGGGACTGGTGCGATCCACTCCCGAACATCGGCATCATCCGCGGCGTGCGTCTCGAAAGTCGCTCGAAGGTTGTGATCCATGACTTCCGCCTGGACACAGTGATTGACGGCGACGAGGTCGCGCTCTCGGGGAACGTCACGCTCGAGAACCTCCATGCGTGGAGCGAAATCCCCGCAACCCTCGAAATCCGGATCGATCCTCCCAAAGGAGCTCCGATCGAAACGAGAATTTCATTCCCGGGGCAACAGGGTCGCGCGACCGCTGCGTGCCGCATCGTCATTCCCGATCCGCAGCTTTGGTGGCCCAATGGGATGGGGGAGCAGCCGCTCTACCAGGTCACGGCCCGCGTGCTTTGCGATGACGGGGAGACGGACCGTCTGGAACAGACCATCGGGCTTCGAACGATCGAACTTGACCGCTCTGCGCTCGCGGAGGGAGCGCGATTCGCATTTCTCGTTAACGGGAAGCGGATGTTTGCGAAGGGGGGGAACTGGGCGCCCGCCGATTTGATCCCCGCGCGAATCGACGCCACCCGCTATCAGGCTCTCGTGGGTGAGGCGAAGAATGCGCACTTCAACATGCTTCGCGTCAACGGCGTCGGGCTCTACGAGAGCGAGGATTTCTACGATGCCTGCGACCGCGCGGGCATTCTCGTCTGGCAGGATTTCACCCTCTCGGTCGCGATTTTCCCCGACGACGATCCTGAGTTCGTCGCGCTCGTGCGCGACGAGGCGGAGAAAGCGGTGAAACGGCTGCGCCATCATGCCTCGCTGGCGATCTGGTGCGCCAACAACGAGAACACATGGATTTTCGTTGAGCGGGAGAAGGATCCGGTCAAGGCGCGGAAGATCGGCGGTGTCCGGCTCTACAACGAGGTGCTGCCGGACGTCTGCCAGGCGCTTGACCCCGTGCGGCCCTACTGGCCCGGCTCGCCGTCCGGCGGTGCCGAGCCGAATAGCGAACTGTCGGGTGACTGCCATTGGTGGATGCCATTCAGCATGAACAGCGACATGAAGCGCCGCCTGCGACACGAGGTCGTCGACGAGTGCCGCGCCCGCTTTGTCAGCGAATACGGCATCCTCGGCCCGCCAAACATGGCATCCGTCCGGGAGTTCCTGAAGCCGGATGAGCGGTCCCTCGAGAGCGAGTCCTGGAAGATACACACGAACTCGATCGAAGGCGGGACAGTCACGGCCGGAATCGCCCACCACTATGGAACCGGTGCCGGCGGCGCCTTGACGCTGGAGCAGTTCGTCCTCTACGGGCAGATGTTCCAGGCAATGATGCAAGGCGGTGTTCTCGAGGGGCTTCGTTTTCGCAAGGACGATCCGGTCGACGACTGCCATGGCGCACTCGTATGGTCCTACAACGACTGCTGGGGTGAGACCGGCTGGTCGATCATCGATCACTACCTGCGCCGTAAGGCGAGCTACTACTGGTTCAAGCGCGCCGCGAGCCCGGTAAAAGTGATCGTGCGGCCGCGCGGCGACGAACTGGTCACGCGGGTGGTCAACGACACGATGGACGCCCGCGATGCGGTCGTGAGCATCGGATGGATCCGTCTCGATGGAAGCTCACGCGAGATGCGCGACGTTCGCATCAAGCTCCCCGCGAACGGCGTGGTCGAGATTGCCCGGGATGCGATACCCGATGCGTCCGCACGCAATCCGCGCGAGTGGCTCTATGCCGCGGTCATGCGAGGGGACGGCATTCCGGACGACCAGGCGATCTGGTTGCTTGCACCTCATCGTGAACTCGCGCTCGCGCGACCCGTGCTCGCCGTCTCGGAGCGCGGCAGGATGCTGGAGGTGAAGAGCGATGTGTATTGCCACGCGGTCCACCTGGATGACGGGGGAAGGGAAGTGATCGCGGATAACTACTTTGACCTATTGCCCGGAGTTCCGGTTCGGGTTGCGATCACGAATCCGACCGAGTCCGGAAACTATCCACTCACGGCCGTGATGCCGCTGCAGCCCTCCGGAGGGTTGACGGAAGGAGCGAAGGGGCCTTGAGCAATCAAAGGAATTCCGGAAGCCATTCCCGCAAGGGTGCCTCCCCCAGACGGCCGGCACCACGTTTGGTCATGTGCGCCCCGACGTGGGGAATGATCGGTTACCCCAGCCCGCGGCGCGAGTGGTCGCTCGAGCGCAAGTTGAGAGCGATGAAGTCGGAGGGCTTCGACGGCGTGTGCAGTTGGATCAATCCCGGCATACAGAGGACCGCCGCCCGGCTCGGGCTCGAGATGATGAGCGGATTCGATTGCCGCAGTCTCGCGACCGTGCGGCCCCGACTTATCGAACAGAAGGCGCTCGGCGTTCGCTTCATCAACATCCAGCTCCTCGATCACGACACGAAGCCGGAGGTGGCGGCAAGGATGGCCGTCGGCCTGATCAAGCTGTCGAAGCAGTTGGGACTGGCCGTGCACGTCGAGGTGCACCGGGATACCGCGACCGAGACGCCGGAGAAGTTCGAGGAGATCGCGAAACTGTATCGGCAGTCGACGGGGGAGGTCTTGCCCGTCACGTGGGACCACTCGCACTTCGCGGTGTCGAAACACGTCATGCCGGGAGATTACGCGAACCGCCTCCTTGCGTGGCCGAAATTGATACGGCAGTCGCAGATGTTTCATCTTCGTCCGTTCAACAGCCAGCACTGCCAGCTGCCCGTGACGAACGGCCGGGGCCGGCTGACGCCCGAGTTCATCGACTACCTGCGGTTTGTCGAAGACCTGTTCGTCCACTGGCTCAGAGGCCCGAGGCCCGGCGGAGAACTCTGGGTGTGTCCTGAGATGGGCATGAGCCACGGCTACAACCGCAGCGGTGATCCGCCCGTGTGGCCTGACATCGTCCGTTGCCGAAAGGAAATTCTCGTGGCGTGGAACCGCGCGCTTCGGAGGTGTGCATGAAAAGGCGATGCCTGACGCTGGGCATAGCGCTCGCGCTTGGAATGGCGGCGTGCCATGCGCCGGTTCCTCCGACGGGCCGCTGGATCGGGACCTACGAGATGAGTCCGGTCGGCCTGCCGACGGCGTCGAAACTCGAGCCCTTGGCGCTGCCGCATTTGGCGACCGTTAAGGGTACGATCCGCTACTGGATTCGGATTTCCCAAGGCGGAAGGAAGCTCCGCTTCAAAATCTCGAACGAGTTCAGCGCACAGCCATTGTTGATCGCGGATGCATCCGTCGGACTGGCCGGCGAGAATCTCGACGCCCAGGAGGGCTCGCTGCGTTCGGTGGCATTTGGCGGAAAACAGGCCGTGACGGTGCCCGTGGGCGGCAGCGTGATCTCGGATCCGGTCGACCTGACGGTGCCGGATGGAGCTGACCTGGTGGTCAGCCTTTTTGTGCCGGATGGCATCATGGTTCCGCCCAAGCCTACCACCGCGAGGACCAATCCCGGAATGGGCGAGGCGAAGGATGCGACACGCGTCGAAAGGTGGCCGGACGGCAACCACTATGGGGTGAAGACGCTCGTTTCGGCGGTCGACGTCCTCGCTGACGATGCCCAGGGCGTCGTGGTGGCCCTCGGCGATTCGATCACCGATGCGTGGGTCAACTCCGAGACGGGTGACCGCGGCTGGCCGGGATTTCTTTCTCGCCGGCTCGAGCCTACGGGGGTCTCGGTCGTCAATGCTGGCATCAACAGCAACCGGGTCACGGTGTCGGGCAGCTATTTTGCGCCGTCCGCCGTCGCCCGGCTCGACCGCGACGTGTTCTCCGTTCCCGGGATTACACATCTCGTCCTCCTCGAGGGGATCAACGACATCGGGATGAACGGAACGGAGGGTTGGTTCGGCGACGTTCCGATCGTCAAACCCGAGGCGTTGATCGCCGGTTACCGTAGGATCATTGCCCGCGCACACCAGAAGGGGATCAAGGTCATTGGCGCCACCATCCTGCCGTTCGCGGGAGCTCTCTATTACAACGCGGAAAAGGACGGGGTGCGGCGCGCCGTCAACGACTGGATCCGGACTTCCGGGGAGTTTGACGGTGTCACCGACCTGGACGCGGCTCTGCGCGATCCCGCGCACCCCGAAAGGTTGAAGGCGGAATTTGATTCCGGCGACCATTTGCATCCGAACATCGCCGGGCATCGCCGGATGGCGGAGGAGTTTGACCTGAAACTCTTCACCCGGTGATTCGGGCGCGCGCAACCTGACATGAACTCAAAATTCGTCCCATTTATTCCCACGCTGCGCGCGGCGGCGCTGTCACTGTTGGTGGCGAATCTCGCGGTGGCTGATGTCAGGCTGCCCGCTATCATCGGCGATCACATGGTCATCCAGCGGGAGGCCAAGGCGCCTTTGTGGGGTTGGGCCGATCCAGGCGAGACGGTCCGGGTGCAGGGATCCTGGTCGACCGACGCCGTGACGGCGTCGGCCGGGGCGGACGGGAGATGGCGGGTGGATCTACCGACCCCCGCGGCCGGCGGGCCCTACACGGTCACGATTGCCGGCAAGAACGAGATCACCCTGACGGACATCCTGGTCGGCGAGGTGTGGCTTGCGAGCGGACAATCGAACATGCAGATGCCGCTGAAGCATCCGACGCCGGGCTACGATGTGCCGGTGCTAAACAACGAGGAGGAGATCCGGAAGGCGGATCACCCGGACGTCCGCCTGTTTCTCGTGCCCTACACCGCCGCGGACGAGCCGGTCGACGGCGGGAAAGGAGAGTGGAAGCGCTGCGCCCCGGACTCGGTCGAACGCTTCTCCGCGATCGGCTACTTTTTTGCGAGAACGCTCAACCAGGATCTCGGCGTTCCGGTGGGCATGGTCGCGGCCAGCCAGGGGGCGAGCGCACTGGAGAGCTGGACGAGCCACGAGGTCCTGGCCGCCCACCAGGAATACGCCCCCATCCTCGAGCGCTATCAACAGGCAATGCGAAACCTTCCCGAGAAGAAGGCACAATACGAGAAGGACATCGCCGCTTGGAAGGCGTTGAGCTCGGCCGCACAAGCCCGGACCGTCCAACCGTGGCGACCCTACGGGGATTACAAGTTCTGCGCGCCATCGACGCTCTGGAACGGGATGATCCACCCGGTGGTTCCCTTCGCGATGCGCGGTGTCATCTTCTATCAGGGCGAGGAGAACACGATCTGGACGCTGGACTATCACAAACTGTTTTCGCGCATGGTTCAGAGCTGGCGCGACGCCTGGGCGAACCCGGATCTCTTCTTCGATTTCGCCCAACTCTCGAGTTACGATGTCAACCGCCTGACGCCGATCGGCCGGTACTGGGTCGAATGGCATCCCAACGGCGCCCACAAGGCGACGATTTCGGATGAGAGTTGGGCGCGGGTGCAGGAGGCACAACTCAAGTCGCTGGACATCCTACGCACGGGAATGGCGGTCACGATCGACATCGGCGCCCCCACCAACATTCACCCGCCGGCCAAGCAGGAAGTCGCGCGGCGGCTGGCGCTCAATGCGCTGGCGAAAGTCTATGGGAGGGACGTCGTCTACTCGGGGCCGATCTACGAATCGATGCGCGTTACCGGTGGGAAGGCGGTCATCCGCTTCAAAACGCTCCAAAGCCAGTTGGCTGCAAAAGGCGGGAAGCCACTGGTGGGATTCAAGGTGGCCGGCGCGGACAGAATTTTCCACCCGGCTGACGCACGAATCGACGGCGATACGGTGGTGGTTGTGTCGCAGGACGTACCCCATCCGGTGGCGGTTCGCTACGCCTGGGGATCGTATCCCGAGAACAACCTCATCAACGAGGCCGGACTGCCTGCTTCCCCGTTCCGGACCGACAGCTGGTGACTGACCGGGCCATGAACAAAGTGAATCTGGCGTCGCGGTTCCTGATCGGGCTGGTGTCCTTCATCGGAATTCTCACCCAACCGGCGATCTCAGGCGTCAGGCTTCCATCGGTTATTGGCGACCACATGGTCCTGCAGCAGCGGACCAAGGCACCGATTTGGGGTTGGGCGAATCCTGGCGAGAAAGTGCAGGTGAAGGCTTCGTGGGATGATTCGACAGGTATCGCAAGTGCCGATGAGAACGGTCACTGGAAGGTCTCGCTCAAGACACCGCCCGCGGGTGGACCGTTCACGATCGAGATAAGCGGGGAAAACCAGATCGTCCTGACCGACATCCTCGTGGGCGAGGTCTGGCTCTGCAGCGGGCAGTCAAACATGCAGATGGCCCTGAATTTCCCGAAGCCGGGCTACGCGAAGCCGGTGCTGAACCACTTGGAGGAAATCAGGAATGCGGATCATCCTCGGCTCCGGCTCTTTCACGTGCCCTACAAGGCGTCCGACACCCCGGTGGAAGACTGCAAGGCCAGCTGGCATGCCTGCAGTCCGGAGACAGTGGGGGATTTCTCGGCCATCGGCTATTTCTTCGGTCGCGAGCTGTTGGAGCAACTGGACGTCCCGATCGGGATGATCAATGCCAGCCAGGGAGGCAGCGCATTGGAAAGTTGGACGAATCCGGCGGTCCTCGCCGCCGACAAGGAATACGAACACATCCTGAAGCGCTATGAAAACGCATTGAAGAATCTTCCGGTTACGAAAGCAAAGTATCAGGAGGAACTCGATGCATGGAAGAAGCTCAGTTCGGAGGAGCAGGCGAAGGCACTCCGGCCGATGGCACCTTTCGGCATGCTCAATTTTTGTGCTCCTTCGACACTCTACAACGGGATGATCAATCCGGTCCTGCCGTTCTCCATCCGAGGCGTGCTCTTCTACCAGGGTGAGGAAAACGCCATCTGGCCCACCAACTACGAAAAGCTGTTTGCCGCGATGATCCGCAGTTGGCGCGAAGCGTGGGGAGAACCGGAGCTCGCCTTCTTCTACTGCCAGCTCCCGGGCGCGGGAGAACCCGCAAAGGAACCCCCGGACCGGCAACCTCAGACGGATCCCCTGACCCAACAGTATCTGGAGTGGCACAAGACAGCGGGCGAACCGGCCAACATGAGCAGCGAAAGCTGGGCGAAGGTGCAGGAAGCGCAGCTAAGGACACTGCGTGTTCCCAACACCGGCATGGCGGTCACGATCGATATCGGCGATGGCGGCAACGGGCACCCGCCGAACAAGCAGGAGGTCGCTCGACGGCTCGCCTTGAATGCGCTCGCACAGATCTATGGAAAAGACGTTGTCTACTCCGGACCGATCTATGACTCGCTGAGAATTGAGGGTCGCAGGGCGGTTATCAGTTTCGCGAAACTCCAAAGTCCGCTCACGACCAGGGACGGAAAGCCGCCCGTGGGATTTTCCGTGGCGGGCCCGGACCGGGTCTTTCACGCGGCCGAGGCACGCATCGAGGGAGACACCGTGGTCGTGTCTTCCGGGGAAGTGCCCGATCCGGTGGCAGTCCGATACGGCTGGGCAACGTATGCTGCAAACAGCCTGGTCAACGAAGCCGGTCTGCCGGCCTCGCCTTTCCGCACGGACAACTGGCAGGAATCCGCAAAGCAATGAAGAGAGTCATCGTCACAATTCTTTTCCTGGAGTCGCTACTTTTCGCAGTTGCGGCGGATGACTCATGGCAGGAATCGCGGCTGTTCGCCGCGGGGCTGAAGCATTCGGACATCGCACTGATGCCGGAAGGAACACCGGAAGACCTCAGGGCGTTCGCACCGCTCAGGCCCACGGTCGTGGCATGGGGCGATGACGGTCTGAGCGTGCTCGAGGGAGGGGAGAAAGCGCGAGCCCGGCTTGCGCAGAAATTCGCGACCTACCGGAAGATGGGTGTCCGGCTGAGGGCCGCCAATGTCTTCATGCTTTCGCCGACCATTGGGTATCTCGATGCGCACCCCGAATTCTGGGACACGATCTGCGTCGATCTGTGGGGTGAGAAGGTCCAGCCGAAGTGGACGAAGAATTGGTGGGGCTGCACGAACAACCCGATGTTCCAGGAACAGTTGATGGCCCGGATGCGCGCCGGGCTCGAGACGGGTGCCAACATCATTCATCTCGACGATCACGCGGGCACGTATGCCTGCGCGAGTTGGGGCGGAGGCTGCTTCTGCCGGTATTGCATGCAAGGGTTTCGCGCGTGGTTGCACGACCACGTGGATGCGAAGGAACTCGCCGCGGCGGGAGTCGACGATGTTGCGACGTTTGATCTGAGGGAATTCCTGTCGAAGCGCGGCTATGGAGACCGGAAGGCATTCATGGATGCCGTCTTCAAACGCACGGTGCCGCTATGGGACAAGTTCCTCACCTTTCAGCGCGAGTCGGAGATCGCATTCATCCGGCGCATGCAGACCGAGGCGGCGCGGGTTGCGGGGCATCCTGTTCCGTTTGGAGTCAACTCGTTCAACCTGATCCCGGTCCAGGTTTTTGAGGCGCACTGCGTCGACTACTTCGCAAACGAGGTGGAACACTACGACGTGGAGGATCTGGTGCCCCCGGTCGTTTATCGACTTGGCGAAGCAATCGGGCGGCCGACGTTTTCGACTGGCGCCGGTTGGGATTGGGTCAAGGTAGGTCAATCGCCGTCAACGACACGCGTGCGCGGCTGGATCGCGGAAGCCTACGCGTTCGGACAGTATTTCATGTATGCGTGGGGCAAGTGGGCCTGGTCCGAGTCCAGCCCCACAAACCCACTGCTGAAGGTCGACCCGGAGATCTTTCGGCCGATGTTCGCCTTCGTGAGCGATCACTCGGAACTTTTTGATGGTCTCGAAAACGCGGCGACCGTCGGGCTGCTGTTCGACAGCGCCACGGCGGCGCGGAACCATTGGGATGTGCGGGACGCCTCGAAGGCGATGCTCGACGCCGGCGTGCCCTATGGGCTCGCCGTGTCGGGTGACGAATTGCTAAAACGGCCGCTGACGCGCGAGGCGCTGAACCGCTTCCGGGTCCTGGTCCTGCCGAAGGACATCAAGCGAACCGAAGCGTTGAACCAGCTGCTCGCGCAGTGGCAGGAATCCGGCGGCATTCTGATCGACCGGTCTGCCGGCGACCCTGAAATCGGAAAGCTTCCGGGCCGGATCGAGGTGAAATGCGCTGGGCGCGTGTGGGCGCTCCCGCGGGCGCCACGCGACGCAACCAAGCTCGTCGTGCATTTTCTCAATCGCGATTACGACGCGGCGCATGACTTGATGAAGGAGAAGCGTGCGATCGCGGTGGCATTGGCGCCGGCGTCACTGGGCGGGCCGTCGTCGATCCGTCGCGTACGTTACTTCGCGCCCGGAGTGGAACCTCGCGACCTGGCATTCCACTCGGGAGGCGACGGCACCCTGCGATTCGAACTGCCGTTACTCAACCTCTGGGGCATCGCGGAAATTGAATAGGCCGGCGTCAGTTCTGGCCTTGATGATCGTCGCGGCTTCGCTGCCGGCCGCTCGCGCGCAGACGTCGGATGGCTGCAAAGAGAAGGTGACGGCGCAACTCCGCGTGGACACCGGCAATCCGGCGAGGCCGCCGTTCGGCTTGGAACGGGTGGGAGCGGCGCCCGTGGTCCACGTCAGGCTGGACGCCGAGCAGCCACCGCGGCGCGAATATTTCGTCGTCGTCTCTCGGAATGGGAAGGAGACGGAACGGAAGGCGTTGATCCTGGAACGCAATCCAACGGGCGGACTCTGGGGAAAGATTCCGGAGGATAAGTCATTCTACGGACACGTCGCCCTGAACGAACTTCCCGACCGGGTGACTTTGATGGCGCGGTGCGCGAGTGACGGTCGCGTCGATGAGATAGCCCGGCAGGCGGTCGAGTGGCCAGCGATCGAGGCGGACGCGACCGCCCGCCCGGATCATACGGTCAACCCGGTCGATCTGGGGGCGATTCTGGTTCCTCACGATACCTTGCTGCTGGCGGGCGGGCAGCGCGCCGAGATCGAAGTGGCGGCAATCTCCCGCACTGCGAGCTACCCGGACGCACGGCTGAAAGTCTGGTTTGAAGGGGAAACGCCGGTGGCAAGCAGCCTGAAGTTGCGGCGCGACGAGAGAGTCGCGCTGCGGCTGGAACTCGCGCCGGTTTCGACCGCCGACCGGACGACCCTGCATCTGGCGCTCGTTGACGGCGGACGGGAATTTTGGCGGAAGGACATCCCGACTATGATTGTCGCGCACCCGCCGGCTGTTCCGAGTTTCGGCGCGGTGGAGACGAAGCTTCGCTACGACAATCCGATCGCTGTTGGAGACAGGGCGGGTGATTACGATACGGCTTGGGATCCGAAACTGCACGATGTGGTGGTATTCCTTCCCAACGGCTCGCGCTTCGTGTTCTGGCGCTGGTACCGCTATGCGCCTTTCTGGGCGGGGCCGAACAACACCGGCTTCAATTACGAGTGGGCCGAAAACTTGACCCACCCGTTCCAAGATCCGAATTGGGGGACGTTGTTTCCCGAGCCACTCTTCGACAGGGAGCTGCGATTCAGTCGCGTGCGAATCGTGGAATCCACCTCCAGCCGGATCCATGTGCGGTGGACCTATGAGGGCACCGACTCACACTACAATCGCTGGGGAGAACAGGTCGCGGAGGACTTCTATTTCTATCCCGATGGTTTCGGCACGAGGGTGATGACTTTGGTCAGCGACCCGGATGCTGCCTATGAGGTTTCGGAATTCATCATTCTCACCGCACAGGGGGCTTATCCGCTGGAAACAGTGCCCAAGAGAGCGATCCGGATGTTGTATTTGGACGGGCAGAAGAGGGACTTCGATTTCCCGCTGCAGGGAAGTGAATGGAAGCCCTACGGGAACGTCATTTTCAAGGTACCCGAAGTTCGCCATCTGCCGACGATCTTCCGCATTTTCCAGGAGAAAGAGGATCCGGCCTCCGCGATTTTCTTCAATCCGCGCCATGCGCCCAGGACGGTCTACACCTACCAACACCGTTACGAACAGGGCGAAGTGGTCACACCCGCGCTCGGCGGGCGCGGTGAAGACGGTCCGGGCATGAACAGCCTGATGACCATGATCAAGGACCTGCCGGAGCCGGTCTCGAGCAGCAAGTATCAGATGCCCGACACACTCGGGCGGGTGCGCGAGCAGGAAATCAGGAGATGGGCCTGGCTCATCGCCAAGACTGATGCCCCGGACGAGGAGGTGCTCGCGTGGGCGCAGAGCTATTCCGAACCGCCGGGCCTTGAGTTGAAGGGTGCGCGCGTCGACTTGCCATCGTATGCGCAGGAACGCCGGGCGATCCGGCTGGTGGCGGAAGCGTCTTCGATCGAAATCAAGGTGAAGCCGGCGTCTTACAGCGTGAATCCAGTCTTCGAACTGGCAGGGGCGCCGAAGGAACTCGCCGGCGTGACACTCGACGGTGTGCCGTTGGCGACCGATGCCTTTGCGTGGGACGGCGCCACGCTTTGGGTGAAAGCGAGGATCGACGCTCGCGGCGCGGCGATCGACCTCCAATTCCGCTAGCGCGCCGGCGCAATCACAGTTCATGCAAAGAAGCGGCCCGGAGGACCCGATCGTGCGCTCAGTTGACCAGCCTTCTATGTCAAACCATCCGATCCCGAAGAGTCCCACGTTTTCCGCTGCAATGTCGGATCACGTCTTTCGTGTTTCCCGAAGGAGCCGATTGCTGGCAGCGGTCGCCTTGCTCCTCCTGCCGATGCCATGGCTTCGAGCCGAAGCGGAATCGAACCGTCCCGTTCCAGCGTTCGTCGCCGACGACCGGGTGTGCTTCATCGGGGACAGCATCACGCATTCCGGATATTATTCCGATGACGTCCTGCTCTTCTACGCCACACGTTTCCCGAAAGCGCGCTTCGAGATCTACAACTGCGGCATCTCGGGCGACACGGCCTACGGCGCGGTGCGGCGTTTCGAAGAGGACATCGCCATTCAACGGCCGACGGTGGCGACGATCATGCTCGGTATGAACGATGTCCGCCGTGATCTGCACGGCGAGACGCGCACCAGCCCGGAGGATTTTGAGCAGCGGCGACAGGCGATGGAATTTCACGCCAAATACATGGAGAGGCTTGCCGGCCGTCTCGACGCCTTGGGCTGCCGCATCATCTTCATAACCCCGTCAATATACGATCAAACCGCAAAGCTGCCGGAGAAAAACTATTTCGGCACGAATGATGCGCTGGCGGCCTGCGCGGACTTGGATCGCGAGCTGGCATCGCGTCACAACGGATTCGTTGTGGACTTCAACGGGCCCATGGCGCGGATCAACGCCAGGGCGCAGGCCAAGGATCCGTCTTTCACGATCACCGGGGCCGACCGCGTTCATCCCGGGGAACCGGGCCACATGGTAATGACCTACCTGTTTCTGAAGTCTCAAGGGTTGCCGGGAATTGTGGCGGGCATCGACGTCGATGCGGTCTCCGGAAAGTGCAGTGGGGAGCGATGCACGCTTACGAACGTGAAGGCGGATCGCAGCATCGTCTCATTCGGCTGTCTCGCCGAGTCGCTGCCGTTTCCAGTAGGAAGCAGGGCGGCACCGGCGCTTGCGCTGGTTCCGTTTATGTCGGACCTGAACCGGGAACCGCTGAAGGTAACCGGTCTCGATCCCGGACGCTACGAAGTGCTGATCGACGACCAGCCGGTGGTGGAGGCCGGCGCCGACGAGCTGGCACGCGGCATCGACCTCGCCCTGAACGAACGGACGCCCCAATACCGTCAGTCTCACAAGGCCAAGGCGATCCGGGACCGCCGCCACGATTTGATAAGCGGGCGCTTGCGCACGATCCGGGCGGTCGAGCACTTCATGATCAACCTGGCGAAGGATCTCGACCGGACCAATCAGACGGCGGTTGATGCCTTCGTCGCGGAGCGTCTGCAAAAGGCCAGGGAGGCAGGGAAGTTATACGAGGCTGGGCAGCTCGAAACCTACCAGCAGTGGCACCCGCGTCTGGCGGAACTGGAAGCGGAGGTGGCGGCAGCCACCGACACGCTGTGGCAGGCATGCCAGCCCAAGGTCCACCATTACCTGATCCGACCCAAGACCTGACGGGAATCTCCGGAAAGGTCCGGCGTCGCGCGGGATCAGCCGAGGAGCTCCCGGCTCTCGACCGAGGGAGCCCAGAATTTCTCGATGTAGCCGATCACCAGCTGCGTTCCCTCCGCGTGGCTGACGTAGGGGCGCATCGCCGGGTTGTACATCGCATCGGTGAGATCGCGGATCAGCACTGCCCTGACGCCCCAGCGGACGAGCTGCTTGATGCCGAACGAGCGGTTGATCACACACATGTTCGTATGGACGCCCATCACATAGACCGTCCGCACGCCGCGCGGGTGCAGATAACTGTAGATCTCGTTGCCGTTGTCGCTGATCGCGTCGCGCTCCTGGTCGATCTCAATCGCCGGATGCTGCCGCGACCAGGCCTTGAACCAGGGCTTCTCGCCCGTGTCGGATCCGCCATCGGTGTCGTCAATCGGCAGCAACGGATCAGGGCGGTCGATCGGCGGCGGCGGCGCGACCACGGGCGCGGCGAGGACGCGTTTGCGCGCCGGCGCCTCGACATAGAAAGGCATGGTGTCGGACGGCGCGTGGACGATGTGAACCCCTTGGGCGCGGGCATGCTTGATCAAGTTGTTCATCAGCGGCGCCATTTTCCCGACGCGTTCCGTGGCGCCGCGGCTCCAATGGCGATCCCACATGTCGCAGATGACGATCGCTGATTCGGCCGGTACGAGGGCAAAGGGACTCAGGATCGTCTGCCACTCGGCGTGGCCGCCCGCATCGGTGCCAAGTCTTTGGCTGCGCAATTGCAGCATGCCGCCCGGGCGTGACGGAGTCGCGGTTCCGGCGTCGCTCCCCTGTAGCAGGGGGCCGCCCCCGACGGCAAACGCCGCAACGGCTCCCGCGCTTTTCAGGAACGCCCGGCGGCTGACCGGCGCCATCCGGGGCGGTTCCTTCTCCGGCTGGAAGGAATGATGATGGGGCTTTTCCAGGTTTGACTCACTGTTCATGTGTTTGGCGGCAGGTCACGGTTGCTGGTTGAAGATTTCGGGATTTCCGAGCACCACGCGCGTCAGCACGGCGGGATATTCGCAGTATTTTTCGGCCCCAATGGGCTGGACCGTTCCGTCCGGTTGCGGGATGTAACGTTCCCGCCAATAGCCGTCGCGGTCCGCGCGAATGACGAGGCGGACAGATTCCTTCAACCGCTCGGCGGCCTTCATCCGCACGCAGGCCATGGCCTCGAGATACCACACCCGTCCCATCGCGGCGACGTCCTTGAGCGGCATGACTTTCCACGGAAGGGGTTCGTTGTATTCCCATTCCTCATACCGGGCCGGCTTGGTGACGGTTTGGGTCGGGACCCCGCCGAGGTGAAAGCCGGGTTCGGCAAGCAGACGGGGCCACAGCGCCTTCAGTTTGTCGCCGGTGGCGACGCCAAACGCCACCGCCGCCCAGTTCACGTCGGACAAACCGTGCGAATCGACCAACCCGCGATCGATGTGAATGTACTCGGCGTAGTGGTCGGTCCGCCAGAACGCCTCGTCGAAGGCGGCGGCCAGTTTGTCCGCGCGCGCCGCCCACGTTTCTGCCATTCCCCCGGCTCCCGCCGCTTCACCGAGACGCGCCATTTCGCGAAACGCATGGATCGCATAACATTGGCTGACCCCGTCCCAGCCGGAGCGCGGCGGCAGCTCGGTATAGAATCCCGAGCCGCCAATCAATCCATTGTCCGACTTGAAGCTGTAAATGGAGCGGGCCGCCGCCTCGATCGACGGCAGGTTTGCTTTCAACCAGGCTGGAGACTGGGTGTGATCGTAGATTTCACCCGCAGTAAGGATGTAGCAAACTGTGCCCAGGATGCGGAAGGGATTGGCTTTGGGCTGCCAGTGATCGAACTCCCGCATCCAATCTTTCGTCGCAAGCGCGAAGGCCGAAAGTCCGTCCCGTTGGGGCGGAGCGTAGGTGAACAGATCCCGTGGGTATTTGAGGCCGCGGTCGTAGCGGTCGTTGGGCCGACGGTCCCCGGTGAAGATCGCGAACGGGATCATCCCGTCCTCCCGCTGGGAAGCGCGCACGAAGGCGAAATAATCGAGCACCAACTGCGTGCGACCAAGCAGAAGGTATGCGCCCGCCATCTGCCAGGAATCGAGGCCGGGCCAGGTGGCGCCGTGGCCATAGGAGCTCCCATCTGCGGTGATCTCGAAGTGCCCCGGATAGTAGGCTTGGGTCGCGGCCGGAAGGATGTTTCGCTCGATCGCCAGCTGGACTCCCGTCCGGATCTCCGCATCGGCGATCGGGGTTACGAACCGGGCGCTGTCGTCCGCTGCGGTTGAGGCCAGGTGGACGGCGCCGGCCAGGATGATAAGGAAACGTCTCACGCGTGGGGCGGCTGGCAATGAAACAAACACCCGGGTTGGATCCGGTCAATGGGAATTATTACCATAACGACATTGACCTGGCGGCGGGCTCCCGGCAGGGTAGTCCTGCGGCGGCCGCCGCCCGGCGTCGACGCCCTGGGCCTTTCCCGCCCACCTTTTCACATGCGCTTCTCTTTGCTTCCTCTCGCCCTGCTCGTCGCATCCCTCCTGCGCGGCGCGCCGGTAACTCCGGATTGGAAAGCCATCGACCAACGTCCCAACCCGGCGTGGTGGAGCGATGCCAAGTTTGGCATCTTCATTCATTGGGGGCCCTACTCGGTTCCGGCTTTTTCCAAGGTGGGCGAATATGCCGAATGGTATTGGCGCGACCTCAGGGACGAGAAGCGCCGGAGTCACGCCGAGGTGAAGGCATTTCACGACCGGGTCTACGGGCCGGGGTTCACGTATGCGGATTTCATTCCCCAGTTTCGCGCCGAGCTGTTCGATCCGGAGCAATGGGCGGAGCTCTTTCGACGGGCGGGCGCAAAGTATGTGGTGCTGACCTCGAAGCATCATGACGGATTCGCGCTCTGGCCGAGTGCCGAGGCCAACCGGTCCTGGGGCCGGGCCTGGAACAGCATGGACACCGGGCCGCGCCGCGACCTGGTGGGCGACCTGACCGCAGCAGTGCGGCGCACGGGGCTGAAGATGGGCGTCTACTTCTCCCTCTACGAATGGTACAACCCGCTCTACGTCGCTGATCCTGATCTCTACGTCGCGCAGCACCTGGTGCCGCAGTTCAAGGACCTGGTCTCCCGCTATGCGCCTTCGATCATTTTCGCCGATGGCGAATGGGAACATCCGGCCGATACCTGGCGGTCCACCGAGCTGCTCCAGTGGTTGTTCACGGCGGGACCGAACCCGGATGAAGTCGTGGTCAATGACCGCTGGGGGCAGGGGACGCGGCGCACCCACGGCGGCTATTTCACCACGGAGTTCGGTTCCGGGCTGCCAACGGCAGAACATCCTTGGGAGGAAAACCGGGGCATGGGCCATTCCTTTGGCTACAGCCGGACGGAGAACCTGCGGGATTACAACTCGAGTGAGGAGCTGCTCTATATGCTGATCGACATTGTTTCCCGCGGGGGTAACTTCCTGCTCGATGTCGGTCCGACGGCGGACGGTCGGATTCCCGTGATCATGCAACAGCGACTGGCCGACATCGGCGGCTGGCTCGAGGTCAACGGCGAGGCGATCTACGGTACCCGCCCTTGGGTGCGCCCGAACCAATGGAGCGAGGGCAAGGTGAAGGAAGCGCCGCGTGAAGGAGCCAAGGCGGCCTACGACATCATGAAGCTGACGGTCGCACCGGATCCGGGATTTGCTGTGAAGGAGATATTTTTCACGCAAAAGGGGAACACCCTCTATGCGATCTGTCCCCGGCTGCCCGACGGCGACCTGGTGATCCGGGACCTCAAGCTACCCCCGGGCGCGGGCGTCAGCCTGGTGGGCCGGAAGGGCCCGCTAGCATGGCGCCAAGTCGATAACGCGGTGAGAATATCGCTGCCGCGGCTCAATCCCTCCGCGACGCGCTATCCCGCTGCCTGGGTGTTCCGGATCGCCGGATTTCGCTGAGGAGCATAGCGGGGCGAGCCGCCGCGGGACGCCGTTACGACGCCAGGATTAAGCGGGTGTCCTTGAGGTTCGGCACCTGTCGGTCGGTGATGATGGTCGTGATGTTGGCGTCGTCCAGCACGCGGTTCAGCGACCGTTTCCCGAATTTCGTGTGATCAAGGATCAGCACCACTTGCGCGCAGCGCTTGGCCACCGCCTGCTTCACGCGAAAGGTATCGGCGAACGATTCGTAAGTTCCCTCGCCGGGGACGTAGCCCAAGGTGGCGAAGAAGCCGACATCAATGAAGAAATCGGCCGCGGCCGATTCCGTCTCCGTACCCGTGGTACAGCCGCTCAGGAGGTTGAGCGTGCCACCGAGTTGAACGACGCGAGCCGTGCCGGCGTTGCAGAAACAGGCCGAGACCAGGACCGAGTTGGTGACGATGGTGACTTCCAGTCGCTGGCGCGCAACGATTCGACCTAACTCGATGCTGGTCGTGCTGCCGTCGAGATAGAGCGTGCTGTTAGGTTTGATCAACCGGGCGGCGGCCTTCGCGATCGCGCGCTTCGCGGGCAGGTTCTTGCCCAG
This sequence comes from Lacunisphaera sp., assembly GCA_035549095.1. Taxonomy (GTDB): domain Bacteria; phylum Verrucomicrobiota; class Verrucomicrobiia; order Opitutales; family Opitutaceae; genus Lacunisphaera. Next base: position 132,480 of record DASZRV010000040.1, on the reverse strand, counting down.
TCGTTCCCAAAGCGGTCCTTCGGTCAGGAACCCGTCCGGCGGCACCCACGTCGCCCCACGCAGGCTGAGGACGACCTTGCCCTGGCCGGCTAGCGCGGCGAGATCGCGGCGCGCAGTCATCGGCGCGACATCGAAGCGTTTTTGGATCTGCTCATAGCTGAGCGAACCCTCTTTTTTCACCCATTGGATGATTTCCTCCCTGCGACCGGGGGCCTCCTTGCGCGAGGTCCGTGGCTTCTGGCTCATGGTTGGGGGTATTGATGTAGCGATTCCGGGCGGAAAAACCAGCGGGAAGAAGCGAAGGGCTCCGCGCTTGGGCCGGGCCGTGGTCGGATTGAATTGTGTTGCAGTGTGACAGATGTGGTGAAAATTACCATGTCATTCGATACCCCATGAGACCGACCCGATTTCCTGCATCGGCGGACCCTGTGGCCGCACCCCGTGACGACGGCCTGGGGCGAAAGCAGCAACCATTCCTACGAGGAGAACTGATCCATGCGCCTGCGAACTATGTTATCGGCCGTTGCCGTGCTGGGCTTGGCGGTTGCGGGACTGTTGCCTGACATGAAGGCGGAATCGGCTCCCCGCATCAGGAGGTTCCACGCCGTGACCGGACTCCGGCCGGAGAAGGCGGACGATTATTTCAAGCTGCACGCCGCGGTCTGGCCCGGGGTGCTGAAGATGATCCGGCAGGCCAACATCCGGAACTTCTCGATCGCGGTGAAGGAGATCGACGGGAAGCTCTACCTGCTTTCCTACTACGAGTATGTCGGCGACGACTACGAGGCGGATATGAAACGGATCGCGGCGGATCCGGAAACGCAGCGATGGTGGCGCGAGACAGAGCCGTGCCAGCTGCCCCTGCCCGATGCTGCCGCCAAGCGGACCATCTGGGCGGATGCGAGGGAGGTATTCTACACGCCATGAACCGCTCTCGGATTGGGTGCCGTCGGGCGCGCAGCTGCGGCGCAAGCGCATGGTTTTCATATCATCCATCCGGTTTCCTCCACGCCGATGCAAGTCTCGCCGGTTGATGTCGTCGTCATAGCGGTCTACCTCTCGGGCATCGCCGCGTTCGGCATCTGGGTCGGTTACCGCCGCAACGCCACCAGCCAGCAATACTTCCTCGCGAACCGATCCTTGTCGTGGTTCACGGTCGGCGCCGCGGTGTTTACCTCGAACATCTCGACCATCCACCTGGTCGGTCTCGCCGCCGGAGGAGCGAAGGATGGTCTGGTGATCGGCAACTTCGAATGGATGGCCTGCTTCATTCTCATCCTGCTCGCGCTGCTTTTTGCGCCGTTCTACCTCAAGTCGGGAGTGGCTACCCTGCCCGAGTTCATGGAGCGGCGATATTGCCCCGCCGCCCGGACGTTTCTCGCGGTGATCGGGTTGATCGGCGCGCTGTTGATCCACATCGGCATCAGTCTTTTTGCGGCCGCCAAGCTTTTCGAGAGTTTCCTCGGCGTGCCGATGTTCTGGACCATCGTCGTCCTGTCCGCCTTCACGCTGGTCTATACGGCGCTCGGGGGCCTGAAGGCCGTGGTGATGACCGAGAATATCCAGGTCGTGCTCCTGCTCTTTGGTGCAACCTTGGTGACGATCCTGGGTCTGCGTGCGCTGGCCGGGGTTGGGGTCCACAGCCTCGCCGGCTTCAGGGCGGCGGTGACACCGGATCACCTGCACATGCTGCAACCGGTCACCGGCCGCGACGGGCATTACCTCGGTTACTCCTGGCTCGGGGTATTGCTCGGCTACCCGATCCTAGGGATCTGGTATTGGTGTGCGGACCAGACGCACGTACAGCGAATCCTCGGGGCCAGGAGTCTGCGTGACGCGCAGAACGGTGCAATCTTCGCGGGATTCCTGAAAATCACGCCGGTGTTCGTCATGGTGCTGCCGGGATTGATCGGCTACGCCCTCTGGCAGAAAGGCGTGATCCAACTCGGCCGCGTTCCGGGAAGCGGATCGCCCGACTTCAACACCATGCTGCCGGCCTTGATCAACCACCTCGTGCCGCCGGGATTGAAAGGTCTAATCGCGGCGAGCATGGCGGCGGCGCTCATGAGTTGCATGGCGGCCGCGCTCAACGGCTGCGCGACACTCATCTCCATGGACGTCCTCAAACGGTTCCATCCCGAGGCGCCGGACGAACGGGTTGTGCGCGTGGGCCGGATCACAACCGGTGTGATCATGGTCCTGGCCATGCTGTGGTCGACGCAGGGGGACCAGTTCGGGACCATTTTCGAGGCGGTGAACAAGATCCCGATGACGTTCGCCCCTGCGGTGACGACCGTTTTCGTCCTCGGTGTTTTGTGGAGACGCGGCACCCGGCAGGCGGCCATGACGACGCTCTATGTTGGATCGGCGATCGGTGTCTGCTACTTCTTCGTGGATATGCCGGGCATCGGACGGTGGCTGCTGGGTGGCGAAGCCCGCGAAGGATTCGGCGGTCTCGTATCCGATCCCATGCAGGGTCTGGGCATACCATTCATGCTGGTGGGGCCGATCATCGCTGCCGCGTGCATCGTGGTCTACATCGTGACCAGCTTGCTGACCCCGCCGATGGACCCCAAGGCGGTGGCGGAAATATGCTGGGACCATCCCCTGGCTTTCCTGCGCGGCCGGCTCACCGGCGCGAGTGACCCGCGCCTGATGTCCGCCATCCTGATCGCCGTGGTCGGCACTCTCTATTTCCTCCTGAGATGAAGATGATCAAATCAATTATTAGCTGCGCCGCCGCCGTTCGTGCAATTGTTCGATGGCTGGGTGCGAAACTGAATGTTCGGCGAGCCGCGGCATCCGTCGCGCCGGTTGCCCGCAGGGGCCGTTCGCTCGGTGGTCTGGGTCTGGTGCTCAGCGTGGCCATCCTCCACGCGGGCGAATTCTTCCTCCACGATGGCGACCGAGTCGTCTTCCTCGGCGACAGCATTACCGAGCAGAGACTCTATACCACCTACATCGAGGCCTACGCGCTCAGCCGGCATCCAACGTGGAAGCTCAGCTTCCGCAACGCCGGCTGGGGCGGTGACACTTCCTGGCTCCGGATGCGATTCCACACCGACGAGTTCCTGCTGTTTGCCTCGGACGACGCGCGCCAAACGGAAATGGTCAGGAAGAGCGTCGGCTTTGGCCTGCAGCGGGATGTCCTGCCGCTGAAGCCCACGGTGGTCTTGGTGAACTTCGGCATGAATGATCATTATTATCAGGCGCTGCGGCCTGATATCCTCAGAGCCTACGTCCGCGCCCAAGCCGAGATCGGCCGGGTGCTGACGGCGGGCGGCGCGCGGGTCGCGTTTCTCACCCCGCAGCCGATCGAGGAAAAGCGACCGGACCCTGATCAGGACGTGCGCAATCAGGCGCTCAGGAAGTTCTCCGATGCCTTGGGCGAGGTCGCGGCCAGCGCCCATTGCCTTTTCGTTGACGAATTCGACCCCTACATGGCCTTCATGAAGGCTTCCACCGCCGCCACGATCGGTCGCGGTGATGCCATTCACCCCGGGCCCGCCGGCCACACCATCATGGCGTGGGCCATCCTCAAGGGACTTGGCGCTACCCCAATGGTTTCATCGGCAACCATCAACGGCCAGAGCGGTCGCGTGGAATCGACCGAGGCGTGCCAGATCGAAGATGTGACGATAGAAAACGGAACGATTGCATTCGACCGGCTCGACGAAGCCTTGCCGATGCCCATTGATCCCAAGGCGGAGTCGGCGCTGTCGCTGGCGCCCGTGCTGGCCGACCTGAATTTCTACGACCTGAAGATACCGGGTCTTCCGCCGGGGCGATATTCGGTGAAGATCGACGGCAAGACGGTCTCGACGGTGAACGGGGGCGAACTGGCCGATAGCTGGAGATTTTCCCGGGGGGCCGGTCCCATCACCGAGCAGGCGCAGGAGCTTTTGGCCCTTATCGTCAAAAAGAACGACGCCTATTTCCGGCGCTGGCGCAATGTCCAGCTGTACACCGCCCCGGAATGGGTGGTGGCGCCCGCGGAGTTGGAGGCAAAGCGGCAGGCGGAGCTGACCCGGCTCGACCAGGAGATCGCCGATCTTGAGGCGGCGATCGACATAGCCCGAAAACCCAAGCCACATCACTTTCTGATCGCTCCCGCTCCGGCGGAGTCGTGATCGGTCCGACATATGTTCAGCGCTTTGACCAAAGGCGGACGGATTATTCAACCGGGCGGTATCTTCCTGGCCTGCCTCATCGCGGCATGGCCGGTCCACGGGCAGGACGCCAGTGTGGGCGCAGCCGGACCACGCATCATCGTGGACTCCGGGCACCCCTGGAGACCGCCATTCGGCCTCGATCGGGTGGGCGCGCCTTTGCAGGTTCATGTCGAGTTGCCATCGGCTCCCGATCCCAACCGTCAATATGTTGTCGCCGCGTACGAGAAGGGCCGCACGGTTGACTCGATTCCCTTGCGCTTTGACGGCGACAAGCCGTCGTATTGGGCCACCGTGAAGCTTTCGGCCGTCGCGAGCGAGGTCCGGCTGGTCGAAATGGATTCAGGGCCGGGACCCGGCACCGAGATTCTGCGCCAGGCCGTTGTCATACCTGAACTGGAAGCCGAGGCTGTGGCTCGGCCGGATCGCCTGATCAATCCCGTCGATCTCGGGGCGGTACTCGTGCCCGAGAACTGGCTGCTGCTCGAGGGGGGGCAGGCATCGATTCTGGAGGTAGCCGCACTGTCCCGGTCGAAGGCCCTGCCCGGCGCACGTTTGAAGGCGTGGTTCGGTTCCGGCGTGGCCCGGGACGTCGCTTTCCCCCTTCGAGCCGGGCGGCGCGAGACAATACGGGTGGAACTATCTTTCCCGTCATCGAGCCGGAATGACGTGCTCCATGTGGCGGTGACCGACAACGGGCGCACGCTGTGGCAGAAAGCCATTCCCGTCATGATTGTCGCGATGGCGCCAGAGTGGCCTGCATTCGGCGCGGTGGAAACCAAGTTGCGTTACGACGCCCCGATCGCTGTGGCCGACTCAAAAACCGGCAAGCAACTGCCGTCACTCAACTACGACCGGGCGTGGGATCCGAAGCTGAACGATGTCGTGGTGTGCCTGCCGAACGGATCGCGTTTTGTCTTCTGGCGCGGTACCAACTACGTGCCGTTCTGGGCGGGCGCCCACAACACCGGAGTCTGCTATCAATGGGCGGAGAACCTGACCATCCCGATCACCCATGCCGACGGAACCCGCGACTTCCCCGAACCGCTCTACGATTTCGAACTTCGTTACGGACACGTGCAGATCATCGAGTCGACGCCGAGTCGCGTGCATGTGCGATGGACTTATCAGGCAACGGATGTGGATTACCGCGTCTGGGGCGATCAGGCGCGCGAGGATTTCTACTTTTATCCGGACGGTTTCGGGACGCGCGTCCTCACCATCGCGAGCAAGCCCAACTCCCGCTACCAGTTGTCGGAATTTCTCATCCTCACGCCGCAGGCAGCTCTTCCCTTGGAGGTGTTGCCATCGCACATCGCCGACGTGCTGTTTTTGGATGGGGAAAAAGTCACGCTCCACACGCCTTTCGAAAAGGCCATCGACCCAGCCACGGGCAAGCAGCGCAAGGAGTGGCCGCGATCGCGTGGACAGCCCGCGGTGTTCCGCGTCTTTGCGCATCGGGACGATCCCGCGGCGGCCATCTATTTTCATTCGGACGACGAGGCCCTGGGGCTGTTTTCGTTTACCGGCCTCTACGACCACGGCGAACTGGTTTCCCCGGTCTATTGGGGCAGCCATTGGCCGCTGGCCCGAGGGAAGTTCACCGGGTATGCGATCGACGATCGGATCTTCAAATCGCCCGCGCACAACAGCCTCGGGGGATGGTTGCCGGGATCCGATGGCCACGGCGGGTGGGGCAACTGGGAGGTCAAGCCGTTTGAGAGCAGCAAACTCACGCTGCTCAACGCCAAGGGCGAGGCGGTGCCAATGGATTTCAATCGCTGGTCTTGGCTGATCGCGAAAACCGACGCTTCGGACCAAACGCTGCTCGATTGGGCGCGGAGCTATTCGGCACCACCTGCGCTGGAGGTATCCGGGGCTGAACTCGCGCTGCCTTCCTTCAGTCAGGAGCGTCGGGCGATGCGACTGGTGGCGCGGTCGGAAACGATCGGTATCCGGGTTAAACCGGCAGCATGCACCGTGAACCCCGTGTTCGAGTTGCAGGGGACGGCAGGCACACTGCAAAAGGTGACCCTGGACGGCCGGACGCTGTCGGCCGATGACTACGCCTGGGATGGAGGCACTCTCTGGATCCATGCCTTCATCGACGCCCGGGGAGCCAGCCTGGAACTCCGGTTTGCCAAGCCGGAAGCAGCGGAGAAATGAAGATCCGTCGAAGACTGGCAGCAAGCGACGTCGGTTGTGTTCGACAAAGCGGAGGATGAACACATGAGACTTGGAAATCTGTTAAGCCTGGGCCTGGCCTGTGTCGTATCCACGGTGGCGAGCGACAGCCTCAAAACGCAGCTCGAACTTTTCGACCGCGTTCCCGGTCAATCCGCCCCCAACGCCTTTCGCATTCTCTTTGTCGGCGACAGCATCACGCGCCACGGCGTCGCGGACTGGACCCGGCGCGACCTCGGATGGGATCACGAGGCGGGCATGGCGGCGAGTTCGGCGGACAAGGACTTCGTGCACCTGCTCGCGGGACGCATTCAAGATACCATGCCCGACCGCAAGGTTGAGATCTACTTCGACAGCCAGGTCACCACAGATTCGCCCTCCGGATTCAAGGCGGGCACCTTTGCTTACAAACAGGCCCGTCTCCAATCGCTCAAGGACGACTTTCACCCGCACCTGGTGGTCGTCCAACTGGGCGAGCACGAAGAGCCGTCGAGCGGCGTCTCTTTCATGCGGGAGTCATGCGATCGCCTCTTTGCCTCGCTCAAGGCTTTGGCTCCTGATTCAGGCATCATCAGCACGGGAGTGTGGATGCCGGGCGACAGATCCGGCGGCCACAACGGCTATGCCACCGGTTGGGGCGCGGAAGTGGAGGCCGCCATGCAGGCGAGCTGCCTCAAATACGGCGTTCCCTTCGCCAGTGTCAGGGATTTTGCCCTCGATCCTTCCGGCCGTGGAGCGGGCACAAATCCGGGTGTCCAATGGCATCCCAATGACAAGGGCATGGAGGGCTATGCCGGGGTGCTGTTTGGCGCGTTCAAACAAACGCAAGCGGGTCGGCTGGCCTCGTCCCTCGCGTTGCCTGCAGCGCGGGCGGTAACTCTCGACGGCGACATCGGCGTCGCATTTCGGCTCGGGGTGGAGCGTTTGCGGCAGCCGCCGTATGATTCGGCCGCCGATCTTCGGGCGGACTTGACGCAGGAGTTGAAACGCCTCTTCACAAATTACAGTGGCGACAAGTCGGGTCGCTACATCGAAGTCGCGACCGCGACCGCCCCGCCGTCCGATTCCCCTCCAGTCTTGGAGGAATTGCTCAAGACCTTGCCGGAGCCACAGCCCGACGGACATTTCGGCGTCGCCGTGGACTGGACTGCGCCGTTGGGCAAGCCAGACCCGCTGACCGCCGTAAAGATGCCCATCTTCTGGGGAAACTCGCGACTCTTGGTGGGATTGATCGATGCCTATGAATCGACGCACGAGACGCGCTTGCTGAAACTCGCATGCGGAATCGGCGATTTCTACCTGGCGACGGCGGATCGTTTCCTCGACCCCACCCACGAACCTGAATTCAGGAGCTCCGGCACCTATGCCGCGGGATATGTCACTTGTTACTTTCCGGGAATCGAAAGCCTCGTGCGACTCTATCAGGTGACGGGGGAGGAGAAATACCTGAAGCAAGCGCGGCGGATGGCGGATTTGTTTCCGGCGTACGATCACCTCCCGCTGGACCACACCCACGGCAACCTTCTCACCCAACGGGCGCTCTTGTTACTCTACGAGGCAACCGGCGTCCGGGGCTATCTTGAGCATGTGTTGCAGCGATGGGACGAGGCAATGAAGGGTGGATATGTCTGGGTCACGGGCGGCTTGGGGGAGCATTTTCAGGTCGCCGCGGGATGCGACGAAGGCTGCGCCCTCGCCGACTGGCTTCGACTCGATCTCGAGTTGTGGCGCCTCACCACCCAAACGAAGTATCTCGATGCCGCGGAGCGGCTGCTGGCCAATGAGTATGGATGGAACAGGTTTCCCAACGGAGGTTATGGCCAGCTGGATTTCCGCGGCGACGACTCCGGTCCGTTCGTCCTGCAGCCCGGACACTACTGGCAGGAAGCGACCTGGTGCTGCACGTTGCACGGGCTCCTCGGCCTTAACGACCTGAAGCGTTACGTCGCGGTCGGCTCACCGCACGGAATCTTCGTCAACTTTCCGGTTGCCGCCACGGCGCAGGTGCAGGCCATGGGGGCAGCCTGGCGGGTTGCCACGGAGTCTCTCCCCGTTTCGGGAGACATCCGACGATTGAGGATCACGGTGCAGGGCGAAAGAGCAACCCCGGCACCGCCACGGGTGTTCCTGCGCCGACCCTCCTGGAGCAATGCAGTCGATGTCGTGACCGAGACGGGCGCATCGGTGCCGACCCTCGAAAAGGATGGCTACATTCAATTTCCGGTGACACCAGGCGCGCCGGTAATTGCGGCTCTCGCCTCACGACCCAGGATGGAAGACCGGCGATTTGGCGCTCCTGCGCTCGATCCGGCGAAGATTTCGCGTCACGCGAAAATCGTTCTGACCAGCGGCCCGGAATTGTTGATGGCGAATGCGGATCGCCCTCCGGTTGTGGTGGTGGCGGTGGGAGCGGATGGGCAGCTCATTCTCCCTCCTGCGGCAGATGGGATGCGATCGATGGTCACTGTGGCCAGCGCTGACGCTGGCGAGACCCAGATTGCCGACGCAATTCGGGCAGGCCCGCGGATGAAGATCGGTCGATGGAGCAAGGTGAGCCACGAGACGCCCGCTGCATTCGTTTTCGATGCCATTGCGGTGCCGTCCGAGTCGGATCTGGGCCGGGGTCTCGCGGCTACCGCAGGGGGCAGCTTTGCCGGCGACATTCGGGGACTTGATCTTCCGGCGCCATTGATTGCGGAGGCTTATGAACGGGCGGCCGCGCAAAACGTGTTGGCGGCGGTGAACCCCAAGGTGTTCTTCGGCTATTGGTCGGTGTGCGCCGACGGTCAGGGATTCGGTTACGGCAACACTTACCCGGCGTTGGACGGCCACCAGATGACCGATGCGCTCCTGTGGCTGGGTCAGGTGGATGTGGTGAAGGCGAACTGGAATTACGTGAAGCAGTTCCAGAAGCCGGACGGACAGCTGCCCTTCGCGATCTGGCCGGGGAAATCGGGCCACGACAAGCTATGGTTCAAGCACCATGTGCCTGGCGATCCCTTGCGGGCGCTTTCGGCGCCGACCTACATCCAGAATGCCGATGTCATCTTTCGGTTCACCCAGGACCGGGCCTGGCTGCATGAACAATTGCCGTCGATCAATCTGGCCGCCGATCACCTCGCCGCATTGGTCACGCCGGAGGGCGCTGTGGGCGGAGCCGGCTACTACGTCGAACGGCCGACGCGCGTCGAATTCGATGGCGTGGCGCAATGCCACGCGGTGGATGCTTTCCGTCGGCTGGCCGGATTGGAAGCGGCGGATGGGAACCCAGCCGCCGCGACGAAATACCGGGAACTGGCGGACCGGATCGAGTCGAACTTCCGCACCAGCTTTTGGCTCAAAGAACAGAGCCGTTTCATTGAATACATCAACCCGGAGCACGGCGCGATCGCGAGTCATGGTCTGACGGATGTCGACTGGAGCGCCCTGGCCACAGGGGTGGCCACCGAATATCAAAAGGCGGTGCTCTGGCCCCAACTGAGGGGCGAGAAACTTTTTTACTACGGCGGAATGCCGACCGGCATTGCGACGCTGCCCGGCAACTACGCACCATGGGAGGTGGGCGACCGGATGGATTTGGCCGCTATGGGCCGAGTCTGGTATCTGGAGGCATGGGCGCGAACGCGGATGGGTGATGCTGACGGTTTGGTGGAATCGATTCGCCGCGTCTGCAGCGAGGGCAGGGCACACGGCTACTTCTGGCGGGAACGCTACGGCGATCAGGGCGGATACGGTGTGGAGAAATACTGCGAATATCCCGCCAACTTGATCCGGATCGTTCAGCGTTTTCTCCTCGGCGTTGAGATGGGCCTGGACGGCACGCTAGTCTTGAAACCTACGGTACCCGACGAATTTTGGGCGAAGGGCTTCGGTCAGACTCTGGGGTGGAACGGTCGGCTGCTGCATTACCGGATGAAGCGCGGATTGGTGACCGGAACCTATTCCGGGGCTGGGCCCCAACGGCTGGGAGTTTTTCTGGGACGCGGTGGTGACGGATTCCAGGTGCAAGCGACCGTGGATGGAGAACGGATCGCCAGCGAGCAGTCCGGCGACTTGGTCTTCATCTCAATTCCGTCGGCCCCAGTCGCGCAGGAGCACCATATTGAGATTAAAGTCACGGCGACGGGTGGGCGACCCGCGATGAGTACCCCACAAAAATGAAAACGAGAACACACGTACGACAATTGCGGCCGAAAGAGGTGTTCCCGGTGGGACCCAGCAGAGGGCGGCCCAAGCGCTGGGCGCGATTCGCCGCGGCGTTAGCGTTGCTTGCATCAGTCTGGATGCCGGTTGCAGCCGATTCATCGGCATCAAGTGAGGCTTCCATCCAGCCCGACGCGGTATCGCTTCTGAGTGGGAATGACTGGCGGCTCGGTTCGTTCCCTTTCGGTGCGGGAGAAAAGGAGGGGGCCTATCGCCCGGAATACAACGCCAGTGGCTTCCGTCCCGTTGCGGTGCCAGGCGAGGTCCAGCGGCAAGTCGGGCTGCAGGGGATGGATCTCTACCAACAGGGCAGGGAGCCGACGCTTGTGAACCAAAAGGAGTGGTGGTATCGGAAATCCTTCATGCTTCCGCCGGCAATGGCGGGGAAGACCCTGCGGCTGGTTTTCGATGGCGTGGACTACTTCAGTACAGTCTGGCTGAATGGGAGCAAGTTGGGCGAGCACGAGGGCGCCTATGTTCCGTTCGAATATGATGTAACCTCGATGGTGAAACGAGACGGTCCGAACCAGCTGACGGTCAAGGTCACGTGTCCATGGCTTCCCGATGGCCGCGGCTTCCTTGAATACATGAAGGGAGAACTGGCCGAGGCGGTGCCCGGGACTGTCACGGAATTTCCCGCCGTGCCCTTCGTGCTTGGTCCGACGTGGGACGGACTTCCGGCCGGGGGCAATGCGGTGTTCCCGATGGGGCTCTTCCGCGATGTGGAGCTGGTGTCGTCTGGGGAGGCGGTCGTGGCCGACCTGGCGGTATCGACCAAGTCGGTCAATGCGGACGGCAGCGCGACGTTGCGGATTTACGGGACCGTCATGAATTATGGGCGAGCGAAATTGCGGTCGGACCTCGCCATGAAGTTGGCGCCGGATAATTTTTCGGGTGAAGCGCTGACACTGCCCACCCGGACCATCGAACTTACCCCCGGCGAAACGACTTTTGAGCAGGAGGCGATCGTGGCTCGCCCGCAGCTTTGGTGGACTTGGGATACCGGGGAGCAAAACCTCTACCGAGCGACCGCCAGGCTCGCCACCAGCGATCCGCGCGGAGGCGCTGCACGCGAGGTCGTGTTCGGGATTCGCACGATTGAGCGCCATCCGGACATGAGTTATTGGCTGAATGGCCGGCGGTTGTTCCTCAAGGGCGCGTGGTATCCCATGTCGGATTTGTTCGGCTCGAAGCCGACACCTGAAACCTACGAGGCGGACCTCGAACTCTTTCGCGCCGCCAATCTCAACCATCTCGTGAACTTCACGCTGGTGGAAAAGCCGGAGTTTTATGACTTATGCGACCGGCTCGGTATCCTCAATTTCTTCGAGTTTCCTCTTACCCAATTCGGACCGATGGCGGTGATGGATCACTCGAATCCCCGGCGCGAGGTTTACGTGAAGGAAGCCCTGGCCCAGGTGAGGCAGATCATAATCGCCCACCGGAATCATCCCTCGATCGTGGTTTGGGCGCCGTTTGCCGAGGCTCAGATCAAGGGCAAGGGCTGGGGCGCGGCTGGTCACAACTTCGACCAATATGACTACCAGGAGTTCGCCGACCGCATCGGCGCGATGGTCGCGGAACTCGCCCCAGGAACGATCTTTCACCCGAGCTTTTGCGATGCCGGCGAACAACACTACTGGGCCGGCACGGCCGGACCCTGGCGCACGACGCCATACCAGGAGCAGTTCCAGGCCAATACCGGGTTCGTATCCGAGTATGGTTCGATCGCCATGCCGGCATTGGAGTCGCTGGAGAAGATGCTTCCCCCCGACGAACTGTGGTCGGAGAGGAACCGCCCTCCCGCCCGCTGGTATGGTCTGCCGGTCGACGTGGCGGCGTACAGCTACCAGACCTCCTTCGACTACATCGGACTTGCGGGCATGCTTGATCGGATCGAGCGGTTCGTGGACACGGACGTTAAATCGGCGGCGGAACTCGTCGACGACTCGCAGCTCTACCAGGCGTTTCTGCTCCAGTACTCGACGGAAGTCTTCCGCCGGAGAAAATATAACTCGATCAACGGGACCCGGGTCTGGGCCTATCTGGAACCGGCGCCCAGGATCGGCTTCGGCGTTGTCGACTATTTCCGCGTGCCCAAGATGGGCTACTATTTCCTCAAGCGTGCGCAGGCGCGGTGGGCGGTCAACTTCGCCTACGAAGACGCGCTCGAGTCGCAGGTGGCGGGCAAGCGGCTCAGCATTCCGGTCTGGCTCGTCAACGACCACCCGCGGTCGGTTCCTTATGAACTCCACGGCGAGATCACAAACCTCCAGGAACAGGTGCTCTGGAGGTCCGATTTCTCGGGCGAGATCGCGGCCGACTCGACCGCAGACGTGGGCACGGTCGATTGGCAAACGCCTGAAGCCCCAGGGATCTATGTGCTGCAGGCCAGCGCCCGGGAAAGGGGCGGACCGCTGCAGACGTCGGCCCGCACCTTCATCAAGGTGGCTCCGCGCCTGTTTTCGTCCCCGATGCGCATGCTGTTGATCGGCGAGCGCGCCTACTGCCAGCCGATCGCGTCGATGGCGGAAGGCATCGGCCTCGAGGTCCGAGTCATCGACGAGGCCTCGATCCAGGATCTTAGCTTGCTGGATAGTCCCGATGAACTCCGGGGCAAGTTCGATCTCGTCTGGCTGGCGTCGTTCGATTCGTTCTGGAAGCTGCTCCATGAGCGCGCAGCCGAGGGACTGAAGCAGGCGGTGCATGACGGCCTCGGGTTCATCCACTCTGGAGGACCGGGCAGCTTTCACGGCGGTTCCATTCGGGCGGCCCTGCTGAACCTCACTCCGCTCGCGGACATTCTGCCCGTTCGGCTCCTCGAGCGCGACGACCTTCTGCTTGGGGCGCCGCCTCTCGCAGGCTACGACAAGCTGATGGAGACGGCGCCGATCCGAAATCTCCGGCTGGCACCAGGGGCGCCTCCGGATTGGGCAATTCCCAGTTGGAACGAGGAGGGCCTGCCCGGGATGAATCGGGTGCTGGTAAAGCCGAATGCGGCGCCCCTGGTGATGTTGGATGACTTTCCCCTCGTTGTGACCGGGAGGTTTGGGAAGGGTCATACGGTGGCCTTTGCGGGTTTCACGCCGAAGTGGAGCGAACGGCGATCACCTTGGGATCGAAAGATGAAATCTCCCTACCACCTTGATCAGGAGCTTGCGGCTGACCCGCAGTTCCGGACTTTCTTTGCGCTGGCCTTGCGGATGATCGCGTCCGCCACCGGGAAGCAGCCGGGCACACCCGATGCCGAATTGGCGGCGTCGCACCGGCTGCCCCTCTTCGAGACCCTACAGAACCTGCCGGTTGCCGATGTCACGCTGCCGAGCGACCTGAAACTGACGGCGACCGGAGATCGAGCACGGGGCACGGTCACCATACGCAACGGAGCGAATTACGCGCGTCTCGTTCGGCTTGGGCTGAAGTGGGGCGGACCGCCCGATAAGGCTCCCTACCTCGTATTGTTTGGTGACAACTATTTTGACCTTCTCCCCGGCGAGGAGGCGCAAGTCTCCTTGGATGTGCGGTTGCGCAAGGGCAGCAAGGGTACTTTCGAAGGGCAGCTTTCGGTGGAAGGGAGCAATCTAGGCCCAACTGCGGTACCGATCGCTATCAAGGCTCCGTGAACGGGTGCGGTCCGCCGGGCATCGTTCTTGAACGATGCTTGCGGGCGCGCGCGGGAGCGCAGGAGCCCGCCAACGCCAGGCGAACGATTATGTCGGAGGCATGATCCACGAGTAGCTCCCCCCGGAAAGAATGGTTGACGAGAAAAGAGTTAAGGTAAAATTTACCGTATGCCTTTGATACCCTCTTCCCGATTGTTCCAGATTGCGCGCGAGCGCCGGTTTGCCGTGGGTTTCTTTGAGAGCTGGGACATTGCTTCCACGCAAGGCGTGATCGATGCGGCGGAAGAAGCGGGGGCGCCGATCATCATCGGCTTCAACGGCGATTTCATGAGCGGAGACGAACGGGTGGCGGAGGAGCGGGTTCAGCTGTATGGCGCCTTGGGGCGTGCGGCGGCCGAAACAGCCCGCGTGCCTTGCGGTTTCATATTCAACGAATGCCCGAAGGATCGGTGGGTGCGCGCCGCGGTCGACGCCGGTTTCAATATCGTGATGCCGGCGGACCCGAATGCCGGCCGGGTTGACTACCAGCGTCGCGTGGCCGCGCTGGTCGCTTACGCTCATTCGAAAGGGGTGGCGGTCGAAGCTGGACTCGAGGAATTGCCTTGTGGCGCCTCGGGCATCGTAGTTGGCGAGCGGCGGGAAACCGATGTGCAGCAAGCGGTGGATTTCGTTCGAACCACTGGCGTCGATCTACTCGGGGTGAGTGTCGGCAACGTACATATTCGGCTCGCGGGAGAACAGTCATTGAATCTTGACCGCCTGGCAGCTTTGGCGATGGCGGTCCGAGCGGGGCTCGTTCTCCATGGCGGTACCGGCATCCCACTCACCGACCTTCGCCAAGCGGTGACGCTCGGCGTCGTGAAAGTGAATTTCGGCACCTACGTGAAACAGGCATGGCTAAAAGTTGTAAGGGAGGGATTGGCGCAAGGAGTGACGAATCCGCACCGCCTGCTGGGAATGGGCGGGCCGGAAGATGTTTTGATGCAGGGCCGCAAGGCAGTGAAGGAAGCCGTGTTGGAGCGCTTGGAGCCGCTGGGCTGCGTGGGAATGGCCGCGCATTATTCATGCTAGCGCACTAGCTGGCAGCGCGGCTTTCTTGCATCTCACCTTCCAGCCGGCTGTGAGTCTGGGCGCTACGAATTCGACCGGTTAAGACTTCCTAGTTTGCGACTTGGAATGGGCGTCGTTTGGTGCCCCTGTCGACTAGCAGACAGGCTTCTCGATCACTTGGTACGCACAATTATTTGGCCGAAAGCGCGAACGAAAAATATTCCGGTTTGCGCACGATGCACCAAGACTCGGCGTGCAGCGTCGGCTATTCTGATTTTTATCAAAACGGTTTCGGCGTTCATGCCTACGATGTGAATGCCAAGCGTGAAGAAGATGAGTTTTCGACCCCGATATCTCCAGTGCCCGTGGCGATCTATGCCCGAGTCTCGACCGCGCACCAGTGCGGCCATCGCCTCGATTCCTGCGAGCATCAAATCAATGTTTGCCGCGACTTCATTAAGACGCAGCAGCGGGGTGGTTGGCGCGAGGTCTCCTGCTTTACTGACGAGGCCTATTCGGGGTCCAATCTGGAGCGGCCCGGGCTTCGGCGGCTCATGGCCCAAATCGAATGCGGCGCGATCAAGGTTGTCCTCATCTACAAACTCGAACGGATCATGCGCAGCACATTCGAGTGGTGCCGGTTCAGCCGGTTTCTTGAAGAGCGGGGTTGTCGCCTCATCAGCCCGAGCGACGACTGGTCTGATGGGAGTGCCTCGGGAAGGCTGAAAGCCAACATTCTGATGAGCTTTGCAGAATACGAACGGCTGAACGTGGCGGAGAAAATTCGCTCAAAAATGCTGGCGCAGGCCCAACACGGAATGTGGGGCGGGGGAGTGGTGCCTTTCGGTTACGACTATGACCGCGAGCGTCAGCAGCTGATTCCCAACAAAGAAGAGGCGGCGATTGTGCTTCGCATTTTCGAACGCGCGGGCGCTTTGGTTCCACTCGGGCAGGTTGCATCCGAATTGAATGAGGCTGGATGCAAAACTCGTGTTCGGTGGTATCGAGATTCGAACCGGAACCGGAGAAGTGTGGGAGGGAAGCCTTTTCGTGCGGACGCATTGCGAGGGCTGATCCGCAATCCGATTTATCGGGGGACCATCAGATTTGGCAGCGATGAATATCAAGGGCTGCATCTCCCGCTGGTATCTCGCGAAACGTGGGACCTGGCTAACGCCGCGGTCGCGCATCCGGCAGGAGTCTCGAGAAGGCGAGTCGCTGCCGCCGGCAAGTGCCTCAATCTCTTCAGGGGAATTATTGTCTGCGAGTCGTGTGGGACGGCGATGCTTTCGAAAGCTAGCGGCAAGACGAACGCCGGGGCTATGCGGTACCGCTACTATTCATGTAAACGAAAGTATGCATCGCCGGACGTACCAAGGTGCCCACTTGGTGACATCGCCGCCGACGCCTTGGAGAAGGCGGTGATAGGTTTTATTGGCCAGTTTGGTCGCCATGAGGCTCAGGTGGAATCGTTCGTGAACGAGCTGGCCGGTGCGGTAGAGAATCGGGATCAGCAAGCTCGCAAACTGGGCGAACTAGACGGTCGCCTGGCAAAACTCACTGACCAGGTGGCGAACTGTGTGGAGGTGCTCGCTGCAGAGGGAGCCCGCGCCCTGACAAATGACCTCAATCTGAAAATTCGCGAATTAGGGCGGAGGCGCGACGCCCTGCTCATAGAAAGGGAACAGGACCGGCAGAAGTTATCCGCTCTCGACAATTGTACTCTGAGTCGGGAACGCCTCCGATTCGCGCTGAAGAGGATTGGGAAGGTGCTGCCGTCGTTGGAACCAGCGGGACAAGCTGATTTGCTCCGGACTATTCTCGATTCGGTGTCAGTCGTGCGCCGCGCATCGACCCACGCCTCGCAACGAGAGTACGCGGTCAAGTTGAAGCTTCGGTTGGCCGGGTTGATTACAGCTATGGAACGAGGTGGCGTTGGCGATGACCGAAGCGAAAAGCGCCAACCCTACGGACGACGTATTGTGGACCTAGACATTGAAATTTGCCTCGGACCAAAACGGCGGATTTCACTGCGGCAGCCATTCATGGCTGAATTGGGCGAGCTGCCCGATGAGGCAGGCGGCATTCAAAAGCTTATTCCCCTGAACCCGGTCATTCGGGCATTGGCCTGGGAAGCAAAACTCCGGAATACCCACGATCTTTCCATCCGCGGGTTGGCGAAGGCGGAAGGCCAGTCCCCAGCGTTGATTTCACTTCACCTGAAATTGCTGACGCTCGCGCCGGAAATGGTGACGTTTGCTCGAGGCCTACACACGGAGAACGCGCTCCGGGTCTTCAGCCTTCGGGCGCTCCTGCGAATCGCCAATTCCAGACCCGCGGACCGACGCACCCTGTTCGATGAATTGTGCGAGAAACTGTCGCCGGACGACCATGCTCCAGGTGTTTAACACCGTGGCTGAACCTCAGGAAAATTGGGTCCGGTCGCGGACGGGCGAAAGTGTGGAGACAAATTCGACCCATCGTGTTCAACACCCATGCCTCTTATCTCAATCCCGGGGTTCGATTTGCGGAGTGTTTAACGCCAACCAAGGTCTTGTCCCCAAAATTGGGGTGGCTGCCCGGGCTGGGATCGAACCAGCGACCAAGTGATTAACAGTCACCTGCTCTACCACTGAGCTACCGGGCAACAGTGCTCCCGACGGAACGGCCAAAAAGAGAGGCGCTTAAGGCCTTGTCAATCCCTGTCTCCTGTAAAAATGGGCGTTTTTCCCCGGTCGCCCAAAGATTTGGTTGCATCGACGCTCCGGCCTCGCTCAATTCGGCCCTCTTTCCACTACGCCTGCCTCCAATTCCGGAGTCACAGGGGGAACGAAATCATGAAATCCTACCAACTGAATGTCGCGCCCCGCGAGGGCACCGGCCGCAGCGCCTCCCGCCGCCTGCGCAAGGCCGAGAAGATCCCGGCCATCCTGTACGGGAAGCACACGAAACCCGAGAACCTGGCCGTCGCCGCGCCGGAATTCACCAAGCTCCTCAAGGAGATCGCCGGCCGCGCCACGCTCATCGAACTCAAGCGTGACCAAGGGGCCAGCGCCCTTTCATTCCTTCAGGAAATCCAACGCGACCCGATCACGGACCGCTACCTGCACATCGACCTGCACGAGGTGAAGGAAAACGAGAAGATGGTCATCCACGTGACCGTGCACGTCGTCGGCGAGGCCTACGGCGTGAAGACCGAGGGCGGCATCCTCGAGACCGCCTCCCACCGGCTGCGCATCCGCTGCCTGCCGAAGGACCTGCCCGCTTTCATCGAAGTCGACGTCACCGAACTCAAGGTCGGCGGCTCGATCCACGTCAGTGAACTGAAGCCCATCAAGGGCGTTGAGTTCCTCGACGACAAAAACCAGGCGGTCGTGCTCTGCGTTGAGCCGCCGGCCGAGGAAGTCGTCGCCGCGCCTGCCGCGGTCGAAGGCGCCGTCCCCGCCGAAGGTGCCGCTGGCGCCGCTCCCGCCGAGGGAGCCGCTGCCGCCCCGGGGGCCGCCGCTCCCGCTGCTGGCGCCGCCGCCAAGCCCGGCGATGCCAAGGCCGCCGCCCCCGCCGCTGGGGCCGCGCCCGCGAAGGGCGCCGCCACCCCGGCCAAGCCCGCCGCGCCCGCCAAGAAATAAGTTTCATCCGCGCGGCCCGATCGCCTGCGACCGGGCTGCTTTGCACCTGTTCTTTGAGTCATGTCCGTCACGCTGATCGCCGGACTCGGCAATCCCGGACGCGAATACGCCGGCACCCGCCACAATCTCGGTTTCGTCGTGGTTGAGGCGCTGGCCGCCGCCGAGAAGCTGAAATGGGAACACGAATCCCATTTCAACGCTGACCTCGCCCGCTGGGATGCCCGTCCGCGTGTCACGCGCCTGCTCGTGAAACCGCAGACCTTCATGAACGACAGCGGCCGCGCGCTCCGCAAGCTGGTGGACTTTCACCAGCTGCCGATCGAATCGGTGATCGTCGTCTATGACGACCTCACGATCGAACTCGGCCGCATCAAGGTGTCGGTCAGCGGCAGTGCCGGTGGCCACAACGGCGTCGCCAGCGTGCTCGAGAATCTCGGCGACGGCTTTATCCGTTACCGGATCGGCATCGGCGCCCCGCGGCCGGTGGAAATGGACCTCAAGGATTTCGTGCTCGGAAAATTTACCAACGAACAAAACCAACTCATCACCCAACAACTGAACACTTTCGTGGACGGCCTCCGCCTGCTCATCAATCGCGGACCCGCCGAAGCCATGAACCTCCTGCACCGCCGCGACCAACATGAGCCAGAACATGCGTAACTACAAAGCCACCTTCATCATCGACAACCGGGGCAAGGAAGACTCCGTCGACGCCCTCATCGAAGGCGTGAAGAAGGAGATCGCCGCCGTCCATGGCGAGGTCACCGGCGTCGAAAACCTCGGCCGCCGCGAATTCTCGCGCAAGACCGACGCCAAGCTCCCGGGCGGCGTGTACGTCCAGGTGAATTTCTCGGCGCCGGCCGCTGCGCCGGCGCAACTCCACGAAAGGCTCCGCCTCAACGACACCATCCACCGCGCGCTGGTCCAGAACGCCTGACGCGTTCGCCCGACCGCCGCCTGCCCCCATGGCCAACCTCAACAAAGTGATGCTCATCGGCAACCTGACGCGCGACCCCGAACTCCGGGTCACGCCGAAGGGCACCGCCATCTGCCAGTTCAGCCTGGCCGTGAACCGCAAGTTCCGCGACGAATCCGGCGCCGATCGCGAGGAAGTCACCTACGTGGACATCGAGGCCTGGGGCAAGTCCGGCGAGAACATCGCCAAATACTGCTCCAAGGGCCGTCCGTTGTTTGTCGAGGGCCGGCTCCGCCTCGACCAATGGGAGGACAAAAACACCAAGGAGAAACGCAGCCGCATGAAGGTGGTCTGCGACAACTTCCAGTTCCTCGGCTCCGGCCGCGCCAACGAAGGCGGTGGCGGCGAGGGCGGCGAAGGCCGCTATAATTCGCCTGCGCCGCGCAGCGCCCCGAAACCCGCCGCGCCCGCCGGGCAGGAAAATCTCGACGAAGACGTGCCGTTCTGAGGCGCGCGACAATTCAAATCCGCCAATCAGCAATCCTTTCAATCGAACATTCCCATGGCTAACAGCGAAGTTCTCCTCCTTAAACCGGTCGACGGCCTCGGCGCCGAGGGCGACCAGGTCAAAGTCCGCGCCGGCTACGCGCGCAATTATCTCCTGCCGCAGGGCATGGCCATGCCGCTCACGCAGTCGAACCGCAAGCGCGTCGAGGCGCTGAAGAAGGCCCGCGCCCTGCGCGAGGCCAAGGAACTCGACGGCGCCCAGGCGCTCGCCAAGCAGATTGAAAAGGCCTCCATCGCCATCGCGGTGAAGACGGGCGAGGGCGGCAAGCTCTTCGGCGCCGTGACCGCGAACGACCTGCACGAGAAACTCACCGCTGCCGGCATCACGATCGAAAAGCGCCGCATCCACTTCGGCCAGCCGATCAAGACTCTCGGCAAGCACCAGGTGACGATCAAGCTGCATGCCGACGTCAGCGTCGACCTGTCCTTCGACGTCGTCTCCGAGAACCCGATCGAACCGGCCGCCTCCTGATCCAGCGCCGGAAGAACAAAGCTGCGGGTTGATCCGCAGCTTTTTTGTGCCCAAGGCCGACGGCTCGCGAGGGGAATAACCGATGAAGAACTTGTCGATATTCGATGGTTGCCGCGGGCCGGTGGCGGGGGTTTGCTGAACGGCCATGGCTGAGACGGGCATCGAAAACAAACGCGGACAGGTGCTCCGCTACGAAGGCGCCGCGCGCGCCGGCACGCTGCCGGTGGCGCCACCGGACCGCTCGCCCCCCCACAGCGCGGAGGCGGAGGAACACGTGATCGCCTGCTGCCTGCTCGACGGCAGCGACACGATCGCGCGCTGCCTCGAGGCGCGAATCACGGCCGAAGCGTTCTACATCCCGGCGAACCGGCTGCTGTTCGAGGTCATTCTCGAGCTCTACCAGAAGAGCCCGCCGGTCACGCTCGAGGTCATCGCCGAGGAGCTGAAAACCCGCCGCCAGCTCGAGGCCGTCGGCGGCTTTCCCTACCTCATGCAGGTCACGGGCAAGATTCCGACGACAGCGCACGCCGGCTATTTCATTGAGAAGGTGCGCGAGAAACACCTGCTGCGCGAGCTGATCAAGGCCGCGACCGGTGCGGTCGAGCAGGCTTACGCGTTCACCGGCGGGCTCGAGGAGTTCGTCGACAAGGTCGAGCAGGAGCTGTTCGCCGTCACGCAGGACCGCGTGAGCGACAGCGCGCAGGAGATCAAGGATTCGGTCAAGGAAGCCAACACGGTCATTGCCAAGCTGCTCATGAAGAAGGGCGAGCTGACCGGGGTGACTTCGGGTTTCAAGGACCTCGATGCGATGACCTTCGGGTTCCAGCGGCAGGAAATGATCGTGGTCGCCGCGCGCCCGTCGATGGGCAAGACCAGCTTCGCGCTGAACATCGCCGAGGCCGCCGCCCTGCCCAAGGCGGGCAAGGGCGAGGCCGTGCCAACCCTCGTTTTTTCGCTCGAAATGAGCGCGTCGCAGCTGGCCCTGCGCATGTTGTGCTCGCGGTCGCGGGTCAACATCAAGCTCCTGCGCGACGGCTTGGTCAGCCGCGACGGCCGCGAGGTCAACGCCCTCGGCCAGGCCGCCGAGGAATTCAAGAAGGCGCCGATCCTCGTCGATGACTCGAGCAACCTCACGATCATGGAGATGCGGGCGAAAGCGCGCCGGATCTATGCGCGCCGGAAGCTCGGCTTGATCGTCGTCGACTATCTCCAGCTGGTCAGCGGCACCGACCCCCGGGCCCCGCGCGAACAGCAGGTGGCGGAGGTTTCACGTGGCTTAAAGGCGATGGCCAAGGAACTTGACCTGCCCGTGATAGTCCTAAGTCAGCTCAACCGCTCCTCGGAAAAGGAAAACCGCACTCCCCGCTTGTCGGACTTGCGCGAATCCGGCTCCATTGAGCAGGATGCCGACGTTGTACTGATGCTTTCGCGACCCAAGGACGCTGATGAAAAATTCCAGACCGCAGCCGGTGCGGCGGATTTAATCGTTGCCAAGCAGCGCAATGGACCGGTAGGTGATTTGAAACTAACTTTCCTCCAAGAAATTACGCGCTTTGAAAACTTCACTCCGTAACCCGGCCGGCCGGGTTTTTGCTTTCATTTTTTTCCTGTTTTCGGCGCTCGCCGGACTCCATGCCCAAACGCCGGGCGGCGCGGAGCCCACCTACAAGATCGGGACGATTTCCGTGAAGTTCGTCGGCATGGCGAATGTCAGCGAACAGATCGTCCGGGCGAACATGTCCCTGCGGGAGGGCACCGAGCTGGACGAGGCGCTCCTCGATCGCGACATTCGATCGCTCTACAAGACCGGCTTGTTCGAATTCATTGAGGTCAAGCGCGAGACGCTGCCGGACAACACCGTCAACCTCGTCTTCGAAGTCACCCCCAAGTTCCGTGTGCTGGGGATCAACTTCACCGGCAACAAGGCCTACAAGGAGCGCCGGCTGATGAAGGAGATCAAATCCGTCCAGAACGGCTCCCTGGACGAGCGCCAGGTCAAGGACGACGCGCAAAAACTCTACGAGTTCTACCAGAAAAACGGCTACAACCAGGCGCAGGTCAGCTACACCATCGACCGCAACCGCAGCACCGGTTACGGCACGATCAACTTCAAGATCCGCGAGGGCGCCAAGGTCCGGATCGCCGCCATCAACTTCGTCGGCAACGACCACGTGAAGGCGCGCCGGCTGCGCAAGGAGATGGAGACGGCCAAGTGGCACATGTTCTCCTGGCTCACCGGCGGCGGCCACCTGAAGGACGACGAATTCGACGCCGACCTCGACAAGCTGCGCGACTACTACAAGGAGCAGGGCTACCTCGACGTCGAGATTGCGGAGGACAAGATCACCTTCGATTACCCCAAGCCCAACCGCCTGGTCATCACGATCCGCGTCAACGAAGGCCGGCGGTACCACATCGGCGAAATCACCTTCAGCGGCAACAAGGTCTACCCGTCGAAGCTGCTCGCCTTCCTGCCGAAGGAAAAGAAGGGCAACATTTTTGTGCCCTCGAAGCTCGACAAGGACGTGGAGGCGATCGAGGACTTCTACGGCCGCGACGGCTACCTCGAGACGCGCGTCCGCCTGATCCGCAAGCCCAACCTCGACACCGGCAACATCGACGTCGAGTTCAAGGTCGACGAGAGCGAGAAGTACCTCGTCGAGTCCGTCAAGATCGAGGGCAACTCTAAGACCAAGAGCATCGTCATCCTGCGCGAGCTTGTGCTCGGCCCCGGTGACGTCTTCAGCAAGGTGCTGATGAAGATCAGCAAGCTGCGCCTCGAAAACACCCGCTTCTTCGAGGACCCGGTCAATGTGACCGACGAATCGACCAACATCCCGGGCCGCAAGAACCTGAAGATCGCCGTCGAGGAGGCGCGCACGGGCAATCTCACTTTCGGCGCGGGTTACAGCTCGCTGGAAAGCGCCGTCGTGTTCGCCGAGGTCACGCAATCCAATTTCGACCTGTTCAACCGCAAGTCATTCTTCCAAGGCGATGGCCAGAAGTTCCGCCTGCGATTCCAGATCGGTTCGCAATCCAGCGAGCTGATCCTGGCCTTCGAGGAACCCTGGCTCTTCGAGCGCGAACTCGGCTTCGGCTTCCAGCTCTATCGCACGACCTCCGACTACAACAGCTCCTATTACGAGGAAATCCGCACCGGCGGCGAGGTGCACCTGCGCAAGCGCCTCTTCAACTGGCTCGAGGGCCAGGTGGGCTACACCTACGAGGTGATCGACATCGCCAACGTCGCCCCGAACGCCCCGATTCCGATCCTGGCCGCGGAAGGCAAGACCGACACTTCGAAAGTCACGTTTTTCCTCACGCAGGACACCCGGGACAAGATCATCAACACCACCCGCGGACACTACGGCAGCCTTGAGATGGACATCGCCGGCGGTCCGCTCGGCGGCGATAACAACTATTACAAGCTCGAGGCCCGCGGCTCGAAGTTCTTCCCGCTGGCCGATTTTCAGGATCAAGTGCTGGCCGTGATCGGCCGGACCGGCGTGGCCGACAGTTTCGGCAAGAGTGCCAAGGTGCACACACGCACGCTCAGCTACGTTGACGCGACCGGCACGACGCAGACGACCACCTTCAGCTACGTGCCGGACGTGCCGTTCTACGACCGCTTCTTCCTCGGTGGCCCGCAGGACCTCCGCGGCTTTGAGTTCCGTAACGTCGGGCCCAAGGACATCACGGGCGAGCCCCTCGGCGGCAAGACCTTCGGCTTCGTCAGCCTGGAATACTCCCTGGATATCGTGAAGCCCGTCCGGTTCGCCGTCTTCTACGACGGCGGTTTCGTCAACGCCGACGCCTACGACTTCAGTCCGGTCAATTACAACGACAACTTCGGCTTCGGCCTGCGCTTGTTTGTCGCGGGCGCGCCGCTGAGCCTGGATTTCGGTATTCCCTTGACCGGGGACAGGTTTAATAGGAAAGGCTCGCAGTTTAATTTCTCGTTCGGCACGCGTTTCTAACCACACCCCATCCATCAGCTATGAATAAGATGATCCGCACGTTCGTGACCCTGGCGGCCTTCGGCGCCGGCGCGACGGCCCTGCTTGCGCAACCCGCCGTCAAACTGGTCGTCGTCGACATGGCCAAGATCTACGACAGCCACTACAAAACCGAGGAAGCCAACGCCAAGTTCCGCGATGCCGAGCAGAAGGCGCAGGAGCAGGTGGAAGAGCTTAACAAGCAGGGCCAGACTCTGGTCGACGAGTACAAGGAACTCATGGAGCAGTCCAAGAACACCGTCCTGACCCAGGAGGCGCGCAGCAAGGCCGAGGCCGACGCTCAGAAAAAGTTGCAGGAGATCCAGAACAAGCAGACCGAGGTGCAGAACTTCCGCAACAACACCTCGCGCTCGCTCCAGCAGCGCATCAAGACCCACCGGGATCTCCTCCTCGAGGAGATCACGAAGGTCGTCAACGACCTCGCCAAGCAACGCGGCGCCACCCTCGTGATCGACAAATCCGGTCCGACGCTTTTCGGCATCCCGAGTGTGCTCTACGCCGACGCGGCTTACGACATCACCGACGAGGTGATCAAGGAAGTGAACAAGGACCGCCCGCCGCCCGCGGCCAGCGCGACGACGCCGGGTGCGTCCGCGCCGGCGGCTCCGGCGCCTGCCGCCACACCGGGAGCGACCGCGCCGACCTCCGACCAGTTCAAGGTGCCGAACGTGACGCCCAAAAAGCCCTGAGAAATCTTGCCAAGCCCTGTTCCCGCGAACAGGGCTTTTTTGTCGGCTGTCGCCGGACTGCCCTCGCTGCTGATGGCGTTCGCTGCGCGGCACCGGCCCTACCATCCAACTCATGCAGGTCGCCTACAGTTCCGCGGAGATCGCCGCCATCACCGGGGCCGTGCGCACGGCGGGCTCCACCAGTCGCAAGATTGGCGACATCGCGTCGCTGGCCGCCGCGCGAGCAGGGGACCTTTCGTTCCTCGGCAACGCCAAGTACCGGGCGCAGGTCGCCGATTCGCAGGCCTCGGTGCTGCTGTTGCCGCCGGATTACGAGGGCCAGCCCAAGCCTGAGCAGGTCTTCCTCTTTGTCGAGAATCCCTCGGTTGCGCTCGCGCGGGTCTGCGCCCGGATCGAGCAGACGCTGTGGCCCAAACCCGCGCCCGGCCTCCATCCCAGCGCGGTGGTTGCCGCCTCGGCCCGGGTTGATCCGACCGCGCATGTCGGGCCGTTGTGTGTGATCGAGGATGGCGCCGGAATCGGTCCCGGCGTCGTACTGCAGGCATCCGTTTTTGTTGGGCGCGAGGCCCGCCTGGGCGAGGGCAGCTGGGTGGCAGCCGGTTGCGTTGTCGCCTCCTATTGTGAACTTGGCCGGCGCGTGCGCCTGCAGCCGGGGGTGATCGTCGGCTCCGACGGGTTTGGCTACGAGTTCGTGCAGGGCCGGCACGAGAAGATCCCGCAGATCGGCAAGGTGGTGATCGAGGACGACGTTGAGATCGGGGCCAACTCGACGCTGGACCGCGCCCGATTCAGCCGGACGGTTGTGGGCGAGGGCACGAAAATCGACAACATGGTGCAGATCGCCCACAACGTCGTCATCGGCAAACACTGCATCCTGTGCGCCCAGGTCGGAATCTCGGGCAGCACGACCCTGGAGGATTACGTGGTGTTGGGCGGCCAGGTCGGCGTGGGGGGCCACATCACCATCGGCAAGGGCACCAAGGCCGGCGGCCAGACCGGCATCGCCTACGACGTCCCGCCGGGCAGTTACCTGAACGGGACGCCCGCCATCTCCTATATGCTGGAGCGACGGCTCCAGGTCCTGCACCAGCGCCTGCCCGACCTCTTCAAGCGGGTGGAGGCGCTCGAGAAATCCTAGAAAAGCCTTCCCGCTCATCCCAATCTCGGTTACCACGCCCCCGCATGAGGGACACCAAGCTCAAGGTCTTCACCGGCTCTTCAAATCGCGCCCTGGCGGAGGAAATCTGCCAATGCATCGGCGTCCCGCTCGGCGATGCGACCGTGAACTGCTTCCCGGACGGGGAATCGTTCGTCAAAATCAACGAGAATATCCGCGGCGCCGACGTTTTCATCGTCCAGTCGACCTGCCCGCCAACCAACCATCACTTGATGGAACTGCTGATCATGATCGACGCCGCCAAGCGCGCGTCGACGCAGCGCATCACGGCGGTGATTCCCTTCTACGGCTACGCGCGCCAGGACCGCAAGGACCAGCCCCGCGTGCCGATCACGGCGAAGCTGGTCGCCGACCTGTTGATGTCCGCCGGCGCCAACCGGGTCCTCGCGATGGACCTGCACAGCCAGCAGATCCAGGGGTTCTTCGACATTCCCGTCGACCACCTCTTTGCCTCGCCCGTCTTCTTCCAATACCTGGCGACCAAGCGCAGCACGAACCTGGTCGTTTGTTCACCCGACGTGGGCGGGATGAAGATGGCCGCAGCTTATGCCGACATGCTCGGCGCCTCGCTGGGCCTCGTGGCAAAGAAGCGCACCAGCGCCACCAAGGTCGAGGCCATCAATGTCGTCGGTGAAGTCGAGGGCTGCGACGTGCTCCTGGTGGACGACATCACCGAGACCGCCGGCACGCTCACCGCCGCGGCCAAGATCCTCAAGGAGCACGGCGCTCTCAGTATTCGCGCGGCCGTCAGCCACTGCGTGCTCAACGATGTCGCGTACGAACGTCTGCGCGGCGGCAGCATCGACGAGCTCATCACCACGAATTCGGTTCCGATCGATACCCGCGGGCTGCCGATCACGGTTCTGAGCATCGCGCCCCTACTGGGCGAGGCCATCCTCCGCATCAACACCAACGAGAGCGTCACCAGCCTTTTCAAGATCAAGGGCTTCTGAACATTTGCTTGGGAACTGCCCGGCCCGGCCGGTGTCCATCCGGGCTCCCATTCCCCCTATGAAATCCAAGTCGGCAATTTTCCTCCTGGCTTTGCTCGCGTCGCTGCCGGGTCTTCTCCTCGGCGCGACGGCGACCGAAAAGCCCGCCGAGAAGCCCGCGGCCAAGGCGGCGAAGCCCAAGACCGACGGCAAGCGACCCGAACTCAAGATCGACAGCACGCCGGTCGCCGAAACCAAGTCGCCCGTGGTCACGAGCTACGCCGATGTATTGGAAGCGATCCGTCCGGCTGTCGTGTCCGTCTATTCGAGCAAGATCGTTCGCCAGCAGGTCCCGGAGTTCCTGCGCCAGTACGGCTTTCGCGGCGGCGAGCAGAAGCAAAGCGGCCTCGGCTCGGGCGTCATCATCTCCTCGGACGGCTACATCATCACGAACAACCACGTCGTGGAGGAGGCCGATGAACTCAAGGTGCTCCTGAATGACGAGCGCGAGTACACCGCCAAGGTCATCGGCACCGACCCGAAGACCGATGTGGCGGTCATCAAGATCGACGCGGATAAGCTGCCGGCGGCAACGCTGGCCGACAGCTCCAAATTGCGCGTCGGCGATGTCGTCTTCGCGATCGGCAATCCGCTCGGTGTTGGCCAGACGGTCACGATGGGCATCGTGTCGGCCACCGGCCGGCGCGTGCACATCCTCGACGAGGTGGCCGGCTACGAGGATTTCATCCAGACGGATGCCGCCATCAACCAGGGCAACTCGGGCGGCGCGCTGATCGACGCCCGCGGCCGGCTGGTCGGCATCAACTCGGCCATCCTCTCCACGTCGCAGGGCAACATCGGCATCGGCTTTGCCATCCCGATCAACCTTGCGAGCAACATCATGAACAGCCTCATCGAGACCGGGACGGTGTCGCGCGGCTATCTGGGCGTTTCGACGGACACGCTGGCGCCGGACATGAACGAATCATTCGGCCTCAAGCCCGACACGAAGGGCGTGATCATCACCGATCTCAACCCCGCCGACGGTCCCGCCGCGAAGGCCGGCCTGAAGCGCGAGGACATCATCACCGGCGTCAACGACAAGCCGATCACCTCGCGCGACGACCTGCGCCTCATCATTGCGCAGACGGCGCCGGGCACGAAGGTCTCGGTCAAGTTCCTGCGCGAAGGGAAGCCCCAGTCGGCGGACGTGGTACTCGGCAAGCTGCCCGATGAAAACGCCGCCGAAGGAGAACTGGTCCCGGGCGTCACCGTGGCGCCGCTGACCGACGACCTGCGCAAGGAAATGCGCATCGACGACCGGGTCGACGGCCTGGTCATTACCGACGTCTCCAACGATTCGGCTTACCGCGACAACTTCCCGCAGGGCGCGGTGATCGAGCAGATCAACCGGGTCCCGCTGACGGACCTGGCCTCGGCCAAGCGCGTCATCCACGACGGGCGGAACATCGCGCTGGTCTACTATCGCGGGGTCTACCGGTATATTCTGTTTGTGATGCAGTAGGCGTTTCCGCGTTCTGTAGGGCGGGATCGCTGATCCCGCCAGAACCGGCGGCGGGGTCGGCGACCCCGCCCCACAAGCTAGAGTCGCTTCAGCTTCCCGGCTTGCTCGCCGGGATCTTCGCCAGCTCCGGCGGCACCTGATCAGCCGGGTAGGTGGGGAAGCTCATTGCCATCAGCGGAAACACGGGCACGTCGAATTTTGCCTGACCAGCGCTTCGGTCGACCAGCAGCGCCACCCCGACGCAGGTACCGCCCGCCTTCTTGACGATATCGAGGCACTCCTGCACGCGACCGCCACGCGTGATGACATCCTCCACCACCAGAATTTTTTCACCGGGCTTCATCGTAAAGCCCCGTCGCAGTACCAGGACATTGTTTTCCTTCTCGGCGAAGATGAACCGGCACCGCGCCTGGCGCGCGACTTCCTGGCCGATGACGAGTCCGCCCATCGCCGGTGCCAGCACGGTGTCGAACTTCACGCCGGCGAGCTTTTGCGTCAGCAGGGCGCCGAGCCGCTCGACCGCGGGCATGTCCTGGCACACCTGCGCGCACTGGAAAAAGTGGCCGCTGTGCAGGCCGGAGCGCAGGACAAAATGACCCTGCAGCAGCGCCTTGGTGCGCACGAAAATCTCGGTGACTTCTTGTTGGACGGCATCCATGCGCGAAAAGCTGGGCGATTCGGGGATGGAAGGGAAATTCTTTTTGGCTAGACTGCCGGCGTGAATTCCTCCCTCGACAAACCGGCGCTGGAAGACGAGCTCGGCGACGTGCTCGAAAAGGCCGCGCGCCACGCCAACCTCAGCTACGAGCGGCTGGCGGCGTTTGCCGACGTTGAGTTGTCGCGCATCCAGGACGCCCTCGATTACCGCCCCGAGCTGACGCAGGCGGAGCTGGGCCGGCTGGCCCGGGTGCTCGGCTTGAATGAAGTCGGCCTGAACGCCCTGGCGCGGGGCGCCTACCCCGGAGCCGAACTGGGCGGCCTGCCTTTTTGCGTTCACCCGCTGCGCATGCCGTACGGCGTCGGCGTGGCCAATGCCTACCTCGTCGACACCGGCGGCGACACGGCCATCCTGTTCGACACCGGCGCGAGCCACGCGGAACTGCATCGCGCGTGGCCGCCGCGGATCCAGGAGCTCGAATCGGTCTACGTGACGCACTACGAGGCCGAGCACATCGGCGGTCTCGAGGTCGTGTTGCGCGAGACCGGCCTGCGCGAATTCTACGGGCCGCCCAGCGGCCGTTGGCCGCAATGTCACGGACTGGGCGAGGGCGAGACGGTGCAGTACGACCGGATTTCCGTCACCGCCTACAACACGCCCGGCCACGCCGCCGAGCACAACTGTTACCTGGTCCGGGACACGACTGGAACGACCGGGCCCGGTTTGTTGGTGTCCGGCGACCTCATCTTTGCCGGCTCGCTGGGCGGCGGGTATTTCTGCTGCCAGCGCCAGCTCAAGCACTCGCGGCGCATTCTCGACCTGTTGCCGGACGAAACGATCATCGCGCCCGGCCACGGTCCGTTGACTACGGCCGCCAACGAGCGGCGATTCAATCCGTTCCTAGCGGGGTGAAGGGCCGAAGGTAGGGCGCGCAGTCCCTTGCGCGCCGTGATGCTCGGTCTGGCGCGGAACGATGTCCGCATCCGGCAGCTGGCATCACTTGTACTGGTAGAGCTTGACCCGCTGGATCGAGAACCGGCCCGGCTCGAGGCGGACGTGGCGTCCTTGGTTGGTCTGGTCGCCATTCAACCAGCGGAGGTGCCGCCACTGTCCGTCGACAAACTGTCCCTCTTCCACGCTGAGCAAGCCGACCTGCATGCCGCCGGCTCCGCGCAATTGGAAAGTGGTCGTGATCCCGATGCCCGCGATCAGGTACTCATCCTGGCCCGTGGCGATGACGAGTCCGCCGGTCGGGGACGGAGGCGGCGCGGACGCACCGGTGTTGCCGGCGGTGACGTCATAGCCGCCGCCCTTTTCAAACGCGACGTGCAGCGTGTACCCGCCGAGCCAGATCTGCTGCGGCTGGCGCTGCTCGGGGCCCTCGGGCACCATGCCCGCCATCGTGCCGCGGCCCTGGTTGGCGGTGATGAGCGGAGTAAGCTGCGCGATGACATCGTAGCAGCCGGCGAGGTATTTCGCGCCCAGTTCGCTGTTGTATTCGATGCCGAATGGGCTGAAGCCGATCGCGTCCAGGCCGCCGAAGGCGTAGAAGGCATTCGCTGAACCTTCCGGCGCGCGAACCGACTCCGGAATGAACAGCGGATTGCCATGCCGGGTGTACCGCCGGGCCCATTCGTTGAAGTTCGTGAAGTAGATGTCCGGCGCGAGAAAATCGATGGACGGGGCGCCGGCGCGCCACACGTCGGCGACCTGCGGCAAGGGCCCGGCACTGGGGTACTGGCCCGGCAGGTGTCCCGGCCGGATGAGCGCCGCATTGACGTACATGGGCAGCGGGTACTCCGCCTTCCCGGCCTTGGCCAGCGCCTCGATAAAGCTGGCAAAATACCAGGCGCTGAAAATCTCGTCGGTGGCGACGCCCGGCCCGAAGATCTCCGTCCAGGTGCCCGACGTTTTCTTGCCATGCGTCACCCAGGCGTCGCGCATTTCCGGTGCGAGCGCATCGAAGTCTTTTGCCAGGTGGATCATGAGCTCCGCGGGGACGGGGCCGTTGAACAACCGGTCTGCGTCCGCGCTGTGATCGCGCGCTTCCGGAATCATGCCGATTTCGTTTTCAACTTGGACGAGCACGACGGTGTGGTCTTGGCCGTCCACTTCGCGCAGGTGCTTCAGCATGGCGGCGAAAGCCCGGGCGTCGGTGTTGCGGTTCTCGACGGAGAACGGCGAGAGAATCTCCATCGCCTGTCCGGCGGAGTCGTGGCAGCGCGGGAACCGTTGGTAATTTTTTTTCACCCACGCGGGCGCGTACGACGACATGCTGTTCTTCCAGGCGCCGAACCACAGCAGGACGAGTCGCATGCCGTTGGCGCGGGCATCCTGCAGCAGGCCATCGAGGGTCGCGAAATCGAACTGGCCTTCGGCGGGCTCGACCAGCTCCCAATAAACCGGCGCGATGACCGTGTTGAGGTTCATGGCCTTTAGTTTGGGCCAGAATGGGTGCAGGTACGCGGGCTCACCGCTCGAGTTGCCGAGCTCGCCGGCGCGAGCGAGAAACGGCTGGCCATCGACCCAAAGCTGGGAGGCGGTGCCTTGGCGGACCAGGTGCGGCATGGCATCAGCGGCGCGGCTGACGACGGGGGCGAACAGGAGAACGGCGAGGGCGAAACGGAGGTTCGGATTCATCGGGAATGCGGCGCGGGACGTTCGAGCGCCGCAAAAGATCATGAAGAAGTCCGAGCGGCCGGCAATCAACGTCGCAGTGGTGATGGCGCGGCTATGGCCAAAGGCATAGGCGGGCACTATTCGCAAAACGGCTTGCTCCCCGAAACCCTCTGCGGTTGTTAAGCGCATGCCCTTGCCCCGGCGTTGCCCGTTGCACTTTCTGGTCCGGGTGGCCGCCGGCTCGATGCTGGTGCGGCTGGGGGGGGCGCTGGCGGCTGCGGCCGCGTTGCCCTCCGGCGTGCGGGCGGAAGTCACGGCCGCACCGATGTCGCAGGGCGTGCGCGGCCTGCCATTCACCCGTTTTTATTCGTTCGATGAAATCGGGAACGTCGGGCCGAGCGCCCGGCTGAGTTTTGACCGGTTCGGGCGGATCGCCGTGGGCCATGCCGGATCGTACGTGGTGCTGAACGACAATACCTGGATCAACATCGCCAACACCGGCGGAAACGGGCCGGCGATGCAGCGCGTGGTCTTCGACCAGGATGGGCATGCCTTTTTTGGCGGCTTCGGAACCTGGGGTCGTGCCGAGCCGAACGCGGCCGGCTTGCTCAGCCCGCAGCCGCTGCGGCCGGAGACGGTTCCGCCGTGGATTCCCGACGCCAACTTCAACCAGGTGGTTCCCACGCCGCGCGGAGTGTATTTCGGCGGGTTCAGCGGCGTGGTCTATTGGGATCGGGCGACGGGCCGGCAGTCGTTCTTCGAGCGTGCGGGTGTTTCGCAGACATTCCTGATCGGCGACACGTTCTACGCCTCGGCGCTCAACGGCGGCGTGACGGCGATCGACGTTGCGGCGGGCAAGTGGCGTCGGGTCCCGGCGCGCGGTCTGGATGGGACCTACATCGACCAGGTGACGCCCTTCGGCCGCGGACGCGTGCTCGTATCCAACCTCGATGGCCGCTTGTTCGTCTTCGACGGCGAGCAAACCATGCCCTGGCCGGCCGGGCCGACCGAACGGCCGGCGGGTCGCGTGACCGCGTTGCGCACGCTGGTGGACGGAACGATTGCGGTGGCCGTGACGGGCAAGGGGCTGTTCTTTTATTCCGAAGCAGGCGAGCTGCGATATGCGCTCACCACCCCGGATTACTACCGGATCACGGACCTGGCTGCCCGCGAACCGGGCGTGCTGTGGGTCGCGACGGAGAACGGCGTATTCAAGGTTCTCTACGACAGCCCCCTGACCGTGTTCACGCAACGTCTTGGGCTCCCGTTGAGCTGGCCGCAACTCGTCGCCTGGCGGGGCCGCATTGTCGTGGCCACCAGCGGCCAGCTCTATGATTCGATGCCCGGATCAACCAGCGAACCGACGCGATTCGAACTCGTCGCCCACCAGCCTGGCAACGACATCTGGGCGGTGGCGGCGGCGGGCGACCGGATGCTGGTGGGAAATACCAAAGGCGTGTTTGTCCGCAGCGCCGATGATGTGTTTACGCCGGTGCTCGAAGGCATGGAGGTGGCGCGACTCGTGATGGTAAGCCCCGAGCTGTGCTACGTCATCGGGAGCACGACCATGACGGCCATGCGCTGGAGCGATGGGAAGTGGTCCGAATGTGCGGACCGGGTTCCCGGCCTGGGCTATCCGTCGGTCGTTCATGCGTCGCGCACCGCCGCATGGATTGAGCTGGGCTCAAATCGTGCCGCGCGGGTGGTGCTGAAATCGGGCCGCCTGGACGTTCGCGTGTTCGATTCATTCCCGTGGCGCGATTCACGGTGGGTCAATGTCGGCATCGTTGGGGACACGGCGGTGCTGGTCGGCTTGCCCGACGGACGGGTCTATTTCGACGAGGCCGCGGAGAAATTCGTCCCGCGCCCGGATTTGGATGACATATTCCAGGGCGCGCCGTACGCCATCACGCGCCTCAAGGAGGACGACAGCGGGACGATCTGGGCCTCGCACGCCCAGGGTGTGCTGGTGTTTCGCCCGCAGGACGGACGCTATCGCTTGGAGCCCGCGGGCATGGTCCGCACCAGCGATGGATTTCCGTTGATACGCGTGCTGGCCGGCGCCGATGTCTGGCTCACCGCCGCGCAATCCCTCTATCATCTGGATCGAAGGATGGTGGCGGAGCCGCCGCCGCGCTTCAAACCCACGCTGGTACAGCTGCTCGACGGCCGGGCGAACCGCGAGATCGGCATGGAACTCCAAGGCGGACGGGTGCCGGTGCTCGACTACAGCCAGAACAGCCTCGTGTTCCGATTTTTCTCGGGCAGTTACCGGGGGAGGCAGGCGCCCACCTATGACTTCCGCCTCGACCGCGATGGCAACAGCTGGCAGCCACTCGGCGATGGTCCGGTGCTGACGCTCTCGGAATTGCGCGAAGGATCCTACCGGCTCGACGCGCGCCTCGTCAGCGGGCGCGAGCCCTTGGGCAGCGTGGCATCCTATGGGTTCGAGATCGCACCGCCCTGGTTTCGGACCACTTATGCCTTCGCGGCATATCTTCTATCAGCCCTCGCAGCCATCTGGGCCCTGACGCACTGGCTGACCTTGCGCGGCCGGGCGCAAAACCTGGCCTTGGAGAAACTGGTGGCGGAACGCACGGAAGCGCTGCGGCTCGCGATGCAGCGGCTCAACGAGGAAACGCGTAACGCCGCGACCTTTGCCGAGCGCGATCGACTGGCCGGCGAGATCCATGACAGCCTGCAGCAGGGCTTGAACGGCCTCATGCTGCAGATCGACGCCACCTTGAAGCTACCCGGCCTCCCGCCCGACGTGCGTTCCCGCCTGGGAGTTGCCCGCAACATGGTGTCGTTCACCCGCCACGAGGTGCAGCACGCGGTCTGGGACATGGAGACGCCGCTCCTCGACGGCAATGACCTCGGCGACGCCCTGAAGAAACTCACGGCGCTGATCGGGCCGGGGCAGGCGGGAGTGGAGATCAAGGTTTCCGGCCCGCCGCTCGCGCTTTCGCCCGCGACGAACCACCACCTCCTGCGGATTGCGCAGGAAGCGATCACCAACGCCGTGCGGCACGCGGCGGCCACCCGCATTGTCATCGCCCTCGAATACCAGCCCGAAGGCGTGGCGCTGAGCGTAACCGATGACGGCAACGGCTTCGTGCCGCACGATGTGCTGACGAAGGGCTTCGGCCATTTCGGCCTGCGGGGCCTCCGCGGACGGGCGGCGAAGATCGGCGGCGAACTTGAGATCCGCAGCGCGCCGGGCGCCGGCACGACCATCCGCGTGTGCATGCGGGTTCCCGCACCAACCGTTTCACATGCAGACTAGGACAACCAAGATCAGGATCCTCCTCGTTGACGACCACATCGTGCTCCGCATGGGACTCGTGACCGCCACCAATGGCGAACCCGACATGGAGGTGGTGGCCGAAGCCGACAACGGCGCCGAAGCCGTGCGGGCTTATCGCCAGCACCGGCCCGATGTGGTGGTGCTCGACCTGCGCATGCCCGAACAGAACGGCATCGAAACCATCCGCAGGCTGCGCGAAGAATTCGGGGAAGTAAGGATCCTCGTGTTCAGCAATTACGCCAGCGGCGAGGATGTGTTCCAGGCGCTGAAGGCGGGGGCCAGCGGATTTGTCGTGAAGGAGATGTCGCTGGAACGGCTGCTCGAGGCGATCCGCAAGGTAAATGATGGAGGCCAGTACGTGCCGCCGGAGATCGCCACCCGGATGCAGGGGCGAGTCCTCTCGCAGCTTTCGCCCCGCGAGATGCAAGTCCTCGCCCTCGTGGCCCGCGGCCTGAGCAACAAGGAAATCGCCGCGGAACTCGGGCTGGTGGAAGGTACCGTGAAGATCCACGTCACGAACATCCTGAGCAAGTTGCGCGTTTCCGATCGCACCCAGGCGATATTGGCCGGAGTGAAGCAAGGCCTCATCCAACTCGAATAGGCGGTGCCGGCTGCGGCTATATCCAAAGCCATAGCCGAAGCATGACCACCGGCGGGTTGAACTAGACGGGGTGGGTGCAGAATCTCCGGCTGACCTGCCGCGACCCAATTGTTTGCTTCGCATCCGCCGCGCGGTGAATGACCGCGCGTTGGAAATGCCGGCGATGACAGGGGCCGTGGCGTTGATTCGCCCACGTGAACCAGCAACGCCATTTTCCTTCCGGTGACATCTCCGGTGCGCCGGCCGCATCGCCGTTGGAACATCGTGCGGGCACCAGGCCTGACCCCAGGTGAAGACCCGCATCACCCAGGCCGATATCGCTCGCGCTGCCGGCGTGCACAACACGACCGTGTCGCTGGCGTTGCGCAATTCCCGCCTGCTGCCAAGCGCCACCCGGGCGCGCATTCGAGCGATCGCCCAGCGCATGGGTTATGCGCCGGATCCGGCGCTGACGGCTTTGGCGGCCTACCGCAATGCCCGGCGGCCGCATCGCCATCCCAGTACGCTGGCTTTCGTCTCGGCCGGCGCGGCCGGCAAGGACGACCCACGGCAGCCTTGGCTTCAGCTCTACCTCGCCGGAGCGCGGCGCAAAGCATCGGAGTTGGGTTTCGCCCTCGAACACCATACTCGTGAAAGTCTCGCCGGGACCGGGACGGCCTGGGCGCGCGCGTTGGAGCAGCGGGAGATCACGGGCGTCATTCTTTCATCCGGCGCGGCCGGCGCCGCGCTCGAGAAGATTGACTGGTCGCGACTGAGCGTGGTGGGGCTGGGGGCGTTTTCTCCGGTGCCCGCCTTGAACCATGTCACGGTGGACTACGCCGGCCTCATGAACCTTGCGATCCATCGGATCCGGGCCGCGCGCTACCGCCGCGTGGGGTTTGTCCTTTCGCGATGGTGGAATGAAATCGCCGGCCAGTCGTGGTCGAAGATGTTCTATGCGCGGCAGGCATACCTGCCGGTGAACGAGCGCCTGCCCGTGCTGTACCTCGGATCGCACGCGCCCGGGATTCCGGGCGGGCGGCCGGCGGACGATGCGCTGCAGGACGTCTCGGACTTCGTCCGCTGGTTCCGCGCCTACCGTCCGGATGTGGTGGTGGGTCTCGCGCCGGGAATCCAGGAACACTTCGAGCGCCTTGGCCTGGACATTCCGGACGATGTGGCCTTTGCCGATCTGCTGGCCGATCGCGCTCCAGCAGGAACGGCGGGCGTTCGCCAACATGCGGAACGCGCAGGCGAACTCGCGGTGGAAATCCTGTCCGGACAGTTGCAGCGTGGCGAAATGGGCTTGCCACGGGTCGCGACGATCACGTCTGTTACCGGCTCCTGGGTCGACGGAACCACCCTGCCGCGTCTCAATCAGCCTGCGCCGGCCGCGGAGGCATTGGTTGGAGCGGACAGGATGGCCGCCGACCTGGTCGCCTGATGTCGAAAACCTGGAGTTTCATCATGAATGATTTTGTGCTGCCGGGCGCCGCCCGGCGGATTGCCCTCTTGGCCTTGGCAGGCGGACTGGCGCTGGCGGGCGCGAGCGCGGGCGACAAGGACGGCCACTGGGTGGCGACCTGGGTCTCATCGCAGGAACTGCTGGATCCGCCGAAGCCGGGCAGCGAGGCGGGCTTGAGCGGCCACTCCATTCGCAACGTGGTCCAACCCTCGCTGGCGGGCGACGGGGTGCGCGTGACGTTTTCCAACCTCGTCGGCGACGCGCCCTTGGTGATCGCGGCCGCCAGCATCGCACGCGCGAACGGCGGTTCATCGATCCAGCCGGGCAGCGAGTGCGCGCTGACCTTCGGTGGTGCGCCTTCGGTGACGATCCAGCCGGGCGCCGTGATGATCTCCGACATCGCGAGCTTTCAGGTGCGGGCATTCGAAAACCTCGCCGTGAGCGTCTACTGTCCCGAGGTGCCGGCCAAGGTCACCGGTCATCGGGGCTCCCGCATGACCTCGTACATCGCGCCCGGCAATGTCATCGCGGCGCCGGAATTTGCGGCGCCCCGGAAGGAGGAACACTGGTATCTGGTGGGGGAGATCGATGTGCGGACCGATCCTGCGTCCACCGCGGTCGTGGTCATTGGCGATTCCATCACCGATGGCCGCGGATCGACGACGGACCAGAACGACCGGT
The DNA here is from genome assembly GCA_035549095.1 of Lacunisphaera sp. Lineage (GTDB taxonomy): Bacteria > Verrucomicrobiota > Verrucomicrobiia > Opitutales > Opitutaceae > Lacunisphaera. The sequence continues at coordinate 94,021 of DASZRV010000040.1, read as the reverse complement.
GGACAAACGATCTCGCCCGACGGCTGGCCGCGAACCCCCGGACGGCCCACGTTTCAGTGCTGAACCAAGGCATCGGCGGCGGCCGGCTGTTGCGCCACGGTCTGGGACCTTCGGCATTATCGCGCTATGATCGCGATGTGCTCACCCCGGCGGGCGTGACCACGGTCGTGGTGTTCGAGGGCGTGAACGATCTCGGCACGGCGGTGGGGGCGCGCAAGAAAGGGGAGGCGGGCGCTTCGGCGCGCGACGTCATCATGGCCTACCAGCAGATGATCGTGCGGGCGCACCTCAAGGGGCTGCGAATTTATGGCGCGACCATCACGCCGTTCGACGGGTTCAAAATGTACAACGACGACAAGAGCGAGGCCGAGCGCATGGCGGTCAACCAGTGGATCCGCACCAGCGGCGAGTTCGATGCGGTGATCGATTTCGACGCAATGACCCGTGATCCGCAAAATCCGTCCCGACTGGCGGCGGCGGTGGACAGCGGCGACCACTTGCATCCCTCTGCGGCCGGCTACCATCACATGGCCGACCGAATCGACCTCGCGTTGTTCGAAGCCGGCGGGACCCGCTGACGCGCGAAACAGGGCGCGCGATCGTGACGGTTGCCCGCCGCGGAGGTGGGCACGGGATTTTCGTATTTCAGCCGACGGCGCGGCGTTGGCGGAATTCAGCCGAATTCCGGGCTGTTCATATCTTGTCATGCGGGTGAAAAAACCTGCGCATATATTGTCCTGTCAGCCACTTGAACTACATTTGGATTCAGATGTTAGACCGACGGGCCCATTGAGAATCCAGAGTGGCCTGCGATTGTTAGAGCAACACCCCGTCAAAGCGGCCTCCGCCGCCGAAGATTGAGTGCTCGGCGATACCCCGTGCCAACCCCACCGCACGCCCCGTCGAAACCCAAAGCAAGACCTAAGCCCTAATCATGAAGACTCAAAGCAAGTTTGCTCTGATTCTGTTCGCGGCCGCGGCCGCTACGCCCGGATTGGTGGCTCAGACTCAGAACGCGCCGGCGCCCACGCCGGCGGGATCCGAGAACGAGTCCACCATTGTCCTCTCACCGTTCGAAGTCAGCGCGACCAAGGACACCGGTTACCAAGCCACCGAAACGCTGGCCGGAACCCGCATCCGCACGGACCTGAAGGACGTCGCTTCGGCCATTACGGTTGTGACGAAGGAATTCCTGCAGGACATCGGCGCGACCGACAACAGCACATTGCTGCAATACACCCCCAGCGCCGAGGTTGCCGGCACGCACGGCACCTACGCCGGCCTGGGCAACGGAACCGATGTGAACGAGTCCGGCTCGTTGCGCGCCCCCGCCGGCGCCCAGCGCGTGCGCGGACTGGATGCCGCCGACAATGCGCGGGACTTCTACATCACGGACATCCCGTGGGATTCGTATAACGTCGACCGCATCGACATCCAACGCGGTCCGAACTCGATCCTGTTCGGTCTCGGCAGCCCGGCCGGCATGGTGAACGCCAGCCTGCGCGGCGCGGAGTTCCGCAACATGGGCAACGTCGAATACCGCGTCGGCTCCTACAGCTCGCAGCGCAGCTCGATCGACCTCAACCAGGTGCTGATCGACAAGGTGCTGTCGATCCGCGTGGATGGCTTGTGGGACGCCCAGCGCTACGAACAGCGGCAGGCCTGGCAGAACACCCGCCGCATCTACGGCGCCATCCGCTTCGAGCCGCAGCTCTTCAAGGATCCCAGCTTCCGCACCAGCATCAAGGTGAAGTATGAACACGGCGACATCGACGCCGACCGCCCGCGCACCGTCACGCCGAACGACAGCATCACGGCGTGGTTCCGCGGCGTGAACAACGCCAGCATCGATGGTGGCATGGGCAAGCTCGCGGTCGAGAACGGCTATGACGCGTGGCGCACGGACAATGTCGTCGTCGGCGGCAGCCGCGGCCTCGTCCAATCCTCCACCGCGAATTACCAGCCCTGGCTTTCGGTCCCACCCAACCAGCAACAACCCTTCTGGCTGATCGATGGCACGACCAACGAACTCTATCGCGTGGAAGGCGGCTACATCAACGTAGGCGCGCGCAACAACGCCGGTGGCTTCACCGGCGCCTCCAACGGCCTCATCGGCAAGCGCACGATGGACCAGTTCTACGGCCTCAACAGCCTCGGCACCTATGCGCTGAATGCGCACCTCCCGAACTCTCAGTATGGCCAGTACAAGACAGCTTCGTTGACGGACTCCTCCGTCTTCGACTTCTATCACAACCTGATCGACGGCCCGACGAAGAGCGAGATGGAGAAGTGGGACGCCTACAACGTCGACCTGCAGCAGACGTTCTGGAACGACCGCTTGGGCGTTCAGCTCACCTATGATCGCCAGAAGTACAAAAACTCTGCGGACGCACTCTTGGGTACTCCGACGATCACCCTCGATGTCCTGAAGAACTTCGCGGACTTCTATGTTACCGGCGCGAGCGGCAGCACCACCACCAACCCGAACTTCGGCCGCCCGTATGTGTTCGGCGCCGGCGGCAACGGTGGCAGCTCCTATGTCAGCGACCGCAAGGTGCTTCGCGGTTCGATCTTCGGCGAAGTACGCGCGAGCGATTACTTCAAGGGCGAGTTTCTCCAGAAGCTGCTCGGCAAGCACCGCTTCAACGGCGTCTACAGCAGCGAAAAGTATTTCACCGAGAATCGTTCCTGGCAGGACTACGCCAACAGCCGCGAGTGGGCCGGCTATTGGAACGGCACCGACGGTACCGCTTCCAGCTTCAAGGAGCGCCCGCCGCTGGCCTTCATCTATCTCGGCTCGTCGGTTGCCAGCCGGACTTCCGCTTCCGGCGCCAACATCCCCGGCATCTCGGCCAACGTGGCCTTGCCGGACGCCGGCGTGCACGTCATGGATCCGACCTGGCTCAACTTCGGCACGGCGTTCAATGCGCCGTGGAATGTCCCGACGTCCCTCTACAAGGTCTTCAACGGCCTGCCGAATCCGGAGAGCACGACGCAGCTCACGCAAGCCTCGAACCCGGACAATTATGTCGGTTGGACGTATTTCCAGGACCACCTGTTGCGCTACAACAACGGCCAGGACAACAGCCTCCTCACCAAGGCCGTCCAGTCGATGCGCGAGACGACGTCCTATGCCGGTTCGTGGCAGGGCTTCCTGTGGAACGAGTCCATCATCCCGACCCTCGGCTGGCGCTATGACGAAGTGAAGGGCAAGGGCGTGACCGCGGCGAGCGTTGCCTCCAACCGCGCCATGTTGAACCTCCAGCCGAACGTCTACAAACTGCCCGACGTTTACCCGGCGAACCAGATCTTCAAGGATCACTCGACAAGTGGCGGCGTGGTGGTGCACCTGAACAAGCTGCTGCCGACCGACATCCTGCCGATCAACGTCAGCGTGTCCTACGACAAGTCGAACAACTTCCAGGTGACCGACACCCGTCGTGACATCTACGGCAATCCGATTGGCAATCCGAACGGCACCACGAAGGACTACGGTGTCCTTCTCTCGACGAAAGACGGCAAATATTCGTTCCGCGCAATCAAGTACGAGACCGCGGTGTTCGGCGCCAACAGCCAGCTGAGCAACCCGACCGGCCTGGGCACCATCGTCCAGCAGATGCTGAAATGGCGCAATGTCTTCCTCTACAAATTGGGTGCCTATGACTGGTCGACCCGCGAATCGGTCGCCTCCCGCAACAGCTGGGGTCCGACGCTGAATCCGGCGACCGGCACCACGGTCGCCGCGGACAACACGCTCACGTTCGAGCAGGGCCGCTCGCTTGAGGATGCGTCGATCCGGGCGATCAACGACGCCCAAAAATGGCTCACGGACAAGGGCTTCTTCAGCGCGTGGGGTTTCACCCCGCAACCGGTCTCGGTGCTCACCGATCGCACGACCTTCGAAGCCAACCCGAGCGCGTACACGCCGCCCGATGTGACCCTGGTCAACGCCTACACCGCGGTGGCGCCGCAAGGCTTCACCGTCACGGCCGACACGCAGTCGAAGGGCTATGAGTTTGAACTCACGGCCAACCCGCTGCCGAACTGGCGCATCGCCTTCAATGCCTCCAAGGCGACGGCGGTCCGCAACAATGTCGGCGGGCCGGGCCTCCAGGAGTACATCGACTACATCGATGCCCTCATGGCCAAGCCCATCGGAACCGTGAATGGCAGGGCGTACACGGTCGGCGACACCCCGCAGTTCGGCAATACCAGCCTCTCGCTCTACGCGAATGTCTGGGCCGGCTGGCGCGGCAACTACACGCTGATGAAGTTGCAGGAAGGCACCGCGGCCTCCGAACTGCGCAAGTGGCGCTACAACGTCATTACGAACTACACGTTCCGCCACGGGTTCCTGAAGAACGTTGGCATCGGCGGCAGCTACCGCTGGCAGGACAAGGTCACGATCGGTTACCCGACCGTTCCGCTCACGGCGACCACCGCTTCCTTCGACCTCACGCAGCCCTACTTCGGGCCGGCGGAGGACGCGCTGGATGTGTGGGCGAGCTACGAGCGCAAGATCACGGACAAGATCAACTGGCGCATCCAGCTAAACGTCCGCAACGTGGGCGCCAACGACGGCCTCATTCCGATCTCGATCCAGCCGGACGGCAAGACGTGGGCCTCGGTCCGCGTGAAGCCCGTGCAGGATTGGTTCGTGACGAATACGTTCTCGTTCTGAGTTCAGGGTTCTGTCTCCGTCGGCGCTCGTGACGAGCGCCGGCGGAATGACCCGAAAACTTCCGCACTTCGAATCCGCCGGTTCACCCCGGCGGATTTTTTTGCGCGCCGCAGTACGGCGATGCGGTTCGGCCGCGGGTGGGGTGGGGCGGCGGCTCCATTCGCCACCGTGTCCGCCTTTTGCTTTGGCGCGCCCAGCGGTCGCGCCCAGCCCACGATCTCAGGAAAGGAGCGTGCATCCCCGCTGGACGCCGAGATTGATTTTGCGGACGGGCGCCCCGTAGTGTGCCGCCATGCAGGAAAGCAAGCGCGGCTGGGTCCATCATCTGAACACCTGGGGCATGCCGCTGGTTATCCTGGTGCTGGTGCTGGCCTCGTATTGGCCGGCGCTGCACGGCGGAATCCTGTGGGATGATCCCGCGCACATTCCCCGGCGTGATCTTCGCTCGTGGTCGGGCTTGGTTCGGATTTGGACGGACGTTAAATCCACGCAACAGTACTATCCGGTTCTCTTCAGCGCTTTCTGGGCGGAATATCGGCTCTGGGGCGACCACACGCTCGGATATCATCTGGTCAACGTCGCCCTGCACAGCACATCCTGCTGCCTGCTCGCCTGGCTGCTGATGCGCCTGTGGCGGTCCCGGGCCGAGCTGAATCCGGTCGCGGGCGCCATCTGGCCGGGCGCGGCCTGGATCGCCGCCGCTCTTTTTGCCGCGCATCCGGTGTGCGTCGAGTCCATTGCCTGGATGACGGAACAAAAGAACGCGCTGTCGCTGGTGTTTTATCTCGCGGCCGCGCTGGTCTATCTTGATTTCGATCGCGGTCGTCGCGCCGGCGCCTACGTCCTCGCGACCTTTCTTTTTATTTTAGCGCTCGGTGCCAAGACGGTGACCGTCACCCTGCCAGCGTCGCTGCTCGTTGTCCTCTGGTGGAAGCGAGGCCGGCTGCAGTGGCGGCGCGACGCCGTGCCGCTCGCGCCGTGGTTTTCCTTTTCACTGGTGTCCGGCCTCCTGACCTCGTGGCTCGAGCGACACGTGATCGGCGCCGATCTGGTCGTGTTCGACCTGAGCTTCGTGCAACGGGCGCTGCTGGCCGGGCGGGCTTTGTGGTTCTACTTCGGGAAGCTGGTCTGGCCGGTAGGCTTGAACTTCTTCTATCCGAAATGGGACGTGCCGGCCGAAGCCGCGAGCTGGGCGCCTTGCCTTGTCGCGGGCCTGGCGGTCACAATTGGGTTCTGGCTGCTGCGCCGGCGATCACCCGGCCTGCTGGCGGCCTGGCTCGTGTACGGTGCCGGGCTGTTTCCGATCCTCGGCTTCTTTAAGGTGTTCTTTTTCGGGTTTACCTACGTCAACGATCACTTCCAGTACCTGCCCGCGGTTGCGCCCCTTGCCGCGGCGGCCGGAGGTCTCGGCTTTCTCCTGGCCCGCCCATCGCGTGGCGTCCGGATTGCGATCCTGGGTCTGACCGCGACCGTGGTCGTGGTGCTGGCCGCAGCCTCAAACCGCCAGAGCCGAAATTACCGGAGCAATGAGGCGCTGGCGCGCTCGGTCATCGCCCGCAATCCGTCGAGCTGGATCGCGCGCGCCATCCTGGCGAGCACGCTGGCCAAAGAGCCCGACCGACACGAGGAAGCACTCGCGGAATTTCAGGCCACCGTCCGGCTCAACCCGAATTATCCGGAAGCGCACATCGGGCTCGGGGTGGAACTGGCGCGGCTGCCCGGGCGCCGGGACGAAGCCATTGCCGAATACCGCCGTGCCATCGAACTCCGCTTTGACCAGCCCGAGGCCCACAACAGCCTCGGGCTCGAACTCGCGCGCACTCCCGGCCGGATCGACGAGGCCATTGCCGAATTTGAAACGGCATTGCGCATCAAGCCGGACTACGAGGCGGCGCACGCGAACCTGGCGGATGTCTACGCGCAATTCCCGGACCGCGTGCCCGAAGCCATGGCCCATTATCATGAGGCTCTGCGGCTGGCGCCGGGATTGCTTTGGGTTCGCTGTCACCTGGCGTACCTGTTGAGCCGCCTGCCGGGCAAGCAGGATGAGGCGGCGGCGGAATACGCCACAGTGCTGCGCACCGACCCCAACTACATCGACGCGCACAACGGCCTCGCGCTCCTCTACGCCATGACGGGCCGGCTCGCCGAGGCCCGGCGCGAATGGGAGACGGTGCTGCGCCTCGATCCCCGCATGGAGTCCGCACGCCGCAACTTGCAACGCCTGGATGAACTGGGAAAACCCTGAGGCGGATGCAAAGAAGTTCGTCATATTGTCGCTAGCAAGGGACCGCTGACAATTCTTGCGTGCGCCGCGCGAGCCGCTCAGGTTTGGAGCGCGCCTCGGCCGCAGGCCGGGGTCATTCCCCAAGAACCTACCCCGTTATGAATGCTTTCGGTCGCCGCACGCGCGCCTGGTATAGCTTGATCCTGCTGGCTGTTCCCACCGCTCTCCTTGCCGAGCCCGATCCGGTCGAAGCCGTGGGCAAGGCGGCGGGTGAATGGGTGAAGACCCGGGCGGAGACCGTTCGCCTGCAGAGCGACTGGTCCTCGCAGCGCGAATTGCTGGACGCAACGGTGCGCGCCGTGCAGGAGCGCGCCAACAACCTCGAAGCCAAACGTGACGATCTGAAGGCGCGCACCGCGCAGGAGCAGGACGAGCTCCAGAAAATGGAAGCAAGGAACCAGGCGATGTCGGGCGCGCTCCAGGGCGCCGGCGAACGCCTGAAGGTTTTGGACGAGAAATTGCAGCACCTGCGCCCCTCGCTGCCGCCGCGTCTTTCCGCCGCCCTCGAGCTGCCTTACCGCAGTCTCGCGGCGGCCGAGCTGCCGCTGGGCGAGCGCATGCAGCTGACGATGACCGTGCTGAATCGCTGCGTGCAGTTCAATCGCGTGATCACCCACGGCGAGGAGGTCATCCAGCTGCCGGGCGATCCCGAGGCCCGGGCCCTGGATGTCATTTACTGGGGCCTGAGCCATGGCTACGCGCTCGATCGCAAGGCCGGCCGCGCCTGGCTCGGCGCACCGGGACCCGAGGGTTGGAAATGGGAGCCGCAGGCCGACGCCGCGCCGGCGGTGGCGAGGTTGATCGCGATCATCGACGACAAGGCGGAACCGGAGTTCGTGAACGTGCCGGCCCGGCTGCAGCACGTGGGCGTCGCCAACTCCAACCCGTGACGACCATGAAGCCGAAGATCATTTTCATCCTCGCCTTGGCGGCCGGCGTGGCGGGTGCGGCGGCCGATAATTTCGACCAGGCGGTGCAGAAGGCGGCGCTGGATTACGCCGAGCGACTGCGGCAGGCGAATGTCGAGCTGAACGCGACCCGCGCGAAAATCGCCGCCGAGAAAGCCCCGATGCTGGCAGCCATGCGCGCGGCCGAGGACCGGCTGATCGCCGCGCAGGAGGACATGAACCGCCGCACGGCGGCGCATGACCAGGCGGACGAAACCCGCCATCGGTTGCAGCGCGACGCCGAAGGATTGTTGCGGAATCGCTCGTACCTTACCTCCGCCGCGCAGGACGGGCTGAAGGCGTTTGCGGATTCCACGCTGCCCGGGGAGTCCCAGCTGCTGGCGGAGCCGCTGCGGGCGTTGCAGGACCAGCTCGACAGCCCGAACAGCCCGAACAGCCCGGACGGCAAGGTGCCGGTCGAGGTGGCCGAATTCCTTTTCGCCCAAGTCGGCCAGGCACTCGGCGGCGCGGCGCTGCCGGGGCGGGCACGATTTGACGATGACAACCAGGTCTGGGCGGGCTCGTTCGCCTTGGTCGGACCGGAAGTCTATTTCCGTTCGGACAAGGGCCGCGCCGGGCTCGTGCTGCGCCCGCGCGAGGAGGCCGCCGGCCCGGTGGCAGTGGCGCATGCGCTCCCGGCATGGAAAGCGACGGAAGCGGAAGCCTTGTTCCAAGGCCGGCCCGGTAGTTTCCCGGCCGATCCCACCGTGAGCAAGGCCCTGCGGTTGGAGGAAACCAAGGGCGACCTGCTGCAGCACATCGCCAAGGGTGGAATGGTGGCCTACGCGATCGTTGGCGTCGGGCTGCTCTCGTTGCTTTTGATCCTGATGAAGACGCGCGACGTCATGCGGCTGGGTGTCGACGCTCCCGGCAAGGTGCAGGCTTTCCTCGTCCAGACGGGACTCGATCCGGCGGCCGCGGAACGCGGGCTCCCGGCGCTCAAGTCGGCGACGCGCGAGCTGTTCGCGACTGGGATGAAATTCCGCGAACAATCCAAGGCTTCCCTCGAGGAGCATCTGCAATCCGTGCTGCTGCAGCAACGGTTGTTCGCCGAGCGCCGGCTGCCGCTGCTGGCGGTCATCGCCACGGCTTCGCCCTTGATGGGCCTGCTCGGCACCGTCGTTGGCATGGTGCGTACTTTCGCCCTGATCACCGTGTTCGGCACCGGCAACGCCGGCAAACTGGCCGGTGGCATCTCCGAGGTGCTCGTCGCCACCGAACTCGGCCTGCTGGTCGCGATCCCGACCCTGGTCGCGCACGGCTTCCTCGCCCATCGCGTGCACAAGAAACTCGGGATGCTCGAGCACTATGCGCTCGAGTTTGTCACGACGGTGAAATCAGGCGATCCGCTGGTGAGTGCCGAGGAGGACGTACCCGCGTGAACGCGCTGCGCGAATTGATCGACAAGGGCGGCCCGGTGATGATCGCCATCCTGATACTGTCGGTCGTCCTGTACTCGTGGTGTTTCAGCCTGCTGCTGAGCCTGCGCCGCGCGCGCCGCAGCTTGCGCACCGAACCGGCGGTCACGCCCGCCGAGATCCAGGCCTTGCGCCGGCGGCAGGCGGCGCTCCAGGAGAATTTCCGGCACCAGCGCCTCGCGCTCGGCGCGATGATCGCCGCGGCGCCGCTGATGGGCCTGCTCGGGACGGTTACCGGAATGGAGGCGACCTTCGCGCATCTGGCCTCGCAGGGACAAAAATCGATGGAGGGCCTGGCCGGTGGCATTTCCGAAGTGCTGGTCGCTACCGAATCCGGCCTGCTGGTCGCGATCCCGGCATTGCTGCTGGTCTACGTCGCGCACCGCCAGACCCACAAGCTGGTCGAGCGACTCAACCGGCTGGCGGGCCGGAAGCAGGAGGCGCGGTCATGATCGGACGCCATTTGGGACCCAGCCGCTTCGAGACCACGCACATCGACATGGTGCCGATGGTGGACTGCATCATGGTGTTGGTGATTTTCCTGATGATCAGCAGCGTGTTCGTGAACGACCCGGGCATCGAGGTGCAGCGGCCGGACGTGACCGGCACGACATCGAGCGACCAGAATGTGCTGTTGATCGCCATTGGTCCGGACAACCGGATCTTTTTCGACGGCCAGGAAATCCGCGTCGAACAGGTGGGTGGATTTGTCCGCCAGGCTGCGATCGGCCGTTCTCCCACGCTCATCATCCGTGCGGATCGCCGCACCGCCCACGGCGTGTTCGCCGCGGTCTACGCCGAGGCGAAGCATGCCGGCATCCAGCACGTGCAGTTCGCGACGGCGAAGTCCGATTAGCACCTCCCGATCATGACCAGCGAGTATCCCATGCATCTGGAGTCGGGCGCGGCCGGTCTGCTGCAACGCGGCTTGGTGGGACTGATACTCGGACTGGCCTTCACCTCGGCCTTGTTTTTTGGACTGGCTCATTTGGAGCGCACCGCGCCCGCCCCGCCGGAGCCCGAATACAGCGACCTGCAGACGGCGGTACTGCCCCTGGATCTGCCACCCCCGCCGCCACCCACGGTCGGGCCGTCCGCGCCTGAGGCACCGGTCACACCGATCCTCGGGGGCTTGGGCATCGACAAGGGCGATGCAGGCGCCCCGGTCAAGATCACGGTCTCGCCGCGCGAAGTGAGCCAGCTGCTTCCCGCCCACGTCATTCAGCCGTCGATGAAGGCGCTCACGCAGATGAACTACACCGACCTGAAGCCGCGAATGGACCTCTCGTCGGAATACCAGCATGTCTATCAGCTCGCGGAGGTCGACGAGCGGCCGCAAATCATCATGGAGCCCAAGCCGTTTATCCCGCCGGTGGTTCGCATGGGTGCCAAGGAGCTCTCCGTGACCCTGCTCTTCGTGGTCGATACCACCGGGGCGGTGGCGAGCGTGCGCGTCGCCCGCGCCTCCGGGAACAAGAACTTCGACGAGATCGTCGCCGACTGCGTGAAGCGCCAGTGGCTGTTCAGCCCGGCCATCAAGCGCGGCAAGAAGGTCAAATGCCTCGTGCAGCGCGCGATTATCGTGCGCTGGGCCTCCAATCCCTTCGAATCGTGATGAACCTTCGACCCTTCCTCTGCCTCGGATTTTGTCTCGTCCTCGCACCGGTCGCGCTCCGGGCCCAGGACGACAACCAGATGGACCAGTTTCTCCTCGACCGCATGGTGAGCAACCGCGGGCAGAACAAGGTCAATGTCGACGCCAAGCGCGTGATCAACCAGTCGAGTTCGTTCCTGAAGGAGCGCGAACCAGAGATGACCGGGGAGGAGTACGCGCTCTACGAGAAGGTCGTCACGATGCTCGGGACCAACCCGGCCTTCGCGGTGAAGTTGCTCGAGGCGATGATGAACGACAAGGAACCGCCGAGCCCGGCCTTCGAATTCATCCTCGGCAATGCTTACTACAGCGCCGGCGACGTCGACAAGGCGGCGGCCAGCTACCAGAACGCCGTGAAGCGATATCCCACCTTCGTCCGCGCCTGGAACAACCTCGGCGTCCTTTATTACGCCGCGGGAAAATATGAGGAGGCGACCCCGTGCTTTTCGAAATCGATCACGCTGGGCGACAAGGATCCGATGACCTTCGGGCTGCTGGGTTCCTGCCTCGAACGGTCGCAGGATTACGTCTCGGCCGAGCTCGCCTACATGCAGGCGCTCGCCGGCGACCCCTCCAGTGCCGAATGGAAGGAAGGCCTGCTGCGCATCTGCATCCAGCAACGCCAGGACGCCCGCGCCGAGGCGCTGGTGAAGAAACTCATCAAGGACCGGCCCGACGAAAAGCGGTACTGGCTGGTTTACGCCAACCTCAAGTTGACGGAGGGAAAAAAGCTCGAGGCGATCACGCTGCTGGAGACAGCGGCGGGCACCGGCATCGCGGGCGCCGACGAGCTCACCATGCTCGGCGACCTCTACGCCGAGGAGCACCTGACGCCGGAGGCCTTGCGCATCTATCAGCAGCTGCTCGCCGCGTCGCCCGACGCCGGGGAACATCGCCTGCTGGCCTATGCCAAAATGCTCACCGCTTCCGGCAAATATGCGGAAGCCAAGGAGACGCTGGACCGGCTCGAACCTAAAATCTCGGCGGCGAACCAGGTGGCGCTGCAGCAGGCGCGGGGCGAATGGCTGGTCGCGCAGCAGAAATGGCCGGAGGCCCGGGCGGTGTTTGAGAAGATTCTCCAACAGGCACCGTTCAACGGGCCGGCCTTGCTGGGAGTGGGGCGAAGCTACGCGGCAGGAGATGATCTCGCGCACGCCCAACTGGCATTTGAGGCGGCCTTTAAAGTGCCGGAAAGCAAGTATGCCGCCTGCTTGGAATTGGCGAACGTGGAATTACGAAACCGGAACTACCGCCGCAGCGTAGATTACCTGCAGCAGGCGCTGTCGATTGAGCGGACCGATGCGGTCGAGGATTACCTCGCTCGGATCAAGTCCCTCGTCAGCGACTAGAATCGAATCCCATGAAAATCTACGCTTTGTCCTGCCTTACGCTGGGGGCAGGTATCCTCCCTTTGACGGGTGCCTTGGCGTCTGAGCCTGAATCTGGACCGACCGGGTCCGTTTCGGACACCGCAGCCAAGCCCTACGTCGTGTTCATGCGGACCGACGTGAATGTCGAGCAGGCCAGCAAGATGTATCCGGTCAAGGATGTGGACGGCCGCGCCTTCGTCGTGGCGAAGGACGGCCAGCGGGTCGAAGTGTCCATGGTCGGCGAGCCGCATAAAATCGGATTCGATCACGTGCTGACGCTGGCCCGATCGACTGCCTCGCTGACCAACCTGCAGAGCAAGCGGGCTTACACGCCCGGCACAGACCCGCGTATGGTCCGCATGCGCGAGGTGAACTTGGCCAATTCCGTGATCGGCGACAATGCGTCGCTGGCCGAGGGCCGATACGTTAGCAAGGTGGGTTACGGCTTTTTTGGCACCAACGCCGGAGGGAATGTGCCGCGGGGCACAACGGGTCCGGGCGGCGGCAGTCCCGGAGGTGGCGGCGGATCTAGTGGCGGATCCAGTGGCTCGGGCAGCGACCCTGGCTCAGTGCCTGCAGCCCAACCCCCGCCCGCCAGCGGCGGGTCCACCTATGTAGATGCGTTCAACATTGACCCCAATCCTGATCCGATGAGAACCGGCGCGGACCGGGCCTTTTCGAACATGATCGCCGCCGAGGACATGATGGCTTCGAACATCGGACAGGCCAGCATGGCGCGGCTCCAGGCGGAAGCCGACATGGCGAAGGAGATGTTCGATGCGGTCGAGGTAAGCTTCGAATTCTCGTCGCAAGTATACTTGGAGAAACCCTACCTGGTGGTCGTCACGCACTTTCACACGCCGAGCGACCCTCCCGGGGAAAACCGCCAGGGTGTCTTCGCGAAGGCCTTGGACGCCATCGGCAGCAGGCCGGCGAAGATCGACGTGGTTCACGGCGGCTTCCCCCCGGGCTTCGAACTGGATGACGTGCAGGTACACCTTTACAGCGACGGTCGCGAAATCCCGACGGAGGTCGCCCCGAAGCGCGTCGCATTGAGCCGCGACGAGGCCTTCGAATACCTGAAGATCGAATACCTCTCGGGCCACAAGAATGAGACGCTCACCGCATCACCGGCCATTGGCCGCCCGACCAAGGAGGAGCAACTCAAGCTGACGCCGAACCAGCGCAAGGCCGTTTACTATGCCAAGGTATCGGCAGAGGGCGTGCCGCTTGGGACCTTCTTGGACGAGGCCTGCACCCAGCCGGTGGACGGGTTGGTCAGCGAGCTGGCCCAAAACATCCGCTATTATCCTGCCATGGAACGAGGCAAGCTGGTCGAGGGGGAAGCCCGGCTGAAGCTGATGGACCTGCCGCTCTAGCCGCCTGAGATTTTGCCCACTCTATGAAACTGAAATCGGAGTTTTTGCTCCTGATGCCCGCGCTCGCGATCGCGGCGCCCGCGCCGGTTGCTCGCACCGATCCAGCTGAGGCGAAACCGTACGTGCTCTACATGCGCACGGACCTCTCCGTGGAGCAGCACAACAAGCTCTATCCGATCAAGGACGTATCCGGACGCGACTTCATTGTGTCGATCGATGGTCGCCAGGTGAACGTCCCGACAGTCGGCGCAGGGCACCGGATCGAGTTCGGCCATGCCCTGACGCTGGCCCGCGCCTCGGCCTCCCTCACCGATTTGGTGGCCGAGCGGGCCTATACTCCCGGGGCGGATCCGCGGATGCAGCGCGAGCGCTCCGCCATGACGGCCGATGCCGTCATCGGCGACAATGCCTCGCTGGCCACGGGGAAATTCATCGTCGCCGAGAACAAGAACTTCGTCGCCCTGAATACGGAGGACAAGGACCCGATCACCCTGGCGCCGGTGCCCCTGGGGTCCCAGCAGTCGGCGGACAACCTGAGGGACCTCGGCATCGCCGACGCGGCGCAGGCTGATCAACTCTCGAACCAGGCTGCGGATCTGCAGCGGTCGAATGTCACCTCCGGCGCGTTTGGCCGGCTGGCCGCGGACAACGACATGCGACAGGAGCTCTTCGACGCGGTGTCGATCCGGTTCACGGTGTCATCGGAGAATTATCTGGAGAAGCCCTATCTTGTGGTGATCACGCGCTTTCATACGCCCGACGACAAGCCGGGCCAGGCGCGCAACGCAGTCTATGCCCGGGCGCTCAATCCCATTGGCGGCAAGCTGACGAAGATCGATGTCCTGCAGGGCGGGATGCCGCGCGGCTTCGAAATCGAGGAAGCGCAGGTGCACCTTTACAACGATGGCCGCGAGATCCCGACGGAGGTTTCGCCCAAGCGCGTGCCGTTGAGCCGGGACGAAGCATTCGAATACCTGAAGATCGAATACCTTGCGGCACACAAGGGCGACACGCTGACGGCGACTGCGGCACTTGGGCGCCCCACCAAGGACCAGCGCCTTCTGCTCACGCCGAACCAATGGAAGGATTTCTATTATGCGAAGGTATCCGAAGACGGCGTGCCCGTGGGTACGTTTACCGATGAAGCTTGCACGCAACCGGCTGAGGGCCCGGTGGGCGAACTGGCGAAAAATGTTCGCTATTATCCGGCCTTGGACAAGGGACGGCGGGTCGCGGGCACCGCGCGCCTTCGGTTCGCGGAGCTGCCCCTCTAAATCGGGAGCTTGCTCGAGACGCGAGATCGTTTGATCTTTTTCCTGATCCGAGTTGACGACGGCGACTAATCGATGCCACCCGCGCTGATTCCATGACCTCCCGTGCTTACCTTTTATATTTTGGCGGAGCCTTCTCGCTCTCCCTTGTCTCCATGGCTGCTGCACCAGCCGCAGCCAAATCTAAAGCGCCGCCGGCTGGATCCCAGCCCTATGTGCTCTACATGCGCACGGATGTTTCCGTCGAGCAGCACAAGAAGCTTTATCCAGTGAAGGATGTTTCCGGGCGTACGTTCATTGTGGCGGACGGCACCCAGCTGGTGACGGTCCCGATGGTGGGCGAGCCGCACCGCATCGAGTTCGGACATGCGCTCACGCTGGCCCGGACCTCGGCCTCGCTGTCCGACCTCGTCACAGAACGGGCCTACACGCCGGCCAACGACCCGAAGATGAAGCGGCAGCGCGATGCGGTGCGAGCCGAGGCGGCGATGGGCGACAAGGCGTCGCTGGCGGAAGGAAAATACATCGCGGCGCTGAACAAGAATTATGTCGCTGTCAACGCGGACGCCCGGAATGCGGACGGTACTCCGGTCACCGGCGCGGCGGCGGCCGCCGCCGCGATAGATCAAGCGGCGATCGTCCAAGCCGCGGAGGCGTTCAATTCCATGAGCCAAGCGGAGACCTTGCGGGAATCGAATCTCGCTTCCGGCGCGTTTGCCCGACTCGCGGCGGAAGACGATCTGGCGCAGGAGATGTTCGATGCCGTCTCGATCCGGTTCACGGTCTCGTCGGAAACCTATCTGGAAAAACCCTATCTGGTTGCGATCACACGATTCCACACGCGTGACGACAAGCCCGGGGAGGCCCGCAGCGCGGTTTATGCCCGGGCTTTGGAGCCGATCGGCAGCAAGCCGACTGGCGTCGATGTTCTGCAGGGCGGCATGCCACCCGGGTTCGAAATCGAGGAGGTGCAGGTGCATTTGTACGACAACGGCCGCGAGATTCCCACGGAAGTGTCACCGAAACGCGTGCCGTTGAGCCGCGACGACGCATTTGAGTACTTGAAGATCGAATACCTAGCGGGTCACAAGGGCGACACCCTCATTGCCACACCCGCCCTTGGTCGTCCCACCAAGGAGCAGCGACTGCAGCTCCCGCCGAACCAATGGAAGGCAGTTTATTACGCCAAGGTCTCCAAGGATGGAGTGCCACTGGGCACCTACACGGATGAAGCCTGCACCCAGCCGGCCGAAGGGCTGGTGGGCGAACTGGTGAAGAATGTCCGTTACTATCCGGCATTGGAGAAGGGGCAGCAGGTGGAGGGCACCGCGCGGTTATCGTTGCGGGAGCTTCCGCTGTGAGCCGCGATGCGCGGCCAGTGGTCCGCGTTGAACCCGATAACCGGTTAAAGACCTGCCGCTACTCGTGTCGGGCGCTGTTCCTCCAGGGTTCCGGATTGAAAACGCTTTCAAGCTCGAAGCGCCTCCATGGAGCGATCTCCCTAGCCGGAGGCTGGGGGAAAACTTGAGGCTGAGTCATTTCAGACATTCCCAATCGCCGAGAGACGAGCGGCTGATCATGTTTCGGGAGTTGCTCAACGAACGATACATACGATTGCTTAGGACGCGGTCTAATGTGAGAACTATTTAGTTATTCCCGTGACTTCGATTAGGCCCTTTTTATAGTGCGTATAAGTAACGCAACCCCGGCGTTGCGCTGCTGCTACCAAATCCCCGACGACTCTTGGGCCCCCTAACCCAAGAGAGAGAACCCTAACTAGCACCGTTCAAACTATGAAAAACAGGTATATGCCTGCTTCGGCGGCATTGGCCCTTGTGCTGATGTCTGCCCCGACCGGTATGTGGGCCCAAGCCGCACCGGCTCAGTCCGCAAACACCAACAAGGAGGAGGAAGTCATTGTCCTCACTCCTTTCGAAGTCTCATCCGAGGCGACCACCGGTTATCAGGCCACCTCCACGCTGGCTGGTAATCGTCTCGCGACCGAACTGCGCGACGTCGGCAACGCCGTCACCGTTGTGACGAGTCAGTTCCTGAAGGATATCGGGGCGACCGACAACAAGACGCTGCTGCAGTACACGACCAACACCGAGGTCGGTGGCTTCTACGGCAACTTTGCCGGCGCGGGCGACAGCTCGCACTTGGACGAATCGAGCCGGTTCACCAACCCCAACTCGAACACCCGTATCCGCGGCCTCACGTCGGCAGACAACACTCGCGACTACTTCCTCACGGACATTCCGTGGGAAGGCTACAACATCGACGGTGTTGACCTGCAGCGCGGCCCGAACTCGATCCTGTTCGGCCAGGGCAGCCCCGCGGGTATCATCAACACCCGCACGAAATCGGCCGCCTTCAAGGATTCGAATGAAGTGTCCGTTCGCGTCGGGAGCTGGGGCAGCACGCGCGAGTCGATCGACATCAACAAGGTTCTCCTCAAAAACGAACTCGCCATCCGCGTGGACGCCGTCCGCAACGATGAGAAGTTCAAGCAGGACCCGGCGTATTCGCTCCAGAAGCGCCTCTACGGTGCCATCCGCTATGAGCCCGGCTTCCTCAAGAAGGGTTCGGCCCGCACGGTGTTGAAGGCGAACATCGAGTTCGGCGACATTGGCTCGAACAATCCCCGCCAGCTCCCCCCGAGCGACCGCATCACTCCTTGGTTCGCCACCGGCACCTATGCCGGGTTGAACGTCGCCAACCAGCCGTTCAATTTCCCGAACCTGAACAAAATGACGGTGAATCCGGCGCAGAACGAAGATGACAACACCGGGGCGCCGAACCATGGCTATGACCGCACGAACCACAACGGTCCCGGCGGCAATTACGCGGGCTACCTGATCCCGAAGTACGCCAACGATCCGAACTTCGCCACCGGCAAGTTTGGTGGCACGCCGAACGAGTACTTCCAGCCTTGGGTGTCGGGCAGCATGCTCGGTGTCTTCGGCAGCCCGGCGTTTAACTTCCAGTACAACGATCCGACGCAGCTGACCGCCGTCAATTGGGAGCCGCAGGGCTACCATGGCATGGATTCGAACGGCAACAACGGCACCCGCCTCGATGCCACGGGCACGCGCTATGTCCGTCCCGCCAGCATCTCGACTTACTCGGAATTCGCCCGTAAGGCCAAGCTGTACTATGGCAGCCTGCCGGCATGGTCCTACGGTCTCTTCAAGGATAAGTCGATCACGGATCCCTCCACGTTCGATTTCTACAACAACCTGTACGACGGCCCGACCAAGCACGAATTCCAGAACTTCCGCGCCACCAACATCAGCCTGGCGCAGACGTTCTTCCACGACCAGGTGGGCTTCGAGGCCACTTACAACAAGGAGTGGTACAAGAGCGGCAAGGTGCAGCTCCTGACGGACGACAGCATCAACGTTGACATCAACCGTGTCTACTCCGACGGCACACCGACGGGTAAGAACGGCGAACCGTTTGAAGACGGCACCCCGAACCCGAACCTCGGCAAGCCCTACGTCGGTGGCAACGGTATCTTCGGCAACAACACCCAGGTTAACAATCGCGACGCATCCCGCTTCACGGTGTTTGCGGACCACGATTTCAATGCGGACCACCACAATTGGTTTACGCGTGTCCTGGGTCGCCATGTCATCACCGGCCTGCTCGCCCGCGACCAGATCAAGACGGATAACCGTAGCTTCTCCCAGTACAGCATCCAGGACGATGCCTGGGCGTTGCTGAACTCGGCCAATCCGGCTTTGTTCAAGCAGATCGCGTTCACGAGCGGTCAGCTGAATCCGTTCACGTTCATCTATCTCGGACCTTCGGTGATGGGCGCCAGCTCGGCTTCGGGCTTGCACATCCCGAATCCCGACATCAATCCACGGCTGACCAGCGGCAAGGCCATCCAATTCAACGCAACTTGGAAGCCTTCGACGAACCCGGCCGATCCGACCTATGTCAACCCGGGTGCCTTCTGGCACGATCCGTATTATCCGTTGCCGGGCAGCGTGCCGTTCACGACGGACGGCCAGTATCGCGACAACAACGGCAACGTCCTTCCGCTCGCCAGTGCTCCGGGCAACGGCACGCAGTCGTCCAATCCGCTTAACTACGTTGGCTATCAGCCGTACAACGTTAACATCATCGATTCCCTCGCCTCGCAGGCTAATCAGGATCTGAACACGCACGACGCCCGGCTGACCAAGTCGTACACGTTCTCTCGCGCGTTCGACTGGCAGGCCCACTTCTGGGATAACGCGCTGATCGGCACCTTCGGCGTCCGCAAGGATATTGCGAAAGCATGGTCGTACTCGCTCAACACCAACAACGGCGACAAGAACAACTACTATCGCCTGAACCTGGATCCGAGCGTCTACAAGCTTGGCGACACACCGCAGAACACGCTCGAGGTTACGTCGCACGCTTGGACCACGGTGGCCCACTTGAACCAGCTCCCTGGCTTCAAGCGCCTGCCGATCCAAGTGACGTTGTTCTACAACCACTCGACCGACTTCCAGCCGGCCGCCCAACGCGTCGACGTTTACGGCGTGCCGCTGTCCGCTCCGTCGGGCAAGACGAAGGACGTCGGCATCCTGCTCGAGACGAACGACGGTCGTTACAGCCTCAAGGTGAACAAATACAACACCGAGAGCGTGAACGCCTCCAGCTCCGGTCTGGGCGGCGCTTGGTTCATCGGTTCGTCGCAGGCTTGGGCGGGCAACTGGGTCAATCGCTTCGAGTTCGACTGGAGAGGTGACTCGGTCAACAACGCCGCACCGGCGCCCGATCCCACCAACACGATGTTCAACTACGAGCCCGCGCCGGGTGAATCGCTCGCTGACGCACAAGCGCGTGAAGCGAGCGTCATCGCCGCCTGGCGCGCCTGGCAGAAGAGCGTCGATCCGCGCTTCTACGCCGCGTGGGGCATCAACCTGAACGACCATTCGAAGGGCATCAGCGCGAACGTTCCCGCCGGCTTCGCCGTGACGGAGGACAGCTCGTCGCAAGGCTACGAAATCGAGTTCAACGCCTCGCCGACCCGCAACTGGCGCGTCTCGCTCAACGCGAGCAAGACCACGGCCCAGCGCAAGAACATCGGCGGCGCCAACCTCTCCGCCTTCATGGCCGCCTACACCCAGTTCCTGGGCACGGGCGCCAAGGGCAGTGGCGGTGACCTCCGCATCTGGTGGGGTGGCGCCGGTAACGAGACGACGCTCCAGGAATGGAACGGCAACATCAACTCGGAGTATAACCAACGCAAACTGCAGGAAGGCACGGACGTGCCGGAACTGCGCAAGTGGCGCTGGAACGCGATCACCAACTACGACTTCGACCATGGCAAGCTCAAGGGCTTCAACGTGGGCGGTGGCGCACGTTATGAATCCGACATCGTGATTGGTTACCAGCCGATCGCCGGCGCCACGCCGGGCACGATCAGCTTCGATATCGCCGATCCCTATAAGGGTCCTTCGGACATCAACTTCGACCTCTGGGTCGGGTATAGCCGGAGAATCTGGAAGGACATCGACTGGAACGTCCAGTTCAACGTCCGTAACGTCGGCGTCGGCAATGAACTCGTGCCGATCACGACCGAACCGGACGGAAGCGCGGCTACTTACCGCATAAGAGCCCCGCAGCAGTTGATGCTGACCAATACATTCAGATTCTAGCGATCCGCTGAATTGAATTGCGACGCCCCCGAGGTAGCCAATCCTCGGGGGCGTTTTTTTGTCTGCAGGTGTCATGACGATCGCTCCCACACTGTCTACCGGCCGCAGCGCTCCGGGACTTGTGCGCGGAGCCGGTGCCGCGATTCTCCTGGTGGCCGCCCTCGCAGTATATTGGCCGAGCCTCCGTGCACCCTTCATCTTCGACGATGTGCCTGGCGTGGAGCACAACGCCACCATCAGGCAGCTTTGGCCGCCGTGGAAACCTTTGGTGCCGCCAAACGATGGGTCAGGCGTTTCGGGCCGGCCTTTGGTCAACCTGACGCTCGCCTTCAACTACGCGGGGGGTGGATTGGATGTTCTGGGCTATCATCTGACCAATGTTTTTTTCCACGCGCTGACCGCATTCGTGCTCTGGCGATGGCTGCGCCGGACGATGCGGCTGCCACGGGCCGGACGCGCCGGGGAGGCGGACGTGCTCAGTTGGTGCGTTGTGGCGCTTTGGACCGTGCATCCCTTGCTCACCGAGTCAGTGAGCTGTGTGGTGCAGCGAAACGAGATTCTCGGGAGCCTCTTTTATCTGCTGACACTCTACGGGTTCACCCGGGCGGTGGAGTTTGAGCCGGAAACCCGATTGAACCAAGCCGACTGTGCTTCGAAGTCTGGACGATACTGGCTGGTGCTCTCTTTCATTTCGTGCCTGCTCGGGGTGGCGACCAAGGAGATCATCGCTACCGCACCGCTCGTGGTTTTCCTCTATGACCGTACCTTTGCCACCGGCAGCTTTAAGGAGGCGTGGCGGTTGCGTCGCAGGTACTACACGGCCCTGGCGGCGACTTGGCTGCCGCTTGTCTGGCTGGTCTGGCACGGCCGGCAGCGCGGCGGAACCGTGGGATTCGGACTCGATGTCTCGCCATGGGAATACCTGCTGACGCAATGCCAGGCCCTGGTCCTCTATCTTAAGTTGGTGTTTTGGCCGCATCCCCTCGTGCTGGATTACGGGTGGCCGACCGTCCGCTCGTTGGGAGAGGTCTGGGGGCAGGCCGGGATCGTGCTGGCCTTGCTGGCGGCAACCGTGGTCGCGTTGGTGCGGAGGCCGGCGATCGGATTTGCCGGTGCGAGCTTCTTCATCTTCCTGGCTCCAAGTTCGAGTTTCATCCCGCTGGCCAGCCAGACGATCGCGGAACATCGGATGTACCTGCCCCTGGCCGCCGTTTTGACGCTGGTCGTGCTCGGCGTTCAGGCGGTCGGCGCTCGAGCTGCCGTGGCGGTGACCCTGGCGGCTCTCTTGCCGCTGGGCTGGGCGACGATGGTGCGCAACCGGGACTACCGCACCGAACTGGGCATCTGGACCGACACCGTGGCCAAGCGTCCCGACAACGCTCGGGCGCAGGGCAACCTTGGTCGCGCTTATCTTCTCCTGGGGCGCTGGGAGGAAGCCATCGCCGCTTGCCGGAAGGAGCTGGAACTGGCCCCGGGTTACAACGGGGACGCCTCGGCCAATATCGGCCGCGCCCTCACCGAGCTGGGCCGGCCCGCCGAGGCCTTGCCCTATTTCGAGCGCGGGCTGCAGATGAAACCCGACAACTTCGATCTGCATAACAATTACGGGATCGCTCTCGCGGCCCTGGGCCGGTGGTCGGCTGCAATCAGCCAATATGGGAAGGCCATCCAACTGCAGCCGGATGACGGCGAACTTCACAACAACTTGGCGAATGCTCTGGCCAAGAGCGGGCGACTGGATGAGGCGCTGATGCATTACGAGGCGGCGCTCCGGCTGAGGCCGGACCTGACGGCCGCGGAAACGAATTGGGCGCGCGCCTTGGCTGAGGCGGGACGTGTGAGCGAGGCGCTGCCGCACTTTGAGCATCTGGCGAAAGTGCGCTCCGATGCTGCGACTCAGTTTGACTTGGCGCTGGCCCTGGTGGCCGCGGGGCGCACGGAAGAGGCTTGCGGGCATTTCGAAACGGCGCTGCGCCTGAAACCCGGAGACGCGGCGGTTCACAGTGCCTATGGCAATGCGCTGGCCCGGCTCGGCCGGTTGGGCGACGCGACCGCCCAATACGAATCGGCCCTCCAGCTGCAGCCATCGCTGGCCGAGGCGCACCACAACCTTGCCACGGCCCTGATGGGCTTGGGCCGGGCGGAGCAGGCGTTGCCGCACTTCGAGGCCACGGCGCGACTGCTGCCGGGTTCCGCGGAAGCGCAGTACGAATGGGCGCTCGCCTTGGGGGAACTGCGCCGCTGGCGTGAAGCCATCGAGGCCGATGAACGTGCTTTGGCCCTGCAACCCGACCTGACCGGGGCAAAGGAACACCTCGCCTGGCTGCG
Organism: Lacunisphaera sp.; assembly: GCA_035549095.1. Lineage (GTDB taxonomy): Bacteria > Verrucomicrobiota > Verrucomicrobiia > Opitutales > Opitutaceae > Lacunisphaera. The sequence continues at coordinate 71,029 of DASZRV010000040.1, read as the reverse complement.
CGAGCAGCGGTGATTGCCGCGGCCATGCGGTCTTATCCGGATGGGTGGAAACATGCTTGCATGCGATGTCGCGACCAAGGTCGTTCCCACGTAGGAAACCTCGCGAACCGAGTCGCCATCCTGCCACCGCCGCCGCAAGCTTGGTTCCTTACTGTAACTGCCGCAGGATCTCGCGGCAGAAATCTGCCGTTTGGGTGTTGCCTTGACGATCGGCTACGGCCGCCCCGGCGGTGAGGACCTGCCGGGCTTCGTCGCGACGCCCGACGGCTGCATACGCTTGCCCGAGATAGAGTGAGCTCTGGGGGTTGTCGGGCTGCAGCCGGTGGTACTCCTCGAGGGGCCCGACTGCATCACCGAAACGGCCTTGGAGCAGGAAGAGCGTGCCGAGCCGCACGTGCAGCTCGGGTTGACTGCGATCGATGGACACCCCTTCGCGGTAGTGAGTTTCCGCCAGGGCCAGGTCCTTCTGCTTTTCCGCAGCCATGCCCGCGCGCAGGTGCCAATAGGCCATGAGCCGGCGGGCCTGCGGCATTTCCGGGTGCGACTCGTAGAGCGGCTGCAGGTACTGCGCAGCGTCTTCCCACCGACCGGAATCGATTTCGATCTGGGCCAGCATGGCCAGCGAGGAGGGGAAAGTCGGCTTTGCTGTCAGCGAATGTTTCAAGGCCGAGATCGCTTCACCCAATTGCCGGACCGCCAACAGCGCGACGGCGAGGTTGTAATTTGAGTTCGTGTCGTCGGGATTGAGGGCTACGGCGGTGCGCAACGCCTCGACCGCTTCCTCATGTTGCCCGGCGTCTCCGAGCGCCACCCCGAGTGCATCGTAGAGCTCGAACTCCCGGCCGAGGCGCGCCAGGCCGTCGCGGGCCACGCGCTCCGCTTCCGCGGGCAGTTTCAACTCCCGGTACGCGCGGCTCAGGTCGACGAAGTACATGACACCCGGCTTGGCCGCCGCCGACTGCTTGAGGCCATCTTCAAGGATGTCACGGGCCTTCCCGGGATTGTTCTGCTCCAGGTACAAACCGCCGAGGAGGCCATAAGCCATGGGATTGGCGGGTTGCATCTGGATTGCCCGTTCGAAGTAACCTTGGCCGTGGTCGCCGTGCTTCGTCTGGTACTCGACCGTGCCGCGGATGCACAGCTGCTCATAGTTGAAACACCACGCCCCGAGTTCGTCCAACCATGGATCGTCAGCCTCGCGAAAACGCGTGGATTCGCGGCCCAACCACCGTTGTTTGTTCGCCGCCGCCGTGTCGCCATCGGCGGCCAGCATCTCCGCGTAAAGGTTGTGGCCCGGGGAAAATTCCGGCGTGTCCTTGACGAGGGACTCGACGAATTCCCGCGCCTTTTTTTTGTCGCCGGCCTGGAGGGCGACGCGCGCGAGCCCGAGGCGCGCATACGGATCGGCCGGCACCAGCGCGAGGCGCTTTTCGTAACTGCCCTGCGCCGCTTCGATCTGGCCGGTCTTGAATTGCAGGTCGGCCAGCTGGAGCCAAGCCGGGGCATAGCCGGGCGCGAGCGCGGTCGTCCGCGCCAGCATGGCGGCGACGCCGTCATAGTCGCTGGCGGCGCGGTGAAGATCGGCCAGGTAATAGCACCAGCGAGCTTCCTTCGGCTCGGCCATCTGGAGCAGGCGCCAGCAGGTCTCCGCTTCGTGCGGGAATCCGCTGGCATGGTAAAGCCGGCCCAGGTCCGCCACACCGGCCAGGGTGGTCCGGGGATCGCGCGCTTGCGCTTCCGCCTTGCCCAGGCGCTCGGCCAGCGTCGGCGCCATGCGGTTGGCGTCGGGCCGCGCTGGCAGGCCGGCCTGCAATTGTGCGATCATCTCCTGCCGCCGCCACGCATGGACGAGATAATAACCAGCCACGGCCACGGCGGCGGCCACGGCTGCGGCCGCGAGGAAGCGCCGGCGTGCCGGGTGCGAACCGCTCTGTGCGCTCCGCTCCGGCGGCAGGGCGGATCGGGACTGCTTCACTTCTTTCGCCACAGCGTGATGTTGCTCATCCGTTGGTAAGGCGGGAGGGCATGAAATCCACCGGTCACGATCACGGGCACGCCGTTTCCGTCCAGGTCGCCCACGGCGGCGGCGACCAATTGGATCGGGTCGCGGGCGATCACCACCGGCGTGAAATTCTCATGGCCATCGTTCAACCAGGCCATGATCGTGACCGTCGCGGGATCGCTCCAATCGGCAAACCCGCTCACGGCCACGAGGTCCATGAAGCCGTCGCCGTTGAGGTCCGCGGCGCACGGCGAATAGGCCCCGGGGAGGTCGCCCACGCGATGGAACTTGAAATAGCCATTGCCGGCATTCTCCAGCCATTGGATGCCATGCCAGGGGCGCGAGCCAGGAACGGCATAGTCGAAACCGTCGCCATTCGTATAGATCAGGTCCGGTTTGCCATCCCGGTTGACATCGGCGACATCGAGCCCGCTGCTGCCGTAATCCTCGTTGGTCGAGCCCCACGCGACATTGTCGTGGAACTGCCCGTGGCCGAGATTGCGGAACCAGTGCACCTCCTCCCACTCCTGGGCGATCAGGGCGGCAAAATCCGGCACCCCATCGCCATCGAAATCCGCGACCGGCGTGTGGATGCAGCCGGATTGCGTGTTGACGATGTGGCTCTCGAAATTCCAGCCGCCTTTGTTCTCCATCCAGCGCGTCTCGCCTTGCGCATAGCCGAACTGCCCGACGACGAGATCGAGGCGATGGTCGGAGCGGCCGGTCAAATTGGCTCCGCGGACGTCGGTCACTCGCGCGACATGCTCGAGCAGGACGTGCGGGCGGAAGGTGCGGTTGTCGAGGTTCTCAAGCACCACCACGGACCCGATCCGGTCGTTGTTCGGGGTGACCTGGCCCATGCTGGCCACCAGCACATCGAGACGCCCGGTGCCGTTGACATCGGCCACGGCCACGTGGGCCGGCGCGGCGATGTCCTCGCCGATGATCTGTTCCGTAAAGACCCCGCGCGGCGCCTGTCGGATCCAGCGCACCGTGTTCTTCCGCGCATCGCAATAGAGCACGTCGGGCAGGCCGTCGGCATCCAGGTCGGCGATCGCGATGTGGGTCACGATCGGACGATCGTTCGCCCCGAGCGGAGTTCCGATGACCACCGGGACGTACTCGAGATGTGCCTGTTGAGCCGTGAGCGGTGCGCGCGTCGTTGCCGGCCGGGAGGATGATACCGCCGGGCCTTCGGGTTGCCGCGAGCAGCCGGCACCGCCGAGGAGGGCGATCGCCAAGGTGGCGGCGAGACCGGCGCTGCGTGCGAAGGGTAATCGAGGCATGGTTGTCACTGGTCGCGCAATTCCGCCGGCAGGAGTTGCCGGGCGAGCGCCTGCAAATTGGGATCGGCAATCTCGAGGTGGAAGCCGCGGCTCATCACGAGCAGCCGGTGCAGCGAGACCGTGGTCAAGAGGCGCAGGCGCGGTGCATCGACCTCGGCCAGGCAGCGTTTCACGACCGTCCGGGCGGCATCGATGCGTTTCGCCTGGACGAGGACGATGGCCAGGCTTACCTGCCGATCCCACGGGAGCAGGTCGGTGTCGCCCCGGTTGAGGGCCGCGTCGATCTCCTGCAGCGCGCGCTGCCAGGAGCGTGCATCGCCGGCCGCTGCGCTCACCTGGGCGCGGGCCACCGTGGCCCCGAAATCGGCCGGGAAGGACCGCTCCAGCGTTTCCGCCACCGCGACGGCTTGGTCGACCATGCCCATTTCGACGAAGTATTCGGCCAGATGGCTGAGCGCCGCCGCGTTGTCCTGCACGTCGACGACCCGGAAGATGGCGACCGACTGCCCCTCGAAGCCACTGATGGCCGGCAGGGTATATGGCACGGGCTGGAGCCAGCGGGGCGGCAGCCAGCGGTGCAGGGAGGCCATGAGCGTGTGATCCGCCTGTTCCGATCCGAGGCGCGCGTAGTCGTCGAGGAAATTGTCCCACGAAGGAACCACGATATAGTTCAGCTGGCGGGCATGGGCGACTGCCTGGGCCTCGTCCGCCGAGCTGGCGGCGGCGATTCGCACCGAGCCGAAGAACCCCTCCTTGTTCTCCCCGTAGGGCGTGCCGACGGTGCGCTGTCCCCCGTGGAAATAGAGCGATGTCGCGAGATTCGGCGGCGCCAGCACGATCGCGCGATCCGGGGCCGCCTGGCGCGCCAGCCAGTACGCGAGGTCGCGTTCGACCAGGGCGACGACTTCGCCTTCCCCCAGGGTGTTGCTCCCGGCCGCCTGGGCCCGCGTGGCCAGCAGCCAGACACCCGGCACCAGCACGGCGAGCACGCCGAGGGCCATCGACCAGCGGGCGTTCGCCGAATTGGGCGTCGCCGCGGCGAGCGCGACCAGGAGCCCGACCAGTCCGGCATCGAGGATGGTCCACGACCGGAGCTGGACGCAGGCGAAGCCCAAGGCCAACAGGACGGGACCCAGCGCCACCGCACTCATCGCGCGCGATGTCACGTCGCTGCCCCGGCGGAACAACATCCACGCGCCGGCTGGCACCAGCAGCAAGGGCAGGACGGTGGCCGTCGCCGCCAACGTGAAACCGTCGTGTGACAGCCACGCCCACGAGTTGGGAGCCACCGGGCTGCCGGGAAGATCCGACAACCGACCGGCGCCCAAATCGGCGCTGAAAAAATCGTGCTGGCCCTTGAGCACCAAAACCGTGGGCACGGCCGCAATCGCGAGGAGCGCAAGCACCAGGGCCGAGAGGGCACGCCGGCGCCAAGGCGCCTCGCCAAGTTGGATCCAGGCGGTGAGCCGTGCCATCACCTCGCCGGCACCGAGCCAGGCGAGGCCGTACAGCGGATGCACGTTGCGGCCCGGCCATCCGCCCCAATAACCGGGATAGTATTCGAGCAGATGGGCGATGAGGCAGGCCAAGGCCCCGGCAACCGCCCAATGCCGCCAGGGAAGGGGTGGAAGGGATTCGCCTTGGCGAGCCCGCCACCGCGCTGCCGCCGCGGCCAACAGCGCGCCCAGGAAAATGCCGGCCAGGATTGGCAGCGCGCGCGCGACGTCGACCCACAGTCCCAGGCCGCCCGCCACGCCCGCGGCGGTGAACCACCGGGCCGTCGCGGCCACCGGCTCCTTCGCGCGCACTTTGATCCCGGCCAGCAGCGGCAGCACGCTCGCCAGCGCACAGGAGAGAACGAGGGCGTTGTCGTCGGGCTGGCCGGCCAAAAACGAGCCGGCGAAGGGAAAAAGAATGGCGACGGCGGCGCTCGCCAAGGTCGCCGGCCAGGGGCCGAAACGCCACGCCACGAAAGCCACCACTCCCGCCAGCAGCAGCAGGTGCAGCGCCGGCCCGGCGTGGAGAGCGGCGTGTTCCACCGCCAATCCCCGGGAATAGCCGGAAACCACGCGATCGAGTCCCGCCACCAAGCCGAGCCACCACCGGAAAGGCGAAGGCGTCAGCACGGTGCGCCCTGCGGGGGCGTTGTCATAGTTGACATGGCGCAGTCGCCACTCGCCCCCGGCCAGCATCTGCTGGGTCTGGGCAATCCATTGGTAGCTGTCGTTGTTGTGCTCGGGAACGATCAGCTTGCGCAATCCGCCGGCATAGCCGGTGGGCGAGGCCGGATCGATCACCGTTCCCGTCTCCACCAGGTTCGTGACGTAGTCGATCCGGTGCACGCGGGCCGCGGCCATCCAGATGAGGAATGCGCACGCGGAGAGCGGAGCCAGCAACCAGAGGAAGGAGGTAAACCGGGCGGCGGGAGTCATGCAGACGCGGAAAAACGACAGCCGATGCTGCGAACGCTTCCCAGACTAGGCAAGAGCGATGGCGACCTTGACTCGACGGCTGGCTGCCAATGCACTTTTCCGCACGAATGATGGCCCCTTTGTACCACGACCCGGTGCGGGCGCGGAACTGTCCGACGTGGCGCGCGCGCGGCTTGGCGGTGGCGGCCTGGCTCGCGGGCGTCGCGACGTTGGCGGCGGCGACGCCGGCGGGGATCAGCGAAACGCCGCTGGCGGCTCGATCCGGGCCGCGCGGCGCCACGCTCTTCACGACACTGAAGCCCGAACAAACGGGCATCGTGATGACCAATCGCTATGATGACCCCAGAATGTGGGGGGATCACTACGAAGAGATCTCGATGGGCGAATTCGGCACGGGCGTGGCCATCGGCGACTATGACAACGATGGCCGGCCCGACCTCCTGGTCGTCGGCAAGACGGGTCGGATCTGCTGGTTGTTTCGCAATCTCGGCGACTGGAAGTTTGCCGACGTGACCGCAAAGGCCGGACTGCCCGTGTCACTGCCGGGTGCGGGCGGGTCCCCCGCCGCCGGCGGCGACCTCGAGGCCTGGCGCCAGGGCGCGGTGTTCGCCGATGTAAACAACGACGGCTGGCTCGACGTCTACATCACCCGTTTCCTGGCGCCCAATCTGCTCTACATCAACCAGGGCGACGGCACGTTTAAGGAGGAGGCCGCGGCGCGCGGCCTGGCGTTGGCGGACGCCTGCGGGGTCGGCGCATTTTGCGACTACGACCGCGACGGCTGGCTGGATGTCTATCTCACGAGCAACATGCTCGACGCCACGCACCATCCCAACGGCCAGCGCGGGCACCTGCTGCACAACAACGGCAACGGCACCTTTGCCGACGTCACCGCCAAGGCCGGCATTTTCGGCGAGACGCTGTCGCACTCGGCGACGTGGTGGGATTACGACGGCGACGGCTGGCCCGACCTGTACGTGGCGAACGATTTTGCCGAGCCCGACCGGCTCTACCACAACAACCGGGATGGCACCTTTACCGATGCCATCCACGAGGCCGTCCCGCACATGCCGTATTCGTCCATGGGCGCGGATGTGGGTGACATCGACAACGATGGCCGGCCCGACTTCTTCGTCGCGGACATGGCCGCGACCACGCACGAGAAGGACCAGCGCGGCATGGCTTATACGCGGACGCTGACCAACGTCACGGAAGCGAACGCCCGCGGGTCGCCCCAGTACGCCCGCAACATGCTTTTTCTTAACACGGGGACCGGACGGTTCCTCGAGGCGGGGCGCCTCGCCGGCCTCGCCGCGACGGACTGGACCTGGGCGCCGTTGCTGGAAGACCTCGACGAGGACGGCCGGCTCGATCTGTTCATCACGAACGGCATGAACCGGGAACACCAAAGCGTCGACCTGCGCGAGCGGGTCTTCCGGGCGGAAAGCCCCGACGAGCGCATGCGCATCGTGCGGGCCAGCCCGAAGCTGGTGGAGGCCAACCTGGCCTATCACAACTTGGGGGATCTTCGTTTCGAGGAAACCGGCGCCGCGTGGGGACTGAACCAGCGCGGCGTCAGCCTGGGGGCGGCGTTCGGCGACCTGGATGGCGATGGCGACCTCGATCTCGTCTACGCCAATTACGAAGGAAACGTCACGGTGCTGCGTAATGACAACGACAGCGGGCACCGGGTGGTGGTCGCGTTGCGCGGCTCGGCCTCCAACCGATTCGGGGCCGGGGCCACGGTGCGCGTGGAGAGCGCCGCCGGCGCCCAGGTGCGCACGCTGGTGATCTCGCGTGGTTATCTCTCGAGCAGCGAGCCGGTGCTGCATTTTGGCCTGGGGACCGCCGCGAAGATCGACCGGCTCACGGTGGAGTGGCCCGACGCACGGGTGCAGAGCTTCACGGACCTCCCCGTGGACCGGAGGTTCACGATCACCGAGCCCGCCGGTCCCGTCGCGCCCGGGCCCGCGCGGACACCGGTCTCCATCCCTGCGGGCCAATTTGTCGACGTCAGCGAAACCCGGGCCTTTGCCGTGGATTTTCGCGAAGAGGCGCCGGCCGAAGCCAAACCCCAACCGCTGATCCCGATCAGCTTCAAGCGGCGCGGTCCGGCCCTGGCCGTGGCCGACCTTAATGCGGACGGCCGGGACGACGTGATCCTGGGCGCCAACGCCGGGAATCCCGAGCGAATACTGCTCGGCGGGGGCGACCGGTTCACTGCCGCTCCGGGCGCGGGGCTCGCGAACGCCACGCTGCTCGATGACGGGCCGGTGCTGATCTTCGATGCCGACGGCGATGGCGCCAACGACGTGCTGGTGACGCAGGGCGGCACCACGCTGTCGGCGCACGCGCCCGAGTATCAACCGCGCCTGTATCTTAACGACGGCCACGGGCAGTTTCGCCCGGCGCCCGCCGCACTGCCGGACCTGCCCGTGAGCGCCGGCGCCGTGGCCGCGGCGGATTTCGACCACGACGGCCGGCTCGATGTTTTCCTCGGCGGCCGGGTGCTGCCCGGCCGGTATCCATTGCCGCCGCGCAGCGCGCTGCTCGCCAACCGGGGCGGCCGGTTCGAGGATGTGACGGAAGCGATGGCGCCCGGATTACGCGAGGTCGGCATGGTCACCTCGGCCCTGTGGAGCGATATCGACGGTGACGGCTGGCCGGACCTGGTGCTCACCCTGGAATGGGGCACCGTGAAATGTTTCCACAACGACCAGGGGCGCGCGTTTTCCGACTGGACTGAACGGGCCGGCTTTGCGGCCGCCGGGACCGGGTGGTGGACCTCGCTCGCGAGCGCTGACTTCAACGGCGACGGGCGGCCGGACTTCGTCGCAGGCAACGTCGGCTTGAACACCCAATACCACGCCACGCCCGAGTACCCGGCGGCAATCTATTACGGCAGTTTTTCCCCGGGCCAGCCACCCATTCTCGTCGAGGCGTATTACGAGGACGGCAAGCTCTACCCCTGGCGCACGCGGAAGGAAATGGGTGCGTTCATCCCGTCCATCCTGCAGCGCTTTCCCAAGAACGACTATTACGCGCGGGCCACACTCGACGCGATTCTCGGCGCCGACAAGCTGGCCGCCGCCCGGCGCTTCACCGCCACCGAGCTGCGAAGCGGCGTCTTCCTGAGCCAGCCGGATGGCCGTTACCATTTTGAACCGCTGCCGCGGATTGCCCAGATCGCAGCAATCCAGGGCCTGGTGGCCGGCGATTTCGATGGCGACGGCCGGGCCGACATCGGCGCAGTGCAGAATTCCTACGCCCCAATTGCCAATGTCGATCGCTTCGACGGCGGCTTGGGGCAGCTCCTGCGCGGGGACGGTCAAGGTCACTTCACGGCGATTCCACCGCTGGAGAGCGGCCTCGTCGTGCCGGGCGATGCCAAGGCCCTGGCCGTCGTCGATCTCGACGACGACGGCTGGCCCGATTTCCTCGTCACCCGCAACAACGCGACGACCCAGGCTTGGCGGAATGCCGGCGTGGCGGGACGGCATTCGCTCGCGGTGCGCCTGCGGGGCTCGCACGCCAACCGCGACGCCATCGGGGCTCGCATCGCGGTTGAGCTCGCCGACGGTTCGCAGCAAGTCGCCGAGATCACCGCCGGCTCCGGCTACTGGTCCCAGTCCGCGCCGATGGCTTTTTTTGGCTATCCGGATGGGCATCCGCCCAAAAACATCACGGTCCGCTGGCCCGACAGCACCACCACCCTCCAGCCCATCGCGGCGGCGACGCCAACCCTCACTCTCACCCAACCATGAACCCTCGCCGTCCCCTGCGCGCCACGTGTCGCCCCGCCGTCAAAGCCGGGTGGCTGGCCGGCCTTGTCCCTCTTGTCGTGGTCGCCGCGCTGGCGGAACCCGCGCCGAAACCGCAACCCGAGAGCACGCGGCGCATGGTCGAGATGCTCGCCTCCATTCCCCGCGACGTGGACCCCACCATCGTGCCGTATTTCGCCGCCAAGACGGCGCACCTCGTCAAAAAGAAATTCGATGCGGCCCGGACGGTCGGGGAACGCGCCAGCCTCCAGTGGCTCTATGCAACCGCGTTGTTGAACGACGGCCAGCCGGAGGACGCCATCAAGGCGCTCGACGACCTCGAACAGTTCCTGGGCGAGCACGGCCTGGCGCCGAAGCAGGGCGATGCGGCGAAGATGTTTCTCCTCCGCGCCATTTGCTGGCTCCGCGCCGGCGAGCTGCAGAATTGCCTGACCAACCACAATGCCGATTCGTGCCTGCTGCCGATCCGCGGCGGCGGCGTCCATACCAACCAGCGCGGGTCGCGTGAGGCCATCAAGGTCCTGCAGGAGCTGCTCGACAATGTGCCGACGCCTTATGCGATCTGGCTCTACAACCTGGCGTACATGACGCTCGGCGAGTATCCGGACAAGGTGCCCGAGCAGTGGCGGATTCCCCCTGAGGTCTTCAAGTCCGATTACGACATCAAGCGGTTCCCCGACGTGGCGGGACCGCTGGGCCTGGATGTCGACGACCAGTCTGGCAGCGTGGTGATGGACGACTTCGACAACGACGGGCTGCTCGACCTCATGGTGTCGGCGTCGGGCCTGGACAGCCAGCTGCGCTTTTTCCACAACAACGGCGACGGCACCTTCACGGAGCGCACCGACCAGGCCGGCCTCAAAGGACTGACCGGCGGGCTCAACCTCATCCAGGCCGACTATGACAACGACGGCTTCGTCGACGTATTTGTGCTCCGCGGGGGGTGGCTCGGCCGCGACGGCCATTACCCAAGTTCTCTGCTCCACAACAACGGCGACGGCACCTTCGCTGACGTGACCGAGCGCGCCGGCGTCCTGCATCCGGGATCGACCCAGACCGCAGTGTGGTTCGACTACAACGGCGACGGCCGGCTCGATCTGTTCATCGCCTACGAGTCGCAGTCACAGGCCGAGGGCGACAAGCAGCCCTGCGTGCTGTATCGCAATGAGGGCGATGGCACGTTCACCGAATGCGCGGCCACGTGCGGCGTCGCCCTGACCGCCTGGTTCAAGGCGGTGGTCGCCGGCGACTACAACAACGACGGCCGGCCCGACTTGTACCTGTCCGTCTTCGGCGGGCCGAACATTCTCCTGCGCAACGATGGTCCCGACGGCGACGCGAAGAACCCGCGCGCGCCGTGGCATTTCACCAACGTCGCCGCGGCGGCCGGGGTGACCGAACCGATCAAGAGCTTTCCTTCGTGGTTCTTTGATTACGACAACGACGGCTGGCCGGACCTCTTCGTCTGCGGTTATTCGATCAACAATGCCGGCGACATTTTGATGGACGACCTCGGCTCGGGACCGCCCACGAGCGAGCGGCCGCGGCTCTACCACAACAACCACGACGGGACCTTCACCGACGTCAGTCATGCCGTCGGGCTCTGGAAAATCATCGAGGGCATGGGGGCCAACTTCGGCGACCTCGACAACGACGGCTGGCTCGACTTCTACGTCGGGACGGGCGACCCGATCCTCGGCACGCTCATCCCGAACCGGATGTTTCGCAACAACGGCGGGACATCGTTCCAGGACGTGACGACCTCCGGGGATTTTGGCCAGCTGCAAAAGGGCCACGGCATCGCGTTTGGCGACCTCAACAACGATGGCGAGCAGGACATCTACTCCGTGGTCGGCGGGGCGTTGATTGGCGACCATTACCCAAACCAGCTCTTCGCCAACCCCGGCCATGGCAACCATTGGCTCAAGCTGAAGCTCGAGGGCGTGCAAACCAACCGGTCGGCCATCGGTGCCCGCCTCAAGGTCGTGGCGCGCACCGCCACGGGCGAGCGGGCCATCTACCGGACGGTCGGCAGCGGCGGCAGTTTCGGCTGCTCGCCGCTCCGGCAGGAGATCGGCCTCGGGCAAGCCACGGCGATCGATCGGGTCGAAATCACCTGGCCGGCGACCGGAAAGACGCAGGTGGTCCGGGGGTTGGCTCCGGACCGGTGTTACCGCGTGCGCGAAGGCGACGCGAAAACCGAGGAGCTTAAGGTGCCGACGTTTGCCTGGCCGGCCCCGGGCGGCGCGCCCATGCATCATCATCACGCACCGAACGGTTAGGTAGGTAAAAATCGCGGTTGGGGTGAGGTGGCCATTGCGGGAGGAACGCGGCATGGTAATATTCACGGCGTCCCGAAGGGTTGGGCGCCGCGCCGGTGTTATACCCGGCGAACGAACCACGAAAATTTGTTTCCGATGAAACCTTCATTCCGCGCGGCAAGTGTATCGACATTGGCATTGCTCCTGGGTCTTCCGCCTCTCACGGCGAAGCAGGATTCGCTGGTCATCTCCGTCTATTCGCGCACCAGCAGCAGCTATCGCCGGGAGTTCCTGCCCGACGGCAACCTCAAGCCGCAGACCTATGTCGTGGGCAACGGCGGCATCTCGAGCCTGCCCGGCCAGACCGGCGCGGGCGATCCCACCCTGTTCCCGACGATCGTGAAGCTGATGGCTCGCCGGCTGGCGCAGCAGAGTTTTTATCCCGCGCGCCGCCAGGCGTCGGCCGACCTGCTGCTCGTGCTCCATTGGGGCACCACCGTGCCCTTCAACGACGCGCAACTGCAGAACGCCAATGCCAATTTCGGGTCGGCCATGAACGCGTACAACAACGCCCAGGCCGTGGTGCGGGAATCGGAGGCCCGCGGGGATCAGCAAACCACCACCGACGGCATCCAGATTCCCATTCGGTCCGCGCGCGATGCCGCCCAGGAGGACGCCGAGACGCAACTGCTCCAGAGTCAGCTTTTCCAGGACATGCGGTTGAAGGCCGACGAGGCGAACGCCCGCCTGCTCGGCTACGTCGAGGAGATCAACTATCGCAACAATCCCGCGCGCTTCGCCGGCGCCGGCAATTACTTCGACGACTTGATGAACGACATCGAGACCCCGCGCTATTACGTCATCGTCCAGGCCTACGATTTCCAAGCGGCCCAGATCGACGGCCGGCGCAAGCTGCTGTGGACGACCCGCATGAGCATACCCGCCCGCGGCAGCGATTTCAGCCGGTGCCTGCCGGCCATGCTTTCCGATGCCTCGCAATATTTCGGCCGCGATAGCGACCGGCTCGTGCGGAATTATCGCGAGGGGGTGGTCCGCCTTGGCGAACTCGAGGTGCTGGGGATCGAGCCGGCGCACGAAGGCGCGCAGGATCCGGGCGGCGGTACTTGAGCGGAACAGACCTCGGGAACGATTTGCATCCGGACCCGAAAGCATCACGTATATTCGGGTGTCAATTGTGCTGCGGGACCGGACGAAAAGCCGGCTGCGTCACTCCTTCGTCAAATATGAAATCTCTCCTCCTTGTGTGCTGTTCCGGCCTGCTGCTGGCCGCGCCTTTCGCCGGCGCCTCCGAAGGCTCCCTGGTTACCGCGGTCTTCTCGCGCGTAAGCAACGGCTATCACCGCGAGAAACTGCCCGACGGCACCTTCAAGCGTGAGTTCTACGCGCTGACGAATGGCCATTATTACCCGGGTCTTGGCCAAAATCGCTCGATCGACGCGGTGAAGTTCCCGCAGGTCGCGAAGCTCGTGGCGCAGTTTCTCGCGCTCAAGAATTACTACCTCGCCCCGGACGCCAAGTCCGCGCAGCTGCTGCTCGAGATTTCCTGGGGCACGACCGTGCCCTTCAACGATTCGGTCTACCAGGCCAACGCCTCCAACTTCTTTACCTCTTACAACGCCATGAGGTCGGCCACGGCCGCCGCGGCGGGCACCCCCGGCGGCGTCGACGGCATCCAGTCGCCGGCGTCCTCCGTGGCCGACGCCGCGCGCGACGACTTTGAGCAACAGCTCTACCAGATGCAGACCTTCGAGGACATGCGGCGGAAGGCCGACGAGCACAACGCGCGGCTGCTGGGTTATGTCGACGACATCAACCGGGGCGACACCATCGCCCGTTTTGCGGGCGCAGGCGACGCCTACCACGACCTGATCGACGACATCGAGAACGAGCGCTACTACGTGATCATCGCGGCCTACGACTTCTCCACCGCCCAGAAGGAGAGTAAGCTCAAGCCGCTCTGGATCACCCGCGTCAGCATCCAGGCCCAGGGAAACAAGTTCAATGAGACGCTCGCCGCCATGCTGGACCGGGCGTCCCGGTACTTCGGCCAGGACAGCGGCCGCCTGCTCCGGCAGTATCAGCCCGAAGGCAAGGTCAACCTCGGCGAGCTCAAGGTCATGGGCGTCGTCTCGCAATCGGAACTGCACGACGGCGCAACGGACGGCAAGCCGGCGGAAAAGAAGCCGGGAAGCTAGGCGCAAGATTCTCTTGATGGTGGAACCGGCACTCCGTGCAGGTTCAGCCCGCACAGAGTGCCGGCTCCACCCTCGGCGGACCTTGACTCCCTCCGTCCGTCCCCGTCGTATCAGCGGGTCGCAAAATGCCCCTCGGCGCGAAGAGTTATCGAACGAACCCTCGGCGAAAAATGGCGCGGCTGGGGCGCGTCGCCTGGCTGGCGGCATCGATCGCCCTCGGCGTCCGCGCCGACGCAGCGAACGGGGATCTGAAATCCGAATCCCTCTCGCCGCGTTCGGGTCCGCCGGGCGCGACGATGTTTACCGTCATGCCCGCGGCGCAGACGGGCCTCGTGACGGAGAATCGTTTCGCCGATCCCGAGATGTGGGGAAAGCGCTACCAGGAGCTCGTGTACGGCGAATCCGGCTCGGGCGTGGCGATCGGTGATTTCGACAACGACGGCCGGCCCGATGTGCTGGTCGTCGGAAAGACCGAGGGCTGCCGGTTGTTCCGCAATCTCGGCGGATGGAAATTCGAGGACGTGACCGAGAAAGCCGGGGTGGTGGAAGCCAAACCCGGCGGCTGGGAACAGGGCGTGGCCTGGCTGAAGCGCACGATCGGGCAGGACAATGCGGCGCCGTCGGCCGACTCCGCCGCGTGGCGGCAAGGCGCGACCTTTGTTGACGTGAACAACGACGGCTGGCTCGACATTTATGTCTGCCGATTCGGCGCGCCCAACCTGCTGTTCGTCAACCAGGGTGACGGCACCTTCAAGGAGGAAGCGGTGGCGCGCGGCCTCGCGCTCGTCGATGCGTCGGGCATGGGCTCGTTTTGCGACTACGATCGCGACGGCTGGCTCGATGTGTATGTGACCGCCAACATGCTGGACGCGGCCGCACATCCGAACGGCCAGCGGGGCCACTTGTTTCACAACAATCGCGACGGCACCTTTAGCGACGTGACCGCGCACGCCGGGATCGATGGCGAGAGCCTCACGCATTCGGCGACGTGGTGGGACTACGACGGCGACGGGTGGCCCGATCTCTACGTGGCCAACGACTACAGCGGGCCGGACCGCCTGTATCACAATAATCGGGACGGAACCTTCACCGATGTGATCGATCGCGTCATGCCGCACACCCCGTACTACGCGATGGGCTCCGACTCCGGCGACGTGAACAACGACGGTCGGATCGATTTTGTTGTCGCCGACATGGCGACCACCACCCGCGAGAAGGACCTGCGCGGCATGGCGGGATCCCGCGAGCGCGCGCAGCTCGAGCCCGAACGGCCCGGCGAAGCGCCGCAATACATGCACGGGGCCTTGTACCTCAACACCGGCACCGGGCGCTGCCTCGAAGCGGGCTGGCTCGCCGGGGTGGCGGCCACGGACTGGACCTGGTCGGTGCGTTTCGAGGACCTGGACAATGACGGCCGGCTCGACCTGCACGTGACCAACGGCATGATCCGCGAATATAACAATGCGGACATCCTGCAGCGCGTGATGTCGCTCGAGGACCCGACGGCCTCGCGCCGGTTGTTGCGGGACAGCCCGAAACTCGCCGAGACGAACCTCGCCTTTCGCAACGACGGCGACCTGAGGTTCGAGGAGGTCGGGGCGCGCTGGGGCCTGAACCAGCGCGGCGTGAGCTTCGGGGCGGCGTTCGGCGACCTCGACGGGGACGGCGATCTCGACGTCGTCTATGCCAACTACGAAGGCGCGGTGACGGTGCTGCGCAACGACAGCCCGGGCGGTCATCGGCTCATCGTTGCCTTGCGCGGCACCCAGTCGAATCGCTACGGCGTCGGTGCGACCGCGCGGATCGAGAGCGCTCTCGGCCGCCAGGTGCGCGACCTGCAGCTCGCGCGCGGCTATCTGTCCAGCAGCGAACCGGTGCTGCACTTCGGCCTGGGCGACGACACGATGATCTCGAAGCTCGTCGTCACCTGGCCCAGCGGGGCGGAGCAGAGCTTCACCGACCTGGCGGTTGATCGCCGGCTCACCATCACGGAACCGGCGGCGCCGGGGGCGCATCCGGCGCCACTCGCACCGTCGGCCGCCGGGCAATTCACGGACATCAGCCAGCCGGCGGGTTTCGCACTGGCCTCGACCCGGGCGGCGAACAGCCGGGAGGAGATGGTGCCGCTGCAGCCCGTGCGTTTCAACCGACGCGGGCCCGCGCTGGCGGTGGGCGATTTGGATGGGGACCAGCGCGAGGACGTCGTGGTCGGCGGCACGATGACGGATCCGGCGCGAGTGCTGGTTTCGTCCGCCGCCGGCGCCTTTCAACCGCTGCAGGAGCTGGCGCGCGATGCGCATCTCGACGACGGCCCGGTGTTGATCTTCGATGCCGACGGCGACGGCGTGAACGACGTGCTTATCACGAAGGGTGGGGCGAGCCTGCCCGCCGGCGCGGCGGAATATCAGCCGGTGCTATGGCGCAATGACGGGCACGGCCGCTTCCAAGCGCAGCCCGGCGCATTGCCATCGTTGCCGATCAGCGTCGGTGCCGCCGCGGCGGTCGACTTCGACCGCGACGGGCGCCTCGATCTGTTCCTCGGCGGAAGGGTGGTGCCGGGACATTATCCCGAGCCGGCGCGCAGTGCGTTGCTCCGCAACGTCGGCGGGCGTTTCGAGGATGTCACGGCGGAGTTCGCGCCCGCCTTGAGTGAAGCCGGGCTCGTGACGTCGGCCCTGTGGAGCGATGTCGACCGCGACGGCTGGCCCGACCTCCTCGTGGCGCTCGAATGGGGCCGGGTGAAATATTTCCACAATGAACACGGCAAGGGATTCTCCGACTGGACGGAGCGGGCGGGCTTCGCGTCCGCCGGCTCGGGCTGGTGGACGAGCCTCGCCAGCGCTGATTTCAACGGCGACGGCCGCCCCGATTTTGTGGCCGGCAACATCGGACTGAACACGCAATATCGCGCCAGCACCGCCGCGCCCGCGGTGTTGTTTCGCGGCGAGTTCGGCCGCGCGGGTGCGACCCAACTCGTCGAGGCTGTCTACGAGGACGGACGCCTGTTGCCCTGGCGGACCCGCAAGGCCCTCGGCGCCGAGATCCCGACGATCCTGCAGCGCTATCGGCAAGACGATGTCTATGCGCGGGCCACGCTGGAGGACATCCTCGGCGCGGACAAGCTGGCCGCCGCGCAGCGCTTTGTCGCCACCGAGCTGCGCAGTGGCGTGTTTTTGAGCCAGGCTGACGGGACCTACCGATTTGAGCCGCTGCCACGACTGGCGCAGGTTGCCCCGTTCCAAGGCGTGGTGGCAGGCGATTTCGACGGTGACGGTCACGCCGACATCTACGCGGTCCAGAATTCCTATGCTCCGGTGGCCATGATCGGCCGCTTCGATGGCGGCCTCAGCCAACTTCTGCGGGGCGACGGGCACGGTCACTTCTCGGCCGTGCCTCCGGCCGACAGCGGACTCGTCGTCCCGGGCGACGCCAAAGCGCTCGCCCTGGCCGACCTCGATGGCGACGGCTGGCCGGATTTCCTTGTGACGCGGAACGGCGACACGAGCCTGGCGTTTCACAATGGGGGCGTGGCCGGGCGGAATTCGCTGGCGGTACGCCTGCACGGACCGGCGGGCAACCCGGAGGGAATAGGAGCCCGCGTGGCGCTCGAGCTGGCCGACGGCTCCGCCCAGACGAGCGAGGTGCAGGCCGGTTCCGGTTATTACTCGCAATCCGGGCACAATGTTTTCTTTGGCTGGTCGGATGCGAATCCCCCGCGCCGCGTGCGCGTTTTCTGGCCCGATGGCCGGACGAGCGCATTTCCGGTCGCCAGGGACTCAACAATCTTGACCCTGTCGGCTCCGTGAAACGTCCTGCCTCGGTGTCCCATCTGGAATTCGGTACTCCCACGCCGGGGTTATGGCGGCGATGCCTGGCCGGCTTGGCGGCCGGTGCCTTGGTCGCATGCGGGATGGCAGCCGGGCCAACGCCCTTCAAACAGCCCGCCAGCACGCTGAAGATGATCGCCCGGATCACCGAGCTCGACCGGAAGTCCGATCCGCTGCTCAACCCGTACATGTCCGGCAAGGCGGCGGCAATCTATCGGTCCCGGATGGCCGCGGCGAAAACCCCGCGGGAATTGCTGGAGCTGAAGATGCTCGCGGCCACGGCGCTGCTCAACGACGGCCAGCCGGAAGAGGCTTTGAAGGAATTGGACGATTACGACCGGCTGCTCAACGAGCCCGATCTGGCGCCGACCCCGGAACAGGCCGCCAGGTTTTTCGAAACCAAGGCGATCTGCCTCCTTCGCCTTGGCGAGCAGGAGAACTGCCTCGCCAACCACAACGCCGATTCGTGCCTTTTCCCGATCCGGGGCGGCGGCGTCCACCAACTGACCCGCGGCTCGAAGGGAGCGATCGGCGTCCTGCACGAATGGCTCGAACTCGGACCCAGTCCCAATGCCATCTGGCTGCTGAACCTGGCCCACATGACCTTGGGTGATTATCCCGAGGCGGTGGAACCACAGTGGCGCCTGCCGCCGGAGGCGTTCAAATCGGATTACGAGATCCCGCGCTTCCCCGACATCGCGGCGCAACTCGGCCTCGATGTCGACGACCTGGCTGGTGGCGTCGCGATGGAGGATTTCGATCGCGACGGCTTTCTCGACCTGGTGGTGTCGGCCGCGGGCGTGAACAGCCAGCTGCGCTACTTTCATAACAACGGCAACGGCACCTTCACGGAGCTCACCGATGCAGCGGGACTGACCGGCCTGATGGGCGGCCTCAACATCAACCACTGCGACTACAACAACGACGGCTATTCCGACATCCTGGTCCTGCGCGGCGGCTGGCAGGGCAATGAGGGCTGTTATCCCAACTCGCTCCTGCGCAATAACGGCGACAACACGTTCACCGATGTCACGGAGGAGGCCGGGTTGCTCAGCTTTCACCCGACCCAGACCGCCGTCTGGTTCGACTACAATGGCGACGGCTGGCTGGACCTTTTCATCGGCAACGAATCGGTCCCACCCCTCGGCCAGGTGCACCCGTGCGAACTCTACCGCAACAATGGCGACGGCACTTTCACCGAGTGCGCCGCGGAGAACGGCCTGGCTGTGGTCGAGTTCGTGAAAGGCGTCGTGAGCGGCGACTACAACAACGACGGCCGGCCCGACCTCTATCTGTCGTGTCGCGGCCGCCCGAATCTGCTGCTCCGCAACGACGGCCCGGCCGGCGCCGACAAATCGCCCAAGGCACCGTGGCGCTTCACCAACGTGGCGGCGACCGCGGGCGTGGCCGAGCCGCTGCAGAGCTTTCCCTGCTGGTTCTGGGATTACGACAACGACGGCTGGCTCGACCTCTTCGTGTCCGGCTACTTCATTTCCAACGCGGGCGACGTCATGGCGGACATGATCGGGGCGCCCAACCAGGCGGAGCACGCGCGCCTCTACCATAACAACCACGACGGCACGTTCAGCGATGTGACCCGATCGGCCGGCCTGTTCAAGGTGCTGCATTCGATGGGCTCCAATTTTGGGGACCTGGACAACGACGGCTGGCTGGACTTCTATGTCGGCACGGGCGATCCCTACCTCGGCACGCTGATCCCGAACCGGATGTTTCGCAACGACGGCGGGAAGCGGTTCCAGGACGTGACGACCGCCGGCGGTTTCGGCCAGCTGCAGAAAGGCCATGCCATCGCGTTTGGCGACATGAACAACGACGGGGCGCAGGACATCTATTCCGTCGTCGGCGGAGTCTATTCGGGCGACCATTACCACAACCAGTTCTTCGCCAATCCCGGGAACAACAACCATTGGCTGAAGCTTCGGCTCGAGGGCGTCCGGACGAACCGGGCGGCGGTTGGCGCCCGCGTCAAGGTCGTGGTGGCGAACGCCGACCAGGGCGAGCGTGCCATCTACCGGGTGGTCGGCACCGGCGGCAGCTTCGGCGCCACCACGCTGCAGCAAGAAATCGGCCTGGGGCAGGCCCGCAGCATTGTGCGGGTCGAGGTGTTCTGGCCCGTGAGCGGCCAGACGCAGGTCTTCCCGGGCCTGGCCTTGGATCACGCCTATGCCATTCGCGAAGGCGAGCCGGCGGCGAGGCCCCTGGCCCTTAAGAGTTTTCCCTGGCCGGCATCGACGGGGGTAGCGCCCCATCACCATCATCATTAATCCATCGTCCGTCGAAGCGCATGGGCTTCGAGGCAACGCCACGGCCGGCCGGTCCATGAGGAGATCTTTTGTGGGGCGCGCCTCGTGCGCGCCCGAGGGCGTGGTCAAGCCACGCCCCTTGTAGCGAAGCTAATTCTTATTCGGTCCCGGCGTGAACGTCCGCCCGAAGGCCTGCTGGTAGGCTTGCAGCAATACGGCCGTTTGTTGGTGCGGCACCCGCGGCTGGTTGGCAATGCGTGTCAGCCATTGCCGGGCCTCCGCCTCGTGCCCCGCGGAAATGGAACTGAACGCCATGGCGCCGAGCGCGGTCGGATCGCCCGGGTCGGCCTCGAGCGCGAGCCGCATCAGGCTGATGCCGACTTCATCCTGGCCCAGGTTGATGTAAAGGTTGCCAAGCTCGACGTAGGCATCCGGCTCGTTGGGGCGGAGCCGGATCGAGGCCTTGAATTCCTCGACGGCTTCGCCCGACTGGCCGGCGTCACGCAGGTTGCGCGCGCGCATGAGATGAAGCCCGGGCGAATCGGGACAATGCGTGAGACCTTCGACCAGCGTCTGCGCCGCGGCGGCCTTGTCACCTTCGCTTGCCTGCAGCTCGCTCAGTTGCGCCCAGCCGTCCGAGAACGTCGGTTTCAGGCGCGTGCAGAGTTCGAATTGCTCGCGGGCGAGCTTCGGGTCCTTGGTCGCCACCGCGAGTCCGCCAAGCTGGAAATGCGACGACACGTCGTCGGGCGCGAGCTCGATGGCGCGCTGCAGCAGTCGCCTGGCGCCGGCCGTGTCACCGCCTTGCGCCGCGATGCCGGCGGTCATCCCGAGGCGATAGGGATCGTAGCATTCTCCCATCAGGTCGTTGAGCCACGGGTCGGGAAAATCGCGGTAGGCCCCCGACGCCTTGGCCGAACCGCGAATCGATGCAGCCTGGTCGCGCAGGCCGAGGCGTTCGTAGAGGGTCACGATCAGATCGTAGCCGAGGTTGAAATGCGTCTGGCGGACGACGTTCTCGAGCTTTGCGCGGGCGTCGTCCCAGCGCTGCGCCTCGAGGTCGATGCGTGCGAGGCCCAGGAGCGCATAGGGTTCGTCAGGCTTCGCCTTGAGCACCGCATTGTACTCGGTGGCGGCTGCGGCCTCTTGGTTGGACTTCAGCAGGGCGTCGGCCAGGCGCAGCCGCGCCGGCAGGTAATCCGGGGCCAGTTGGGTCACGCGCTGCCAGAGCTTGATTGCCGGCTCCAGCTCGCCGTATCCGGCCAGAATGGAGGCATGCAGGTGCAGCCAGCGAGGCTCCTGGGGCTCGAGCTTCTCCAACCCCGCGTAACAGGCGAGCGCTTCGCGGAAATAGCCGTTGGCATGAAAGAGCCGGCTGAGTTCGACCAGGCCCGACGCCGCGTGGAGACGGCTGCGGGCGCGGGTCTCGGCATGCGTGATCGCATTGCGCAGTGCAGGCGACGCGGCGTTCAAATCGGGCTGGGCCGGCAAGGCCTGCACCACGACGGCCTGGGGCGCGGCACTGTGCCACCACCACCAGCTGGCGCTGGCGCAGGCGATGGCCACGAGCACGATGAGCGTAAGCGGAAGCTTCATGGCGACGGGTGGCGCCAGAGTGTGATCCGGCCCAGGTCGTTGTAGGGTGGATAGAGATAGAATCCCCCGGTGATGAGCGTCGCGCGACCGGACCGATCGAGGTCGGCCGCGGCGAGCGCCACCTGGTCCTTCGGCACGCGCGCCAGGATCCGCGGTTCGAAGTTTTCGTGGCCGTCGTTGCGAAACCACATCAACGATACGACGTTTCGATTTTTGTTGGTCCAGTCCGCATACGCGGCCACGGCGACGACGTCCATCGCGCCATCACCGTCAAGATCGACGCCGATGGGCGAATACGCGCCGGGCAGGTCACCGATCCGATGATAACGGAAGAAGCCATTGCCCATGTTCTCGAGCCATTGCACGCCGTGCCACGGGCGGGGTCCGGGCGTGGCGGCCGGGCCAAAGCCGTCGCCATTGGAATAGACGATGTCGGGGCGGCCGTCGCGGTTCACGTCGGCCACGCTGATCCCGCTGCTGCCGTAGTCCTCGTTCGTCGAGCCCCAGATGCGCTGGGCCGGGAAATTGCCGCCGCCCTTGTTCTCGAAATAGTAAATCTCCTCCCATTGTTGCGACACGACGGCCACCAGGTCGGGGCGATGGTCGCCATTGAAGTCCGCCACGCAGACATTGATCGCGCCGGAAAGGTCGAGCAGGACATGGCGGCGGAATTCCCATGGGCCGGTCCGCTCGAGCCAGCTGACGCACCCTTGGTCATAGCCGAACTGCGCCAGCGCCAGGTCGAGTTTGCCGTCACCGTTCAGGTCGGCGACGCGGACGTCCGTTACCCGCTCGGTATTCTCCAGGATGACGTGCGGGGTGAAGTGCTCGTGGCCATCGTTCTCGAGGATATAGACCGTGCCGATTTTGTCGTTGTCGGGGAAGACCACCCCCATGCTGGCCACGACCAGGTCGAGATCGCCGTCACCGTCGAGATCGGCCGCATCGACATGCACCGGGGCGCGGAGGTTGTCCGCCAGCAACTGTTCCTCGAAACCGCCGGTGGAATTCTGGTGCAACCAGAAGAGCTTGTTTTGCCGCGACTCGGTGAAGACCAGGTCCATGCGACCATCGTGATCGAGATCCACGGGCAGCACCTGGGCGATCCACGGCGGCTGGTCGACCGCGGAGCCGATGGGCTGCGGTTGCAGGTAATTCAGGTACCGATCGGCAGCGGCGCGGGCGCGGGCCTCGGCGGCGGGGTTCGCCACCGACCTGGGCTCTGGACCGCAGCTGGCGAGGAGCGGCAGGACGGCCATCGCCGCCAACGCTGCGCAGCGCCTCAAGGCGTCGACACGGCACTCAGGGAAAACCGGCATCCGGCTGATAGTCCCCGGTGCGTTCGGGACGGCAAGTCATTATGCCGGGGCCGCCCGAGGTCGGCACGCAGGGTAGGGGCGCTTGCCCTCAAGCGCCTCGAGGCAACGGGCCATTGAGGGCAACGGCCCCTACCTCGATCCAGCCCGCACGGAGTGCGGGCTGCACCCACCTCACCACGGTGGCGCGTGGTCGGTCACACCGGGCCAGTCGTCGCTGCGAAACGGAACGGCCGGCAGGCCGGCGCCATTGAAGAGCGTCGCCAGCGGATTCGATTGCCAGGCATAGCGGACCGCCACGGGCTCGGTAACGTCGGGCGACGACACGACGACATCGTTGCCATCGATTCGCGCATCGGCCCAGTGCCATTGCCTGTCGGCGCCGGCCAGCGAGAACTCGCCGAGTTTGTCGCCCTTCACGACGAGCCCGCCGTCGGTGTGATCGAAATGAACCCGCACGGCGTGACCTTCCCGCTCCATCGAGCGGAACGACGGGCTGTCGCACTTCACATCTTTTCCGTAGTGGCGGGCCAGTGCGAGCAGTGCCAGCCGCTCGCCCACGGGCTTTTTCTCGTGCGGATGGATGTTGCCGGCGTCGCCGGTATCGACCGTGACCGCCAGGCCGGTGTTGGGCACGGTGCGCGCCACGATGGCCTGCGCCTCGCGCAATTCGGCCCAGTTGTCGGAGCCGGGATGGTTCTTGCGCGGTTCGAACGCCGGCAGTCCCGCGATATAAAACGGGAAATCACCCTGTCCGAACCCGGCGCGCCAGTCGCGGATCATGGCCGGCAGGAGCGTTTGGTATTGGTGGGCGCGGCCCGAGTTGGCCTCACCTTGGTACCAGATCGCGCCGGTCACGGCGAGCGGGAGGATGGGCTGGATCATGCCTTGGTAGAGCACGGACGGCATGATGGGATAATTTTCGTAGCCGAGCGGCAGCGGATGCGGCGGGCGGGCGTCGACGCTGACCCGCGCCTTCCATTCGCCAGCGAGCGGCACGCTGGCATCGGCGCCCAGCGCGATGCGCAGGTCTTCCGGTTTGCTGAGGAAGCCGGCCTTGGATTTCAGTTTGAAGACGCGGACAGTAACGAGATTCCTGCCGGGTTTCAGGACTTTGGCGGGTATGCGGTAATTGCGCGGATTCTCGACCCACGAGCTGGCGCCGACCCACTGGCCGTTGACCCAGGTGGTCTCCATTTTCTCGACGACCCCGAGCTTGATGAAGGCGTCGCCTGCCGGCAGCGGATCGGGCAGGGTGACCTCGCGGCGGAACCAAACGACGGCGGCCACGTCGGCCAGGCCGAGCTCATCGAACGCGCCGGGAAGATGGACGGTCTTCCAGTCATGGTCGTCGAGGCCCGGGTCGAACCAGCCGTTACCCTTGATGCCGCCGTCATACTCGTCGTACCAATGCATGATGTAGTTGCCGTATTCCGGCGCGTGGGCGGCGCGCAGCCGCGCTACCTCAGCCATCGGCTTCTCGAAATCCTTCATGCCGGCGAGCGTCGCCGGGCTCATCCAGCATTCCGCGGGGGTTCCTCCCAGGCAGTCTTCGACGAGGCCGATTGGAACCCCGGTCGCCGCCTGAACCTTTTGGGCGAAGAAGTAGGCGACAGCGGAGAACCGGCCGGCAGCCTCCGGCGTGCACACCTGCCAGGACCCGGCGGGTGTCGCCACCGGCGAGTAACCCGAACGTGCCCGCACGTTGAACAATCGGATGGTGGGATGATTGGCCGCGGCGGCTTCCTCCTTGCCGCCGGTCGCGTAGATAAGGGGAATCGCCATGTTGGACTGTCCCGTGCAGAGCCAGACATCGCCGACGAGGACATCGTGCAGCACCGCGTGGTCGAGTCCGTCGATCTTCACCTCGCAGGCGGTGCCAGCCGGCGGCGGTGTAACCTGCGCCTGCCAGCGTCCGTCGGCACCGGCGATCGCCTCGGCGCTGCGGTCATTGATCGCGACGGTCACCTTGGCGCCGGGCGTCGTCCAACCCCAGATCGGGTTGGGCTTGCCCTGTTGCAGAACCATGTGATCGCCGAAGATCGGGCTGACGAAGGGCAGCGCGTCTTTGGCCGCCTCAGCCGCCCAGAGGACGGGTGCGAGCAGAAGCGCGAGGACAGGCAGGGCAAAACGGACTGACGAGGAGGAACGCATGATTCGAAGAATTCGGGGGTGGAGCAACCAGCGGGTGCCGGTCGGGCGGGGAGATCGAAGCGTCCAACCTAGTCACGCCGCCGTTCCGACCAAAACCCGAATCACTCTCACAATTGACCGCGGACCGGTGGCCGGGTCAGGCGTTGGCCGATGAAGTCTACACACCCCGCCCTGTCGGGCACCCCTCTTGCTAGAGGGGACTTCGGCCACGCGGTATCGAACCTCCCCCTATGAAGAGGGATGGCGCTCGCCGCGCCGAAGTCCTACGGGGGCGGGCGGAGCGCCGGGTGTGAGGAATGGATACTGCGTGCGCGAACAGCCCGCTTCAGCTCCTCCGCTTCGTCACCCAGTCGCGGCGGGGCAGCTGCATGATCTCCGCGGGAGCGCGTTGCTGGCGGAGAAGTGCGGCCATCGTCGACATGGCGGGATCGATGTGGGCGAAGAATTTCTTGTAGCCGGCGCAGAGATAGTTGAGACCCGGCTCGCCATCCGGCGTGTGAAGGAAGCGATGCTTCGGACATTCGCCGTGGCAGGCGAAGCGTACGGGACATTCGCGACAGAAGCGCGGCAACGTCGCCGACTTCGCCCGGCCGAAGGCCTCCTGTTGCGGCGAATCCACCAGCGACGCGAGCGAACTGTTCATCAGGTTTCCGAGCTTGTAGCGCGGATAGACATAATGGTCGCAGCTGTAGATGTCGCCGTTGTGCTCCACCGCGAGGGCCCGGCCGCAGTTTTCGGAAAAAATGCAGACACCGGCCGGCTCGCCGACCCAGTTGGCGAGCGCGGCATCGAACTGCTGCACGTAGGCCCGGCCGACATCGTGCCGCACCCATTCATCGAACACGCGGCAAAGGAACTCGCCATAGTCGGCGGGGCGCACGCTCCACGGCGTGACGTGCTCGTCGAGCGCCGCGGCGTCCTCGTGGTCCGGCGGCGGGGCGAGCCAGAGGCCGTTCTTCTCGGCCGCGAGGGCGGAAGCGTTGCGCTCAACGATGGGAATGAACTGGAGATAGCTGGACCCCGCCTGGCGCAGGAAGCGGTAAACGTCCACTGGATGGCGCGAGTTCGCCCGGTGCACGGTCGTGAGCGTGTTGAACTCGACGCCGTGCCGGCGGAGGGTCTGCAGGCCTTCCATGACCCGCGCAAAGGTCGGCTTGCCGCCCTTGTCCACGCGGTAAGCGTCATGCAGGTGCGCCGGACCATCGATGCTGATGCCGACGAGAAAATGGTTGGCGGCGAGGAATTCGCCCCACGCGTCGTTCAACAGCACGCCATTGGTCTGGAAGGCGTTCTCGATTGTTTTGCCGTTGGCATATTTCGCCTGCAAGGCGACGGCCGAGCGGAAAAACTCTACGCCGAGCAGCGTGGGCTCGCCGCCCTGCCAGGCGAAACTGACGACCGGCCCCGGTTGCGCAGCGATGTAATCGCGCACGTAGGTTTCGAGCACGTCCGGCTTCATCCGCATGCCGCCCGCGTCGGTGTAGAGCTTTTCCTTCTCGAGATAGAAACAATAGCTGCAATCGAGGTTGCACCGCGACCCGATGGGTTTGGTCATCAGGTGAAAGCCCGCTCGCGCCGTGGCGGCGGACGGGGACGGTGCGATCTTCGATGGCATGTGCAGACGGAAGGCCGAAACAGGTCGCGTGGCAAGCAGCCGGGCCGGGCAATTATCGAAACAGCCGCGCGACCTCGACCTCCTGCTGGCGGGAGTGACACAGCCAGGCCGCGGGAACGGTTTGCCATTCGCCGCCGTCCCGGCGCCAGCACAGACGAAGCCGGGTGGTGCGGTCCGGATTGGCGGAATCCGTGCCGGGCCTGACCAGATCGAGCTCGAGGAGAAACGGCCGGCCGGCTTCGCACCGTATCTCACTGGTGACCGGCTGGCCCGCAATGCGGAGCACCGCACGTTCAGTCGAGTCGACGTCGAAGCTGATCGTTCCCGTGATGTCAGCTCGGAGAAAACCTTGCCAGCGGACGGCCCAATCGCGTCCCGGGTTTAATTTGCCCTCCGCCCACTCCATGGCGCCCGCGGAGAGCAAGTTTCCGGCCTGGGGATTGGTGAAATTGGGACTGCCGTAGATGACGCCGGCCAGGCCGCCGCGATCGGGACTCACATCGGCGGGATCCGGGGCAACCCCGTTTTCCTTTTCGGACCAGCCCAGGGCATCGGTGCCGTCGACCACCGTCACTCGGTCGCCGAGCACCTGCGCCAAGTCTGGCAGATCGTACGTTCGAAGCGCCCCGGGAACGGCATTCATGAATTGGTGGTAGAATCGCGGCGCGCGCACGACCTCGTCCCACGACCGCAAAGAATGCTCAATCGTCACGTGGTGGAACCGGTCGGGCTCGCTGAAAGCGGCATGGAGGGCGGCCACCCCGATCTCGCCGGTGGTTATGAGGTCGACCGCCGTCGCGTGCGTCCAGGCCTGCGCCTGGCGCACCGCGTCGAGCAGGTCCTCCGCCTGCATCCCGACGTACGGGCGACCGAGCACGTACGCCCGGCACATGTCCTTCCAATCCGACCCGATCGCCTCGCTCAGCCCAGATTGGTTGCTCTGCTTTGTCGCACCCGTGCCGCGAAGGTCGATGGCGAGCACCGAGTGGCCGGATCGCGCCAGCTCATCGAGCCGCGCGCCCGGGGCGGTTGACGCTTGGAATCCTTCCTCGGCCGCAAACACCACCGGCGGACCGTCCGCCGGGCGATCCGGCTTGAACCACACGGCGGGCAGCACGAGTCCACCGGGCACAATGATGCGATAGGCGTCCACTTGGTACCCGTCGCGCCGTTGCGACCAGGCTCGATTCCAGGTTCGGGCCGGCAAGTGATCGGCGGCGGCGAAGCGCGCCGTGTGCCGGACGGCATCGCGTCGTTGGGCGGGGGTCATCCCCGTCCAGGTTTCGCGGCGTTGCTCGGCCAGCCGGTCCTCATCGGTGGCGAGCAGAGCCTGCACGGAACGCGCGCCGGTGAGGAGGAGGGCTTCGCCGCGCGGCGTGCAGCGCATCTCGTCCGCCGTGAAGAGGTGCAGGTCGGGCTCATGGACCTCGGCATTGCGCCCGAGCAGCCAAAGGGCGAGCCATTGGACGGCAGCCTCGCGCTGCGTGCGGTTGTAGTTGTGGCCGGCGTCGTTCTCGAGGATCGCCATCCGATCCGAGGCGCCGAAACGCGTGTAGGCGCGCAGCGCGAGCCGGTAGGTTTCCCAGGTGGCATCGATGGCGAAGAAATCGTGCGTGGCGTCGAGCAGTTTGATCGGCAGGGGCGCGCGCATCATCAGGTAGTCGGGGTGATCGAGCCCGAACGCGACCTGGCCGTAGATGTGCTGCTCGCCGTCGCCGGTCGCGACGCGGGTTTGCGACGCGAGGTGCGTGATGTAACAGCTCGGCGCCGCCGCCTGGATGCGATCGTCGAGGGCCATCAGGTAGGCGGTCTGCGTGCCGCCGCCGCTGTTGCCGGTGCAGCCGATCCGCGCCGGGTCGATCTCGGGCCGCGATTGCAGGTAATCGATGGCGCGCATGCCGTCCCAGATCTCGAACTGCGCGGCGCTCAGCCCGAGTAGCGACGCGCGGATGGCCAGGCGCGTGTGGGCCTCGGTGCCCCAGAACCGCGGCTGGCCCTTGTCGTCCAACGACTGGTGCCGCTCGCCCTGGTCAAGCGGATCGAATACGAGCGCCGCCATGCCATTGAGCGCGAGGAGCGCGCCGACGGACTGGTATTCATCGTGAGCCTTGCCCGGTCCGTAGTGCCCGCACGGCACGAGCACGCCCGGATAGGGCGGGACGAAAGGTGCCGCGTCCGGAAGGAACAACGCCGCCGTCACGAAGATGCCCGGCTGGCTCTCGAAGATGACCTTGTCCACGCGATAGCCTTCCCGGTGCAGCGTGCCGGTGACGCGGCCGTTCAGGGGTGTTCGCGCTGGAAACCCGCCGATGGCGGCAGTCATCTTCTGCTTCAGCCCGGCATAATACGCCGTGATTGCGTCGGGGTCCGTGCGTTTCTCGTACGCCGCTTTCCAACGCTCCCACGCGGTGTCGATTTCGCCTTGGAGATAAGCCTGCATCTGATCGGCCGGGGCAACGCCGTTTTCCCGCGCCGCCAACACCGGCGGCAGGGGCTCGGTTGCAGCACTGCCGCGCAGGGTCACCCCGACGCTGAGCAGCAAATACGCGACGACCCAGTGCGAGATGCTCACGCTCATGGCGGCAGCACGCCCAAGCAGCGGCTGGTCATTTTTCGAGCCACTTGGGATTGATCCGGAGTGCGAGGAGCGAGCAGGAGCCGTCTGCATTTGGGTCTTGGGGAACGAGTAGGATGGGGAAACAATTCGATGAAACAGCAATGAAATAAAAACACAAGCATTTGAACTTGATTTCGATCAGCTCATCATTCTAAGGCTCTTAGTTGTTCAGGTCAGGATATATTGATCTGATATCACCGAGAGTGAAAGTTTCAATGCTGCGATGAAATTAGGTCTTTAATCATGCAAATACCCCGACACTCCGCACTATGTTTCGCCGCTGTTCTGGCGGTCGCCTCCAACCTCCAAATGCGAGCGGACGACGCCGGCACCGCGGCCGAGCCCGTCCGTTACATGGGCAACGAGAAGGTCGACGCCAGCCATGATGGCGCGCTGCGCTATGCCGTTGGCGCGAAGAACTGGCAGGCCTTCCGCGCCAACCGCGCGCACCCGGAATTGTCTGACGGGTACGGTTACACTTACAACCACGCGCCGATGCTGGCGTACTGGAACAGCCGGTTCTACGTCGAGTACCTGAGTTCGCCTTACCACGAGAACAAGGGGCCGATCCACAACATGCTCATGTCGTCGGCCGACGGCGTGCATTGGGACAAGCCGGTCGAGGTGTTTCCATTCTACAAGATGCCGAACGACGACATGGCCCAGATGCACCAGCGCATGGGCTTCTTCGTGTCGCCCGACAACCGACTGCTCGTTCTCGGCTTCTATGGATTGCCCAACCACCCGAACGACGGCCACGGCATCGGCCGCGTGGTGCGCGAGGTCCATAAGGACGGC
This sequence comes from Lacunisphaera sp., assembly GCA_035549095.1. Classification (GTDB taxonomy): domain Bacteria; phylum Verrucomicrobiota; class Verrucomicrobiia; order Opitutales; family Opitutaceae; genus Lacunisphaera. Next base: position 40,863 of record DASZRV010000040.1, on the reverse strand, counting down.
TCGTTCGGGCCGATCTATTTCCTCCGCTACAACCGGCACAACGGTTGGAACGAGACGAACACCGCGTTTCCGTTCTACGCCACCGCGCCGGATGCCGGCTTCAGGCAGGCCTGCGACGCGTTGCTGGCAAACAAACTGATCAGCCTCCAGATGTGGGAGGAAGACCGCGCCAAGGACGGGTTCTATCCGGACATGGGCGGCGCCGTGCTGAAGGCGCTCTCATTCTATCATCGTGCCGATGGCACGGTCGTCGGCCTTTGGAAAAGCTCGTGGGCTTCGCTCTCGAAGGACGAGGGCAAAACGTGGACCCCACCGGTCAAGGTACCGACCCTGGTCATGGCCGAGGCGAAGATTTCGGGGCAGCGCACGCCCGATGGGCGTTACGCGCTCATCTACAATCCCCGCGCCGACAACCGCCACCGCTGGCCGCTGGCCATCGTGACGGGTGACGACGGCGTTCATTTCGACAACCTGCTCACAGTGCAGGGCGACATCCCGCTGCGCCGTTACAACGGTTTGGACAAGGCCTTTGGCGCGCAATACAACCGCGCTATTGCGGAGGGCAACGGCAAGCCTCCTGGCCAGGGCTTCTGGGTCACGTACAGCATGAACAAGGATGACATCTGGGTGGCCCGCATCCCGGTGCCCGTCACGGGCACGGTCACGCAACCGGTCCACGACACCTTTGACGCCGGCACGCTCGAGGACCTCCCCTGGAATCTCTACAGCCCGAAGTGGGCGCCGGTCACGCTGGCCGAATTGCCGGGCCAGGCAGGCCGCAGTTTGCAGCTGAGCGACGCCGACCCGGCCGACTACGCGCGTGCCGTCCGCGTCTTCCCCGAATCGAAGCAGGGCGTGGTGCGCTTCAAGGTTTACCCGCACCAGTCCGACCACGGGCGGCTCGAGGTTGAGTTGACGGATCGCCACGGCAACGCGCCGATCCGGCTAACCTTCGATGAACAGGGGCGGATCACGACGATGTCGAGCGACATGCTCGAGACCGCTGTGCTCACCCGCTACGTGCGCAACGCCTGGGTCGACGTGGAGATCCGGTTCGATGTGCAGAAGGATTCCTTCGACGTGGTGATCGACCACCAACCATTGCTCACCGGGGCGGAGATCCTCGACCCGGTGCCTTCGCTCGAGCGCGTCTCGTTCCGCACCGGTCCATTTAATGATCATCCCACCCTGCGCGACCCGAAGTCGCCGGGCGAAGATTTCCCCGGCGGGGATGAGGCGGTGCCGGAGGCGATCTACAACCTCGACGACGTGGCCGCCGGCCCGGCGGCGAAGACGCCATAGCCCAAGCGCCATTATGCGGATGCGCTTCCGACTGCTCAGCCTCTTGCTTACCACTGCGGGGTGGGGCGGCGTGCTCGTTGCGGCCTCACCGGACTTCAACATCGCCGACTACGGCGCGGTCGGCGATGGCCGCACAGCGGCGACGGCCGCCATCCAGCGGACCATCGATGCCTGCGCTGCGGCCGGCGGCGGGAGGGTCGTGTTGCCGGCCGGCACTTTCCTGTCCGGCCCGGTGTTTCTCCGCAGCAACGTGGATTTCCACCTCTCGCCGGGCGCGGTGCTGGCGGGTTCGGAGAACTTTGCGGATTATCCGGTCATCGACGGCCGGTGGGAGGGCATCGAACGCAGGATCCACGCCTCGCTCATCACCGCGCTTGACGCGACCAACGTTGCCATCACCGGCGAAGGCACCCTCGATTGCCATGGCGCGCCCTGGTGGGCCGCCGCGCTCGCGGTGAAGCGCCTGCGCCAGGAACAAGGCATCAAGGAGCGCGAGCCCGACAACCCGCCGGGAGCGCCGCTGGGTTATCCGCGGCCGCGGGCCGTGTACCTGCAAAATTGCCGCAAGGTGCGGCTGAACGGGTTCACGATCCTGAACTCGCCGTCCTGGAACATCCACCCGGTCTACTGCGACGACGTGGTGATCGACGGCGTGACGATCACCGCTCCCGCGAAATCGCCCAACACCGACGGCATCGATCCGGATTCCTGCCGCAACGTGCGCATCGCCAACTGTCGCATCGGCTGCGGCGATGACGGCATCATCATCAAGTCCGGCTACAACGCCGACGGCCGCCGCGTCGGACGCGTTTGCGAAAACATCGTCATCACGAATTGCGTCATCGGCCCGGCGATCGCCGCGGTGGGCATTGGCAGTGAGACGTCAGGCGGCGTGCGCAACATCACGGTCTCAAATTGTGTGTTCGACGGCTCCTACAACGGCCTGCGGGTGAAGAGCGGGCGCGGCCGCGGCGCGTTCGTCGAGGATTTCCGCGCCGACAACATCGTCATGCGCAACATCGGCGGCGAGGCGCTCTCGATCACGACATACTATGACAGCAAGGATCACAGCCCACGGCCTGTCGACGAAGGCACGCCGGTGTTCCGCCACCTGGCGTGGAGCAATCTCACGATCGACGGCGCCCGCGACACGGGCGTGATCGAGGGTCTGCCGGAGAAATATTTGGAAGACATCCGCCTCGACCACGTGGTCGTTCGCCACGTTCGCCATGGTCTCAGCGCGGTTTTCGTCGCCGGACTGCATTTGTCCGATTGGGACATCGACGTGCCGGGCGGGCCCGCCCTCGCTATCGAGCAGAGCCGCAACGTTGTTCTTTCGTCAGTCGATGCCGCGCAGCCGGAGCCCGGGGCGCCTTTCGCCCGCTTCGTCAATGTGGACGGCGCCGTCATGCGCCTCTGCACTCCGCCCGCGGGTACTTCGGTTTTCCTGCAGCTCGCCGGTCCCCGCACCAAGGGCATCGTGCTGCAATCGAACTGGCTCGCCGGTGCCGCCAAGGCGACCGACCTGACGGACGGCGCTGCACCGGGGGAGCTGACAATGGCGCCGTGAGGATGAACGCGAAGAGATTATAGGGCCCACGTCATTCGAGCAGACTTCAATTCGCGACAAACCGAAATTCGATCCAGAGCTCTCGAGAGCGACTGAAACAAGCAGGAGGACTGATCCCATGAAGCCGGTCATCCCATTCGCCAAAGTCATCCATTGGCTCGCCTTTGGCCTCGTCGCAGCCACCGCCCTCGCCGAGACACCGATCACGGCGGCGGCACCGGCCACCGCGACCACGGCGAAGCCCGCGCCGTTTGCCGTCACCGTCGACCGGACCAAGGAGGAGTTCTGCCTCGTCGTGGTTCCGGATACGCAGCGTTATGCCGCGTATTTTCCCGAGATCTTTCACTCGCAGTTCCAATGGATCCGCAACTCCGTCGAGGCGCTGGATATCAAGTATGTGATCCACCTCGGCGACATCGTCGAGGAAGGCACCGACGAGGAGTGGCGGATAGCCGACGCGGCCTTCAGCCTGCTCGATGGCGTCGTGCCGTACATGGTCGTGCCGGGAAATCATGATCTCGATCGGGCGGCGCTGAAGGCCGGCTTCCGGGCCACGACGCGCTTCAATGCGGTGTTTCCACCGCTGCGTTTCGCTGGCCGCCCGTGGTACGGCGGACACAAGGGCGTCACCAACGACAACAATTTCGGATATTTCCGCGCGGCCGGCCGGCAATTCGCCGTGCTCGGGCTCGAATACGGCCCTTCGGACGACACCCTGGTCTGGGCCCGCACCCTCGTCAGCAATTTCGACGACCTCAAGGTGATCCTTGTTACGCATTGCTACATGTACGACGACGACACGCGCGTCGGTCCGGGGGACAAATACAATCCCAACGACCACGGGCCCGACTGGAATGACGGCGAAGGGATCTGGCGCCAGCTGGTCAACCAAAGCGACGCCATCGGCATGGTACTCTCGGGTCATATCAAAGGCGACGGCACCGGGCTGCTCGTGAGCAAGACCGACGCCGGTTCCTCCGTGGTGCAGATGCTGTCGAATTACCAGTTCCTGCCGCATGGCGGGGAAGGCTGGCTGCGCATCCTGAAGTTTCTCCCGCGGGAAAAGAAACTCGAGGTCTACACGTTTTCCCCCTGGCTCGGCCGCTTCCGCGAGGAGCCGGACCAGCGGTTCTCCGTCGACGTTCCCGGCATGTTCCCGTAAGCGCTTGGCCCCGCTCCGGCGATTGACGGTCCCCACGAAGCCCGATTTCCTTTCCCTGTGCCCCTTGGAAAAAATCTCCTCCCCGACCTGGGCTACGCCTGGCGCAGTCTTCGGCGCAACCCGGGTTTCGCCGCGCTCGTGCTGCTGACGCTGGCGCTCGGCATCGGGGCCGCCACCGCGATGTTCAGTGTCGTTCGCGCGGTCTGGTTGCGGCCGCTGCCCTATCGGGATCCCGACCGGCTGGTGGTGATCAAATCCACGCTGCGCAAGGAAGGCCTCGCCGACTCATCGTCGGCCTACGCCAACATCGCCGACTGGCGCCGGGAGAGCCACGCCTTCAGCGGCTTGGTGGCTTACGACGGCACGCAGGTGCTGATCCGCGATGGACAGGCCGAGGCGCAGCAGGTTGAGGTGACCATGATCGACCCGGGGATGTGGGACGTCCTCGGCGTCGAGCCGGTCCTGGGGCGGCGATTCACGGCGAACGAGGCCGAACATCGCGATGGGGTGGCGGTGCTCAGCTACAATTCCTGGCAGAACCGTTTCGGCGGCGACCCGGGCATCATCGGGCGGCGCCTGGTCATGGATGGCCGGCCGATCGAGGTGGTGGGCATCATGCCGCGGGGATTTTTCTTCCCGGTCAAGCAGACCGAACTCTGGGTGCCGATGTCCCTGAAGAGCGATTGGGACGAGGCGCGCCTGACCCGCGGTACCGACTCGTGGCATGTGACCGCCCGGCTGGCTCCGGGCGTAACTTTGGACAAAGCTGGGGCCGAGTTGACCGGCATTGCGGCCAACCTTGAGCGGACCTATCCCGACGTTAATGAGGGCCTCGGCGTTCGTCTCGTGCCGCAGACCCTCGAATTCACCGGCCGGCCGGTGCGGCAGGGATTGCTTTTTCTCTCGGGCGCGGTGTTCGCGCTGCTGTTGATCGCCTGCGGAAACGTCGCGAGCCTGCTGCTGGTGCGCGGCACCGTCCGGCAGCGGGAGTTTGCCGTCCGCGAAGCGGTGGGCGCCAGCCGCCTGCGCGTCGTCCGGCAGCTGCTCGCCGAAGCCGGGCTGCTGGCCGTGGTGGCGTCGCTCCTCGGCGGCGGCCTGGCGGAAGTGGCGCTGCGGGCGGTGCGGGCTTTCGGGCCCGGCGACATCCCGCGCCTTGATGAGGCCGCGGTCGATATCGGGGCCCTCGCGTTTTCCACGATGCTTTCACTCGCCTGCGTCGTGCTGTTCAGTTTGCTGCCGGCCCTCACGACCACGCGAGCGACGCCACTGGCGATGTTGCGGGCGGGACGCGGCCAGTCGGCCACGGCCGGGTCGCGGCGGCTGCGCTCGGCGTTTGTCGTGATGGAGTTCGCCCTCGCCGTGGCGCTGCTCGTGTCCTCCGCGGTTTTTTTCCGGAGTTTCCAGCGGCTGGCGGAGGTCGATTCCGGTTATCACGCGCCGCACGTACTGCTGGTTGGCTTCATTTTTCCGCGGGAGCGCCACTCGGAGGGCGTGGACCGGTACGTGAGCGATGTCCTCGAGCGGGTGCGCGCCCTGCCGGGCGTGGTTGCGGCCGGGTTCGGGGAGGAGGTGCTGTTCGGTGGCGTGCGACCGCGGGACCTCGTGTTTGACGGTGCGGGCGCCGGCGGACGCAACCAGGTGCGCTTGCCGGTCCGATTCGATTCCGTCGCGCCGGATTTCTTCCAGGCTGCCGGGGTGGCGTTGCGCGCCGGGCGTTTCTTTACCGCCCACGACGTGCCGGGCTCCGCGCGGGTGGTGATGGTCAATGAGCTGTTGGCGCGACGGCTGTGGCCGGGACAGGATCCGATCGGGCGCCGGCTGCAAGTCAGCGAAGGGGAGGCCGGCGACAATTGGGCCACGGTGGTCGGGGTCGTGGCCGACCTTCGCCGGCAAGGTCCCGACCGGGAACCGGTGGCGCAGGGCTTCTGGCCATTGGCGCAGCGACCGGAATCCGGCGGGTCGTTTGTGATCGCCACGGCCGGCGACCCGACCGCCATGGCCGCCGCCGTGCGCGCAACCGTGCTTGGCGTCGATCGCACCGTGCTGGTGAAGACGCCCAACTCGCTGCGGAACCTGCAGGAGAGCCTGCTGGCCGGGCGGAGATTCAACCTCGGGTTGATGGGTTTCTTTGCGATTGCGGCCGTGACGCTGGCCGGCGTCGGCATCTTCGGGCTGATGAGTTATTCGGTAACGCTGCGTTTTCCGGAGTTCGGCATTCGGCTCGCATTGGGCGCGCAGCCCCAGTCGATTGTCCGCCTCGTCCTGGGCGAGGGCTTGCGGCTGGCGGGTTATGGCATCGTGATCGGCGCGGCGGGCGCCGGCGTCGCCCTGCGCGGTTTCGCGACGCTGCTTTTCAACACAAGTACGATCGATCCGCTGGCATTTGCCGCTGGCGCCGTTGTCGTCGGTGGCGTGGCTGTGCTGGCGTGCTATCTGCCGGCTCGGCGGGTCCTGCAATTGAACCCGGTTTCCACACTCCAGGCGGAATGAGCATAGGTTGATCGATGACCGCTGCAGGACTTCTGCAGGGGACAGGTTAATATGTCCTCAAGCGTCTCGGGCGCCCTCAAAGGGGTGGGTTGATTCACGATGTAGCCGCTCCGAAAGGGACAGGTTAGTGTGTCCGGGAGGAGAATGTGCCATCAGGAGTGCGGGTGGCTCGGTCTTTTGCAGCCCCAATGATGCCTGAAATATTTCAATGAAATATCCGCCGAGCCAAAAGAAACTGAATATGTTCGAAACATAGTCCTTGCCCCGGCGTCTTCATGGAAACAATTATTCGGTTCCGCCCCTCCCACGAAATAGCGTGAACTAATTTTCCGTTCACCGGTTCTTCAAATACCCCCGTTCGACTTTGGCATGGCTGTCCTCCGACCGCGCCGTGCCTTCCGGAATCTCTTTCCCATGCGTACTCGAAAACTGACCTCAACTCTCGGCCTGCTGGCCATGGGTTTGCCCGCGGGCCTGGCGCTTGCGGCACCCGCAGCCCCGGCGCCGGCGGCGAAACCCACGAATTTCCTGTTCATCCTCGCCGATGACATGGGCTGGAACCAGACCGGCTATGGCGGCTCGACCTTCTACGAGACGCCCAACATCGATCGAATCGCGCGCGAGGGCATCCGCTTCACCCGCGCCTATTGTGCGGCGCCGATCTGCACGCCGTCGCGCGCCTCGATCCTGACGGGTCGTTATCCGGCGCGGATTCACCTGACCGAGTACATCCCGGGCGATCCTTATCCGTGGGCCAAATTATTGCGGCCGGACGAGGAGAAGATGTTGCCGCTCTCCGAGATCACCATCCCGGAGATGCTGAAGCCCAAGGGCTACGTCTCGGCCATGATCGGGAAATGGCACCTCGCGAAGGACTACAACTACACGCCGGGCCGGCCGGGCGAGCCGGCCTCGCAGGGCTTCGACGTCGAGCACCTCACCGTCAAGCCGGAGGAGGACTCCAATCCCAACAACGACGCCCACCATGTCGTCGAAATCACGAACGAGGCCGTGAAGTTCCTCGAGGCCAACCGCGATCGCCCGTTCTTCTGTTACGTGGCGCACAACGTCGTCCACCGGCCGATCATGGAGCACGCGGATCTCATCTACAAATATCGCGAGAAGCAGGCCTCCGACCTTGCGATCAACAACGCGATCATGGGCGCGATGATCGAGCGCATGGACACCGGCATCGGTGTCCTGCTCAAGAAACTCGACGAACTCGGCCTCGCTGACCACACCGTGGTCGTCTTCTTCTCGGACAACGGCGGTTACGACAAGCTGCAGTCGCAGGATCCCCTCCGCGGCGGCAAATCGATGCTGTACGAGGGCGGCGTGCGCGTGCCCATGGCCATCCGCTGGCCGGGCGTGGTCAAGCCCGGCACGGTCACGGATGTGCCGGTGATCGGTTGCGACTTCTTCCCGACTTTCGCCGAGATCGCCGGCATCACGTCGTTCTCGCAGAAAATCGACGGCGTGAGCCTCGTGCCGCTGTTGCGCGACGGCCGCGCGCCGGCGCGCGATGCGCTGTTCTGGCACTATCCCCATTATCATCGCTTCAATTACCAACCCTCCGGCGCGATCCGCGTGGGTGATTACAAGTTGATCGAGTGGTACGAGCGTTCGCTCACCGGCGGTCCGCACCCGGTGTCGCTGTTCAACATCAAGGAAGACGTGGCCGAAGCGCACGACCTGGCCGACCAGATGCCCGACCTTGCCAACCAGCTTTGGGCCCGATTGAAGCAGTGGCGCAAGGACGTCGGCGCACAGGAGATGACCATCAACCCGCATTTCGATCCCGCCCGCGCCCTGCATTGGAGCCCCAAGGTCGATCCGAACAGCGCCACCTCGCTCGGGCTGTACTACTGACGATGCGGTCGCAGGCGAATCTGTCTCATCAAGTTTCGACGGGCAGAGCCCACGCTCCGTGCGGGCTGGGCGCAGGCGCGGGCGCTTGCGCGCGAGCGTCGTCGGCGATGGGGTCGATCGGGCCACGACCCCAGCCGAACCCACCGGAGCGAAGGGCAGCTTCCACCGTTCTCATCCTCACCATTTCATGACCTGGACCCAGAACTACACCCCGGTGGGCCACAGCCTCGCGGCCTCCGCGGTGTTCGCGGGGGCTCCGGCCGTCGTGCTGCTTTGCCTCCTGGCCTTCTTCCACGTGCGGGCGCACCGGGCAGCGCTGGCGGGGCTGGCCACGGTGCTGGTGGTGGCGATCGCGATCTACCACATGCCGGCGCGCCTGGCGTTGGCCGCGGCCGGATATGGGGCGCTCTACGGCCTGCTGCCGATCGGCTGGATCATCCTGAATGTCATTTTTCTCTACGACATCGCGGTGCGGACCGGGCAGTTCGAGATCATGAAACAGTCGATCGCCGGCCTTTCGGCTGATCGCCGGATCCAGGTGCTGCTGATCGCATTTTGTTTCGGGGCCTTCATCGAGGGCGCGGCCGGCTTCGGCGCGCCGGTGGCGATTTCCGCCGCCATGCTCATCGGCATCGGCTTCCGCCCGCTGCAGGCGGCGGCGCTCTCGCTGATCGGCAACACGGCGCCGGTCGCATTCGGCTCGCTCGGCATCCCCATCATTTCGCTGGCGCAGGTCACCGGGCTGCCGCTGGCGGGGTTGAGCGCGATGGTGGGCCGGCAGCTGCCGATCTTCAGCCTGATCATTCCGTTTTGGCTGATCGCGGCGCTTGCCGGCTGGCGCGCGATGCGCGAAGTCTGGCCGGCGTGCCTGACCGCGGGCCTCGTCTTTTCAGTGGTGCAGGCGCTGGTGAGCAATTTTCACGGGCCATGGCTCGCAGCTCCCGCCAGCGCGCTGGCGGGCCTGGGAGCCCTGCTGTTGCTGCTGCGCTTCTGGCAGCCGCGGACACTGTGGCGCTTCCCGGAGGAGGACGCGGCCGGAGCGCCGGACCCGCGCGCCGGCGGCCCGACGGGGCGGGCGGTTTTTCGCGCCTGGTCGCCCTGGCTGATCCTGACCCTCGTCGTCCTCGTCTGGGCACTGCCGGTGACAAAGGCGGCGCTCAAGGGCGTTTGGGAAACGACCATCGCAATTCCCGCGCTGCACAATGTCGTGCTCAAGGCGCCGCCGTTGGTGACCGAATTCAAGCCGGAGGCCGCGCTGTACACGCTGAACCTGCTGTCCGCGACCGGCACGGCGCCATTGCTCTCGGCCCTCCTCGCGGGACTCCTGCTCGGCCTCGGGCCGGCGCAACTCGCCAGCACCTACCTGCGTACGATCTGGCGCGTGCGGCTGTCGCTGCTGACGATCTCCTGCATGCTGGCCCTGGCGTTCACCTCGCGCTACGGCGGCCTCGACTCGACGCTCGGGCTGGCGTTCGCCAGCTCCGGCGCGCTGTTCCCGTTTTTCTCGCCGGTGTTGGGCTGGCTCGGCGTCGCGCTCACCGGCAGCGACACGGCCTCGAACGTGCTCTTCGGCAACCTGCAGCAGGTGACCGCGCAGCAGGTGGGCATTCCGCCCTTGCTGGCAGCGGCATCGAACAGCACCGGCGGCGTGATGGGCAAGATGATCGATGCGCAGAGCATCGTGGTCGCGGGCGTGGCGACCGGCCAGCAAGGCCAGGAGGGCACGATCCTGCGGTCGGTGTTCTGGCACAGCCTGGTCCTGGCGGCTCTCGTCGGCCTGCTCGTGCTCCTCCAGGCTTATGTTTTTCCCGGCGTCGTGCCGTAAGGTGGGCGACCGCACCGTTTTGACCCGACCATGAAAATATTACGTCGCTTCCTGCCGTGCCTGCTCCTCTTCGTTCTGCCCGCGGCCCTGGTGGCGGCCGAGGCCGGCCGTTACCTGCGCGCGGCCGACTATGACGTCGCAACCATCATCCCGGCGGCGCCGGCGGTGGATTCGCTCGCGACGATGGCCGACATCGAAACCGTCTACCAGGTGCAGCAGCGACGCACCCCGGAGCAGGCCGCCGTCGCGGCATACTTCGCCGTCGACGACATTTTCCAATACGATGCGGTGCTCGGCTCATGGTTCAGCGCCCGCAACCTGCCGGAGACCGCGGCGTTCTTTGCGCAGGTCGAGGCCGACCGATTTGCGATCAGCTCCCAAGGTAAGAAGCTCTGGAGCCGGCCGCGGCCACCGTTGCTGGACGCACGCATTCGGCCCTGCATCGAGCTGCCGGTGAGCGGATCGTACCCGAGCGGGCATGCCACGCAGGCATACCTGTGGTCCGGCCTGCTCAGCGAGATTTTTCCCGAGAAACGCCCCGCGCTGAACGAACGGGCGCAGCTGGTGGCCTGGTCGCGGATCGTCGCCGGCGTGCATTATCCGACCGACATCGCCGCCGGCCGGATTCTCGGCGAGCGCCTGGCGCACGATTTCCTACGGCAGCCGGAGGTGCAGGCGGCGCTGGCCCGCATCCGTGCCGAGGTGGCGCCGTTCCTCCAACCGGAGCCCCCCAAGTGATTATCCGCATGAAGCTCGCGCGCATCGTTCTGTCACTGATCGGCCCGCTGGCGGCGTTGGCCGCAGACACGCCGCCGGCGCCGAAACCACCGCCCGGCGCGGCAGGATGGTCGTTCACCGAACTCCGGCGGATCCCGGCGCCCGAGGCGCGGCAGGGCGTCGCCACCGATGGCACATTTCTGTACGCCATCACCAACCACGGGATCGGCAAATACCGTGCCGACACCGGTGCGCGGGTCGCCGCCTGGGAAGGACCGGCGGATGGCCCCATCATCCACCTCAACGCCGGGATCGTGTATCAAGGGCGGCTTTACTGCGCGCACTCGAATTATCCCGGCGTACCGATGTTCAGCTCGGTCGAAATCTGGGACACAAAGGATCTGCGGCATGTGGGCAGCCACAGCTTCGGCCGGACCGACGGTTCGCTAACCTGGCTCGATCGGCGCAACGGCCATTGGATCGCGTGCTTTGTCCACTATGCGAAGAAAGGCGGCGAACCTGGCCGCGGTCCGGAATGGACACGGCTGGTCGAGTACGACGACGACTGGCGCGAGACCGGCGGCTGGGGTTTTCCACCGAACCTCATGGCCGCGCTGGGCGAGCGCGGCTACAGCATCTCCGGCGGCGCCATGGGTCCCGGCGGTCGTCTCTTTGCCACGGGACATGACAACACGGAGCTGTACGTGCTCGATTTTCCGACCGAGGGCGCCCAGATGGCGTGGAGCGCCACGTTTCCGGTGCCGGCGGAAGGCCAGGCATTCAGCTGGGATCCGGTGCGGCCGGGTGAGATCTGCATGATCCTCAAGCGCACGAGAGAGATCATCATTGGCCGCGTGACGGCGCCGCCAATTCCCTGAATCCACCTTGCCATGAAAAACTCCCGGACATTCCTGCCGAATATCGTCCGCGGGTTCGTGTGGCTGGCCGGCGGGATGCTGGCCGTCACCGCGCCCGCCCATGAACAGACCCTGCCCACCGCGGGTGAGGCGCAGGCGCTGGCTGAAGCGGGGCCGCAGGCGGCGAGTCCGGCGCAGGCAGCCGCCGACACCTGCCGATTGCACGTGCGACTTCAGGACTCCCGCTCACACGAGCCGATTGGCGGGCTGGTGCGACTGACGCCGTTGGATGGCGGGGCGCCGATGATGCTGGCGGGGTTGTTCGAGCGACCGGCAGGATGGTTCTCCATGCCGGCCGTCGCAGAACTGAAGGTGCCGCCGGGCCGCTACCAGATCGAGGCGATTCACGGGATCGACACCGAAGTGGCGCGCGAGACGGTCGAGTGCCGGCCGCAGGACGCGCCGGAAGTCGTGCTGTCGCTGGTGCGGTTCTACGATACGGCGGCGGAACAGCTCCACAGCGCCAACACCCACCTCCATTTGCTGCTGCACTCGGGGAAGAAAATGGGCGTCGACCTGGGCGACCGCGCGGAAGCCGACGCGTACCTCAAGACGGTCGGGGCATCGGACGGACTCGACCTCGTATACGTCTCCTACCTGACCGCGCCCGGTGCGGAGATCGCGTCAAACGAATACACCGATGACGACTTTACGCGCCTTTCGGAGGGCGTCACCCGGTTCACCAATGGCGTGGAGCTCCGCCACGGCGGGAAGCGGATTGCCGACCCGTCAGCAGTTGCGCGTGCCCAGTCGCGGGAAACGAAGCTGTATCCGCTCGATTCGTCGCGCTCGAGCATGACTTACGGACACGTGCTGCTGCTCGACTTGGTGAAGCGGAGCATGCAGGCCAGCGTTGGTCCCGGACTCTCCAGCGACCCCGCGGCGACTGACGGCGTGCCGCTGCGCGCCGGCATCCTCGACGGGCGCCAGCAGGGCGCGGGCATCGTCTGGTGTCATGGCACGATGGGCCTTGAGGCCGTGCCGGACTGGGTGGCGGGTGTGGTTGACGCCCAGAACATCTACGATGGCGGCAACGAGGGGACGTTCGACACGGTTTATTACCCGTATTTGAACGCCGGGCTGAAGGTTCCATTCTCGACTGGCACCGACTGGGGCATCACCGATTTCAACCGGGTCTACGAGACATCGGCGCAGAGCTTCACGAGCAAGACGTTCCTGCATGAACTTACCGAGGGTCGCACTTACATCACCAACGAGCCCTTTCTCGAATTTAAGGCGGGCGGGGAGCCTTCGGGCGGCACGATCAAACTGGAGTCGGCCGGATCGATAAAGGTGCGGGGCCGCGCGATCGGCCGCTCCGACTTCGTCCGGCTGCAACTCGTGCAGGATGGCCGCATCGTGCGCGAAGTGCCCAGCCGGTCGGTTGGCGGCCACTTCGAGGCGGACCTCGAGGTCGATGCGCCGGTCGCGCAGTCCGGCTGGTTCGCACTGCGGATCGAACCGATCGAGCCGTACGAAATCCGTTCCAGATACGCCGGACGCGGCATTAATGCACTGGGCAAGGCGATCTTCGCGCACACGAGCCCGGTGTATGTATCGGTGGGTGGCCGTCCCGTGTGCGACCGGGCGGCGGTCGCGGTGCTGCGCGGCCGCGTGGACACGGCCCTGCAGACCATCGATGACTACGGTACCTTTGGCAGCGATGCGGAGCACGCTGGGATCCGGAAGCTATACCTCGAGGCGCGGGATTCGCTTGATGGCCTGCTCGCCGCCGACCGCCGCTGAAGAGATCGCCCGTCGTCGGGAAGGGGGTTCCCTTTCGGGGTGGGAGTGAACTGGGTGTGGTGCAGGTTTCGCCCGGGTCAATAGGCGAGCCGCTCGCTGCCGAGGAGCGGCGTGAGCGGCGGCAGCTGCCGCGGTGGCGACGCATGCTCGTACGCAAAAGCGAGACGAATAATGGCTTCCTCGGCGAACGGCCGGCCGAGGATTTCAAGCCCCACGCCCACGCCGTCACGATTGAACCCCGCCGGCACGACCAGCGTCGGCAATCCGGTGGCGGAACTGATCGTGTTGCCGCGGCCGGCGCGGCGGGGATCAGGCAGGCCGGGAGACGCGCCCCCGTCCGGCACCTCCTCGGCAAGGCTGCGGGCGGGCTTCGTCTCGTGCGGATAGACGAGCGCGTCGAGCTTCTCCCGGTTCATCAGGTCGACAACGAATTGGCGCAACGCCAACCGCGCCTCGTAGTTGGCGCGGTACGCCGGACTGGTGGCGGGATCCGGCGCCTGCAGGTCGCGTTCATATTTTGACCGGAGGCGGCCGAGGATGCCGCCGGAAGCGAGCAGGTCGGAGAGCGTCTTGATCGGAAACTCCCGGCCGCGGGTGGAAAAGTAATACTCAAGCCCGATGCGACTATCCCCGCCGTCCCCGCTCGAGACATCACGAACGCGCTGCCAGAGATCCACGCCGGTCGGCGCCGGGTCGACCACGACCGCGCCCTCCGCCTGCACGCGCGCAATCGCGGCATCGATCAAGGCGACCGCCGGCGCATCCTCCGGTTCGCCTCCGAAGAGCTGGCGCAACACGCCGATGCGCGCGCCTTTCAGGCCGCCGGGTTGGAGGGCGTCGCGGTAGCCGGTCGCGGACGTGTGGCCGAGGCTCGCGAGCGTGAAGAGATCCGCGGGATCGGCGCCGGCGATGGCACCCATGAGGATCGCGGCGTCGGTGACATTGCGTGCGATGACGCCGGCGCGATCGAAGATGGGTGACTGCGGGATGAGACCGCGCCGTGAAACGAGGCCTTCGCCCGGGCAGAAGCCGACGAGGTCGTTTTTCGTGGCCGGATTGCGGATGGACGATCCGGTCTCGGTGCCCAACCCGGCCCAGCCAAACAACGCCGCAACGCCCACGGCGGTGCCCGCCGAGGATCCGCCGGGGATCTTTGCAGCATTGTACGGATTGAGCGTCTGGCCGCCGAGGGAACTGGTGCCCGTGGCGCCGCGCGCGAATTCGTCGAGGTTGGTCTTCGCCAGGATGATCGCGCCGGCCGCGCGCAGCCGCGCGACGACCATGGCATCCGCCGCGGGGTACGTGCCCGCCAACGCTCGTGCACCACCCGTCGTCGGGAGGTCAGCGGTATCGATGTTGTCCTTCACTAGCAGCGGCACGCCGTGCAGCAACGAGCGTGGTCCGTGCGCGCGACGCTCGGCGTCGAGCGCCCGCGCCTCGTCGAGCGCCCGCGGATTCAGGCAAAGGATGGCGTTGAGCCGCGGCCCGGCCTGGTCATAGGCGGCGATGCGCTGGAGATAAACCTGCACGACCCGCTCGGCCGTCAACCCGCCGGCATAGGCCTCTTGCAGCTCCGGGATGGTGGCCGTGGCGAGGTCGAGCGTCTTCGCGCCGAGCCCGACCGCCGCCGCGAGTGCGGCGACGATCGGCCAAGCGCGACGCCGCGGGAACCGAGGCAGGGTTGGACCGCTGGGGGTCACCGGGCAAAGGCGACCAGCTTCTTCGTGCCATTCTCTATCCAATCGTGGTCGAGTTCGACGCCCAAGCCCGGCCCGTCCGGCACCGTGAGAAATCCCTCCCGGTCGATTGCGTAGGGGTTGTGCTTGAAAATCGGGAAGTACAGCGGGAACACCTCGAGGAACCGGCTGTTCGGAAAAGCGGCGGCCACATGCAGGTTGCCGACGTCGAGCAGCGGCGTGGCCGCGGCATGAATCTCGAGGTTGAAGCCCTTCTCGGCCGCCAGGCGCATGGCGCGCGCGAGGCCCGTGATGCCGGCCTTGATGTGGCAGTCGCCACGGACCATGGCGCACACCGAGCGATCAAGATAGAGCGGCAGCCGGTCGAGGTCGACGCTCTCGGCGCAAAGCAGCGGCGTCTTGAGCCGGGCCGTCAGCTCCCGCAGTCCGGCCACGTGATCGTCGTGAATGGGTTCCTCGTACCAGGTGAAATTCAGGCGATCGAGGACGTGCCCGATTTCGAGGGCCTCGTCGAAAGTGTAGCGCGACGTGGCGTCGATCATCAGCGGGAAATCCGGCCCGACGGCCGCCCGCACCGTTTCGAGCACGGGAATGTCGTGCTTCGGCCCGGCCCAAATGTGCAGCTTGTAGCCGTGGTAGCCGGCGGCCTTCACCGCCTGGGCCTCGCGGCCGAAGTCGTCGATCGAATCGAAGAAGCGGGTCGAGGTTTGGTAGCCGGGGATGCGGCGGCGTTTCACGCCGAGCATTTGCGCGACGGACTGGCCGCGGGCCTTGCCGAGAATGTCCCACACGGCGACGTCGATCATCCCGAGCATGGCCTCGGTGACGTTGCGCAGGTCGCGCAGCTTCATTTTCAGCGCCGCCCACGCCTTGGGCCAATCATTCAGGTCCTGCCCGAGGAGGCGCGGGGCGAAGAAGTCCTCGATGAGGCACACGATGGCCCGGGCTTCGTTCTGTTTGCCGTAGGACATGCTGTAGCCCCTGATGCCCTCGTCGGTGACGAGCGTGAGCAGCGGGAACGGCCACACGTTCCATTCGCCGGTCGGGAGCGGCTTGCCCTTGTACCAGGCGGAGGCGTCGATTTCGAGGATGCGGGTTTCGATCTTGGTTATCTTCATGGAAAGGATCCGGGCGTGAGGGCGGGCCTCAATAGCCGAGGGCGCGGTCGACGAGGTTCAGCAGCGGCTCCCCGGCGAGGTAACGCCGCAGGTTCTCGGCAAACAGGGTGCAGACATGCTCATCGTACCGCGGCGTGACGCCCGACACGTGGGGCGAGACGATGACATTTTCCATGCCCCAAAACGGGCTGTCGGGCGGCAGCGGCTCGGTGGCGAATACGTCGAGCGCGGCGCCGGCAATCCAGCGTTCGCGCAGCGCCCGGACGAGCGCGGTCTCATCGACCACGCCGCCGCGGGCGACATTGATCAGGAAGGCATCGGGGCGCATGCGCCGGAGTTCGGCTTCGCCGAGCAATCCGCGGTTGGCCGGGGTCAGCGCCGTGGTGACGACGACGTATTCCGCTTCCGGCAGGACCGCGGCAAGCTCACCGGGGCCGACGATGCGCTCCGGGATCGTGCCAGCGGGGTCGCCAGTGCCGGGCACCGCGAAGCCGGGGTCGACCCGCCGCGACGGATCGCGTTTGACGGCGAGCACGCGCAAGCCGAGGGCGGCGCACTGTCGCCCGATCTCACGGCCGATGCTGCCGTAGCCGACGATAAGGACGGTGGCACCGCGCAGCTCCCGTCCGGGAAACTGCGCGTGGTGATTCTTCGGCTGCATCGGCCAGGTGGCGCGGCGCTGGAAGGACAGGAAGCCGAGGAAGTCGCGCGCGAGCGCGATCATCATGCCCAAGGTGTATTCGCCCATCGTGACCGCATGGACGCCGCTGGCATTGGTGAGCACGATGTGCGCCGCGTGCCAGAGCGGCGTGTCGATCACCGCGTTCATGCCTGCACTGCGGCACTGGAACCAGCGAAGCTGCGGGACCTTTGCGACCGTCACCGGCGGGAAGACGGAGAAGAGCACCTCGATCTCCGGCGTCAGCACCGCCTCGAGCTCGGTCCGGTTGCGGACGGCGAGTTGCCGGATGACGAGGCGGGGCGAGACGGCGCGGAGACGCTCGAGTTGCGCGGGCGGAAACGGCCGCGCGCAAAAGACGTGGACCTGGGATAGTGAGTTCATGCCGGAACGGCGGGGCGCGGCTTCAACGGAATTGGAATGCGAAGAGCTTCGCGCCGGTGAGTTCAACCTTCAGGCGCACGGTCCGGCCGGCGAGGGCCCCGAGGTCGGGTTGGGACCGCCACGCGGCGCGCAGCGCGACGCCATTCTCGCGCAGCGGAATGCTGTCGGCCAGGGCGAAGCCCGGCAGCGGGCGGCCGTCCGCATCCTGCAGCTCCACGCGGGCCGAGCCGCCGGAGGCGTCGAGGTTCAGCTCGAGATGATCGCCGGTGAAGGTCAGCGGCTTGGTCACAAGCGTGGCGGCGCCGCGCGCGGGATCGGCCGGGGTTGCGGCCACGAAACCGTCGAGCCGTTGCACGAGCCGAAGCAGGCGATCGTGGATGCCGCCCTCGTGCTCGACGCCGCCGTAGAGCGCGCCGCCATGCTCGGTGAAGCGGACGGTGCCGTACTGCCAGATCTCGGCGCCGCGTCGCACCATGCCGTGTTCCATCAGGGCCTCGAGCACGGTGCGCCCGTCGAGCTCCCAGCCGCCGGGGAAGTAGTAGGGGTCTTCGTATCGCGTCCAGTTCGTGCCATCGCGGCTGACCATCATGAAGCTGCCGGGGCGGATGTTGCTCTTGGCGAGATAGCGCCAGGGAAACGCCACGTATACATCGGGCGCCCAGGCATACTTGTGCGCCTTGAAGCGGTAGACCTGGCCGCCGGTGTCGATGATCGGCATCTCGCCGCGAGCCGGCCGGGCCAGGATCATGTCGTCGATGAACGGCCGCGACACCGGCGTGAACGGAAAGGGCTTGAAAATGTCGGCGATCTCGAGGTGCCCGGCGCGGCGCTGACCCTTGCCATCATCGGTCACGCAACGAAAGTAAGCCTGGTAGAAGCCCTGCTGGTCGTCCCAGAAGAACGAGGTGCTGCCATCGGTGTCGAAGGGGAGGGCGGTCGTTTCATTGCGCTCGAAATGGATCCCGTCGGGCGAGGTGTAGAGATAGTAGCCGCGATAGTAGGACCACGAGAGGTACTTGTAGCGCTCCTGCGGCAGCGTGGCGGGATTCGGGTCGCGAATGATGGAGCCCTGGCCGGCATCGGCGATGACGATGTTGGTGTTGCGCTCGCCCTCCCACGGGTAAAGGCCGAGCGCGGGCTTGTCCCAGTGCAGGCCATCGCGCGAGGTGGCGTAGCAGATCGCGTGGGCCTTGCCGCCCCACATGCCGCTGTTCGTGTAGAGCATGCCGAGCCGGTCGCCGTCGTCCCAGATGCTGCAGACATCCGGAATGGTCGAACCCATGCGCGGCGTCGGTTCCCACGCCTCGGTATTGCGGAGGTCCGTTTCCTGGTGCGACTCGGGCGGGTGGACGCGGAAGGCCAGGTTGTCCGTCGATGCGAGCAAGGCGCCGTCGATCAGGACGTGTTTGCGCGAGCCGAGGGCGAAGGGGGTGGAAGAATCGCGGCCGGCGGCGAAGAGCAGCGCCGGGCCGTCGGGCCGGTTGGCCGGCCGCGGATCGGGACCATAGTTCCGCGAAAAGCCCGCGGGCGGCGTGAATTCGCCGGGGTAACGGTTCACGTCGGAGATGCGGTATTCGTCGATCAATCCATGGACATTCGCCCCGAGGCTGAAATGTTTCAGGACACCGAGCATGGGCAGGAAGCCGCCTTTGGCCGGCAACGCTTGCAGGTGGCCGTCAACATAATGGTGAAGTTGCCGTTCCTCCGCGGTGTAGCAGAACGCGAGATGATGCCAGGCGCCGTCATTCAGGCGCGCGGCATCGGTCGGGATCGAAAGCGCGAATGAGTAAGACCGCGGGTTGGCCGAGCTGAGGGAATCGTGGATCGGTGGATTGGTCGTGTGGCAGAGCAGGGTGAAGGCGTTGCGCCCGGGCTCGAGCTGCAGGCGATCCTCCATCGGCAGGCCGCGCGGATAATCCTGCTCGTTGCGCAATTCGAATAACGTTCCCGCCACGGGCTGCGGGCCTTCGGCTCGGAACCAGCATTCGATGGTCCAATCGAAGTAGCCGAGGTTGAAGCGTTCGGGAACCTGACTGCCCTGGCCGAGCAACGAGACCGAGGAATAACGCTGGCGATTGTCGGGCCAGAGCACGCGGGCGACGGCGGGATCCGGCACGTAGAGCGCGTGGCCGAATTTCCCGGGCAGGAGGCCGTACTTGCCAGCGACGTGCAGCGGTTCCGCCGGCGGCTCGCCCTTGCCCTCGGTGCGCACGTACCAGTCGTCGTATGCCGCCTGGAGCCGGAGGTCGTAGCCGTGGTGGCTGGCGTCGGTGAGGACCATGTTGGGGTAGGTTGGCTCGTCGAAAAGCCACAGGGCGACGGTGTGCGCGTCGACGCCCGGCGAATCGGCGGAGAACAGCGCCGAGGGCAGGGCGAGGGCGGCCAGCAGGCCCAGGTGGGCCAACGAACGACGGACCGTTGGGGACGGGATCGGGGTGACGGTGGGCATGAGGATCGAGAGTTGATTCAGCGCGCGGCGCGCGTGTGCGAATCACGCGGACCACAAAATTCGAGGGCGGCGGCAGTCACGGGCGCTGCTTGTCGCTCAGCTCGCTCCGGTGGAGCGTCATCGCGAAGACTTTTTCATCGTCGATGCTGTAGGCGGTGAACGTGACGGCCGGATCGGCGGCCCTGGTGTCGAACGAGAGCAGCCCGAAGGTCTGCTTGTCGTTGTAGCCAACCAGGGCGCCGGGTTCGACGGCATGGACGATTTCGTTGGTCAAACGGCAATTCTCCCAATCGTAGAGCGTGTAACCATTCGGCCGCGTGATCTTCCGGATGTCGGTGCGGTGACGATCGCCGGAGACCAGCACAACGCCATCGATCTGATGGGCGGCGAGGAAGTCGAAGATCTCGGTCCTTTCCTCCTGGAAGCCATTCCAGGTGTCGCGGACGCCCGGCTTGGAATCATAGGCCCACGGCACGCCCGAAACGATGACCTTGAAGGTGGCCTTCGATTGCTCGAGGCCGCGCAGCAGCCAGGCTTTCTGCACCGGGCCGAGCATCGTGGGGTTGGAGTCGAACGGATTCGTGCGATAGAAGCGGCCGTCGAGCATGAAGAACTCGACGTCGGCGATCTTGAAATTGAACCAGCAGGCCGGCCATTCGTCGCTGCCGTAATACGGGTTGACCCACTGCTCCTTGAAGTAGTCGAGCATCGGCATCTTCCAGGCCGGCTTGTCCTTGTACGGGCCCATCCAGCAGTCGTCGGTGGACACGTCATGGTCGTCCCACATCGCGTAGTTGCTGGTCGCGGAAACCATCCGGCGGAACTCGGGTCGTGCTTGCCGCTGGTAATAACAATACCGGATGTCATCCGGCTCGAGCGGGGTGTCGATGTAGACGTTGTCGCCCAGCCACAGGAACGCCGCCGGCTGGTGCAGGCGGATCACATCCCAGATGCGTTCGTGCCACGGCGTGTAACCGGCGCCGCCACCGAAGACCACCTGGAACGAGGCCGGCCGGTCCGCCAACGGATAGGTGTGGAAGGACAGCGGCGCGGCCTTTTCCGCCGGCGCACCGTCCACGAGCACGCGATAATAGTACAACGTGCCCGGCCGGAGTCCGGACACCGTGGCAATCGCGGTGTAGTCGAGGGCGGGATCACTCCGGACCACCGGGGACACCACCGGGTCGGTCAGGTCATCGTGTTCGCTGACCGCCACGCGCAGGCTGACCGCGTGCGCGGTGCGCACCCAGAAGCTTGCGCCGCCGTCGGTCACGCGTCCCAACATGGGTCCCTGGATGATTTCCAGATGAAAGGGCGTGGCATATGCCTGGAATTCCGGCGATTCGACCAGGGGCTTGAGCAGTTCCCGCGGACCGGCGAGGAATCGGCCCAGCGGGAGACCAAAGTCGACGGCCGCTTTCACCTCGGTCATCGCTTCGGCAACGCGGTGCTGGCGGGTGAGCGCCACGGTGAGGTTGAATCTGGCCTCCAGGTCCTCGGTGTCCCGCTGGAGCAATTGCCGGCAATAGGCTTCCGCCTGCTCCGGGCGTCCCGCGATGATTTCCAGGAGGGCTTTTTGTCCGCGGCGCATGTATTCGGTCGCGGCGTCGCGGGCAAAGAACCGGCTTTCCAACGCCCCCGCCGTGGCGATTTCCCACGCATTTTCAGAGCCGTAGTACGGATGCTTGCTGCCGTTGAGGTAGGCGTCGGGCGGCGCGTACTCGCCCTCGGAGTTGTCCGGCAACTGGGTCTGCTTCTCCGTGCCGGCCTGCGCGAGCGCGAGCAGCGTGAGAGTGGGAATAACCAGGAAGGGGGCCTTGTTCATGGTGCAGCGGGTTGAGGGTGGAGGGAGAGGGCGGGTGCGGAGAAACTCCGCAACCCGGCATACGCCGGCGCTTCGCGCCATCTTCGCCGGGTGCTCAGCCATCGTGAAAGCTCTCCCGGACGGAGTAACCGCCGAGCGTGGTCAGCGGCACGCGGCGGTAAAACGAAGGAGCCTCGACCACGAGACGATCAAGCTGGTCGCGGTGGCCGAGTCGTTGCACCGCGTTCCATTCGCTGATGCGCGCGGAACGGCCTTCGCCGTCCCAGGTGGAAAACCCGTCGGCGCCCGCCTCGTAATATGTCCCGGCGAGCCTGGCATAGTTCGCCGGCAGCTGCTGGCGCGGCATCAGGCCGGGCCAGATGTGCAGGCGGTCACCGCCAAGCGCGCGCCAGCTCCGGATGAAGTCCAGCGGCGTGTTCGGGTCGGGCATGAGGTAGTCGACGATCCGGTCGCGGATCCACGTGTCGACGTCGCAGGCATAGTGCAGCGGATGAAACGGCGAAGGATCGTCGTCGTACTTGTGCGGCTGGGCGTAGAGCGTGATGGCCAGTGAGCGGCCGGGCTTCTCGTCGACAAGGGCCTTCACCTCGCGGAGGTAGTCCGTGACGATTCCGGCGCAGTGGCGCTGCCAGCGCGGGTCGTTCTCCGGCAGCCTGCGCGGGTCGATCCCGTGTTTCGCAATGAACAACTGCACGGTTGGCTCCTCGTAGAAAACGAAGGGCGTGGAGCGGTTGAGGTGCAGCTGCACGCCGTCGATGCCGCGTTCGAGCGCCTCTCGGAGCAGGCCGATCCAGTGGGCCCGGACGCCGGGGTAGGCGAGGCTGAGCGTCGTGAGCGGGCGGCCCTCGCGGTCGCGCTTGGACCATTCCGGGTGAGCGCGGACGTTGTCGGCCCGCGCGATGGGCGCGCGGTTCATGGGATACTGGACGCCGATCATCCGCTGCGAAGCGAAGAGCTTGATGCCGTTCTCGTGCGCGAGCCGGGTGAAGGCGGCCAGCGGCTCCACCCACTCATCGCGCCAGCGGTTGTCGTCCGTGCCCACGAAGCCGAGCTTGGTCCGGAACAGGCAGAAATTTCCGCGCATGGCCTCAAACGACAGGATGCCGATGTCGGAATCGGCATAGGGCGCGAATTCATTGCGGAACCATTGCAGGTCCGTCGGATGAAACGTTCCGCCACCGGCCGTCGACCCGGTAAACTCGGCGGTGCAATAGAGCATCGCGACCCGGCGCGTCTTCGGTGTTGGCTGGGTTGCCTGCCAGGACCGCTCCTGGTCGGGAGACAACGGCACCAGCTTCACGTAGGAAAGGTTCGAGATGGGCCGGCGGTCCTCGCCCCGGTAGGGGGCATCCGGTTGTTTGAACACGAGCGACCGCCCGGTCACGTCGGCCGTCTTCCAGTAGGCCTCCTGGATCGACTTGTGGTTGAAATTATTCACGCCGACCTTGAGGTCGCCGTGCTCATTGGCCACGCCACCTTCCATCACGACGCGACGGAATGCCGGCTCATGGTCGAGCTTCACCTGGATGCTCCCGGCATCGTAGCTCGTCTTGCTGTAGTTAATCCCGAGGTAAATCCGGCACGGGCCGTTCGCCTCGAGCGGCAACGTGAGCTCGCCGCAGTCGTGCTCCGGCGTTGCGCACGCCATCGTGCCCTTCACGCCCTCTTCGGTTTCGTAATCCACCATTTGCCAGCGACCGTCCTCGAACGTTCGCGTGAGCCGGGCGGCCGGCGTGCATTTCGTGAGGTCCGAGCGGAAAATCGCTCCCGGCTCCATCGGCGGGAAGCCCCACGGGGCGACGGGGGCGGCCGGCGCGGCGGCCGGGGCCGCGGCTTCCAGGCGCGGCATGGCCGTCGGCACCGCGGCGGCGAGGACGCCCGCCGCGGAGGTCTTCAGGAACGACCGCCGATTCAACCGGGACTCATTCATGGTGGGTCGACTCAACCATCGTGAAAGGCGTCGCGGGCACCGTAGCCGGCGAGGACCTTCAGCGGCACGCGGCGATAGAGTGACGGGCCCTCGGCGGCCAGGCGGTCGAGCTGGTCGCGGTGGCCGAGGCGCTGCACGGCGGCCCACTCGCTCAGGCGGGCGGCGCGGCGTTCGCCATCCCAGGTGGAGAAGCCGTCCGCGCCGGCGTCATAGTATTTCTTCATCAGTTTCGCGTAACTGGCCGGCAGCTGCGTGCGCGGCATCAAGCCGGGCCAGATATGCAGGCGATCGCCGCCGAGAGCCCGCCAGCCACGGATGAACTCCACCGGCGTGAATGGGTCGGGCATGAGGTAGTCGACGATCCGGTCGCGGATCCACGTGTCGACGTCGCAGGCATAGCGCAGCGGATGAAACGGCGAAGGATCGTCGTCGTACTTGTGCGGCTGGGCGTAGAGCGTGATGGCCAGCGAGCGGCCGGGCTTCTCGTCGACAAGGGCCTTCACCTCGCGGAGGTAGTCCGTGACGATTCCGGCGCAGTGGCGCTGCCAGCGCGGGTCGTTCTCCGGCAGCCGGCGCGGGTCGACGCCGTGCTTCGCGATGAACGACTGCACGGTGGGCTCCTCGTAGAACACGAACGGCGTCGAGCGGTTCAGGTGCAATTGCACGCCATCGATGCCGCGCGCGAGCGCCTCGCGCAGCAGGCCGATCCAATGGGCCCGCACGCCGGGATAGGCGAGGCTGAGGGAGGTGAGCGGCCGGCCATCCCGATCGCGCTTGGCCCACTCGGGGTGCTGCCGGGCGTTGTCGGCCCGGGCGATGGGCGCGCGGTTCATCGGGTATTGAATCCCGATCATCCGCTGCGAAGCGAAGAGCTTGACGCCATTCTCGTGCGCCACCTGCGTGAACGCGGACAGCGGCTCGACGGGTTCGTCGCGCCAGGGTTTGTCGTACGGCCCCATGTAGCCGAGTTTGGTGTCGAACAGGCAGAAGTTGCCGCGCATGGCCTCGAACACGAGGATGCCGATGTCGGAATCCGCGTAGGGCGCGAACTCGTTGCGGTACCACTGCAGGTCGGGCGGCCGGAAGGTGTAGGTGCCTGAGGTGTGCCCGGTGAACTGGCCGGTGCAAAAGAGCATGGCGCCGCGGCGGGTGTCGGGCGTCGGTTGCGCGGCGCGCCAGGCGCGTTCCCCGTCGGCCGTGACCGGCACGAGCTTCACATACGACAGATTTGAGATCGGCCAGTGGTGCTCGTTGTTGTAGGGCGCATCCGGCTGGCGGAAGACGAGCCGGCGGCCCGTCACATCGGCGGTCTGCCAATACGCCTCCTGGATCGACTTGTGGTTGAAATTGCTGACCCCGACCTTGAGGTCGCCGTGCTCGTTGGCCACGCCGTCCTCCATGGCGACGCGCCGAAAGGCGGGCTCGTGGTCGAGCTTCACCTGGATCAGGCCATACGGGGAATCGGTGTTGTAGTCGGTCTTGGTGTAATTGAAGCCGAGGTAGATCTTGCACAGGCCGGTGGCCTCGAGGGGCAGGGTGAGCTCGCCGCAATCGTGCTCCGGCGTGGCGTACACCATCGTGCCCTTCACGCCTTCCTCGGTTTCGTAATCCACCATCTGCCAGCGGCCGTCCTCGAACGACCGCGTGAGCCGGTCGCCCGGCGTGCACTTGGTCAGGTCCGAGCGGAAGATCGCGCCCGGTTCCATCGGCGGGAACGCCCACTTGGAAACCGGGGCGGCGGTCGCTGCGGACGCGGAGGCAGCCTGTGCACGCGTCACAGCCGGGGCGGCGGCGGCGACAAGGACGCCGGCGGCGGAGGATTTCAGGAAATCGCGGCGGTTGAGTTTGGGGTCGTTCATAGGGCTAAGGGGTGAGCGGTTTCTGATGGGACCGGTGGAACCTGTACTCCGTGCAGGTTTAGCCCGCGCGGAGGGCGGGCGCTCCCGATTGCACTGTTGGCGCGCCGGCCTGCGGCAGCTGTGCATTTCCGGTATGCGTGGTCGTTGCGGACGGCAAGAGATGCTGGCGCAGAAAGTCGGCGGCGGCGCGGTCCATGGCGTCGATGGTTTCCTCGTCACAATTCTTGAGGCCGTGTTCGCCGCCCGGCACGCGGATGAAGCGATGCTCGACGCCCTCGCGCGCGAGGCCGGCGGTCAGCGCCTCGGACTGCCCCACAGGGACGTCGGTATCGCCGGTGCCATGAATCAGCAGGGTCGGCGGAAAATCCGGCGACAGGTTCTGGACCGGCATGTAGGAAGCGAATTTGCCGGCTTCGGTGTGCGCATCCCAGCCGCTGATGGCCTGCGACCAGAGCCCATGCCGGCGGCAGTACTGATAGTAAGGACCAATGGGCTGCGCGCGATCGGCGGCATTGGCGACGGGTGACGGCGCGATGCACGCCTCAGCCTCGGCGCGGGTCGCCTTGATCTTGTTGTGCCGGGGCGCCGTGCTGGGCGTCACCGCCCACGCGCTGGTGATGTCGCCGTAACCCCAGAAGGACACCAGGGCCGCGAGGCGTGGCTGCACCCGGGCTCCGGCCACGAGCGTGAGGAAACCGCCGGCGGAGGAACCGAGGGCGGCGACATGGGCGGGATCAGCCCCGAAGAGGCGTGGGCCGTCGGTCCGCACCCAGCGCAAGGCGTCCTCGATATCGCTGACGATGCCGGGGAGCTTGGTCTCGGGCGCGAGCCGGTAATCGATCGCGACGACCGTGATGCCTTCGGCTGCGAGCAGGTCCGCCACCCGGCGCTCATGGACGGAGTCGCGCTGGCGTTCGCCGCTCATGAGTCCGCCGCCGTGAATCCACACGGCCACGGGGGCGGGCTGGCCGTCGGAGCGGCCGCGGACGACGTCGGCCTTGATCTCGAGGTTGCCTACGCGCTTGTAGGTGAAAGTCTCGACGGCGGGCAGGGCCGCAGCCTTGCGGTACGGACGCAGCCGATCGAGCACGAAGGCCACCGCCTCGTTCTGGGCGGCCTTGATGTCCGCGGGATCGGCGCCGCGGAAACCATGTTCGCCATTGGGCAGGAAGATGAGCTTGTGCTCGATGCCGTGGCGCTCGAGTTCGCTGTCCATCGCCAGCGGCTGTTGCGGGATCACGTCCGAATCGATCGCGCCGTGCAGCATGATCGTCGGCGGATATGCCGCGGTGACGTTGCGCAGCGGGAGGTAGGGCAGGAACTTGTCGGCCTCGGAAACCGGATCCCAGCCCGAGATCGCCTTGGGCCACCGGGCGGAGCGGCGGATGAAGTCGTTGAAAGCGCTGCCATCGCCGTGGCGGTCCTCGCCATTCGCGATGGGGGGACCGGAGACCTGCTGCCACGCCTCGGCCTCGTTCAAATGGCTGTCATGGTAATGCGGCGGATGAATGCTCGGCCGCATCTGCCAGCCGCCGATCAGGTCGGCATAGCTCATCTCGGCATAGACGACCTTGGGGCGCGGCTTGATGCGATAGCCGGCGGCGAGGGCGAGATAGCCGCCCGCCGACGTGCCGGCGACGGCGATCCGCTCCGGGTCGACGCCGAACAGGGCGGGGCCTTTTTCCCGCACCCAGCGGAAGGCATCCTCCATGTCCTCGATGATTGCCGGCAGTTTGGTCTCCGGCGCCAGCCGGTAGTCGATCGAAACCACAATCACGCCCGCGTGGAGGAAATCCTCGAGCGGCGCCCAGCGCTGCACCGACTCGCGCTTCCCGTTGATCAGCGAACCGCCGTGCATGTAGACCACCACCGGGCTGTGCGCGGGAGCCTTTTCCGGCCGGTACACGTCGGCCTTGATCGCCAGCGTGCCGGCCGTCTTGTAGACGAAGGTGGTGGGAACGGGCTCGGGCGAAGCGGCCAGGCCAGCAAGGGGAACGGACAAGACGAGGGCCCGCATGCGGACCAGCTGGGTCATCCGTAAGGGACAGGCTGAAAAGATCCGGACGATCTTTCGCAAGGGACAGGTCAAATCCGTAAGGGACGGGCCAATCGGGATCGAGGCCAGCGTGCGGGGTAGCGGCATCATGGGACGGCTTTTCTGGTAGAGGAATATTATTTCAAAAATGGTCAATAGTTCATTTCTATTGTGGTGAAGTATTTCACGGGAAGATCGACGACACAGAGTTGGTTTTGTGAAATGCAAAGGCTGAAAGCGTCATTTTTTTCGTTCTTCGCTTTTTCAAACTTGAAAAACCATAAATTCATTATTTCAACATGAGTTCAGGGCGCACGAAGCCGATACTCCTGCGACCTCACGTGGCTTTGCCCCAAACCCCCGTAACCCCCGCCGCCCCCATGTTGCTCCGCCGCATCCTGCTCCTCTGTAGCGCGATTCCCGCTCTCGCCCTGGCCTCACCCGAGAAGTCGTTCGTGGTCGCCACCCTGAAGGTCATGCCCATCACCGGCGACAAGGCCGCCAATTATGCCATGTTCGAGACGATGGCACGCCGCGCGGCGGGCGCGGGCGCGAACTTCATTGTGACGCCGGAGGGCTACCTCGATGGCTATCTCGGCAGCCCGAAAATCGCGCCCGGCATCACGCACGAAAAGCTGGTGGCCGAGGCGGACCGGCTGGACGGCCCTTGGCTGACCAAGGTGGCGGCGCTCGCGAAGGAGCTGAAGGTCCACATCCTTTTCGGCTTCACCGAGCGCGACGGTGACAAGGCTCACAACACGGTCGCGCTGTTCGCGCCGGACGGCTCATTGTCCGGCACCTATTACAAGACCCACACTGTTCCGGGTGGGGAGATCTACGATCCCGGGCACGAGTTGAAGGTCTTCGACACCGCGCTCGGCCGGATGGGAGTGCTGATTTGCTTCGACCGCCAGCCGCCGGAAAACGCCCGCGTGCTCGCGCTGCGCGGCGCGCAGTTCATCGTCGTGCCCGCCTACGGCAAGACGAGCAACCAAATGGACGAGGACGTGCTCCTGCGTGTCCGCGCCTACGAGAACGGCCTCTACGTGATCTACACGAGCCCGCGCAACACCTTCGTCGCCGACCCGGACGGGAACATCGTCTCCCAGATTCGCAGCAACGACGACGAGATGCTGTACACGAAGGTCACGCTCGATGACCGGATCGGCGACCGGAACGCCTTCCAAGTTCGGCACACGGATCTCTACGGCCGGCTGCTCGAACCCGCCGGCAAGTGACCGGCTCCGTCCACTCCCACTGCAACCTTCACGCCCGAAATGAACCGTCTCATCGTCCTTCGGCCCCTCGCCGCATTGCTGGCCTTGCTGGCGCTCGGTCGACCCGCCCAAGCCGCCCCGGGCGCCACGTCATTCGTCGTGGCGGCCCTCAAGGTCATGCCGGATATCGGCGACAAGGCGGCCAACTATGCGCGTTTCGAAAAACTCGCCCGCCAGGCTGCGGCCAACGGAGCCAGCCTCATCGTCACCCCCGAATGCTACCTCGACGGTTACATGGGAAGCCCGAAGTTCCGGCCCGGCATGACGCGGGAGAAGATGCTGCAGGCCTACACGGAGACCATCGACGGTCCCGTGTTGCAAAAGGTCGCGGCCCTCGCGCGCGAGCTGAAGGTCCACATCCTGTTTGGCTTCTCCGAGCGGCGCGGTCCAACGGGCTTGTACAACACCATCGCGTGGTTCAAGCCCGACGGTATGCTCGGCGGACGCTACTCGAAATCCCACCCGTTGCCGGACGAACTCTATGACGCGGGCGGCGAACTGCCCGTGTTCGACACCGCGCTCGGCCGCATGGGCATCCTGATCTGCTTCGACCGCCAGCCGTCGGAAAGCGCCCGCACCCTGGCGCTGAAGGGAGCGCAGTTCATCGTCGTTCCGGCCTACGGCAAGAAGCGCGACGCCATGGACGAGGATCTGCTCATGCGCGCCCGCGCGCTGGAGAACGGCATCTGCATCATCTATACGAGCCAGCATAACGCCTTCGTGACCGATCCCGAGGGCGTGATCACCGACCAGGCCCGCAGCGACACCTGCGACATGGTGATGTACGGACGCGTCGTCCTGGACGGACGAATCCACGATCGCAGTTCGTACCGGGTGCGGCACCCGGAGCTTTACGGCCGCCTGATCGAACCGGCCGGAAAATGAATCCTTCCCGGGAAACTCCCGGGCGTTCCACCCTTAGCCCATGAAAACGATATTCCTCTCCCTTCTCGCCCTCGGTGCCGCCACCGTGCTTCGCGCCGCCGCCCCGGAAGTCGCCGGCGGACCCTCCGACAAGCCCGGCCCCTTTCTCCGGGTGGCCACGGTCCAGATGCGCTCCGTTGCCGACTGGCGCGCGAATGTCGCGAAGATCAAGGGCTTCCTTGCGGACTGCGCGGCGCGCAAGGTGCAGATCCTCGCCATCCCGGAGTGTGCCGTCTCCAGCTATGATGCGGCCGCCATCAAGGCCCTCACCGCGGAGGACATCGCGACGGCGGAAAAGGCCATCGCCGCCGCCTGCCGCGAGCACGGCATCGCCGCCGTCATCGGCATCCCGGAACTGCGGGAAGGCAAGCTCTACAACTGTGCGCTGGTGATCGACGCGCACGGGGAAATCGTAACCCGCTACGACAAGGCCCAGCTGGTTGGCCAGGATCGGGCCTGGCAATGCACGCCCGGCTCGGCGCCGTCCGCGGTGTTCTCGATCGGCCCGACCCGCGCCGCTGTGGTCGTCTGCCACGACAGCCGTTTTCCCGAGCTGAGCCGACTGCCCGTGCTGGCCGGCGCGCGCGTCATCTTCTACATTTCCTCGGAGGCGATGATCCTGAAGGAGCGCAAGATGGTTCCGTATCGCGCCCAGGTGCAGGCGATCGCGGTTGAAAACACCGTGTACGTGGTCCACGCCAACCCGCCGGCGGACGGACTCCAGACCGGCTCCCACGGCCAAAGCCGCATTGTCGCGCCCGACGGCAACATCGTGGAGGAAGCCTCGCAGTTGCAGGAGGAGGTGCTCGTCGCCGACCTCGACCTCTCCCGCGCCACCGGAGAGTATGCGCTCGAGTCGCTGCAGGGTCCGCTCGCCGCCTGGTGGCGGGAAGGATTGAAACAGGTGAAAGTGCTTCCGTGAGCCGAACCGTTGTCACTGCCGTTGATTTCTTCGCGGCCTCGTCCCCGCTGTCGGCGCCGATCGCGGACGCGACGCACCGGATCGCGGCGATCAACTTCATCGTGGCGCGCGTGACGCTGGCCGACGGCACGACCGGCGAAGGCTACCTGCTCGCGTTCGATTTCAACCCGGCGGCGATCCGGGGCGCGCTGGCCGACGTGCGGGCGCTGGCCGTGGGACGCGAGGTGTGGGAGACGCGGGCGTTCAACGCCGCGTGCGACGCCGCCTTCGAATATTTCGGCGCCACGGGGCTCCTGCGCTGGGCCCGCGGCATCGTCAATCTTGCGCTGTGGGACGCCTGGGGCCGCCACTTGGGACGGCCGGTGTGGCAGCTGCTCGGAGCGCACAGCCGCAGTGTGCCGGCCTACGGCAGCGGCGGGTGGCTGTCGTATTCGGTCGCGGAACTGGTGAACGAGGCGAAGCGCTACGTCGGTCGCGGCTTTGGCGCGGTGAAGCTCAAGGTTGGGTCGCCGGAGCTGGACCGTGATCTCGAGCGCATTGCCAAGGTTCGCGAGGCCGTCGGGCCGCACGTGCGGATCATGATCGATGCGAACCAGGGCTTTGACTACCCGGCTGCGCTCGCGCTGGCGCGGCGTGCCCGCGAGCACGGCATCGACTGGTTCGAGGAGCCGCTCGAGCACACGGATTTCGATGGCTATGCCGCGCTTCGGGCCAATGCCGGCGTGGCGCTCGCGATGGGCGAACGCGAGTTCGACACTGTGCCGTTGCGTGAGTTGGCGCGGCGCAACGCCCTCGACCTGTGGCAGCCCGACATCCTGCGGCTCGGTGGCGTCGAGGGCTGGCTCGATTCCGCGGCGCTGGCACGAGCGCACCACATCCCGGTGTTGCCGCACTACTACAAGGAATACGATGCGGCGCTCTGCTGCATCATCCCGGACGCGCACGGCGTCGAATCGTTTGACTGGGTCGACGGCCTGGTCGACCGGCCGCTTCGCATCGAACAAGGTCGCGCCTTTCCCTCTGCGGAACCCGGCTGGGGCTTCAGCTTCAAGCCCGCGGTCCTCACCGAACTCCGCCTTTGATGCGCGCACACCAGCAGCTCTTTTCCCTCAAGGGCGCGACCGGTATCGTCACCGGCGGCTCGACCGGGCTCGGCCTCGCGATCGCGCGACGCCTCGCAGCGGCCGGCGCACGTGTCCACGCGCTCAGCCGCACGGGCCGGCCGCAAGCGGGCGGCAAGATCCGGGGGGTTACCCATCACGCGCTCGACGTGACCGACGCCGCGGCTCTCGGGGCGGCGATAAAACTGATCGGCGTGGAGGATGGGATCGACTTCGTGGTCAACAACGCCGGTATCACGGTCCGCGCGTCGTTTGCGCGTGGCCAGCGGGCCGACTGGGACCGAATCCACGCGGTCAACCTCACCGCGGCGGCGGAAACGGCGCGACTGGCGCACCCATTTCTCCGGCGTTCCCGCCATCCGGGTCGGATGGTCTTCATCACCTCGATGGCCTCGCACCTGGGCTTCTCCGAGGTCGTGCCGTATTGCGCGAGCAAAGCGGGGGTGCTCGGGCTCATGCGCGGACTCGCCGTGGAGTGGGCGGACGACGGCATCCTGGTCAACGCCGTCGCTCCCGGCTGGTTTCCGTCCGCGATGACACGAGCGGTCATGGACGCCGGCCGCCGCAAGAAGATCCTCGCGCGGATGCCGCTGCACCGGTTCGGCGAGCCCGATGAGCTGGCCGCGGCGGTGCTTTTTCTGCTCAGCCCGGCGGCGACCTACATCACCGGCCACGAACTCGCCGTCGATGGCGGCGCGCTGGCCTACGGATTCTGATCCGCCCCGACGGCGCCATGAATCGACTCCCGGCCAATTCGGTGTCTCTCCGCGTGCTGCTCCTGGCCTTCACCGCCATCGCCGGCGCGGCCTCCGGGGATGAGCGGCCCGCGAGCTTCGTGAATTCGCGCGGGATAAAGATGATCCTGATCAAGGCGGGCACCTTCCAGATGGGCAACGACCGGGCGACCGATCCCGCGGTCCTGAAACAGTCGCCGGTCTTCGACCACAGAGGCGTCGACGAGCGCCCGGTCCACACGGTAACGATCACGCACGACTTCTACATTTCGGAGACGGAGATCACGGCGGCGCAATTCTCCGACTTTCACGAGGACCACGAGGACACCTCGATGTTCAGCCCCTATGCGACCGGTGTCAGTTGGGACGACGCCACGGGCTATTGCCGCTGGCTGGGCGAAAAGGAGGGCACGAACTACCGGCTGCCGACGGAGGCCGAGTGGGAGTACGTCGCGCGCGCCGGCTCGGCGGGCCATTTTTCCTCGGGTCCGCTGCCGCCGGCGAGCGGCGTGGCCAACGCCTGGGGCGTGAAAAACATGCACACCGACGCCGCCGAATGGGTGGAGGACTGGTACGGTCCTTATCCCGAGGAGCCGCAGGTCGATCCGGTCGGCTCGCGCACCGGCATCGGGCGCGTGGTCCGCGGCGGCGGATTGAACATGCCGTATCACGACAGCGGCACGAATTCGAAGTACCCCAACGACGGCCGGTTTCCGTTTTTCCGCCGCTCGGCCAACCGTGCGAGCGTCGCGCCGCAATTTCGCGGCCGGCACAACATCGGCTTCCGCGTCGTGTCCGCTCCACCGGTGGGCACCGAGCCGTACGATCCGGCGACGAAGCCGGCGATGCAGTTTGTCCACCAGACCAATCCCGTCGTGTCGATCGGCCCCGATCCGGCGCGGCCATGGTTCCGCCAGCGGGACGTGCTGCCGATCCCGCCGGAAAACGCGAGCGCCGCGGAGATCATCGCCGCCGGTCTCGATCCGACCGTCCACGGCAAGAATCACAATCCCGGCCTTGCCGTCGCACCCAACGGCGACCTCATCGCCGTCTACTTCAGCGCATCGATCCCGGATTACGAGGACCTCACGGATGTGGACATCATCGGCTCGCGCCTCCGCTTTGGCGCGGACGAGTGGGACCTGCCCGGACCATTCTTCGATTTTGCCGGCACCAAGGACATCGGCCCGCTGGTCACGCGCGAAGGCAATCGGCTCTTTTTCGCCTGCGGCGGTGGCGGACTCGATGGCGTCTTGTTCCGCTGGCAAACCTCGGAGGACAATGGCGCGACCTGGGGCCCGGTGCATTTCCCGGTGATCCTGGGTTCGAGCGGTCCCTATTACCCGCAGCCGATCAGCAACATTCTCCGCGGCGTCGACGGCACGCTCTACCTCCCCACGGATGGTTCCGGTGGATCCTCGCTGTTGTGGGCCAGCAAGGACGAGGGCGTGACCTGGTCTGACACGGGCGGGCGCACGGCGGGCCGGCACACGGTTTTTGTCACCCGCCGCGACGGCAGCATCTATGGCCTGGGCGGCAAGGAGACCTCGATCGATGGCTACATGCCGCGGTCGCTCTCCGCCGACGGCGGCAGGACTTGGCAGGTGGCGAAGACACCGTTCCCCAAGGTGGGGCCGAGCCAGCAGAAGCCTTCGCTGATCCGGCTGGCCAGCGGGCGCCTGTTCGCCGCCTCCGACTGGGCGGACGACGCGGCGAAGCAGCCGCCCGGCGTGACGCATCGCGGCGCCTTTGTTGCGTTGTCCGACGACGATGGCGAGACCTGGACGATCAAGGACCTGCCCGGCGTGCGTCCCGCCGATCGCTGGGTATTGCGCGACCGGCCCGGCTACCGGCCGAGTCCATTGAAGGACGGCACCCTGGGCTATTCCATCGCCGCGCAGAGTCCCGACGGGCTGATCCACCTCCTGACGTGCCGGAATTATCCAGCGCAGCATTTCGAGCTGAACGAGGCCTGGATCCTCGATCCCGCGGCGGGCGCGTCGGCCAGCGGGGCGGGGGCATTGCGCGGGCAGGCCTTCCCGATGCACGAGGAATACGCCGATGGGAAGAAGAAGGCCGAGTGGACGCTGCAAGCTGACGCGAGCGGCCGGATGTTGCGGAACGGCGTCGAGACGCAATGGTATCCCGACGGCACCAAGCTCTATGAGGCGACCTGGCGCGGCGGGCACAAGGCCGGCAACGAAACCTTTTGGAACCCGTCGGGCCGGGTGGTGTGGCGGCGCGACTACCGCGCCGACGGCACGATGACGTGGACGCAATTCCGCGCCGACGGCAGCAAGCGCCGCGAATCGACCTGGCACGGACTGCGCTGCGATGGCCCCGCCCGGGCGTGGGACGCCGCCAGGAATCTCGTCGAGCAGCACGAGTTTCGCGACGGCGTCATGCTGCGATGACCCCAGCTCCGCCCGGGAATTTCGCCGCGTCCTGAATCACCTTCCTCCCCTCTCCTAAAAAACCAAAAAGATCCCCATGCACCGTCACCTCATCACAAAACTGTCTTGCGCTCTCCTAATCGTTTCGGCTTTTGCCGCTGCGATCGCGAGCCGTGCCGCCGAGACCGTCGCCCTCTGGGCGTTCGACGAGCCGGCCGGCCTGTATCCCAGCAGCGCGCTGTCCGACCAAGGGCCGCACGAGTACTTTCTCGCGATTGGTCCGGGCGGGAGCATTGTTCCCGGCAAATTCGGCCGGGCATTGTCGACGATCGAGCAACCGATCCAGCCGGGAGCGGAAAGCCGCGCCGAGCTCGAAAAGGGACAACTGGTGGACTCGGAGACTGACACCGGTGCCGTGATGTTCGGCTTGAAACAGTTGGCGACTCCGGCCGGCCGCACGGTGGCGCCGCTCAGCTGGATGAACGCACACTTCGCCGCGCTCTGGACCGTTGGCGAAAAGCACCTGCGCAAGGACAAGTCGGCGCCGAACCCGACGGAGACCGGGCTCAACCTCGGCGCCTTTGACTGGACGGTGGAATTCTGGTTCCAGCCTGCCGCCGCCAGCGGCCCGGCAGCGGACGGCGTGGTGTTCGAGGTGGGCGAGGGTCCGCGCGGCGAGAACGATCATGTGACAGCGTTGCGCCTGAAGGCGGATCGCAGCGGGTTCACGCTCCTCAACCAACCGGCGGGAGTGAAACTGGACATTCCCTCGGACGCTGCCGCCCTCAAGAACACGGGCGCCTGGACCCACCTGGCATTTGTCTACGATGCCGCGGCGCAGAAACTCGCCCATTACGTCGACGGCCACGCGGTCGGCGCGCCGCTCGCCGTGAGGTTGCAGGCGCTGCCGGTCGGGGCCGAGGCGTATTTCAGCCTCGGGCGCGATGCGCGCTGGCAGGCGCCGCTGCCGGGCGCGCTCGATGAGCTGCGAATCTCCCGCGGACGGGTTTACGCCGCGAATTTCACGCCGCCCGGCAGCTTCGTGGCGGAACCCAACCTCGGCGCGCCGGCAGTGGCGCCCAAGATCACGCAGCCGCTGTTGTTTGCCAGCGAGCCGGCGCCGGGCGAAGTGACGGCGCTGGGTTCCCGCAAATACCTCATGGTCGACGACTCGCTGTTCCCCTCGCACCAGGACGTCAAATTCGTGCCGACTCCACCGCTGCGCGAGGAGCTCGTGTACAAGGTCAAGGGCTCGTTCCGCAAACACACCGTCGTGGTCGACGATGGCGAAGGCGGCATCCGCCTCTACGCGCCCATCGGCAAGGAGGACCAGCTCGGCGTGTTCGTCTCGAAGGACGGCACGCATTTCGAAACGCCCACGCTGCCGAACGGCACGAAGGACAATCCCAACATCGCCACCTCGTTTTCCGCGGGCACGCCCTCGGTCTTCATCGATCCGCTCGCCCCGCCGGCAGAGCGATGGAAGCTGGTGAGCGGCGACGAATGGCACGGCATCTTCCTCGCGGTCTCGCCCGACGGCTATACCTGGAAACGCAGCCCGACGGCGGCGCTCTCGGCCCGTTCCGCGTCGCAGTCGAACATGATCTATGACGACCAGCGCGGGCAGTATATCGGCTATCACCGCTCAGACATGGGTCGGAATGTCTTTGGCAAGACCGAGCGGCGCTTCGTGGGCACGTTGGTCGACAACCTGAAGACACCCTGGCCGTTCCATCCTTTGACCGGCGCGGACT
Source organism: Lacunisphaera sp. (assembly GCA_035549095.1). Lineage (GTDB taxonomy): Bacteria > Verrucomicrobiota > Verrucomicrobiia > Opitutales > Opitutaceae > Lacunisphaera. The sequence goes on along the minus strand of DASZRV010000040.1, from coordinate 4,164 downwards.
ACGACCGCATTACCGCCACGAACCGCCTGAATCCGATGCAGCCGTTCTATTTCGACAACGGTCCGCTGACGCCCGGCGGCTTGGGCGCCGAATACCCGTTCATCTTCGCGCCGCGCGATGGTTTCGATCCCGCCGGGGTCGACTTGTACGTGCCGAAGGCGGTCAAATATCCGTGGGCACCGGATGTGTACCTCGCGTTCCCCTGCATCTACTATCATTACGAAAGCACCGAGCCCGAGACCCGCAGCATCCTGGGAGAGAAGGCGCACGGCCGCGGCTCCGGTCCGATCGAGACGCAGCTCATGACGAGCCGCGACGGCCTGAACTGGAAGCGCTACCCGCGGCCGGTCTGGCAGGGCGTGGGCCTGGTGGACGGCTACGACATCCACCAGAATTACATGGCGCAGGGCATGGTGCGCCGCGGGGACGAGATCTGGATGTATTCCTACAACAACGAGGAATACCACTCGCCGTTTGGCAAGAGACAGCGGCAGGGCATCTTCCGGCTCGTCCAGCGGCTCGATCGGTTCGTCGCGGCCGAGGCGGCCTATGACGAAACCGGCACCATGACCAGCCGGCCGTTCACCTTCACCGGCCGCAAGCTGGTGCTGAACGTCGACACCGGCGCCGCCGGTACGATCCAGGTCGGACTGCTGCGCGGTGACGGCATGCCGATCCAGGGCTACGGCGTCGACAACTGCGTGTTCGTGAATGGCAACGAACTCCGCTACGAGGTCGAATGGCTCGGCAAGGGCACGGACCTGTCGAAACTGGCCGGCCAGGCCGTGCGCCTCGAGGTCCGCCTCCGCGGCGCGCGCCTCTACTCGCTGCAATTCGAGGAATGAACCCAGCCTGAGTTTCCACGCCCATGAAAAACCCACGACTCCTCCTCGCGTTCGCCCTGATTGGAACCTTCGTCGTCTCTCCGCCGGTGCGGGCCGCCGCTCCGGCAAAGAAGAACGTGCTGTTCATCGTTTCCGACGACCTGAACAACAGCCTGGGGTGCTACGGCAATCCCGTCGTCCAGTCGCCGAACATCGACCGGCTCGCCACGAAGGGCATGCGCTTCGACCGGGCTTACTGCAACTACCCGGTCTGCAACCCGTCGCGCGTCTCGTTCCTCAGCGGAATCAGGCCGGACGAGACGAAGATCATCGACCTGACCACGCCGACGCGCACCTACCTGAAGGACTGGGTCTTCCTGCCGGAGTATTTCCGCCACCAGGGCTACCGCACGCTCAAGGTGGGGAAGATCTATCACACCGGTCGCGGCATGGAGGATCCGCGGTCGTGGGACGAGGACTTCATCGAGCCTCCCTACGGCAAACCGACGGAGACGGATCCCGCGCACATCGTGCGGAAGCAGGGTCCCGACGGCATCGTCATCCGTGCCAAGGACGAGGACACGTGGGAAGGCTTCGTTGCGCGCAAGACCGTGGCGCTGATCGAGGAGGCGGTGCGCGAGGGCAAGCCGTTCTTCGCCGCCGCGGGCTTTCGCCGACCACACCGGCCGTATGTCGCCCCGGAGAAATATTTCGCCCTCTACAACCCGGACGAGCTGTTGCCGCGCTTGGGGCCGCCCGAGCACCTGGCGGCGATTCCCGACGAGGCGCTCACCTACAAGATCGGCATCAATCCCCGCTTCCCCACGGAGCGGCCCGGCGACACCATCGCGGCATATTACGCGTCGATCAGTTTCATGGACGCGCAAGTCGGCGTGCTGCTCGACGCCTTGGACCGGCTTGATCTCTGGAAGAACACCGTCGTCGTTTTCATCAGCGACCACGGCTATCATCTCGGCGAGCACGGCGGCCTGTGGCACAAGCTGAGCCTGTTCGATGAAGGCACCCGGGTGCCGCTGATCGTGGCGAGCCCCGATTCCAGGCCGGGCGTTTCCGAGCGGCTCGTGGAGCTGGTCGACCTCTATCCGACCTTGACGGATTTGTGCGGCCTCGCCACGCCCGCGGGCCTGGAGGGCACGAGCTTCAGACCGGTGCTGGATGTTCCCGACCGGCCATGGAAACGTGCGATCTTCACCGTCGTGAGCCGTCCCCACCCGGGCCAGTCGGGTGATTTCGGCGATCTCACCACGATGGGGCGAACGGTCTTCGACGGACGCTGGCGTTACACCGAGTGGCCGCAGGGCGGGGTGGAGCTGTACGACCACCACAGCGATCCGCTCGAATACCAGAACCTCGCCGCCGACCCGGCGCACCGCCGGCAGCTCGAAGCCATGAAGGCGCTGCTCGCAAGCGGCTGGAAGGCGGGGCTGCCGCCGAATTGACGGGGATGGCTCTGATTTGGAGGCGGGGTGCCCTCACCCCGCATTGCGCGAGCGTGCATGATATCCCGCGGGACGAGGGCGTCCCGCCGCCAAAATTCACGGCTTCGCGTACTTCCCGCGCGACCAGAGCTGATCGGCGAAATCCATGAAGAGGCTCCAGTCCCCCGCCAACATGTCATGCATGCCGCGCCGGATGTGGTAGGCCATTCTATCGCGGATGACCGGAGTCTCGAGTGGCGGCATGGCGACCGATTGCAGGGTCGGAAATCCGTACAAGGCGTAGACCGGGCTCGCCGCGACCAAAGCGAGAAACTCGCCGCGTTGGTCGGACCAGAAATCGTAGTCGGCGCTGGCCACATAGACCGCGCGGGGCGCGATCAGCGCGATCAGCTCGTGTTGGTCAACGGGCAGCTCGTCTTCCCGACCGTTGAAGCGGGTGTAGTTTGCGCAGAACCAGTAGGGGTAACCTTGGTTGATGGCGGCGACAGTCTCCCCGAAACGCCGGCGGCTGAGCGAGGCGCCGCCGTGGCCCGACTCATTGGAGATGATGAGGGCAAACCGCTCGTCCTGCGCGCCGGCCCAGAGCGATGCCTTGCCGCCGCGGGAATGTCCGACCACCGCAACTTTCGCGGCATCGATGGCCGGGTCCGTTTGTAGGTAGTCCATCACCCGGCTGGCGCCCCACGCCCAGGCCGAGAGCGTCGCCCAGCGATCTTCGCCGGCCTTGCCCGGACCATCCCAGACCGCCCGCACGCCATGGACGCGCGCCGCGTCGCCCGGCTTGTCGAGATCGACGTCGTCGGCCTGAAAAACGACGGCGGCATAGCCACGCTGGATCAGATCCTCGGCGGGCCAGAACGGATCAACCTTTTTCCGGGTCGGATCAGCCCGGCTGGCCTTGCGATGATTGATCAGCACGAAGGCAGGCACCGGTCCCGCCACGCCATTCGGCGTCAGGAGCGCCAGCGGGAAACTGAACGTCTTGCCCTGGTCGGTCACCGTGATGCGGACACGCTTCAGCGTGGCGCGGCCGGCGATGGCGGCCGGATCCTTTTCAAATATCTCGAAGCCGACTTTCTCCGGCTTGGCGGGAGCCCGGCCATAAACCTGCTGCCGGAACAGCTCCAGAATTTCCGGTCGCCGCGTCTGCTCCCACTCCCGGGCGGTGGTGATGCGTTGCCGGTCCGCACGCGCCAGCGGATCGGGCAAGGTGTACCGCGGTACGTCTTTCTCATGGTAAATCCAACTCGTCCCCCGGGCTGCAAGCACCGTCAAGGCCGCCGGGTCGGGTTCCCATCCCGCGGCCGTCGCGACGGTCGGCAGCAGACTGACCGCGAAACAAGCGGACAGGATCGCCGCGGCCGAAAGACGCCCGCCGCGCCACATGTATGCCGGGTATGGTTGCCGTGGTTTCATCGAGCCTCCGTTTTCAAATCGTCGAGCCAATAGACTGATGGCGTCACGCGCTCGTCGGCGCCGGGAAGATCTTCGGAATCGAGCCCGTTGGGTCGTTCGGGCGGGGTGAGCTCGTTCACCGGCACATCGCCGCGGTACGGACCGGTGCGGAACACGATGCGCTCGAACGACGGCGTGGCGCCGACGAACGGGATGTCCTGTTGGAACACCTTGCCGTCGATCGAAAGCGAATAGGCCTGCGCGGCGCAGTCGAGGTCGAGCTCAATCCGATGCCATTCCTGGAGGTGGCTGCGGAACTGCGGCCCGGGCTCGCGCCCGCGGTTGCGCGACAGCCATTTTTCGTTGAGGCGAAGTCGCATCGGCCGCGCGCCGGCCTGGGATTGGACCTCGACCTCGAGCTGGTTGCTGTGGCGGACCTCGCGCGCCTGGACCCGGAAACTCACCCGCAGGTGTCGCGACGAGGG
>DASZRV010000039.1:0-64319 GCA_035549095.1 Lacunisphaera sp. | reverse complement strand
GAAGCTCGACGACCTCGCCTCCTCGATCACGGTGATGACGAAGGAGCAGATGTCCGACTTCGCGATGCTCGACGCGAACGACGTGTTCCTCTACGTCGCGGGCACTGAGGGCACCGGCACCTACACCGACTACACCCTCGATCGCAACGGCAGCCTCTCCGACAACGTCCAGATCAACCCCACGCAGGCCAATCGCGTCCGCGGGCTGGCTCCGGCCAACATTTCCCTCGGCAACATCGAGACGATGGGCCGCGTGCCGCTCGATCCGATCGCCGTCGACGCGGTCGAGATCAGCCGCGGGCCCAATGCCAACGTCTTCGGCCTCGGCAATCCGTCCGGCACCGTCAACCAGGTCCCGGCCTCAGCCAACCTGTCCCGCGACCGCTCGACGCTCGAGATGCGCGTCGACGGCCTGGGCGGCTGGCGCACCAGCCTCGACCTCAACCGCGTCCTCATCAAGGGCAAGCTCGCGATCCGGGCCAGCGCCGTGTACCAGGAGGATGAATTTGAGCGCAAACCCTCCGGCGTGAAGACGGAGCGGTACAACGGCATGATCAAGTACCAGCCGTTCAAGTACACGACCATCAGCTGGTCGTCGTTTAATTACCATGCATACGGCAACCGGCCCAACGCCCTGCCGCCACGCGACAATCTCACGTACTGGCTCGCCAGCGGCAAGCCGACCTGGGATCCGGTCACCCAGACCATCCACGTGAACGGCCAGACGCTTGGACCCTACACGGCTACGACGTACAACGGACCCGACTATTTCAATTCGAGCTATCTCGGCAACAACCACGCCCAGATGTTCATCGACCAGTCCGGCCTGGTCTACTGGTCGGCCCCGCAGAGCACGACCAACGCCACCGGCCCGATCGGCAACTTCACCGCCGCGCACTTCCTGCAGACGACGGCGGCAGCGGGCGCAACCTTCTCGGGTACAGCCCCGCGGCCGTTCGACCAGTACCTGTTCAACACCACGCCGACCATCAGCGACAAGAGCGTCTATGACTGGACCTCGATCAACCTGTCGGCACCGAATCGCTTCTGGGATCGGACCCACACGAACCTGTTCCAGGTCGACCAGATCTTCATCAACTCCGCCCGGCAGACCCTCGCCGCCCAGGCCGCGTTCATGCGCGAGGATTCGGACCGCTGGACGCGCAACCTCGTCGGCATCTCCAACGACAACGGCCAGTCCGGCCAGCTCATGGTCGATATCAACGAGCGCTACCTCGATGGCACACCCAACCCGTTCCTCGGCCGTCCCTACCTCGCCGTCGACAAGCCCCGTATCCAGGAGAACCCGCAGAAGTGGGATACGTCGCGCGCGCAGCTGGCGTATCGACTCGACCTGACCGACCAGAAGAACCTCCTGAAGTGGCTCGGCTGGTTCCAGGCCACGGGTTACGGCGAATACAAGTACCGCGTCAACCGGCAGTATTCCTGGCGCGAGGCGATGTCGACCGGCGCGGCGTGGATCCCCGGCGGCTTGTACACCGGCTTCCAGTCGTCCCCCACGGGCACGCCCACCAATCTTCCCATCACCTCGAACGAATACCGCTTCTACGTCGGTGACGCCAACGGTTACAACGTCGACTACGCCCCGGGTGACATCAAGCTCGGCACATATCCGTTCGTCTGGGGCAACTCTGCCACCGGCAATTTCCACACCGACAACATCCTCCTGACGCAAGTCGGCGCGGACAAGACCGGCGGCGCGCTCAACAACAAGACCACGATCAAGTCCAAGGGTCTCGTCGTGCAGAGCCATCTCCTCGGCGACCGCCTCGTCACCACGCTCGGCGTGCGCAACGACAACGTTTACCTTAAGTACGGCAACCCGGGCACCCCTACGAACAAGATCCTGCTGGCGGACGGCCTCACCATCGACTACGGCGTCGTCAACGGCTGGCAGCCGAATTACTACGTCAACGGCGGCCGCACGACCAACGTGCAATTCGTCGCGCGCCCGTTCTTCGACACCAAGTGGTCGGCGAACGCCCGGCAGACCAATGGCTTCCTCGGTGAGCTGCTGAACAACCTGTCGGTGAACTACAACAAGTCGAACAGCTTCCTCCCGACGAACCCGGCCCAGGACCTCAACAAGAACCTGCTGCCGAATACCACCGGCGATGACAAGAGCTGGGGCTTCGGCCTCAACGTGTTCAACAACGCACTCAACATTCGCGTCACGCACTACGACAACATCCAGCGGAATTCGCAGAACAATGACTTCAACACGCTGGCCGGCCGCGTGCTGCGCATCGACTTCCCCGTCACCGGCGCCGGTTCCCCGACCGGCAGCGTCAACCTCTTCCAGAACGCCCAGCGCTGGGTGAAGTGGCAGAACCCGAGCTGGACGCAGGACCAGGTTGACGCGGAGGTGAAGAACCAGATCGGCCTCACCCCGGCGGATTCCGATTACTACTCGAACACCGGCTCGACCCTACCGGTCGGCGCCACGTCGGATCTCCGTTCGCACGGTACCGAAATCGAGATCAACTACAACCCGACGCGGTACTGGACGCTCACGGCCAACATCACCGACAACCAGACGGCGCAGCAGAACTTCTCCACCGCGCTCGTCGATTGGATCAACAACCGTAGGCAGATCTGGGAACACATCGTCGATCCGTCCATCACCGACGCCAACGCGGCGGCAGAAGGCAACCCGGGCAAACTCTGGTGGCTGCACCACTACACCAACACCGCGGTCAGCTCGGCCCCGATCGTCGGCGCCCCGGCCAGCTACACTTCCACAGGCTCGACGCCGCAGGCCAACTTCCAGGCCTTCGTCCAGGCTCCGATCGGCATCATCCTGGCGCAAGAGGGTAAGTCGAACCCGCAGACCCGCCGGTACAACTTCCGCGCGGCCACGAGCTACCAGCTCGCCGGCTTCTCGGATAACAAGTACCTGAAGCGGATGGCCGTCGGCGGCGCGCTCCGCTGGGAGGACAAGGGCGCCATCGGTTATTACGGCGTCCAGTCCCTGCCGGCGATCATCACCGACCTCGACCCGAACCGGCCGATCTACGACAAGAGCCACTACTACGTCGACGCGTTCGTCAGCTACAAGACGAAGCTCTGGCGCGACAAGATCGGCGCCACCTTCAAGGTCAACGTCCGGAACCTCGGTGAGACCGGCCGCTTGCAACCGGTCGGCGCCTTCCCCGACGGCTCGATCCACACGTTCCGCATCATCGACCCGCAGCAGTTCATCTTCACGGCGTCATTCGACCTGTAAGATCGTCTGCGCATCACGACTCACGCATCGCCGCCACCTTTACCGGTGGCGGCGATTTTCTTGGCGAATCCTTCATCGCCCCAGAGTGGGCGGCATCGCACGGTGAAGCGACTTCACCCAAGGCGCTGCCGCATGCTGGCGCACCAAAACGCGCTGAGGTCAGCGCGTTCCGCCCCTGCCAGCACGATCCCGGCCGGGCGCCGCGAAGAATCCAGAAACATAGTGTCGCCGAATCTCGCCGCAATGGTCACGCTGCCCGGAAGTCATTCCATGGCCCGTCCGCACGCACCCCGCCCGGCTCCGCCCGCTCCTGCCTCCGCCGCGGCCGGCACGTGGTCGGAGAACTGGCTGTGGGCCCTGGTATTTGCCGCCGTCCTCCTCACCTATCTTCCGACGCTGCATGCCGGATTCATCTGGGACGACGACGGCCATGTCACGCGGGCCGACCTCCGCTCGTTGGGCGGACTCTGGCGCATCTGGTTCGAGGTCGGTGCCACCCAGCAGTATTATCCGCTGCTGCATTCGGCGTTCTGGCTCGAGCACCAGCTCTGGGGCGATCTCCCGTTCGGCTACCACCTTGCCAACGTCCTGTTGCATGCGACCGCCGCCTGCCTCTTCGGCCGGCTGCTGCTCCGCCTCGCCGTGCCCGGTGCCTGGCTGGCCACCCTGCTCTTCGCGCTGCATCCGGTGTGTGTCGAGTCCGTCGCGTGGATCTCCGAGCAAAAGAATACGCTGTCCGCCGTCTTTTATCTTTTGGGCGCCCTCGCCTACCTGGATTTCGACCGGGATCGCCGCGGTCGGCAGTATGCCGCCGCCAGCGCTTGGTTTCTCTGCGCCCTGCTGACCAAGACGGTCACCGCCAGCCTGCCCGCCGCGTTGCTCGTCGCTTTCTGGTGGCAACGCGGACGGATCGAATGGCGCCGCAACGTGCTGCCGCTCCTGCCGTGGTTCGCGGTCGGTGCCGCCTCGGGGCTGCTGACCGCACATTTCGAACGCGTAATCATCGGCGCCCAGGGCGAGGATTTTGGTCTGGGCGCGCTCCAACGCTGCCTGCTCGCCGGGCACGTTGTGTGGTTCTATCTCGGCAAACTCGTCTGGCCCGCCCACCTCGTGTTCGTCTATCCCCGCTGGCGGATCGATTCCGCGGCGCCCGGCGCCTGGCTCTTCCTCCTCGGCGCGCTGGCGCTGTTGGGCGGATTGGCCTGGTGGAGCCGTCGCTCCCGTGCCCCGCTGGCCGCGGCATTGCTGTTTGGCGGCACGCTGTTCCCGGTGCTCGGATTCGTGAACGTGTTCCCTTTCGTTTTTTCTTTCGTTGCTGACCACTTTCAATACCTCGCCAGCCTGCCGGTCTTCGCGCTGGTCGCCGCCGGTCTGCATCGGCTGACGCTCCGCCTGCCTGCGTTCGCTCGAGGCGCAGCCGCCGCCGGTCTCCTGATATTGCTCGGCGGATTGAGTGCGGTCCAAGGCGGCATGTATCGCGACCAGGAAACGCTCTTCCGCACCACCATCGCACGGAACCCAGACGCGTGGCTCGCGTATCACAACCTCGCGCTGATCTACACGGACACGGGCCGTGCGGCCGAGGCGCTACCGCTGATTCAAAAAGTGCTGCAACTCCGTCCGAATTACGCGCTGGCGGAAAACAATCTCGGCGACGCCCTCACGAAGCTCGGCCGTCCGCAGGAGGCCGTGCCTCATCTCGAGCGCGCGGTTCGCTTGGAACCGCGATACTATCAAGCTTTCAACAATCTGGGCGTCGCGCTCATGCAAAGCGGACGCCTCGCGGAGGGCCTGGCGCAGTTCGAGGCCGCCCTGAAGGCGAAGCCGGATTTCGCCGAGGCCGAGCACAATGTCGGGCTGGCGTTGATGCAGCTCGATCGCGCCGCCGAGGCCGTGCCGCATTTTGAGCATGCCGTGCAATTGCGTCCGGACTATGCGGCGGCGGAAATGGGCTGGGGCATCGCTCTAACCCAGTCGGGCAACTTGGCCGCCGCGCAGCCCCATTTTGAACGGGCCATCTCCCTCGCGCCCACGAATCCCGACTATCCGGGCACCTATGCCCGTGCCCTGTTGCAAGCCGGGCGGCTCGATGAGGCGGCGACGCAGCTCGAAACCGTGGTGCGGATGCTGCCCGACAACGCCGAGGCGCATCTGGACCTTGCGCGCGTCCTGCGCCAGTTGGGCCGCAACGCCGATGCCACCCGCGAATTTCAGGAGGCCGCTCGTCTGAATCCTGCTTTGTTCAACCAGCGCCCGTGAGGTTCGAACCTTGGAGGCGGGGTGCCCTCACCCCGCAACGCATCGCCTTCGCCACCGGCCAAGCGGAGTGAGGGCACCCCACCTCCAAAAACCAGCGAATCCCCGCCCTACCCCGCCCAATCCTGCGGGACCGGCGCAGGAAACGTCGATCGCAGCTCCAGCGCCCGGCCTTCGCGTAGAGAACGGTGCACCGATTCCATGATCTCCACGACGTGCGCGGCGTGCGCGCCGGTCGTCGGGTGCGGCTGGCCGGAGCGCAAGCCCCGCCACAAGCCCACCACACCCGCCGCCCAGTCGACGTACCATTTCCCAGTGCCGGCCGCCGGCCGTAGCGGCGGCACGCGGCGATAATTGCCGCCATTGGCGCACAACCGCACCGGCGCCGTGGCCGCGAACCATTCCGTGTTGATCGAACCGGCATCGCCATGCAGGTCCAGCGTGGCCTGCCATTGGGAGGCGTTCAGCACGTAGAAATTGGCCGTCAGCCGCGCCTGCAACCCACTCGCGAACTCCAACACCGCCACCGTCCAGTCCTCCGTCGCGATCCGGAACGGCTTGCCGTCCTTCGCCACTCGATCGGGCAGCAACACCCCGCCGCCCGCCGTCACCTTCCGCACCGGTCCAAACCAGGCCGTCAGCAACGACAGCGGATAAACCGCCACGTCGAAAACCGGGCCCGCGGCGTAGAACGGCACGGGATTCGGATGCCACAATTCGATCCGGCCCCAGTCGCCTGTGGCGTAGGCCACCCGCGGCGTGCCGATCCGGCCTTCGCGCACGAGCTTCCAGGCGGTCTGCTGCGCCTCACCGAGCCACGTCACCGGCGCACAACTCAGGCGCAAGCCGCGCTGGGCCGCCAAGTCCACGAGTTGTTTAGCCTCGGGATACGTCGGTGCCAGCGGCTTCTCCGAATGAACGTGTTTGCCCGCGGCCAGAGCCTTGCCCACCACTTCGACGTGGGCCTGCTGGATGGTCAGGTTCACCACCGCCTCCACCGTCGGATCGGCGAGCGCCGCCTCGAGCGTTGCGTACGCCTTGCCGCCATGGCGGTTTACCCAGTCGCGCGCGCGAGCCGGGTCGAGATCCTGCGCCCCCGCGATCCGAATCTGCGGATAGCGGCGCAGCGCCTCGCCATACTGACCGGCGATGTTGCCGCAACCGACGACTGCCACGCTCAGTGGCGGAACTGCTTCCGTGACCTGCGCGTCGTCCCACCACCGCACCACCCGTTCGCGGCTTTCGCGAATCTCCTCGCGCGGGTCGAACAACTCCGGTTCATGCTCGATGCTGATCGAACCGCGAAAACCCGTGGCCCGCAGTCGCTCGACAATCGCGCGGATGGGCACGATGCCATCGCCCAGCGCACAGGTCTCTTGCCCGCGATCGATGAATTCCAATCCCGTCTTCTCCGCCCGGGGCGCCTTCACGTCCTTGAGGTGAATCGCAAACAGCCGCGGGCCGAGATCGCGCAGCGCCGCCCGCGGATCCCACTTCGCCGTGGCGCACCAACCGACGTCGAGCCCGACGCCGACCACGTCCTCGTCGCCCGTCCCGAGCCGCGCCAGGATCTCCGCCGATGACTTCTCCGGATGGTTCTCGATCGCGTAGCCGACGCCGTGTTCCCGCAGGATCGCGACCGCGGCCGCCCGGTCGTCGGTGAACAGCTGGCAGTTGCCGACGAAACAGGGAATGTCGAGCGCCACGCACAACCGGCAGGCGGCGTGCAGGTCATCCGGTCCGCCCATCACCCACGCCGCATAGCTGCGCACCGCGAGTTCATGCTTGGCCAGGAGGCGACGGGCCGAGTCGATGTGCTGCAGCGTCGCCCAGCGCCAGTGCAGGTGGGCGCACCAGAGATCGATGGACTGGAAGCCGAGCGTCTTGATCTCCGCCAGCATCGCGTCGAAGCGCTCGGCAAACGTTTCGAGGGGCGCGAACCATTCATTCGAAGCCTGGTCGCCCTGCTGCCAGCCGCGTTCCATCCGATAGCCCAACGGTCGGGCGACGAAATTGGCCGTGATGAATGACGGCGCGGGCAACATGGCGTTCAGGTCAACGGCCCCGTGGTGAACTCGCCGTTCACGAGCCGGCGCAAGCCGAGCGGGTTCGCGTTCTGCAGTTCTGGCGGCAGGAGGACGTCGGCAAAGCCCTGGTAGCACACGAGCCGGGCCCAGCGGTTGATGGCGCGCGAGCCCACCGACGTGGTCCGCCCGCCGTCGCTCGTTGCCGGATAGGGTCCGCCGTGGACAATCGCGTGGCTCACTTCCAATCCGGTCGGGTAGCTGTTCAGTATCACCCGCCCGGCCCGCTCGGCGAGCACCTCGACGAGGTCGCCCTGCGCCGCCGCCTCGGTGGCGCCGGCGTGGATGGTGGCCGTCAGGTTGCCTTCCAGCTGGCGGGCGACCGTCAGCATTTCGCCCCGATCCTTGCACCACACCACCAGCGCGCTCGGCCCGAAGATCTCGGCGGCGAGCCCGTGGTTGCTCAGGTAATCCAGCGCATTCACCTCGAACCACACCGGTGCGGCGCCGCACGCCGCCGCGGTGGTGCCGCGGGCGATGACCCGCACGCCGGCCTGTTGCGCGCGCTGCGCCGTATTCGTCTTGAAATTCTTGCTGATGCCCGGCGTGAGCATTGTGCCCTCGGGCGTCGCCGTAAGTTTGGCCGCAAGTTCCTGGACGAATTTCTCCGCGGCCGCCGAATGCTGGAGTACGATCAGGCCTGGATTCGTGCAGAACTGGCCGACCCCGACCGTGCCCGAGCCGTGCAGGCCTTCCACGAGGGCCGCCGCGCGCTCGGCCAGCGCGCCCGGCAGGATGAACACGGGATTGATGCTGCCCATTTCCGCGTAGACCGGGATTGGCTCCGGCCGGGCGGCGGCGAGGTCAAAGAGCGCGCGACCGCCCTTCACCGAGCCGGTGAAGCCGACCGCCTTGATCGCCGGATGCTTCACGAGCGCCTGGCCAACTTCGAAGCCCGCATCGAAGAGCAGCGAGAATGTCCCCTCAGGCAGGTTGCAGTCGCGCACGGCGTGCAGGATCAATCGTCCAACCATCTCGCTCGTGCCCGGATGGGCCGGATGAGCCTTGACGATCACCGGGCACCCAGCGGCAAAGGCCGAGGCGACGTCACCGCCCGCCACCGAAAATGCGAAGGGGAAATTGCTCGAGCCGAACACCACCACGGGGCCCAGCGGGCGAAGCATCGAACGATGGTCGGGCTTGGGCAGCGGCTTGCGATCCGGCTGCGCCGTCTCGATGCGCAGGTCGAGGCAGTCGCCGCGCTCGGCCGTCTGGCCGTAGAGGCGCAGCTGCCAGCACGTGCGCGCGACCTCTCCCTTCAGCCGCGCTTCCGGCAGCGCGGTTTCCTGCATCGCGCGCGCAACGAGATTATCCGCCTTCGCCTCGAGATTCTTCGCGATCGCCTCGAGAAAACGGTGGCGCTCGGCGCCGGATAACCGGGCCCACGCGGGGGCGGCGGCCGCAGCCAGCCGGGCGGCCCGGTCGACGTCATCGAGACCCGCGGAAATGAACGAGGGCTCCAGCGCCTCGTTGCGGGTGGGGTCGAAGGCCTTGAAACTCGCGCCGCCGAGGCCGCTCGAGCCGAATCCAATGAGGGAACCGCCGTCTGGTTTCATGCGTGGGGCAAAGTAGCCGATGGGGTGGAAATCACAAGCGTGGCGCGCCCGCGTGGGCCTTGGCGAGCACCGCCTTGGTCATAGCCAGCTCGGCACCGGCCAGCGGCAACCGCGGCGGGCGGACAAACGGCGTGCCGTGTCCCAGTTCGGCTTGCACGTATTTGATGTGCTGGACGAATTTCGGGACGGTATCCAGGCGCAGCAGCGGCAGGAACCATTCGTAGAGCGCCGTCGCGCGCGCCTTGTCGCCGCGAGTCGCGTAATCAAAGAGCGCCACCGTCTCGACCGGAAAAGCGTTGACCAGCCCGGCAATCCAACCGACCGCGCCGGCGTACACGCCCTCGACAATGGCGTCGTCCATGCCCACGAGCACGTCGAGTCGCCGGCCGCACTCCGCGCGGATCGCCGTTACGCGGCGAACGTCTCCGCTCGATTCCTTGACCGCCCGCAGGTTCGGGTGCGCCGCCGCCAGCTCCGCAATCTGGTCCGGCAGGAAGTCGGTTTTATACGCCACCGGGTTGTTGTAGAGCATGCAGGAAAGCTCGGTCGCAGCCAGTACAGCCGTAACGTGCGCCTTCATCTCGCGCCAGTCGGTCGAATAGACGTACGGCGGCAGCACCATCAAGCCCCGGCAACCCGCGCCGGCCGCGGCCTTGGCCAGCTCCACTGCCTCCACCGTGCCCAGCGAAGCGATCCCGAGCGCCACCGGGGCGCGGTCGCCCACCGCCGCCACGCACGTGCGCGCGATGGCCACCTTCTCGTCGAACGTGAGTGTCGCCGCCTCCCCCAGCGATCCGCAGGCCACGATTCCGGCGCACCCGCTGTCGATCATCCAGCGGCAATGCGCGGCGAGCGCCGCGTGGTCGACGGCCAGGTCGGCCGTCAGGTTGGTGGTAATGGCGGGGATGACTCCTTTCCAGTTCATGGGGAATGATGCGTCGACACTGTCATTCTGAGCGAAGCGAAGAATCCAGCATGATTTTGGTCGGCGGTCTTCATCCTGGATCCTTCGCTGCGCTCAGGATGACACGCCTAGGAGTATCGGTCCGGGTCGAGCAACGACAGGTCGACCGATGGCTTCCGTCCCCCGAGGACTTCCGCCACCAATTGACCCGAAATCGGGGCCATCGTGAGCCCCAGCATGGCGTGGCCGCACGCCGCGGTCAGGTTACGATACCGCCGGAAACGCCCGAGGTAAGGCAGGCCGTCCGGTGAGACCGGGCGCAACCCTGCCCATGGCTGGACGCCGGCGAAATCGTCCTCGCGAAACTCCGGGAAATAAAGCGGCACGGATTCAATGATCTGTCGCACGCGCTCGGGACGGATCACGTCGTTGATGCCGCTTAGTTCCATCGTGCCGCCGAAACGCAGCGCCGCACCCATGGGCGTGACCGCGATGCGCCGCTCGGTGAAGATCATCGGCTTGGTCAGCCGGACGCGCGGGTGCGGGATCGTCAGGCTGTAGCCCTTGCCGGCCTGCACCGGAAGCCGCACGCCCAGGCCCTGGAGCATGCCGGGCGACCAGGAGCCGCCGGCCAGCACATACTCGTCGGCCGGCATATCCCCTGCCGTCGTGTGCACCGCGGCGATCCGACCATCGGCGGCACGCCAGCCGTACACCGTCGTGTTCCACTGCAGGCGCACACCCATCTCCTGCAGCAGCGATGTCAACGCGGCGGCAAATGCCGCCGGCGTCACGTGAGCGTCGCCGGGGAAATAAACCGAGCCCGCCACGTCGAGCCGGGTGCCGGGTTCGAGCGCCGCCGTCCGCCGCGCATCGAGCACCTGCGCCTCGACACCAAGTTCGTTCGCGAGCCGGGCCAAGCCATGCGCCTCGTGGTCGAGGCCTTCGCTGGTCTTGCATAGGTTGAGCAATCCCTCGTGGCGCAGTTCGAAGCCACCCGTGACCGCGTCGAGTTCCTCGAACAGGTGTTTGCTGCCAACGCACAGGTCGCGCAACACCGGCGCCGCCCGCTGCACGCGGCCCGCCGAACCGGCGCGCCAGAAAAGCCAGCTCCAGCGCAGGAGATCTCCGTCCATCCGCGGCTGGATGTAGAACGGGCTGCGCGAATCGAGCATCCACTTCAGCCCCTGCCACACCATGCCCGGCGCGGCGAGGGGGATCACGTGGCTCGGCGAAATGTAGCCGGCGCTGCCGAGCGCGCAGTGGTCGCGGTCGAGCCCGTGCCGCTCGAGCACCGTCACCTCGTGGCCGTCGCGCGCGAGGTAATAGGCGCAGCAGAGGCCGACGACCCCGCCGCCGCAGACGATCACGGACTTGCCCGCGCGCATCGTCTCAGCGAATGCCCCAGCCGAAGGGATCGTCCGCCGCCACCAGCAGCGTCGCCTCCCCGGTCACCCGGGCGTTGCCGGTGATCGTCGGGATGATCTTGTCGCCCTGTTTCTGGTATTTCGCGCGGAAGACACTTCCCACGATACTCTCCTGGACCCATTCATCGCCCGGCGCCAGCTTGCCGTCGGCGGCGAGGCAGGCGAGCTTCGCGCTCGTGCCGGTGCCGCAGGGCGAGCGGTCGTAGGCCTTGCCGGGGCACAGGACGAAATTGCGGCTGTTCACCCCGGGCTTCGTGCCCGGCCCGAACAACTCGACGTGGTCGACTTCGGGAAAGCCCGAGTCGCTGGTCGCCTGGCGCATGCGCGAGCAGTAGTCGGTCAGCTGCGCAAGGTTGTCGAGCTCCAGGCGCTGGTCGTGATTCTCGATCAGGCAGAACCAGTTTCCGCCCCACGCGATGTCGCAGGCGACGTCGCCGACGCCCGGCAGATAAAGCTCGAGGCCCTGGTGCTTGCGATAGCTCGGGACGTTGGTGAAGGTCACGTCGCCGTTCGCTTGCAGGGTCGCCTCGATTGGGCCCACCGGCGTGTCGAGGCGGAACGAACCCGGCTGGATCTTCCCCAGGTGGGCCAGCGAAACGAGCAGGCCGATCGTGCCATGGCCGCACATGCCGAGGTAGCCGACATTGTTGAAGAAAATGACGCCGAACTGGCAGCTCTTGTCATGCGGTGGCACCAGCAGCGCGCCGACCAGGGCATCGTAGCCCCGCGGTTCGCCGACGATGGCGGTGCGGTAGGCGTCGTGCTTTCCCTGAAACAGCTTCACGCGTTCGGCCAGCGGTCCCGTCCCAAGCTCCGGGCCACCCTCGAGCACCAGCCGGGTGGGCTCGCCCCCCGTGTGCGAATCGAGAACCTTGATGCGATGCGGGGTCGTCATTTGCCGCCGAACAGACACCAACCGGGCGCGGCCCGCAATGCCGGAAAACGGCAAAGCCGGTCCCCGGGAGGGGACCGGCCGAAACTGCGGGCGCGAGCGCGGTCAGACCGCGGTCTCGCCGTGCTCGTCCGTGCGGATGCGGATCACGTCCTCGACGGGCAGCACGAAGATCTTGCCGTCGCCGATCTTTCCCGTCTTCGCCGAGTTGGCGATGGCGGTGACGGCCTTGGGCAGGATCTCGTCGGCCACGGCGATCTCGATCTTCACCTTGGGGAGAAAATCGACGGTGTACTCGCTGCCGCGGTAGATCTCGGTGTGGCCCTTCTGGCGGCCGAAGCCCTTGACCTCGGTGACGGTCATGCCCTGGATGCCGACGGCACCGAGCGCTTCCTTCACTTCGTCGAGCTTGAATGGCTTGATGACGGCGATGATGAGTTTCATGGGAGTGATGGATTGAAGGTGGTTCAGGACTTGGCCTCGAAGATGTAACCTTCTTCGCCGTGGTCGGAGAGATCAAGCCCTTGTTCCTCCGCCTCCGGATCGGGCCGCAGGCCGACGACCGCCTTGACGATATAGGCGATGATGGTCGTGCCGATAATCGCCATCGCCAGGGTCACGCCGATGGCCTTGAGCTGCTCGAGCCAGAGCGTGTGGCCGACGATGTCCTTCAGGTTGGTGTTGAGGTTGGCGTTGGCGTCGGCCGTCGCGAGAACGCCGGTGATGAACGCACCGAGGGTGCCGCCCACGGCGTGGACGCCGAAGGTGTCGAGAGCGTCGTCGTAGCCGAACCAGCCCTTGACCTTGAAGCAGAAGAACCATGGCACGATGCCGGCGAGCAGCCCGACGATCACGGCGCCGTTGGCGGTGATGAAGCCGCAGGCCGGCGTCACCACAACCAGGCCGGCGACCGCGCCGGAGCAGAAGCCGAGCACGGAGGGCTTGCCGCGGGTGAACCATTCCATCATCGGCCACACGAAGGAGGCGACCGCGGTGGCGATGGTGGTCGTCATGAATGCGTTCGCCGCGATGCCGTCGGCCGCCACGGCCGAGCCGGCGTTGAAGCCGTACCAGCCCACCCAGAGCATGCCGGTGCCCACCATGCAGAGCACGAGGCTGTGCGGCGGCATCGGGGTTTTGCCGAAGCCGAGGCGCGGCCCGAGGATCAGGCACAGGATGAGGGCCGACCAGCCGGAGCTCATGTGCACCACGGTGCCTCCCGCGAAGTCGATGGCCTTGATCTTGGCGCCGGCGTTCCAGACGCCGTTCATGAAGCCGTCGATGCCCCAGACCATGTGGGCCAGCGGGAAGTAAACCACGAACATCCACAGCGTCATGAAAATGAAGATCGCGGAAAACTTCATGCGCTCGGCGATCGCGCCGACGATCAGCGCCGGCGTGATGATCGCGAACATCAACTGGTACATCGAAAAGACATTGTGCGAAACCCAGTAAGAGTAGTCCGTGTTCGGGGCCGAATTCACGCCCTTGAGGAAGGCGAAGCCCGTGCCGCCAAGGAAGGCGCCGCCGGAGTGGAAGGCGAAGCTGTAGCCCACCGCCCACCAGAGGATGGTCACCAAGCCCGCCAGCAGGAGGCACTGCGCCATCACCGAAAGGACGTTCTTCTTGCGCATCAGGCCGCCGTAAAAGAGCGCCAGGCCGGGGAGCGTCATGAAGAGCACCAGCGCCGCGGACGTCATCTGCCAGGCGTTGTGGCCCGGGCCGGAGGTGCCGACCGCGGCGGTCGTCAGGCCTTCGGGAATGTTGCCTTTGTCATCCTTCAGGGCGGCGGTGGGATCGCCGTTGGTCACGTAGGCCTCAAGGCCGGCCACCCGCTGTTCCAACGTTGGGGTTGGTGGCGTCGCGGGCTTGGGCTCGTCGGCCGCCTTTGCGGCCAGGTTCAAAAACAGGCCGGCAAGGGCAATCGCAGCCGGTTTACCGAGGAGTCGACGGATTAGTTGCATGTTGGGTTTCGGGTGTGGAGCTGGTGGGATTGATGCAGGAGGGAACGCAGCGCATCGAGCAGCTCAGATGCCAAGCCCGTGGAAAATTATTCCTGGATCCAGGCTGCGGCCATCGGCCCCGGCCCGTCGTGTCATAATGACCGCAAGCGAGTGAGCCGCTCGCGGCGCCGGTCCGCCCGCTTCACCACCGTCCTCAAGCACGCCAGACCGGGCAACAAAAAGGGCGCAGCTGAACTGCGCCCCAAAATCTCAGTGCCTCCTGGCGGTGGCCGCGTTACATCGCCGACTCGCCGTGCTCGTCGGTACGGATGCGGATCATGTCCTCGACTGGTGTGACGAAGATCTTCCCGTCGCCGATCTTGCCCGTCTTGGCCGTGTTGACGATCGCGGTGATGACTTTGTCGCGCAGGTCATCCGGCACGACGATCTCGAGTTTCGCCTTGGGCAGAAAATCGACGGTGTATTCGCTGCCGCGATAAACTTCGGTGTGGCCTTTCTGGCGGCCGAAGCCCTTCGCCTCGGTGACCGTCATGCCCTCGATCCCGATGTTGGTGAGGGCCTCCTTCACGGCCTCCAGTTTGAACGGTTTGATGATGGCGGTGATAAGTTTCATAAGGGGAGTTTTGCTGCCGCCCACCATCCGGCGAAACGCCCGCCGGCGCAAGATTTACTGTGACGGCACGACCGTCTGGATATGCAGCTCCTTGAGCTGCTTCGCCGTGACCGGGGTCGGGCTTTGCGCCATCAGGTCCTGCGCCTTCTGCGTCTTGGGGAAGGCGATCACATCGCGGATGCTCGTTGTCCCGCACAGCAGCGCCACCATGCGATCGAGTCCGAATGCAATGCCGCCGTGCGGCGGCGCGCCATAGGTGAAGGCCTTGAGCATGTACCCGAAACGGCTCTCGACCACGTCGGCCGGGATCTTCAGCACGTCCTCGAAAACCTTCTTCTGCAGGGCCGGCTGGTGAATGCGGATCGATCCGCCCCCGAGCTCCATGCCGTTCAAGACGACATCGTAGTGCTGACCGCGGACCGCCTTCGGGTCGGATTCGAGCAGCGCGACGTCCTCCGCCACCGGCGCCGTGAACGGATGGTGCGTGGCCACGTAGCCCTTGCGATCCTCGTCGTACGACATCAGCGGAAAATCCACGACCCAGAGGAAATTCCACTGGTTGGCCGGAATGCTCAGCTTGCCGCGCTTGACGAGCAGCTGCGCCGCCTCGAGCCGGATGCGGCCGAGGATTGCGCAGGCCCGTTCCCATGGCGCCGCGGCGAAGAAAACCAGGTCGCCATCAGCGATGCCAAGCTTCTCGGTGAGCGCCGCCTTCTCGGCGTCGGAAAAGAATTTCACGATCGGCGACTTCCATTCGCCCTTCTCCACCTTGATGTACGCCAGGCCCTTCGCGCCGAGGGATTTGGCGATCTCCTCGAGCGCGGTGATCTCGCCTTGGGTCACGTCGGCGAGGCCCTTCGCGTTGAAGGCCTTCACGGAACCGTGCGCGGCCACCGTGGACTGGAACACCTTGAAACCGGAGTGCTTGAAGGTCTCCGAGAAGTCGACGAGTTCGAGGCCGAAGCGCGTATCGGGCTTGTCCACGCCGTAACGGTTCATCGCCTCCTTGTAGGCGAGACGCGGAAAGGGCGTCGGCAGGTCGTGGTCGAGCACGTCCTTCCACACCTTCTTCAGCATGCCCTCGAAGAGCGCGTAGATGCCCTCGCGGTCGATGAATGATATCTCGACGTCGATCTGCGTGAACTCCATCTGCCGGTCGGCGCGCAAATCCTCGTCGCGGAAGCACCGGGCGATCTGGAAATACTTCTCCACGCCGGCGACCATCAGGATCTGCTTGAACTGCTGCGGCGATTGCGAGAGCGCGTAGAACTGCCCGGGGTGGATGCGCGACGGCACGAGGTACTCGCGCGCGCCCTCGGGCGTGCTCTTGAAGAGCGCCGGCGTCTCGACCTCGTAAAAGCCCTGCGAGTCGAAATAGTCACGGACCGACTTCGTCGCGCGGTGCCGGATCGCCAGGTTGCGGCGCATCTTCGGCCGGCGCAGGTCGAGGTAACGGTAGGTCAGGCGCAGGTCCTCGTTGACCTTGTCACCGCCGGCGTCGGTGAGCGGGAACGGCGGCGTGTCGGAGAGATTGTGCACCTCGAGCTCGGTGGCATCGACCTCGATTTCACCGGTGGGTAGGTTCTTGTTCACCATGTCGGCCGGGCGCGGCTCCACTTTGCCCCGGATCCCGATCACGGACTCGTCCTTGAGCTTCGCGGCCTGTTCCCGCAGCGCCGAATCGAACTTCACCTGCGTCACGCCCTGCCGGTCCCGGAGGTCGACAAAGATGATGCCGCCGTGGTCGCGGACGGAGTCGACCCAGCCGGCCAGCGAGACGGTGGCGTGGAGGTCGGCCTTGGTGAGTTGCGCGCAGTGGTGGGTGCGTTTCATAGGGACGGAACGCCCAACCAAACGGGCCGCCCTACCGCGGGGCAAACAGATTTTGCCCCGCTATGACACTGTAGGGCGGGATCGCTGATCCCGCCCCGACCGCGATGGGCGAGTGCGCCAAGGCGGGATCGGCGATCCCGCCCTACATCCTCACCCGATTATCAGACTCTCTCCCGTCATCTCGGCTGGCTTCGGCAGGCCCATGAGATGCAGCACGGTCGGGGCGATGTCCGCGAGCCGTCCGCCCTGGCGCATCCTGGTCTTCCCGGCGGCGAGCCCGTCACCGACCGCAAAAATCTCCACCAGGTTCAAGGTGTGCGCAGTGTGCGGGCCGTTGATCGTTGGGTCCCACATCTGCTCGGCATTGCCATGGTCGGCCAGGACGACCGCCTTCCCTTTCATTTGCGCCACGGCGGCCAGCAACTCGCCGACGCCGGCATCGGTCGTTTCGCAGGCCTTGATCGCCGCCGGCAGCGAGCCGGTATGGCCGACCATGTCGGGATTCGCGTAGTTGACGACGACCAGCCCGTACTTGCCGGAGAGAATCGCGGCCTTGGCGGTGGCGGTGACCTCGGCGGCCGACATCTCCGGCTTCAGGTCGTAGGTCGCGACCTTCGGGCTCGGCGGGCAGGCGCGCTCCTCGCCCGGGAACGGATCTTTCCGGTAGTTGTTGAAGAAGAAAGTCACGTGCGGGTTTTTCTCTGTTTCGGCGCACCGGAATTGCGCGATGCCGGCGTCGCTCACGACCTTGCCGAGGATGTTCTTCAACGGCTCGGGCTTCGGTGAGACGACGTGGACCGGCAGGCCGGCTTCGTACTCCGTCATTGTCGCGTAATACAGGTCGAGCTTCGCGCCGCGATCGAACTCCTTGAAGCCATCGAGCACGAAGGCCTTG
Source organism: Lacunisphaera sp. (assembly GCA_035549095.1). Taxonomy (GTDB): domain Bacteria; phylum Verrucomicrobiota; class Verrucomicrobiia; order Opitutales; family Opitutaceae; genus Lacunisphaera. Next base: position 46,648 of record DASZRV010000039.1, on the reverse strand, counting down.
GTGATTTCGCGCGGCCGATCGCCGCGGTAGTTGTAGAACAGCACGGCATCGCCGTCGGCGATGGCGGCGACCGGCTTGCCGCCGGCATCGACGATCCAGGTCGCCGGGATGAACTCGTCGCCCTTCTGCGAGTCGTTCGCGGGTTTGTCGTAATACTGCTGCACCGCGGTCTCGGCATTCGGTGCCGTCGCGACCGCGCTCCGGCCCGTGAGCATGTAGTAGGCCTTGCTCACCCGCTCCCAGCGGTTGTCGCGATCCATGGCCCAGAAACGCCCGCAGACGGTCGCGATCCGTCCGACGCCAATCTTCCGGCATTGCTCATCGACCTGCTTCACGTAACCCAACCCGCTGTTCGGCGGCGTGTCGCGGCCGTCGGTGAAGGCGTGGATGTACACCCCGGTCAGCCCGTCCGCCTTCGCCTGGCGGAGAATGCCGTAGAGGTGATCGAGCATGCCGTGGACGCCGGCATCGGAGACGATGCCCATCAGATGCAGCTTCGCCTTGCGCTCCTTGACCCGCGCCACGACGGCCTGCCAGACCGGGTTCGTCGCGAGGCGTTTCTCGGAAAAAAGTTTGTTCAGCCGCACCAGCTCCTGGTCGACGATCCGGCCGGCGCCGATGTTTTCGTGGCCGACCTCGCTGTTGCCCATCACGCCGTCCGGCAGCCCGACATCCAGGCCGGACGCCTTGACCAGCGTCACGGGATATTTCGCGTGCAACATGTCGTCGCACGGCTTGCGGGCCAGGTGGACGGCATTGAATTGGTTCTGGGACGGGTCGGGGTTCTTGCCCCAGCCATCGCGGATCACCAGCAGTACGGGAGGACGGGTTGAAGTCATGGGAAATTGGGTCGAATATCCCAAGCAGCGAATGCCCCCGCGAGCCCAAATCGAGATAAATTGTTTCCCTCGCCCCGCCAACGCCTCCATCCTCCCCTTCGTCCGCCGCCATGACGCTCATCATTCGGGACCAACTTGTCTGCCCGCCGACATGGTTCGCCTCGTATCGCGACCTGACGCTCTACTGCCACATCCTGCTGAAGCTCGACATCGTGATCGAATCCGACACGGCCGATGTGTACTACCGCTGGATCAAACCGCGTGGCGGCATGGATTTCATCGAGGATTTCGTGCGCCCCGGCAGCGAGGTGGGCACGCGGCTCGACCTGGAGTGCTCCGCCCCGCGCACCGTTGTGACCGATCGCATCGCGCCGGAAAATGTCCACCGGCTGATCGCCGGCATTCGCGCGCTGGCGGCGTGAGCGGGCCTAGCGGTTGAGCGCGGCGCGGATGGCGCGCACCACATCGTCCATCTGGTAGGGCTTGGCCATGACGCCGCAAAAACCGTGTGCGCGGTGGTTCGCCAGCACCGGGTCGCTCGAGTAACCGCTCGACACGATGGCCCGGACCTGCGGGTCGATCTCCCGCAATTGCCGGATCGCCTCGCGGCCGCCAAAGCCGCCGGGCACGGTGAGATCCATGATGACCAGTGCGTAGGGTTCGCCGCGGCTGCGCGCCGCCTGGAACTTCTCCACCGTGGCGTGCCCGTCGGCCACGCAATCCACATCAAAGCCCAGCTGCCGGAGCATCACACCCGCCAATTTGCGGATGCTTTCTTCGTCATCCATGAACAGCACCCGCCCGGAAAACTTCGTCGCTTCGCGGCGCACGGGTTCGGACGCCTCCATCGGCCCACGGCGCAGCGCCGGGAGCCACAGCCGGAAGGTCGTCCCCCGCCCCACTTCCGAATCAACCCTGATCGCCCCGCGGTGTTTGCGGATGATCGAGTAGACCGCCGCCAGGCCCAGGCCGCTGCCGTTCTCCTTGGTCGTAAAGTACGGATCGAAGATGCGCCCCAGGTTCTCGGGCTTCACCCCCATGCCGTTGTCGGCGATCTCCAACCGGACGTAGTCCCCGGGTTCGAGCGTTGGCGCCTGGTCGGCGTGCGCGATCGTTTCATTGCGCGCGGTGATCCGGAGGATGCCGTCGGCGGGCATCGCCTGGATGGCGTTGAGCACGAGGTTCTGGATCACGCGCCCGAGCTGGCCCTTGTCGACGTCCCCGGCCCAGAGGTCCTCCGGCAGGTCGAGGACCAGCCTAACGCTCGAGCCATGCAGCACGAACCGCGCGGTCTCGTCGATCAGGACGTCCATGCGCACCGCGGCCCGCACCGGCTCCCCCCCCTTGGCGAAGGTCAACAGCTGCTGCGTCAGGTCGCGGGCCCGCAGCGTGGCCTTTTCCGCCTCGTGCAACCGTTCCTGCAGTTCGCTGCCGGCGGCGGCATCCATTTGCGCCAGCGTGAGGTTGCCCATGACTCCCGTGAGGATGTTGTTGAAATCATGCGCGATGCCGCCGGCGAGGATGCCGACCGACTCGAGGCGCGCGGCGCGCACCAGTTCCTGCTCCAGGCGTTCCTGCTCCGTGATGTCGCGAAACACCAGCACCATGCCGGTAACGGCGCTTCCCGCGGCATGGATGGGCACGCAGCAGCCTTCCACCAGCCGGCGACGACCGTCGCGGCTGACCAGTTCCGTGTGCGCCGGCAGGTCGGCCACAATCTCGCCCCGCGCCACCTGCTCCCAAGGCAGCTGCACCGGGTCGCCGCCATGGCTGGGCACGAACCGGCACACCTCGACCACACGGCGGCCGATGGCCTCGTCGGCGCTCCATTGCGTCAGCGTCGTCGCGGCCGGGTTCAAATACAGGACCTTGCCGGCGACATCGGTCGTGATCACCGCCTCGGTCATGGCGCGCAGCGTGACTGCCAGCCGCTCCTTCTCGTTCGCCAGCGCCACCTCGGCCTCGTGCTGGCGCGTGATGTCCGTGGCAACGCCCACCAATGAATAACGGTCGGGGCCGAGCGGCCGGATGGTCACCTTCTCCTGGATCCACACCGCACCGTCGTCGCGCACGATGTGGAAGACCTGCTCGTAGCCCGGACGGCCCGATTGCATCGCCGTGCGGCAGCGCTGCATCATCTCGTCTCTTTCGGGAATGTTGAAGTCCCGCCAGAGGCTGAGGTCCTGACCCGGGCGCGGCATCCCGTGGAGCCGCCGATAAAAGCCGGAATCCTGGATCTCGAAGGTCCACTTCCAGTCGTCCGGCATCAGTTCCACCTCCGCCTCCCACAACAGGCAGTCGGCGCGTTGGAGCAGTTCGTGCAGGCGGGTTTCGCTCGCCTGCCGCGCCGCCTCCAGCTGCCGCTGCGCCGTGGTGTCCATGATCACGCCGACGAGGGCCCAAGCGCCAGGGCCGGCCGCCGTGATGGCCACCTGTTCCTGGAGCCAGAAAGTGCGTCCCGCTTCGGTCGTGGCCGTGAACTGCTGGCTGTATCCAGCGGCGCCCTGGCGCATCGCCTGCGTGCTGCGCGCATTCATCTCCGGCAGTTCGGGCACGTGGATGCGGTCCCAGAAGCCCCGCTCCGGCCGGGCGCTCCAGTCGGCGCCGAACAACTCCTCGGTGAGCTGTGACCGGGGCACTTCATAAAGTCGCCACATCAATTCGCCTCGCTCCTCCACCACAGTCGCGCGCCAGATCATGCAGCGCGCCTGCGCCAGGATCCGGGCAATCGTCTGTTCGCTCTGCTGCCGCGCCACCTCGGCCTCGCGCCGGGCGGTGACGTCGGTCACCAGGCCCACGAGCCAGTAACGGTTGGTCTCGACCTTGGTGATCGAGACGCTCTCGTGCAGCCAATAGACCTGCTCGCCGCGCATCGCGCGAAACTCCTGCTCGTAGCCCGCCTCGCCGGCCTCGATCGCGGCCCGCGCGCGGCGATCCATGTCCGCGCGTTGGTCGATCGTGAAGTCCGACCAAAGGTCAACCCGCGGCTGCGGCAGGCGTCCGCCGAAGAGGCGGCGGCAGAACGCCGAGGGGTGCAGCTTCATCCGCCAGGTCCAGTCGTCGGGCGCCAGTTCAACCTCCGCCTCCCACAGCACGCCGTCCGCATGCTCGATCAGCGAGCTCATCTGGCGCAGCCGGACCTCGATATCCTGGCGATGCCGGTGCCGCAGCGCCTGTCGCCCGAGCCAAATGGCGAGCGCCAGGATCACGACGAGTCCCAGCAACAGGCCATCCAATCCCGACATCCCGCCCATCGCGGCCGCCAGCCAAGGTCGGACAAAATCCGGCGTAACGACCAGGGCCGCCAGCCCATCTGCGCGTACGGGGAGTAAAAGCATGCGTCGGAATGGATTGGTCGGCCCCTGGCGAGGACGACTTATCCCGGCCGGACTTTAGGGGCTCCCGCCCTCCCTTGCCCAGCTTCGATTGCACGGTTTTCGCTCCCCTTTTTGGGTCCGCCCCCCTCCGGCGCCGATCCAGCGTCCCGTTGACTTTGCGCCGGGTTGCGGCCCTTCTGGCCCTTTGCCCATGTCCCAGTCCGCCGTCCTGCTGCTGAACCTAGGTTCACCCGACTCGACCTCTGTCGCCGACGTACGCCGTTACCTGGAGGAATTCCTCGGCGACGAGCGCGTGATCGACAAGCCCGCAAGCCCGTTTCTCCGCTCGCTGCTGGTCAAGCAGATCATCTGCCGGTTTCGCGCGCCCAAGTCCGCCCACGCCTACGAGAAGATCTGGACGCCCGAAGGTTCGCCGCTGATCGTCACGAGCCGCCACGCGCAGCAGAAACTTCAGCAGCGGGTCGACGTGCCGGTCGAATTGGCGATGAATTACGGCCAGCCCTCGATTCCCGATGTGCTCGCCGGTTTGGTGCAGCGCGGCGTAACCCGACTGCTCCTGTTCCCCCAGTACCCGCACTATGCCATGTCGAGCTGGGAGACCGTCGTGGCCAAGGTGTATCGGGAAGCGGCCTCGTTGGCTCCGGGCCTGAAGATCGAGAGCGTCCAGCCGTACTATGCCGATGCGGATTACATCGCCGCGCTGGTTGAAAGCGCCCGCCCCTATCTGGCCCAGCCCCACGATCACCTGCTGTTCAGCTATCATGGCATCCCGGTCCGGCATCTCACGAAAGCCGACAGCTCCCACGCCCATTGCCAGGTCGTCCCGGATTGCTGTACGACCTGTTCGCCGGCCCATGCCACCTGCTACAAGGCTCAGGTGACGCGGACGACGCTCGAGTTCGTGCGCCAGGCGGGCATCCCCGAGGGAAAATGGTCGATCACCTTCCAGTCGCGCCTCGTGGGCGAGCCCTGGCTCTCGCCCTACACCGACCAGGCCCTGCAAAGCCTGCCCGCCGCAGGAAAGAAACGCCTGCTGGTGATCACGCCGGCCTTTGTCACTGATTGCCTGGAGACCCTCGAGGAAATCCGCGGCGAAGGCGCCGAAGATTTCAAGCAAGCCGGCGGTGAAACCTTCACGCACATCCCCTGTTTGAATGACCAGCCGGTTTGGATCGGCTTCCTCGAGCAGCGGGTTCGCCGATGGCTGCGGCAGGGCTCGCCCTGACCGGACGTCGCGCCGGGCTAAGCGATACCCCCCAAACAGCTCGTAAAAGGTGTTTTAATATTTTTTCGCGGGGTGAGTTGAGCAGGCGCGCAGCAATTGATGCTCGCATGAACATTCCCAGCGACAAAGCTGTGCCTTAGGATGGAACAAGCCGCACGCAATCGAGTGACCAAGAGCCTAACCTACGGGTCTGGCGTGGTTTTGGTGCTCGATAATGACGGCCGCATCCTGATCGCCAGCGCCGCCGCCCGGAGCCTCTTGCAGGCCGGGCCCACCGAGCTGATTGACGATTTTTTCCCGAATCTTTTCGCCTTCGAGGTCACCTCCAAGGAGCCGGGCTGGGTCGAATCGCAATGGGAGGTGCTGCTCTCGGCGGCACTTGACCAGTCGATCTCGCTCAAGCTCCAGCCGAAGGAAGCGGCGGCCGTCGATTGCCTGGTGCACATCGAGAAAGGTGGCGACAACCCGATCCGCTACCTCGCCTTCATCAGCCTGCCGGCACCCGCCCTGCCCCCGCCGCAGCCGACCCAGACGACCTCGCCGTTCGGCCGGGGTGACGACTTCGTCACCCAACTCAAGGATCGCGGTCCGCTCGGCTTCTTCGACCTCAATTTCGTCAAGAACGAGGTTTATTATTCGCCCGCTTGGAAACGCATGTTGGGCTACGCGGAGGCGGCGCTGCCCAACACCTACGAGAGCTGGCTCGCCTTGATTCATCCGGACGATTCGGCGGCGGCCCCCGATCGCCATGGCCGCGGCGGCGCCACCGGGGCGCGGCCCTTCTCGCTCGAGTTCCGGATGAAGCATGCGAAGGGCCATTACGTGTGGCTGCAAAGCGTGGGCCTGCAGCTGTTCGGTCCGAATGGCGCGCTGCAGCGCGTCACCGGCGCTCACCTCGACATCACCGATCGCAAGGAATTCGAGGAGGCCAGCCTGCGCGCCGAGGACCGGCTGCTGCAACTGTCGGACCGGGGCCGCGCCGGCGTCTTCGATCTCGATTTCACCACCGGCCTCTGCTGGCTCTCCCCGGGCTACAAGGCGCTGCTGGGCTACAACGAAAGCAACCTGCCCGACACCCTCGAGGCCTTCCTCCTGACGCTGCCGATGGACGAAACGGTCGGCGGCTTGCAGGCCTATTTTCTCGCCCAACACCCCAACCAGGTCGCCTACCTGGACACGCTGCGCCTGCGCCATCACGAAGGCCGCGAGGTGCTCATTCACGCGGTGATCGTGCGGCAGATTTCCCGGCGGAAGGAACTGCAGCGCGTCGTCGGCTTCGCCTTGCCGCTCCCGGAGGACTTGGGCGCGGCGGCCGGCCCGGCGGCGGCGCCGGCAGGCCTGGCCGCCGAGCAACTCGCCTCGCTGCTCGATGAATTGCACGAGGGCGTCCTCGTGACCGACGGCAACGGGCAGGTTACCCTGGTCAATCCGAAGGCCGCGCAACTCCTTGGCCGGGAGGCCGCCGAATGTCTCGATCACAGCGGTTCGGAAATTTTCAACCTGGTGCACCGGTTGAGCGGGCAGCCGGCGGAGAATCCGATCGACAAGGCCCTCACCACCGGCGACGCCACCCGGCTTAACAACGAGTGCGCGCTCCGCCTCGGCGAAGCCCAGACCGTGCCCATCGCCTACAGCGCCCGGCCGATGGTCGACGCCGCCGGGAAGCCGACCGGGGTCGTGGTCGTCTTCCGCAACCCGGAGGAGATGAGCCTGACGCCCGAGGATCTCGTCCGCTCGAACCGCTTCGAGGCGCTGGGCCAGCTCGCCGGCGGCATCGCGCACGACTTCAACAACCTGCTCACCACGATCCTCGGTGGTGTCTCAATGGCGAAGGATGCGCGCGACTACTCCGGCCTCGAGAACAGCGAGCGGGCGTGCCTCGCCGCGAAGGGCCTGAGCAAGCAGCTGCTCACGTTTTCCAAGGGCGGCACGGCCATGCGCCAGGTGGTGAAGCCCGCGGACATCCTGCAGGAAGCGGTGCGCCTCGCCGCCGCCGGCTCCACGGTCAAGATCGAGCTCAAGGCCGATCCCGCCGTGCCCACCATCTGCGTCGACCGCGCCCAGATGCTGCAGGTTTTCCAAAACCTCATCATCAACGCCATCCAGGCGATGGCCACCGGCCAGGGAAACATCTGGATCACGGCCGCCGCGGTGAAGCTGGCCGAGGGCGAGATGGCGCCGCTCGCCGCAGGCACCTACGTGGCCGTCGAGGTGCGCGACAACGGCAGCGGCATCAAGCCCGAGCACCTCGAGAAGATCTTCGCGCCGTTCTTCACCACCAAGAAGACCGGCACGGGCCTCGGGCTCGCCACGGTGCTCTCGATCGTCAAGCGCCACGGCGGCCAGATGGGCGTCGAGTCGGAGGTCGGCGTCGGCACCGCCTTCACCGTCTACCTGCCCCAGGCCGACAAGCCTGAGGAAGTCGAAGCCCGGCGCGCGCCCAGCCTGCGCTTCGGCACCGGTCGCGTCCTGTTCATGGACGACGACGAGAACATCTGCACCCTCACCGGCGGCATGCTCGAGAGCCTCGGGTACAAGTACGACCTCGCGAAGCACGGCGAGGAGGCGGTCCAGCTCTACAAGCGCTACCTCAACATCGGCCGGCCCTACGACGTCGTCATCATGGACCTCACCATCATCGGCGGCCTGGGTGGCGAGCAGACCTTCAAGCTCCTCAAGGAATTGGACCCGGAAGTCCGGGCCATCATCGCCAGCGGCTACGATAACGACGAGATGGCCCGCCAGTTTCTCGACCTGGGTTTCTGCGGTTACCTGACGAAACCGTACCGCGTCGGCGACCTCGGCAAGATGATCCGCACCGTGCTCGGGAAGTAGCGACGCGCAGCAGCCAGGCTGGAATCTGCACTCCGAGCGGGCTGAAAGCCGCCTGTTGGAGGCGGGACGCCCTCGTCCCGCGGGTTGCCATTCGCGCTTGCGCCTCGCGGGGTGAGGGCACCCCGTCTCCATGCTACAAATCGCGGCCGCTGGAGGGCTGGCCTCCCGGCCAGCCGCGGCGGGTCAGGCGACCCGCCCTCCAAATCTCATCTTACCTACTCGCCGGCGCCCGCCGCTCCTCCAACCGGTCGAGCAGGCGGAGCAAGCCGTCGAGGATGGTCAAGGGATGCGGCGGACAGCCCGGGATGTAGAGATCGACCGGCAACACGGCATTCGCGCCGCCGAGATGCTCGGGATTGCCGATGAAGGGCCCGCCGGCGATCGCGCAGGCGCCGACGGCAATTACGATCTTTGGCTCCGGCACCGCGGCCCACGCCTTCTTCAGGGCAAGCTCCATGTTCCGCGTCACGGGGCCGGTGATGAGCAACCCGTCGGCATGCCGCGGCGAGGCGACGAACTGGATGCCGAAGCGGCCCAGGTCCCAGCCAATCGTGCCGAGCACGTTGACGTCCGATTCGCATCCGTTGCAGCCGCCGGCACTGACCTGCCGCAACCGCAGCGACCGGCCGAATAGCTTCCGCAACTGGGCGTCGAGGGCTTCGGCCAGCCGGACTTCCTCGTGTCCCGGGCCACCGAGCAGGAGGTCCTCGCGCCGGCGCACGGCCATGCGGTGGTCCCCGGTCTGCGTGATCGCCTGGGTCGGGCAGGCCGCCACGCATTCCTGGCAAAAGATGCATTTCCCGAGGTCGAGCGCCACCGGTCCGCCGGCCGGTCGCGTGATTGCACCGGTCGGGCAAACGGCCACGCACGCTTCGCAGCCATCAGTACATTTTTCCGCGTCGACCCGCAGCGCCCCGCCGTGCCGGTCGGGCAGCGCCGGCGCCGGTCCCTGCGGATAGGCCATGGTCTCGCGCCCGCGCTTCAGTCGATGGGTGATGATGTCGGAAAGGGCCATGGCGATCGGCGCGGCGTCACAGATCGAAACCGCAATAGGAAAGGTTGAAGCTCTTGTTGCAGAGCGGAAAATCCGAGATCGCCTGGCCGCGCAGCGCCAGCGCCAGGCCGGTCCAGTTGTGGAACGATGGGTCGGTGATCTTGTACCGGCGGAAGCGCCCTGCCGAATCCGTCAGCGCCACGTGGCAAACCTCGCCGCGCCAACCTTCGACCAGCGCCACCGCCAGCGTGTCCGGCGCCGAGGGCGGCAGGGTTTCATGTACCGGGCCGTCGGGCGCGGCGGCAAGTTGCTCAACGACGAACTGGCCCGAGCGCTGCACCTCCAGCCAGCGCACGCGGGCGCGCGCCAGCACGTCGCCACCGGGCCAGACTGCGACCGGCAGCTGGGCAAAGCGATGCCAGCCGGCCGGGTGGTCGTAACGCACGTCGCGCACCAACCCGCTGGCGCGCGCGGCCGGCCCCACGAGGCCGATTTCCGCCGCCTGGGTCGGGTACACCGGGCCGGTGTTCTCGAAACGGGCGCGCACTGACGCGGAATCCCACAGCCATTTCGCGGCCTCTTCCACTTCCGCCAGGGCCGGCTGCAGCCGCTGTCGGAGCTGCTCCGCCCTCGTCGGCTCGAGGTCGAGCCGGCACCCGCCGGGACGGACGAGGCCGCGGCCAAAGCGATTGCCGCAGACCAGCGCGGTGAGGTTGAGAAAATCGCCGCGGGTCTTGCCGCAGGCTGACGCGGTGGGCAGGAACGCCACGTCGTTCGCAAGCGCGCCCAAGTCGCCGGTGTGGTTCGCCAGCCGCTCCAATTCCAACGCCACCGCGCGCAACCACTGCGCACGCAGCGGCGACTCCGTTCCGGCCAGCGCCTCCATCACACTGGCATAAGCGGTGGCGTGACCGATGCTCGTGTCGCCTGCCACCGTCTCGATCTGGTACATCGTCGCGCGATGCGGTCCGCCGGCCAGCGCCGTCTCCGCCCCGCGATGCTGGTAGCCGAGGGCGATCTCCAGGTGCAGCACTTCCTCTCCGGCGCACTGGAAACGGAAATGTCCGGGCTCGATCACGCCCGCGTGGATCGGCCCAACGGCAACCTCGTGCACTTCGCGGCCGCCGACGCGGAAGAATTCGCCGTTCGCCGGCGCCGGCCCGGGGCCCATCCGCCGCACGGGCTTCAGCCAGGGATGACCCTGCGGCACGAGGCCGTGCTGCTCCCACACTTCCCGCTCAAACAGGTGCGCCTGCGCGCTCCGGATCGTCAGCGAGGGATAACAATTCGTCACCGCGAAGGGCATGCTGCCCTCGGGCTCGACCGGCGTGCTCCGGCCGACGGCGAGGGTATTGTCGCCGTCGAACGCCAGCACGGCGACCAGGCGGACGCTGTCGCCCTCCGGCACACCGAACCACGAGCACAGCCGCGCGCCGCGGCCGAGTTCGACCGCGGTCGCTTCGACAAACTCCGCCACCGGCCATTCGGGCACGTCCGCCCAGCGGATGGCGCTCGCGTTGCCGAGCAGGGCAAAGGTCGTGGTCGCGCTCATGGGGTCGGGTAAAGTTGCGCGATGGCCGCGGTCCATGCTTCGCGGAGCACGGCGGGCGTGGCCAGGCCAAGCCAGAGGGAAAAACCAAGGAGCACGAGCGGTGGCAGGATCACGCCCCAGGCTTCCGGGAACTTGCGCGCGAGATCGCGCGCCGCCGGACGCGGCCGGCCGTCCACCACGCCGAAGACCACGCGCGTCAGGCCGAAAAAGGCAAAGACGAGGCAGCCGAGGAAGATCGCAGCCGCGCCCCATCGGCCGGTGGCGATCGCCGCGCGCACCACGCCGAGTTCGCTGAAAAACGGACCGAACGGCGGCAGGGCCGTCACGACGAACATCCCGGTCACGAGCATCGCCGCCGACCACGGGGTGAGCCGCGCCATGCCGCGCACCTCGTCGAGCGTGTGCCCGCCCGCGGACCGGCGGATGTTGCCGGCACTCAGGAACAGCGAGCCTTTCGTGAGGCTGTTGCCCCAAACATGGAAGAGCGCCGCCCAGGCCCCCGCGCCACCCAACGCCGCGCCCAGGCTCAGGATGCCCATGTGCTCCACGCTGGAGTACGCCAGCATGCGTTTGAAGTCGCGCGTCCCGAGCAAAAACAGCGCCGAAACCACCATCGAGAACAGCCCGATGCAAAGCAGCGTCCGATCAGCGGTCGCGCCGACACCGGCCGCCGCGACCACCGCGCGCACCCGCAGGATGGCGGTGAACGCCACCGTGGTCACGCCGCCCGCGAGGATCGCACCGACAATGCCCGGCGCCTCGCCGTACGCGTCCGGCTTCCAGGTGTGCATCGGCGCCAGGCCCATCTTGGTGCCGTAGCCGGCGAGCAGCAGCACCCAGGCGGCCAGCAGCCACGGGCGCGAGAGCCCCGCCCCCTGCGCCGCGAGCGCGGCAAACGTCAGGTCGCCCTCGCCCCCGCCATGCAACGACGCGTAACCGAGGCAGAAGGAACCCAGCAGCGACAGCGCAATCCCGGTGCCGCCCACGAGTAGGTATTTCCAGGTCGCCTCGAACGCGCGCGCCGTGCCGTTGAAATGCAGCAGCGGGACGCAGGCGAGCGTGACCGCCTCGGTGGCGATCCACAGGAGGCCGAGATGCCGCGCCTGGTGCCCCGCGCTCAGGAGCCCGAGCACGGCCAGCAGCGCCGCCACGAAAACCCGGTTCGGCCGCTCCCCGCGCAGCTTGAGGTACGGCACGCCGTAGGCCGCGCAGAGCAGGAACAGCAGTGATACCGTCGGCAGCACCGCGCGGGCGAGCGGATCAAAAGCCAGCCAGGCTCCCGGCGCCACCGGCGGCGGCACCAACAGCAGGCGCAGGCAGAGTCCGGCGTGGATCAGCCCGACCACCGGCAACAGCCACGGCCGCGTGCGGTTGTCCGGCCAGAACGCGGCCAGCACCGCGCCCGCGAGGGGCACCACGATGAGCAGGATGGAGTTCATTCGCGGAGCACGGTGAGTTTGCGGGTGTCGAGCGAGTCGAACGCGCGCTGGATGCGGTCAACGATGATGCCGATGACAAACACGCCGACCGTGAGGTCGAGCAGGATGCCCGCCTCGACCAGCAGCGGGGTTGCCCGGATGAGCAGCAGGCCGAACAGATAAATGCCGTTCTCGAGGATGAGATAGCCGCAGACCTGCGAGATCGCCTTCGAGCGGCCGATCAGGAGGACGAATCCCGTCAGCACCGACGCCGCCGCCCCGGACACCAGCAACGAACCCTGGTGCTCCGGCAGCAAAGGCAGCGCGCGGGCCAGCGCCACCGCCGCGATCGTGCCGACCGCGCCGAGCAGCAGCGAGGGCACGAAACCGAGGAACGGCTCGACCTCGCGGTCGATGTGCGCCGTCCGCATCGCGCGTCGGAGCAGGTGCGGGATGACAAAGCCCTTGCCGGCCACGGTGCCGACCGCGACCAGGCCAACCTGCCAGTCGAAATGAGCCTCCATCAGCAGCGGCATCACGCCGAGCGCCACGCCCTGCGTCGCGACGATGCGGATGAGCGACGGCAGCCGGCTGCTCCCAAGCGCGAGGAGGTTGAGCCCCATCGCGAGGCCGATGATCAGGTTGAGCAGGCTATGGTTCATGGCGTCCCTCCCCTCCACGCCACGAGCAGCGCGAAAACGCACAGCAGGAAGGCGGTGGTCAGGAGCAGCGGCACCCGCCGGAACGCGAAGCGCGCCATCAACGACTCGACCACCCCGACGCCGACCGTGACCACGAGCACGCCGGCCGCAAGGGCACCTGCCGCCGTGACCGGGCCCAAGTCGCCCATCGGCAGCACGGCCTGCGTCAGCAGCACCGCAAACAAGAGCAATTTCAGCGCGGCGCCGTGCAGGACGACTGCCAGCGGCGGACCGCTGTGGTCGAGCACCATGACCTCGTGGATCATCGTCAGCTCCAGGTGCGTGTTCGGGTCGTCGAACGGCACGCGGCAGTTCTCCGCCAGCAACACGATGAAAAGCCCCCCGGCCAGCAGCACGGCGCCGGGCCCGACGGTCGGTTCGAGCATCGAGGCGAGCGTGATGCTCCCGGTCTGCACGCTCAGGGTGAGCACGGCCGCGATCAGGGCCGCCTCCGCCAGCACGGCGTAGCTCACCTCGCGGGCCGCGCCCATGCCCTCGAAGGCCGAGCCCGTTTCCATCGCCGCCCAGGTGGTGCCGAAGCGCGCCAGCGCCAGCAGGTAGATCAGCAGCAGGACGTCGCCGCGAAATCCGAAAACCGTCCCGGCCGGTCCCAGCGGAAGCAGCATCGCCGCCCCGGTCAGCGCCACCCAGGCCACGGCGGGTCCGGCGACGAAACCCGGCGAGACCAGCGTGCTCAGCACCACGCCTTTCCGCCACAGCCGCGCGAGATCATAATAGAGCTGCAGCACCGGCGGTCCCTGGCGACCGGCCACCCAAGCCTTCACCTTGTTGATGATCCCGGGGAGCAGCGGCGCGAGCATGAGCCAGAGCGCCAGCCGGCAGATGAAATCGAGCAGCACGATCATGGCTTCCCTCCTGCGAACACCAGGGCGGCGAGCGCCACCAGGCCGATCACCACGTAAAGCACATAGAACTGCAGCCGGCCGTGCTGCAGCCGGCGCATCACCGCCGCCGCCTGCAACACCCGGCTGCCCGCGGGCACGAACACCCGCTCGAGCACCGTTTCAGGAACTCGTTCCACCCGGCTGGCCTCCTGCGGCCAGGGCCCGCGCGGCCGGCGCAGGCGCTGCTCCGGCCGCAACAGCCACGCGAACCAGCCGCCGGCGAGGCCGCCAAAGGAACCACTCGTGTACTGCATGCGCGCGGCCGGCGCGGCGTAGCCGCAGTCCCAGGTCGTGCCGCGCCGGATCCCATTGCTGCGCGCCTGGGCCCACAGCCAGGCCGTCGCGGCGAGCGCGCAGCCGGCCAGCGCGAGTTGCACCAGGCCCAGCGTGAACAGCGGCGCCGGCGCCGCAGCGTCGGCCCACGCCGGGTGCCACAAGCCCGCGGCGCGCGCGATCGCCGGCCAGAACAACGCCGGCACCAATCCGAGCACCAGGCAGACTCCCGCCAGGACCAGCATCGGCCCGCGCATCCCCGGGCCGCACTCATGGGCGGGCTCCGTCAACCTCGACCGCGGCGCGCCGAGAAAGACCACGGTCGCAGCCTTGGCGAAAGTCGCCAGCGCCAGCGCACCGGCGGATGCCAGCATGATGGCCGCCGGCAGCGCGGCCCAGGCCGCAGATCCCTTGCCAGCCACGGCGCTGAACAATCCGAGGTAAACCAGCCACTCGCTCACGAAACCGTTCAGCGGCGGCAGTCCGGCCACGGCGAGCGCACCCAAGCCGAACAAAGCGGTGGTCCATGGCATGACCCGCCAGAGCCCGCCCAGCCGGCTCATCTCCCGGGTGCCGGTCGCGTGCAGGACCGATCCGGCGCTCAGGAACAACAGCGATTTGAACGCGGCGTGATTCCACACATGCAACAATGCGCCGGCCAGCACCAGCCGCCCCCACGCGGCGTCGCCGTGCGTCGTCGCGAGCATTGCCGCACCCAAGCCGGCCAGGATGATGCCGACGTTCTCCACCGTGCAGTAGGCGAGCAGCCGCTTCAGATCGTCCTGGGCCAGGGCGAACGCGATGCCGAGCAGCGCACTGACGGCGCCCAGCCCGAGCACCACCCAGCCCGCGGCCGGCGGCACGGGCAGCCAGCCGCTGAACCGTAGCAGGCCGTAGATGCCCATCTTCACGGCCACGCCGGACATCACGGCCGAGACGTGGCTGGGCGCATTCGCATGCGCCGATGGCAGCCAGACGTGCAGTGGAAAAATGCCGGCCTTTACCCCGAAGCCTGCCAGCACCAGCCAGAATAAGGGCGCGAGCTCCGCGCGATCGCGCAGCGGGCCGAGGTCCCAGCTGCCAGTGCGGGCCGCCAGCGTGGCGAAGAAGGCGAACAGGCACGCGGTGCCCGCATGCGAAGCGACCAGGAACAGCCAGCCGGCCCGGCGCACCTCGGGACGGGTGCGATCCAGCGAGATCAGGAAATAGGCGCTGACCGTAAAGAGCTCCCAGCCGAGCAGAAAATGCAGCCCGTTCGACGACACCAGCACCCAACCGAGGCTCACGAGCAGTGTGCTCCACCACGCGCGATTGCGCGGGGCCGAATCCGGATAGAGCCGGTCGGGCCAGTATTCCGAAGCATACACCGTGGCGGCACCCGCGACCACGGCGACCAACGCCAGGAACATCGCGCTCAAGGCATCAACGCGGAGATGCAAGGTCTCGCCGCCGAGATCAAAGCCCCCGCGCCACTCCCAAGCCGACGACCCGGCCAGTACCGCTCCGGCCGCCGCCAGCACTGCCACCACGCCGCCGAGGTTCAGCGCCAGCCAGGTCCGTGGCCAGCGCGGCCCCGCCACAATCGCGGCCACGCCACACCCGGCGGCGAAGGAAAGCATCCAACCCGCCGTCACGATCGGTCCTCCGTTTTGGACCGGCCTTCGTCGCTGGCCGTCGCGGCCAGGAAAATCTCGTCGTCGCTGCCGCCACGCAACACCTGTTCGCGCAGCGGGCCCCGCCCGAGCGCGCGGCTCAGCCGGCCCAGGAGGTCGAGGTGCGCGCGCGGCGACGGCGCAATGAAAAAGAACAACCGCGTGACCGGCACGCCATCGGGCGCCTCGACCCCGGGTGCCGGCTCGCGCAACAACAGCAGGGCCAGCGTGCCGGCTTCCCGCCCGAGCGCGATGCGGGTGCTCGGGTGCGGCAGGGCGAGCCCATGGCCGACCGGAGCCATCGTCACGCCGCCTTTTGCCCGCAGTCGCTGGGCCAGCAACTGCCGGACCGACGGATTCGTTCCCGGCAGCGCGCCGACGATCTTCTCGAACACACCGGGAATATCCCCCGCCGCCACGTCACGCCAAATGCCGCCGATCCGCAGCAGCGGCTCGAGGCGGATGCCCGTCGAAAAGGGCGACTGCGTTTCCGGTGCAAGGAATCCGGCCTGGCCGGCTAGCCCGCGCGCCGCCGCCCAGTCAGCCACCTGGGCCCGGTCGAACAATGGCCGCCCGCGGTCGAGCAGGTGCGGCAGCCCTTCGGATCGGATCCAGTCTTCCACGACCTTTTCGGACACGCCGAATGATTCGGCAATCTGGACGAGGTTCAGATACATCGTGACGTGGACTCCTTCAAGTCGGTGGGCCCAGTGGCGGGCAACCGGTTCATGGCGCACCCCCCGCCCAGACGAGCAAGGCGAGCGCCGCGAGGCCGATCACCAGGTAGAGAAGATAGGACTGCAACCGCCCATGCTGCAAGCGGCGCGCCGCCTGCGCGATTCGGTCGACCATGACCGCGGCCGGTTCGACGACGTGTTCCAGCACGGTCTCGGGCGTGTGCTGCGCATAGGTGGCGGCCACCGGAAACAACTCCACTGGACGCTCCTCGTGCCGCACCGGGCGCAGGATCCAGTCAAACCACTCGGTAATGGTGGAGGCAAACGAAGCCGCCGTGTATTGCATGCGCGGGGTTGGCGCAACGTAGCCGCAATCCCACGTCGGCGCCCGTTCGGACTTGCCCGCCCGCACCCTTCGCGCGAGCCACGCGGCCGCGACGATCGCGCCCAAGGCCAGCATCACCTGCGCCGCCGCCAATGGCGCCAGCGAAACCGGCGCGGCCGATCCGGCCCACGCCGGATCCCATGCTCCGGCCGCTCGGGCTACCGCAGGCCAGAAAGCCACCGGAACCAAGCCGATCATGGCGCAAGTCACAGCCAGCAACAGCATCGCACTGCGCATGGGCGCTTCGCATTCGTGGGCGCGACGGGCGCGCGCGGACCGCGGGGCGCCGAGAAACACGACTCCACAAACCTTCGCAAAGCACGCCAGGGCCAGCGCCCCGGTCACGGCGAGCAGGATCGCCGCCACCATGGCTCCGCCGGCGACGGCGCCGGGCGCGGCGAGAATTTCGGGTCGGGGCGCGAGCGCGGCGTCGAACAGCCCCAGGTAGACCAGCCACTCGCTCACAAATCCATTCAGCGGCGGCAGCCCGGAGATGGCGGCGGCGCCCAAGGCGAACAGGCCGGCGGTCCACGGCATTGCCTTCCACAGCCCGCCGAGCAGGCTCATCTCGCGCGTGCCGGTGGCATGCAGCACCGAGCCGGCGCCGAGGAACAGCAGCGCCTTGAACAAGCCGTGATTCCAGACGTGCAGCAGGCCACCCGCGAGCGCCAGCGCCCCCCACACGGCATGGCCGTGCTCCACGGCCACGATGGCAAAGCCGAGCCCGATTAAAATGATGCCGATGTTCTCGACGCTGTGGTACGCCAACAGCCGCTTGAGGTCGTGCTGCCCGAGTGCAAACGCCACCCCGAGGACGGCGCTCACAACGCCAAGCAGCGCGATCACCCAGCCGGCCCCGGCCGGGAGCGGCATCCAGCTGCTGAAGCGGACGAGCCCGTAGATGCCCATCTTGATCGTCACCCCCGAAAGGATGGCCGACACATGGCTCGGGGCGTTCGCGTGCGCCGAAGGCAGCCAGATGTGCAGGGGAAACAATCCCGCCTTCAGTCCGAAACCAAACAGCGCGAGCCAGAACAGCGGCGCGAGTTCGAGCCGGTCCCGCATCGGCCCGAGGTCCCAGCTGCCCGTGCGCACCGCGAGCACGGCAAAGAAGGCGAAGAGTGCGAGCACGGCCGCATGCGAGGCGCCGAGGTAGAGCCACCCGGCGGCCCGCACCTCCGGCCGCTCACGGTCGAGCGTGATCAGGAAATACGCGCTGAGCGTGAATACCTCCCAGGCGATCAGGAAATGCAGCCCGTTGGCCGCCAGCAGCGTCCCAAGGAGGCTCAACAGCAGCACGCTCCACCACAGGCGGCCGGCCCGCGCGGAATGCGGATGGGCGGCATCGGTCCAGTACTCGTGCCCGTAAATGGAGGCGGCGCTCCCCACCACGCCCAGCAAGGCCAGGAACAGCGCGCTGATGCCATCGAGCCGGAGGTGCAGTGCCTGTCCGCTCACGGCGACGGCTCCGTGCCAGTCCCAATCAGTCCCGCCCACCAGCACGGTCACCGCCGCGACCAGGGACAAGGCAAGTCCCGCCACGGTCGCGCCCAACCAAACCCGCGGCGCCGACCACGCGGCTCCCATGCCCGCAAGCATGGCCATTGCGGCAGCCAGCACCAAGAGACTCTCGTTCATGGACGCTTCGCGGGCCGCCCTTCCGGCGAAACAATCCAGGCGGAGAGAGACCGGCCGCCACGATCCTCGTTCACGCCATCAATTCGATGCGGCATGAAATGGTTTCCCAGCAAGGCAACCGTGGCCTCCCCGTGAGTCATGGCCGGGAAGATGGGACCGCGGCCGCGGCTTGGCAACGAACGGGTGGACTTGACGCCGCATCTAGCAGCGCAGGTTGTGGGACCTTAAGTATTGCGCATGCTTATTGCCGCCAAGTCAGTGCATGGCACAAGGCTACGCCGGCGGCGTCCGCCTCGTCGACCGCTAGCATCTTCCCATGGCCCAACATCGCCATCACCGTGCGCGCCATCTGCTCCTTGCTGGCCCGCCCCTGCCCCGTGACCGCCTGTTTCACCCGCAGCGGCGGATATTCAAACACCTCGCGGTTCCGAAGCGCCGCCGCGGCGATCGCCGCGCCGCGCGCGGCGCCGAGGATCTGGGCCGTCTGGAAATTCTGCACGTAGATCGTCTGCTCGAGCGCCACGTGGTCCGGCTCGAGTTCGGCCAGAAACGCGGTGACCGCCCGATGGATTTCGCCCAGGCAGTGGGCCATGCTGTGGCGCCCCGCGATCCGCACGGTCTGGCAGCGCAAGAGCACGGGCTGGCGTCCCGGTGCGAACTCGAGCAGGGCGAGGCCCGTGCCGCGGAGGCTGGGATCGATGCCGAGCACCCGGCCGCGATACCCGGGACGAGTGAGCGACGCCGGTTCGGGCCACGCCTTGGCCCCGAGCCGGCCCTCGAGCTTGGCCTTCCACATTTGCCTGACCGACGAGCGCGCCATGAATCGTGCCCCGACATACACGCAACCCCGCCAAAGAAGAAGTGCAATGTTGCCGCAGGGAGGTTCCGGCTTGAGGCCACGCGCCCCGCGCGGCCAGAATGCGCTGCGATGAATGCTCCCCGCCGCGGATCGGTCGACGACTCCGCCGCCCCGTTTATGGGGAAGCCGCGCCGGCCACGCTGGCGGGGCTCGCGGCTCCGCGACTGGTGGTGGTGGATCCTCGATCTCTTCGAAGCCCACCGCTGGGCCCGCGTGACGCTTTATCTTGCGGGCGTCACCGTCATCGCCGGTTTCGCCGCGTGGTTCTGGCTTTACCCGGAATGGAATCGCCGGAATTCCATCCGCCTCGCGCAACAGTGGCTGGCTGCAGGCCGGTTGCGCTACGCGGCCGAGGCCGCCCAGCGTGCCGCGGAACTTTCGCCCCGGGATCCCGAGCCCTGGCGGATCGCGGCGGAACTCGCGCGCCGAGGCCGCCAGTTCGACCAGGCCCGGGACTACTCGCGTCACGCGGTCGAACTCGCGCCGGAGAACCCGGCGCGGTTGCTCGACTGGGCGGCGGACGCGCTGCGCGCGGGTTCCACCAAAGAGGCCGGCACCGCGCTCGAGCGGTTGCCCGTCGAATTCGCCCGCCAGTCCGCCGATGCCCTGCGGCTGCATGGCGAGTTGGCGCGGCGCCAGCTGCGCCTGACGGCCGCGCGCGGCTACTTCGAAGCGGCCCGCAAACTCGACGGCCCCATCGCGGTCGACGAGGTGCCGCTCGGCCTGGTCCTGACCAGCTCCACCAACCCGGCGGAGCGGCGCCACGGCCTCGAGTTGCTCGCCAAGTGGACCGACGATCGCGAGTGGGGCGCCACGGCCGCGCGCATGTTGCTGGAGGACGCCCTGACGCGGCAAGACCAGCCGGCCATGCTCCGCTGGGCCGAGACCCTGCGCCATCATCCGGGGTGCACGCTCGCCGACATGCCGCGCTGCCTGCTCGCGCTCAATATGGCCGATCCGGCTCACTTCCGCGAGGTGCTCGCCACCTTGGAACAGAACCATGCCGGGACGCCGCAGGCAGCGGCCCAGTTGCTCGGTTGGCTCACCGAGATCGGCCAGGGCGCCGAGGCCGCCCGCTGGATCCAAACGCTACCGACCAAAGGCATGCGGCAGCCCCCGCTGGCCGTCGCCGCCGCGGAGGCGCTGCGCCAGGCTGGCGACTGGCCGGCGCTCGCCCAATGGACCGATCAGGGCAATTGGGGCGCCGAGGCCGAGTTCCTCCGCTGGGCGTACCGGATGCTCGCCGCGCGCAGTCGCGGCGAGACCGGGCGTGCCGACGAGCTCTGGCGCACGCTTCACGACCACGCCCAGCTCAATGGCACGCACGGCATGTTCGCCGGTTCGCTTTTGTACAGCTGGGGCCTGGCGGACGAAGCGGTCGAACTCTGGTGGGGCGTGGCGGCGCATGCCGACGCGGTTGCCATCGAGGCGCTCGGCTCGCTGGCCCGTCACTACCAGGTGCAACGCGATGCCGAGGGCCAGTACCGGGTGTTCCGCCAGCTGCATTCGCTGCGGCCGAACGATCCGGCGATCGCCAATAATTTCGCGTTCTTCGCCCTGCTCACTTCGCGCGAGGAACGCGAAGCGCGCGAGATCGCGCAGGCCAACCTGCAGCGCGAACCGGGCAACGTCATCTACGCAGCCACGGCCGCCTTTGCCCGCTGGCAACACCACGAACCAGCTGCCGCCATCGCCCTGCTGCGGCCGCTCGCCAGCCAGGCCGCACAATCGCCCGCCCTCGCCTTCGCGTATGGCCTCGCCCTGGCCTCGACCGGCCACAAACCTGAGGCCCACCAGCTCCTCGATGCCCTGCCGGCGATGTCGCTCACAATCCGGGAGACCGAGGTGATCCGCTCGGCGCTGGCCGACTGATCACGCCGGCGGACGGCGTCGCCGCCAAAATCGCCAGCCCCACAAACCGATCGCGAGGGCCACCGGCAGGATCGAGCCGACCTCCGGCACCGGCTTGCCGTCAATGGAAACGCCGCTGCCGACCTGGTAGACCAGCAGGCCGCTCGGGTTCAGCGCATTCGAGCTGCTGCTGCCGGTCTGGCTGTTGGTGTTGGCCACCACGACGTAGATGTAATTCGTGCCGATGACGAAACTGGAGTTGTTGACCCCACCGTGCACGGTGCTGTTGCCCAGGGCGAAAGAAGTCGTGTTATTCCAGGCCGCGGTGCCGCTCGCCGACGCCGCCGTGCCGCCCGCGCTGATCGTGCCGGTCTTGCTGACCGTCGGCGATGATGCCGGGTTGACGTAGACGGTATAGGCGTCGTCCGCGGCAATCGTCATCGAGATCTGGATGTCGTTCGTCACCGTGCCGGTTCCGGTGCCCCCGATGGTGAAAGCCAGCCGGTAAACATAGTAGGCGCTGTTCGTCCCGGACGTGCCGTTGCCGGGAAGGTAGTCGCCACCCACGTTCGCCGTGCCGCCAGTCGCCGCCGTTTTCGCGCCGGGCGCCGTGATCCACTGTGCCGTCGACGTGTTCGCGACGTAGGCGGCGTCGATGTAGTCACTGCTCAGAACGTAGGCTGCCCCCGTGTAGGTGCTCGTGCCGGTGTATTGCGTGCCGCCGACGCGCGCGTAGGTCACCGACCAGTGCGCATCCACGGCACCGCCCGCGGCGAGTCCCCCGCTGGCATCGTTGCCCGTGTAGTACAGTCCGTCGACACTCGTGGCCGAACCTGCCCACGCCTCCGGCATCGCCCAGATCGCAAGGATCCCGGCGAAAACACCGCTGACGACTTTGCCGCGGATAGACATACTTCCTTGCAGAGTAAGTTAGGGGTTTATACCTACATCTCAATAGGTATATTTCTACGTCTTGTATGGACCTGTTTTTGAGTCGTTTAAGTGAGTTTGTTACCAGAAGAGCAGTTTGGCGACAGCCAAAATCGCGAGGACCAGCGCAACCGCTTCGAAGGTGGCCGTGTTGATGCGCGGCAGCGCAACCCGACCGAGCAGCGCTCCGACCATGACGGCGGGCGCCAGCCAGAGATTGAGGAGCAGCGAATCGTGATTGATCAGGCCGAGCTGGACCATGAAGGGAACCTTGACCCAGTTCACCAGCATGAAGAACACGGCGCCGGTGCCGACGAACTCGAGCTTCGGCAGGCGCATCGCCAGCAGATAGAGAGTCATCACGGGACCGGCTGCGTTCGCCACCTGCGTGGAAAATCCCGCGAACAGTCCGCTCGCCACGGCGAAGACTCGCGCGGAAGGCGCCGGAGCCGCGGGATCCGTGCGCGCTCGGAAGCGACGCCAGCCGTGCACGGCGAGCATGGCGACCAGCAGTACGCCCACCAACCGCGCAGTCTGCGCGTCGTCGGCCTTCCGCAAGACCCACCAACCCACGACAATTCCCGCCAGGGTCGCCGGCAGCAAGCGCCACAGGTGCCGCCACTGCGCATGCCGCCGGTAAACGACCACCGCAAAGACATCGCCGAGGATGAGCAGCGGCAACACCACCCCGGTGGCCTGGCGCGCGGGCAGCACGATCGCGAAGACGGCCACAAACAGGATTCCGAGCCCGGGTATGCCCGTCTTCGAAAACCCCGCCGCCAGCGCACCGGCGACCAGCAGCGCCCATTGCCAGGGTTCAAAATGCATCCCGGGAAATTCCAAAGGCCAAACGCCAAATCCCAAAGAAGAATTGAGATCCTGAATTCACGATCGCGCTCGAGTCGCTTTCGACCGTAAGTGGAATTTCAAATTCAGTTCTCGTCATTCCCTTGTTTGTTTGGCGTTTGGAGCTTTGGCGTTTGGAGTTTTCCCAGCCGCTAGGCGGTGATGGTGCCGTTCTCCACCTTCAGCACCTGCCAGTTGCCCTCTCCCGCCGGCAGGCTCGTCCCGGTGGCAATGACCTGCGGCTCGCCCTCCAACGATTCCCAGAATTTCGCGCGCCGGGTCGGGTCGAGTTCGCCGAGCACATCGTCGCACAACAGCACCGGCGTGATCCCGCCCTTCACCTTGAAATATTCCGCCTGCGCCAGGCGCAATGCGATCACCATGCAACGCTGCTGGCCTTCCGAGGCGTAGAGCTTGGCCGGCCGGCCGTTGAGCAACAAATCGAGGTCGTCACGATGCGGCCCACGCTCGGTCGACTTCAGCAGCAGGTCCCGCGGGCGGCTGGCGGCGAGTTGCGCTGCGAAGGCCTCCGCCGATGGGACCACGAGATCGGGCGCGTAGGCGAGGCCGGCATTCTCGCCTTCCGGCACCAGCCGGGCGTGCGCGCGCCGGTATCGCACGCTCAGGTCCGCCACGCCGGCCTGCCGCTTCTGGCCGAGCACCACGGCATGGATGGCGAGCTCATGTTCGAACGCGGAGAGCGCCGCGGCATCGCGCCCGCCGTGCTTGAGGAGGATGTTGCGCTCGGCCACGGCGCGCGTACAGGCCTGCAGCGCGGTGAGGTAGGCTGGATCCATGGCGGCCAGCGTCAGGTCAAGCCAGCGACGTCGCAGTGCCGGCGCCCCGCGGAGGAACTGGTTGTCCTGGGACGAAAACGCCACGGTCGGGAACCGCCCGATGAATTCGGCCAGGCGCTGCACGCGGCCCTGCTCCCACATGACTTCGCGTCCCTGCGGCGTGAGCGTGATCGTGATGCGGCTCTCGCCGAAGGTCTCGTGCTCCACCACGAAGGCCAGGCCCGCCTGCGGCTGGCCGGTGCCGATCAACGCCCGGCTCTCGGCGCCGCGAAACGAGCGCAGCGCCGTCACGTACCCGGCCGCTTCGAGGAAGTTGGTTTTCCCCTGGGCGTTTGCGCCACAGAGAAACGTCCGCGTGCCGGCGAGCGCCACGTCGACGAACGCCAGGTTGCGGAAGCCCTGCAGGGTGATCTTGCGGAAACGCACCGGGCCAGTGAGGCGGCCCCGGCCCGGCGTGTCCATTTGGTTCTGCGACAGGACATTTCGATCCCCCGGCGCACCCGGCTCCGCCCGGATGTTCGCGACCGGGCATTTGTGTCTTGCCCAGCAGGCCGCCGGCCCGCTTGGCTGGCTGCTCCATGAGTCAAGAATCCGCCACCCAAGAAGTCGCCGTGCTCAAGACCAGCTATGGCGAGATGACCATCGCGTTCTGGCCCGATGTCGCGCCGAAGACCGTTGAAAACTTCAAAAAGCTCGCCCGGGAGGGATTCTACGACGGGACCGCATTTCACCGGATCATCAAGGGCTTCATGATCCAGGGCGGCTGCCCGAACACCAAGGCGGGCGAGACGGGCATGCCCGGCACCGGCGGCCCCGGCTACAAGATCAAGGCCGAGTTCAACCTGAAGTCGCACGTGCGCGGCGTCATCTCCATGGCGCGTTCCGCGCACCCCGATTCGGCCGGCTCGCAATTCTTCATCTGCCATGGCGACGCCAAATTCCTCGACCGGCAGTACACGGCCTTCGGCGAACTCATCCAGGGCGATGACGTCCTCGAGCGCATCGCCAACGTCCCGACCAAGGCCGGCGGCGGCGAGAAAAGCACGCCGATCGATCGCGTCGCGCTCGAGAGCGTGAAGATAGTCCCGCGCTCGTAAGGCAGCCATGCCTCCCCCGGGTGGAACGCGCTGACCGCAGCGCGTTGGCTTTCGATCGAGGCGGCGGCAGCGCCTTGGGGTCAAGTCGCTCCACCTTTCGCCGGCCCGCGGTTTCCCGCACGGGCCTTTTCATGCCGCCTCGCTGCCCGCGTCCGTCCGGCCGAACACCTCGGTGACGGTCTGGCAGAGCCCGACGAAGGTTTCCTCGCCGAGCGAAAGCCGCCGGCCGCGCCGCCACGCCACGCCCCAGCGGCGGCGCAGCTTGCGCTTGCCGAGCGGCAGGGCGACCAGCGCGCCGGATTCCAGCTCCATCCGCGCCACCCACGGCGCCAGCACCCCGAGGCCGATGCCCACCTTGGCCAGCTCCTTGATCGCCTCCATGCTGCCGAGCTCGATGAAGTTCGCCAGCGGCAGGCGCTCCTTCTGGAAATAATCCTTCAGCAAGCGGAAGGTGTAGCTCGCCTGATTGTAGACGATCAGCGTCTCGTGCTCGAGCGTGGCGCGGAGCATTCGGCCGGCCTGGGCCCAGGGATGGCTGGGCGCGAGCAGGAAGCGCAGCTCGTCGGTGAACAGCGGCGTGAATACCAGCTCCTTCAATCGCAACGGCTCGAGCATGAGGGCGAGGTCGACCCGGTTGTGCAGGAGCATCTCCACCTGGCGCGCGTGGTCGCCGGGTTCGATGGAAATCGCGCATTTCGGGAAGCTCTGTTTGAATTCGCGCAGCACCGTCGGCAGGATGTACTGGCAGGCCGTCGTGCTCGCACCGAGGCGCAGCCGCCCGTGGCCCCAGCGGGACAATTCCTCGAGGCCCGCCCGCGCCGCCTTCATCTCGGCGAAGATGTGCTCGACATGCCGCAGGAGCTGTTCGCCCGCCTGCGTGAGGCCGACCCGCCGGCCGGCGCGCTCGAAGAGACGGCAGCCGGCCTCCTCCTCCAACGCGCGGATCGCATGGCTGATGGCGCTCTGCGTGAGATGCAGCTCGTGCGCGGCGGGCGTGAAGCCGCCCACGCGCGCGATCGTGGCGAAGGCGAGCAGCTGGCGGGTGTCGAAGGCTTTCGGTTTCATCAGGCGATTGCCCGGAGCCGGCTATGAACCCGGCTCATGGCGAACATGAATTCTTTGCGGAGCAATAATCAGGCCAACGCCCCGCGGTGGCATGGCACACGCTCAAACCGACGCACATGTCCAGCCATGCCACCCACATCCGACCTCGCGCCCTGCGCCTGGGCTTCATCGCGCTTACCGATGCCGCCCCGCTGGTCGCCGCGCAGGAACTGGGCCTGTTTGCGCACCATGGCCTGAAAGTCCGGCTGAGTCGCGAGGTCGGCTGGGCCACCATCCGTGACAAGATCATCTTCGGCGAGCTCGACGCGGCCCATGCCCTCGCGCCGCTCTTGTGGGCCATCCGCCTCGGCCTCGACTGCGCGCCGGCGGAGGTCTGCACCGGGTTCGTCCTCAATGTGCACGGCAACGCGATCACGTTGTCGCGCCGCCTGCACGACGCCGGCGTCGCCGACGCGGACACGCTGCGCGACGAGGCGCTGCGCCGGCGCGGCGAGGCTAAGCTGACATTCGGAGTCGTCTTCCCCTTCTCCATGCACCATCTCCTCCTGCGGCAGTGGCTGCGGGCGGCGCGCCTGGATCCCGACCGCGACGTGCGGATCGCCATCGTGCCGCCGGCGCAGACGTTTCGCAACCTGGCGGCCGGCACGCTGGACGGCTATTGCGTGGGCGAACCCTGGAACACGCTCGCGGTGCAACGCGGCGAAGGCTGGTGCCCGGCGTGGAGCGCCGCGTTGTCGCCCGGCCACGTGGAAAAGGTACTGCTCGTCCGCACCGAGTTCGCGGAGCGCCGCGCCGCCGAGCACGATCGGCTCGTTGCCGCGCTCGCCCAAGCGGCGGCGTGGTGCGACGAGCCCCAGCATCGCGGCCCGCTGGCCGACATGCTCTCGGCACCCGACTACTTGAACCAGCCCGTCGGCGTGATTGCGCCGTCGCTCACCGGCCGGTTCGACGTGGGCTCGGGCCGCCTCGAGTCGCTTCCCGATTTCCACGTTTTCCACCGTGGGGGCATCAACCGGCCGGCTCCGGCCCGCGCCGCCGCGCTGCAGGCCGAGTTGGTCGCGCAGGGCCTCGTGCCCGCGCGCCGTGCCGCGGCGGCGCTGCCGCGGCAACTATTCCGCGAGGACCTTCATGACCGCGCGCTCCGCCCTTCCCTTTCCGCCCATGCCTGATACCAAACATCTCCTCCTCGTTGTGCCGCTGGCCCTCGCCGCGGCGCTTCATGCCGGCGACACGGCTCCCGTGTCGTCGTTCGACGACGCCCTCGCCCGCGGCAAGCTCTCGCTCAGCTCCCGGGTGCGCTGGGAATATGCCGACCAACCCAACCTGAAGGCCTCCGACGCGTTCACCGCGCGCACCGCCTTCGGCTTCACCAGCGCCGTCGTCGACGGCTTCCAGCTGATGGCCGAGGCCGAGAACATCACCTCGCTCGGCACTGCTGATCGCTACAACGCCGCCGGCACGAACGCCGGTGGCGCCGGCCGGACGGTGATCGCCGACCCGCCCGGCACCGCGCTCAACCAGGCGTGGCTGAGCTACGCGGCCTACGGCGCCACGCTCGAGGCCGGGCGCCAGCGGCTCGTGTGGGACAACGCGCGATTCGTCGGCGACTCCGGCTGGCGGCAGAACATGCAGACTTTCGATGCGGCCTCGCTGGCGGTCCCGCTGTCGTCGGACTTCAGCTTCACCTACGCGTACTCGTGGCGCGTCAGCCGGGTCTTTGGCAACAAGGCGCCGCAGCCCGACTTCACCGGCGACATCCACCTGGTCAACGCCGGCTACACCGGCTGGAAAGCCGGCAAGCTGACCGCGTACGCTTACCTGCTCGACCTCGACAACTCCGCGGCCAACTCCTCGGACACCTTCGGCGCCAGCTTTGCGGGTGCGGCGCCGGTCGGGTCCGCGCTGAAGGTGAACTACCGCCTCGAATACGCCACCCAGCAGGATGCCGGGCGCAATCCGGTCCATTACCGCGCCGGGTATTATCTCGCGGAACTGGGTGTCGGATCGAAGAGCGTCAACCTCACTGGCGGTTGGGAGGTCCTCGGCAGCGACAGCGGACGCAAGGGCTTCGCGACCCCCCTGGCCACGCTGCACGCCTTCAACGGCTGGGCCGACGTTTTTCTCGCCACGCCGGCCAGGGGCCTGCGCGATGCCTACGTCTCGGCCGGCGTCACGTTTGCCGGCGGCTTCCCGGCGAAGGTGGTGTTCCATGATTTCGCGTCCGACCTCGACGGCGTCGACTATGGCCGCGAATGGGACGCGTTGGTTTCCCACAAGATTGGCAACCACTGGAACGTGCTGGCGAAGGTCGCTCGCTATGAGGCCGGCGGTCCCTACTTCGACACCACGCGCTACTGGCTGCAGTGCGAGTATTCGCTCTGAAGCCGGCCGCCGCCACCATCACCCATGAATCCGATTCATCACACCGATTAATTAATTGGGCCCGTCGCCGCCGCCGGCCGGCCACCTTTGGCATGGCAGGCGCTAATCTCCGTCAGCTCGTCAATCAACTTTCCCTCAACTCTCACATCCTCTCCCACCATGGACTACATCAAACCTGTCGAACTCGTTAGATCGATGGTCAACGCCGGCGACACCAAGGCCGCGCTGCCAGTCAAGGACCTCCTCATCCGCGGCTTTCTCTCCGGCGCCCTGCTGGGTTTTGCCACCAGCCTGGCCCTCACCGCGACCGCGCAGACCAACACGCCGTTGGTCGGGGCTCTCGTCTTCCCGGCCGGCTTCGTCATGATCGTGTTGCTCGGCCTCGAACTCGTCACTGGCAGCTTCGCCATCACGACGCTCGCCGGGTTCGCCGGTCGCAAATCTTGGGCGCAGGTCATCTCCAATCTCAGCTGGGTCTTCCTCGCGAACCTCCTCGGCAGCGTGTTCTACGGAGTGCTCCTCTACGCCACGCTGACGAACGCCGGTAGCGCGGCGCCAACCGGCATCGCCGCTGCCATCGTCAAGATCGCCGAAGCCAAGACCATCGCCTACGCCGCGCACGGCTGGGCCGGCATGGTGACGGTCTTCACCAAGGCCGTCCTTTGCAATTGGATGGTCTGCCTCGGCGTGGTGATGGCCCTGACCTCCCACTCGACCATCGGCAAGATTGTTGGGATGTGGCTGCCCGTCGTGACGTTCTTCGCCCAGGGTTTCGAGCACTCGGTGGTCAACATGTTCATGATCCCGACCGGCATGATGCTCGGCGCGAATGTGTCTGCGTCCGACTGGTGGCTCTGGAACCAGATCCCCGTCACGCTCGGCAACCTCGTCGGCGGCGGCCTCTTCACCGGCCTCTTCCTCTACTGGACCTACCAGCCCGCCGGCACCACCATCGCGGCCTCCGTGGACGCCGCCGCCGAACCGGTTCGCGCCTGATTTGCCGATGACCGCCGCCGCGCTTCCCGCCGCCGGGTTCACGCCGGAACAAAAGCAGTACCTCGAGGGCTTCCTCGCCGCCCTCGCGGCGCGCGCTCCGTTTGTTGGCCACACTCCGGGCGGGCTGATCACCGCGTCGCCGGCGGAGGCGCCGGCCAACCTCGCCGCGCCGCCCGCCGAGGACTCCGTGTTCGGCACGCCGCTCGCGGAACTCAGCAAGCCGGAGCGTTGGAAGTACGACGAGAACCCGCTCGATATCTGGGAAAAACTCGTCGCCCATGCCGAAGCGGACAAGTTTCCCGACGAGGCCGACGCGTTTCGCTTCAAATTCCATGGCCTGTTCCATGTCGCGCCGGCGCAAAACAGCTTCATGCTTCGGTTGCGGCTGCCGGCCGGCGAACTGACGTCGCACCAGCTGCACGGCCTGGCCGACCTCGCGGACTGGGGCGGCGGTTATGCGCATGTGACCACGCGGGCCAACTTGCAGCTCCGCGAATTCAAACCGCGCGACATTGTGCGGGTGCTCATGCGCCTGCAGGAGCTCGGCCTGACCTCCCGCGGCGCCGGCGCCGACAACATCCGCAACATCACGGCCTCGCCCAACAGCGGTTTCGACCCGGACGAACTGATCGATGTGCGCCCGTTCGCCAAGGGCCTCCACCACTACATCCTGAACCACCGCGACCTCTACGGGCTGCCGCGAAAGTTCAACATCTCCTTCGACAATGGCGGCTCGCTCGCCGGCGCCGCCGACACCAACGACATCGGATTCATTGCCTGTCGGATTACCGCTGCGAGCCTGGCAAGCTGTAGGGCGGGATCGCCTGATCCCGCCCTCGCCCCCGGCATCTACTTCCGCGTCCAGCTCGGCGGCATCACCGGGCACGGCGATTTCGCGCGCGACACCGGGCTGCTGGTCCGGCCGGCCGAGTGCGTGGCGGTCGCCACCGCAATGGTGCGCGTCTTCAACGAGAACGGCGACCGCACCAACCGGAAGAAGGCCCGCCTGAAATACCTGCTCGAGAAATGGGGCGTCGGGAAGTTCCTCGAGACCGTGCAGCGGATGCTCGCCTTCCCGCTCGTGCGCCTGCCGCTCGAGGCCTGCGAACCACGTCGGCCGGAAGTCAAACAAGGGTGGATCGGCGTCGCGCGCCAGGCGCAGCCGGGCCTCAATTCGATCGGGCTGCACGTCCCGGCCGGTCGGCTGTCGTCAAAGCAGATGCACCAGCTCGCCGACCTGGCGGCGAATTATGGGAAAGGCGAGCTGCGTTGCACCGTGTGGGAAAACGTGATCATCCCCCACATTCCCGATGCGTTCGTCGCCACCGTTCGCCGCAGCCTGCAGCGGATCGGATTCCCGACCGAGCCGCACCCGCTCACCGGCGGCATCATCGCCTGCACCGGCAACAAAGGCTGCAAGTATGCCGCGACCGATACCAAGGGTCATGCCTTGGCGTTCGGCAAGGCGCTGGCCGCACGCGACCTGGCGATCGACCAGCCCGTGAATTTCCATTTCACCGGGTGCCCGCACTCCTGCGCGCAGCACTACTGCGGCGACATCGGCTATCTGGGCGCAAAGCTCGCCGACGGCTCGGAAGGCTACCACATCGTGCTCGGCGGAGGCATGGGCCACGAGCAGGGCATCGCCCGCGAGATCTTCCGCGGCGTCCGACACACGGAAGTGCCGGCCCTCACCGAGCGAATCCTCCGCACCTACGCAGATAAGAAACAGCCCGGCGAAACCTTCGTGCAATGGAGCCGCCGCCACACCGTCGGCGAACTGCAGGTGCTTTTTTCATGACCGTTTCAGCCAGCCAGACTGTTCCCCTTCTTCCCGAGACCGCGCCGTTCACGCCCGAGCAGCGCGCCTGGCTCAATGGTTTTCTGGCCGGCCTTTTCTCGCGCGGGCCGGTCGCGCCCGTGGCGGGCAGCGAGCAGCTTCGCACACCCGCTGTCGCTCCGCTCCAGCCGCTGACCATCCTGTTCGGCTCCCAGACCGGCACGGCCGAGGCGCTTGCCAAGCGCGCGGCCAAGGAGGCCGGCAAACGCGGGTTCGCCGCCAGCATCATGGACCTTGCCGGCTTCACCACGGCGATGCTGGCCCAGGAGCAGAACGTGCTGCTCATCACCAGCACCTATGGCGATGGCGAGCCGCCCGACAACGCCAAGGCGCTGCACGCGGCACTCGCAACCGACGGCGGCGGCGTGCCTCCACCTCGCTTGGAACAGCTGCGCTACTCGGTCTGCGCCCTGGGCGACACGAACTACGTGCAGTTCTGCCAGTGCGGAAAGGATTTCGACGAGCGCCTCGCGCGGCTGGGCG
The DNA here is from genome assembly GCA_035549095.1 of Lacunisphaera sp. GTDB lineage: Bacteria > Verrucomicrobiota > Verrucomicrobiia > Opitutales > Opitutaceae > Lacunisphaera. The sequence continues at coordinate 15,070 of DASZRV010000039.1, read as the reverse complement.
CCACGCGAGTGGCACCGCGCATCGATTGCGATCTCGACTACGAGGCCAAATTCACCGGCTGGCTCGCCAGCGCGCTCGCCGCGCTATCCACCACGATTGTAGGAGGGGCTCCACGCCCCGACTCAATCCACGAATCGCGGGATAAACCCGCTCCTACCGCCGAAACAGTATTCACGCGCCAGAATCCTTTCCCCGCCCGGGTGACCGCCGTGCGCTGCCTGAACGCGCCCGGCTCCGCGAAGGAGGTCAACCACGTCGAACTCTCGCTCGACGGCTCGGGACTCGCTTATGAGGCCGGCGACGCCCTCGGGGTCATGCCGCAGAACTGTCCCGAACTGGTCGACGAACTCCTCGCGACGCTCGGCTGCGACGGCGAGGAGGCGGTGCCGGTGCCCGAAGGCGGAACGACTTCGCTCCGCCACGCGCTGACCGCGTGTTACGACATCGAGAAGCCCTCGACGGATTTCATCGCCCGTTACGCCGCGCCGGCCCCGGCGGGCGGCGGCACCGCCATCACCACCACGGTGCGCCACGTGATCGATGTTCTCCTGGCCCGTCCGGAGACGCGACTGGCCCCGGCGGATTTCGTGCGGTTTCTCCGCAAGCTCCAGCCGCGGTTGTATTCGATCGCCTCCAGCCCCAAGGCTCACCCCGGGCTCGTGCAACTGACCGTCGGCGCGGTGCGCTACGAGGCCCACGGCCGCGCCCGCAAAGGGGTCTGCTCCACCTTTCTCGGCGATCGCTGCCCGGCCGGCTCGACGGCGCGCGTGTTCGTCCACTCGAACAGCGGATTCCGGCCGCCTGCATCCGGCGACACCGCCATGATCATGGTCGGGCCGGGTACCGGGATTGCGCCCTTCCGCGCTTTCCTCGAAGAGCGCCACGCCACCAAGGCAACCGGAAAGAACTGGCTTTTCTTTGGCGACCAGCACGCTGCCACGGATTTCCTCTATCGCGACGAACTGCTGGCGCTGCAGGCCGCCGGCGTGCTCACCCGACTCGACACCGCCTTCTCGCGCGACCAGCCGGAAAAGATCTATGTCCAGCAGCGCATGCTGGAGCATGCCGCCGAGCTGTTCGCCTGGCTCGAGGCCGGCGCGCATTTCTACGTGTGCGGCGATGCCGGCCGGATGGCCAAGGACGTCGACGCGGCGTTGCATCGCGTCATCGAAGCCGCCGGCGGCAGGACACCCGCCGAGGCCGCGGAATATGTCGCCTCGTTGAAAAAGGCGCGGCGCTACCAGCGCGACGTGTATTGAATTGGGTGGAGCCCGCACTCCGTGCGGGCTGAACCTGCACGGAGTGCAGGTTCCACCTGATCCCGCCTCAGGCGCGCTCGAAACCGACGGCCTTCGCGACCGCGTCGTTGGTGATGCGCCCACCGCGGGTGTTAACGCCGCCGGCGAGGCCACGGTGCTCGGCCAGCGCGCGCTCGACGCCCTTCTGCACCATCATCGCCACGAATGGCTCGGTCGCCTGCGTCAGGCCCATCGTCGACGTACGGCCGACCAACGCCGGCATGTTCGGCACCGCGTAATGGATGACGCCGTGCTCCTTGTACGTCGGTTGGGAATGGGACGTGGGCTCGACAGTCTCGATGCATCCGCCCTGGTCGATGGCGATGTCAACGATGACGCTGCCGGGGCGCATGCGCGCCACCATCTTCTTGGTGACGACAATCGGCGCCTTGGCCGCGGGGATGAGCACCGCGCCGACCAACAGGTCCGCGTCGGCCACCTCGGCCTCGATGTTGGCCGGGTTGGACATCAGGGTGATGACCTTGCCGCGGTACTCCTGGTCAAGGATCTCGAGCTTGCGCGTGTCGAGGTCGAGCACTGTGACGCGCGCGCCCATGCCGGCCGCCATGCGGACGGCGTGCGCGCCGGAGTTGCCCGCGCCGACGACCACCACGTGGCCGGGCGCCGTGCCCGGGATGCCACCGAGGAGCACGCCCGAACCGCCGAGCTGCGACTGCAGGAAGTACGCGCCGATCTGGATCGAGAGCCGGCCGGCAATCTGGGACATCGGTTTCAGCAAAGGGAACTGCCCGTCGGCTCCTTCCACGGTCTCGTAAGCAATGCCAAGAATGTTCTTCCGGCACAGCTCCCGCGCGAGCGTCGCGCCGGCGGCGAGGTGCAGGTAGGTGAAGATGGTCTGGCCGCGCTGCATGAGCCCGTATTCAGCCTCGAGCGGCTCCTTGACCTTCAGGATCAGGTCGGCGCTTTTCCACACCTTGGCGGCCGAGCCCACCAGCGTGGCGCCGGCGTCCTTGTATTCCTGGTCGGTGAAGCCGGCGCTGTTGCCGGCGGACTTCTCGACGAGCACCTTGCCGCCCAGCGCCACGACGCGGCGGCACAGGCTGGGCGTCATCGAGACGCGCGTTTCACCGATTTTGATTTCCTTGGGGACTCCGATGATCATTTGCCGGTTGTGTCTAGCCGGCGGTAGATCGAACTCAAGTGCGCACGGGACACTACCGCCGTTTGGGTGAAAGCCGGATGCATCGAATGCGCTTGCCGCCGCGTTCCGCCCGCTGGTTTGCTGCGGCTCCAACCTCCTGATGGCCAAGCCAATCAACCTCATCGTGGCGTGCACCGAGAACCGCGTCATCGGGCGCGATGGCCGGCTGCCGTTCGACATCCCCGAGGACAAGGAGTGGTTTCACGATCGGACCGCCAACGCCGTCGTCGTGTTGGGCCGGATCTGTTTCGAATCGTGGCCCGCCGTCCTGGCCGACGGCCGGCGACCCGTGGTTATCACTTCGCACCCGGACGCGATCCTGAGCCGGGCCAAAAAACTGATGGAGCCCGCACTCCCTGCGGGTTCAAATCGGCGCGGAGCGCAGGTTCCACCCTCCCTCGACCACCTCCGCATCGTGCCCAGTGTCGACAAGGCCTTGGACATCGCGCAGACGCTGCCGGGCGAGATCATGGTCTGCGGCGGGCAGCGGGTTTACGAGGAGACGCTGCCGCGCTGTGACCGGCTGCTCCTTACCCTCGTGCACGCCGAGGTACCGGGCGACACCTGGTTCCCGGAATGGCGGCACCTTGCCTGGCGGGAGACCTGGCGGCGGGAGGGCTGCGATGCGAATTACCGCTACACGCTCCTCATTCTGGACCGTGATGTGAATGCGGCCGGTCGGTGAACGTGGTGTCGATGTGGAACGGCCAGTAGAGGGGGCAGAACGCCGCGATGGCGGTCGCCAGCGGCGCCAGGCCGAGCAAGCCCCACCAATTCTCGCTGTGCGCGCCCCAGGCGATGATCACACAACCGACTATGAACCGGACCGCGGCATCGTAGGAACCGACATTTTCTTTCATGGGAGTATCGTGGTTGCCACCAGCATACTCCGTGGCGCGCCCGTGACTCCGCACTTCTTGGCGAACGCAGCGCATCATTCGCCAGGCGGTGGAGCCCGCGCTCCATGCGGGCTGTGTATCGCCTGATGGAGGCGGGACGCCCTCGTCCCGCGGGTTGCCATTCGCGCTTGTGTTACGCGGGGTGAAGGCTCCCGGCCTCCACCTGCGCCAAGCTGCACGGCGTACAGGTTCCGCCTCCCACCCCACGTCGTCGCCTCACGCCCGGCGTCCGGCGTGCGCTTGCGCCACCTCGATGTATTTCAAGGCCCATGCGCGCAACCCCGCCTGCTCCTCCGCGCTGAGCGGGCGCACGACCCGCGCCGGCGAACCGAGGATCATTGAGCCCGGCGGCGCCGTGAACCGTTGCGTGACGAGGCTGCCGGCGCCGACGATGCAGCGGTCGCCGATCCGGGCACCATCCATGATGGTGGCGCCCATGCCGATCAGGCACTCGTCGCCGATTTCGCAGGCGTGAATGATGGCGCCATGGCCGATCGTGCAATACCGGCCAACCTTGACTCCATAGTCATCCGCCAGGTGCACGACCGTGAGGTCCTGGATGTTGGTGCCCTCCCCAATCTCGATCGAGTTGATGTCGCCGCGCAGGACACAGCCGTACCACACGCTGCTCCGCGCCCCGAGCTTCACCGCACCCACGACCGTGGCGTTGGGCGCAACGAAGGCCGCCGCGGCGGTTTCCGGTTTATGGCCGAGGTAATGCCAGAGGCGGGCGTTCAGGTCCATGCCCTCACGCTAATGCGCCGGGCCTCGCCGCCAAGCCCACAGCTTCACAAAATCTCGCGGTCGTTGCGTGCCCCGAGTCGGCCTCCGGCCAGCCAGACAATCAGGCCGATAACCGCAATCGCCATGACCGCCAGCGCCGCAACCCCGGCGCCAAACGCCAGTACGAGTTCGATGGTTCCCGTGATATTCATGTATTGGTTTCGATCGGTGGCCCGTACCCGTTGTTGACGCACACGGTACGCCAAAGTTTCCGCCATGGATTCATTTCCGCGGCCCTAGGGTGCTTTCGGTTCCGGTGCGGGGGAATCCCCGGCGGCACCTCCGCCCGGCTTCGATCCACGCCAAGAGGAGCGTCGCCATTAGGTCACCGCATGCGCGGTATTATATTCCGGCGCCGGCGCGCCGTGCCGCTCAGACGACGATTCCGGCGATGGTCGCCGAGAGGTAGGAGGCCAGCGTGCCGCAGAACAAGGCCTTCAAGCCCAACTTCGCCAGGTCGCTCCGCCGCTCGGGCACGAGCGCGCCGATGCCGCCGATCTGCATGCCCACGCTGCTGAAATTGGCGAAGCCGCAGATCGCGATGCTGACGATCAGCAGGCCCTTTTCGGTCATGACCGGGACGGCCTTGTCCGTGAGGCTCTTGAAGGCGACGAATTCATTGATCGTCAGCTTCTGCCCCAGCAGCGTCGCGACATTGTTCACGTCGTCGCCGGGCACGCCCATCGCCCATGCCATTGGATAAAACACCTTCCCGAAAATCCAGTTCAACGAAAGGTCGAAGGCCGGGTCGACCACATGCCCGGCCCGCAGCAGCACCCAGTCGATGCAGGCGATGATGGCGATGAAACCGATCAGCATCGCGATCACATTCATTGCAATCTTGAAGCCGTCGCCCGAGCCGTGCGAGATCGCGTCGATGACGTTGGTATAGTCGCTCTTCACCTCGAGCCGCACCTCGCCCATCGTCTGGCTCGCCTCGGTTTCCGGCCAGACGATCTTCGAAATCACCAGGGCGCCCGGCGCCGCCATCAGGCTCGCGGTAATAAGCTTCGGGGCCAGGTCGAGCCCGGCCTGCAGGCCCATGTTGACGTAGACCACGAGGATGCCGCCCGCGATGCACGCCAGGCTGCCGCTCATCGAGGCCAGGAGTTCGCTGCGCGTCATGCCGGCGAGGTAGGGCCGGATCATGACCTGCGCCTCAACCTGGCCGACCATCGCGCTCGCGACGTTGCTCAGCGCCTCGGCGCCGCTGACACGCATCACGATGTTCATCGCCCGCGCCACCACGGACACAACGCGCTGCATGATGCCAAAATGGTAGAGCACCGCGACCAGCGCACACACCAGCACGATCGTGGCCGTGACGTTGAACGCGAAAACGAAGCCACCGCCGACATAGTCGCCGTATTTTCCGGGCACCTGCGTGACGGCAATTCCACCGTAGACGAAGGCCGCGCCCGTCCGGGCGAAGGCCTCGAGCTTGCCGATCCCCTGTCCCGCCAGCTGGAAGAAGCGCGCCACCGGGCCGACGTGGAAAATCAGGATGGCGATGATCACCTGCAGGGCGATCCCGCTGGCAACGAGGCGGAGATTGATCCGGGTGCGGTTGTTGGAGAGGAGCACCGCGAGGCCCAGGATGAGCACGATGCCGATCAAACCTTGGAGACGATCCATGGAGGGGAAATGGTTGGGAAAGACCCCGACCAACGGCGCCGGGGGCAAGCGCCGGACGCTGCGCGAAAGCACCGGGCAATTCAATCCCAGACCTGACGCGCCGCCGCGGGTCGATCGGCGGGAACGACCTTGGTCGCGGTCAGGACGTCATCGCCTGATCCGCCACGCCGACAAATCCGGCGATATCTTCATTCTCCCGGCGGATTCTCCCCCGGGGCCGCTCGCGCCGACAGCTCCGCCGCCCACCGCGCGCCGAGGAAACCGGCGAGCGACAGGGCGGCGACCGTGCCGGCGAGCCGCCGTCCATGCCACAGGCTGCCGAACCAATCGCTGATATCCTTCGCCAGCACGTAGGTCTTCCCGCCCATTCGCTCCAATTGATGCCGTTCGGCATTGGTCGGCACATCGACTCCGATGAGACCGAGATCCTCCTCTTCGGGCGCAAGCAGGTAGAGAATCACCGCCGCCGTGAGGCCGACGGCGAAGAGGGCGGCACCCACGATCCGGAGATAGCGCGCGCGTTTCATGGCTCTACTCAGACACGGCTGGGAGGGCGCCATTCATCTGCGCTCGTGTTTTTCTGCCGATCCGCGGCGGGACGGAAACCACCGCCACAGGGCAAAGCCGGCGAGAAGCACCAGCCCGAAGACCACCTCAAAACACCAGTCCGCCGGGCCGGAATGCCCGATCGATTCGAGTCCATAGGTTGCCTCGATCCAGCGCCAGAGCGGGATCAGCAGGAGCGTGACGACGAACGATACCGGCAGCGCGAGCAGCAAGGTCAGCAGTGCTGCCAGGAGCTTCTTCATGGAATGATTCCCGGTCGGTCTATCCGGCGCCTCCGACGGCGCAAATCGAATTCCCGCGCAGTGTGCGGTTGGGCCGGGCCGCCTCCCCCGCCGGCCAGTGCACACTTGACCCGGCGCGCAACCGGATCTTCGTCCCATGGCAGAGTGCCCCCGAAGTCCACGCCGCTCCCTTCGCCCACCGCGACTGCCGAGGCCCACCGTCTCGCCGAGGATCGCACGCGCGCGAAGAACTGGAAGCGCTGGGGCCCGTACCTGTCCGAGCGCCAGTGGGCAACCGTGCGGGAGGACTATTCCGCCAGCGGCGACGCCTGGGGATACTTTCCCCACGACCAGGCGCGCAGCCGCGCCTATCGCTGGGGCGAGGACGGCTTGCTCGGGCTCACCGACCGAGAATGCCGCCTGTGCTTCGCCGTCGCGCTGTGGAACGGCCGCGACCCGATCCTGAAGGAGCGTCTCTTCGGCCTCACCGGGCCGGAGGGCAACCATGGCGAGGACGTGAAGGAACTCTATTACTACCTCGACTCGACCCCGACGCACTCGTGGCTGCGCGCACTCTACAAATACCCGCAGGCGGAATTCCCCTACGCGCGGCTGCTTGAGGAAAACCGGCGCCGCGGACTCGGTGGGCCGGAGTTCGAAATCACCGACACCGGCGTCTTTGACGACGGCCGTTACTTCGATGTCTTTGCCAGCTATGCCAAGGCGGCGCCGGACCATCTCCTCATCCGGCTGACCGTCGCCAACCGCGGCCCCGCCGCGGCGACGCTCCACCTCCTGCCCCAGCTCTGGTTCCGCAACATGTGGACCTGGGGCTGCACGCGCGAGCACGTCGAGCAGAAACCCAAGCTCAGCCTCGCCGGCGCCGGCGCCATCGCCGCGGCGCACGAAAGCCTCGGCGATTTCACGCTGCAATTCGCCCCCGCCACCGACGGGACCGCGCCTACGCCCCTGTTCACGGAGAACGAGACCAACAACGCCCGCCTCTTCGGTTCGCCGAATGCCTCGCCCTACGTGAAGGACGCCTTCCACCGGTACGTCGTCAACGGCGAGCGCGGCGCGGTGAATCCGGCGCTGACCGGCACCAAGGCCGCCCTGCACTACGTGCTCAACGTGCCCGCGGGCGGCGAGGTCAGCGTCGACCTCCAACTCTTCGCCCCGGTGCACGGCCCGGCCCTCGCCTTTGGGGCGCCGTTCGCGCGGGAGTTCACGCGCGCGTCGCGCGAGGCCGACGATTTCTACGCCCATGTCGTCCCGCCGGGCGCCACGCCGGATGAGCGCAATGTCATCCGCCAGGGCTACGCCGGCCTGCTCTGGTCAAAGCAGTTCTACTATTACGTCGTCAGCCACTGGCTCGAGGGCGACCCGGCCACGCCACCGCCGCCGCCCGAGCGTCGCCACGGCCGCAACCACGAGTGGACCCACCTCCACAGCCGCGACATCATCTCGATGCCCGACAAGTGGGAGTACCCCTGGTTCGCCGCCTGGGACCTCGCGTTCCACATGATTCCGATGGCGCGGGTCGACCCGGACTTCGCCAAGCAGCAACTGGTGCTGTTTCTCCGCGAATGGTACCTGCACCCCAACGGGCAGATTCCCGCCTACGAATACTCACTCGGCGACGTCAACCCGCCGGTGCATGCGTGGGCGGCGTGGCGCGTCTACAAGATCGCCGCGGCCCGCGGCGAGCGCGACCGCGCCTTCCTCGAGAGCGTGTTCCAAAAACTGCTCCTCAACTTCACCTGGTGGGTCAACCGCAAGGACGCCGAGGGCAAGAACCTCTTCTCCGGCGGCTTCCTCGGCCTCGACAACATCGGCGTGTTCGACCGGAGCCAGCCGATCCCCGGCGGCGGCCAGCTGCGCCAGGCGGACGGCACCGCGTGGATGGCTTTTTATGCAAACACGATGCTGTCGATGGCGCTCGAGCTCGCCCGCAATCCCGACGGCTCCGTTCACACCGCCTACGAGGACATGGCCTCGAAGTTCTTTGAGCATTTCGTCCAGATCGTCGACGCCATGAACAGCGCCGGGGGCAGCGGCCTGTGGGACGAGCGCGACGGTCTCTATTACGACCAGATCGACCACGTCGATCGCAGCGAGCCGCTGCGCATCCGCTCGCTCGTCAGCCTGCTGCCGCTCATCGCCGCCGAGGTGCACGAGCGGGACGACATCAACCAGCTGCCCGGCTTCCGGAAACGCTTCGAATGGTTCCTGCACCATCGCCCGGAACTGGCCCAGCATCTCGGCAATGCGGATGACGCCTGCGCCTTCGGCCACCGCAAGATGCTCTTTGCTGTCACGCCGCGCGACCGCCTCACGCGCGTCGTCCGCACCCTCCTCGATGAGTCGGAGTTCCTGTCCCCGCACGGGCTCCGCGGCGTGTCGAAATTCCACGAGCGCTCACCGTTCATCTTCCGCGGCGACCACCAGGAGCTGCGGCTCGACTACACGCCGGGCGAGGGCAAGACGCGCCTCTTCGGCGGCAACTCCAACTGGCGCGGCCCGGTGTGGTTCCCGATCAACTACCTCCTCGTCGAAGCCCTCGAGCGCTATCACGCCTACTATGGCGACACGCTGCTAGTGGACGCCCCCACGGGCTCAGGGCGCCAGGTGAACCTGCGCGACGCCGCGTGGGAAATCAGCCGCCGCCTCGGGGCAACATTCCTCGCCGATGCCGAGGGGCGCCGTCCGGTGCACGGCGGCGAACCGCGCTACGCCCGCGACCCGCATTTCAAGGATCTCGTCCTGTTCTACGAGTACTTCCACGGCGACAATGGCCGCGGCCTCGGCGCCAGCCACCAAACCGGCTGGACCGCCCTCGCCGTCCGCTGCCTCGAGGACATCGCCCGGCGCCGGGAGCGCTGAATTCGTGTAGGTCGGGCTTTACGCCCGACTCATCGGGCGTAAAGCCCGACCTACATGTTCGCAGCTGACTGCTCCGCGCCCGTTTCCTCGCACAGTTCGCCGAGCCGGCCGGCCACGGCCGTCGCCACGTCCGCAGCGTCGGAGCGGCCGCGGGTGTCGAGCTCGAACGCGAGGTCTGCGAGCTCGGTGCGCAGCGCCGCAAGTTTGCCGCGCATTTCAGTGAATTCGTCGGTCGTGGTGGGCATGGAGGCAGCGTTCAGGCCAAGGGTTTGACGGCGGAATGAGCCGATTGTTCATCGGATCAGACCCGGGCCGGCGTCTCGAGGAGTGCCTTCAGGTTGGCGAGGCCCTTCTCGAACTGCCCGCCGATCATTTTTTCCGAGCTGATGAACAGGCAGAAAAGCTTGGCCACGAAATTATTCCGCCCGGTCATCGTCCAGGTCACTTCCGTGCCGCCCGCGCCGGGCCGGAAGGTGAACTGAGCCGTGCAGACGCCCGCCATCGGCTTGAAAAATTCCAGCTTGATCCAGATCGCTTCGTCCGGCCGAACGTCGGTGATGGTCATGCGGCCGGTCCCGACCTTGTTGTTGCCTTCCCAGGCGTAGGTGGCGCCGACCCCGCCGCGCGACCCCGTGTAGGTGCGCTTCAACGCGGGATCGATGTCTTCCCACGGCGACCAGTTGCGCCAGTTCTCGAATTCATTGATCTGGGCAAACGCCGCCGCGGCCGGCGCGTCGAGGACCGCGCGTCGCGTGATGGTGAAGGTCGACGGCTGCAGCGCGACGATGATGGCGACGAGCGCGAGCAGCCCGGCGACGAGGAGGAAAATGGTGGTGAACATGGGAGCAGGGTTTGCCGGTGACGGTTGCATCCGCCTCACGCGGGAGTCACGCGCGCGGCCAGCATGGGCGCGAAGGCGCGACGGTAACACCATGCGAGGTAGATCTCGAGCGCGGCGAAGACGAGCGCCATGGGCAGGCCGGAGTGCTCGAGCCGCAGGTGAAATGCGAGGCTGTTCACCACAAACGGGGCGAACAGCGCCAGTCCGAGCGGCACGAAGCGATTGGTCACGAGGGCGAGCCCCGTCAGCAGCTGCGTGGCGCCGATCAGCTGCATCATGTAGCCCGAGGCAAAGAGCGCGCCGGCAAAGGCGACGGCACCCGGCGGCAGCGGCTTCTCCGGCGGCGGGATGAAGTTGAGGAATCCATTGAGGCCGAAGACGAGCAACGGCAGGCCCATCACCCAACGGGCGATGGCCGGAAAGAACCGGGTGAACGAGCGGGAGGTGGCGTTGGTGGCATTCATGGCGTGGAAGGGAGCTGGGCGATGAGTTCGGCCAGGCGATCGAGGCTTTCGCCCCAGCCCTGGTGGAACCCCAGATGTTCGTGCTTGCCGCGATCGGCCTGGTTCCAGTGGAGCGCCCGGGCGGTGCAGCAAGTACCCCCGTCGGGCACCTCATCGAACGTGATGATGGCCGTGAAAAAAATGTCCGCATCGGGCTCCCACCCGGGGCCGAAGGCATCGGTAAAGACGATGCGCTTCCCGGGATTCACCTCGAGGAAAACCCCTTTGGTGCGGAATTCGCGACCGTCCGGCGCCCGCATGATCGTGCGGAAGACGCCGCCCGGGCGGAGGTCCATTTCGCACGCCGGCGTCGTCATCCCGTGCGGACCCCACCACTGCGCGAAACGCGTGACCCACGTTTTGTAAACCAGCTCGGGTGGCGCGGCGATAAGGCGCGAGAGCGACAGCTCGCGGGCGGAAGGGGTGGTGGAGGCGTTCATTCGTCTCGCTCTCCTCGGGGCAAATGACCGGAGGGCCGGTCTCCCGGCCGGCCGCGGTCGGTCAGGAGACCAACCCTCCAGTCGGCGACAAACCCCGACCCGCGAATGCGCGCACCGTCGTCCGGTTCGACGGCGTCGGTGGCGACCAGCAGGACAAGCAAAGCGAGAATCAGGGTGGCGGTGATCATGGTTTCGGCGTGGTTCATATCCTCAACGAACCGATCCCGCCTTTCCGGACAGGTCCCGCGCGTTGCGCCGGAAGATTCGCCGCACCGCCAGCGTGAGCGCCACGCCGGCGACCGCGGTGATCGCGAGCACCACCGTCGCCGCCTGCCGGGGCGTCAGTCCGAATCGCGCACCGAAAGCCGACAGCCAATCGGGGCCGCCCGCGCCGCAGATCTCCGCGCCGGCGGCTCCGAATCCCGCCGCCAACGCCGCGTAGCCGGCGAGACACAGGAGGCACTTGGGCATCAGCAGCAAAGCCGCCGCGCCCGCGATCCATCCGGGCCAGCGCCGGCGATGGTTTTCTGCCGCGGGCGGAAAAATCGGTTTCATGCGATACAAGGTGGAACCGGCCCTCCACGCAGGTTCAGCCCGCAGGGAATGCGGCCTTCGCCGCTACGCGTGCGCCACGTCAGGTTTCACGCCGGGTACTCATCCGGGTACGGGTTCAGGTCCGGCCGCGGCGGCAGGCCCTTGCCGGCCGACCGGCCCTTCGGTTCCTCCCAGTCCTCCTGGCGGCCGAGCGCCGTGAGATCGAGAAAGTAGTACGAGCCGCCGGTGGTCTCGCCGCCGCGCCCGTAGGTCGAATACGTGTGGTAGACCTCGTCGCCCTTGCGCAGAAAGCAGCTCATCCCCGGCAGATCGAAGGGCTGGTTGCCCTGCAGGTAGTAGGCCGTGCCGGCCTTCTCGTGCTCCGCGCGCGTCCGGTAGTTGTAGACGACCGGCGCGACCGATTCGTCGATGGTGACGTTGAAATCGTAATTGAAGGAACTCCCGGCCGACGAGTACCACGGGACAGTCCAGCCCATGCGCTGCTTGAAAGGCAGGATCTTCGCCAGCGGCGCACGCGACACGAGGGCCAGCGAGGTGTTGCGCGAGTGCAGCCCGTTGAAGATGCCGCGCGAGAGCTGGTCCGCCCAACCGGAGCAGCCGGCACACGGCGTGTCGAGCGGCTGGCCTTTGTCCCAGTGCCACATGAAATGATAGACCATGAGCTGGAGCCGGCCGGCGAAAAGGTCGCGCAGCGAACGCGGGCCGTCGGGCCCGGCGAAAACGTAGTCCTGCTCGACCCGGACCATCGGGAGTTCTCGGCGCGCGGTGTTGATCCGGTCACGTTCGCGGGTCAGCGCCTTTTCCCGTTCGAGCAAGGCGACCCGGGCCTGGAGCCATTCACTGCGGGAGACGACCCGTGGATAGTTGATTTCGGAGTTGTTCATCGTGGTATTCGTGCAGGGTTGCGGTTGGGACGGCATGCGCCCTTTCCTCAATTACGAATGAGCCCAGGGATCCCGGACACGCCCGACGGACAATTCTCATGAAAATCCCGCAGGAAGGGCTTTATCCGGAACAATTCTCTGGAAAACCACAGATCGACACAGATGAACACAGATCAGAAGGAGTTGCAGAGAGCAGGAGCCAAGCCGCTTGGCTCACGGTTGAGTGCGGGCCTGGCGCTCTATTTTCGTGACCAATGCCTTTCCCCATCTGTGTTTATCTGTGTGCCTCTGTGGTTCAACTGCATGAGTCCGGCTCGATGCCCCGATAACCGGCTCGCGTTGGCCGCATCCGTCGGGGCATCAAGTCCCTCCCGCCGGATAGACCATTCACCCTGCAGGAATTTTTTGCCAAATGTCCGTTTTCGCCGCTACTGTTCGTCGTAGTTGGTGAAGCTCCCACGAACCCCCAACCCACGTCCTCCATGGAAAACCCGTCCACGCGCGCCCATTACATGCTGTTCTTCCGCAACACCGGACCGGAGAACTACCAGCACCTTTCGCCGGAACAACGCCAGGAGGTCGTGACCCGCTGGAACGACTGGTTCGAGGGGCTCCTCGCCCAGGGCAAGGCCCTCGAGGGCCAGCCGCTGGAGATGGAGACCCGCCTGGTGTCCGGCCCGGGCGGATCGCGGGTCACCGACGGCCCGTTCATCGAGGGCAAGGAGGCGATTGCCGGCTACGTGACCCTCCTGGTCAGCGACATCGACGAGGCGGTGGCGATCGCCCAGCGCCATCCGGGTCTCGCCTATGGCATGAAGATCGAGGTGCGACAGATGACCCCCGATTGCCACCTCGGCGTGAACACGAAGGCCCGCGGCCGCAGCACCCAGGAAGTCGCCGCCCGCTGAGGCCCATGGCCGACGACGCCGCCACGCCGCCGACCCCGGCCACGCCGGCCGGGCTGGTCGAGCACTTCTTCCGACACGAGACCGGACGCCTCCACGGCGCGCTCGTGCGGCTGCTCGGCGTGCACAATCTCTCGCTTGCGGAGGACGTCGCCCAGGAGGCGATGCTCCGCGCCATGCGCCACTGGTCCATGGGCGGTGTGCCGCCGAATCCGTCGGCGTGGATCACACGGGTGGCCATGAATCTCGCCAAGGACGCCTTGCGCCACCAGCGGATGTCGGGCGCCAAGGAAACCGATCTCGTCACGCATTTCGAGATCACCGCCCCCACCCCCGCCATCGCCGTGGAAAACAGCCAGGCGATCCGCGACGACGCCCTCCGCCTGCTGTTCATGTGCTGCCACCCGTCGATCGCGCCGGATGCGCAGGTGGTTCTCGCGCTTAAGATCCTGTGCGGTTTCAGCACCGCGGAGATTGCCCGCGCGTTCCTCAGCAGCGACGCCGCGATCGAGAAACAACTCACGCGCACCAAGCAGCGCATCGCCGACGCCCGCCTGGCCTGCGAGATCCCCGAGGGCGAGGACCTCGCCCAGCGACTCGATGGCGTCTTGGGGACGCTGTACTTGCTGTTCAACGAAGGCTACAAAGCATCGGCGGGTGACCGTCTCCTCCGCGAGGAGTTGTGTGAGGAGGCCGTGCGGCTGACCTCGCTGCTCGTGAGCCATCCCGCTGGCCGCACGCCGCGCGCGCACGCGCTGCTCGCGCTCATGCTGCTCACGGCGGCGCGCTTCCCCTCGCGGCTCGACGCGCAGGGCGATTTGCTGCGACTCGACGAGCAGGACCGCTCCAAATGGGACCGGGCGCTGATCGAGCGCGGGCTGCTTCAACTCGTCGAGGCGGCGCAAGGGAATGAGTTGAGCGAGTACCACCTCCAGGCTGGCATCGCAGCCATCCATTGCACGGCGCCCGATGCCGCGTCGACCGACTGGGGTCGCATCCTGCGGCATTACGACGAGCTCAACCGGCTCAAGCCCTCGCCCGTCATTGCGCTCAACCGCGCGGTCGCGGTGGCCAATGTCCATGGCACCCAAGCCGCACTCGACGCCATCGCGGCGATTCCCGATCGCCACCGGTTGGAGTCGCATTACCTCCTGCATGCCGTTCTCGGCGAACTGCACTGGCGCGCCCGCCAGCATCGCGAGGCGGCCGCCAGCTATCGGCAGGCCCTGAAGCTCGCGCAGGTCGGGCCGGAACAGAATTATCTCTCGCGCATGCTGGAACGCTCGCTGCAAGAGGAGCAGCCCGGCGCGCACGTGGCGGCGAGTTGATTTGGCGCCTGGATTGCAGCCATCTTTGTAGATCCAATCTTTGTTCAGGCTTTCTGGATGGACCAATTCGGGTCGAAGTCCGCATGGGAGCGTAAGAGGCCGATGAGGATGCGGAGCATCTTGTGGGAGATGGCGCCGAGGATGGCGGGCGTTGACTTGCCGTTCT
>DASZRV010000038.1:0-1573 GCA_035549095.1 Lacunisphaera sp. | reverse complement strand
CGGCGCCCCCGGCACGCTTGCCTTTGGCGGCGGCGGCCAATAGGTTCTGCCGCCTCGCGACGCACCGGTAGCTCAGCTGGATAGAGCACCAGACTACGAATCTGGGGGTCAGGAGTTCGAATCTTCTCCGGTGCGCCAGTTTCACGGGACGATCGCTCGAGATTTCCCCGAGCACGCGGCAGGACGAAACTGCGATCCCTGTCCGGCGCAGGGTCCAAACCCGGTGCGCCGCCCGTCCCGCCAAGCGCGAAATTCCTCCCCATCAACTTGAGGGCAGCGGGCAGCGGCATTAGAGTGAAAGAGCCGGGACAGAGAGGTGGGCGATGTCCGGATCATCCTTGCGCCATCACGTGTGGGCACTCGCCATGCTGGGTGCCATCGCCGCGAACGGATCCGCAGCGGCGGAGACCTACGTCACCTTCAGCGCACTCAATGGCTATGACACCCATGCGTACTCGATAAACGCCGACGGCGTGGTCACGGGCCAGGCCGCAGGGACCGACACCGGCTATGGCTTTGTCCGGGCCGCGGACGGCACGATCACCACTTTCGCGGTCGACGATAATACCGCCGGAATCGCCATCAATCGCAGGGGCTGGATTGCCGGCGACAGCTGCAGCATGGCGGGCGCCTGTCACGGCCTCTTGCGAAAGCCCGGCGGCAAGATCGTCACCTTCGATCCGCTCGGCTCCATCTACACGCTCGTCTCCGCCATCAATGACGCCGGCACGATCGCCGGCTACTGGATGGATGCGAATGCCGCCTTTCACGGGTTCCTGCGCACGGCGGACGGCACCATCACCACCTTCGACCCGGCCGCCTCGGTCGCAACCTGGGCCAACGCCATCAATGCGAAGGGAGACGTCGCGGGATACTATCTCGATGCGCTGAACCAGACACACGGCTTTCTGCGCGCAGCCGACGGAATCATCACCAGCTTCGACGCCGGGGAAGGAATCGATACGCTGGCCTACGGCATCAACGGGAAGGGTGCGATTGTCGGGTCCTTCAACCTGACGGCCTGTTTTGAACGGACCCCACACGGAAAGATAAGGATATTCGAACAGGGGCAGACGCAGACAAACCCCACGCAGGCGTCCGCCATCAATAGCCACGGCCTGATCATCGGAATCTATGCCCTCGATCAGGCGCCCTACAGCAGTGCGTATGTCGGCTCGCCCAAATCCGGCTTCACGAGTTTCAATGTGAACGGCGGCCAGACCCAGCCCTACAGCATCAACGACGGCGGTGTCATCGCAGGCTCGTACTACGACTCCAACACCCACAGACTGAACGGATTTTTGCGGATGCCGTGAGAGGTTGGGAACCGTAGCGGCACCCCGGCCGAACCCGAAACCTAGGGGCGTATTCCTTCAGTTCGCACAATGACGCGGCCGCTGCGGCCGACGCGGGTCGTCGGCCGCAGCCAATTCGCGGAACTTTTTTTGAACCGCTGCGCGGGCCTTGTGCGTTGTCTCTGCCGGAACCAGGCAGGAGCGCACCGTGGACAAGAGGCAATCGGGACAACAGCCGGCCAAACAGCCGGACAAACAGCCGTTCCTGAGCGACGTCA
>DASZRV010000037.1:0-24255 GCA_035549095.1 Lacunisphaera sp. | reverse complement strand
TGGCTCGCGCTCGCGGGCAGGTCAGCGTAGAGACGACCCAACTCTTGGAGCAGCTGGGGCCGGCGCTCACCCCTGACCCATGGCAAATCCACTGACGGAACGGCAGGCGTTCATGGTCCTGAACGACCTGCCCAACATCGGCCCGATCACCCTCAACCGGCTGCTGGCAGAATTCGGCGGCGATCCGCGCGTCATCCTCGCGACCGACCGGCGTCGCCTGGAGGCCGTGCGTGGGGTCGGACCCGAAACCAGCGCGGCCCTGGCGAGCTGGCGGGAGCATTTCGATCTCGCTCGCGAAGAGGCGCGCCTGGCCCAGGCTGGCGCGGCATTCATCACACCGGGCGATGAGGGCTACCCGCGGTTGCTGAAGGAAATTCACGATCCACCGATCGGCCTGTACCGCAAGGGCGCTTATCTTTTCGAACAGCCCTGCGTGGCCGTCGTCGGCAGTCGCCGCTCAACCCTGTACGGACAAAGCGTGGCGAAGAAGCTCGGGGCCCAGCTGGCCCAGCTTGGCTTTTGCGTCGTGAGCGGGCTGGCGCGCGGCATCGACACGGCCGCGCACGAGGGCGCGCTCTCGGTCGACGGCAAGACCGCCGCGGTGCTCGGCTGCGGAATCGACATCGTCTACCCGCCGGAGAACCTCGGGTTGTTCCGGCGCATCGCCGAGACCGGCGCCATCCTCTCGGAGTTCCCGTTCGGCCGGAAGGCCGACAAGCAGACGTTTCCGATGCGCAATCGCGTGGTGGCGGGCATCTGCGAGGCCGTGGTGGTGGTGGAGAGCGATGTGGCGGGCGGGGCGATGATCACCGCGCGTTTTGCCGGCGAGCAGGGACGCCTGCTTTTTGCCGTGCCTGGGCGCATCGACCAGCCCAGCAGTGCCGGCTGTCACCAGTTGATCCGCGACGGGGCGACGCTGCTCACCAGCGTCGACGACATTCTCAACGAGCTCAGCTACCTCGACGGCCTGCGGCCGAAGCCAGTTGTCGCGGCTGGCGAGACACCGCTGCTCGAGCAGCTGCTGCCCCAGCTTTCGGAGTCCGAGAACAAGGTGGCCGCAGCCTTCCGCGGCGGTGCCATGCTCGGAGTCGACGCCTTGACGGCTGCCACCGGGATGGCGCCGGCCGAGATCTCGGCGGCACTGATGAGCCTCGAATTGAAGCGCCTCGTCCAGAAGCGCGCCGACGGGACATTTGAGGCGCGGAGCTGAGCGCCGGCCATCGGTCGTTCACTGGTTGCCGGCGCCGCCAACGAGTTCGTCTTTGCGCAGGTAATCGCCACGTTCGTCAACAAAGGCCTTGAGGCTTGTCGTGACGTCACCCTCGCGGCCGCCGGCGCTGGTGTTCTGGTCGAATTCCTGCACGAACTTCTCATAGCTCGTGGCCTTGTGGGTGTCCTGGCGCACCTCGTCGGCAATCAGGTCATGGTACTGCCTGGCCACCGGCCCGAGCTTGGACCAGGCCAGCCAGTTCTGCGCGAGATCCCGGAGACAAGCGAGGTAGCGGTCGCGCAACCCCGGCGCTGCGAGCAGCCGCCTCAGCAGCGGCCGCGCGTCATCGTCCGCCCCGGCGAGGGCATCGAGTTCCTCGCCGAACGTCACGAGGGTGCGCGAGTCGTCGCCCCGCCGGCCCGGCAGACCGAGGTGCAGCGGCCCGACATTCATGCCGGAGCCACCGTAACTGCCGCGGCCGCCGCCATTGCCTCCACCTCCACCGCGGCGTTCGCCGCCACGCCCGCCGCGCCGCGGGCCGTCGTATTCTTCGGCTGGCCGCGCGCTCTTGGCTGCGGCAATGTAGCTCTGGTCAGCCGAAAACACCGATTGTGAGAGGATGGAGGCGAGGCCGGCCTGAATGTCCGGCTGGCTGAGCAGGATGTCGGCTCCGTGCCAGGCATCGAACCAGCGTCCGAACGACGCCATCATCTCGTCCTGCGTGAGCTTGCCGTCATGATCGGCATCAAGTGACGCGAAAAGATCCCCGCCGATGATGCCGGCGGCGTCGACGCCGCCAAAGGTCTCACGGGTGCGACCATCGAGCAGGGATGGCGGCGTGATCACCTGGCGCGCCTTCTCGATGAATTGTTCGCGGGAAAGCCGGCCGGTATAGTCCTCGTCCATGACGATGAACCAGGACCGGGCAAAGGCCTGCCATTCCTCCCGGGTGACTTTCTCGTCGAAATCGCTGTCGGCCTTGTTGACGAAGCTGGTACTCAGCAGCATCGCCAGGTTGGTCTGCGCTTGTTTGGGGAAGTCGTTCCGACGGTTGACCTGGGCGGCTGCGGACCCTTGTTCCGGTGCGCCGGCCGCAGGGCCCGGCCGCCCGCGTGCGGCGCGCTGGGGCCGATCGTATTCGGCTGCCTGCACCAGCCGGAAACTGGCCTCGGCGTCCTGCGGTACGAGGTGAAACCGGCCGGCCGGGTCGAGAAACAGGCCGTAGCCGCCTGAGCGGCCGCCATAGCCATCCTGGTTGATCAAGGCGTTTTGCACGGCAAAGAACCGCAGGGCGCCATCGAGGTCCAGTTGCGTCGCGATGGCGGTTTCAAATTCACCGGCCTTTGCCTCCTGGATCGTCTTGCAGAGCTGGATGAGCGCGGCCCACGCCGCCGGGTCCTCCGCCGTCAGGAGCCGGTAACCAGCACGGTAGGGAGTCGGGTCGTCGCCGAGGTACTCGAGGTTGGCGCCGGGACGGGCGAGCCAGCGCGCCCCGCCGGCAACCTGCCATGCGGCCTGGATGAAGCCGTCGTCCAGTGGCTGGGTGCTGGTGTAGATGCCCCAGTCCTCGCCGTTGATGACGACGCGGACATAACAGCACTGCGGGGCGGGCACGAATGCGGCGGCGACGTGGTGATAGAGCATCGTCCGCAGGAACGTCGGGTCCGTCGCCGCCGCGCGCAATCGAAGCTGGCGCTGGCCGGCCACGCGCTGCGATGGATCGCCGAAATCGAAGTTAAGCTCGAGCGACCGCTTGTAACCGGCTGGCAGCGCAGACTCGGTCGCCTGCGCCTGGAAGCGGGCGCCGACTTCCGGATAGACGCGTCCGTCGAGCGTGACCCGTGCGGGCACCTGAACGTCGGTGGGCGCGAAAGCGGTGAGCTCCTGCTCCCAGTCCCGGTCGCTGAATTCGAGGAAGAGCGAGCGCACGACCGTGGGGTCGTAAAGCGGCCGATCGGCGTACACCTTGGCGCCGTCCGCCGCGATCTTCCGGCCGGGCCCGGCCGGTTCCAGTTCGACCGGCAGGGCTGGCGGTTCGCCCGGCCGCGCCGGCGGGGCCAGCTCCGGCGCAGGATGCTCCTGCAGGTAGGCGCGGGCCGCATGGCGTTCCTCTGCGTCCAAGCGGCCGTCGCCGTTGCGATCAAATTGGGCCAGTAGCCCGACTTCGGCCTGGTTCACCGCACCTGGCGCCGGCGCCCTCGTGGCGCTCGCGGCCGAGCCGGGAAGGTTGACGGCCGGCGGGGCATGCGTGAGCGACGCCGTGTCGGCCTGCAGGAGGGCGGGGCCGGCGGTCAGGACGACCAGCAGGGCGAAACATCGCGACAGGCTCATGCAGGGGCACGGGGCACGCGGGCCAATGGGATGGGCGGCGGAGGGTTTTGTTCCGTCGGCGAGGCGGATGATGACGCCGGGCCCGGCCGGCCGATTACCGCCGGACTCAACCCGGCGGCCAGGCGAGCGGGCGCTTCCCGAGCAAGTGTACGTGCAGGTGCGGGACCGATTCGCCACCGTCGCGCCCATTGTTGATCACGAGCCGATAGCCGGTCTCCGCCACGCCGAGCTTCTTGGCCACGGCCGCGGCGGTCAGCAGGAGGTGTCCGAGGAGCGCCTGGTCGGCTGGCCCGGCCTCGCCGACGCGCGGCAAGGGCTTCTTCGGGATCACCAACACATGCACCGGCGCCTGTGGATTCACGTCGTGCAGGGCGACGCAAAGCTCGTCCTCATGGGCGAACTTGCCGGGAATCTCGCGATCGATGATCTTTTGAAAAATGGTTTTCATGGAGGATTTCACAGGAGGGCGCAGAGGGCACAGAGGCTATAAAGTGGATCCACGGTCCTGTTCTACTCTGCGCCCTCTGCGTCCTCCTGTAAGGTCAACCAACCCTACAGGAAAAGCAGGTTCAGGCTCGCGCCCCGACGCGACCGGGCGGCGGCGAGTTCGCGGATGAACTCCAGCGTGTCGTCGTAGTCGCGCCGGCGTCGTTCCGTCCAGCGATGTTGCGGCGGACACTGGGCGGAGCGGAGATTGGTGACGAGCAGAGTCGACTCCGGATACACCGCGAGTCGTTTCAGGCCTTCCATCACGCCGGCTCGCGTGAAGAGCGGAGAGGCGCCGGCATTGTCTTCGGCGGCATCCCAGTGAAAAAAACCATGCGCCGGCTGCCCGGCGCAAACCCGCTCAAAGAGCCGGGCGGCGGCGGCGACAAACGCCGGGTCGTTGGGCGCGCGCTCCACGGCATCGCCGAGGGAGGTGGCGATCGCGTCGTCGATTTGCTGCGCGAGATAGAGGTCCTGCCCGGTCAGGGGCGCAAAGAGGGCGTTGAGGAAGTGGAGCCGGCGCAGCTTGAGCGGACGCGTCATTTCTTGGGCTTACTCGTAGCGTTCGAATCGAAAGGTGCAAGGCTGCTGATTTCGTGCACGAATTCCGACACGTCGCGGAATTCCTTGTAGACGGAGGCAAAGCGGACGTACGCGACCTGGTCGATCTTGCGCAGGCGCTGCATCACGTGTTCGCCGATGGCGCTGGTCGGCACCTGGCTGTCGAACTGCGCCTCGACGGCATCGATCACATCCTCGATGAGCATGGTCATCTGCTCGTTGTCGACCGGGCGCTTGTGGCAGGCGGCACGGATGGCCCGCAGGAGTTTCTCCCGGTCGAACGGCTCCTGGCGGCCATCGCGCTTGACCACCACAATGGTATCGCGCACGAGGACCTCGGTCGTGGTGAAACGATGGCCGCACTCGAGGCATTCACGGCGCCGGCGGGTGTTGTTCCCGTCGCGGGTCATGCGGGAATCGATGACCTTGTCTTCAATGGAGGTGCACTTGGGGCAGCGCATGGTCGGCAGGCGGCTTCAGTTCAGGGCGAGGAAGTTTTGGAGAATCTTCATGCCACCCTCGGTGGCGATGGATTCAGGGTGGAATTGGACACCGAACACCGGAAATTGTTTATGCCGGAGGCCCATGATTTCCCCTTCAGTCGTCTCGGCGGTGATCTCGAGGCAGGAGGGCAGGGTGGCTCGCTCCACCAGCAACGAATGATAACGGGTGGCGGTGAACGGCGACGGCAAACCCGCGAAGATGTCGGATCCGCGATGATGAATCGGCGACAGCTTTCCGTGCATCTGACGATCAGCCCGGATCACCTTGCCTCCGAATTTCTGGCCGATCGACTGGTGACCGAGGCAGACGCCCAGAATGGGGCGCTTGCCGGCAAAAGCCCCTATAATGTCGAGACTTGCGCCGGCTTCGGTCGGGGTGCATGGGCCAGGGGAAATCAACACCCGCTCCGGCTTGAGTTTCTCGGCCTCCGTCGCGGTCAGTTCGTCGTTCCGAAATACGCGCATGCTCACGCCCAGCTGGCCGAAATACTGGACCAGGTTGAACGTGAAGGAGTCATAGTTGTCGATGACCAGCAGCACCCTAGGGGAGTATCCCCACCAAGGCGGGCGCGTCAAGTGCCGGGGCTTGCCATGCCGGAATGTCGGACGACAATCCCCATCTTTCAATGATTCCAGCTGTGTCTCCTTTGGCATCAAATGCTTGGACGAGCCCACACGGACGGCGGCTGCCGGCAGTGGGTGGGAGGACGCTGATCATGGGCATCCTGAACTGCACCCCGGATTCATTCTCTGACGGCGGTCTGCTGCCCACCGTCGACGCGGTGGTGGACCGAGCCGGGCAGATGGTCGCCGAGGGCGCCGACGTGCTCGACCTCGGGGGCGAGTCAACCCGGCCGGGGGCGGAACCGGTTTCGGTGAAAGAGGAATTGTCGCGGATCCTGCCCGCGATCGAGGCGGTCCGTCGCGCGCTGCCGGATGTGCCGATCTCAATCGACACCTACAAAGCGGAGGTGGCCGCGGCCGCCATCCACGCCGGCGCGGATCTCGTGAACGATATCTGGGGCCTGACCCACGGCCTGTCGGCGCAAGAGAGACGCGAGTTGCTCGAACGATTGATCCGAGGCGAGCCTGTCGAACGCACCACCGCGATGGCGGAGGCGGTCAGCCAGCTGGGCTGCCCGGTGGTGCTGATGCACAACCGTCCTGACCGGGCCTATCGCGATTTCTGGGCCGACGTGTTGCTCGACCTGCGACTCAGCATGGCGTTGGCCGAGGCGGCGGACGTGGCAGCCAAACAGCTCTGGCTTGATCCCGGCTTCGGCTTTGCCAAGGACGCGGCGCAAAACCTGGAAGTCCTGCGCGATCTGTCGCGCATTGTCGGTCTCGGCTTGCCCGTTCTCCTGGGCACGTCGCGCAAGTCGACTCTGGGCCGCATCCTCGGGACGGAGATCGGTGACCGCCTCGACGGCACGGGCGCCACGATCGTCTGGGGCATCCAGCAGGGGTGCGCCATGGTGCGGGTGCACGATGTCGCGCCGATGCGCCGTTACGTGCTGATGGCGGACGCCATTCGCGCCGGCCTTTCGTTTTCCCCATGAAACCGGCGGACAAACTCATTCTCACCGATCTCACCTTCCAAGCCTGCCACGGCGTGCTGCCCGAGGAGCGCACCAAGCGGCAGGAATTCCGTGTCAGCGTGGAATTGGAAACCGACCTGCGCCGGGCCGGACGCTCCGACGAGCTCGCCGACGCCATCGATTACTGCGAAGTGCAGGCCGTCGTGGGTGGAGTCGTCGAAGGAGCCCACCGTTACCTGATCGAGGCGCTGGCGGAGGACATTGCCCGGCGCTTGCTGGCGCGGTTTCGTACCGCACGCGCGGTCACGGTCGAGGTGGTGAAACCGGAGCCACCCGTGCGGTTCAAATTTGCCGGGGTGCAGGTGAGGATTCACCGGGAGCGGAGCCGTCGCGCCGCAAGGCGATGACAGAAGCGCGGCAGGCATTTGTCGGCATCGGCGCCAACCTGGGCGACCGCTGGGCCAACATCACGGCTGCACTCGCGCGGATTCGCGCGGCGCCCGGAGTGGGCAAGGTGGAAACATCACCCGTCTTCGAATCGGATCCGGTCGGAGTGCTGGATCAGCCGCGGTTTCTCAACCTCGTGGCGGCGGTGGAAACGACGCTCTCGCCGGAGGACTTGCTGCAATTGCTGCTCGCCACCGAGCGCGCGCTCGGGCGGGAACGGCGAATCAGGTGGGGCCCGCGCACCATCGACCTGGACTTGCTGGCGTATGCCGGCGAGACGCGATCGACCGAAGCGCTCACGCTGCCCCATCCGCGGATGTGGGAGCGCAGCTTCGTCGTCGAGCCGCTCCGCGCCTTGCTGGACCGCCCGGCGTTTAGCGGCCCCGGTTGGGCTGACCTTCGAGCGCGGCTGCCGGCGACACCCGACCTGCACGGCTTGCGGCCGTGGACACCAGGGCAGGGCGGCGATCCGGCCTGAAATCGGTTGCATCGGCCGCGGCGCCCCGCGAGCTTCGGCCCGATGGCTGGATCGTTTCAACTGTTGCAGACGGACCGCGCCACCGCCGCCCGCCGCGGTCGCCTGACGACCCTGCATGGCACGGTGGAGACCCCGATCTTCATGCCCGTGGGCACCCAGGGCACGGTCAAGGCGCTGACTCCCGTCCAAGTGCGCGAAGCCGGCGCCCAGATCATCCTCGGCAACACCTACCATCTCAACCTCCGGCCGGGCTCCGAATTGGTGCGCGAATTGGGCGGGTTGCACCGCTTCATGGGCTGGGACGGGCCGATCCTGACGGACAGCGGCGGCTTCCAGGTCTTCAGCCTCGCGAAGCTCCGGGAGATTCGCGACGACGGCATCGCATTCGCATCGCACATCGATGGCGCCCGGCTTTTCCTCGGGCCGCGCGAGGTCATGACGATCCAGGCCAACCTTGGTTCGGACATCGCCATGGTGCTGGACGAATGTCCGCCCTGGCCGTGCTCGCGCGAGGAGTGTCAGCGCGCCGTCGACCGGAGCCTGCGCTGGGCCCGCGAGTGCCGGCAGATCGCGACCGACAACGGGTTTCTCGGCGCCGGGCACCACGTGTTCGCCATCGTCCAGGGCTCGACCTTCGACGAGCTGAGGCGCCAGGCGGCCGAATCGCTCACGGCGCTCGATTTTCCGGGTTACGCCATCGGGGGCGTCAGTGTCGGGGAACCCGAGCCGGAAATGCTCAAACAGGTTGCCGCGACCGCACCCTACCTGCCGGCCAACAAGCCCCGTTACACCATGGGCCTCGGCACGCCGCCGCAGATCCTGAAGATGATCGCGCTGGGTGTGGACATGTTCGATTGCGTGCACCCAACGCGGGTGGGGCGGAACGGCGCCGCTTTCACGCCGGATGGCTTGATCAACCTGCGGAACGAGCGTTTCCGGGCCGACCCGGCCCCGCTGGTCGAGGGCATGGACAATTATACCTGCCGGAATTTCAGCCGCGCATATTTGCGGCACCTCGTCATGGCCAACGAAATCCTGGCCAGCACATTGCTCACGCTGCACAACGTTCACTTCTATCTCGACCTGGTGGCCCAGGCCCGCGCGCACATCGAGGCCGGCGATTTCGCCACTTGGAGCAAGGCATGGATCGCCCGTTACGAGGCAGGGGAAACCGCCACCGGGGAATGAAGTCGCCGCCCAAGGCTGGATATCCGGTGCCCGTTCCGGATCCTCCTGCGACGGGCGGCAGTGCGCCGGAAGTCCCTGCGCTCGCCGGGCGATGGAGCTGGGTCTGGCTCGTCTTGGCCGTGCTGCTGGTCTACACGCCCACGCTCCGACACGAATTCGTCAACTACGATGACCCGGAATATCTGACCCGGAACCCACACATCACGCACGGGCTGAACTGGGCGGATGTTAAATGGGCGTTCACCGGCAACGTCCTCGGGATGTGGCATCCGCTGACCTGCCTTTCCCACCTGCTGGACTGGGAAATGTTTGGCAGCTGGGCGGGCGGTCACCTGGCGGTGAATTTCCTGCTCCATGCGGCGAACAGCGTGTTGCTGTATCTGCTGTTGCGGCGGATGACGGGAGCCGTGGCGCCAAGTTTTGTCGTGGCCCTGCTGTTTGCGATTCACCCCCTTAACGTGGAGTCGGTGGCGTGGGCCTCCCAACGCAAGAGCGTGCTGAGCGCTTTCTTTTTTTTCGCGTGCCTGCTGGCGTGGCACCGTTATGCGACCAAGCGATCCGGGCGGGCTTACTGGCTGGCGCTGGGTTTGTTCGTCCTCGGGCTCCTCAGCAAATCGATGCTGGTAACCATGCCGGTGGTGTTGGTTCTCCTGGATTTCTGGCCGCTCCGGCGGGTGATGCGCGACGCCAGGCCAGGGATGCGCCTGCTGGTCGAGAAGATCCCGTTTGTCATCCTGGCGGCGGCGGCGGCCTATATCCAGCTGCACCCGTGGGTCAACCAGCCGGCGGCATCCGCGGAGGCGGGATTCACCCTGGGCCGCTGGCTGCGGGCTGGCGCGAACACGGTCGTCTACCTGCGCCGGCTCGTCTGGCCGGCCGATCTTGCCGTGCTTTATCCGTTTCGTCCCCGGGTGGGGGCCATGGAACTGACGGTGGCCGCGGCGGTGCTCACCGCAATTTCCGCGCTGGCATGGCGTCGGGGCCGGCCGCAAATGATCGGCTGGCTATGGTTTCTCGTGATGCTCTTTCCCGTGAGTGGAATCGAGCCGATCGGTCCGCATGAGCAGGCCGACCGTTACGCCTACCTCCCGGCCATTGGTTTGTTCATCTTTGCCGCCTGGCTGGTGCCGAGGGCCGGCTGGAGCCGGGTGGGCGTGCGCGCGGCCGTGCTGGCTGTCGCGGGGTTGCTGGCGGCGACGGCGGCGCACCAGGTTGGATTCTGGCAGGACTCCCTGGCCCTCTGGTCACGCGACACGGCCCTTTATCCGCCTTCGTTGGTCCAGCAGATGAATTATGGGTTCGCGCTCTCCCAGGTCGGCCGCGCGGCCGAGGCGGAGCAGTGTTTCGAGACGGTGGTGCGGCTGAATCCGGACGATCCGCCTGCCTTGGTCAACCTGGCCGCGACGAAGATCGCCCTTGGCCGGGTGGAGCAAGCCCGGCTCTTGCTCGAGAAAGCCGTCCTCCTTGATCCCACGCACGCGCGGGCCCGCGCTTCGCTCGGGTCGCTGCTCCAGGTTCTGGGCCGGAGCGAAGAGGCCCGGGCACAATTGGAACGAGCCGTCGCGCTCGATCCGGACCTGACCGACGCCCGGCTGAACCTGGGGGTGTTGCTGGCGGAGCACGGCGAACTCGCGGCGGCGAAACGGCAGTTTGAGGCGGTTGTCGCGCTCGAGCCGGACAACCCCGCCGCACGCGAGAACCTGGCGCGGGTTCTCCGCCAGCTCACGGACTCCGCGCGAAAATGAGCCAGTCCGCGCAGCCAAGCGGTCAATTGATCACGTACCTCGGACTGAATGGTTGTTCCATTTGAGAAAGTCCGTCTGCGATCCGCCAGGGCACCGGGTATTGGAGGCTCGCCAAGCCTTTCGGCAGCGCTAAGGCTCGATCCGTGATGCGCATCCTCGTCACCGGCGGCGCCGGCTTCCTGGGCTCCCATCTTTGCGACCGCCTCGTTCGCGACGGCCACGACGTGGTGTGCCTCGACAATTTCTTCACCGGCAGCAAGGCCAACCTCGCCGGGCTGCTCGGCCATCCGCGCTTCGAGCTGGTCCGCCACGACGTCATCGATCCGTTCAAGTTCGAGGTCGACCGCATCTTCAACCTGGCCTGCCCGGCCTCGCCGCCGCACTACCAGTACAACCCGATCAAGACCACCAAGACCTCGGTGATGGGTGCGATCAACTGCCTCGGGCTCGCGAAGCGGGTGAAGGCGCGGGTCTTCCAGGCCAGTACCTCCGAAGTATACGGCGACCCGGCCGTGCACCCGCAGCCCGAGAGTTACTGGGGCAACGTCAACCCCATCGGCCGCCGGTCCTGCTATGACGAAGGCAAGCGCTGCGCGGAGACGCTGTTCTTCGACTATCACCGCGAGAACAAGGTCGATATCCGCGTCGTCCGGATCTTCAATACCTACGGCCCGCGCATGCATCCGAACGACGGCCGCGTCGTTTCGAACTTCATCGTCCAGGCCCTCAAGGGCGAGAACCTCACGGTCTACGGGAACGGCTCGCAGACACGCTCGTTCTGCTATGTCGACGACATGATCGAGGGCTTCGTCCGAATGATGGAGCAGACCGAGACGGTCGGCCCGGTCAACCTCGGCAATCCCGGCGAATTCACGATGCTCGGCCTGGCGGAGGAGGTGCTGAAGCTTACCCGCAGCAAGTCGAAGATCGTCCACCAGCCCCTGCCGGCCGACGACCCGCGGCAGCGCCGCCCCGACATCTCGCTCGCGCGCAAGGTGCTCAAATGGCAGCCCAAGGTGCCGCTGGCGGAGGGTCTCAAGAAGACCATCGCGTATTTTCGCAAAACGCTCTGAGGCCCGGTCGCCCTCGCGACTCTAGATGTAGCTCAGCCAGGCGACGTCACGATGTCGCCGCTTGTAATCGGCGAACCAGCGGCAGGCGGGATAGAGTGCGAGGATGACGCTCGCCCACACGGCGTAAACGACCCAGAGTGGAAAACCCGCATCCGCCGGGGCCGCCGGCCCGCCCGGCAGGAAAAAATCCGCCCGGCCATAGCGATGCTGGAACCATAGCCACGAAAGCGCATGGATCAGCGGGATGTGCAGCGCATAATAGAAAAACGGGACACGTCCAAACACGACGAAGGGTTGCAGCCACCGCGGGCTGCCGCGATCCCACGCCGCGAGCAGCACGAATCCGGGCCCGAGCGTCATGAGCAGGTAAAGCAGCGAGGGCGGATATTTCGTGACGTTGAGGAACGACCACAGGCCGAAGCCGCCCCGCGGTTGCGGTGACCATGGACGGGCATCGCCGTAGATGTTGCCCGCGCGCAGAATTACGAAAAGGGCGATCGCGCCCAGGCCGAGCCGCCACAGCCAGGCGCGGCGAGCTTCGGGGGCCAACGTGTAGAGGGCGCCGAACGCATAACCGGCGGACATGACGCCGAGCCAGGGAATCAATGGATAGTAGGCGAGGAAGCCGTAACCCGGGCCGATCGTGAAGGTGCCCGGCACGTGCAGGAGATGCCACAGCCAGGCCAGGGAGCCGAAGGCCGCCGGTGCGATCCCATCGAGCGCGTTATGGCCGGCGATCATCACGACGCTGGCCGTCGCGACCGCCCACAAGGGGAGGTGAATCAAGGCGGCGAGAAAGATCATCGACCACCCCAGGGCCCAGATCACCAGGCCCCAGTTGTCATGCCACGGCAGCGCGAAGTTCCACGCCCAGTAGAAGAAGGTGAGCTCGAGCAACACGAGCCATGCGCCGCGTGTTACCAGGAACCACGAGAGTTCGCGCTTCGTCTTGCCCCGTGTCGCCGACAGGAACACGCCGGTGCCGGCGAGAAAAGAGAACGTCGGGGCACAGTAGTGCGTAATCCAGCGGGTGAAGAAGATCCAATGCGATGTCCGCGACAGGTCGGTCGGGTCGACACCCTGGATGGCGCTGAAATGGAAATAGTCGCGCGTGTGGTCGATGGCCATGATGACCATCACGAGACCCCGCAACAGGTCGATCGAGTCGAGGCGCGCGGGCCGGGCGTTCTCCATGGGACGGGCGTGGGGCATCCGGAGGTTGCGGGCGAGGAATAGCGTTTGGCTCGCGCGGAGCGAGCCTGAACCCGGCCGTGGCCGCAGATGTATCCTCAACTCGCCGCAACCCGCCGGGAGCCCGTATCTCGCGGGATCGGGCGGTGGATCAGGGCGGTTGAGGTTGCGGATTGGGCGCGGGCGGCAGCGCCAAAGCGAGCCGCCGCGAAAACCGGTGCGCTTTCGCTCCGGGAGGTTGGCGGGCAGGGAGTTGCACCGGGAGTGCGGGCCCGATTTTGCCATTTGCCAAGCCCCCGGCCGTCGCTTTCATTCGCTCCCTTCCATGTTTGATTACCTGCTCAAGAAATTTACCGGGCGGCACCATCGCAAGTACGTCGAAAAATGCCGGCCGGTCGTCGCACGCATCAACGAGATTGAAAAGGAGTACCAGGCGCTGACCGACGAACAGCTCCGCGCCAAGACCGACGAATTCAAGGCGCGCCTGAAGCAGGGCGAAACCCTCGATGCGCTGCTGCCGGAGGCGTTCGCGGCCGTGAAGAATGCCGCCCGCCGCCTGGTCGGGCGCCCCGTGACGGTCTGCGAACACGAACTCACGTGGGACATGGTGCACTTCGACGTCCAGCTGATCGGCGGCATCTGCCTGCACGAGGGGCGCATCGCCGAGATGGCCACAGGCGAAGGCAAGACTCTCGTCGCCACCCTGCCGCTCTACCTCAACGCCCTGAACGGCCGCAACGCCCAGCTGGTCACGGTCAACGACTACCTGGCCCGCCGCGACTCCGAATGGATGGGCTATCTCTACAATTTCCTCGGCCTGTCGGTCGGCTGCATCCAGCAGCAGATGCATTCCGAGGAGCGGCGCGAGATGTACGGCCGCGACATCACCTACGGCACCGCCTCGGAATTCGGCTTCGACTACCTCCGCGACAACGGCATGGCCACGCGCAAGGAGGACCAGGTCCAGCGCGACCACTGGTACTGCATCGTGGACGAAATCGACTCGATCCTCGTCGATGAGGCGCGGACGCCCCTGATCATTTCCGGACCCGCGCCGATCGAGCGTGAGCAGCCGTTCCAGCGCCTGAAGCCCGGCGTCGAGCAGCTGGTCAACGCCCAGCTCCGGCTCATCAACCACCTGATCAAGGACGCCGCCGATCTCCTCGCCAAGCCCGACCTCACGCCCGAGGACCGCCAGCTGGCCGCGATGAAGATGCTCCAGGTGAAGCTGGGCATGCCGAAGAACAAGCAGCTCCTCCGCCTCATGGAAAACCCGGAGTGGCGCAAGCTGCTCGACAAGACCGACGTCGAGATGCACTCCGACTTCAACAAGGACGAGCTCTACAAATGGAAGGAGGAGCTGTTCTTCGTCATCGACGAAAAGAACCACCAGGCCGACCTGACCGAGCCCGGCCGCCTCAAGCTCCGCCCCGACGACCGCGACGCCTTCGTGCTGCCCGACCTCGCGACCATCTTCATCGAGATCGAGAAGGACGCCTCGAAATCACCCGAGGACAAGGAACGCGCCAAGCGCGAGTCCCAGCAACGCTACGAGGTCGTGTCCGAGGACATCCACGCGCTGTCGCAGCTGCTCCGCGCCTATTCGCTCTACGAGCGCGATGTCGAATACGTGATCCAGGAGGGCAAGGTCCTCATCGTCGACGAGAACACCGGCCGCGTGATGCCGGGCCGGCGCTGGTCCGATGGCCTGCACCAGGCGGTCGAGGCCAAGGAGGGCGTGACCATCGAGCGCGAGACGCGGACCTACGCGACGGTCACGATCCAGAATTACTTCCGCATGTACGAGAAGCTGGCGGGCATGACCGGCACCGCCGAGACCGAGGCGACCGAATTCAACGAGATCTACCGGCTCGCCGTCACCCAGATCCCGACGAACAAGCCCTGCATCCGCGTCGACAAGAACGATTCGATCTTCAAGACGCGCCGTGACAAGTACGCCGCGGTCGTGAAGCAGATCGAGGAGGCCAACAAGCGCGGCCAGCCCGTGCTCGTCGGCACCGTCACGGTCGAGCAGTCCGAGGTGCTCAGCCGCATGTTGAAGCGCACGGGCGTCATCCATACCGTCCTCAACGCCAAGTTCCACCAGCAGGAGGCCGAGATCGTCTCCCGCGCCGGCCAGCGCGGCTCGGTCACGATCGCCACCAACATGGCCGGCCGCGGCACCGACATCAAACTGGGCGAGGGCGTCCGCGACCTCGGCGGCCTGTTCGTCGTCGGCACCGAGCGCCACGAATCCCGCCGCATCGACCGCCAGTTGCGCGGCCGCTGCTCGCGCCAGGGCGACCCGGGCATGACCAAGTTCTTCCTCTCGCTCGAGGACGACCTGATGCGCCTTTTCCTCCAGGGCAACATCGCCTCGAAGATCATGGAGGGCGCCATGCAGGAGGGCGAGGAACTGGAGCACCGCTGGCTGAATCATTCCATCGAATCGGCCCAGAAAAAGGTCGAGCAGCAGAACTTCTCGATCCGCAAGCGGCTGCTGCAGTACGACGACGTGCTCAACAAGCAGCGCGAGGTCATCTACGGCATCCGCAACGGCGCCCTGCACAGCGACCGGCCGAAGGACATCATCTTCGAGATGATTGAGGAGGAGGTGCACAACCGGTGCGACATCGCCGGCTTCCGCGGCAAGATGGGCGCCCCGCTCACCGCCCTCGAGAGCCTCGCCGGCTGGCTCAACTCGCATTTTCCGATCAGCATCAAGGTCGACGAGCTGAAGGGCGACGACCCGGAGAAGGTTGCCGCCCTGATCCTCGAGCGCATCAAGCAGGCCTACGCCCTGAAGGAGGCGGTCGAGGACCAGGCTGCGCTCGGCGGCCTCGAACGCTACATCGTCATCAACGCCATCGACCACCACTGGCAGGAGCACCTCACGGAAATGGAGGAGTTGCGCCGTTCGATCGGGCTCCGCAGCTACGGCCAGAAGGATCCGCTGTCGGAGTACAAGGCCGAGGCCTACACCTTCTTCGAGGAGTTGATGAACAATGTGCGGCTGCAGATCTGCACGAGCCTTTTCCGCTCGGCGACGAACCGCGACGCCTTCGAGAACCTCTTCGCCATCCTCTCGCGCTCCGCGCGCCTGCAGGGTCCTGACGCCGCGCCCACCGCGCTCGCGGCCGCGACGCAGTCCGCCCCGGCCGGCGGGGCCGCCGCCGCCCGCGGAGCCGGGAGCGGAGGCGGCACCGCCACCGCGACCGCCGAGCCCGAGATCAAGCTGCCCTCGGTCACCATCCGCCGCGAGACGCCCAAGGTCGGCCGCAACGAGCCCTGCCCATGTGGCAGCGGCAAGAAATACAAGAACTGCCACGGGGCGTGATGCATGCGTCCGCTGGAGGCGGGGTGCCCTCACCCCGCGAGGCCCGGCCCACAATCTGAATCCCGCGGGGTGAGGGCACCCCGCCTCCAACCCATGATCCGCACCATCGGTTTTGATGCCGACGACACGCTCTGGCGCAACGAGGACATCTTCGAGCGCGCCCACGAGCGGTACCGGGCGTTGCTAGCCCGATATCATCCCGCGCCCGAGGTAGACCGCGTGCTGTTCGCGACGGAGATGCGCAACCTCGCTCTCTACGGCTACGGCGTGAAAGGATACACCCTGAGCTGCGTGGAGACCGCGATCGAGTTGACTCGCGGCGCGGTCACGAGCGCCGAGATCGCCGAGATTCTTGCGACCGGCCGTGAAATGCTCGCGCACCCGCTCGAACTCCTCGAGGGCGCCGCCGCAGTCGTGCCGGCGCTGGCGCGGGATTATCGCCTGATCCTGATTACGAAGGGCGACCTGCACCACCAGGAACGCAAGGTTGCGGCCTCGGGGCTGGCATCGCATTTTCACGCCGTGGAAATTGTCAGCGAAAAGGATGGACCAGCCTACGAACGGCTGCGCCAGAGACACGGTCTCGCCTGGCCGGAGTTTGCCATGGTCGGCAATTCGTTGAAGTCGGATATCCTGCCGGTGCTCGAACTGGGCGGCTCCGGCGTCCACGTGCCCTATCACCTGCTCTGGCAGCATGAGCATGCCGAGGAGCCGCCGGTGAATCATCCACGCTTCCGCCGGGTCGAGCGCCTGACTGACCTGCCGGCGATCCTCGCCACGCTCTGACGATGGCCGACGTCGCCCCAGCCGTCGACCCCTACGACCTCCCGCCGCCGTTCTGGCGGCGCCGGCCGGAGCTGCTCTGGGCCGCGGTGGTTTTCGCAGCCACCGCGTTTCTCACGTATGTCGCGTTCCCGCCGGTCGACGCCGGGGAGGCGGGCTACGCGCTCGCGATCGCGGCGGTGTTGTGGGCGTACCGGCGGCCGGCGTTCAAGCTCTACGCGTGGACCGTGCTGGGCGCGAACGTGGTGGCCTGGACGCTGCTGCTTGGCTGGCTGCATCATGTCACCTGGGGCGGCCTGTTCCTCCTCGGCCCCTTCATCGGCCTGATTGTTGGCTCGTGGTACCTGGCCGTCTGGTGGACGGTGGCGCGACTGGCCGGCCACACGGCGGCGACGCGGATCATCGCCCTGCTCGGCCTCGCGGCGTTCTGGGTCATGCTCGAATGGCTGCGCAGCGTGTTGTTCGGTGGGTTCCCCTGGCTGCCGCTCGCGGCGAGCCAATGGCAGCGGCCGCTCGTGCTCCAGAGCGCTTCATACGCCGGGGCCTGGTCGGTGTCGTACATCCTCATCCTCTTCAACCTCGCGAGCGCCGCGTACGCCCACCGCATTTTCTTCGAGGGCGCGACCGGGCTCCGCAAACGCAGCCCCGAGTTCATGGTCGCGCTCATGACGCTCGTCTTCACTTCGTTCCCCTTCCTCGCGGAGATGATGGGCCAGGCGCGGCACAAGATCGGCAACGTGGCGCTCGTCCAGCCGTATATCCCGCAGGACGAAAAGTGGGACTCCGCCAAAGCCTCGGCCGTGATCCACACGATCGAGCAGGAAACGCTCGCCGCCAACGACCGCGGTGCGCCGGACTTCATCGTCTGGCCGGAGGCGGTCATTCCCTGGCCGCTGTTTCGCGATCCCGACGTCCGACCCTGGCTCGAGTCGATCGCCCGCAAGACGGGCAAGGCCTTGCTGCTGGGCACGGTTTACACGCGCGGCAGCGCCGCCGACCCGCAATGGTACAACGGCGCCTTTGTCGTCGATCCGGTGCGGGGCGTGGCCGAGCCCGGCTACGCCAAGCGCAAGCTCGTGCCGTTTGGCGAATATATCCCGCTGCGGCCATTGTTTGGCTGGCTGGAGAAGTTCGTGCCGATCGGCGGCGACTTCCAGCGCGGCACCGACCCCACGCCACTCATCGTGCCGGCCGGGGTCAACCGGGTGCCGGTGGGCGTGCTCATCTGCTATGAGGACGTGTTTCCGAACCTCGCCCGCGACAGCGTCCAGGCCGGCGCCGAGGTGCTGGCGGTCCTGACGAACGATGCCTGGTACGGCGAGGGTGGTGCGGCGTACCAGCATGCGGCGCACTCGGTCCTCCGCGCGGTCGAAACGCGCCGGCCCGTCATCCGCTGCGGCAATGGCGGCTGGAGCGGCTGGATCGACGAATTCGGCAACATCCGGGCGACGCTGCGGGACGAGAGCGGCAGCGTGTATTTCCGCGGCGGCGAAACGGTGACGGTCACTCGCGACCTGCGCTGGCACGACCGGGCGAGCTTCTACACCGAGCACGGCGACTGGTTCGTGGTCGTTTGCGCCGTCCTCTCGGTCGCCGCTTATTACGTGGTGTTGATCCTGCGCCCGCCGCGGCCGAAGCCCGGCGCCGAACCGGTGTTCTGAGGTCGCCAAGCTGGAGGCGGGACGCCCTCGTCCCGTGGGTAGGCATTCGCATGTCCGGCCTGGGGAGGATCCCGCACGCCATGCGGGCTCACGCCTCGTTGAGCGGCTGCGTTGAATCCAGTTTTGTGTCATGCGTGCCTGTCGGAGGGTCGGTCTCCGGACCGACCGCGGCCGGCCAATAGGCCGGCCCTCCACCAATTTGAATCATGCTCCGAATCCAATGGTCGTCCCTGTATCCTAGACCACGGCTCCGTGCGGGCTGAACCTGCACGGAATGCAGATTCCACCTTTAGCTCGGTCCAAGCGCGCCTACGCCGTCTTCTCGCCCGGGGCGGTGAAGTGCCGCAGGTGCACCGCCTGCTTGCGCAATTCGGCGCGGAAATCCGGGTGCGCGACCGAGATCAGCGCCTCGGCGCGCTCGCGGAGCGAGAGGCCGTGCAGGTTCACCGCGCCGTACTCGGTCACGACCCAATGGACGTGCCCGCGGGTGGTGACGACGCCGGCGCCGGGGTTCAACTGCGACACGATGCGCGACACCTTGCCGCCGGCCGCGGTCGAGGGCAGGGCGATGATCGCCTTGCCGCCCGGGGAGAGCGCGGCACCACGGATGAAATCCATCTGGCCGCCGATGCCGGAAAAGATGCGGTGGCCGATCGAATCGGCGCACACCTGGCCGGTCAGGTCCACCTCGATGGCGGAATTGATCGCGACCATCTTCGGGTTGCGGCGGATGTTCGCGGTGTCGTTGGTCCAATCGCACGGATAGAACGCCACGCCGGCGTTGTCGTTGACGAAGTCGAAGAGCCGCCGGGTGCCGTTGATGAAGCTGGTGACGATGCGGCCGCGGCCGACCGCCTTGAGCTTGTTCGTGACGGCGCCGGACTCGACCAGCTCGACCACGCGGTCGGAGAACATCTCGCTGTGGATACCGAGGTCGCGCTTGTCGTGCAGGCGGGCGAGGACGGCGTCGGGAATGCCGCCGATGCCCATCTGCAGGGTCGAGCCGTTGTCGATCATCGGGGCGATCAGCTCGCCGATCTGCGATTCGACGTGCGACTCGGGCTCGGGATGGTGTTCGTGCAGCGGGCGATTGGTGTGGACGAATGCCGTGATGCGCTGGAACGACAGGGAGCTGTCGCCATGCGTGCGCGGCATCTGTTCGTTGATCTCCGCAATGACGATCTTCGCCGTGTCAGCGGCGGCGCGGGCGGCGTCGATTGACGTGCCGAGCGAGCACATGCCATGGCGATCGGGCGGCGAAACCTGGAGGATGGCGACGTCGAGCTGCACCTGGCGGCTGAGGAACAGGCCGGGGATGTCCGAGAGAAAAATTGGCACGTGGTCGGCCTCGCCTTCGTTGACCGGCTTGCGCAACGGCCCGCCGGTGAAGAGCGATACGGAGCGGAAAATTCCGCGCGTTTCCGGGCTGATCCACGCGGCCGGTCCCGCCGTATGCAGGTGATAAAGCCGGACGTTCTCGAGGTCGCGCCGCACGGCGAGCGCATTGGTCAGGGTCGTCGGCGTGGCGCAGGCCCCGTGCAGAAAGACCTTGTGGTTGCTCTTGACGAACGACACCACCTCGGCGGGCGAGGTCGCGCGGTCGGTCCATTTGTTGCTCATGAGGGGCACGGGATTCAACGTTTCCATGATTTTGCCCCCATTATCGCGCGGGAAAAGCCGCGAAGATGCGCATCAAAAGTCAATATGTGGTCTTATCTTGTTCATTATGCGCCGGACCGTTCGAAGAAGGGCCTCCCGCCTTTGTGTAGGTTGGGGTTTATCCCCGACACGTCGGGCATAAAGCCCGACCTACAATTCAAGGGGCGAAGAGCACGCAAACCGGGGCCGGAACCGCGGCGGTGGCGCGCGGCGAGGCCAGGCGACCCGTGCCCGGATCGACCTGGAAGACGACGAGATTGTTGCTGTCCATGTTGGCGCACACCAGCCAGGTGCCGTCGGGGGACAGGTTGAAGTTGCGCGGGTGTTTGCCGCCGCAAGGCGTGAAGTCCACCAACTGCAGGGCGCCGTCGTCGGCGCGGGCGAACACCGCAATGCTGTCGTGCCCACGGTTCGAGGCATAGACGTAGCGCCCGTTCGGATGGATGCGGATCTCCGCCGCCCGGTCGGGATCGGTGACCTTGAAGCCCGCCGGCAGGGTGGAAATGTGCTGGAACGGCGTTGCGACGCCGCGTGCGGCATCGTAGCGGCACGAGGAAATCGAACCGTCAATTTCGTTCAGCACATAAAGGAATCGTCCGTCGGCGGAGAATTTCGCGTGTCGCGGGCCGGCGCCCGGCGGGAGGACAGCGCTGGGTGGGTCGTTCGGCACAAGGCGCGCCGCGGCGACGTCGAGGCGAAACGAGAACACGCGATCGAGCCCCAGATCGGCGACGAGCGCGAAACGGTTGTCCGGGGCGATCGTGACCGAGTGCGCGTGCGATTGG
This sequence comes from Lacunisphaera sp., assembly GCA_035549095.1. Lineage (GTDB taxonomy): Bacteria > Verrucomicrobiota > Verrucomicrobiia > Opitutales > Opitutaceae > Lacunisphaera. The sequence continues at coordinate 3,279 of DASZRV010000037.1, read as the reverse complement.
TTTTGCCGCAAACGATTTGGACCGGGTTGGCCTTCGAGGGCGATGCGGCCGGTCGGCGGGCCCACCCGGCCATCGGCGCCGAGCGGGAAGGCCGTGACGTAGCCGCCATGGTAGCTCACCGCGACCAGCATCCGGCCGGTGGCGTCGATCGCGAGGTGCGCCAGCCCCGCGCCACCTGACGACTCGCGATTAAGCGGGTTCAGCCGGCCTGAGCCGGAATCGAGGGCGTACGCTTCGATAGCGCCGCCGGATTTTCCGTCCGGCAACGGCAGTTGGCCGAGCGAGTACAGGAACCGGCCATTCGGATGCAGGGCGAGAAACGTCGGGTTGGAGGTCTCGGCTGCGACGGTCGGCGTCGACAGTGCGCCGGTGGTGACATCCAACCGGGTGGCGTAGATGCCGCGGCTGGAATTGTCCTTCGTATAGGTGCCGATGAAGGCCGTCAGCGACGCGGGGCGATGGGGCGTGGACATCGGCGGAGTCAGCTGGCGAGCGCTTCCTTGAAATGCCGTCGGCACATCGCGACGTAGCGATCGTTGCCGCCGATCTCGACCTGCGCGCCTTCCTTGACCGCGCGGCCACCGGGGCCGATGCGCAGGTTCATGGTGGCCTTGCGCCCGCAGTGGCAGATGGTCTTCAGCTCGATGAGGTCATCCGCCAGCGCGAGGAGCGCGGCGCTGCCGGGAAAGAGTTGCGCCTGGAAATCGGTGCGGAGTCCATAGCAGAGCACCGGGATGCGCAGGTCGTCGGCGATGTCGGTCAGTTGCTCGACCTGGCCCCGCGTAAGGAACTGCGCCTCGTCGACCAGCACGCAGGACACCGGCTGGGCCGCATGGGCGGCGCGGACGTAGTTGAGGACATTTTCGTTCGGCTGCAGCACCAACGCCGGCGCCTCGATGCCGATGCGCGACTTTACCCGACCGCCGCCCCAGCGCGTGTCGATCGCCGGCACGAAGACGAGCGTGCGCATGCCGCGTTCCTGGTAATTGTAGCTCGCCTGGATGAGGACCGTCGACTTGCCGGCGTTCATCGCCGAATAGTAGAAGTAGACCTTCGACATACGTGGGCGAGCCAAGCAGCCGCCGCCGAACCCGGCCAGCGAAAAGGCCGGGGGCACATCGCGAAGGTAGGGCGGCGACTCCGTTCGCCGCCGCGGTCGATTGTAGGGCGGGGATCGCTGATCCCGCCCTACAATTCGAGACTGTCGGAAGTGCCGCTTACTCCCAGCCGATTGGGCGGCCCTTGTTCTGCTCCTGGAGCCATTGCATCAGCGGTGCGTAGTACTCGACCATGGCGCGCGTCGAGAGCTCCTCGCCGGTGGCTTCCTTGAGGATCACGCGCCAGTCGCGCGTCTTGCCCTGCTCCATGATCTTGCGGAAGAAGTCGCCCACCTCCTTATTGTCGGCGTAATTGCAGGCCTGCGGCGGCTGGTGCAGGATGTGTTTCGCGATGTAGTCGTTGAGCTGGTACTTGAACACCTGCGCGATGGCGTAGCTGTAGTAATAGCATGGCGTGTCGTTGATGTGGGTCTTCGTCGCCGGGTCGCACCATTCCTCGCCCCGCGGCTCCGGCGGCTCGATGCCCTGGAAGTCGCGAACGTACTGCCACCAACGGGCATTCCATTGGTCGGCCGGCAGGTGGTGCGCGTAAACGTCGGCCTCCCAATGCGTCATCACACCGGAGGACCAGAAGATGAACGGCACGCCGGGAACGAGGGCGTCGTTGAGCAGGAACGCATTCTGGTCGACCTTGTAATCGGGCGGCAGGATGCCGAGCGACTTGAGGTACGGCGCCATGCCCGCGGCCAGCGCGGTCAGTTCGCCGAAGCCTTCGTGGAACGCCGGGTTGGCGCCCGTGCGCAGGAGCATCGGCACCTCGTCGCGCGTGTAGTTCATGAAGTAATAGATGTGGCCGAACTCGTGGTGCGCGGTCGTGAACCACCACGGCGTGGCCTCGATGCTTTGCAGTGAGCGGAGATCGTTCGCCAGGTCGACATGCCACGCGGAGGCATGGGTGTTCTTCTTGCGCGGGCTGCCGGCGGGCACGGGGTAGAGGTCGGACTTTTCCCAGAACGATTGCGGCAGCTTCGGGAAACCGAGGCCGACATAGAACCGCTCGGCGCTGTGCGCGACCCACTCGGGCGTGCGGTCCTTGAAGAACGGCGTCAAATCTGCGCCCTCGGACATCCCATCCCACTCCTGCGACCACCGGTTGTTGATCCAGTGCGCCGGGATGAGCTTCGGCACGGGCTGGTGGTATTTCTCCGCCAGCTTGTACTTCGCCCAGGTATGGAGCTGCAGGTAGAGCGGGCGCAAGTCGCGCATGAACTGCTCATTCAGCTTCACCATCTCCTCGGTCGTCATGCCATAGCCCGCGACCTGGAGGGCAAAGTAGTCCGGGTAGTCGAGTTCCTTCGCCACACCGTTGCGCAAATCGCGCAGCTTGATCAGGCCGGCCTTGAGCGCCTTGCCGGACTCCTTCGAGGCTTCCCACACGGCCTTGCGCTCGGCGAGGTCGGTGCTCGACTGGAGGAGGTTGTCAATTTCGTTCACCGTGATCGGCTTGCCGTGGAGTTTGAACTCAAAGCCATTGAGCGTGGACGCCTGGGCGACCTCGGCGGCGATGCGGTCGGCCACGAGCTGCGGGTTGGTCATCGGTCCCTCGGCCGCATTGAGGAGCAGCTGTTCGAGCTCGCGGATGGTCAGCTCGTTCAGGTCGGCGCGCTTCAACAGGAGGGCCTTCGCCTCGTTGATGACGGCGACGTTGCCGACGAAGGCCGCGCGAGCCTTGCTGGCGGTTTCGGACGCGGCGTCATGGACCGGCGAGACATCGGTGAGGGCGTCCCATTGGGCGCGTCCCTCGACCGTGATCAACGCCTGGTAACCGGAGTTGACGAGGGCGAGGAACCGGTCGGCGCGTTCCTGCGTGGGGTTGGCGTCGGCGGCGCGCAGGGCGGGCGCGACCGCCAGCAGCATCGCAACGGCGGCACTGCGGAGGGGGGATGTAAGCTTCAACATGGCGCGGAAATTATGCCGGCCCGCGCCCTTGGCAAACCCGGAGCGATGAAACGAACGCGGGGCGCGGCACACCGAAGATGGACCGCTTTAGGCTGTAGGGCTTGGCTTGACCACATCCGGGCGCGCACGAGGCGCGCCCCTTGTAGCTTGGGTTGGGGTCTATCTGGAGCATCCCAATGGGACAGAGGTCCGGGATCCCGAGCGCGCCCCAGAGAGCCTAGACTCCGCTGGTAGATCGGCCCGGGCCTCTGCCCCTGCGGTG
>DASZRV010000036.1:0-55067 GCA_035549095.1 Lacunisphaera sp. | reverse complement strand
GGCTTTACGCCCGACATGTCGGGCGTAAAGCCCGACCTACACGAATTCGGCAACGGGTCAGGCGCGGGTTCAATCCACCTTGCCGCGGTACTTCTTCTCGCCGGCGGTGACGCGGATGTTCATCCGGTTTTCCTTGGGCGGCAGCGGGCAGGTGGCGAAGGGAGTAAAGGCGCACGGCGGATTGTAGGCTTGGTTGAAGTCGAGGATGATCTTTCCGTCCTTTGGCCGGTCGGCATAGACGAATCGGCTGGCCTCGTAGGTCTCCTCGCCGGCCGTGAGGTCGGTGATCACAAAGAACAGCGGCTCGCCGGTGCCTTCGTCGATCGGCAGCAACTCGAAGTTCTGCCCGGCGCGGGTGAACACAGCCTTGCCGGGCACCGTCGCCGGTTCGGTTTGGCCGAGCACGTTGGTGATGTTGATTTGGTGGGGCGGGTCGAACGGCACCCACTGCGCTTCGATGCGCCACGAAGGATCAATCGGGAAATAATCGATGCCGGCGAAGTTCGCGCGCCGAGCCGAGGCGCTGTCCTTGACGCGCAGGTAGAGGCGGTCGCCGCGCGGGATCACGTAGAAACTGGCGGTCTCAAAGGTGACGGTCGTCGGCCGGTCACCTTGGTAAACGAGTTCCGTTTTCGCCGCGGGGGCGCCATCGATTTCGAAGAGGGCGGCGGCGGCCGGGGTGAGCAGCACCCGGCCATCCTCGACCTGCAGCGTGCAAAGGTACGGCGGACCCGCGGCGAGCCGGATGGAATTGTCCTCGGCGGTGCCGACGGAATTCACGCCCGGCGCGAGCTGGTGGAGTCCGATCAGGCTGAGCCAGCCATCGGGTTTGGTCAGCCGGGCGACGCGGGCGGCGCGCCAGTCCTGGTTGGACTTCACGTAGGCCGCATCGGCGGCGGGCGCGGTGCCGGCCAGGCCGGCGGGCAGCGACTCGCGGGTGATGACCCGCGGGTCCTGGTAGAACTCGCGGGCGAACTGGTTCGCGGCCGGATTCCAGTTGTCATTCCAGCTCATGAAAAAACGCGCGGCGGGAAAATTCCGGGCCAGGCCGTCGGCCAGCCGGCGGTAATCGAAATCGCCGGGCGGATGGTCGGCGCCGTGCGGGCCGAATTCGGTCAGGCCGATGGGCTTGTCGATCGCGGCGAGGGCGGGGAAGCCCTTGATGTGTCCGGGGTCGACGAAATCGGTGTAGGCATCGAGCCCGACAATGTCGACGTAGGCGTCACCCGGGTAGTAATCGGCCGCGTTCGGGCCGTGGTTGGGGCCGTAAACCCAGACGAGGTTGTGGAGTCCCTTTTTCTTCGTGAAGTAGTCGAACATCTGCCGCCAAACCGCGACGAACTCCGCGGGCTTGTGCGCGCCCCACCAGAACCAGTTGCCGTTCATTTCGTGGAGCGGCCGCCACAGCACGACGACGCCGTCGCGTTGCAGGGCGGCAAGGCCATCGGCGATGCGGTCGAGCCCGGCCAGCCAGCGTTGGTGGGTCGGGGTGCCCTTCGCCAGCAGGTCGGGGAGGTTGACGCGCTTGTCGCCCAACCCGCCGCCAGCGGGATTCGCCGGGTCGAAGGCATGCCAGGAGATCGTGACCAAACCGCCGGCGTTCCAGTACGCGCGAGCGAGTTCGTTGGGCGCCTCGACGCCGATGTCGGCTTCCTTGTGGTTCCAGCGGCAGTAGTCGAGTCCGATGACGGCGGGCCAGCGGCCCGTGGCCTGGTGAATCTTGCCCAGCTCCTCCAGCCGAGCCTGGCCGCTCCAACCGCAGAACTGCCCGGAGAGGAGCTTGAAGTCCGGGCTGGCATGCAGCTCCTGGAAATAGGCGAGGACGGCACGACCGCGGTCATTGAGCTGCGGATCGGCGGGCGGCTGGTTGCCGGCGACAAGGCTCGCGGCGGACAGGAGCAAGCAGGCGAAGCCGGCGAGACGTGGGGGCAACATCACGCCACGATGAACGAAGCCGGTGAAGTCGCAAGTGCGGCTTCCGGTCACCCGATTTCCGGTGGTGGCGGCGGTCTGCGGTATCACTTCGATCTTGTCCGCTTCGCTGCCCCGGCTGGCCAGAAGACCAGCCCTCCAGCGCCGACTCCAATGCCCAGGCTTTGGGGTCGGTCTCCCGGCGGACCGCAAGCCTATAGCGGCGCAATACCAGAGACCGTTGCCACCGGGCTGACGCATGACCGCAGGAACAATGTTAGGACAGCGCGGCTGGGTGGATTGACTTGCGCGCGCGGAGCGGCCGGGTTTCGTTGCGGAACCCTGCGCCTTCGTCGGCGCTCCCTCGCCCCCAGGAAATCTTCCCTCATGCGCTCGATCCTCGCTGCCGGTCTGATGTTATTCGCCCTCCTGTCCGCGTCCGCTGCGACCCACCCGCCGGTCCTGGCGATCGGGTCGCCGCTGCCGGACTTCAAACTGCCTGGCGTCGACGGCAAGACGTACACGCCGGCGGATTTCGCCCAGGCGAAGTTCCTGGTGGTCGTCTTCACGTGCAACCATTGCCCGACGGCGCAGGCGTACGAGGAGCGCATCAAGGCGATCACGGCCGACTATGCGTCAAAGGGGGTCGCGCTGGTGGCCATCAACCCGAACAGCGCGGAGGCGGTGCGTTTCGACGAGATGGCGTACGGCGACCTGGGCGACAGCTTCGACGAGATGAAAATCCGCGCGGCGCACCACAAGTTCAATTTTCCCTACCTCTATGATGGCGACCAGCAGGAGGTCGTGGCCAAGTTCGGCGCGGTGGCAACGCCGCACGTGTTCATTTTCGACCAGGATCGGAAGCTGCGCTTCGAGGGGAGGGTCGACAATTCCGAGCGCACCGACCTCGTGACCAAGCACGACACCCGCAACGCGCTCGATGCGCTGCTCGCGGGCCAGGAACCGCCGGTGACGACCACGCGCGTCTTCGGCTGCTCGATCAAATGGAAGGACAAGATCGGCGAAAACCAGCGCTGGCTGGCCCGCGTGGCGAAGGAGCCGGTCGCGCTCGAGCACGTGGATGCGGCCGGGCTGGCGGCGCTGCGGGCGAACGCGGAAGGCGGCAAGCTGCGGCTGGTGAATTTCTGGGCGACGTGGTGTGGCCCGTGCGTGTCGGAGTTCGACGAGTTGATCGAACAGAACCTGCGCTTCCGCCTGCGCGGCTTCGAGCTGGTGACGGTGGCGGCGCAGTTCCCGGACGAGGAGCCGAAGGTGCTGCAGTTCCTGAAGGATCACCATTCGTCGACGAAGAACCTGATCTTTGGCGAGACCGACAAGTACAAGATGATCGAGGCCTTCGACAAGGACTGGAACGGCGAGCTGCCGTACACGCTGCTCATTGCGCCGGGCGGCAAGGTGCTTTACCGCACGAGCGGTTCGATCGATTTCATCGAGCTGCGCCGCGCGATCGTGCCCGCCCTCGACGAACTCAAGCCCTGGCAGAACCGCGACAAGGTGTATTGAGGGGGGATAGGCGGCGGATAGCGCAGAGGTGGAGCCCGCACTCCGTGCGGGTTGGGCCCGTTATGTAGGGTCGTTGCTTGCGACGACCTGAAACCATGAAGCCTGGCCGGCGTGCGAGGTCGGGCCAAGGCCCGACCCTACATTTCGGGCGAGCCCAACCTGCATGGAGTGCAGGCTCCACCCGCGGCCTCCGCTCAAGGCGCGGCCTTCAGGTTCTTGTCCAGGAAGGCGAGGATGCGGTCGTAGAGGTCGACCTGGTCCTTCAGGTAGGCCATGCCGTGGCCCTCGCCGCCGACGAAATATTTTTCGTACGGCACCTTCTGGTCATCGAGGGCAGCGATGAGCCGGCGCGACTGCGAGATCTCCACGACGAAATCGTCCTTGCCCGCGGCGACGAAGACGGGGACATGGATGTTCTTCACAAACCGGATGGGCGACATGGCATCGTATTTCGCGGTTTCCTTCCGCGGGTCGCCGAGCTTCTTCACCATGCGGCCGTAGACGGGTGAATCGAACCGGTCGAATTTCTCGGCCTGCACCAGCATGGCCCAGTCGAAGACGCCGGCGTTGGTGACGGCACAGCGGTAGAGGTCGGTCTCGTGGGCGACGCCCGACACGGCCAGGTAGCCGCCGAAGGAGCCGCCCATGATCGCGACCCGACCCGGATCGATCAGGCCCAAGTGCAGGACCGCCCGGGCGGCATCGGTGACGTCGTTGTGCATCTTGATGAAGTCATACTCGTCGCCGTCCGGGAAGCGCCCGGTCGAGCCGGTTGAGCCGCGGTAGTTGGGTTGCAGGACCGCATAGCCGTGATTGGCGAGAAACTGGGCTTCGCCGTCGAAGCCCCATTCGTCGCGCGCCCACGGGCCGCCGTGGCACAGGACCACGAGCGGGGCGGGATGGTCCTTCGCGGCAGCGGCCGGGAGCGTCAGGTAGGCATCGAGCTTGTAGCCATCACGAGTCTTGAACTGCAGGATTTGCATCGGGCGCATCCGCGTCGGGTTGATCCACGGGGCGGAGCTCTTGAACAGGCCGGCCTTGCGGGTCTCGAGGTTGACCCAGTGGTACGCGACGGGCTGCCGGTCGGAGAAGGTGGCGAGGAGGAAGATCCGGTGCTGGTCGTCGCTGCCCACGATTTGTACGACGGTGCCGGGGAACATGCCATCGAAGATCTTCTGGAGTTCCCGGTACTGCTCGTTGAACCAGAACGTGCGCGGGCCCCCCAGGTTGAAGACGGCCCCGAGCACATCGCCGTTGACGGGATTGTGATACAGCCAGCCATTGAAGTCGTAGTTCGGGTCCTGGAGAACGACGTCGCCGAGGCGGCCGCTGGCGGCGTCCATGAGCTGCAGCGGCTGCGGTTTGCCGCCGAGGGCGGGGCCGCGCACCAGCAGCTGGCCCGGTTCGTTGGCGTTGCCCACGATATCGATGGTCTCGAGGTCCACGGGGCAGGGCAGCCATTGCCGGTCGACGCGCCGGAACATGGCCGGATTGCCGTCGGCGACACGAATGGCATACGCGAGATCTCCCGCCTTGTCGGGGAGGTAGGCGGTGGTCAGGCCGGGTCCCCCGGGCTGGGTATAGTTCGCGAGGATGCAATGGGCGTTCTGCTCGCGGATCTGCGCGACCTGCGCCATGTTGGCGGTGGCCGAGGTCAGGTCGATGATGCTGCCGGATTGGACGTCGGAGTTGAGCGCCGCCACGCCTTCATCGTGGCCGGTCTCGAAGTCAAAACGGTTCCAGACGAGAGGGTGGGCGGGATTCTTCAGCGGGACGGACACGAGGATGGAACCCGATTGCTGCAGGGCGTAGGCGCGGGAGAGCCGGCCGACATCGGCGGCCAGGATGCCGAGCGAGTACATCTTGCGCGACACGAGCTGGAACAGGACCCGGGAGTTCGTCAGCCAGTGGATGTTGTAGATGTCCTGGTCGTTGTGGCTGCCGACCGTCTCAATTTTTCCGTCGGCGATCGCATAAACCAACAAGAGGTGTTTGTCCTCGTCGCCGGTGACGAGCGCGGCGATGTGCGTGCCCGACCGGTTGAGAAGCGGACGCGCCAGCGCGGGCGGCCGGAAGAAATCCTGCGTCGGGATCGGCTGGTCGTCGGGCACCGGCACGACACGGGTGAGGTCAATTCTGCCGGCGCCGTGCAGGGCGACGCTGGCGAGCAAGGCACAGGCAACAAGGCCGGGGAGTTTGCGGCAAACATACATGGCGCGAACGGGGTTGATGGCAAAGACCGGCCCGGGACCAGTCCAGCGAAAGGGGATCGGGCGAGCAAGTGTCGAAGCGCGCACCGGGCCGGCGGCCAAAGGACGAAGCGATCCCAGGCGACAATTCGCGGGACTGATGGTCCCGCCTCCACCGGACAAAAAAGGCGACCGAGGAGGCGGGGCCACCAGCCCCGCGCAACCGCCGGCTATTCCCGCCGGCCGCCGACTTAGCGCAGGTTCTGCGCGAGGAACGATTCGAGGCGGCTGTAGACCTCGACGCGGTTCTTCACGTAGTACATGCTGCGGCCGACACCGCTGAGGGTGACCACGTCGTGCGGCACGTGGTATTTATCGAGTTCGGAATTCAGGCTCCGCGTCTGGGCGCGGATGGGCTCGCTGTCCTCACGGCCGATCGCCAGGAAGACGGCGCCGTGCAGCCGGTTGACATGGCGCAACGGCGAAATGGCCTCGAACTTCGCCTTGTCGCGGCCCGGATCGCCGAGCTTGCGGACCCAGCGGCCGTATTGCGGGTTCGTGTAGCGGTTGTAGGCGTTGTCGTTGATGAGCTCCTCCCAGTCGAAAATGCCCGTGATCGCGGCGGAGCACTTGAAGAGGTCGGGCTCGCTCGTGGCGCACTGCAGCGCCAGGTAGCCGCCGAAGGAGGTGCCGAGAATGCCGATGCGCTTGGCGTCGACGTAGCCGGCGTGGACGAGCGTCTGGGTGGCATCGGTGACATCCTCCGCCATCTTGACGTAATCCCAATCCTCCGACTCCGGGAACATCCAGCCATAGCCGGTGGAACCGCGGTAGTTGGGCTGGAGCACCGCGTAACCGCGGCTGGCGAGGAACTGCACCTCGTCATTGTAGCCCCAGATGTCGCGGGCCAGCGGGCCATCATGCGGGAGCACGACGAGGGGCGGCGGATGCTGCTTGGTGGCGCCCGCGGGCATGGTGACGTAGGCGTCGAGCCGCTGGCCATCGCGCGTCTTGTACTTGATCACGCTCATGGGGAGCATGCGCTTGGGGTCAATCCATGGCGCGGAGTTCTTGATCAGGCCCACCTGCTTGGTCGCGAGGTTGACCCATTGGTAGACGGGCGGCTGGCGGTCGGACGAGGTGCTGACGAGCACGATCTCGCCCTTCTCGTCGTTGCCGAGGATGCGAACGATCAAACCGGGGAAGAAGCTGTTGAGCGCCTGCTGGAGCTTGGCATAGGTCTCATTGAACCAGACGGTGGTGGGGCCGGAACGGTTGAAGACGGCGCCGACGATGACGTGGGAGCCGGGATCGCGATAGAGATACCCGTTGAAGTCGTATTCCTTGTCCTGGATCAGGGCGTCGCCCAACTTGCCGCTGGCGCCGTCGAGGAACTGCAGCGGGCGCGGCTGACCAGTGCCGCGGGGGCCAACCACCGCCAGCTCGCCGAATTTCGTGCCGGCCCCGACGAGGTTGATCTGGTCCAGGTCCACCGGGCATTTCTGCCATGAATCGCCCGAGAGGAACTGCAGCGTGTTGACGCCATCCTGTTCCGTGACGGCGAATTCGAGGGCGCCGACCTGGTCGGCGTAGTAGTTGGTGGCCCAGCCGCCCTCGGCCTGGGGATAGCGTTTAAGGATATGCCGGTTGTTGTTCTCCTTGGCGATGAGGGGATCCATCGAACCGGCGTTGATCACCGAGAGGTCGACGAACTGTCCCGAGCTCAGGGTCGTATCGAGCTCGAACACACCCATTTGCTTGTTGGTCTCGATCGAGTCATAGCTGCCCCAAACCAGCGGGTGGATCTTGTCTTCCTTGGGGACGGCCACGAGCACCTCGCCATAGTATTGGCAGACCGGATAGGCGCGGGTGATCTGGTCAAAATCGACGGCAAGCAGACCAAGGTTGCGGCCGTTGTGGGCGAATAAATTGTAGATGAGGCGGCGGTCGTTGAGCCACTCAAAGCTGGTCACGTCGAGGTCCGTGGGCGTCGAAATCACGTCGGTTTTCTTGTTCGCCAGGTCGACGACGAGCAGCTGCACCTTGTCGCCGCCGCCGGTGATCATGGCCGCTATGTGGGTGCCGGCGAGATTGAGCTTCGGGTCCTGCATGATGCGCGGCCGGAAGAAATCGACCACCGGGATCGGCTGGTCGGCCGGTACGGGGAGTTCGCGGCTGAGGTCGAGCGAATCGGCGGCGTAGGCCGGCAGCGCGGCGAGGGACAACAGAAGGGTGGGGAGCAGACGGGAACGGATCATGGGGGAAGGCCGGGGGTTGGGCCGGTTTGACCTCAGGGAAATCGCGGGCCGCTGCGCGCGCAAGCCCGGATCAAGTCATGCTTGTGGGACGGTCACGTATGCGAGCCGCCCGGGGTGTGGCTCACTCGACCGAGGCGATCCAGCGGTCGACCATCTGGCGCGCGGCGTAGTCGCGGCGCACGCGCCCATCGGGCCCGAAGGAAACCTTGTCGTCGGCGATCAACTTCCCGTCAGGACCGAACACCTTGAAATGCGGGATCGATTGCAGCCCGAATTCCTTCGCCACGGGCGATTTCCAGTCGATGCCGCGGGCCCCGGGCCGGTTGATGTCCACCTTCACGACGGCGATGTCGGCCCGGCGCTCGTGGAGCTTGAGCAGCGGGTCGGCATAGGCGCGGCACGGCGGGCAGTACTCGCTCGTGAAGTCGAAGATGGTGTATTTGCCCGGCACGAGGAAGTCCTTGAGGTCGACCTCGCGGCCTTGGGCAATGGCCAGGGGCTTGGCGTCCTTGACATGCTGGCCCGCGGCGAAGGCGGCGGTGGCGAGGATGAGTGAGCCGAGGAGCGCGAGGGGATGTTTCATGGGGGTGAACCTATCCAAGACGCAACGATTCGCGAATCGAAGGTTCGGGGTGGCGCCCGATCACGGGGCGTCGGCGGGCCCGGCATAGACGAGCTTGAGACCCCAGTCGTTCCCGTCGGGCGGCGCGGGCAGTGACATGATCCCGATCTTGCTGGAGCGTGTGGTGCCGGGGCCGATGCCGGTCCAGCTGCCGTCGCGCGGGTTGAACCATTGGGCGCGGTAGGTGCTGTTCAGTTTTGCGCCGCGAACCTGGAACTTCGGGCAGCCGCTTTCGAAGTAGGCGAGGAAGATCTCCTTGTCCGGGGTGCGGGCGCAGTACGCCCAGCCATCGTAGCCGAGGATGACGGGCGTGCGGTTCGGCAGGATGAGATCGGGCAGAGGCTCGAGGTCGCGATAACGGTTCCCGATGGAGAAGACAAAATCGCGCAGGAAGTGCACCTCGGCCCCCGAGCGCCACTGGAAGGCGTCCCACATCTTGGTCGGCGCGGCCGGCTCGATGTCCGCGCCCCAGATGCCCTCGGCGCCGTAGACGTGGCCGGCGAGCCCGCCGGAGAGGAAGCAGCCGTAAAGGCCGGAGCGGCAGAGCTGGTTGTCGCGCTCGGTGCCGCCGTCGGCCCCGAGCTTGTAGTTCACGCCGCCGGCGCCGCGATTGTCCTTGAACCCGGAATAGTAGGGTTCGCCATCGAGCGCGGGGGTGGGATGCGCGAGGTGGAAGATCTCCGTCAGGTACCAATAGTTCACATGCTCGCGCATGTTGCCGATCTGGTTGAGCGTCACCCACGAATTCTCGCCCCAGTTCTCGAGGGTGGACGGGTTGGCATTGGCTGAGAGGAGGGTCCCGAACGGCGGCGGGCCGTACCTTTGCTTCACCTGGTTGATCGCGGCCGTGTAGTCGTCGGGGCTGACGGTCTCGGCGATGATGTCGAGGTGCACCGGGCTGAGCACGGCGATGTTGGCCTGGTAACGCGACCAGACGTACTGGATGTAACGCGAGTAGGAGTCGGGCCACGGGTGGTACTTTTTCCAAAGCAGGCCGGAGTCGCGCCGCGAGGCCTCGATGAACGGCACGAAGCCATGGGCGTTCAGGTAGTCGATCTTGCGGTCGACGTACTTGAAGTACTCCGGGTTGATCCGGTCCATGTCCGGGAAGTAGTCGCCCCAACCCGGCACCTTGCCCGGGAACAGGAAGGGCCGGCCGCCTTCGTTGTCCATGTTCTTGGCCGAGCCGCGGCCGCCGTTGCTCGGCGCGGCGGTGCCGAACTCGACCCAGGCGGAACGGACGGTCGTGTGATCGGCGTCGTCGAGCTTGAGGGTCCAGGCCTTGTCGTCGGTCTTCCAGTTCGGAAACGCCGCGATGATATTGACCCAATTGAAGCCCTGCGCCTGGCGGTAGCGCACGTAGTCCTTGAAGCCGGCCTCGGGGCCGATCGGGCGCTCGCGGTCGTCATCGTACCATTTGAAACGATTGGTGCCGGCGGCATACCACGTGTCGCCGATGGCGAGGTAAGGCGTGCCGTCGGCGTATTGCAGGGCATGTCCGTTGGGCGTGGGCACGATCATGCCGTGGCGGAGCGGGTTGGCCGCGAGCTCGGCCTCGGTCCAGGCCACGGCGGTGAAGGCGCCGGATTTTCCATTGAGCCCGGCGTCGCGCTGGTTCGAGCCGCTCTTCCAGGTCCACTGGCCCGGCGCGGTCGCCATCAACCGCAGGTGGAACACCTGGCCGCCATCCCAAAAACCATAGACACGCTTGGCGAAACCGGGGCCCTTCAAGTCGACCCAGACGACGACATCGGTGTATGCGTTCGCGTAGGTGTTCGCCGCGGTGAAGGTGAGTTCCTGTTTCTCCCAGACGTGGACGGGCGCGGCGGCAAGCGCACTGGCGAGGGCCAGACAGCTGGCAACGAAGGCTGATTTAAGTCGGCTCATGCGGGGCGGGGTGAGCCGGCAGGATGCACGAACCACACCCGCGCCGGCAAGCCCGCGCCTCCGGCCATGGTCGGAGGCCGCGTCACTTCGACGGCGGATTCGGCCAGCTGCGGACGATGCTCCGGGCGAGGCGGCCCGAGGGGGACAAGTCGGCGTCCGACCAGCCGCCGCGCGAGGAGGCGGAGCGCTGGACGAGCGCGGCGGTCTCGGCCTTGTCGTAGACGCCCCAGGTGCAGTGGCTGAGCTGTCGTTCGCGGAGAAAATCCATCCACGCGCGCGTGGACTCCTCGTCGATGCGGCCCGCGCCGTCGGCGCGGCATGAACCCCACTCGGTGACGAAGAGCGGGGCGCCCAGGTCCAAGGCCCGCACGGCCTTGTCGCGCAGCGGCTGCTTGTGCGTGGCGGCGTAGAAGTGCAGCGAGTAGGCGAGGTTGGGCGCCTTCACGGGATCGGCGGCAGCGACCTCGACATCCTGCGAATAATTCGGCGTGCCGATGACGATGAGATTGTCGGGATCGATGGCGCGGATCGCGGCGACGACCCGCTCCGCGTAAGGCTTCACGTCGCCGGCCCAGGTGAGGCCGTGGATCGGCTCGTTGAAGATCTCATAGATGATGTTGGCGTGTGTCCCATAGCGCCGGGCGATGTCCTGGAAAAAGGCGATGGCGAGGTCGGTGTGCTGGTTGGCATGATGATCGTGCCAGTCGACGAGAACGTAGAGATCGTCGGCGATGGCCGCTTCGATGACACGCGTGACGCGCTTAAGATTGCGGGACGGATGCTGGATGTAGCCATCCTCTTCGTGGACGCCGAGGGGTGCGCGCACGATGGCGGCGTGCCAGTCGTCCTTCAGCCATCGGACGGTGCCGGCATTGTAGAAGCGCGCCGCCTCCCACTGGCTCCAACCGAAGCTAACGCCGGCGAGGCTCACGGGTCGCCCAGCGGCATCGACGATGCGATTGCCCTCGGCCCGGAGCAGGCCGTGCGCGCTGACGGGTCCGGGCGTCGCCGGCCCGCGAGCAGCATCGGTCGCCGCGCAACCGGCGAGGACCAACAACAACGCAAGGGGCGCGAAGAGGCTCGATTTCATGGGGCGGAAAACTTGAACATTCATTTTCCCGATGCGCCAATCCCAATCAAGGCGGGGTGATCAGGCGGAGCCAGCGCTGCGTGCGGGCTCCACCAAGAAGTTTGTCACGCGGGCGGGCGCAAAGCAGCCCAACGAGTTGATCCCGACTTCAGGGCTCGACGATCACCGGCATGCCGACCCAGGCGAGGTCGAGCAGGGTGCGGGCGTCCCAGTTGGCGAGGCGGAAGCAGCCGTGCGATTCGGTGCGGCCGACTTTCTCCGGGTCGGGCGTCCCGTGAATGCCATAGCCGGTGCGATCCAGCCCGATCCAGGCGACACCCACCGGATTGTTGGGGCCGGGTGGGATGACGAGCTTGCGCCCGAGTTCGCGGCCCTCGGGCGACTCGGGAAACACCTCGGGGTCGAAGGTGTAGTTGGGGTCCGGGATCACGACCACCACGTGCAGTTCCCCGACCGGCCGTTTGTCGACGTTGCGCGCGATGCTGACGGGAAAGTGCGCGATGACGGTACCGTTGTCGTCGGTGGCCTCGAGTTCGTGGTCGCCGAGGCGCACGTGCAGCTTCGCGGCATGGCTGGTGACGCTGGCGCGTTCGATGTTCGGCACCTTGACGACGACGCCCGGGAGGAGATCGTCCCAATTGACGTCGGGATTGAGGCGCTGCAGGAACCGCGGGCTGGCGTGAAAGCGCTCGGCCACGAGCTCGAGCACGGTCGCATAGGTCAGGGTGGGTTGTTCGGATTTGCCGAGCCAGGTGGCGGGCAGCGGCCGGACGCTCGCCTTTTCCTCGGCCGAGATCGCGTGCTCGGACAAGGCGGGCGCGGTCAGCAACAGGCTCTCGCGCGTCGGCTGGTCAAGGGCCCCGGTGTCGTCGAGGCCGGCAGCCCGCTGGAAGGCGCGCAGGGCGGCGGCCGACTGTGGGCCGCGCACGCCGTCAATTGAGCCGCTCGAGAAGCCGCGGCGGGCCAGCTCGACCTGTGCCTCCAACCACGTTTCCACCGGGCGAACCGCATCGGGCGCCGGCGCGGCCGCGGCGGCGGCGGGCGTTGCCGGACTGGTCGCCGCCTCAGCGGGAGCAGCCGACGAAGCCGCGGGTGCCGGCGGTGGCGGCGCGTCTTGCGCCACTCCGTTGGCCGCGACCAGCGGCAGCAGCATGGCGATGAAGCGAAGAGGGCCGGTCAACGACATCGCGACCACGATGGCGGAGCGGAGCGGATTGAAAATCAGGAATTTCATCGGTCCGGCCGCAGCGGGCCAAATGGCTCAGGATGCGGTCGGCGTGGCCGCCAACGAGAATCTCAGCGCGAGGTGAGGTGCCAGTGGCCACAGATTTGGCAGCGATACGCCTGCCGTTGCCGTTCGACACCCACAATCATCGCGGCGTCGAGGGCGTCACCCTGGGTTCGGTAGCGACGCTTCCCGGTGCACATCCGGCGACGCAATTCTGGCGAAGGCTTCTTCATGGTCGCCCCATATACCCACGCCGAAACGATGGTCCGGGCAAAGCCATTCGTATCACGGGCCCGGCTGGATGCTGCCGTGCGGTGACAGCCCGAATGGCCTGATCTGCCGTTGTAAAAGGCTGGGACCGTCGCGCTGGTCTGCCCAAAGCCCTCTTCAGACAGACGCGACGCGTGTTCCAAGAACTCTGTGTAAAATAAACGCGCTAGTCGTTGAACGACAGAGCACATAAATTTACTTTTGGACGGCTTGATTTTACGCGGAGAAGCCACATCTTCCGCGGGCGATGGAGGGCGCTGGGTGCCTTCCAGTTGATTGAAAACCGCTCCGACTCTCTGGCCAAGGGAAGGGGCCTATACCGCCGCCATAGTGCGGCAAAAGGACGAGTCCCATGACTGTCGCCCTGATCGTTGCGTGGGGTGCTGTCGCAATGGCGTTCATTATCGCCGGCGCCGATGGCAAACGACGCAACCTGTAAAAGAAAACTACGCCGCCCTGGGGGTTCGCCTCCGGGGCGGCTTTTCTTTTGGCACGCAAGATGGAATCCCCTCGCTTCGGGCGCGGCGAACCCGCTAGGCGTGGGGGATGTCGTCAGCCACCTCGCCTTCGCCCCGCCCCGAACGCAACGCGCCCTGTCCTTGCGGCAGCGGCAAGCCGTTTGGAGAATGCTGCGAGCCGATCCTAGCCGCCCGACGCGCGGCCGCCGATGCCGAACAATTAATGCGGGCACGGTTCACCGCGCATGTGGTGCACGATTTCAAGTTCCTGCACGAATCCCATCGCCCGACGGCGGGCAAGCCGTACGTCGAGGAAGAGGGCACGCCGCCGATCACGTGGACCCGCCTCGAGGTGCACGGCCACGAGACCACGGCCAACCCGGCCAAGGCCTTTGTGGATTTCTCGGCCTACGGCACCGAAGACGGGGTCGAAAAGGTGCTGCACGAGAAAGCCGAGTTCGTGCGCGTCAACGGCACCTGGCTCTACAACCGCGAGGCACGCCTCGGCCCGGCGCCGTATCGGTCGACGGCCCCGAAGGTGGGCCGCAACGACCCGTGCCCCTGCGGCAGCGGGAAGAAATACAAGCACTGCTGCCTGCAAAAAGCGTAGCTCGCGCGATCAGCGCGATTCGCGGATTATCGTCCAGCTCGCCGTGCGACCGTCGGGCGCCGTCAAGGTGATCGTCGCTGGCTTGGCCAGGTCGAGCTGCGCGCCGAATCCGACCGGCTGGCCGTTGCATTCGACCTGCGAATCCGACGGGAAAAGCTCCCACGATGCCGGCAGCGCGCCGGGGGCCGATGGCGACAGCGCCACGACCACGGTCCGGTTTAATTGATCGATGCGCGCCGGAGCCGTCTCGCCCGCCACTGAGAACGAGATGACGTAGGGCGGGGGCACTGACAGGTTCTGGCCCGGCAGAAGATTGCCCATGACGACGACGCGAAAATGGGCGCGAATGAACTCCGGCGTGAAGGTCGCCGCCAGCGTGTCGCCGGCGAGCACGCCCTTCCAAGCCTGCACCGCCGCCGGCGAATTCTCGGCGTAGAGCACATTGCCATCCGCGTAATCGCCGCAGTACGCGCCGTATTCCTGGAGGGCCCGGGCAATCGCCTTGCCGGCCCGCGACAAGGCCGAATGTTCGACATCCCACGACGGGTCGAGCTGGATGCGGCCGCCCATCGGGATGCCGCGCGCGTCGATGGCCTCCTGCTTGGCCGACTGCGAGGTGCTGGCCGGCGGCACGAGGAAACCGCTGCGGCAATGGTCATAGGCGAACACCAGCGCGTGGTCGATGCGGCCGGAGGCGACCTCGTCTCGCAGGATGAGACCCGCGACCAAGGGGAACCCACTGGCCCGCGCACGGTGCGAATCGAGCTGCCGGCGCGAGGCGAACCACGGCGGAGCGACGCCCGTGCCGGCGAGATCGGTGACCGCACCGAGACCGGTGAACCAGCGGCCGGTCGGATCCTGGCGCGCGGCCCACATGCCCCACTCGAGCTGTTTGGCACGGTCGATGATGCACAGGTGGTTGTCGCTGAATTCGCCGACAGGCGGCGACGCCACGGCGCCGTCCGGGATCGGAACCCGCCGGGGAAACTCAAACCCGCGCCCATAGACGTCGGGCCGCGAGTCGCCCACGTCGCGGAGCGGGGTCCGGTCCGCGTCGACAAAATAAACCGGGATCGACCAGTCGGTGATGTTGATGTGAAACGCGCCGCGCGATGCGAGGTCGTCGATCAGCGCACGGGAGTCCGGGTCGGCCTCGGTGCCGGCGGCAATCGGCCGGTTCCACGGGCTGTCGGCGGAGAACGGCCGCCAAGCCGCGGGCGGACTCCCAGCGGCGTCCAACCAAGCCATCGCCAGCAGCAGGACAGGAAGGGAGCGGAGACCGGACCGGCGGCAGAACATCGCGGCCGCATTCAAGGCCGGCGCGGGCGTGGGTACGAGAAAGTTCGAAGGAGTTTCGCGGGCCCTGGTGTTATGCCGTCGTCGCACCGGGAACGGCTGCCGACATCCACGCTGTGACCACGGAACGAATCGATGCCTTAGGGCGATGCTTGTTTGCCACGGGCATGATGGCGGCCGGATTGCGGCAACTGTATACCGGCTCGTTCGTCCGCCTCGTGCCCGCGACCCCGGCTTGGCTGACCGGGACGGCGGGCTGGGCTCGCGGTGCCGGCCTGCTGCTGGTGCTGGCCGGTGCCGCCATGTTGACGCGCCGATGGGCGCGGCCTGCCGCGCTGGCGGTGGCGGCGTTGCTTTTGCTGGTGTTCGTCGCGGCCCAACTCCCGCCAGCATTGGGAAACCCGTGGACCGGTTACATGTGGACCAACCCCTGCAAGGTGCTCGCGTTGTTCGGCGGTGCCCTGGCGATCGCGAACTTCAGGCGCGGACCAGCCTGGTTTCTCCTGGCCGTCTTTCTCATGGTTTGCGGGGTGCAGCATTTCGTCTACGCGGCCTTTGTGGACACGCTGGTTCCCGGGTGGATTCCGCCGGGCCGCCGCTTTTGGACGATCACCGCGGGACTAGCGCTGCTTGCGGGCGGGACCGGGCTGCTGGTACCGCGTACGGCGCGGGCGGCGGCGTTGCTGTCGGCATTGATGGTCTTCCTGTGGGTTTTCCTGGTTCACCTGCCGCGGGCGGCGTCGGGCCGGAGCAGCATGGAATTCGACGGGGTGGGTGAGGCGCTGGCGATTTGCGGGGTGGCCCTGCTGGCGGCCGGTGCGCCCCGCGGCGGCCGGGCACCCGAGCCACTTGCGCGCTGACAGGAAACCCTGTGCCGCAAGGCACGCGATGTGCTATATTTTGTCCGGCCCTCGCCGGTGCCGGCGACGACCACTTCCACGCCTATGAACCACGACCAGTCTTTGAATCATGCGGGCGGTTATTTTGCGGCGCAGATGCACGGGTCGCGCCCGCCCTGGCTGAAACCGCCTGCGCCCTTCATTACCATCGCGCGCCAGTCCTGCTCCGGTGGATCGGAACTCGCGCAGCTGATTGCCGGGCAATTGAACCGCGAAGCGCCGGCGGACAAGCCGTGGACGATCTTCGGCGGCAACATCGTCAACCAGATGTTGAAATCGCACCATCTGCCCGAGGACCTGGCGCATTTTCTCCCGGAGGATCGCGTCTCCGAGGTGAACGCGACGATCGGGGAGATCGTCGGCCGCCATCCCAGCCTTTGGGAGCTGATGCAGAAGACGAAGGAGACGATGCGCCGGCTGGCGATGGAGGGCCATGTGATCCTCGTCGGGCGCGGGGCCAACTTCGCAACGGCGGGCATGCCCGGCGGGGTGCACCTGCGGCTGGTGGCGCCGGTCGAAAACCGGGCGAAGTACTACGCGCAGCGATTCGGCACCACCGAGGCCGAGGCCCGCGTGCGCAACGCCCGGTGCGATGCGGCGCGGCGGCGATTTGTCTACGCGCATTACAATGCGCCGGTCGACGACTCCGCCGCCTACGATCTCGTCATCAACACCGCGCTCGTGCCGCTGCCCGAGGCCGCGCAGCTGGTGATCTCGCACCTGCGCGCCCGCGCCTCGCTCGCGGCCTGAGCGGGTTCAGTTTCCGCCGTACGCCTTCTTGACGGTGACCTCGTAGGTTTTATCGAGGTCGGGATAGAGCGCCATGGCCGCGGCAAAGCCCTTCACATAGTCGGCGTTGCCCGAGCAGTTGAGGTGCATGTAGAGCGAGAGGTCCTCGAGCGAATTGAACGAGTAGCTCGAACTCTTCTTGATGAAATCGGGGCCGCCCATGGCGGCCGCCGCGCCGAGTTCCTTGCCCTTTTTCTTCGCGCCCATCGCGAGCAGTCCGCCAAACGGCACTTTCGCCGCCAGCATCGAGCCGGCTTTTTCGCCGGCCTTGGCGCCCACGGCCGACCCGACCGCGCCACTGACGCCCTTGTTGGCCCAGCCGGCCAGGTTGCCCTTATCGTCGAACGGCAGGAAGAATTTGCCCGAGCCATCCGTCAGCGCCGCCGGGGGGACCGGCGCGGGTGGCGCCTCGGCCGAGGCGGCGCCGGCCACCGTGTTCGCGGCAGCCTGGACTTCCTTGAGCTTGGCCAGCGTTTGCTGGACCTGGCCGATGATGATCTGGGCCTTGGTGACATCAATGATGGCTTCCGCGCCCGCGGCGAACAGGGCGGACGGAACCAGAAGCAGCAGGACGGCTGCAACGAGGGATGATTTCATGGGGCAGCTATTGGGGTTGGGGGTTCAAACTCTGATGAGTCCGCCCGTCGGTGCCGGCATGGATCTACGCCGCGGCGGCGATCCGCCAGCGGGGAACGACAGGAAACGGGTCGCGGCCGGGCGCCGGCCAGCGGCGCCGGGCGGCGAAAATCAGGACGCCGGGATGATCTCGATCCCGTTGATCTCGGGGTTCTCGACGTTGCTCTTGAAAGTGATGTCGAGCTTGCCGTCGGTGACCTCGACCTCGACGGTCAGGACGTAGGCGCGTTGGATGCCGCCGGACTTCACGAAGACATCGAAGTCCTTGTACTCATGGCCTTCCACGTTGAAGGAGAACACGCGCTGGCCCGCGCCGTCGATGCCTTCGTAGGTCTCGGCGAAATGCAGCTTCACGGTGTATTTGCCGTTCGCGACCTTGTAGGAGAAACTGTCCATCCCGTAGTGCTCGGTGTGGTAGATCGACTGGTTCGTGGTGTTGGCGATCTTCATGTCGCTGTCGCGCTCGATGACATCGCCGCCGACAAATCCCTGGTCGGCGAGCCACAGGTTGCCCTCGGCATCCTTGTGGTCGGCGGGGGCGCCGGCATCGATGCGGACGACCGCCTTGGCGGGCGCGGCCGGCTTGGCCTCGTCGGCCGCGGCGAGCGAGGCACCGGTGGCGAGAAGGAGGGCGGCAATAACGGGGAGGAACGGGCGGGTAACGGAACGATTGGCGGGGGACATATTGGTTGGGGTCGGTTGGCGCCGCGCCGGGGAGCGCGACGCCCGACTGCCTACGCGCCGCGCGGTGACGGCGCAAGTCGCAATCCTCGCTATGACCGGCCGGGAGCCCAGCCAGAAAGCGCTTTCCTCGGTCCCGCTTTCCGGCATCCTCGGTGATGCGCATGGCGCAGGAGAGCGTAATCTACCTCACCAATATCATCATTGGCACCATCCTGGCCTGCCTGATGACGCACTACTGGCTGCAACAGGGGCGTTCGCTGTTGATGCGCCAATGGATGATTGCCGCGTGGATCATGACCTTTGCCGACATCCTGTTTGCCGGCCGGCCGGCGCTGCCGCCCTGGCTCGGGCGCATCGTGCCCACATTGCTGGTGACGGTGGGCCAGGCGGCGCTGTTCATCGGCGCCGAGTGGATCGGCCGCGTGCCGCGCCGCTGGCAGCTCGTAGCGGTTGTGACCGCCTTGCATGCCGCCGGCCTGGTGGCGTTCCTGGTCTGGAGCCCGCATTCCGACTGGCGGATGGTCTTCAACGGCGTCATCTGGGCGGGACTCTCGCTGGGCTCGGCGCGGGTGCTGGAGGCGGCGCCGCGGTTCTTCTGGCAGCCGTTGGTGTCGCCGGCCAAGGCCTTCCTCATGCACGGCGTGTTCCATTGCGTACGGGTGATTCTGGCGGTGTTCTTCGCGCTGCGCGACTGGCAGGAGGCATCCGACGCGCTGCAGATCGTGGGCGACCTCGAGGTGAGTTTCTTCATGGTGGCGCTGTTCGTGAGCATCCTGATTGCGACGCTGCAGCAGCGGCACGAGGAGCTGATGAGCGCCCACGCCGAGGTGCAGGCCCTCTCGGGGCTGCTGCCGATCTGTTCGTGGTGCAAGAAGGTCCGCGATGACGACGGCTACTGGCAGCAGGTGGAGGAATACTTCGCGTCGCGCAGCCAGATCCAGTTCACGCACGGCATGTGCGCCGAGTGTTTCCGCGAACAGAAGCTGCGGCAAAAGAACTGACCGGCGGTCAGTTTTCCGACGGCGGCCCGGCCGGCGCGAAAATGGCGGGATCGAGCTCGAGGAAGCGGCAGGCTTCGTCCCGGGTCGTGAAGACTTCGAACGCGTGGCGGCGTCGCATCGCCGAGCGATACACCAGGCCGCAGGCGATCGCGATCGGCGTGGTGGCGACCGCGGCCCAGCGGCCGCGGCTCGTGGCCGGGTCGCGCACGAGGAAGGTCGTGAGCGCCCGCAGGTCATTCATGTCGACGCTGACGGAACTGTCGCTGATGTCCGCCAGGCCGGTGAACTCGGGCGAGTAGCGGGGATCGGCCCAGAGGCGACGCGTGGTTTTCAGCAAGTCCGCCAAAGTGAACGAGCCGGCGTATCGCGTCAGGATCGCGCGGTGTTCAGGGTAGATCTCGAAGCCGAATTGCATCGCGCGAGTAAGGCGGGGGCGCAGCCGGGCACAAAGGAAATCGACGGCCCGGGGCCCCATGGTCGCCCCGAACCGCCGCTTCCTGCGCCGTGACGAGGTCACGGTGACGGCGTACCACCGCGCAGGGCTTCGGCGCCAACAGCGCGCCGGCTAGTCCTGGCCGTCTCCCGGCTCGGCATCATCGTCCGCGGCATTCTGGTCGGCATCCCCTCGGTCAGGTGCCAGCGTGATCGTGCCGAACAAACCATGCGCTTCATCGTTGATGCCCGCAGTGAAGTACAACGTGGTTGCCGGGCCCGCGTTCGCATCGTTGCCGAAGGCCAGCGCCCAGAGGCCGTCGATTTGCAGGCGGCGGTGATCGGCGCCCTGGAGATACCCGCGGAATCGGCCGCGCGCCGGGTCGAAGGCGGCAATGCGTCCGCTGCCAAACTGGCCGACGAGGATCATGCCGCCGAACCGGCCGAATTGCGAAGGGGCGAGGGCCACTCCCCACGGCGCATTGAACCAAGGCCCCCATTGCAGGCGCAGGCGGAGCGCACCGTCGGGTCCATACGCGGTCACAAATCCGCGACCGGCGCCGGCGACCTCGTCAAGCTTGTCGGCGTCCTGCTTGGCGTAGGTGACGAAAAGGCTGTCGCCGACGGTTTGCACGTTGAATGGCGCATAGCCCGGCGGCAGGTGCGCATCCCGGAAGGCGTCGGCGCCAAGGTTGACGGGTTGGAAATCCCTGTCGAAGACGTCGATTTTTCCGCCATGAAAATCGGCGGCATAGAGCAGGTTGGCGCCGCGGAGCTGCGCAAGGGCCAGGCCCTTGTAAACCGCACCGGTTGAACTCTCGAACTTGGTGATGGCGGTGGTCGGGCTGGCCGCCGGATTCCAGCCGGAAATCGTGCCTTCCTCCGAGGCGAACAGAAAGCGCGCCGGCTGCCCGGGTCCGACCTGGAAATCTGCCGACCCATTGAACACAGTGCCGGTGGGAGTCCCCGCCTCGGTGGAACCGCTGGCCGGCGGGATCGTCACCTTGAGGGTCTGCTTGGCTCCCGCGCCATTGTACAGCGTGGAGAGCCCGGTGCCATTATCGGCGACCCACCAAGGCGAGGTGGCGCTGCGCGACAGTCCCCAGGCATTGACGAGGTTGCTGTCGGTGCTGACGGCCAGACCCGGGACGTCGGAGACAAGGTTGGTCTGTTGATAAAGGTGTTGCGCCAGCGCCCTTGGGACGGGAGCCAGGGCCAGCACGGCGACGAGTGAGGCGGCCGGGCTGATGGAAGCGATTCGCCGGAACGGGCGGGTTTCGGCGCGGCCGAAACCGGTGGTGATGGTGTGCGGCACCGAGGCGCCCTGCAATTGCAGGACACTGCTGCCGGGCGGCAGGAGCGTGGCATTCATGAATTACCTTGGGTTGTTTTCAGGCGGTTATCGATTGGCGACGCGATGGCGGTGAGGTCGGCCGACATTGCGCCGGTTCAAATAAAGCGACCCGGGGCGAAATCCGGCGGTTGCGAGGAAACCGGTAACGGAATGGTTAGAGTTGAGATTTGCGCCCGCCGCGGCTTGCACCCCGCGGCGCAGGCCCGCACAAAAGATCGCATGCGCCTGAGCCTTGCCCGTCTTGCCTTGGGATCCGTTGTGGCCCTCGGTCCGGTGGATGCCGCGTCCATCGAGACGCTGACCGGCCTCGATTTCGGCTCATTGGCGCCGCGGGACGTCACGATCCACCTCCCGCCGGGCGGCATTCACGCCGACACACCGGTGATCATCGCCCTGGATGGGCAAATGATGGCGGCGTGGCACTTGGAGGAAGCCATCGCGGGCCTCGCCGGGCGCGCGGCACCGCTGGTCATCGCGATTCCGGCGAGTGAGGCGCGCCTGGATGAGTATGGCCTCGCCGAACGGCTCGACTATGCGGGCCGGGGCAAGCTCGCGGCTCGCTTTCAACGGGCCGTGCTTGAGTCCGTACTCCCGGCGGTGGCGAAGCGTTATCGGCTGAAGCTTGTGCCCGCGCGCACCGGTGTCATGGGCGCCTCGCTCGGCGGGCTGGCCGCCTTCGACCTCGCCTGGCATCATCCCGAGGTTTTCGGCTTCGCCGGGGTGTTTTCCGGTGCGCTCTGGTGGCGCGGCGACAACTCCAGCCCGGCGGCGAAACAGCAGTCGCGGCTCGTGCACCGGCTCGTGCGGGAAGCCACTCCGCTCCCGCGGCTGCGCCTGTGGTTCGAAGCGGGCACGAAGGACGAGACCGACGATCGCGATGGCAACGGGGTCATCGATGCCGTCCAGGACACGACCGAGTTGCTGGGTGAACTGGAAAAGCGCGGCTACCGGCGCGGCGCGGATTTCACCTACGTGGAGGTGAGGGACGGCGAGCACAACGAGGCGACCTGGGCGCGGGCGCTGCCGGCGTTCCTCGAGTGGGCGCTGCCGCCCGATCGTTGAGGCGGCCGCACAAGCCGCTGTGCTGCGGCCGGTTTGCGCAACGGTGCGACACATCAGCGCAAACCGCGACAGCTTGCCGCGCACAACCGTTGCGCGATGAAATGCAATCTTTGCGGCGTGCTTCCGGGGCGACCGCGGTAGCGTTGTAGGCGTCCGGCGACCGGTGTTCGCCGGGCGTCTAAAATCATAACATGAATACCAACGAAGCTCCTGTTAATGTCCAATCTCCAGTTCCGGCCGCGGTGCCACCCGCGCCCGCCAACATTCCGACCCCGCCCAAGCCGATTGCGGCGGTGAATGTCACGCCCGCCGCGGCTCCGGCCGCGCCGGTCGCTGGCAAGACAAAGAAGGCCGGCAAAAAGGCGAAGGCGGCGGTGACGGCCAAGAGCTGAGCTGCGGACGTTCAAACTTCAGGCCGGCCCTTCGCGGGGCCGGCCTTTTCGTTGGGGTAAGCGAATTGGAGCGTATTGGACCGTACCTTGGCCGCTCATTTGAATTTCGCCTGGATTCTTCGCTGCGCTCAGAATGACACGTATCGGAATATTGTCCTCGCTACTGTCATCCTGAGCGCAGCGAAGGATCCAGTCGGATCGAGCGATCGGATGGTGGATCCCTCGCTAGCCCAGCGGCGCAAGGAACCGCACGAGGTTGGCGATGTGTTCGTCCAGCGGGATGCCGAGGTGATCGCAGCCGAGTTGGATGATGTTGCGGTCGATCTTGGCGGCAAAGGCGGGTTCCTTGAATTTCTTTCGGATCGAGGACGGCTTCATCTGCCCGTACGGCACGGGGTTCATTTTCCGGTAGGCATAGAAGATGCCGCTGATCTCGTCACACGCGAGCAAGGCGGCGGCGAGCCGGGTCCGGGGCAGCGTCTTGAAATCATGGTAGCCGTAGGCATGGGCCTCGACGGCGTGGATCAGCTCGTCAGGGTAGCCCCATGCCTTGAACCATTGCAGCGACGGGCTCGGATGCGTGTCGGGATGCTCGTGGAAATCCAGGTCATGCAGGAGGCCGGTGACGTACCAGAGGTGCGGATCCTCGGGGGCGGCGCCGGTGTTTCCCGCCGGGACGAACGCGGGATGGGAGTCCTGCATGTGCTGCAGGCCGGCGGCTTCGCCCGGCATGTGCTGCGCCGCGAGGGCGTTGAAGTGGTTGGCGTAGCCTTCCATCGCCGTGGCCACCATCTGGGCGTGATGCCGCTGGTAATCGTCCGGCACGTGCTCCTGCAGCAGTGCGGTGGCGGCGTCCTTGGTCGGCAATGGCATGGGGGGAGAACTTCGGAAAGTGAAGCGTCGCGCCGCCCGGAAGCACTCCTATTCTTCGTCGGGAGAACGCCGGCCGGCCATTCATGTCTGCGCCGAGCGGCGGCACAAAGGCGAGGAGCGGGAAACGCCCGCGACCGCCGCCCGGAGATTCAACCAGCGCTGGCGAACCGGCCCGGGCGGCGCTTGCGAGAGGACGCGCCGGCGGCTACGTTAGGCGCATGTTGCTGTACCTCATCCGCCACGCCCATGCCGAGGACGGCGAGGATGATTTCGCGCGCCCGCTGAGCGCGAAGGGCCGCCGCCAGGTCCGGCAAATGGCGGCATTTCTCCGCCGAGCCGGATTGTTCGAGGCGAAGGAGATCAGGTTCAGTCCGTTGCTGCGCGCCAAGGACACGGCCCGGCTGTTCGCCAAGGAGCTGGCAGGGAAGATCCGGCTGATCGAGATGGCGGCGATGAAACCGTTCGTCGACCCGGCGGTGGCGGCCGGGCAGCTGCGAACTGCACGGGACGTGGTGGCGGTTGTGGGCCACGAACCGCATATGAGTTCACTGGCGACGTTGTTGCTGGGCGGAGAGCGTGATGAACCGCGCGTGGTTTTGAAGAAATGCGCCGTGCTGGCCCTCGAGCGCACCGGCCGCAACTGGGCCGTGCGCTGGCTGGTCTCGCCGGCCGAACTCGCGCGGCGCTGATCCGGTGCGCTCGCGGCGGGATTGGATTTCCGCCAGCGTCCAACTGGTTCGGAGATTGCCGGGCCGGGCGCGCGTGCTTGCATGGCTCGATGCTGCGCATTCTTTCCGACCTGCACTTGTTCGACGCCCGCACGCTGGTGCGCGACCTCGTGCAGCTCGATCCGCTGCTGGCGGGAGTGGAGACGCTCGTGCTCAATGGCGATACGTGCGAAATGCGGCGCGGCGCGACCCCGGCCGACGTGGAAGCGATGCAGGCCTACTTTCGCGACCGCGTGCCCCGCGTGGTGTTTGTGACCGGCAACCATGATCCCGACATCGGCGACACGCACGAACTCATGCTGGCCGACAACCGCATCTGGGTCACCCACGGCGACGTCTTTTTCGATGACCTGACGCCGTGGGCCCGGCAACGGGCCGGGCTCGTGCGATGGGTAGCCGAGGTTCTCGCGGAAACTCCTGGCGCCGATTTTTCAAACCTGGATGTGCGTCTCCGCGTCGCGCGCGAGGTGGCCCGCCGGGAAACCGATTTTCCCGATCGGACGACGCGCAGCTGGTCCGCGCACCTGGCGTGGACCTGGCATACCTTTTTTCCGCCGCGGCAGCCGTTGGCGATGTTGCGGTCGTGGCGCGAGCTTCCGAACCGGGCCGCGACCCTCGCGGCGGCGCAGCGGCCAGCCGCCCAGGTCGTGGTGACCGGGCACGTGCATTTCCCGGGCGTCTGGCACTTGAATCCCACGGTGATCAACACCGGTTCGTTTTTCAGCCCCTTGGGTGGCCACTTGGTGGATGTCGACGGCGCAAAGGTGAGCGTGCGAAAGATCGCGCGCCGGGGGCGCGATTTTGTCGCCGGCCGGACCGTCGCGGAAATCCGGCTGCGGTGATTTGTTCGGAGGCGGGGCCATCAGCCCCGCGAGAGAAAGCCCGTGACCATCCGTGGGACTGACGGTCCCGTTTTCACTTCGCGCCCGGCGGCGCCGGCCGACTTGCCCGCTTGCCAAGGCGGCGGCGTTTGGTTGAGGCTGGGGTCTTGAGCACCACGCCCCCGGCGCCCACCCCGGCCCCCGCCCACGATCGCGATTTTCTCGGCCATCCCCGCGGCCTCGGCTACCTCGGTTTCACCGAAGCCTGGGAGCGGTTCTCGTACTACGGCATGCAGACGCTGCTGGTGCTGTACATGACGCGGCAGCTCCTCCTGCCCGGCCACGTGGAGAAGATCGCCGGCTTCGGCGGCTTCCGGCGCATCCTTGAGCGGTTTTACGGCGGGGGCGAAGCGATGACGGTCGTGGCCACGGCGTCGGCCGTCTTCGGCCTTTACACCGGCCTGGTCTACCTCACGCCGATTGCCGGCGGATTCATCGCCGACCGCTGGCTCGGTCGCACGCGAACGGTCACGCTGGGGGCCGTGTTGATGGCGGCCGGGCATTTCCTGATGGCGTTTGACTACTCGTTCCTGGTGGCGCTGCTCTGCCTGCTGTCGGGCGTCGGCTGCTTCAAGGGCAACCTCGCCAGCCAGGTCGGCGACCTCTACGCGCCGGAGGACCTGCGCCGGGCCGACGCCTTCCAGATCTATTACCTGTTCATCAACGCGGCGGTGATCATCGCGCCGTTGGTCACCGGCACCCTGGGCGAAAAGGTCGGCTGGCATTGGGGCTTCGGGGCCGCCGGCGTCGGCATGGTACTCGGGCTGATCATCTATCTGTCGGGACGCAAGTGGCTTCCCCGCGAGGAAAGGCGGGCGACTCCTGCCGCCCGCGTGGCCGCCGCGGGCCTGACGCGCGAGGAGATCAAGGCGGTCGTCCTGCTCGTGCTGTTGCTGCCGGTGCTCGCGATCGGCGCCGTTGGCAACCAGGAGATCTTCAACGCGTACCTCGTATGGGTGCCCGACCACGTGAACCTGGTGTTCTTCGGCGAGACCATGCCGACCTCCTGGCTCATCACGCTGGACGCGGTGGTGAGCGTTTCGTGCCTGGTCGGAGCCGTGGCGTTCTGGCGGCTGTGGGCGAAACGCTTCAAGGAACCCAGCGAGGTGATCAAGATCACGCTCGGGCTCGGCATCAGCGCGCTCGGGGCGGCTTGCCTGGCCATGGCGGCGATCGCCCACGCGCCCGGACAGAAGGCCGGGATTGGCTGGGTGCTGGGCTTCGAGCTGCTGAACAGCATCGGGTTCGCGAACGTGTTTCCCGTCGGGCTGGCCCTCTATGTCCGCGCTTCGCCAAAGGCGGTCGCCGGCACCATCATGGGCATCTATTACCTGCACCTGTTCATGTGTAATTTCTTCGTCGGCTGGCTTGGCGGCTTGGTGGAAAGAATGTCGGGCTTCAATTTCTGGCTGCTGCACGCCGGACTGGTCGGCGGCGCCGGCGTGATCATGCTTGTGGCGGCGCGGACGAGCGGGCACCTGCTCGACCCGGTCGGGTCACCGGCCGCGGCGAAATCCTGAGTGCCGCCGGGCGGATCATATAGTTAGAACGCCGCCGTCGGCCTCGCCGCTGGACGCGGTGAAGGCATTGACTAGGGTGGGGCCGGCCGCCTTTCGGCGGACCTTTCATTCGGCAATCTCCACGCCCCTCCGCCATGCCCCGTACCCTGCGACTCCTTTTGCCCTTGTTGGCCTTCGCTTTACTCGCCGCGCTGTCGCGCGCCCAGAGCCCCGCGGTCGCCGCACCAGCGCCGGCCGCGCCCCTGAATCTCGCCGACGTACTCGCGAAGGTTTTCTTCCAGCGCACGCCGGAGGAGAACGCTTTCCTCGGCAAACTCACGAACGAGGACCATGCCGACATGATGCGCCAGCTTGGCATCAAGGCGATCCGGCCGGGCCGCAACGGCGACACGAAACCTGGCACGCCGAACCAGGCCAACTATGACCAAGCCAAGGCCAACCCGTTTCCCGACTGGCCCGACCCGCTCACGCTGAAGAACGGCACGAAGGTCACGACGCCGGAGATGTGGTGGCAACAACGCCGGCCCGAGATCGTCGAGGACTTCGAACGCGAAGTCATCGGTCGAATTCCGGCCGGCGTGCCGGGCGTCACGTGGAAGGTCGAGGCGACCGTCCACACCAAGGTCGGTGATCATCCCGTCGTCGCGCGGCGCATCATCGGGCACGTCGACAATTCCGGCGCTCCGGACATCAACGTAGATATCCGCGCCGCGGTCGTGCTGCCGGAAGACGCGAAGGGGCCCGTGCCGGTGCTCGAGATGTTCGGCTCGGGTCTCATGCCTGATGAACCGCGGCCGCGTTTCCGGGGCTTTGAGCCACCGGCCGGGCCGACCTCGGAGGAACGTCTCATCGCCGACGGCTGGGGTTACGTTAACATCAACACCGGCTCGATCCAGGCGGACAGCGGGGCCGGGCTCACGATCGGCATCATCGGCCTGACCAACCATGGGAAGCGGCGGACGCCAGAGCAGTGGGGTTCGTTGCGCGCATGGTCCTGGGGTGCGGCGCGCGTGCTCGACTATCTCGAAACGCTGCCGGCGGTCGACGCGAAGCACGTCGGCATCGAGGGCGTGTCGCGCTACGGCAAGGCGGCGCTGGTCACGATGGCCTTCGAGCCGCGGTTCGCCTTTGTGCTCGTCGGTTCGTCGGGCGAGGGCGGCGCCAAGCCGCACCGGCGCGACTTCGGCGAGGCGGTCGAGAACCTCACCGGCACCTACAGCTACCATTGGATGGCCGGCAACTTCATCAAGTACGGGGCCGCCGACGCGGTGTTCGGGAGCAAGAACGCCGGCGACATTCCCGTCGATGCCCACGAACTCATCGCGCTCTGTGCCCCGCGAGCGACGTTCATCAGCTATGGTGTGCCGGACAAGGGCGACGCGAACTGGCTCGACCAGCAGGGCAGCTTCATGGCCACGGTGGCGGCAGGGCCGGTGTTCCGGCTGCTGGGTGCGCGCGACCTGGGAGTCACGGAAGATTATCGGACGGTGCAGAAGCCGCCGCCCGAGACCAACCTGCTCGATGGCCAGCTCGCGTGGCGCCAGCACATCGGTGGTCACCAGGACCAATGGAACATGAAGTGGTTCATCCAGTGGGCGGACAAGATGATGGGCCGGCCGGCGACGCCGCCGCTGGCGGGCATGTAGTCGCCGGGCGCGCGATGAAATTCCCGGCCTGTCTTGGGCTCGCATTCGCGGTTGCGGCATCAGCCCACGCGCAGCCGCGCCTGCCCTGGCTGGCCACGCCGGAGGAAGCGCGCCAGCAATCGGACGCCGCCATGGCCCAGCTCGGCCCGTGGCTGAACCGCCTCGGCTTCGCTCAGCTCGATCATCGCCGCGAAACGATGCGGACGATCATGACCCGGGAACAGGCGGAGCAGCGGCAGGCGGAAGTCAGGGCAAGGATTCTCGCGCTGGTCGGCGGCAACCCGAAGGCCACCGGTCCGGTCGTCGCGCGGAAGTTCGGCGCAGTCGAGGAGAATGGATTCAAGATGGAGCGGGTCGCGTTCCAGAGCTGTCCGGATTACTGGGTGACGGCGGATCTCTACGTGCCGCGGGGGCCCGGGCCGTTCCCGGCGATCGTCCTGGCGATGGGCCATGGACCGGGCAAGGAGTTCAACTTCGCCTGGGGCGCGAACCTGGCGCGCGCCGGCATCCTGGCGCTGGCTTACGATCCGGTGGGCCAGGGCGAGCGCGTACAACATTTCGACCCGGAGCTGGGCGACTCCAAGCTCGAGCGCATGGGCGAACACGAGCACGCGAACCAGTCGGCGCTGCTCGTTGGCCAGTCGATCGCACGCTACTGGTTCGCCGACGGCATGCGGGCGGTCGACTATCTGCGCGAACGCGGTGACGTCGACGCGACGCGGATCGGCGCCTTCGGTTGCTCGGGCGGCGGCACGGCGACCGCCTACCTGGCGGCGATGGACCCACGCGTGACGGTCGCGGCCGTGTCGTCGTACATCACCTCGTTCCGGGCGCTGTTGCCGGCCAGCGGGCCGCAGGACGCGGAGCAGACGCTGCCGGGCTTCCTGGCGGCCGGGCTGGATTTTGCCGACTGGGTCGAACTGGCCGCCCCGCGGCCGTACGCGATCGTGGCGTTCGACCAGGACTTCTTTCCCATCGCGGGCGCGGTCGAAACCTACGACGAGGCGCGTGGGTTCTACGGTCGCTTCGATGCGGCTGCACAACTGGCGTTGATCCGCGGACCGGGCGGGCACTGCAACCTGCCGGCCGTCATGCCGCAGCTGCTGGAGTTTCTCGTGCATCACCTCAAGGGGCCGGCGGCACCGGTGCCGGAATGGGCCGACCTGCGGGCGCGCGATCCGGATGAGCTGACCGTGACGCCGACCGGTCAGGTCGCAACGTCACTCGGGGGCAAGACAATCGAGGACATGGTGCGCGAGGCCCTGCCCGCCGTTGAGGCATCCTCCCGCCCGAATCTGGCTACCCTGCGGAAGGACATTGGTGCGCTGACTGGCGCGAGCGAAGGCCCGCTGGCTGTACCGATGGTGCGCCGTACCGCCGCAGACGAGAAGGACGGCTGGCTGGTCGAGAAAATGGAAATTGAAAGCGAACCGGGCATCGCCTTACCGGGGAGGCTCGCGCGGCCCGCGGGCGCGGGTCCGCATCCGCTCGCCCTCTGGCTTGACGCGACGCCGCTCGACAAGGTGGTGGCGCTCCCCGATTTCGTCCGGCTCGTGCGGTCGGGCCACCTCGTGCTCGCGCTGCAGCCGCGCGGCGTGCTGGGCGAACCCGACCCGAATCCCGGGAAACTAGCCCTGGGCCAGTATATGTCACCCGCGCTGCGCGCGATCATTGTCGGGCGGACGCTGGTGGGACTGCGCGTTGATGATGCGCGCCGGGCGGTCGCCTGGCTCGCGTCGTTGGCCGGGGCCGATCGATCGCGCCTCCTGGTATACGGCCGCGGCGGCCTCGGCATGGTGGCCTTGCATGCGGCGGTGCTCGACAACGCGATCACGGAAGTGGTGATCGAGAATACGCTCGCTTCCTACCGCCTCGCCGTGCGGTCGGGCCTGCATCGAAATCTGAGCGAGCTCGCGATTCCGGGCGTGTTGCGAGTTTACGATACGGGCGACCTTGTAACGGCCCTCGGTCCGCGGCAGGTGGTGATGGTGAACCCGGCGGATGCCATGGGCCGGCCATTGCGCATGGAGCTGGCGCGCGTTGCGTTGACGGCGGCCGGTATGATCGAGCCGGCCACACACGTCCGGATCGTGCGGCGCGACCCGCGGGACCCGCTGGATTTCTAACGGCGGAGCGCGGACTGTCCGTCGCGGGCCGGGTGGTTTTGCCGGTGACTTCGATCACCGTGATGGCGAACCCTCCGCCCCATGAAATACGCCCTTGCCCGCCTATATCCCTGTCTGATCGCCGCACTCACGTTGGTGGGGCCGGGATTGCGCGCGGCCGAGGCAAAGCCGGCCGCCCCAGCGGAGCCGCCGAAATCGTGGATCGACCCGGATACCGGGCATCGCGTGATCCGACTCACGAACGAGCCCGGCTCGGACAGCTTCTATTTCAACGTCAACGCCTACACTCCCGACGGCAAACGGATGGTCTACACGACGCCGGAGGGCATATCGCTCCTCGACCTGACCACCCACGAGGTGCGCCAGGTCGTGGCCAAGCCGGCGCGGGCCATCGTCGTCGCGACCCACACCGCCACGCTCTACTATTCGAAACCGGGGGAGAAGCCGCAGGTGTCCTCGCTGTGGCGAGTCAACCTCGACACCGGGGAAAGCAGCCACGTCGCCGACCTGCCTCCGCGGGCGAGCGTGGTGACGATCAACGCCGACGAGACGCTCGGCGCCGGGACCTTCGTCGAGGGCGACGCCCACGCGGGCGGAGCCTACGACGGAACGCCG
Source organism: Lacunisphaera sp. (assembly GCA_035549095.1). Classification (GTDB taxonomy): domain Bacteria; phylum Verrucomicrobiota; class Verrucomicrobiia; order Opitutales; family Opitutaceae; genus Lacunisphaera. Next base: position 24,086 of record DASZRV010000036.1, on the reverse strand, counting down.
CGGCAGGCGCCAGGGCGGATGTCGCCGACGAACCTGGGCGAACCGGTCAACAAGGGCGAAATGATGACGCGCCGGCTGGCGGCGAAGCTGCCGATGACGCTCTTCACGCTCGACCTGAAGTCCGGGAAGATCAACCCGCTCCTCGAGCACGATACCAACTGGCTGAATCACCTGCAGTTCTCGCCGATGGACCCGACGTTGCTGCTTTACTGCCACGAGGGCCACTGGTGGCTGGTGGACCGGATCTGGACCATTCGCACGGACGGCAGCCACAACCAGCTCATGCACCAGCGACACATGAAAATGGAGATCGCCGGGCACGAATGGTGGGGCGCGGACGGCCAGACGGTATTCTACCAGTTGCACTATCCCTATCACGGACGCGTGAGCTTCATCGCCAGCGTCAATGTCGCGACCGGCGCGCGAGAGTGGCTCTCCTATGCGCCGGACGAGTCATCGATCCATGACAACTCCTCGCCCGACGGGAAGCTGTTCTGCGGCGACGGCGACAACCATTCGCCCTGGATCTTCCTGTTCCGGCCGCATCGCGTGCCGGGCGACGACACCCTCGGCACCAACCTGATCCAAGGCGGCTATCTCGAGTCCGAGAAGCTCGTCAACATGTCGAAACACAATTACCGGCTCGAGCCCAACCCAACGTTCACGCCGGACATGAAGTATGTGGTGTTCCGCTCGAACATGTTCGGCCCCGACTATGCCTTCGCCGTCGAGGTGGCGAAGGCGAAGTAGCAGGGGCTTGTAGGTCGGGCTTTACGCCCGACATGTCGGGGATAAACCACGACCTACAAGAAACGGGTGCCGCCCAAAGACCATTTGCATCCGCCGTCCACATGGCTTGGCTGGCCGTACCAACCCCTCCACGCATGAAACGTACTGCATCCGCCGTCTGGCAGGGCTCGCTCAAGGCGGGCAAAGGCTCGCTCACCGCTCCCGGCGGTGCGCTCAAGAACACGGAATACTCCTTCGGCTCCCGTTTTGAATCGGGCGCCGGCACCAATCCCGAGGAACTGATCGCCGCGGCCCACGCCGGCTGCTTCGCGATGGCGCTCTCGGCCATGCTCGGCGAAGCAGGCTTCACGCCCGACCGGCTTGATGTCACGGCCGAGGTCAGCCTCGACAATGTCCCGCCCGCCGGCTGGACGGTCACCGCCTCGGCGCTGTCGCTCACGGCGAAGATCCCGGGCATCGACCAGGCGAAGTTCGACGAGATTGCCGCGAAGGCCAAGGCTGGCTGCCCGATTTCGCGGCTGCTCAATGCGAAGATTTCACTGACGGCGAAGCTGGCGTGAAAGCACGGAGAAGTTTAGCCGGTTGGGTGATCACCTGACCCGACTGGATCCTTCGCTTCGCTCAGGATGACAGTACCAAGGATGATTCCCGACTCGTGTCATTCTGAGCGCAGCGAAGAATCCAGGGAGAATCCAACGACGAGCGGCCCTGGTCCGTCACGGCCCCGCGCCCCACGCCGCGAGCTGCTGATCGGTGGCGGCGAGGTCGCGGTTCAGGCGGGCAAGGATCTCCTGTTCGTTCTGCAGGTGCGTCTCAACAGAGACGGAAGGGGTGCGGCCCGCCGCGATGGCTTGGCCGCGAGCCTTCTGATCTGAAGCAAGCAGGTCGGAGATCTGCTTGATATCACTCTCGATTCGCCGATGGCGCGCCTGCCAGCCGGCGACGAGAGCCTCCTGCATCGTCTTGCCGTTGATGACGTGGAGCATCGCGGCCTCACGATCGCCGGCCGCCTTGATCCCCTGGTTCATGGCGTCCAGCTGCAGTTCCTTGGTGGCGGTGTCGAAATCGTTCCATTGGTCGGCCGCAAAGCGACTTTGCAGGTCGGCGCGGAACGCGGCGAGTTCGTCGGCGCTGCCGGCCTTGACGACGACATCGGGGAACGGCGTCGGCTTGGCGCAGCCGGCGGCCAAGACCAAAACCACCATCAAGCTCAGGAGTCGCATGTGCCTCAATGACCCCGGAGACTCACGCAAAGACGCGAAGCCGCCAAGAAAATCATACGAGAGCAACACCCCTCTAGTGTCCGAGGCTGGTCGGGCCGGTGTAATAGAGCTTCTCGTATTCGTCGCGGATTTTCTTCACCTCCGCCGGATCTTGCCCGAGGGCTTCGGCCCACTCGATCGCATCGGCGACGTCGTTCATCGTTTTCGCCTTTTGGGCGCGCGCGTCCGCCTCCCGGACCTTGCCGAGGAGTCCGCCGCCGATGAGCGGAATCTTGTCGAGGATCCGTTCGAGTTTGGAGGAGTACATTCGGAGCAGGCGGGCATCGCGCCCCGCGCGGCTCTCGAAAGGCTCGCCCGGGATTTCCTTGATTGGTTTTTCGGCCGACATCCGCGGCAAGGGTTTCAGGCGCGGGTAGGTCGCGTGGACCTCCATCTTGGGCAGTTCAATCGGTTTTTCGTTGGCCACCGGTGGCCCGCCAACGGGTGGCGTCGCGGCGGGGCCGGGATGATGTGCAGCTGTGGAAACGGCCGCCGGTTCGGCCGGTTCCGGGTGCGGCACCGAGGCGGGTTGCGCCTGTTCGGCGAGCGCCTTCTCCCGAATCGTCGGGTCGTATCGCGCCAAACCTGCTTTGATGGCTTGGTGTAGGTCGGAATGGGGTTCGTCGGCTCCGCTCACTGTCGCCGCGAGAGCAAGCCCGGTTGCCGCCAAGAGCGTCGGAACTGCGGAAGCGCCGGTGGGGACGGCCATTCCCAGGATGAGACTTGCGCGGAACGGAAATGTTCAAGCGAAACCGGCACCTGGCGCGATGTTATGCAGCCAGGATTAGAGCGAATCCCGGATGCGGGCGACGAGTTCGAATGAACGCAGGCGCGCGCCGTGGTCGTGGATCGCGGCGGTGATCATGAGTTCATTCACTTGGGTGCGGTCGAGGAAGGCCCGCAGGCCGGCCCGCACCGTTTCCGGCGACCCGACGACAGCTTCGCGAAAAGCATGGTCGACGCCCGCCTGCTCCAGCGGCGTCCAAATGCCATCCATGCGATCGACCGGGGGTGGCAGCGGCACGGGCGTGCCCCGGCGGAGCAGGACGAAGCTCTGTTGGATCGAGGTGAAGAGGCGCGCAGCGGCGGCATCCGTGTCGGCCGCGACGACGCCGATCGCCGCCATCGCATAGGGCTGGCCCAGGGTGGACGAGGGTTGGAAGCCCCGGCGGTAGAGGGCCAGCGCCTGTTCCAGGTGGTCGGGGGCAAAATGGGAGGCGAAGGCGAAAGGCAGCCCGAGCGCCGCCGCGAGCTGCGCGCCAAACAAACTCGAACCCAGGATCCAGATTGGCACGTCCAGGCCGGCACCCGGCACGGCCTGCACGACCTGGCCGGGGACGGCGGGCTGAAAATAGGATTGCAGCTCCAGCACATCCTGGGGGAACGCATCGGAAGCATCGCGCGCGCCCCGGCGCAGCGCGCGAGCGGTGGGCTGGTCGGTGCCCGGGGCGCGGCCCAGCCCAAGATCAATCCGCCCGGGATAGAGCGAGGCGAGCGTGCCAAACTGTTCGGCGATCACGAGGGGAGAATGGTTCGGCAACATGATGCCGCCGGCGCCGAGGCGAATGGTCGAGGTGCCGGTGCCCACGTGGGCCAGCGCCACGGCGGTCGCGGCGCTGGCGATGCCGGGCATGTTGTGGTGCTCGGCCAGCCAGAACCGACCGTAGCCCAGTCGCTCCACGTGCCGGGCGAGATCGCGGGAGCGATTCAGCGCGTCGGCCGCGGTGCCGCCCTGGACAATGTTGGAAAGATCAAGGACCGAGAAGGGAACCATGCCGGCCCAAGGTGGCCAGAAAGGACGGATTAGCCAGTGCGGCGAGCCCGGCGGGGCCGGCCCTGGCTTGCTTATTTCACGCTCTACAATGTCCTGCCCACACCTCCCGTCGCTCCGCGCCACCCCTCTTGTTCGAGGGGATTCTCAATGCAACGCGGCCGAAGTTCCCTCCCGGAAGAGGGGTGCCCGACCGGGCGGGGTGTGAAGGGACCGACCCACCTTGTGAGATTTCCGGGCTAGCGCGGAGTGACCCCGAATACCGTGAACTCGGCGACGCCGGGTTCAATGCCAGGCGGGTGGCCGAGGATGACGAGACGGGCCCGCGTGGCGGTCGTCGCTGCGCACTCGCGATAATCGACGAGAAAATCCTCCGTGCTCGCGCTGCGATCGATGATTGTCGTCCAGGTCCCGGGCGCGGTCTCAGCGTCGATCCGATACCGGAACGGGCCGGGCTTTTTGCCGCTGGTGGTGTCGAGCCCGACATCGTGCCAGATGACGCGCGCGGCGTGGATCACGGCCTGCGCCGAGAAATGCGCGGTCAACGTGGGTTGCGCATCGTTTTCCGCCGGGAGCCACCATGTCGTCATGGAATTGTCGGCGGCGAATCGACCGGCTGAATTCGGCGCGCTGGTGCTGGCGAAATTCGGTTCGCTTTCGTTGAGCGCAAGCCAGGGTTCGGAGTCAGTCGCGCCGGGAAGTGCCTGCGGCGTCGACGTGGCGCCGGGGACGAAGAGGTTTCCGTCTGCATCGATGGCCGCGCGGTCGAAGCCAACCCGGCGTTCGAATCCGTGCACGGCACAGGCATACACGGTATAAAAGACCCAGAGCGAATTGTCGGGCCCGTGCAGGAACGATCCGTGCGCCGTGCCGGTGATCAGGCCCTCGGTGGACCGGAAGATCGGATTGCGGTGCTGGGGCGCGAACGGCCCGAGGGGCGAGTCGCTGACGTAGCAGCCCATGGTGTAGGTGCGATACTGCGTGCCGCCGGCGGAGTAGGTGAGGTAGTAGCGGCCGCCGTGCTTGATCATCCACGAGCCTTCCATCCAGCCCGTGTTCGGATTCTGGTTGGAACTGCCCACGTGCTCGAAAGAAAACGCATCCGGCCGGAATGGGATCATTTCGCGGGGCTCGCCGAGGAGGTGCGTCGGGTTGGCCGGATCGAGTTCGACGCCCCATATGCCCGAGTTTGGCGTGCAGCCCCAGTAGTAAAACAAGCGGCCGTCATCATCCGAGAACAGCATGGGATCGATCTGCGTCGGCAGGCCTCGGCGAGCCGGCATCTGCAGTTTACCCAGCGACTCGAACGGCCCGAGTGGCGTCGCGCCGGCATAAATGTCCGAATCCGACGCCATGAGCAGGAACCTTCCGCGGTGGTGGACAATGGTCGGGGCATAGCCAATGTCGCGGACATTGAGCGGGTGGTGTTCCCAGGTGCGTCCTTGGTCGGCGCTCACCCAGGCCATGTCGACCGACGGGTAAAGGTACCATTTTCCCTCGAACCACAACCCGGAGGGATCGGCGAGTTCGCGATATTGCTGCGTGGTCTCGGACAGCCAAAGACCGGCGACTTTATTCGGCGCGCCCGGCGCGAGGTCGCGCACGAGTCGCCCGACCGGATAGTCCGGCAAGGGCAGGGGATTGCAGTAACGCGCGGGCGGAGTGGAGTCGGCGGCGGCTGCGGCTGACAGCAATGCCATGGTGAGCAGCGCGAAGAAGCGATGTTGAAGGGCCATGCCGCCAGTCAGCCGAAAGAGCCCGGCTGGCGCAAGCCGGGGTCGTTGAGCGCAATCCGAGGCCCAGCCAGGAAACCTGGCAGGCTTCGGCAACCCTCAGGCGACCTGCCGCGGCAAGGTTGGGCGCGCCGGCTTGCGACGCATACGGATGCGCGATGATTGCCGCAGCGACCCGGGCTTGCCGTCGGGTTTCATTTCGAGCGTCGGATGCGGAGGTACGCCGAAATGAAAACCCTCGTCATCCTCATACCCTTCTTTCGCGTTCCGGATCGCAAAGCCCAGATAGACGCCGGCGGCAGTGATGAGTATCGCCGCCAAAACAATGACTGTGGACACGAGCGTGTTCATTTAGGGTCGGGGTATAGTTTACCCATATTCGTACCCTTTGCTTGCCGCCGGTTCGTCAAAATTTCTCGAATTTTCCTTCGGCGCTTAGGCGACGGCCGCGCGGCCCCGGCGGGTAGTGACAGGAAGACGGCCGGGAAAGCGAGTTACGGTGATTCGGGCAGCTCGGTTTTGCCGGCCGGATTTCCAGTGGGATCTGGCGATGGATAGGCGGCGACATCGGCCACCAAGGCCGCCAGCAGGTCCGAGCGGCCGCGAACGGGCAGGTTGGTCGCCACCGCATAGGCATCATAGGCTGAAATGGGCGCGGCACCGATGCGCGGCGGCGGCGGCGAGTAGACCGAAACCGTTTCGGACCGATCCGCGGTCGCGCAGGAAGACAGTAGTCCAAGGACGGCGGCAAAGGCGACCAGTTGCGGCGTAAGCGGGAATTTCGACAGATGCACCATGGGATTTTCTGTACCTTGGCCGACAGGTGTCGCCCGGCCGGGAGCCTGAATCTTCGCCCCGGGTGCAAAAACCGGAGAACCTCCGGTGGTGAACATGGGTTGGCGAACAGGCTCCCGATGGGTTGATCGCGCGGTCGAATTCGTCTGCGCCTGCGCGGCCCGCCTGCGATTGCCGCGCGATCATCGCTGCGCAGCGATTGTCTTCGCCATAAGACGCGCTGTTGCGAAATTTCCCGTTAAGGGGACGGCCGCGTCCCGTGATTGCGGCGATAGCGGGATCAAAGAAACGTCCCGGTTTCGCTAAACCCATTGCACTCCGGCGATTGTTGCCACCGGCCGCGACTGGAATGCCGAGTGCTGCTCAAAGGCGTTCGCCCATGCTTGCGGCGTTCCCAGATCGTTGGCCCAGCGCTGCGGGCTCGCAGGAATCATCGCCATGAACCACCTCCAGCTTGCTGTTAGGCAACTGTCCCGGGCGCCAGGGTTCACCTGTGCCGCCACGATCACGCTCGCGCTCGGGATCGGGCTCAGCGTGTCATCGTTCAGCATCACGAACGCCATCCTGCTGCGGCCGCTCCGCTATCCGGATTCGGACCAGCTCGTGCGCATCTTCCGGACGTCGAACCAATCGCAATCGCTGCCGCACGCCCCGGCCAACCTGCTCGAGATCCGCGAACGCGCGACCTCGTTCGCCGCGATGGCGATGTACGCGCCCGACAACTTTGCCTATGGCGAGCCCGGCCAGCCGGCCGAGCGCGTCGACGGCCTGAACGCGACGGCGAGCCTGTTCGACGTGCTGCGCGTGCAGCCGGTGCTTGGGCGCGCCTTCCTGCCGGGCGACGACCAGCCCGGCCAGCCGCTCGTCGCGCTGGTGTCGCACCCTTGCTGGCAGCAGCGCTTTGGCGGCGACCCGGCGGTGCTTGGCCGCGTGGTGCGGTTGAACGGCCGCACCTTCACCATCGTCGGCGTGCTACCCCCGGAGTTCGACGCCCCGCTGGTATGGGGCCGCGCGGAATTTGTGGCGCCGATCACCATCACGCCCGGGCTACGGACGCTCCGGACGTCGCGTTGGGCGCAGGGGGTCGGGCGGCTGCGGCCCGGGATCAGCCTGCGCGAGGCCCAGAGCGAGCTCGAGACGATTGCCGCCCAGCTGGTAAAGGCGTTTCCCAAGGAGAATGCCGACTTGCGGCTCCGCGCGACGCCACTGCACGATTCCAACCTGGGCGCCACGCAGCGGACCATGCTCTGGCTCGTGACGGGCGTGGCGCTGCTGATGCTGTTGATCGCGTGCGCCAACCTGGCCAGCCTGCAACTCGCGCGCGCGTTCACCCGCACGCACGACCTGGCCGTGCGCGCGGCGCTCGGGGGCGGCCGGTGGCAGCTCATGGCGCCCTTGCTGGCCGAGAGCCTGCTCCTGGCGGCGCTGGGCGGCGGCGCCGGCCTGTTGCTGGCGCTGTGGATGAACGACTTTATCGGCAACTCGGTCGTGGTGGGACCGAATCGCGGGTTCCATCTCTCGATGGATGGGCGCGTGGTGGCGTTCGCGGCGACGGTCTCGCTCGCCAGCGGGCTGGCGTTTGGCCTCGTGCCGGCGTGGGTCGCCGCGCGTGGCAGCTCGGCGGAATCTTTGAAGGATGCGGCCCGGGCCGCGACGCCCGGCCGCGGCCAGCAGCAGTTGAAGCGCGCGTTGATCGCCGGTACGCTCGCCCTCGCCCTGGCCCTCGTGGGCGTGAGCGCATCGTTTGGGCTCGGCTTCTGGCAGTTCATGCACCGGCCGCTCAACTGGGAGCCCGACGGCCTGTTCGTAGGCAATGTCATCCTGCCCGAAAGCCGTTACGCCGAACGCGACCGGCAGCGGGATTTCCAGCGCGACCTGCTCGCGCGCCTCAACGCCGTGCCGGGTGTGCAGCACGCGGCCTGCGCAGGATCGGTTCCGCTCTACTCGCTGGATGGCACCATGGCGCGCACGAATGCGCTGATCGCCGAGGGCCAGCCTCTCCCCAAGCCGGGCACAGAAGCGGCGACCGAGGCCATCGCGGTCACGCCGGACTATTTTGCCGCGTTGCGTATCCGACTGCGCCAGGGAAAAACATTTTCGACCAGCCTCCAGGCCACGGATCCCCCAGTGGCGGTTGTGAACCAGGCCGTGGCGGACCGCTTCTGGCCCGGCCAGGATCCCATCGGCCGGAGGCTGCGGTTCACGTCGGCCAACACGCTGGCGGCCGGAGAGGAATGGTTCGAAGTGATCGGCGTGGTGGACGACGTGCGGATGCTGGTCAGGCTCGACGCTCCCGCCACCCGGCTGCAGGTCTATCGCCCGCAGATCCAGCTTCCGAGCCGCTATTTCACGATCGTCGTCCGCGGTGCGCAGCCGGCCGAGGCCATGGTGCATCCGGTGCGCCAGGCCGTGGCGGCGCTCGACGCCGACATCGCCGTGGCCTTCGCCGGACCGGTTCAGGCGATCGCGGACTATTTCCAGGCAAACATCCAGATCATCATCGGCAACCTTGCAGTCTCGTCCGGATTGGGCCTGCTGATCGCCGCGGTCGGGCTGTTCGGCGTGATCGCCCAGCTCACGACGCAGCGTACGCGCGAAATCGGCGTGCGGATCGCGCTGGGGGCGCGCACCGGGGATATCCTGCGCATGATCTTTGGCGAGGGGGGCCGGCTGCTCGTCGTCGGGATCTTCGCCGGCGTCCCGGGTTACCTGGCGCTCAATGCCGTGGTGCGCCATGGCATCCCCGAGGTTGCCTTGCCCGGGGCCTGGCTGCTGGGCGCCAATCTCGCGATGCTGGCCATCGTGGCCGTGCTTGCCTGCTGGCTGCCCGCCAAGCGCGCGACGAAGATCGATCCGGTCGAGGCGTTGCGTGCAGAGTAGCCATGCGCCTCCCGGCAGGCGGTCGCCGGGGGCAAATCGGCCGCGCACCGTAGCCCGCTGGCGGCCGGCCACGAAATGGTTTGTTCGGGGTGGGGGTGAGCGGCTATGCCATCGGGCGCATGAAGCGCCTTTTGCTGGTGTTGTTTGCCGGGGCAACGATCGCCGCCGCCGCGGAGCCGGCGCCGCCTTACGGCAACAATCCCGCGGCGGGAATGTACCACGAAGTGCGCGGCATCAGGCTGTACTGTGAGACATACGGTCACGGGCAGCCGGTGCTGATGATTCACGGCAACGGCGGCAGCATCGAGTCGTTCAAGGAGAATATCGGTTACTTTGCCGCCAAATATCGCGTCATCGCCGCCGACAGCCGCGCACAGGGAAAATCGCGCGATGACGGCGACGCGCTCACGTTTGAAATGATGGCTGACGATTTTGCCGCGCTGCTGGATGAGCTCCACATTGCCAAGGCATACGTTGTCGGCTTCAGCGACGGCGGCATCACGGCCCTGTTGCTGGCGATGCGTCATCCGGAGAAGGTCATGCGCCTGGCGGCAACCGGCGCCAACCTGCGGCCGGAGGCGAGCGCGTTCGCACCGGGAGTGTGGGAGGAGGATCGAAAGCGGTATGAGCGCGACCACGCCCGGGCCTGGAACACGGCGAAAGAGCGGAATGATTGGAAGCTCTTCCTGCTCGACTGGCGCGAGCCGAACATTCCCGCTGCGGCCTTGCAGCGGGTGACATGCCCGGCGCTGATCATCTGCGGCGATCACGACCTGATTTCACTCGAGCACACGGTGGAAATCTACCGCAGCTTGCCGCATGCCGCGCTCTGGATTGTGCCGAATTCCGGGCACGCGACGCTCCGCGAGCACGCCGACGACTTCAATCGCGTCGTCGACGGCTTCTTCAATTCGGCGCACCCGACCGCACACTGAGTGAGGTCGGTGAGCGGCCAGGCGACGGTCGCCGGTTCCGAGGCCCGCGGCAGGAGCAGTCGCCAGGGGGTTAAGTTTACCGACGAAGCGAGCCCTTCAGTTCCTCGGCTTGGTCGACGATCTGCTTGTACTGCGAGACCCGGCTCTTGGCGATGTCGCGCAATACCGGATCCGTCGCATCATCGGCGGCGTCCTTCAGCGCTCCGAGCAGTTCCTCATGGGCGTCGATCGCGCGGCCCAGGAACTTGCGGTCAAAATCATTCGCACTGGCTTTCCGCAATTCATCCGTCCACTTCCAGCGCGACTCCGCCGGCAGGCCGGTGACGAAGTGATGCGCACTCGCGAGGGCCGTCAAAGCCCGGTCCAAGTCCTGGTCCTGTTCGGCCAGGCTCGCGGCGAACCGGCGGACCCGCGGATCGGCGGCGTCGGATTGGGCGAGCTTCGCCGCGGCGAGGTTCTGCTCCGTGCGCTGAATCAGGTCCCGGATGAAGTGCTGGTCGCCCCGGCGCAGTTCGGTGGCAGGAGCGGTCGCGTCCTGCGCATGGGCCCTCGGGCCTGCCGCCATGCCTGCGACGACGAGACCGAGGACGGCGAGCAAGCGCGTGGCGGTCATTCTTCTGGCGGTGAACTGTGGGATGATGACACGGGAGTTCATGGGGGGAACGTACGCTCCCACCCGGAGCCGCCGCAATCGGGCCAGGTCACGACAGCGGGCTAAGGCGGTTTCCGGTGGAATATCGGGGAGACTGGCGCCCCATTCCGCCCGTGGACTTTGCGCGCTCTCCCCGGCCGGGGGACCGGCCTCAAAAGGTGGGTAGTCTTTCGCAAGGCGTGCGGAGTGGCTTGGCCACGTGAGGCTTAGACTGTACCCAAGGGCACATGGGCCCGGAAACCAATGCCGAAGAATCGTAAATCGACGGGGATGCATGGTTCGGCCCGCAACGTCCGGTTGCGCTTTCCGGGAAAACATCATGGTATCCATCCAGCATGAGTTCGAGCGACCCGAAGACGAAGGAATCCAAGCGCAAGCAGGTGCGGTACGCCGTAAGCGATGACTGCCGTCTGCGCGCCTCAATCAGGATCAGAAGCTCCGACGAGACCACGGGCAACAAGGAGTGGCACGGCACCCTGGTGGACATGTCATCCGGGGGCGCCCACATCCAGATCAGCCTCGGTGCGGTGGCGTTCATCGGCGACAGTTGCGTGCTGAAGCTGGAATACGGCGGGATCAAGACGGAGTTGCGGGGCACCCTGGCCCATTACATTTGCTCGGCGCGATACTCGGTCTGCGGGGTGCGGTTCGACTATTCGGCGGAGGACAAGATCTATCAGCGGTTCTTCAAGGCCATCGTGGCCAGCGGGGGACTGAAACCGGACCAAGCCGGCGCGGAATCGGCGGGGCGGTACCGGGAGGAGTTCCGCGGGCCCGAACACGCCAAGCTGGTGGTGTGGCGGGACAAGCAGGGTGGAGCGCTGAAGGCCTTCGAGTTTACGATGGGGCGTTTTGCCGCGGCGCTGGACACGGCGGGAGAGGACATGCTCAAGAACAAGGAGCACGTGCACTTCAGGAATGCGGACGGCGGCGAGTCGGGCATCGGCCTCTCGAAGGCGCTGGAATACGAGGCCCGGTTGGAATTTTCGATCGCTGCCTCAAACCTGCCCAAGACCATCGCGCCGGAAATCCGCCGGCTCCTGCGGCTGGTCAGCTGAGGCGGCCGCGCCGATTCGGACGGCTTTACGCCGCGATGTCGTGTTGTAGGCGACGGATTCTGTTCAAGCGTGCAGGCTGAAACATTCCCCTTGCATTGCGGCGCGAACGGGCGATTGGTATCTACGTTCGCTGTCAGGTCAGATGCACGGATCAGGATCGTGATTTGAGTCAGGCGCGACAGAGCTAGGGACAGGTTCTGCGTTAGCATAGGCTACGAGACAGTCAGCTCAGGGCAGGTTCAGAAATGAGGCCAGCAGTCAGGGTTCGCCGGCATGGGCCGGCGGACGGCGCCGCTCAGGCACGGTTCGGCCGTGGAGAACCACAACCATCAACTCCTGCTACCATGAAATTCTCCGAACTGATTCACCAACGCGATGTGCTCCTCCGCCAGGCCCGGCTGGCCAACGTCGCCTTCGCCTACGAATGGCTGCGGGACTTTGTCCGCCGCGCCCGCCGCGCGCGGGTGCACGGCATCCTCACGCTCCGCGATGGCGATCCCGGGAACGGCCAGCCCTGGCCCCTGCTCGAAGCCGACGAGACGAGCGCATCGGTCCTGGCCGAGCATTTTCTTGATGAGGACGTCGTGGAACTGGCCGACATCCTCGCCTATGTGAACGACGGGGTGCGCCCGGATGAACGCCGCTTCCGCCTGGAGGAACTCGAGACCGCGATCATTCCCGCCCTCCGGCGCGAGTTGGAAGGGGCGGGGGTGCCGCCGCAGGAATCGGTGGCCACCGAAGGCAGCGGCGCCGGCGACTAGCGGTCACCCTGAGGCCACACCAACGAGGCACTCGCCCGGCGCCTCGAAGCCGTGCGGCGATTCGAAGTGGCGCAGGGATTCGGCCACCTCGTTCCACACCGACTCGCATTCAGCCGGCGGCAGGTGAGCCATCATCGCTTTGAACCCACCGAACGCTTCCCGGGCGACCCGCACGTACTCAGCCGCGCTGGTCGCCCGGTGCGGCGCGGGCAACGTGTGAATCTCGGGGGCGGCAAATCCGGCCTGCGCGAAAACACCCGCGAGCACGCCGGGTCCGCCGAGGCTGAAAGGTCCCGGCAGACCGGGAGCGGGCGGCGGAAGTTGGGCGCGCCGGCGGATGACGGCCGCGGGCACCGCCCCCCAGCTGTTTCGCTCGGGCGTGGAAAAAACCACGACAGAAACCCGTCCGCCCGGTTTCAGGACCCGGCGCCATTCGCGCAGCGCCGTAACCGGATGCGGCATGTACATCAGGCCGAGCCGGCAGAGCACGGCATCAAAGGATGCGTCGGGAAGGTCCAGGTTCTCGCCGTCCATCACTCGCGTCTCAATCTGCCGCAGCCCTCGCTCCGCGGCGACTTGGCGGGCGAGTTCGACGATGCCTTCGGAGATATCGGTCGCCAGCACGTAGCCATTCGGACCGACCCGTTCAGCGGCACTGACTGCCGGCTCACCGGCGCCGGCGGCGATGTCCAGGACGCGCTGCCGGGCTTGGATCCAAGCGAGGTCAAGCATCCGGCGCGTAGCGTCGCCGTACCAGCGATCCAGCGTGGGGTTCCACCGTCGCCAGGCGGCACCGTCGCGGTTCCACTGCTCCCGCTGGGCATGTTTGTATTTAGCGGCGTCGAAGGAGAAATCCGGGTGTCCCATGAAGATCCTGTTCGCGGTCGGGCCGAAGTCGGGCGTCAAGGTGCCAATGCGCGGCGGCCGACTATTCCGCCTTGAAACGTTCGGCGTCCGCCTTGTTCCAGGTGATGGTCGCCTCACCCGAGATGAAGTTCGTGTCGAGATAGGGACCGAAGGAAACTTTCTCCTCACGGGCCGTGCCGGCCTTGATCTCGCCGATCAGCCGCTGCATATCGAGGATGTACTGCATCGTGAGCTTTTCCTTTTCGCGCTTTTGCCAGTAGTGGCCGCCATAGACGACGAGCTTGCGCTCGTCGATTTCATGGGCCGGATTCCGGATATAAGCGATCAGCCGGTCGACGCTTTGGCGGTATTGCGTGAAGCCTCGGGCGGAAAAGAGCCAAACACCGTGGCCCGAGCCGATGCCGTCGCCACTCAAGAGGAGGTTCTTTCCCCGCAGGAAAAACGCGGTCGAATGGTCGGTGTGTCCGGGAATCTCCAGCGCATCCACGACGCAGCCGCCGCCGAGATCGAGCGTCGGATGACGGGCGATTGGAATCGTGCGGTCGGCGGGAAAGAGCTCCCGTCCCTTGAACTCGTCCGTCTGGATCCAGAAGGTGACCTTCGGGTTGTCCTTGAAGGCGGGCAGCATGCCCGTGTGGTCGCCGTGATTGTGCGTGACGGTGACGAGCAATTTTCGTCCCCCGATTTCCTCGCTGACGAGGCCCTGGAGGGAAGCGACCGCCGTGGCGTCCCACTTGATCCAATTGGACAGGTCCACCAACAGCGCCTGGTCGCGGCCGACGATGAGGTACATGTCGGAGCAGTTGTTGAAGCCCGTCGTCTTGCCATCCGGATCGGGGTGGACACCGGCGGGATTGCTCCGGTTGGAATCCTCGATGCGGACGACGCCCGATATGATCGGGTAGACGGTATACGGTCCTCTTTCCTGGGTTTGGGCGAAGGCGGTGGCGGCGGAAATCAGGGCGAGAGCGACGGCCGGGAATTTCATGTCGGGTGGGGTGCCCGGCTATCTCGGGGAAAGGGCCCGGGGAGCGCAAGCCCAGTGCGGGACTTGATTGCGGCGGATTTGCCCGAAATGCCGGATCGGACGTCTTCCTTCGCGCGGGGTATTCCCAGCCTGGAGGGATTGATTTGAGAATCGCCCATTGACGGCGGGAGCGTCCTCTTGCTCGTTGGAGGGTGACGTTCGCTCCATGGCACCCCCGCGTCGCAAGCGCATCTTTCGCGTTCCCACCCCGGCCCCGGCCGTCATTTACGTCCGCGCGGGATTCAACCGCGTGCTGGCGGAGGAATTTGCGGCCCTGAAGGTGAAGCGCGCCGAGCTGGTGCAGGACAAGGTCGAGGCGCACAGCCAGGGCGATCTGCGGGAGAACTTCGGCTTCAAAGCCGCGAAGGACGCAATCCGGGCGGTGGATCGCAAGATGGACGAACTCGACCGGTTCTATCTCCGCAACACGTTCATCGAAGTCGACCCGGCGGGCTGGCTCACCAAGCCGACGGACACCCTGCAACTGGGCCATGTGGCCGAGATCGAGAAGGAAGATGTGGGGTCGAATCGGAAGCACCGCTTCACGTTTTTCGTCGCGACGTATGGCGAAACCGGCACCGATCCGGAGACGGGCATCGAATGCCTGCCGCACAACTCGCCTCTGGCGGCCGCCTTGCTCGGGTTGAAGGTGAACACGCCGACCCAAGTGGCGCTCCCCGCGGGGCCGGCGGTCCTCACCGTGCGCTCGATCCGCAACCCGACGCAGGCGGAGCTCGATCGCTTGCTCGCACCCATCAAACCCCCGGAAATGGCCGGAGAATGAAGGTAGCCGCCCCCCACGGGTTGTTCCTGGCAGCAAATCCATCGGGGCGACCGGCCCCGCGCGCAAAAGGGACGGCGGATCCACCGGTCGGGCCGAAGGTGTCCGAAACGATCCGCTTCAACCGTTGAAATGTTGCGAACCACGAAACCCCTGCAAGAGCCACCACCATGAGAAAGATCAAAATCTTCGAACACATCTCGCTGGACGGCGTGATCGAGCACGAGGACGGCTACACCTATGGCGCCTGGACGGCGCCGTATCGAAGCGCGGCGGGGCTGGCTGCCGTCATCGAAGCCCATGGCACCAGCCTCGACCTGCTGCTGGGCCGCCGCACCTACGACATCTGGGCCGGTTACTGGCCGAAGGCGGGAAACACGCCGATGGCGAACATCCTGAACGCCGCCACGAAATACGTCGCCACCCACCGGCCGGAGAGCCTCGGCTGGGGGCCGGTCCAGGGACTGGGCGCGGACGTCATCGCGAGCGTTCGCAACCTCAAATCCGGCAACGGTCCCGACCTGGTCGTCTGGGGAAGCTCGACGCTGACGTCCGAACTGCTCGGGCACGGACTGGTCGACGAGGTTGTGCTGTTGGTTTATCCGGTTCTCCTCGGCCGGGGCAAACGCCTCCTTTCGGACCGCGTCGATGCGCGCAAGCTCGAGTACATCGGCACAAAGGCGACGCCTACCGGCGTGCTCATGAACACCTACCGTTACGTCGGTCCGCTTCCCGCCTGATACCGAAACGACGCGCCCTGCCGGTTCGATCGCCCAGGGTTGCGCCGTACCTTTTTCCGGCTTCGCCGGAGAAGCGATTGAATGGACCGCTCAGGGCCCGGCACCGGGAAACCATTCCGTGTGCTGGTCGCCTTGGCGGCCTAGGTAGACGACCCGTTTTCCCCGGAGGAAGGCGGTGTAGCCCTGGACTCCTGCTTGCACGGCGCGATCGCAGAAAGCGGGAAATTCCTGGCCGCGCAGCTGGCTGTCGCGAATGGCGGCCACGAGGGCGGCCGCATCGAAATTCTCCGCGACTCCCGGTACGTTGAAATCGAGGGGTGTGACGTGGATTTCTTCGGCACCGGAGTAGCAGGTCTGCAGATGCCGAACGTAGTCGATGTGGTAATACTCGACGCCGGCGGTCACGAGGTTTTCGACCACGGTGGGGAAGGGGATGGTGCCGGCGGCAGCAGCCTGCGCGGTTTGTTCGATCAGGGCGGTATCCATGCGCCGAGCTTGCGGGCTCGGCTGCGGCCCGGCGAGGGGAGAACGAGATTCCGGCGCAGACTGCTGACAGCACGTTGTCAGGAAGTCGGGCCCGGTAGCCGGTCAGAAATTGCGGGATGCGTAGCCGGCCAAGTCCCGGGCTGGTTGAGGATGTATGGCGAGCCAACAATGTCCGCGACCGGACTCCGGTGGCTTGGGCAGTCAGGGCGCCTTACGGTCGGCTCAAGGGCCGGGTCTCGTCGGAGCCGGAAATGCCGATCGTGGGCTTCGAGAGATGGGCGCAGCCAGCGCACAGGAGAAGACAGCCGAGCACGACGGCGAGCAAAAGAATCCATCTGTTCGGATCTAGGAAGCGGAGGAATTTCATGTCGTGAAATCTCCGACCGCAGCCTTGCTGGCACAAGCAACGTGCGTTGGAGCGCCAAGGATTTAAGGTCGTCTCCCAGCGTTGGCCAATGACTCCACCTGGTTTTATTCACGGCGTTGGAATCGATCGACGCCCCCAAGCTCCTTCGCGATCCCCTCGACATTCCAGGTTCAATGTTCAGCCTGACCTCGGGCTTGGGCCCCGCGATGAATTCAATTCTGGGCAACATGCAACAGGCTGACCCTCCCAGGCCGCACCTGGAGAATTGATTCGTTTTCTGCCCGCGGGTTTGCCCGAATGTCCGGCCTATGAAACCACGTGCATTGGCTACCCTCGCTGTTCTGTTCGTTGCTTCGACGGCTGGATCTTTCGCCGCCCAGTTCAAGGCGCTCCTCATCACGAATACCGCCGGCTGGCACCACGATTCGATCGAGGCCGCCGTTCCCGCTCTCCAAGGCCTCGCCAAGCTGCACGATTTCGATCTGGTCTGGCCGAACATGCTGGACGCGGTCCTGACCGACAAGGGGCTCGCCGGCTACCAAGTCATCATCTTTGCGCTGACGACGGGCGACATCCTCAACGACGACGAGCAGGCGGCCGTCGAGCGCTTTGTGAAGTCGGGCAAAGGCTTCGTTTCCCTGCACACGGGCACCGACACGGAATACGACTGGGCGTGGTATACGAAGATGGAGGGAACCACCTTCCTCATCCACCCGGCCGTGCAGACGGCGACCGTCGTGGTGCAGGATCCCAATTTTCCGGGCATGGACCGGTTCGCACCGCGGTCGCTCCGCACCGAGGAGTGGTACCAGTTCAAGACCCCGCTGCCGGCGGACTGCCACATTCTGCTGACGGTCGATGAATCGACCTACAATCCTCATGCCGACTGGGGCACCAAAAAGGGTGACGGCATGGGCGAAGTTCATCCCATCTCCTGGTATCACGACTACGACGGCGGGCGCTCATTCACCACGATCCTGGGTCACCTGCCGGCCACCTGGTCGGATCCGGTCTTCCTGCACCACGTCTACGGCGGCATCTACTGGGCCGCAACCGGCAAGGGCTTCAAGGCGAAGTAAGGCTCCGTACACACCCCGCCCTGTCGGGCACCCCTCTTTCTAGAGGGGACCTTCGTCTGCGTTGGTCTGGCTCCCCTCTAACAAGAGGGGTGGCGCGAAGCGACGGGGTGTGTCGCTTCTTTGGGTAATCCTCAGTATTTGTTCACCCGCGGATACAGCCACCCGTTTTCCGTCAGCCAGTCAAAGATGATTCCCTGCCAGCGATCACGCGGCATGAGGAACAAGCCATGCTGGCCTTTCTCAAACAGGTGGGCTTCGACGGAAACGCCGGCGTGCCGCAGGGCCTCAAAGAATACGACGCTGTTGTCGACATCGACCAACCGGTCGTCGGCCGCCTGGAGAATCAGCGTGGGAGGGGTGTCCTTGGTGACCTGCAGCTCATTCGAGAAGAGCCGGATTTGTTCTTCCGATGGGTGATCGCCCAGCAGCGCGATACGCGAACCCATGTGGGTGATCTTGGCATCCATGCTGATGACAGGGTACACCAGGACCAGAAAGTCGGGACGCAGGTAGATGTGATCGAGATTGTCGACGTAGTCCTTGTCGAAGTGCGTGGCCAGCGTCGCGGCCAGGTGCCCGCCGGCGGAAAAGCCAATGGCGCCGATGCGGTCGGCGGCGAGGTTCCATCCGGCTGCATGCTGACGGGCGAATCGCATCGCCTGCTGGGCGTCCTGCAGGGGGCCGATTGATTTGTCGATCATCGTCTGGTCGCTCGGGAGTCGGTATTTGACGACGAAGGCGGCGATGCCGTGATCAACAAAATAGCTGGCTTGTTGAAGGCCTTCGAAATCCCACGTGAGGCCGGCGTAACCGCCGCCGGGAAAGATCACCACACTGGCTCCCGTGGCTTTGATTCGGGCCGGCAGATAAACCTGAATCGTGGGCTGCGAGACTTTCTGGATCCAGCCTTTGTCCGCGCCGGATTCTTCATTGGGGCCGGGCTTGGAGTTCGGAAGGGCGGCGTCACCATAAAGCGCGAAGCTCTGCATCTTCGGCGGAAAGAATGCAGCCCTCTCGTCCGCCGGAGCCGGCTTGGCTGGCGCGGCCGAGGCCGCCTTGGCTTGCGCGCACATCGTGATCGGCCAGGCGCCGGCCAAACCCAGCGCGACTATTACTTTGAGCTTTGTACTCATGGGGCGAATTGAGGAAGAGGGCACGGGTTGAATCTTGAAGGCCATGCGATCGTGGCGGTTGGGCTAGCGACGGATCGCGGGGGTATTCGTTGCAGGGGTGGAATCTCGAGGTCACCCACCGTCGCGGGAATCGAGGGAAGAGTCGAGCGCGGGATCAAGGACCGGGCCGTGTGGCTGAATCGGCCGGCAGGCAACCACTGACAACGTGCGCGGACCCCTTTGGCTTGGCCGTGATTGGGGAAAAGCAACCTGACCCGTTGGGCTACCTGCTGAATCGGCCGGCAGGCAACCACTGACAACGTGCGCGGACCCCTTTGGCTTGGCGCAGAGGGATTGTACGGGTAGACGGCAATCAGGATTCCCAGTCGTGTCTAGATTGATTAGGTTTTCACTGACACGCTTCGCACTCGCCGCCGTTCTTCATGGCCTCGATGGAGCAGACGCGTTTTTCCTCCTCGGTGTAGGTCTTCTTAGCAGCAGAAACCTGAGGGCTGAGACCTGAAACCTGAGCTTCGGCGGCGTCGCGGGCGGCGGTCTGGGCCTTGGTTTCGCCGGTGACGCCGCGCACTTCCTTCTTCACGGTGAGGGTGGCCTTCTCGATGTTGGAGGCACCGAGGGAGCGGAGGTAATAGGTTGTCTTCAGGCCGGCGTGCCAGGCGGAGCGGTACATGTGGCTGAGGACCTTCAGGTCCGGGGACTTGAGCCAGAGGTTCACGCTCTGCGATTGGTCGATCCACTTCTGCCGGCGGGCGGCGGCGGCGATGACCCACTTGAACTCGATGCCGAAGGCCGTGAGGTACTTCTCCTTCAGGTCGGCGGGGATGGCCTCGATGTCGGCCAGCTCGCCGTCGAAGTACTTGAGGGCGTCGCTCATCTCCTGGTTCCAGAGGCCGCGCGACTTGAGGTCGCGGACGAGGAACGGATTCAAGACGACGAACTCGCCGGAGAGATTGCTCTTCACGTAGAGGTTCTTGTACGTCGGCTCGATGCAGGGCGACGTGTTCGTGATGTTCGAGATCGTCGCGGTCGGGGCAATGGCGAGAACGTTGGAGTTGCGCATGCCCTGCTGGGCGATCTTGGCCCGGAGAGGCTCCCAGTTCATCCGGGCGCCGCGCGGCACCTGGATCGGCACGCCGCGCTCCTGCTCGAGGAGGTCGACGGTGTCCTGCGGGAGCAGGCCGCGGTCCCACTTCGAGCCCTTGTAGGTCGAGTAGCTGCCGCGCTCGGCCGCGAGATCGGACGACGCCTCATAGGCGTAGAAGGCGATGGCCTCCATGAACTCGTCGTTGAACTCGACGGCGGCCTCGGACGCGAACGGCACGCCCTTCACATAGAGGGCGTTGGCGAGGCCCATGACGCCGAGGCCGATCGGGCGATGGCGGCTGTTGGAGCGCTTGGCGGCCTCGGTCGGGTAGTAATTGATGTCGATGACATTGTCCAACGCGCGAACGGCGACGCGGATGGTCTCGCGCAGCTTCTCGAGGTCGAGCGAGCCGTCGGCCTTCAGGTGCGAGTCGAGGATGACCGAGCCGAGATTGCAGACGGCGGTCTCGTCGTTGGACGTATTGAGCGTGATCTCCGTGCAGAGGTTGGAGGAGTGGATGACGCCGGCGTGGTCCTGCGGGGAGCGGACGTTGCAGGGATCCTTGAAGGTGATCCAGGGGTGGCCGGTCTCGAAGAGCATCGAGAGCATCTTCTTCCAGAGCTCCAGGGCCTCGATCTTGTGGCCGGTGATCTTGCCTTCCTCGGCGAGCTTCTCGTAGTGGAGGTAGGCTTCCTCGAATTTGCGGCCGTAGAGGTGGTGCAGGTCGGGCGTCTCGTTAGCGCGGAAGAGG
Source organism: Lacunisphaera sp. (assembly GCA_035549095.1). Lineage (GTDB taxonomy): Bacteria > Verrucomicrobiota > Verrucomicrobiia > Opitutales > Opitutaceae > Lacunisphaera. The sequence continues at coordinate 3,174 of DASZRV010000036.1, read as the reverse complement.
GTCCAGTGCTCGCGGGCCTCCATGCGCTTCATGAACAGGTCGGGAATCCAGTTCGCCGTGTTCATATCGTGGGTGCGGCGGCGATCGTCACCCGTGTTGCGACGGAGCTCGAGGAACTCGAAGATGTCGTTGTGCCAGGACTCGAGGTAGGCGCAGCCGGAGCCCTTGCGCTTGCCACCCTGGTTGACGGCGACGAGCTGGTCGTTGTGGAGCTTCAGGAAAGGGATGACGCCCTGAGACTCGCCGTTGGTGCCGTGGATGTGGGCGCCGGTGCCGCGGACGGAGGTCCACGAGCCGCCGAGGCCGCCGGCCCACTTGGAGAGGTAGGCGTTGTCGGCGATGCCGCGCTGGAAGATGCCCTCAATGGAGTCGTCGACGTAGTAAAGGTAGCAGGAGCTGAGCTGGGAGTGCAGCGTGCCGGAGTTGAAGAGAGTCGGCGTGGAGCTGCAGAAGCGGCGGGACTTGTAGAGCTCGTAGAGACGGATGGACCAGTCCTCGCGGGTGCGCTTCTTTTCGTCGAGGAAGAGGCCCATGGCGACGCGCATCCAGAAGAACTGGGGCGTCTCGATGCGGCGCGAGCGTTTGCCGGTCTTGTCGATGATCAGGTAGCGGTCGTAGAGGGTCTGGACGCCGAGGAAGTCGAGGTCGAGGTCGGCGGTCGGGTCGAGGGCCTCGGCCAGCTTGGCGAGATCGTATTCCTTGAGGCGCGGGGCCAGCCGGCGAATGGCGATGCCGTGGTCGATGTACTTGGCGAAAGCCTGCTGGTGGGCGCGCTTGAGGGCGCCGATGCCGTCCTTGACGATGTCCCAGCCAAGGACCTCCTCGTAGATGTAGGTCAGCTGGATGCGGCCGGCGAACTTGGCGAAGTCGGCGTCCTTCTCGATCAGGGTCTTGGCATTGAGAACGATCGTGTTGTTGAGGTCGCCGAGGCCGATGTTGTCGAAGAGGGCGCGGCGGAGTTCGGACTCGATCTGCTCGGCGGAGAGGCAGAGGTCGAGGCCGATGGAGGCAAATTCGATGCGCTTCTTGAGGTCGAGGCCGTCCCAGAGGAACGACGTGCCGTCGGCCTTGGTCACGACGACCATGGAGTTCTGCTGGCCGGTAGCGGGGGCGGCGGCGGCCTCGGGCGCGGCTTCCGGCGCGGCGGCCTCGCGCGCGGCGGCGCGGGTGGCGCGGTAAAGGATGTAGTCGGCGGCGACCTTGTAATGGCCGGCCTTCATCAGCTCCTCCTCGACCATGTCCTGGACCTCCTCGATATGGAGGAAGGCCTGCTTGAGCATCAAGGCGCGCTCGGTGACGGCCCGGGTGATGGCGGTGGCGGGTGAGGGATCCTTTTGCAGGGAGAGGAACGCCTTGCGGACGGCGATCTCGATCTTGGCCTCGTTCCAAGGGACGACCTGGTGGTTGCGGCGGATGAGCTTGACCGTGACGCCATGGGTTTCCTGGGCGACGTTGAGCTTGGAGGCGCGCTTGAGCAGCAGGCTCTTGGCGACGTCGTGGGCGTTGTTGTCGACGAGAGTCTTTTCGATGAGCACGTAGAGGTCGTGGAGGGACACGCGGACGGGACCGCGCATCAGGGCGCGCTTCGTGAGGTTGGATGCCACCTCGCGGGTCACATCGGCGACGAAGCGCTGGTTCTTTTCGTTGAAGATGTCCTTCTCGCCGCGGGCGAGCATGAGATTGGCGAGCGAGCGGCCGACGGTGTCGGCGACCTCGCTGAGGTCAAAACGCTCCTCGCCATGGGGGCAGAGGACCTGCACCTCGGGCACGGGGACCTCCTCGTCGCGGAGGACATCGCGCCAGTTGTAATTGGGCTTCTGGTCTTTCGGGGCACTTGTAAGTTTCTTAAGGGCAAGATCTTGCGCGATGGACGGCGGGTTCATGGCAAAAAGTGGGGTGGAACGGTTGAGGGGTTGTGACGGCTCTGTTTAGAGCTCGTCGTCGCTCGCGACGGCGAGCGCGGAGGATTTCTGGTATTCGGTGACGCGACCCTCGAAGAAGTTTTGCTCCTTCTTGATGTCCATCATCTCCGCGAGCCACGGCAGGGGATTCTTGATGCCCGGGTTCAACGGATTCAGGCCGCAGCCTTCGAGGCGGCGATCGGCGATGTAATCGATGTAGGCCGTGAAATCCTCGATCGCGAGCCCGACGGAATTGACCGGCAGGCAGTCGCGGATGAAGTCCTTCTCGAGGGTGACGGCCTCGGCCATGGTTGCGCGGAGTTCCTCCTTGTAATCGGGCGTCCAGATTTCCGGGTTCTCGCTCACGAGGTCCATGAACAGGTTGCGGAAGAGCTCGATGTGGTTCGACTCATCCCGCAGCGTGTACCGGAACATCTGGCCGATGCCCGGGAACTTGTTCTGGCGATAGAGCGAAAGCACCATGCCGAACAGGCCGTAGAACTGGGTGCCTTCCATGCACTGGCCGAAGACGAAGATGTTTTTCGCCAGGAGGCGCTTGTTCTCGGGGCGCGTGAGGTCGATGTCGCGGCGCAGGTCGCGCGAGACGCGGTTGACGAACTCGTTCTTCTTCTCGATCGACTTGATGTCCTCGAACATCGCCTCGCATTCGTGCGGGTTGATGCCGAGCGACGAGATCATGTAGAGGAGCGAGTCGGCGTGGATGTTCTCCTCATGGGCGTGGCGGCCGAGGACGAGCTTCAACTCGGGTGCGGTGACGAGCTCGCGGACGACGTGCTGGATGTTGTCGCCCACGATGCCTTCGGCGGCCGAGAAATAGCCGATGCCCATGCGGATGATCCAGCGCTCGACATCGGTGACGAGACGCGGGTCGCGCCACTGTTCGATGTCCTTGCCCATCGGGATGTCCTCCGGCTCCCAATGGTTCGCCTTCATGGTCTTGTACAGGTCGTACGCCCACTGGAATTTCAGCGGGAGGATATTGAAGTAGGGAACCTGGCGGCCGTTGATGACTTTCTTGGCGGCGAAGGCGGCTTCGGCTTTTTCCTGGTCGAGAACGAAGGTCTTGGCGCCGACGGAAAACGATTTTTGCATGGCAGTGCGAGAGTGCTTTTTCTGGGAAAAAAGGTGTGTGTCCCGTGGTCTAGAGACGGACGAAAGCCGCTGGCGAACCTTAGTTGCCAAAACTTCCTGACACGTTGTCGACCACCACAGGATGTGGATGCCCGGAACCTTGACCACAACTAATGGGAAT
>DASZRV010000035.1:0-29274 GCA_035549095.1 Lacunisphaera sp. | reverse complement strand
CAGATGATCCGCGACGAAATCTTTCCTGCGCCGGGCGTGACCGAGGCGATTCGCCATCGGTTCGGGCCGGAAGTGATCGGCGCGGATGGAACCGTGCGGCGCGATCGAGTCGCTGCGATTGTTTTCAAGGAGCCCGCCGCTCTCGCCTGGCTGGAGGATCTGGTTCATCCCCGGTTGCTGGCGCGCTGGCGGGAGGTGTTCAGCCAGGCGCGGCATACGTCCTTTATTGTCGAGGTGCCGCTGCTCTTCGAAAAAGGGTTGGAGAATTGGTTTGATTTCACGGTGTGTGTTACCGCAGATTCGGCGCAACAACTGAGGCGGCTGGAGCAACGCGGCATCCCCCCGGAAATCGCCCGCCAGCGCCTGGCCAAGCAACTGCCACTGGCGACCAAACGCGACCTGGCAGACCATGTTCTCCTTAACGACGGCTCAACCGACTTTTTGCGAGAACAGGTCAATGCCTTGGCCGACCGCCTCTTGAAAAACCAATCCGAAAGGCCCCACGGCCAATTTCATGGAAGTCCCGCCTAAATCCGACGAGGAAAGCAACGCGCCCGACGACGCCTCCGGCGAATCGGTCAAAGCCAGGCGCCCAGCGCGCTCGCGCCTGTACCGCAGCAGCAAGAAGGCGCCCGCCCGGGAAGCCGAACCGGAAGGGGCCGAACCCGCCGCTTCCTCTCCGCCGCCTGCGCCCGTTGCGGCACCTGAACCGCCGCCGACTCCTGAACCCGCGGCGGCCGCGCCCGATGGTGACTCTCCCCGCGCCGCGGCAACGGAGAACGGCGCTCCGGCTGACGGAGCCCAACCGCCGGCCGAGGGCGGATACAACGATGGTGGCAACGGCGGGCAGTTCCAGCACGGCGGCAAGTTTGGCCGGCGCGGACGCGGCAAGCACTTCCGCGGCAAATGGGGCGGCAACCAGAATTTCCAGGGACCGAAGCATCCACCGCAGCCCGGACCACCGAAGGAAGTTGTCCATTACGGCGACCTGCCCGACCCGGCGCGATTCCAGGATCTCGCGGCCTTGGAGAAGCTGGCTGACGAGATCGCCGGCAAGGAAGATCCCGTGTGGCTCTGCGAACTCTACGCGCTGAACCTGGCCGACCTCACAACTTACGCCCGAAAGCTGGACGTGAAATTCGAAGGCGCGCCGAATCGCCGGCAGCTCATCACGCAGATTTTCCAGCACATCACCGAGCACAAGGTGCCGCTCTATGATCGCGGCTACATCGACATGACGGATCGCGGCCTCAGCTTCGTCGTGCATGAGGACGTCAACTACCGGCTGTACCCGGAGGACGCATTCCTGCCGGAAATCTTCATCAAACACTTCGGCCTGAAGCGCGGGCATGCCGTCGAAGTGCAGCTGCAGCCGCCGCAAGGCAACGACCGCTGCCCGGCCGTGGTCGCGATCCGCAAGGTCATGGGCGGAAAACCGTCCGAGATCTCCAAGATCCCGCCATTCGAGGAACTCACGCCCTATTATCCGCTCAAGCGCATCATCCTGGAGCAGCCCGGGGCCAAGGACGTCTCGATGCGCATGGTCGACATCATCACGCCGGTCGGATTCGGCCAGCGCGGTCTCATCGTGGCGCCGCCCCGGACCGGCAAGACGATCCTGATGCAGAACATGGCCAATTCGATCGCGGCCAATTCTCCCGAGGCGAAGTTGATCATCCTGCTCGTCGACGAGCGTCCGGAGGAGGTCACCGACTTCAAGCGCCATTGCAAGGGCGAGGTCGTGAGCTCGACGTTCGACGAAACGCCCGAGAGCCACGTGCACTGCGCCGAGATGGTGATCGAGAAGGCCCGTCGCCTCGTCGAACACGGCGAGCACGTGGTCATCCTGCTCGATTCGATCACGCGGCTGGCCCGGGCCTACAACGCCCTGGCGTCGAACTCCGGCAAGATCATGTCGGGCGGCCTCGAATCCAACGCCCTCCAGAAGCCGAAGCGCTTCTTCGGCTCCGCCCGCAACATCGAGGGGGCCGGCAGCCTGACGATCCTCGGCACGGCGCTCGTCGACACCGGCAGCCGGATGGACGAAATCATCTTCGAGGAATTCAAGGGCACCGGCAACATGGAGCTCCACCTCGATCGCGACCTGGTGAACAAGCGCATCTTCCCGGCGCTCAACATCGACAAGAGCGGCACGCGGAAGGAGGAGCTGATCTACCACCCGGAGGAGCTGCTTCGCGTGTATGCGCTGCGCCGCGCCATGCAGGGCGTGCCAGCGGCCGATTCGCTCGACATGCTCATCCAACGCCTGAAGAAGACCAAGACTAATGCCGAGTTCCTGCTGAGCCTGAACCGCTGATTTCCCGCCGCTCGCCCGGGGCCACGCGAGGGGGCGCGGGATCGACCCACGCCGTGACCACCCCCGACAACCCACTGCTCCGGATTGCCCTCGCCCGAAATCTGCTGGATCGGGGCCGGCTGGAGGCGGCGGAGCAACGGCGCGGGAATCCGAGCACCGACACCGACGCCGGCGCCGGCTTGATTGACGCCTTGATCGCGGAGGGGGCGATTGATGACAGCCGGCTGGCCCGCGGCGTCGCGGAGGAAGTGGGAATGCCGACGGTCACGCTGGTGTCGCGGACCGTACCGGACGCGATCGTGGCGATGCTGCCGCCCGCGTTCGTGCGCGAGAACAATGTGATGCCTTTTGCCCGCGAGGGCGGCGTCCTGCAGGTGGCGATTGCCGACCCGCTCGCGGTCGACGTGCTCGACGCCGCTGGCTACCATGCGGGCGCGCCCGTCCAGGCGGCGCTGGCCCCGGCGGAGGAGATTCGGCAGAGCATCGAACGCCATTACGGCCCGGCTGCGGGGCAGGAGGCACTGGCCGAGCCCTTGGAACAGGCGATGCCCGCGCCGGACCGCACTCACGCAGGGGCGGCGAGCAATTCTGATGCTCCGCTCATCAGGTTGGTGCACCGCATCATCGAGGAGGCGGTTCGGTTGAGGGCGTCGGACATCCATCTGGAACCGCTCCAACGAAGTTTGCGCGTGCGTTACCGCGTCGACGGGGTGATGATTGAGGCGGACGCCGTGCCGAAGCGCCTCCAACCGGCGATCATCTCGCGCCTGAAGATCATGGCCCATATCAGCATTGCGGAGAAACGAGTGCCGCAGGACGGCCGGATCCGGATCGAAACCGGCGGCCGGTGTCTGGACCTGCGCGTCGCGACGCTGCCGACCACTCAGGGCGAAGGGCTGGTCATGCGGCTGCTCGATCGGGCCCAGGTGAAGCCGCAGTTGTCCGAGCTGGGATTCCAGGCGGATGATCAGGCGAAATTCGAGCAACTGATCGCATCGCCCGATGGCCTCGTGCTGGTCACCGGCCCGACGGGATCGGGCAAGACCACGACCCTGTATGCGGCGCTGCACCGGCTCAACCAGACGGATCGCAAGATCATCACCGTGGAGGAGCCGGTCGAGTACCAGATGCCCGGCATCAACCAGGTGCCGGTCAATGCCACGATCGGGATGACCTTTGCCGCGGCTTTGCGCGCGATGCTGCGGCAGGCGCCAAACGTCATCATGCTCGGCGAAATTCGCGATCGCGAGACGGCGGAGATCGCGATGAACGCCGCCCTGACCGGCCACATGGTCTTCAGCACCCTGCACACCAATGATGCCGCCACCGCGGTCACGCGCCTCGTCGACCTTGGCACAAAACCCTTCCTGGTGGCGGCGTCGTTGCGCGCGGCCGTGGCGCAGCGGCTCGTCCGCCGCATCTGCCCGGGTTGCCGCCGCAGCTACACTCCCTCCGTGCGCGAACTGCACGCGCTGGGCCTGGCGCCGGCACAAGTTGCCGGTGCAGCGATCGCCCATGGCGCCGGCTGTCCGGCCTGCCACGGCACCGGTTATCGCGGCCGGCTGGGCCTGTTCGAAATCCTCGAAATCGATCCCGAGGCGCGCGACTTGATTTACGACAATGTTACCGCGCGCCGCTTGCGGGAGCACGCCCGGAGCCGTGGCATGGGCGGGATGCGCGCGGACGGATTGGCCAAAATTCTCGCTGGCCTCACCACGATTGAGGAGGTTGTCTCCGTGACGGCAGGCGATATGTGTCACCTTTAACCCATCCCCCGCATGAGCTACGAAATGAATGACCTCCTCGAGCTGGTCGTGGACCAGAAGAGCTCGGACCTCCACCTGCAGGTGGGCGTGCCCCCGTGCCTGCGGCTGCGCGGCAGCATGACCCCGATCGACGGCCCCGAACTGCGCCCCGAAGACACGGAGGCGCTCATGATGGCCATCACGCCCGACAACCATATCCAGAATGTGAAGCTCAATGGCGGGACCGACTTCGGCTTCGCCTTCGGCGAGAAGGCGCGCTTTCGCGTGAGCGTGTTGAAGGCCAAGGGCAACTACGGCCTCGTCCTCCGCCAGATTCCCAACCAGCTGTTCGACCTGCGCAGCATCGGCATGCCCGACAAGATCAAGGAGCTGCTGTACCGGCCGCGCGGGTTGTTCCTCGTCACCGGCCCGACCGGCTCGGGCAAGTCGACGACGCTCGCGTCGATGATCAATTACATCAACGAAAACCGCGACGGCCACATCATCACGATCGAGGACCCGATCGAATATTACCATCCGCACAAGAAATGCGTCGTCACCCAGCGTGAGGTCGGCTCCGACGTGCCAAGTTTTGCCGAGGCCATCCGCCGCGCGCTGCGCCAGGACCCCGATGTGATCCTGGTCGGTGAGTTGCGCGACCTGGAGACGATCGAGGCCGCGATCTCGGCCGCCGAGACGGGCCACCTCGTGTTCGGCACGCTGCACACCAACAGCGCCGCCAAGACGGTCGACCGCATTGTCGACGCCTTCCCGGCGAACATGAAGGAGATGATCCGCATGCAGCTTTCGACCTCGATCATCGCCGTCATCTCCCAGACGCTCTGCAAGAAGAAGTCCGGCGGACGCATCGCGGCGTATGAGATCATGGTCAACACCTCCTCGATCGGCTCGCTGATCCGCGACAACAAGACCTTCCGTATCCCCTCGGATATCCAGACGGGCGCGGCGCTCGGCATGATCACGCTCGATACGCACCTGATGAGCCTCGTGAATCGCGAGTTGATCGATGCCGACGAGGCCCTTGAAAAATCCCAGGAGCCGAACGCCATGCGCGAGAAGCTCACCTCCATGGGATTCAAACTCCGCGAGCTGTAATTCCCCTTCATCTCCGGCAGCGGGCCTGGCTGCCGGATCTCCGCCATGTACGCGGGACACGACCAGGCCCTTTACGAATTGCTTGCCGAGCGCGGGCTGGTGGATGCCGCGGCCTTGCGGACGGCGTACGAGTCCGACCGGCCCGCCGGCCAGTCTTTGGCCCAGGCGCTCATTGAGCAGGGGCTCATCGACCCACCGAATCTTGTTCGTGCCGTCGCCGCGCAGTTCGAGTTCGAGGTCGCCTGGGAGACGCCGGCCAGCCTTCCGCAGGAAACGATCGGGCTGCTGGATGCCGCCTCCGCACGGACCTACGGGGTCGTGCCGCTGACGGCGGACGCGAGGGCGGCCTCCGTGCTGGCCGCAGACCCATTCAACCCGCACCTGGTCGATGACCTGAGATTTCTGCTTGGACGCGAGGTGCGGGTGCTCGTGGCGGACCCGGCGGAAGTGCGACGCCTTCTAGAGCGGTACTACGGGGACAGCATTGCGGCCGATCGGGCGCTGCTCGAACCGGCGCCGGCCGGTGAAGCAGCGGATGACGAAAACCTGAGCGCGACCGACCTCGCGCAACTCGCCGAACAGGCCCCGGTCGTCCGGTTCGTCAACCAGGTGCTGGCCCAGGCGGTTCGCGACCAGGCTTCGGACGTCCACTTCGAGCCGTTCGAAGACGTATTCAAGATCCGCTGCCGCGTGGACGGCGCGCTGGCCGACCTGCCGCGGCAGCCGCGCCGCCTTGCCCTGCCCGTGACTTCCCGTCTCAAGGTGCTCGCGAACCTGAACATTGCCGAGCGCCGGTTGCCGCAGGATGGCCGCATGCGGATCTCGGTCGGTGGACGCGCGGTCGACCTGCGGGTGTCGACGCTGCCGACGCAGTTCGGCGAGAGTGTCGTGCTGCGCGTTCTGGATCAGGCGGCCGTGCAGTTGGAACTCGGGCAGCTCGGCATGCCCGCGGCCACCCGAAGCGCGATCGAAGAAATCCTGGGGCGACCGGATGGCATCTTTCTCGTCACCGGTCCGACCGGTTCGGGCAAGACCTCCACGCTCTACAGCTGCCTGAAGGCCCTCAATCGGATCGAGTCAAAGCTTCTGACCGTGGAGGATCCGGTCGAGTACGAGCTCGACGGCGTCATGCAGGTCGCCGTCAATCTCGCGGCCGACCTGACCTTTGCCGGCGCGCTGCGGTCGTTCCTGCGCCAGGACCCGGATGTCGTCATGGTTGGTGAGATCCGCGACACCGAAACGGCGCAAGTCGCCATCCAGGCCTCGCTGACCGGCCACTTGGTGTTGTCGACGTTGCACACGAACGATGCACCTGGCGCCGCGACGCGGCTCGTGGACATGGGGGTCGCGCCGTTTCTGCTGGCTTCGACGCTCGAGGGTATTGTTGCGCAACGATTGTTGCGCCGGGTGTGTCCGGCATGCCGCAAATCCGTGGTGCCGGTGGAAAACGAATCGCGGCGTCTCGGGCTTGACCGAACGCGGCTCGGCGACCGATCCGTCCACGTTGGGCAGGGCTGCGAGGGCTGTCGCGGCACGGGCTACAAGGGGCGGCTCGCGATCTTTGAATTCATGCGCGTGACGGACCGGGTGCGGGAAATGATCGCTCGCGGCGCATCGCTGGCGGAGTTGCGGCAGGCGGCACTGGCCGACGGCATGGTGCCGCTGCGCGAGGCGGCGCTGGCGGCATTATGGTCCGGGCAAACCACCGTGGACGAAGTGCTGCGACACACCTGACCACGATGCGGCTTTTTCGTTACACTGCCATCGACGGACGTGGGCTCGAGAAATCCGGTGCGCTCGAAGCGGCGGACGCCCGCGAAGCCGCCGGGCTCCTGCGCGGGCGAGGCCTGTATCCGACCGGCATCGTGGCAACGTTCGCCACTGGATCATCCCTGACGGGTGACCTTCCCGGCGCGACACCCCAACGCCCGGGCGTTCGATGGCTGCCTCGTTTCGGCGGGGCAGTCGGAACCAAGGAACTGGCGATCTTTACCCGGCAACTGGCCACGCTCTTGCGCGCCGGCCTGCCGCTGGTTCGTGCGCTGGCAGTCCTGGCGCGGCAGCAGCGGAACGCCGCGTTCCGCGGGATCATTGAATCCGTGGCCGAGTCCATCAAGGCGGGTGCTACACTGTCGGAAGCCTTCGGCCGATATCCGCGGGTTTTCGAGCGGCTCGACGTCAACCTGGTGAGAGCCGGCGAAGCAGGCGGGGCGCTCGAGGCCGCGCTCGACCGGCTGGCGCGCTTCAAGGAAAAGACCCGGCAGCTCAATGGCCGCATCGTCGCGGCCATGATGTACCCGGTCATTGTTCTCACGGTCGCCGTGCTGATCCTCTCCGGGTTGCTGGCTTTTGTCGTGCCGAAGTTCGACCAGATCTTTGCCGATCTGCTGAAAGGTGCGCCGCTGCCGCCGCTCACCCGATTTGTCCTGGCGGCGAGCGCAACCGTCCGGCATCACGCCGGCGTGGCGGCCGCCCTCGGCGTGGCGCTGGGGCTGGCCTGGCGGGGCATCGGCCGGACAGCCCGCGGCGCGTTCGTTTTCGATTCGCTGGCAATCCGGATCCCAGTGTTTGGCGACCTGGTGTTGAAGGCCATCATGGCGCGTTTCGCGCGCACGTTCGGGACGTTGCTGGCGAGCGGCGTGCCGATGCTTGCAGCTTTGCTGATCGCGCGCGACGCCTGCGGCAACACCCGCGTGGGCCGCGCCATTTCCGGAATCCACGATCGCGTGAAGGAAGGCGCGGCCGTGGCGCCCGCGGTCGAGGCTGCCGCGGTGTTTCCCGCGATGATCCCGGGCATGATCGAAGTCGGCGAGCACACCGGCCGGTTGCCGGAGATGCTCCTCAAGGTCGCCGACATTTATGAGGAGGAGGTCGACAATGCCGTGGCCGGACTCGGCTCGCTCATCGAACCCATCCTGATTCTCTTCCTGGCGCTGGTGGTCGGCACGATGGTGATCGCGCTGTTTCTGCCCATCGTCCGGATCGTGCAATTACTAACTTGAGGCCGGCGCGAACCCGCCGGCCCGCCGCCAATCCCGCGGCCGTGTCCTGTCCGGAGTTCAGCCCTGGTCGCCGTCGCTGCCGATCGAGGTCGTGGCACAGGCGTCCATCGCTTCCTCCACCAGCGCGATTTCCTCGGGCGTCGTGGGCTGCTTGGTGACAAAGGACATGCCGTCCTCCGTCCGGCCGAAGAAGGCTGGGGCGAGGGCGCGGCACTGGTCGCAGTCGATGCACGAGGTGTCGACGTAGAACTTGCCGGGGGCGTTTTGCGGGACGCGATCGAGAAGAGTGGCCATGGACGTTGGTGGTTGAGGACCCAGCATAGCCCATGACCCCGCCGCTGGCTCGGCACATCTTGACGAACGCTTGTCATCTATTGCCGCGGGCGCCGGGGCCGGAGCGCGTGCGCTGGCGGTATTGCGTCGGGGCCTGGCCATAGGCGGCGCCGAAGGCCCGGCTGAAGCTGTAGACCGAGTTGAAGCCGCATTGCTCGGCGATTTCGGCGATCCGCAGCGACGTCAGGCGCAGTAAACCGCACGCTCGCTCCAGGCGCAGGCGGCGCAGATGCCGCCCGATGCTGACACCGCACGAGGCACGAAACCGGGCCCGCAGGTGACTCTGGCTGATGCCCAGGCTCCGTGCGACCTCACGGAGGCGGAACGGTTCGCGGCGCTGGTGGGCCAGTTCGTTCACCTGCATCACCAAACCGCCCGGTCCGGCGGCTGTGCCAGCCGCGCAGACGGGCGCAAGGCGCGCAATCCGGGCGAGCAGGAGAGCCAGCAGGAGCAGCGGCAGTTCCGACATCCGGTCTTCCGTGCGATGCGCGGCGAGCAGTTGCTGCAGCAAGGCGCGGATCGACGGGGCCAGCGGGAACGGGCGATAGCGCAGCGCCTGCAACGCATCCGCCTGGGGCAGGTCAAAGGTCACGAACAGCCAAGTCAGGTCCTGCGGGCCGGCATCGACGTAGTGGTGGAATTGGAACGGAAAGACCAGCAGGCCTTCGTTAGGCCCGAGCGGGATCACGTGGTCGTCGACACAAACGGAAACCCGGCCGCGCAGCGCGAAGATCAGGACAAAACGATGATGGAGCGAGCGGCCATGGCCCGGACGGTTGAGTTCGGACGTGGAGCGCCGTTGGAAGCAAATGAGGTTGTCCGGGAGCGCCAGCGGACCGGGTCGTCGCCCGAAGAGCGGATGGGGCGGACGCGGGAGCTGCGCCACGAGCTGGGCGAGGGTGGCGGGGGCGGCCTTTGTCATTTCTGGTAAAAACATCATCATTTCTGCCATTGGCCGGGCCGGGCGCGAGAACTAAAATATCGGTGATCCTCCTGCGTTATGAATGTCGTGACCGCGCTGCCTCCTGATCCTCGCGAAAAGGTGCGGCTTGCAGTTTACGCTGACAGGGCCGAAGCGGTCAGGGCGGTGGCGCGGACGATCGCCGGGCTGATCTGCGAGCGCCAGCAGGAGGGGCGGACGGCGGTGCTGGGCCTGGCGACCGGGTCCACGCCGATTCCGCTCTATGCCGAACTCGTGCGCCGGCACCGGGAGGAAGGGCTCAGCTTCGCCAACGTGGTCACCTTCAATCTCGATGAGTATCTCGGCCTGAGGGCCGATGTGCCGCAGAGCTACCACCGGTTCATGAGGCAGCATCTGTTTGACCACGTCGACATCCCGGCGGGCAACGTGCACCTGCTTGACGGGACGGCCGTCGGTGCCGACATCGCGCGGGTATGCCGGGATTACGAAGCAGCGATCCAGCAGGCGGGTGGCATCGACCTGCAGATCCTCGGAATCGGCCGCTCCGGCCACATCGGCTTCAACGAACCCGGGAGCTCGCCCGTCGCGCGCACCCGGTTGGTCCGGTTGCATCCCATGACGCGACGGCTGGCTGCGGCGGAGTTTGGTGGCTTGGCCCAGACCCCGGCCTGTGCGCTGACGATGGGCACCGGCACAATTCTCGAGGCCCGGCGCATCATCGTGCTGGCGTGGGGGCAGCCGAAGGCCGCGATGGTGCGCGCGGCCGTTGAAGGTTCGGAGACCAGCCGGGTGCCGGCCTCATTTGTGCAGCGGCATCCGAACGCCCTTTTCGTACTGGACGCGGAGGCGGCTGCCGAGCTGCGCCGGTGTCAAGCTGAGGAGAGGGCGACGCCGCCCGCGGCCAGGCGGCGACGAGCGGTCCGCGCGGCCTCGGGTCGCCTTTGGTCTTGCGGAATGGACGACAATTGACGCTCTCACAGGGCGGCATCGTTCATGAATCGCCCCACCAGACGCCGCCAAGCAGTTACCGCCATGTTGCTATCCGGAATGCTCCTAGCCGGGAGCGAATCCCCGGCGCGAGCCGCTCCAACCGACGCCGCGCTCATGCCGTACCCCGCTTCGTGTCAACCCGAAGCCGGGCGCCTGCCGGTTACCGCGGGATTTAAGGTGGCATGGGCGAATTTCCAGAGTCCGCGCCTCACGGCCGCGGTCGCCCGCACGCTGCGCGCTTGGGAACAGCGGAGCGGCCTCACCTTGCCGCGAACGCCGACCGGGGAATATGCGCCGGCGGAATCAGCGGCCGTGGCGGCCCTGGTCATTGATTGCGCGACCGCGAGCGCGCCCGTGCCGCGTCTGGGCGAAGACGAATCCTATCAGCTTGAAATCGGCTCCACCCAGGCGCGGTTGCGTGCGCCCACCGAACTTGGGGTGATGCGCGGACTGGCGACGCTGACGCAGCTCCTGCAATCGGACGCCACCGGCTGGTTTCTGCCGGCCGCGGTGATCGCGGACCAGCCGCGGTTTCCGTGGCGCGGGCTGATGATCGACGTGTGCCGGCACTGGCAGCCGAAGGAGGTCATCGAGCGGAATCTCGACGGCATGGCGTTGGTGAAACTCAACGTGCTGCACCTCCACCTGACGGAAGACCAGGGATTCCGCATCGAAAGCAAACGATTCCCGCGCCTGCAGGAGCGCGGATCGGATGGCCATTACTTCACGCAGGACGAAATGCGCGGGATCATCGCCTATGCCGCGGCGCGCGGCATCCGCGTGGTGCCGGAGTTCGACATGCCGGGACATGCGACGAGCTGGGTCACCGCGTACCCGGAGCTGGCGAGCGCGCCCGGACCCTATGCCATTGAACGCAAGTGGGGTGTGTTCAACCCGGTGCTCGATCCGACGAACGAGGCCGTCTACCAGCTGCTCGACGGCTTCCTCGGCGAGATGGCGGCGTTGTTTCCCGACGACTACCTGCACATCGGCGGCGACGAAAACAACGGCGTGCAATGGAACGCGAACCCGCGGATCCAGGCTTTCATTCGCGAGCACCAGCTCAAGGACAACGCCGGCCTGCACGCCTGGTTCAATGGACGGGTCCAGGCGATCCTCGCCCGTAATGGGAAGAAGCTCGTCGGTTGGGACGAGATCCTGCATCCCGACCTTCCGGCTGGCAGCGTCGTCCACTCGTGGCGCGGACCCGATGGGATCGCCGACGCGACGCGCCGCGGATTTCCAACGATCCTTTCGAACGGCTATTACATCGATCTCTGCGAATCGACGGCGAAACATTACCTGAACGACCCGCTGCCTCCCGGCAACCCGCTCACCGCGGACCAGCGCCGGCTCGTCCTCGGGGGCGAGGCGACGATGTGGGCCGAGTGGGTGACGCCCGAAACGATCGACTCCCGCATCTGGCCCCGCACGGCCGCTATTGCGGAACGCTTGTGGTCGCCAGCCGAGTTGCGCGACGTGCCGGACATGTATCGGCGGCTGGCGGTGGTCAGCCGACGGTTGGAGGAAGCGGGGATGCGGCACGAGAGTTACCTCGACCCGGCCCTGCGCCGGCTGGCCGGTGACGCCGCGACTCCCGCCGATCTCGCGGCGTTGCGCGCCTTCGTTGATGTGATCGAGCCGGTGAAGGGCTACAAGCGGTCCAATCACCAACCGCATGCGACCCAATTCACGCCGTTGACCGGGCTGGCGGATTGCGCCCGGCCGGACAGCGCGGCGGCGCGCCGGTTCTCGGCGATGGTCGACAGGATCGTCGCCGATCACCCGGTGCCGGAGGCGGGCTCCGCGCTCGTGGCTTTGCTCACGGGCTGGCGCGATGCCGCCAGCCATCTGCTGGCGCGGTTGCCAGCGCTCTCGCCACATCTGGCGGAGTCCGAACCGTTGCTCACGGCCTGGCGCGATGCGAGCGACGCCGGTTTGAAGGCATGCGAAGCGCGGCAGCAGGGCAGTGCACCATCAGATCCAACACTCGAGGCGGCGATTGCCGCGGCCGGCCAATCGCACGCGGCGGTGGAACTGCCTATCGTCGCCGCTCTCGCCCGCCTGGCCGGCACCGCGAAATAAACCCAAGCCCACCGCACCAGCCGCCATGGACGATTTGAATGTTAATCCGGCTCCGATTCATTCCGCGGGCCGGGTCGTCTCGATCAGCATCATCGGGGCGCTGTTTTTCATCTTCGGTTTCGTCACCTGGCTGAACGGAACGCTGATCCCGTTCCTCAAGCTCGCCTGCGACCTGCAGACGGATGCGCAGGCGCTGCTCGTGACGTTCGCCTTCTACATGGCGTATTTTTGCCTGGCGCTGCCGTCATCGGTCATCCTGCGTTGGACCGGTTTCAAGCGCGGCATGTCGCTCGGCTTGGCGATCATGGGGGTGGGCGCGCTCCTGTTCCTGCCGGCGGCGTCGGCCCGCAGCTTTGCGCTCTTTCTGACGGGCCTGTTCGTGCAGGGCATGGGCCTGGCGCTGCTGCAGACGGCGTCGAACCCCTACATCTCCGTGCTGGGGCCGATCGAAAGCGCGGCCAGCCGGATCAGCATCATGGGCATCTGCAACAAGGTCGCGGGCGCGCTTAGCCCGGTCATGCTCGGTGCCATCGTACTCAAGGGAGCGAGCGAGACGGAGACACGCATCAAGGGCGCGGCGACGGCCGCCGAGCGCATCCAGTTGTTGCAGGACCTCTCGCACCGCGTGATCGCTCCTTACGCTGGCATGGCGCTGGTGCTGTTTCTGCTGGCGCTCGTGATCGTCTTCTCGCCTTTGCCGGCGGTGGAGCCCGACCTCGAGGGGCACGAGGACGCGAGCGGTGACCGGAGCCGGACGAGCATCTGGCAATTCCCCCACCTGCTGCTTGGAGTCGTGTGCATCTTCGTCTACGTCGGGGTCGAGGTGATGGCGGGGGATGTGATCGGACCCTATGCCCGGTCCTTGGGTTTGAGCCTCGATTACACGAAGAACCTCACCGCCTACACCCTCTGGTCGATGGTGGCCGGGTACACGATCGGCGTCTTCATGATCCCGCGCCACCTGCGCCAGGAGACGGCGCTGAAGCTGTCGGCGCTCACGGGGATCGCGCTGGCCATCGCGGGCTTCTTCAGCACCGGCAAGACGGCGGTCGCCCTGGTGGCGCTGCTGGGCTTCGCCAACTCGCTGATGTGGCCCGCCATTTTCCCACTGGCGATCGACGGCCTCGGGCGATTCACGAAAACCGGCTCGGCGCTCCTGATCATGGGCATTGCCGGTGGCGCCATCGTGCCGCAGGTCTACGGTCGGTTGGCGCTGGCGGTGGGAACGCCGGTGGCGTTCCTCGCCTGCACGCTGCCGTGCTACATCTACATTCTGTACTACGCGGCCAAGGGCCATCGGGTCGGCCGCCCGGCACGACGCTGACGCACTACACCGCGTCCTAAGGCAGTCCCAATCGTTTCGTAGCAGCGTTTGAGCCGGAGAGGAAAACGTAGCCTAAGGAGGCCACGCTGTCGTGATGCTCCAGCGCGGCTACGGTATAGTTCGGTGCCGGCGACGCGCGGAACGCCAAAAATTGGGTAGACGGAACCGTTGCCCGGAGGCGGCAGCCCGGCACCCATTCCCGGGCACATGCCGATGTCACACGCTACCGTGATCATGCCGGGCCCGGGCGGGACCGTCGCCGGCGTGTTCGGTCGGCGTCCCGGGCAGATCGTGCTCGAGGATTTTGCCCTCGAGCCGGAGATGTCAAACGGCGCGGCGGCGGGAAGTTCGGCCGACGAAACATCCGCTTCGCTCGCCCGGCTCCGTCGGCGGATCACCGTCCGTGGCGAGGTGACGCTGGTCGTTCCGCCGCACCTCATGCTGCTCAAGATGATCAAAGCGCCACCGGTCGGCACGGGCCGTCGCGAAGACATCGTTCGCTACGAGGCGAGCCAAGGCATTCCCGGTGACCCAGCCGGAATCGTTTCGGGGTACCTCGATGCCGGGGCACGCGGTGGTGAACCGGAGGTCGTGCTCACGGCGGCGAAGCTGGCCGACGTCGAGAGCTTGTGCGCCGCGGCCGAGGCGGCGGACTTCACTCCGAGTCGCCTGCTCCCCTCACCAGTCGGCACGCTCGCGGCTTTTCGTCATTCGATTCCGGCAGGGTCGCGGGCCACGCTGCTGCTGGATATCGGGACCCGGTCCACGACCCTTCTGTTGGTGGAACCGGAGGGGTTCTTCGCCCGCATTCTTTCCTTCGGGGTCGCGGCGCGTGAGGGCGAAGGCTCCAGTGGCTCCGGCAAAACAGGTAGCGTCGATCTTGGCACGAACGCGCTCGTTACTCGATTGGCCCAAGAGATTGTGCGCACGTTGCTTCATCTCAGCCGCCGGGGAGCGACCGCCAGGCCGCAGAGTCTGGTCGTGGCAGGATTCGCCGCGGGTGGGCCCGGATTGGCGCGTTCGCTTGGGAGCCGGCTCGAACTGACGGTCGACCCATTCGAACCGCACCAAGCGATCGAGTACAGTCCCGTCGCCATCCGGAACGGAGCTCGCGAGGCAGTGCAGAATTTTCCCGGGTTGGCGGGCGCAGCGTTACACCTGCTGCAAGACCAGACCGAAATCAATTTGCTGCCGCCGCTTCGGAAGAGGGAGTGGCAGGCCCGGCTTCGTCACCCGTGGCTGGTGGGCGCGGGGGTCATGATTCTCCTGGCGCTCTGGCCGCCGATTATCCATTGGCGCTCGCTGGCGGACGAAGCCAATCGCAAAGCGATGCTCATGGAGCGTGCGGTCGCGCCGGTGCGGGAACGCGACACCCGCATCCGGATGGCACTACGCGATCTCGCGCGCGTGGAGATACAGCTGGCAAGCCTGCACGATGCGTGGGATCGCCGCGGGCGCTGGCTGGAATTCCTGGCGGACCTGCAGGATCGCCTGATCCGTGTCGGCGATGTCTGGCTCGACCGGCTCGAAGTGGTCCCTGCGGCCGGCTCGACACCGCAAAAACTGCTCCTTGCGGGCCGGATGCTCGACCGCGACCACCCATTGGGGAACGCCGGTCCGGAGACGATCGCGCGTGTCAAGGCGCTGATCGCCAGCATGCACGAATCGCCGTTCGTTCACGGCGTCGAGGACGAGCGCTTTGATCGCAGCCGGCCGGGCGTGCTGAGCTTCAACTTCGTGCTGGTCGCGGAATCGCGACAGCCGCTTTGACGCATGAAGCCACGCCAGCTCATCCCCATGGCGGGCCTCGCGGTGTTGTTGGCGGGTATCGGCGTCGAGGTCTGGTTTTGCTATAGGACCGATCGTGCCGCGCGGCGGGCTCTGGCCCGATTGGAGGCGGAAAAGTCAGAGCGCGACCGGCTCAGCCGCCAGGCACCGGCGCTGACGGAGGAGTACGAACAAGCCGTACGCGCGCAGATCGAGGCTGCGAGTGGCGCGCTGGCGGAACTGCGCCCCCGGTTCGGAACGGCCGAGGCGGCCAACCCGGACGCGACCCCAGCCAAGCCCGTGGACGCCTATTTCGAGATCTCGGCGTTCGTGGAACGAATGCGGACCGAAGCCGCGCGGGCACGAATTTCTGTGAGGTCGGACGAACGGTTCGGATTCGCCACTTTCGCCAGCGAAGGGCCGCAGCCGGACCTCGTGGCGGCGGTGACCCGCCAATGCGGCGAGGTTCAGCAGCTGATGGAGTTGCTCCTCCGCGCGCAGCCTGGCGCTCTGCTCGCCGTGCAACGCGAGCGCCCGCTCACGACGACGGAGCGAGCGCAACGACTGCCATTGCCCGGGCCCGGTCCTGCTCCGGCGACGCAAACGCGGTACGATGGACCCGCGACGGAGGATTTCTTCGACTTCAATCGGAACCTCTCAATCCGGAGAAGCGGTATTATGGATACCGACGCGTTTCGGCTCGAGTTCACGGGGCGGACATCGAACCTGCGGCAGTTCCTGAATCAGCTGGCCGAATCGCCCGATCCCGTGGCGGTTCGAAGCATTGAGGTTGAACCGTTTCAAACCGGGATGCGGGAGTCATCGCAATCGGACAGCATGGCGACCGCGCCGGTGCCGGTGGTGTCACCCCACCTGTCTCGCTTCACCGTCATCGTGGAAATGTTGCTGCTTCCTCCTCAGGAGGGGCGCTCGGAATCGTGAAACGATGGTTCCCATTTCCAACCGAGAAGCTGCTTTGCGCGGTCGCGGCGGTGGCGTTGGTGGCCAGTGTTGGTTGGTGCTGGCACCAAGCCGGCCATCTCCGGCGGCTGCGGTCCAAGCCGGTGGGGCTCCGCTTGAGCCCGGGACGCCTGGCCGCGGTGAATCCGATTCCCATCGAAACGAAGACAAAAGCGTGGGCCTTGCCGGCCCCGGCTCCGGATGGCTGGAGTTACGATGTCTTCACTCCGCCGGAAATCTACTTCGATGGTAAGACCGGGAAATTCTCCGCGAAGCCGCCATCGGCGAGCGGGGAAGCGCGTGACGCAGGCGGACTCGAATTGCTTACGGTCAGGGCGCAGCCGTATCGGCTGCAGCTAGCCGGCTATTTCGGCAATCCCGGCGACAATATTGGCACCTTTATCTGTCCGAACCGGCCCGGAAGCATGCTCGCGCGACCGGGACAACGTTTTGCGGATCTCGGCCTCGTCCTGCGAAGTCTGGAAGTAAAGCAGACGCCGCCACCGGATGTCAGGCTGGTGGCCGAGGCGGTGGTGCACGACGAGGTCACGGGCACCGACGTGACCCTGGACAGCCGGGAGCGCACGTTCACCGATTCGCCGATTGCCGTCATCAAGCCGACGGCGATTGACCAGCATCCGCTCGAATTGCGCCCGGGCGACACTTTCGCGTCCGGTGGCGCAACCTATCGTATCGAGCGCATCCGGCTCGATCCGCCGGAGGTCCTGGTCAGCAAGCATGTTTCCGGGCTGACTGACGCGGAGATGCGCATGCTCCATCCCCCGGCGTCTGCCGTTGCGCGCACCGACTCGTCGGCGTCGCGGCTGTCGGCGGGTTCGCCGGCTGCATCGATCGCTTCCGTCGCCAAGTAAGTTCGCTCGGCCCATGCGCACTATTCATCGCGATGTTTTCCTCACCGCCTTGGTGTGTCTGTTATCACCGCCGGGCACCGCCACGGAATCTCCGTCGGGCGACGCTGTCCGCGTCCAATCGCCCGCGATCGCGATAACTGCGAGCGGGGATCAGGATCGAGCCGAAGTGAGTGTCCGAATGCTTGAGCAGGTGGAAAGGGCATGGCGCGAGCCCGGCGGCATGGCCGGGCCGGAGCGGCCGGAGAGCGACCCGACCGAACGTTCCGCCCTCATGGAAAAGCTCGAGCACATCGTGCTGCCGAGCGTCAACTTCAGTGGCCTCGAGATCAGTCATGTCGTGGACTCGCTCGGTGCGATCTCCGCGGAATTCGACGGCACCGGAACGAAGCCGAAGGGCGTCAACATCGTCCTGGTCGACCCGGCCAATGCGAGCCCGATTGTCAACCTGACGCTGCACAACCTGTCGTTGAAACGCGTGCTCGATTTCGTCACCGACGCGATCGGCTACCAATATGAAGTGCAGGCGGATGCGGTCGTCGTGCGTCCGGCGGGCGGGACCGCGGCGCTCGAGACGCAATTTTTTCCCGTGTCGCGCGCGACGGTGTTGCGGTTGACAGGGCAGGGGAGCCCGGGTGTGACGACAGCCACCGCGCCCGACCCGCTGACGGGCGGTGGTCCGGCAGGAGCCGGACCGCAGGTCGAGCGCGAAGGCCTGGCCATGCGCAATTTTCTTCAGCTGGCGGGTGTGGGATTTGATACAGTGCCCGGCAGCACCCTCGCTTTCGATGGATCGCAGCTGATTGTGACGCAGAGCCCGCGCCAGCTGGAGCGGATCCGAAACATTCTGCGGCGGTACCGCGACGCCCGACAGGTCGAGATCGAGGCCAAGTTCATGGAGGTGCAGCAGGGCGCGTTGGAGGAACTCGGGATGCAGTGGCGCGCCGGGAAGAAGGCGACGCAGCACAGCGGCGCGGCGACGACGGATTATGCGACCAGCAACCGGTCCCTCAGCGAGGCGTTCACGAGCAACAGCAATGGCGCAAGGGGCGCCATCATCCGGCCGGGCACGGAAACGCTCAATCCCGACGGCACGTTGTCGACCTCGGGGGAGATCGACCTGCCGATTGTGGACAATCCACCGCCCATCCCGGGAACCAACAACATCGGCTTGTCGGCCAATCCGCTGGCGACGATCACGGGGATACTGGGCGAGTTTGACGTCAACGCGGTGGTGCGCGCGCTGTCGCAGCAGGCCGGCACCGAGCTCCTCAGCGCCCCCAAACTGACCGTCCTGTCCGGCAATCTTGCCACCATCACCGTCGCGCAGGAGCTCCGGTACCCGCAGTCGTTCGGGCAGGTGCAAAGCCAGGTCGGCACCGGGAACGCGAGCGGCGGCGGCTCGGCGGGCGTCGCGATCACCGCCGGCACGCCGCAGGAGTTCACCACGCGCAACGTCGGCGTGGAACTGAAAGTCACGCCCACCGTGGAGGAGGACGGTCGCAGCATCAGCCTCGACCTGAATCCCAAGGTCACGGAATTCGAGGGCTTCGTCGAATACGGCGGGCAGAGTGTGGCGGTTTCGGGCGGCACCACCGTCACGGTGCCTTCCGGGTTTTTCCAACCGATCTTCGCCGTGCGCGAGGTGAGCACGAAGGTGACGATCTGGGACGGCGCGACGCTGGTCATGGGCGGGCTCACGCGCGAGGATGTGAAGAAGGTCAGCGACAAGGTGCCGGTGCTCGGGAGCATTCCCGGTCTCGGCCGGCTCTTCCGCAGTCGCGGCGAGAGCACGCAGAAGAGAAACCTGCTGATCTTTGTCACCGCCCACCTCGTTAATCCCGGCGGCGGCCTGAGGCAGCGTTCGCGGCCAGCGGAAGTTTCGTACCGCGCGGCGAGGTCGGCAGATGAAAAAGCGCTCCCGAGCGGCAATTGAACCCGCGATCGTTCGAGCGAAAAACCTGTTTAGGATAACATATATTTAACGCCACCATCCTTGGCCGTACGACCGGCGATGACACGGTCGGCGGCGAGTTCGCAATGGCTACCCGGACCAACCACGCACCCCGGCCGAAACTGGCGATCATCGAGCACAGCCGTGTCAAGGCGGAGCTGCTCGGAAGCTTTCTTGCGAGTCGCCGGGGCTTCGAGGTCGTGGGCGTGGAGCGGGACGCCGTTGCAGGGCAGGAGATGGTCGGTCGCGTCAATCCCGATCTCGTATTCGCGTCGCTGGTGATGCCCGATTTCTATGCGACCGGCATGATCGCCGGGCTGCGGGAAGTCACGGCGGCTCCGATCATCGGCACGATCACCCACTGCAATGAGTACCTGGCCTATGCGCTCACACAGGTGCGCTGCCATGGCGTCTATTGGGACGCGGTCGACGGATTGGATGAGCTCCTCCGGCTCGTCGACCGGGTGCGTCAGGGCCAGACGGTCATTTCGGCCTCCGTGCTGCGCGAACAAGCCACGTGGCGGCGCAATCCGAACTATTTTCCCAAGATGCTTTCGCGCCGCGAACAGGATGTGTTGATCTGCATTTCCCGGGCGCTGACGAACGAGGAGATCGGACGGCAGTTGAGCATTTCGCCAGGGACGGTCCAGTCGCACCGGAAGATGATCATGGAGAAGATGGGCTTTCACGGGACACCGAAGCTCATCGACTATGCCATGCGCGCCGGATTCCGGCACGCCCCGCTGCCATGCCCTGCGCTGCCGGAAGCGGAGTCGGACGGCAGCCGGCTCGAGCCGGCGCAAGCGATGGCCGGTTGAGCGGAGCCCGCGCGGCGGCAAGCCGGGAAAGGTGTTGGCCGTCGCGAGCTCGGCTGCACTGGTTCCCAAAATGTTCCGGGGCGCGCCGCGTCACATGAAAAATTCTTGTTGGACCCGGTGCGCCAACGGATCAACGTAAGGCACCCATTCGCCTTACCCCATGAATAAACCCCGTCTTGTCAGCTGCCTCCTCGCCTCCGCCGTGCTGTCGCTAACCGCGCAGGCCGATTTCCACGACCACATCGGCATGCAAACCTGGAGCCTGCGGGAGACCACCAAGACGAAGGGCTTTCTCGCCTCGCTGGACCAGATCAAGGCCTGGGGCCTGGTCGAGGTCGAAGGCAGCCTGGCCGTGCCAGGCATGACCGCGGAGCAGGTGCGCGCGGCGATGGATGAGCGCGGCCTCAAGATGGTTTCGGCCCACGTGGGCTACGACGAAATCACCAAGCACCTCGACCAAATGGTGCAGAATGCCAAGGTACTCGGCGTCAAGTATGCCATCTGCCCGTGGATTCCACACGACGACAAGACCGGCATCACGGCCGCCCAGATCGAGCAGGCCGTAAAGGACTTCAACCGAGCCGGAGCGGCTTTCCGCGCCATCGGGGTCAAATTTGGCGACCACCCGCACGGCTATGAGTCGTTGCCGGGAACGAAACCCGGGACGACGATGCTCGACGACCTCATCACGGGCTGCGACCCGGCGAATGTTTGTTTCGAGATGGATGTTTTCTGGATCGTCCACGGCGGTTGGGATCCGGTGACGATGCTGAAGAAATACTCCGGCCGCTGGATGGGACTTCACATCAAGGATATCAGGAAGGGCGCGCCGACGGGATTCCACACCGGCCATGCGCCCGTGGACGACAACGTCGCGGTCGGCTCCGGCGCCATCAATTGGCGCGACGTGATCGGCACGGCCGAGAAGGTCGGCGTCACGTACTTCATCATCGAGGACGAGACCTCGGACGCGCTGAAGAACGTCCCGATTTCGCTGGCCTACCTCAAGGATCTGAAAATCTAAGGCGGGAGACCCCACGCGTGCCCGTTATTTCTCCCGGCGAGGTCAAGGCGACCTATGATGTGATAGTCGTCGGCTCCGGCGCGGCCGGTGGCCAGACCGCGTACACGCTCACAATGGAAGGCGCGAAGGTCCTGATGCTTGAGGCCGGGCGCTACTACGATCCCGTGACGGAGACGCCGATGTTCCAGACGAACGGGCAGGCGCCGCTGCGCGGTTCGGGCACGCCGGACAAACCTTTTGGCTTCCATGACGCGACAGTCGACGGCGGCTGGCAGGTGCCGGGCGAGCCTTACACGCAAATCACGGACGATCCGGAGAAGCAATTCCTCTGGTGGCGCGCCCGCATGCTGGGCGGCCGCACCAACCACTGGGGCCGGATTTCGCTGCGCAACGGGCCGTACGATTTCAAACCGCGCAGCCGCGACGGGCTCGGATTCGACTGGCCGTTTACGTACGAGGACATCGCGCCCTATTACGACAAGGTCGAGATGCTGATCGGTGTCTACGGCAACAACGATGGCTACGAGAACACGCCCGATTCGCCGCCTGGCATCCTGCAGCCGCCGCCGGCGGCGCGGGCGAGTGAGCAATACGCGGCCAAGCACATGAAGGCCCTCGGCGTGCCGGTGCTCGCCATTCACCGGGCGGTGCTCACGCAACGCCAGGACCCCGAGGTGCTGCCGAGGAAGATTCACCCGAACAACCCGAAGGCCCAGCGCGTCCTGGCCAAGGCGATGAGCGAGCGCGCCGCGTGCTTCTGGGCCACGCCGTGTGGGCGTGGCTGTGCCATCCGCGCGAACTACCAGTCGACCACGGTCCATTTGCCGCCGGCGCTGGGCACCGGCAATCTTGACATCGTGGCCAACGCCATGGTGCGCGAAGTCACGCTCGATGCGAACGGCCGCGCCGACGGCGTGGTTTACATCGACAAGAAGACCGGCACCGAATGCCGCGCGAGGGCGCGGGTGGTGGTGTTGGCGGCCAGCGGCATGGAGACCGTGCGGATCCTGCTGAATTCCAAGTCGGCGAGTTTCCCCCAGGGCCTGGCGAACAGCAGCGGCCTGGTCGGCCGCTATATCATGGACACGGTCGGGGCGAGCCGCAGCGGACAGATTCCCGCGCTCGAGGGCCTGCCGCCGCACAACGAGGACGGCGCCGGCGGCGGTCATGTCTATTCACCCTGGTGGCTGTACAAGGAGGCGGAGAAGCTCGGGTTCGCACGCGGTTATCACATCGAGTTCGGCGGGGGCCGCGGCATGCCCGGCATGTGGACCGGCGCCGGACTCGAGCGCTTCACCCGCGGCAGCTATGGCCGGAAGCTGAAGGAAGACGCCCGCCGCTATTTCGGCACCTTCATGTACTATGCCGGGCGGGGCGAGATGATCCCCAACGAGGGTTCATTCTGCGAACTCGACCCGGTGGTGAAGGACAAATACGGCATCCCCGTGTTGCGATTCACGTGGCAATGGTCCGAGCACGAACTCAGGCAGGCTCGCCACATGGAGACGACCTTCGAAGCGATCATCAAGGCGATGGGCGGCCGGGTCCTCGGGCAGAAATCCGACAAGATCGGCATCTCGAAGGGTGGAGAGATCATCCACGAGGTGGGCGGAGCCATCATGGGCGCCGACCCGAAGAGGTCCGTGACCAACCAGTGGTGCCAGACTTGGGATGTGCCCAACCTCTACCTGACCGACGGGGCTCCCTTTGTGGGCAACGCGGACAAGAACCCTACGCTGACCATCATGGCCCTGGCCTGGCGCGCCAGCGACCACATCTTGGAAGAGATGAAAAAAGGAAATCTCTGACCATGAATCTGCCCGACACTCCAAGGCTCGATCGCCGGACGGCCATCAAGTGGATGTTGACCGCGACTGCGGCTGCAGCCGTCACCGATCGCCGCCTTTTCGGCTCGCCCGAAACGGCGGCCGTGCCGGCGGGCAAGCCGTACGGCACCGACCCGTTGCTCAACAAGGAATACAAGCCGGGCGACCTCTGGCCGCTGACCATGACCGACGCGCAACGCCGCACGGCCGCCGCGCTCTGCGCCGTGATCATTCCCGCGGAAGGCTCCGTCCCGAGCGCCGCGGACCTCCGAGTGCAGGATTTCATCGATGAGTGGATCAGTTCACCTTACCCGGACCAGGTGAATGATCGGAAGACCATCATGGCGGGGTTGGCCTGGATCGACGACGAGTCGCGCCGGCGCTTCGGGAAGGACTTTGCCAATCTCGACGAGAGGCAGGCCGGGGCGATCTGCGATGACATCTGCCACCTCCCGGATGTGCGTCCGGAGCTGAAGGAGGGCGCGAAGTTTTTCGCGAAGTTCCGCGACCTGACCGCGAGCGGGTTCTACACGACGCCCGAGGGCATGAAGGACATCGGCTATGTCGGCAACATGCCGCTGGCGGAGTTCAAGGGCCCGCCGCGCGAGGTGCTTGAGAAGCTCGGGCTGGCCTGAGACCATTGCATATCAATCGCGTCGGGCTTGCAGCCCCGCCGTTCACCCGCTACACGGGCTGGCGTTTGTTTTGAAAAGCCAATCCCCGCCGATCGGTTCCCAGCCTAGGCGGCCTTCCTGAGCTCTCCGGATTTTCGCCCCGTCAACCAACCACACACCCCATACCCCATGCATCCGTCCCGATTGTTTCGCGCCAGCTGTGTCGCCCTGATCGTCACCGCCATGAGCTTCATCCTCCGCGGTGGCGCCATTGGCGACTGGACCGGCCAGTTCAACCTCACCAACGAGCAGGTCGGGTGGGTGAACGGCACGGCGTTCTGGGGCTTCACCCTCGCCATGATGTTTGGCGGCCCGCTGGTCGACAGCCTCGGTTTCAAGCGCATCCTCGGCATTGCCTTCGTGGGCCATCTGGCCGGCATCTTGTTGACGATCCTGGCTTGGGACTTCTGGAGCCTGTTTTTCGGCACGCTTCTTTTCGGCATCGCCAACGGCTCGGTGGAGGCCGCCTGCAATCCGCTGGTCGCAACACTTTATCCGAAGGACCAGACCACGAAATTGAACCACTTTCATATGTGGTTCCCGGGCGGCCAGGTGATCGGCGGCCTGCTTGCCTACGCACTTGGCGCGGCCGGCTTTGGCTGGAAAGTCCAGTTTGCCACCATGCTGCTGCCACTTCTGGCCTATCTCATCATGTTCATGGGCCAGCAATATCCGCAGACGGAACGCGTCCAGCGCGGAGAGTCCACGGGTTCGATGTTCGCCGCCTGCCTGTCCCCGGGGTTCATTCTCATGGTGCTTTGCATGTTCCTGACGGCCTCGACCGAGCTCGGATCTGGCCAATGGATTCCGAACATCCTTTCCCATGCAGGCGTGTCTGGCATCCTGGTTCTCGTCTGGATCACCGGGTTGATGGCGATTGGCCGGCTGTTCGCCGGGGTCTTCGTCCATCGGCTTTCACCGATCGGCATGCTCATCGCCAGTTCGATCCTCAGCGCGCTCGGCTTGTATTGGATGTCGCACGCGAGTGGCACGATGCTTTTCGCGGCGGCCACGGTCTTCGCTTTCGGCGTCTGCTTCTTCTGGCCGACGATGGTCGGCTACGTCGCCGAGAACTACCCGAAGACGGGTGCCCTCGGCCTCGCCATCATCGGCGGCGCGGGCATGCTGAGCGTCAGCTTCGTGCTCCCGATCATCGGGCGCTGGTACGATGCCGGGATCGCGGCCCGCACCCCCGCCGGGGCGGCGCCCACCGGCGACGCGCTGGCGGCGATCCAGGCGGCCGCCGGTCTTGATGCGCTCGGCAAGGTCGCCGTGCTGCCGGTCGTGCTCACGGTCGTCTTCATCCTCATCGCCGTGTTTAAAAAGAAGAAGCCGGCCGCGGCGGCCGCGCACTGAGTCGGCGACCTTTCCTTCTTGGGCTGCGCGCCAGGATGCAAGACGCCCCGCCGGCGTCTTGATCCTTGAGCCTTCATCCTTCAAACTTCCATCACCATGCCCCGTTCCATCACGCTCTTCACCGGCCAATGGGCCGACCTCCCACTTGCCAAGCTCGCCCCGCTCGCCAAGCGGATGGGCTATGACGGCCTCGAACTCGCCTGCTGGGGCGATCACTTCGATGTCGATGCCGCCGCGACTTCCGACAAGTACCTCAAGGAGAAATGGGAGGTGCTCAAGGACAACGGCCTGACCTGTTTCGCAGTCTCGAGCCACCTTGTCGGCCAGGCGGTGTGCGACCTTATCGACGAGCGTCACAAGTCGATCCTGCCCGCCGACGTCTGGGGCGACGGCGAGCCGGAGGGCGTGCGCAAGCGCGCCGCGAAGAAGCTGGCGCTCACGGCCAAGGCGGCACGGCGGTTCTTCGATGCGAAACCCGGCAACAAGGACAAGAAGGCGCCCGTGGTGGTGAACGGGTTCACCGGCTCGTCCATCTGGCATTCGATCTATGCGTTTCCGCCTACGTCGCAGGAGTATTGGGAGAAGGGCTTTCAGGACTTCGCGAAGCGTTTCGGACCGATCCTGGACGAGTTCGAAAAGCAGAACGCAAATTTCGGGCTGGAGGTCCATCCGACCGAAATCGCCTTTGACATCGCCAGCGCCGAGCGGGCGGTCGCAGCCGTGAAGGGGCACAAGCGCTTCGGTTTCAATTACGATCCCTCGCACCTCGGCTACCAGGGTGTCGACTACGTCAAGTTCATCCGCGTCTTCGGCCGGCGCATCTTCCACGCCCACATGAAGGATGTGTGGTGGGGCCATGGCGACGGTTCGGTCGGGGTGTTCGGCGGCCACGCCAGCTTCGGCGATGCCCGCCGTTACTGGGACTTCCGCTCGGTGGGCCGGGGCGACATCAACTTCGAGGAGATCATCGTGGCCTTGAATGATGTCGGCTACGCGGGCCCGCTCTCGGTCGAGTGGGAGGACATCCGCATGGATCGCGAACATGGCGCGACGGAATCGTGCGCCTTCCTGCGCAAGCTCGACTTTGCCCGCAGTGCGATCGCGTTCGACGCGGCCTTTGACAAGGAGAACCAATAGAGAGGCACGAGGTATGAGGCTTGGGGCTTGAGGGCGATCCCCACTTAAGCCGGCTTGTTCTCACACCTCTCACCTCATACCTCCCATCCTCCATAACGCATGAGCATAAAGATTGGCATCATCGGGGCCGGCGGTATGGCCAACTATCATGTTCCCGGCTTCCGCCAGGCCGGGGCCGAGGTCGTCGCCCTGTGCGATGTCAGCGAGCCGGCCGCGCGGCGGGCGGCGGACAAGCACAGCATTGGCAAGATCTTCACCGACGTGGCGGAGCTCCTGCGGCTGCCCGGCCTCGATGCCGTCTCGGTCATCGTGCCGAACAAGTTCCATGCGCCGCTGGCGCTGCAGGCATTGGCGGCCGGCAAGCATGTCTTTTGCGAAAAGCCGCCTGCGATCAACGCCGCAGAGATGGCGGCGATGCTGACGGCAGCGACCAAGGCGAAGCGGACGTTGATGTTCAACTTCAACAACCGCGCCCGGCCCGAGAGCTACGCGATGATGGACTTCATCAAGGCCGGGCGCGTCGGCACGATCAACACCTGCCAGGCGAAATGGATTCGCCGGGCGGGCATCCCGGGTTTCGGCGGGTGGTTCACGACCAAGGCGCTGTCGGGCGGCGGACCGCTGATCGACCTGCTGCACATGATCGACCTCGGGCTCTACTTTATG
Organism: Lacunisphaera sp.; assembly: GCA_035549095.1. GTDB lineage: Bacteria > Verrucomicrobiota > Verrucomicrobiia > Opitutales > Opitutaceae > Lacunisphaera. The sequence continues at coordinate 2,389 of DASZRV010000035.1, read as the reverse complement.
GGCAACCCGGAGCCGGCGCATGTGCTGGCGCGGACTTACCAGGATCATATCACGGACAAGTCATTCAAGGGGCCTTGGGGTATTCCGGATGTCGCCAACGGCGTGACGGACGTGGAGTCGGCCGCGCACGGGTTTGTGACCTTCAAGAGTGGCCAGGCGATGTCGTTCCAGGTATCGTGGGCCGAGATGAACCTGCGCGAGGAAGTGTCGGTGACGTTTCAAGGCACGAGGGCGGGCGGCCTGATCCGGCGCCTGTTCGGGGTCGATGGTATCGATTCGACCGCGATCGACAGTTGCGAACTGTACACCCAGGACCATGGGCGGACCGTGAACCAGACGGTGCTGGTGCCGCCGGACGAGACGATGGGCCGCGTGCGCTCCGCGATGAATTTCGTGCGCGCGGTGGAAGGAACGGAGCCGCCGCTGAATACGCCGGAGCAGGCGCTCGCGCTGATGAAGATCATCGATGGTGCCTACCAGTCCGCCGCCACCGGGAAGCCGGTGGCCTTCTGAGCCTCACCGAATTTTTGCCATGAAACTCAATCGCAAGCTACGCATGGGAATGATCGGGGGCGGCCGCGGCGCCTTTATCGGTGCGGTGCACCGGATGGCCGCGCGCCTCGATGGCGAGATGGAACTTGTCGCCGGCTGTTTCTCCGCTGATCCCGCCAAGTCGAAGGCCTCCGGCGCCGACTTCTTTCTCGATCCCTCCCGGGTGTACGCCACCTACCAGGAAATGGTGCGCGCCGAGGCGGCGCTGCCGCCGGACCGCCGAATCGACTTTGTATCAATCGTCACGCGCAACAACACGCACTTCGCGGTCGCCAAGGCTTTCCTGGAGGCGGGCATCCATGTCATCTGCGACAAGCCGCTCTGCTTCACACTCAAGGAGGGGCGCAAGCTGCGCGAGATCGTGCGGAAGACTGGATGCGTCTTCGCGCTGACGCACAACTACACGGGCTATCCGATGGTGAAGGAAGCCCGCGACTGGGTGCGCTCCGGCCGGCTGGGCCGAATTCTCAAGGTTGTGGCCGAGTATCCGCAGGGTTATGCGATCTCGGCCTTGGAGACGGAATCGGACGGCAAGATTTCCAACTGGCGCATGGACCCGAACGTGGCCGGCGTCTCCAATTGCATGGGCGACATCGGCACGCACGCGCACAATCTCGTTCGCTACATCACGGGCCTCGAGATTGCGGAAGTCTGCGCCGAGCTGTCGACCTTCATCCCGGGCCGTCCGCTCGATGACGATGGCAACTGCCTGATCCGATTCGACAGTGGCGCCAAGGGCATCATCTACGCCTCGCAGGTCTCCAGCGGCGAGGAAAACAACCTCAACATCCGGGTATTCGGCACCAAGGGTTCACTGCAGTGGTTCCAGGAGAATCCCAACGAGCTTTATTTCAAGAAAGCCGACGCACCGACACAAACCTACCGTCGCGGCAACGGCTACCTGGGCGCCGCGGCCCAGGCGGTCACGCGCACGCCGTTCGCGCATCCCGAAGGCTTCATCGAGGCGTTCGCCAACGTCTATCGGGCGGCGGGCGAAGCCATCGCCGACGCGATCGAAGGGCGCAAGGCGCCGAAAGCCGGTTATGATTTCCCAACGGTGGACGATGGTGTTGCCGGCCTGGCATTCATCGAATCGGTGGTGAAGAGCTCGAAGCAGGGCGCGAAGTGGGTGAAGTTTCCGGTGCTTTGAGCGAACCCGGGCTTTGACTGGAGGAACCTGCACTCCGTGAAGGTCAGGCCCGCACGGAGTGCGGGTCCCACCTTGCTGAGCGGCCCGGGAAAATGATTTACCCGCGGCGGGTTTCCGCTTCGCTCCGGCCATGGCGAAATGGCTGCTGGTTGACGGCTATAACATGGCCTTCCGGGCATTCTACGGGATGCCCGAGTTGACCCGCTCCGATGGTTTTCCGACCGGGGCGTTGCACGGCTGGATCAAAACCTTGTGGCGGCTGCAGGACCAGGAGAAGCCCGACGCGATGCTCGTGTTCTTCGACCTTGGCGGCGCGCAGGACCGGCTGGCCTTGCATCCGGAGTACAAGGCGCACCGCAAGGAGACGCCCGAGCCGCTCGAGCGGCAGGTGCCCGTCATCAAGGAAATCACCCGGGCCATGGGCCTGGTGGGCGTCGAATTGGACGGCGTCGAATCGGACGACCTCGTTGCTTCGCAGGCCCGCGCGCTGGCCAATGCCGGCCACGAAGTGCTGATCGTCAGCGCAGACAAGGATTTCGCCCAGTGTGTCGACGAGCGCATCAAGATCCTGCTGCCGCCGCCGACTGCCAACCCCAAGCTCGGCTGGCGCGTGCTGGATGCCGCGGGCGTGCTGGAGAAGTTTGGCGTGCCGCCCGCCCAGATCGCAGGCTACCTCGCTCTCATCGG
>DASZRV010000034.1:0-8639 GCA_035549095.1 Lacunisphaera sp. | reverse complement strand
GTTCGCCGCCGCTTCGATGGGAGTGATGGCGTAGTCGGAAATGAAAAAGACCGAGCCCAGAAAAGAAGCAGCAGAAACCGGTGACGGTCGAGAGGCCGCGGGATCGCCGCCTGAGAGCCACGCCCTGGCTCAACCTTCCGTCAGAGCCCGGTCGCAGCTCTCAGGCGGCGATTTTAGCGCTGAAAGAAGGTCGTCCGATTTTTCAGATTACCTTTTTTTGGGTAAGCCCGGGGTCGGTGTGCTTCTTACCCGGACGCGCTCAAGCAGCCGCTCCTCGCGGCTTTCGAACCAGTCGCCACAGCTGACGTCGGCCCGCGGACCCTGGAGGCTTCGACCGCAGGTGCTGAAGAAAGGCGAGCTCCGTCCTGTCCCTTACGGCTTGCGTGGCCTCCGCAGCTGATCTTCCTCGTTCGCCGAAGAAACCATGGCTTCCGCACGCTACATCCGTTGGCAAGGGCTCGCAGTGACTCAGCTCTCAGTTGCCGTCGCGTTGATTTCTGGTCTCTCAGTCGCCGGTCTTGGTGCAGGGCTTACTCTGCTTCGAGAAGAGGAGTTCATGCTCGTTGGCTGGTGGAAGTGCGCTTTCGGCGCATCGCAGCTTTTCTTGGTTTTGGCCGCATTTCTCAGCTGCGCAGCGGTCATCACTCGATTGCTAGGGGAACGCCAGGGGGTCAGGCTGAACATTGTTCCATCCCGCGGCGGATAACGGAGGAATAAGGGAACGCTAGGGGGTCAGGCTGAACATTGTTCCATACCGCGCGACCTAACGGAAGTATAGCGACCGGCCGACGAGGTTCTGCATCCATGCAAAAAGAGAAGATCGATTTCAACATGGTTCGGGAGCTTGCCCTCGGTCTGCCTGGGATCGAACCGGGCACGATTCACGGTGCGCCGTCGCTCAAGCTGCGCGGGAAGCTCTTTTGCTGCCCGGCATTGCACGGTTCCGCCGAAGCCAATTCCCTCGTGATTCGAATGGATCGTGCGGAAAGGACCAAGTTGTTGAAGGCGCAGCCAAGCGTTTACTATGTGACCGATCATTACCGGGACCATTCGACTGTCCTTGTCCGATTGGCGCACATTGATCGGGATTCATTGCGGGATTTGCTCCGTAACGCCTGGAAGTTCGCGGCCGCATCCAAGGCGACCCGTCGCGCCTGAGGCGCGCCACCCACCACCTTCATCGCCAACCCCATGACTGACACCCCACCTCCCATCACCACCAAGAGACGCATCAAGAAGTTCGCGCCGCTCCAGCTCGGACTGATGCTCGGAGTGACCTACGCCCTGATCTCGCTCGTGATCATTCCGTTCATGCTGGTGTTCTTTCTCATCGGCGGCCTCGCGGCGAAGGCGAATGGTGCTTCCCAGGCACCCTTCATGTTCGGCTTCGGCGCGATCTTCATCATATTCATCCCGGTCCTCTACGGGGTCATGGGCTTTATCGGCGGGGTGATTGGAGCCTTCATCTACAACCTCGTGGCGAAATGGATCGGCGGCGTTGAGGTGGAAGTGGAATCACTGTGAATCGTTGCCGACGCATTCCGCGAATCCGCTGAACAGCTGCAGAAACCCTATATTTGCCAAGCAATGAGCGCATTCTTCCGTTTTCCTGATGCGACCAAGCGCTCTCCCGCCGTCGATACCTGGGTGCACTTGCAGGGTGGCGAGTTGGGCAAGATCGCGAGGCATTGGTTCGAAATCATGCGGGCTTGCGGCGACGATGTCCGCGAGGTCTTGCACGATGGCCACCCGACTGCGTGTGTGGGCGACGCCGCGTTCGCCTACGTCGACACCTTCAAGGCCCATGTGAACGTTGGTTTCTTTTTTGGCGCGGAGCTGGCCGATCCGGAGAAGCTGCTGGAGGGCAGCGGCAAGCTCATGCGCCACGTCAAGGTCCGCCCCGGAGTCGAATTCGACGCGACCGCGCTTTCGGGCCTGATCGGCGCCGCCTATTCCGACATGAAGCGCCGATTGCAGAAGGAGTAGAGCTTCCCTCTTAGCCGGAGAAATTCAGTGTAAAACCACAGATCTACACAGATGAACACAGATCAGAGAGAGTTACAGGGAGGAGGAGCTTGGCGGCTCGGCCCACAGTGGCGCGAGCAGCTTGGCGCTCTATAGTCGCGGCCGACGCCTTTCCACATCTGTGTTAATTTGTGTGCATCTGTGGTTCAAATGCAGCAGTCCGGCCTGGGGCGGGAATTGAATTCAACTATGGCGGGGATAAGTCGCCAAGCCACCGCTACAGCATCCAATTCGTGAGATCCGTGGTTGTTCTGAGAGAAAGAGAACGAGTATGATGGGTGGGGCGGAGGACGATCGCGACCAAGCTCGCTGCCCACAGGGAGCCCGGCCATCCACCCGACGGGAGGCGGGGTGGGGACCGCCTCCCGTCGAGTGGCTCACACCGGAGCCCGGCGGACCGAGGTCCGCGGAGTTCTTTGTCTGGCCGGGTGGGACCGGCCGCGCTGGTCCGGCGTTCCGCGATTTATTTATGGCACTTTTTTGTAGGACGGACGCCGACAAGCCATCCGCGGCCGCGCCGACAGCAACTTCAGCGCCGGGCGGATAAACGCATCCTGCGGGGGCCGCTACGCTCGGTCCATGAACCGCTCCGTTCTCCTCGCCGGCCTTGGTGCGAGCCTGCTGCTCGCGGCCTGCAACTCCGATTCCAGCAGTCCAAGCTCCTCGTCCAACGCCGAGAGCAGCCCGCCGGTCGTGGTGCCGCCGCCGTCGTCGTCGAATCCCGGGACCGGCAACACGCCGGGCAGCGGCTCCAGCGGCGGCCCGGGTGTAAGCGACGCCGACATTCCGGGGCTCACCGCGTTGGGAACGCCAGGGGGTCAGGCTGAACATTGTTCCATCCCGCGGCGGATAACGGAGGAATAACGGTTCGGTTCTGGCTCTCACCGCTGCGCGCGGTCCGGCTCGGTGAATGGCGCGCAAGCTGCGATTGGAATTTCCCGGGGCCTGTTACCACGTGATCAATCGTGGAAATTACCGCTCCGACGTATTCGCCTCGGAAGGAGCGAAGGCGGCATTTGAGTCCTGCCTGTTCGAGGCCTGCCGGAAGTCGGGCTGGCTGCTCCACGCCTTTGTTGTCATGCGCAACCATTTTCATCTGGCGATCGAGACACCCCGGGGAAACCTGGTCCAGGGGATGCAATGGTTGCAATCGACTTTTGCCAACCGGTTCAACCGCCGGCGGGGCGAATCAGGGCATCTCTTCCAGGGCCGGTACAAGGCATTGCTGGTCGAGTCGGGACAGCCGATGGGGCGCGTCAGCGACTACATTCACCTCAACCCGGTGAAGGCGGGAGTCGTGCCGATCGAGCGCTTGGAGGAATACCGCTACTCGAGCTTTTGGTACTTGGCGCGCACGCGCCCGAACTGCCTCCGATTGGGGTGGGTGTTGATTGAGGCGGGTGCTGCGGACTCGAGGGTGGGTTGGGCTTACTACCGGCAACACCTGGCCAGCCGTCTCGCCGCGAAGGAGTCCGAAACGCATGCCGGCGGTTTCAGCCATGGCTGGGCCATCGGCAGCGATGAATTCAAGGCGGCCCTTTTGCACGATCACGCCGTCGCCGCATTGACCCGCGCCTGGGAAACGGAAGGCGCTCGGGAAATACGCACACGCGGGTGGGAAGCCCTCGTACAGCGGTCGTTGGCTTGCCTGCACCGCAAGACGGCCGACTTGGCTGCTGGCCCCAAGAATCAGCCATGGAAGCTGGCAATCGCCATGTTCCTCAAGGAGCGCACGCAAGCGTCCAATCCCTGGCTCGCGCGGCGCCTCGGCATCGGGCGCGGGCAGTACTTGAGCCGACTCGTCTCCGCGCAGCGGCGATCCGGGAAGGTGCCGCAGGAACTGGATCTCTTGAGGGAAAAATGTTCAGCCTGACCCCTTGGGGTTGGGCCCCAAGCTCGACACCAACCCCTCTTCCGACAGTCTCGTTCGGCAAAACGCAATCCTCCCATGTCCGAAGAAGATCACGCGTGGCCACCGGCGCTCGATGCCCTCGTCGCTGCGCCCGCCCACCACACGCTGCTGTTCGAAAACGAATCGGTCAGGATCTTGGACACCCGGATTGCCCCCGGCAGCCGCACGCCGGTCCACACGCATCGCTGGCCCGCCGCCCTTTACATCCGCAGCTGGAGTTCGTTTATTCGCCGTAATGCAGAGGGCGAAATCATCGTCGACAGCCGCACCGTCGCGTCGCTCGCAACCCCGCCCACCGCCCTGTGGACTCCTGCCTTGCCGCCTCATTCCCTCGAGAATGTTGGCGACACTGATCTCCACGTGATCAGCGTTGAGCTCAAGACATGAAAGAGCCGAACCAGGAGATGGAGCCAACATCCGGTACTTATCTGTGACGTTCGGCGTTTAGCTTCCATGACCACCACAACCCCGTCTCCGAAAGAAATCGTCGCCGGCTACGCCATCGCCGCCATCGCGCTCGCCGCCGGGCCCGTGCTCGGACTGGCAGCAGGTGACCCGGCGTTCACGATTTTCGTGCGGGGCTTCGGCCTGCTGGCCCTCGGCATCGTCCTGAAGTACACCTTTGCACTGGGCCGCCTCCGGGGCTTCGCCGCGCACCGGGCAGACGGCGCCCTCGACCTCACGAACAGCCTGCGCTGTCTCGTCGCGAGCATGATCGTGATGTTCGCCCTGGCCTGGCTGGCGGCCGCGCTGGTCGCGCCATTCGTGCATTCGAACTGACGCGCAGCCCAGCCGGACCAGTCGCTCGAGACACCAGATAGAAAATCAATGAAGATTCCACGGTATGATGTCCCCGACGAGGCGCCGCTTCACGTCAGGAATTGGCTGAAGCATTGCCGGTCCCGCCGCCAACTCTGGGCCTTGGTCGTCCTTTCCTTGCTCGCGGCCTTGGCGACGGCATTTGCGGAGCGCGGCAGGCCGACGGCGTTGTTGGGCCTGGTGTTTCTCCTTGGTGGGATTGGTCCGTTCCTGGCGGTTCGCTGGGGCGAGCGGCATGGTTTCTTTGACCAGAGCTGAACCGGGAAGCTCTCGATGCGAGCCTTATTGTCGGTTGTCGGAACTCGCGGTGACGTCCAGCCGCTCTTCGCGCTGGCCATGGCGCTGCGCAGGCGCGGAGGAGAAGCCAGGCTTTGCGTACCGCCGAATTTCATCGAGTCCGCGCGCGCCATGGGCTTTGACGCGAGGCCGGTTGGCGTCGCGATGCGAATGCCGCGCCCGGGCGAGTCGAATGCCGCAGCCGCCCGCCCGCCCGCAGACTTGGTGACGGATCAATTCGAAAGCGTTGCGGCCGCGGCCAACGAGTGTGACCTGATCGTGGGCGCGAATGCGCACCAGTATGCGGCACCATCAATCGCCGAACTCAACGGCATACCTTTTATCAGCGCCGTCTACGCTCCCACGGCTCTTCCGTCCGGGGAGAACAACAAGGCGTGGAACCAACGGGCCCTGGACCGCGTCAACGCGAACCGCACCCATCTTGGGCTCAACCCGATTTCGGACGTACTGAGCTACGTTGTTACCCCCAAGCCGTGGCTGGCTGCCGACCGCGTGCTTGCGCCTGCACCGGCGATCCCCGGTCTCGACATAACCCAAACCGGTGCGTGGTTCGTGGAGGATGCTCATCCGCTGCCGCCCGACGTGCAGCAGTTCCTCGAAGCCGGCGAGGCCCCGCTCTATTTCGGATTCGGGAGCATGCCCGTCACTGAGCGCACGATCGATCCGTTGCTGGCGGCCGCCCGCGTGCTGGGGCGGAGGGCGATCGTGGCCCAGGGGTGGGGAAGTCTCAGCGTGCCCGGCCCGTCGCCAGATCTTCTCTTCATTTCGGAGGTCAACCACCAAGCCCTGTTTCCCAGGGTGGCTGCGGTCGTCCACCATGGCGGCGCCGGGACGACCTTGACCTGTGCCCGCGCAGGAACACCACAGGTCATTGTCCCGATGTTCAGTGACCAGCCCTACTGGGCGAGCCGCGTCGAGGAACTCGGCATCGGTTCGTCCGTGCCTTTTGCCGAATTGTCGGCCGAGCGGCTGATCCGCGCGCTCACGAAGGCGCTTGATCCGCTCGTTGCCCGGGCGGCGCGGGATTTGAGTCCCCGGATTTATGGTGGTGGCGCCGGCGACGCGGCAGAGCTGATTCTCGCCGTGGCGAGATGAAGGAGCCGTTGGGGCGCGCTCAACTCTCGCGCATCCGCCGCGTGATCGTCCCCCCGCCAGGTACGCGTACTCCTCGCAGTTGGCACTAACTAATCGGGCCGATCCTGGATTCTTCGCTACGCTCAGAATGACACTTCTCGAGCATTGTTTCTGGATCTTGACATCCTGAGCGCTGACCGCGGAGAGATTTCCCCGAGGTGTAGCCCGCACTTCGTGCGGGCTTGACCTGCACGGAGTGCAGGTTCCTCCTGCGGGCGCGCTCAAGGCACGCCCCCACAAGGGATTTATTTTGCCTCAGCCCAGCACCCGCAGGCCGCGGAGCGCCGACTCGACGCGGTCGAACACCGGCAGTCCCGCCGCAGCGAACGCGTGCCGGTACGCAGCGTAGTCGAGGCCCGAATCCACCGCGACGCCAATGGGCTTGCGATGCGTCGCGGCCAGGTGCGCCAGCACCGCCGCCATCTTCGCGCCGCCATCGTGGGTCGTGTCGAGATTGCGGGTGAACGGCACCAGGCCAACGACCAGCACCGCCGCGTCCTGCAGCAAAATCTCCGCGGCATCAAGAAACGCCGCTTCACGCGCCATCGGCGTGAGGTCGAGTGGCAGCCGTGGCGCCACCAAGCCGCCGAGTTCGTGTCGGGCGAGCAGCGCGGTGAGTTTGGCCAGCCCCGAGGCGGAGAGGGCGGCCGGGGTCAGCTTTGCGTCGAACAGGTCGCCGCCGTTGACGCTCTCGAAGCCGGCGTTCGTCAACAACGCCACCGGCCCGGTCATCAACTGCGGGTGGACGCCGAGCCAGCGCAGCGCGCAATCGAATTCGTGGATGCTCCCGGCAAAGCAGGCGCCGGCGCGCTCGAGCAGGCCGCGTTCCAGCGCAAGATTTCCCGCCATGGCGCCGGTGTGGCTGGCGGCGGCAGCCTGGCCGGTTTCGGTGCGGGCAGCGCGATGCAGGACGACGCGGCGTCCACGCTGGCGCAATTGGTGAATGGCTTGCGCGGCGGGCAGAAGTTGGCCGGGACCGAAACCCTCGATGTACGCCGCCACGGGGCCGTGGCCGGCCTCGTTGGCCAGCGCCCCAAGGACATCGCAGAGGGCAACGTCGAGTTGGTTGCCAAGCGCCAGGCCGAAGCCGAAGCGCAACTCCGGGGCGCGCGATCGCCGGCTGAGCAGGAAGGCCCCGCTTTGGCCGAGGAGGGTCAATTCGCCGCCCGGGTGGTGCGCGGATGGGAGTTTGTCCGGCGCGATGAACGAGGTGTCGAGCCGCCGGCCCGGCACCCAGTGGCCCAGAAAGTTTGGGCCGAGCACCGCCGGAGTCCAGCGTCCAGCCGCCCGGGCAACACACAAAGCCCCGGACAGCCGGGCGCCGAGGCCGGCGGTGTCGGCCCCGTCACCAATGCCACCGCAGGTTAGGGCCACGGTGGCTGCCCCGCCGCCCTGGTCAATCAACTGCAGCAACACACCGACTGCAGTTGGGGCGGGCAGGGCAAGGACAAGAAGATCAACCGGGGCGGCGAGCAGCCCGCCCACATCGGCCACACAGGGCAGCCCGAGAAAACGCTCCTTGCCCGGCTTCACGAGCACGAGGTCGCCCGGCGGCAGGCCGTAGTGGCGGAGGTTTTCCAGGATGATGCGCCCGACGCTGTCGTCGCGCGACGACACGCCCGCGAGCGCGATGCGGCGCGGCGAGCGCAGTCGGTCGAGGAAACCGGCGGGTGGCGCCACGCGCGCGGCCGGGCGGGGACCGTGCGTGCCGACGGCATCGAGCGGACGCGGCTCACCCTTGAGATCCAGCGCCACCGGATTCAGCTCCAGCAAGACGAGCCCTTCGGCTTCGGCCACGTCGGCCAGGGTCCAAAGTGACGCCAGGAAGCGCCCGAGCGTCTCGGGGGTCGTGAGCGCATGCGTGCCGCGCACGCGGCCGAGCCAGATGCGGCCAAGGAGGTGGTGTTCGAGTTCCGCCAGCGCCTGTTCCGGGCGGGTGAACGCGAGCGGCCAGCGCAGCGGCGGGGCGAGTTCGGCGAGCGCATCGGCCTGCACGCCGCCGAAGCCGAAGAGCACGGTCCAGCCGGCTTCACCGTGCGCCAGCGACACGAATCCTTCGGAGGGCAGGTGAGGACAGGCGGCGACGTCGATTTGCTCGCAGACCAGGCCGTCGAGCCAGCGATGGCCGCCGGACTCGAGGCGCTGCCGCATTCCCCGCACTTCGTTGATCACGCTCTGCTTCTCGAAGGGGAGAAAATGCACGGCGCCGAGTTCCGACTTGTGCCAGACGTTGTCGCCGAGTCCCTTGACGACGACGGGCTCGCCGGTCTCGAACGGCAGCGGGCCGCCGGCCTTGGCGTGCCGCGGCGGATTGAGCCCGGCGCGCTCGAGGAGGTGATAGGCCTCCGCTTCGTCGACAAAAGTGGTGGAACTCATGCGGAGTGGACTTGGAGGCGGGGTGCCCTCACCCCGCGGGATCTAGTCATGGGGGTCCGTGCCTCGCGGGGTGAGG
>DASZRV010000033.1:0-9487 GCA_035549095.1 Lacunisphaera sp. | reverse complement strand
CAGAGATTCCCTTCCTGGTGACCACATGCCGGGGGTTCCACCCGTTCCCATCCCGAACACGGCCGTTAAGCCCCGAGCAGCCAATGGTAGTTGGACGTTAGGTCCCGCGAGAGTAGGTTGTTGCCAGGTTTATGGCCCGGTCTTTCGAGAGAAAGACCGGGCCTCTTTTTTTTGAGCAAAACAAGCCTTCGTCCCTTTTAGTGCTCCGCTTCTTTTACCGCGCCACTGTCCTCTCTCCGATAACGGCCAGGAAGCTCAGGCCAAGCATTTGAGCAGTCGAATTGAAATGCGTGCCCAGCGCCCGCACTGCGATGGAAAGAGGCGAATGGCTGGCGTTCAGTGATCAGGATGATGCCGCCCGATTACGTGGGCGAGTTCGAGCAATAAAACCCAGGAAACAAGCGGCAATGGCTGCTTTTTCCCAGTGAATGCTGTGGAAATTGGCGGACCGGTGACATTTTCGCAACAGGATGGCTTTGTCCGACCTCGAAGCTTGACTGAGGTTTTCCGCAGGTCTTGCCTACGGCGCAGAAACTGCTGTCGACACCTTGACACCCAGTAACGCAAGCCGAACACAACCTATGCAACGATCCATCCTCAAATACCTGCTCAACGGGTTCTTCGTCCTCTGTCTGGCGATTGCACCCGCGGCGTTTGGCCAAGGCATCACGACCTCGGCAATGACTGGTTTTATTACCGACAAGCAAGGCAAGCCAATTGCAGATGCGGTCATCACCGTGGTGCACGAGCCCTCAGGTACCAAGTCCGTCACCACATCTCGCGCGAACGGCCAGTTCAACCTTTCGGGTCTCCGAGTTGGCGGACCTTACACGGTCACCGCGACCAGCAATGGTTATCGCTCGGAAGTCCGTAATGGCGTCTACCTCGAGCTTGGCTCTGCGGCGGAACTTGCCTTCGGTCTCACCTCCGAAACGGTGACGATGGAAGCCTTCAAGGTTGAGGCGGATCACGACCTCGTCTTCGGCTCTGGCAAAATCGGCACGGGCACAACCTTCGAGAGCTCGCAGATCACCGATGTGCCTTCGGTTCGCCGCAATGTTCAGGATATCGCGGTGCTGGATTCTCGGATGTTCCTAAATTCCCTCGATCAAGGTGGCCAGCTCAGCGCGCAGGGTCAAAATTTCCGTTTTAACTCCCTCCTCATTGACGGTGTGCAGGCGAACGACCCGTTCGGCTTGAACAGCAGTGGGTTTTCGTCGCTGAAAAGCCCGATTCCGCTCGAAGCGCTGCAATCAATCAGCATCGAGCTCAATCCCTACTCCGTGACCAAGTCCGGATTCACCGGCGCTCTGATCAATGCTGTGACGAAGTCCGGCACCAATGAATTCCATGGCATAGTCTATGGTGAGTATACCGATCTTTACGATCGCGCCAAAAACCCGGTCTCGGGCGCCCGGGAATTCTTCCGTGAACGCACCTATGGCTTCAACGTTGGCGGCCCGATCATTCCCAACCGCCTTTTCTTCTTCATCTCGGATGACTATTTCCGCCGCAACACGCTCGCGCCGGCGCAGCTCTTCATCCCCGATTCCGCCACGGTGGCGCAGGTTGTCGCTCGTGCCAAGGCCGTCGGCTACGATCCCGGCACATTCACGGGTGCCGCCTCGTTCCAGATTCAGAAGAGTGAAATTGCCAAGCTTGACTGGACTATCACCGATTCCCACCGCTTGGTCCTCCAGTATCGCGACAATTACGGTACGGCGCCGGTTTATACGAACTTCAATTCCAGCAGCACGCAGACGTCGTTCAGCAATTACTGGTACGACGCTCCGCTGCATACGCACGGTTATACGGCGCAGCTTTTTGATACCTGGACGCCGAATCTCCGCACGGAATTTTCCATCGCCCACACGTCTTATAACGGCTCTCCGATTCCACACGGACCCGCGTTCCCGGAAGTCTTCATTCGCGGTGTGACAGGCGTGAACAGCAGCGGCACAGCGGTTTCGAGCGGCACGCTCGACCTCGGCACCGATGCCTCCCGGCAATTGAACGGCATCATCACCAAGACCGACAACATGGCGTTTTCCGCTGTGTATTCCCTCGGCGACCACACGTTCACCGGTGGCGGCGACTATGAAAAGAAGCAGGTCTGGGACGCATTCATCGCGCGCTACTTCGGCAGCTACACCTTCAATTCAGTCGCGGACTGGCTTTCGGGCACCAATGGTTCGCTGACCCAGCTGACGCTCTCCCCGGGGACTTCGATCAAGGACGCCCTCGCAATCTACACCTATACGCAGCGCGGGCTCTTCCTCCAGGACGAATGGAAGCCCTCCGAGCGTCTGTCGATCATGGCCGGCTTGCGCTTTGATGATCCCTACGTGCCGGACGCTCCGATTCCGATCCCAACGACCACGGCCTTCAGCGAGGCTTCCTTCCGAAATGCATTCGGGATCTCCAGCACCACGACGAACAGCGGTAACTACACCATTTCTCCCCGGGTGGGCTTCAACTATGAGTTGAAGAGCGACCGCAAGACCCAGATCCGAGGCGGCATCGGTCTTTTCCAAGGCACCAATCCGTCCGTCTGGCTCGGCAATCCCTATCAGAATCGTGGCGTGACCTCCAGCGCCACCTCCACCGTGGCCTTCTCGCCGACGATCAACCCGCCGACCGTCGGCGCTCCGGGTTTGGCGACCGTGAATGTCACCGACCCGTCGTTTCGGCCGCCGATTTCGTGGAAAGGCAATCTGGCAGTTGATCATACGCTGCCTTTCGGTGGCCTGATCGTATCGGCTGAAGTCGAGACGGTGGTGGTCCAGCGGGCGCTCAACACGCTCGATCTGAATCTGAAGTCGGTCGGCACGAATCCGGACGGACGTACCCAGTATGCCGGTCAGATCGTTTCCGCGACGGCTGCTGGTCGTGGTTCATCCAACAGCAATCCTTACAGCTCGGCCGCCAATTACAAAAACGCCGGCTTTGGCGATGTGCTGTATCTGACCAACACCAACAAGGGAGGTGGTCACGATTTCACGCTCTCGCTGTCCCGCCCGCTCAAGAACAACTGGGCTGCGAGCCTGGCGTGGACCCACAGCCATTACACCGAGGTCAGCCCGGCCACCTCTTCGGTCGCCCAGTCCAATTATAACGGCCGCAAGATCGCCAACCCCAACGAAAACGTTGCCTCGACCTCCAACACGAACGTGCCGGACCGGATCGTCGGCTCGCTCTCTTATCAGCTCAATCTGATCAAGAACGCGCCGACCTACGTGTCCCTCGTTTATCAGGGTCGCACGGGGCATAACTATTCCTGGGTGTTCTTCGGCGACGCCAACGGCGACGGCTTCACGTTCAACGACCTCTTCTACATGCCCACGGGCCCGAACGATCCCAAGGTGCGTTGGAACAGCGCCACGGAGGAGTCCAACTTCTTCGCTTATGCGCAGGCTGCCGGCCTGAATCGTTTCGCCGGTCAGATCGTTCCGCGCAACAGCGAGACTTCGCCGTGGGTGCAGACGGTGGACCTGAAGTTCACCCAGACGATTCCGATCTACAAGCGGGTCAAAGGTGAGCTGTACTTCAATCTGCTCAACCTCGGGAACCTGCTGAACCGCAAGTGGGGCATCCAGCAGGAGGTCGTCTTCAGCTACGGTCGTGCGATCGCTGGTACCACCTACGACGCGGCGGCCAACCAATACGTCTATACCTTCACCCCGCAGACCCTCGATCCCGTCCCGGTCGTCAACAACGACCAGCCGGTCTCCCGTTGGCAGCTGCAGTCCGGCATCCGCATCCGGTTCTGATCCCGGGTTTGATCTCTTAAGACACGGCGGCCGCGTATTTCGCGGCCGCTTTTTTTGTTCCTGCTCGGGCCGGGACCTCTCGATTAGAAAGGGGTTGGGTTGGATTTCTCCGGGAATCGAAGGCTCATTTCGGCGGGGATGCTTGAGCCGGAATGGATTCTCCGAGGCGGATGAGATTGTCGCGGGCGTCGGGCAGGTCGGGCTGGATCCGCAGGGCCTTTCGGTACTGCTGAACAGCTTCTTCCCGGCGGCCGGCCTGGAGCAGCGCGGATCCGAGATTGGCGTGGGCTTCCGCGAAGTCCGGCTTCGCCCGCAGCGCGGCATCGTAATGAAGCATCGCCTCCCTCAAGTGCCCCGTTTGATACAGCGCGTTGCCGAGATTGAAATGGGTTTCCGCGTCATCGGGCTGGCTGCGAAGGGCGGCTTCGTAATGGGTGATGGCTTCAGGCAGACGGCCGGTCTGGGCGAGGGCATTGCCGAGGTTGCTGTGCGCTTCGGCAAAATCAGGCTTCGCCTGCAAAGCAGCCTCGAAAAACCCGATCGCCCGGGCGGTTTGTCCCGCCTGCAGAAAGGCACTGCCGAGATTGTTGGCCTGGGCGTCGGCAAACTCCGGCCGCAGCGCCAGCGCGTGCTGGTACTGCACCATCGCTTCGGGAATCCGCCCTGCAAGAATCAAGGCGTCACCGAGATTGTGGGGAATTTCCCCGTCTGCCGGACTGAGCCGGAGAGCGGCCTCATAGTGGACGATGGCATCGCCCGGGCGGCCAAATTGGACCAAAGCTACCCCCAGGTTATTTTGAGCGAGCGAATAGTCCGGGTTTGAGCGGATGGCCGCCTCGAAGCACGCGATGGCATCCTGCAACTGGTGCTGCATGAGCAGGACGGTCCCAAGGCTGTTTTGCGCGCGAGGGTTGAGGGGTCGTTTGGCGACGGTATCGCGCCAGAGGGCAAGGGCGGAGGAATAGGCACGATGGCGCTGGACGGTGAGGAATGCGAACGCGACGGCAAGGCCGAGCAAAAGCGGGAGGGAACGGCGCCCGAGCAGGTGGTAAAGGACCAGCACGCCGGCGAGGATCACGGCAGCCAGCGAGAGGTACATCCGGTGCTCGGCGATCGTCTGGGTGGCCACCGGGACGAAGCTGGAACTGGGTGCCAGGATGGCGAAAAACCAGGCGCCGATGAAGCCGATCACAGGACGACGCCAGAGAGCCAATCCCGTCCCCGCCACGAGCCCGACAATAAGCAGCACGGCAGGCGCTGCTTCTGTGGGCCGAGTGGCCAGTTCTGTACCGTAGTCGAAGACCAAGGGAAACGGCCAGAGCGACAGTCGGAGGTAATGGACGATCGCGGAGGCTTGGGTCAAAGCATACTGCCACCAAGCGACTCCCGCCGCGAAGCCCGCGGTGCCGCCGCGGCCACCGGCGTCCAGCACCAGCCAGCCCAGGAGCAGCCAGGTCGCCATGAGTGCGATGTGCAGTCGACGGTGCCGGCGCCAGGCCTCACGGAACGATCCGCTCACAAAGGTGCGGTCGTACAACCAGACGATCAATGGGGCGGACGCCATGACCTCCTTCGTTGCCATGCCCAGCAGGCAGCTTACCACTGCCGCGACCGCCCAAGCCCTCGCGCCCCGCCGGGCCCAGCGGACGAAGCTATAGAGGGTCAACAAATAGAAGAGGCCCATCAGGGATTCCGCCCGCTGGACGACGTAGTCGACCGACTCGGTCTGCAGCGGATGCACCGCCCAGAGCAAGGCCGTCAGGAATGCCAGCGGCAACGCAGCGCCCGCATGGCGCTGCAATACCGGCTGCTGCAGGGTCCGCCGCACCAGGCCGAACAGCACCAGCGCGGCCAGCAGATGGATTCCCAGGTTCATCGCGTGGTATCCTTCCACCTTCGTTCCGCCCAACGCGTAGTTGATCGCCAGGCTCTCGTTCACCAGTGGCCTTCCTCCCACCGCCAGGCCTCCGTCGCGGGTCGCGGTGTGGGGGGGAAACCAGGCGGTGACCAGATGCCGGATGGTGGGATTGTCCGTGATCGACGGCGCATCATCGAGGACGAAGGCCCCGTGCAGGCTATTGTGGTAGGCGGCGAGGACCGCCGCGGCCAGCGCCAGGCCGGCGAGGAGGAGGGTCCGCCACGGTCCGGAGGGGGCTGGCGCAGGGGGGGGCGGAGGGCGGTGCACGACGGCCGCATAGAACCTGACCGACGGAGGCATTCCAACCCCGGATTTTCGGCTCTGGGGAGCCAACTGTATCAATTAATTGATTCCATCGGATTCCGGTATCTCGGCCTCGATACCGGGAGGCCGTTTTCGGGAAGGTGGCGGGAGGGCGGTGGGCGAAGGGCCGCGAAAGCGCGTTTTTCGCAAAAAGCGGCAAGAGAAAAATAACGCAAAAATAACACAAAACGGCGCACAAACCTGTTGACGGCGAAAAATCGAATTCCCATAGGTTGTGGCCTGTGGAGTGGTTGACCACAACCTGTTGTGGTCAACAAGGCGTTAATAAGTTCCAGCAACTTTGGTTCGCTTAGGGCTAATTCACGTCAAAAACACCCAAGCAGCCCTTTTTCCCCCGGTTTTTTCGTCATTTTTCAGCCTTTTCCCCTCTTTTTCATGCAAAAATCTTTCCAAGTCGGTTCCAAGAGCTTTGTCCTCGACCAAAACAAGGCCGAGGCGGCGTTTGCCGCCAAGAAGGTGATCAACGGCCGTGAGAGCATGTGTTTCAACCTTCTCCCGCTGAAATACCAGTGGGCGTACGACCTTTACCGCAAAATGAAGGCCAACCATTGGGAGCCCGAGGACATCCCGATGGGCAAGGATATCGAGCAGTGGCGCGACACCAACCACGTGTCTGACGTGGAGCGCTGGATCATCCGGATGGGCATCGGCTATTTTTCCGCGGCCGAGGGCATCGTCGGCGACAACATCCAGCACGTGGTGCGGGAGCTGGTCACCGCGCCCGAGCTCAAGCTCGTCCTCGGACGCCATGCGCACGAGGAAAACATCCATGCGGACTCGCTCCTCTACATGATCTCTTCGCTGGGCATCAATCCGCACGAGTGTGAGGCGATGTTCGAGGACGTCGGGACCATCGTGAAGAAGAACGAGTTTGTCACCCGCGTCTCCCGGGACCTGCGCCGCGACATCGATCTCACGCTGCCCGAGAACAAGAAGCTGCTCGCCCGGAATATCTTCGTCTTCGGCCAGTGCATGGAAGGGACCCAGTTCTACGGCCTGTTCGGCATGGTCCTTTCCCTTTACCGCCAGAACAAGTTTCCCGGCATCGGCCAGATGTTCCGCTACACGCTGCGCGACGAATCCAACCACATCGAGGTGTTCCGCAACCTCTTCATGGATCTCGTCGAGGAAAACCGGGAGATCTGGACCGCCGAGTTCAAGGAGGAGCTGCGCCAGACGATGGCGGAGGCCGTCGCCCTCGAGAAGGAATTCATCCGCGACTGCCTCCCGGTCAACGCCGTCGGCCTGCGCCTCGATGATTTCCTCAGCTACATCGACTATATCGCCGACCGCCGCCTCGAAGGCTGCGGCCTGGCCGCCCTCAATGCCGGCGTCAAGAATCCGCTCCCCTGGCTGGCGGAGATGATGGACATCAAGAAGGAGCAGAACTTCTTCGAGGGCCGCGTCACCGAATACCAGAAGGCCTCCGCGCTCAACGTTGTCAGCGACCACGAACTCTGACCCGTTTCCGCGCCGCCCCGCGCCGTCCCTCCTTTTCTGACTGACTTTCTCCGGCCGCGCCCGCCCGTCGGCGCCCCGCGGCCATTTCCCCTTCCGCTCCTTTAACGCCTCCGCCGTCCCGTCGACCGCCATGACCAACCATTCCCTCGAACACGACCTCGCCCTCAAGCGCACGGTCCACGCGCCCCTCGAACAGAAACCCCATTATGCGTGGCGCGATGTCCTCGTCGGCGAGACCATCGCCCTCCCGCCGATCGTCCTGCTCTGCCCGCACGGCGAGGAAAAATTCGTCCTCAGCGAGGTCGCCGACACCCTCGGCAAGGCGCTGACCAACGTCTCCCTCGCCAAGGGCGAGAAGGACATCTTCAACGACGCCAACCGCGCCTGGATCGCGCGCATCTGCCGGGAACTCGCGGCCAACCTCGGCGAGCTCGCGCGCCAGCAGACTCCGCTCCGGCTCTCGCTCAACGGCCTCTACGAGCTCATCGAGAAGACGCTCGTCGACAACAACGCCTACTTCGTCGCCAAGAGCCTCCTGCTCAACCGCGCCCGCAAGATCTCCTTCGACCGCGAGGCCGCCACGCAGTCGACGCTGCGGGTCATCCGCCGCAACAACCAGGTCGTCCCGTGGAGCGAGCAGAAGGTCGAGATCGCCATCCGCAAGACCTTCCTCTCTCTCCAGCGCGATTCCGCCCCGGCGGTGGCCATCACCCGGGCGGTGTCCGAGCGGGTGCACGTTTCGAAGCAGTCCTTCGTCCACATCGAGGAGATCCAGGACATGGTGCAGGAGGAACTGATGAAGGGCGGCCACTTCAAGGTTGCCGAGGCCTACATCCTCTTCCGGGCCGAGCGCGCCTCGGCCCGCCTCCACGGAACGAAGGAAACCCCGCTGGAAGCGCCGGCGCCCGTCGCCGCCGGGCAGGCGACGATGATCCTGGTCAAGAAGGCCAATGGCGAAAATGTCTTCTGGGACGGCGCCGACCTGCGGAAGCGCATCGAGTTCGCCCGCATCGGCCTCGACCTCTGCCTCTCCCCGGAGGAAATCGAGCTCGAGCTCCGGCGCGCCATCTATGACCAGATTTCGCAGAAGGATCTCGATTCCACCATCGTCCTCAACTCGAAGACGCTGATCGAGAAGGACGCCGATTTCGCGAAGTTCGCCGGCCGCATCCAGCTGACCTACATCTACGAGGAGGTGCTGGGCTGGGACATCCTCCGCGACGGCATCGGCAAGCTGAAGGAGTTCCACCAGCGCGCCTTCAAGAAATACCTCGAGCACGGCGTGCTCATCAAGCGGCTCAATCCCCGCCTGCTGTACTACGATCTCAGCCGCCTCGCGTCCGCCCTCGATCCTTCCTCGGACCTCGAGTTCGACTTCCTCGGCATCCAGACGCTCTACGACCGCTATCTCATCATCGACAAGACCTCGAAGCCGTCGCGCCGCATCGAGACGCCCCAGTTCTTCTGGATGCGCGTCGCGATGGGCCTCTTCCTCGACGAGCAGCAGGACCGCGAGGCGAAGATCGCCGCGCTCTACGAGCTCTACAAGTCCCGCCGCTTCTGCTCCTCCACGCCGACGCTGTTCAACTCCGGCACGATGCACTCGCAGCTGAGCTCGTGCTACCTCTACTACGTCGACGACTCCATCGAGGGCATCTTCCAGCGCGGCATCGCCGAGAACGCCTACCTGTCCAAGTGGGCCGGCGGCCTCGGCGGTTCCTGGACCGCGGTCCGCGGCACGGGCGCCTACATCGGCGGCACCAACGGCGAGTCCCAGGGCGTGATCCCGTTTCTGAAGCTCCACAACGACCAGCTCGTCGCGGTGAACCAGGGCGGCAAGCGCAAGGGCTCCGGCTGCGCCTACCTCGAGACCTGGCACAACGACATCTTCGAGTTCCTCGAGCTGCGGAAGAACACCGGCGACGACCGCCGCCGCACGCACGACATGAA
Organism: Lacunisphaera sp.; assembly: GCA_035549095.1. GTDB lineage: Bacteria > Verrucomicrobiota > Verrucomicrobiia > Opitutales > Opitutaceae > Lacunisphaera. Next base: position 64 of record DASZRV010000033.1, on the reverse strand, counting down.
CACGGCGAACTGGATTCCCGACCTGTTCATGAAGCGCATGGAGGCCCGCGGCACCTGGACGCTC
>DASZRV010000032.1:0-49359 GCA_035549095.1 Lacunisphaera sp. | reverse complement strand
GCGCCCGCGGCTCGACCAAGGTCGAGCCCTACGTTCATCACGTCGTGATGCTGGCTCGATCGAGGCGGGGTGAGGGGCACCCCGCCTCCATCACAGAGCCAACCTAATGGGCAAACGTCCGCATTTAGTAACGGCCATGATACCCGCCTGAAATGGGTTGCCGCGGCTGTTCCAGCGGCTCTAGTTATCCGCTCCCGCGCGACGTATCCCGCCGCGCAACCCAGACCCTCAACCCACCCATAATCATGCCACTCGCCGTCGGATCCAAAGCCCCCGATTTCACCCTGAAGACCAAGGCCGCGGACGGCCTGAAGGACGTCAAGCTGGCTGACTACGCCGGCAAGAAGGTCGTGCTGCTATTCTTCCCGCTGGCGTACACCGGCGTGTGCACGCAGGAGATGTGCGACCAGACCGCCGGCCTCGGCGAATACGAGAAGCTCGGCGCGACAGTACTCGCCATCAGCGTCGACAGCCCGTTCGCCCAGGAGGCATGGGCCAAGGCCAACAAGATCGGCATCACGTTGCTGTCCGACCTGAACAAAACCGTGATCAAGGCCTACGACGTCGTCTTCCCGATGCTCGCGGGCGTGGGTGACACGGCCGCGCGCGCGGCGTTCGTCATCGGCAAGGACGGCAAGATCAAGTACGCCGAGCAGACCCCGACGCCGAAGGACCTCCCGAATTTCGCGGCCATCAAAACCGCCCTCAGCCAAGGCTGAGGCGGCAAAACTCCAAAAGGCCAAACGCCAAACTCCAAGAATCTCAAAGCTCGGAAATCCTGATTGGGATTTTCACCGTCTGTTTGGCCTTTGGACCTTTGGACTCTGTAATTTTATCCGATTCATGAGCACCCTCCCGAACCCGTTCAACACCCTCCAGACCTTCGAGGGCGGCAAGCAGTTCTATTCGCTGCCCGCGCTGGCCAAGACGTTCCCCGGCGTCGCCCGCCTGCCGGTCAGCATCCGGCTCGTCCTCGAGTCCGTCCTGCGCAATTGCGACGGCAAGCGCGTGCTGGAGGCCAACGTCCGGGAGCTCGCCGCGTGGAAGCCGGTCGAGCCGCGCACGGCGGAGATCCCCTTCGTCGTCGCGCGCATCGTGCTGCAGGACTTCACCGGCGTGCCGCTGCTGGTCGATCTCGCCGCGATGCGGTCGGCCGTCGCCAAGCTGGGGAAGAACCCAAAGATCATCGAGCCGCTGGTGCCCGTCGACCTCGTGGTCGACCACTCGGTCCAGGTGGACTTCGCGGGGTCGGCCGACGCGATGCGACGCAACCTCGAACTCGAGTTCACCCGGAACCGCGAGCGCTACCAGTTCCTCAAATGGGGCATGCAGGCGTTCGACACCTTCAAGGTCGTGCCGCCGGGCATCGGCATCGTGCACCAGGTGAACCTCGAGTACCTGGCCAAGGGCGTGCTGCGGCAAGGAGCGGGGAGCGGGGAGCAGGGAGCGCTCTATTACCCGGACACGCTGGTCGGCACCGATTCACACACGACGATGATCAACGGCCTCGGCATTGTGGGCTGGGGCGTCGGCGGCATCGAGGCCGAGGCCGGCATGCTCGGCCAGCCGGTGTATTTCCTGACGCCGGACGTCGTCGGCGTGCACCTCACCGGTGCGCTGCGCGAGGGCGTCACCGCCACGGACCTGGCGCTGGCCGTCACGCAGCTCATGCGGAAGACGAAGGTCGTCGGCAAGTTCGTCGAGTTCTTCGGCCCGGGCGCCGCGGCGCTGCCGGTGGTCGACCGCGCGACCATTGGCAACATGGCGCCCGAATACGGCGCCACGATGGGTTTCTTCCCGATCGACGCCGAATGCGTGAATTATCTCCGCGCCACCGGCCGCGACGAGAAGCACGTGGCCACCTACGAGGCTTATTACAAGGCGCAGGGTCTCTGGGGTATCCCGCAGAAGGGGCAGATCGACTACTCGCAGGTGGTCGAGCTTGACCTCGGCAGCGTCGTGCCGAGCGTCGCCGGCCCGAAGCGCCCGCAGGACCGCATCGAATTGCCGAACCTCAAGCGCGAGTTCGTCGCGGCCTTTTCGAAGCCAGTCATCGAGGCGGGCTTTGGCAAGAAGCCCGAAGACCTCGCCCTGCGCGTCAAGGTGGCCGGCGACGGTCGGGTCGTCTCGGGCGGCGGCAGCCAGGAACCGCCCAGTCCGGCGAAGTCCAAGGCCGCCAACACGAACCTGCAGACCGAAACCGAAATGGCGAACAATCGCCCGACACCGGACAAGGTTCGCCCGGCGGAGGCGCCTGCCGCCGAGATCGGGCATGGCTCGGTGTTGATCGCGGCGATCACGAGCTGCACCAACACTTCGAACCCGAGCGTCATGCTCGCGGCCGGCTTGCTCGCCAAGAAGGCTGTCGAACGCGGGCTGCGTGTGAACCCGGTGGTCAAGTCGTCGCTCGCGCCCGGTTCGCGCGTGGTGACCGATTACCTCGACAAGACCGGGCTCACGCCGTACCTGGACCGACTCGGCTTCCAGACGGTGGGTTACGGCTGCACGACGTGCATTGGCAACTCCGGTCCGCTCGCGGCGCCAATCGAGGATGCCGTGGTGAAGAATGACCTCGTCGCCGCCTCGGTGCTTTCCGGCAACCGCAACTTTGAGGCGCGGGTGCACCAGAACATCAAGGCCAACTTCCTTATGTCGCCGCCGCTCGTCGTGGCCTTTGCGCTGGCCGGCCGCGCCGACATCGACCTGACGAAGGAACCGCTCGGCCGCGACCAGGCCGGCGCCGACGTCTATTTGAAGGATATCTGGCCGACGCTCCGCGAAGTGCGCGACCAGATGCAGGCGGCGCTCAAGCCCGAGGTGTTCCGCAAGCTCTACGCTGACTTCGCCGCGCAGAACCCGAAGTGGAACGAAATCCCCTCGAGCACGGGCAATGTCTATGCCTTCGACGCCAAGTCGACGTACATCCAGGAGCCGCCGTTCTTCGCGAACTTTGGGCTGAAGCCCGGCTCGATCGCGGAAATCAAGGGCGCCCGCGCGCTCGGCATCTTCGGCGACTCCGTGACCACGGACCACATCTCGCCGGCCGGCGCCATCAAGAAGACATCGCCCGGCGGCCAGTACCTGCTGCAGAACGGCGTCGCGTTCGAGGATTTCAATTCCTACGGCTCCCGCCGCGGCAATGACCGCGTCATGACGCGCGGCACGTTCGCGAATGTGCGGATCAAGAACCTGATGCTCGGCGGCGAGGAGGGTGGCAACACCCTCGGGCCGGACGGCAAGAAGACCTCGATCTACGATGCCGCCATGGCCTGGCAGGCGAAGGGCGTGCCGCTGATCGTCATCGCCGGCCAGGAATACGGCACCGGTTCATCCCGCGACTGGGCTGCCAAGGGCACCAATCTCCTCGGCGTGAAGGTGGTCGTGGCCCAAAGCTTCGAGCGCATCCATCGCTCCAACCTCGTCGGCATGGGCGTGCTGCCGCTCCAGTTCAAGGAAGGCACGACCGCGCAGACGCTGAAGCTCGATGGCAGCGAGACCTACGATGTCGTGGGCCTCGGTGCCGCGGTCCGGCCCCAGCAGGACCTGACCCTGCGCATCACGCGGCGCGACGGCACGGTGGAAAACGTGCCGGTGCGCTGCCGCATCGATACGCCGATCGAGATCGAGTATTACCAGCACGGCGGCATCCTGCCGTACGTCCTGCGCCAAATCGTGACCAAGAGCTGATTGACACCGCCGCCCGCCCGACTGTCATCCTGAGCGCAGTGAAGGATTCATCTTCACCCACGTTGCCGAGCATCATGCTGGATTCTTCACTTCGTTCAGAATGACCAACCTGGGGGCCACAAGGCACCCAATTTCTTCCATGCCGGATCCCGCCACCCCGACGTTCCTGGTCGACGCCTATGCCGACCCGGTGCTCGTGCGCATCGAAGGCCGGGCGGCCTTCACCAACAGCGGGAGCCTGAAGGATTTCTTCGCCGAGATGATCCGCCAGGGGAAGCGCCGCTTTGCGGTGGATTTCCAGCGCTGCACCAGCATGGACAGCACTTTCCTCGGCGTGCTGGCGGGGGCGGCGCTCGAACTGCGGCGGCAGACGCCCCCGGGTTCGCTGACGCTGGCGCGGGTGGGGGAGCGCAACCTCGAGCTGATCCGCAATCTCGGGCTGCACCGGCTGGCCACGGTCGATGCCGGCGGCGCGCCTTTGAATTTCACCGGCGGCCCCCAGGCCCTCGACACCAAGGCGAAGACCGAAATCGAGAGCGCCCGGTTGGTGCTCGAGGCGCACGAGAACCTCGTCTCGGCCGACGCCGACAACGCCACGAAGTTCCAGGACGTGCTTGCCTTCCTGCGCAACCGCGTGGAGCTGCGCTGACGGAATGAACGTTGGGCTCGACCTTGGTCGAGCCTGACGGCCTCACCAAGGTAAGGCCCTACCTGCGCTGCTGCCCGCGGGATGAGGGCATCCCGCCTCCATGGTATCCGAGATTTCGGCTCGGCATTTCCGTGTGAATTCGGGAGCCTGCACGCATGATGTCCTTCGTGCTCGGCGGATTCGTCGGCGCCGTGCTGGTGTATGCGCTGTACTGGCGCGCCCAGCGCGAGGCCTCGCGCCTGGAGGAAGAGAAACAGTCGCTGATGGAGGAACGGCAGATCGTGTTGAACTACATGCACACGATGGTGGACGCCGTCGGCGAGCGATTGCCACGCGAGGAGTTGTTCCAGCGCATCGTGCATGCGGCCATCCTCAGCACGAGCGCGCTCAGTGCGTGCATCTTCGAGAAGGGCGACGACGGCATGATGCGGGGCGTCGCCGTCGAGGGACTCTTCCCGCCGCACCGGCCGATTCCCGACACCCAGCGCATGCAACTCGGGACCCGCGCGAAGTTCATTGAGCAGGTCCTGAAGTCGGAATCATTCCCCGTCGGCGAGGGCCTCGTCGGGCGGGTGGCGGCGACCGGACGCGGCGAACTGGTCGTGAACGCGGCGGACGACCCGCGCATCGTCAAGCACGCCGACACCTCGCTGATGGTTCGCTCGGTCATCGCGGCGCCCATTATGGTCCGGCAGCGGCTCATCGGGGTGCTGTGCGTTTGCAACGCTTCCGACGGCCTGCCGTTCACCGACACGGATTACTCGCTGGTCGAGGCACTCGCCGAGCAGGCCGGCCTGGCCGTGCACAACGCGGATTTCCTGAACCTGCAGGTCGACAAACAGCGGATCGACCTCGACCTGTCGCTGGCCAGCGATGTGCAGCGCATGCTCCTGCCGAAGACGATGCCGGAAGTACCGGGGCTCGACGTCGACGCGCGCTACATGGCGGCGCAAAAGGTGAGCGGGGACCTGTACGACGTCTTCAAGCTCGGCTATGACCGCGTGGGCGTGGCGGTGGCGGACGTGTCGGGCAAGGGCATGTCGGCCTCGCTGCTCATGGCCATCTGCCGGACGACGCTGCGGCAGATCGCGCCGATGCACGCGTCGCCGGCGCGCGTGCTGGCGGAGCTGAACCGCGCGCTGGCCGGCGACATGCGGGAGGGGATGTACATCACGATGTGTTACGCCGTCGTCGATTCCGGGCGCAACGAGGTGACGTTCGCCCGCGCCGGGCACGAGCTGCCGCTGTTTTCGCGCGAGGAAACCGCGACCGGTGCGTTTGTCAGCGAGTACGTCCGCTCCGAGGGCATGCCCGTCGGGATGGTGCACCCGGGGCTGTTTGAGGGAGCGATCGAGGACAGGACGCTGGAGTTTCGCCCCGGGGCGACGCTGGTGCTTTACACGGATGGCCTGACCGAGGCGCCGAACGAAGAGGACAAGGAATTCGGCGGCGCGCGGCTGGCCGACACGGTGCGTTTCGCGCGCGCGGGTTCGGCCCGGGAGATCAATGACTCGATTCTCGCGGCGGTGGAGAAATTCGCCGGCTCGGCCGAATTGCGCGACGATTATACGTTGCTGACGGTGAAGCGCGTGTGATCGCCCGGGGAGCGGCAAAAACCAAATTTCAAAACGCCAAACGCCAAACAAACGAGCCGCCAATTTTTGGGGAATTGTGATTTCTTTGGCGTTTGTGATTTGGGATTTGGGTTTTTGAGGCAAAATATGGCTGGCCACCATCCACGGGCCGCCTACGTCTAGGAAGATGTCCGCCTCTCCCACCACGACTCCTGCCTCCTTACCCGATGCCTCGGGGCATTTCGGCCCGTATGGGGGCGTGTACGTGCCGGAGACGCTGATGACAGCGCTGGCGGAGCTGACGGCGGCCTATGAGAAGGCGCGGGTCGACCCGGAATTCCAGGCGGAGCTGCGGCACCACCTCAAGGAGTTCGCGGGGCGGCCGACCGAGCTCTATCTGGCGGAGCGCCTGACCGAGCACTGCGGCGGCGCGAAGATCTATTTCAAGCGCGAGGACCTTTTGCATACGGGCGCGCACAAGATCAACAATGCCCTCGGCCAGGCGCTCCTCGCGCGGCGGATGGGCAAGAAGCGGATCATCGCGGAAACTGGCGCGGGCCAGCATGGCGTGGCCACCGCCGCGGTGTGTGCGAAGTTCGGACTCGAGTGCGTCGTTTACATGGGCGCGGTCGACATGGAGCGGCAGGCGTTGAATGTGTTCCGGATGCGGCTGATGGGCGCGCGAGTTGTGGCGGTCGAAGCCGGGCAGAAGACGCTCAAGGACGCGGTCAACGAGGCGATGCGCGATTGGGTGACGAATGTCCGGGGCACGCACTCCATCCTCGGCTCGGCGCTCGGGGCGCACCCCTATCCGATGATGGTGCGCGATTTTCACCGCGTCATCGGGCAGGAGTTGCGTGAGCAGCTCATGGCGCGCGAGGGGCGGCTGCCCGACGAGATCGTCGCCTGCGTCGGCGGCGGCAGCAATGCCATCGGGGTGTTCCATGACTTCCTCGCCGAGCCGTCGGTGCGGCTGATCGGCGTCGAGGCCGGCGGCCGCGGCATCCGGCGCGGTGACCATGCGGCGCGTTTCGAGGGCGGGAAGCTCGGCGTGCTGCAGGGCAGCAAGACCTACATCCTGCAAAACCCGGACGGGCAGATTGAGCTGACGCATTCCGTGTCCGCCGGGCTCGATTATGCCGCCATCGGCCCCGAGCACGCCTATTACCGCGATTTGAAGCGGATCGAATACGCCTACGCGAAGGACGACGAGGTGCTCGACGCCTTCCAGCTTTGTTCGCGTCTCGAGGGCATCATCCCGGCGCTCGAGTCGACCCACGCGCTGGTGCACGGGCTGAAGCGGGCGAAGGCGATGAAGCCCGGGCAGCTCCTCGTCGTCAACCTGAGCGGCCGCGGGGACAAGGATGTGCAGCAGGTGCAAAGGCTCCTGACGGAGAAAAGTAACAAGTAACAAGGGACAAGTGGCAAGTCGCTGGGCCGGCGACGGAGAAAGACCAATTGAATATGGCCCAGCATCCCAACGATCTTGTCCAGCGTACATTTGATTTCGCCCAGCGGGTTCGACGGTTGGTAAACAATCTCCCGCGGTCATGGTCGAACTTCGAAGATGTCCGGCAGGTGGTTCGATCGTCGGGCTCGGTCGCCGCGAACTACCTGGAAGCGCAAGAAGGCCTGAGCCGGAAAGACTTCTTTTATCGCATCAAGATCTGTCGCAAGGAATCGCGGGAAACCGGGCTTTGGTTGCGACTGCTCCACCTCGGGACCGACGGCCCGCTCACGATGGAGCGAGACGACCTCGTGCATGAAGCAGATCAACTGAACAGAATCTTCTCCGCGATCGCGGGAAAAGACGATGCCAGCGAAAACGCATCGCCTTAAGCGGTCTTGCTACTTGGTCCCTGTTACTTGTTACTTCCTTCACCATGAACAGCATGACCGGCTACGGGCGGGCGACCGCCCACCTCGGCAGCCAGACCGTCACCGTGCAGGTGAGTTCGGTGAACCGCCGCGGGCTCGACTTGACGATGAAGCTGCCGGATGAGTGGCAGGGCTTCGAGGCGGCCGTCAGCGAGGCGGTGCGCGGGGCCGCGACCCGCGGCAAGGTGCACGTGGCGATCGAGGTCGACGGCGCCGGCGCGCCCGGCAGCACGTGGGACGAGCGCGAGCTGGCCGGGACGCTCGACAACCTCCGGAAGCTGGCCCAGGCGCGGAAGATTCCCTTTGAGCCAACGGCTGAGCTGCTCTGGCAGATTGCCAGCGCGCAGCGGGCTGGGACGCGGTTGCCGGCCGACGAGGCCACCGGGAAGGTGATCCTCAAGGCGTTGCAGGAGGCGCTGCGCGGATTTTCCGCCATGCGTGCGCGCGAAGGCGAGGCCCTGCTCGTGGATTTCCTCCGGCGGATCGAGAAACTGCATTCGATCGTCGAGACCGTCGCGCAACGCGCGCCGCGGGTGTCAGGGGCCTATCGCGAGCTGCTCATGGCCCGGCTGCGCCAGGCCGGGTTGGAACTCAACGTGGAGGACGAGCGCGTCCTGAAGGAAGTGGCGATGTTTGCCGACCGCTCCGATGTGAGCGAGGAGATCACCCGCCTGCGGAGCCATCTGGTCCAGTTCAAGGAACTGCTGCGCGGCGACGGCGAGGTGGGCCGGAAGGCGGAATTCATCCTGCAGGAGGTCGGCCGCGAGATCCACACGATCGGCAGCAAGGCCAACGACCTGTCCATCGCCCAGCAGGTGATCGAATTCAAGAACGAGCTGGAGCGCGTGCGGGAGCAGATGGCGAACGTCGAATAGCCGCTGCTGCGGCGAAAACTCCAAACTCCAAAGGTCCAAACGCCAAACGGAGTCAGGGTTTGAACCTTATTTGGGATTTGGCGTTTGAGGTTTGGCGTTTTGGCCGCCATGCGCCGGCTGGCGCAACGACCACAACAGGTAGCCGAAGACGCCGACGCAAATGCCGGAGTCGGCGACGTTGAAGGTCGGATAGATGTAGCTGCCGAAGTGCAGGTCGATGAAGTCGATCACATGGCCGTGCATGAGGCGGTCGGTCAGGTTGCCGACGATGCCGCCGCAGAGGAGCCCGAGGGCGATCTGGGCGATCGGGTGGGGCAGCCCCAGTTGGCGGCGCCAGACGAACACCGCGACGAGCGTGCCGGCGGCGAGCAGCGCGAGCAGGGTGCTCGCGCCGGAGAACATGCTCCACGCCGCGCCGGTATTGCCGACGTGGACGAAGTAACAGAAGCCCGGGAAAACCGGGATGCGGGCGCCCGGTCCGTAACTGCCGAGGGGAAGGCGATGGTTGATCCACGCCTTCGTCCATTGGTCCAGGATGAAGACCGCCGCGGCCAGCGCCCAGAATCGCCGGTAGGCGAGCAGGCGTGGAAGGAGTGGGGCGGCGGGGGACAAGCGGGCGAGGCGGCCGGCTATTCGCCGCCGTCGTCTTCGGAGGAAATCTTCGCGCCTTCCTCCTCGCCGGACTCGCCAAACAAGCCGCCACGCTCGATCGAGCGGTGCGAGTGGCGTTCGACTTCCTTCTTGGCTTCGGTGGAGTAGCGCGTGAACGGAACGGCCAGCAGGCGCTCCTTCGTGATTGGTTTCTGGGTCGATTCGCAGATGCCGTACGTGCCGTCGTGGATCCGCTTGATGGCGGCCTCGATCTCGGAGAGGGCCTCCTGTTCGCTCGACACGAGGCTGAGCGCGAAATCGCGGTCGAACGTGTCGGTGCCGGCATCGGCCATGTGCTGGCCATAGCCGGAAAGGTCGCCGGAGTCGTCCTTGGCGGACTTCAGGAGCGTCTCCTCCGTGTGTTCACCGAGCTGGTTGAGCACGTGGTTGCGCAGGTCGACAAGGATGCGGTAATAGCGCCGGTATTTCTCGGGCACGTCCTTTTCGTCGAGCACGGTCGCGACCTGTTTGCCCCGTTTCGGGTTGAACCCGAGGATGTCGGCCAGCGACGCGGGCTTCACGTGGTGCGGCTTGGCGGGCTTTTCGACGTGCGCGACATGATCGGCTTGCCGGGCGGTCGCGGTCGTGCGGCCGTTCTTGCCGGTCTTGGCGGCGGTCTCGACCTGCTTCTCGTGCTTCTTCGCGATCTCGCGTACTTCATCGAGGCTGAAGGAAATGGCCTTGGGCGCGGCCTTGCGCTCGAGGAGCAGCCGCTTGAGGTCGGCGGCGCTGATGCCGGATTTGGCGCCCTTGGCGGGCGCGGCCGCCGCCTTCTTGGCGGCCGGGGCGCTCGGCTCGGGCTTGGTGTGGGCCGGTTTCGCCGACTTCTTGGCGGCGAGTTTCTTCGCAGGGTGTTTTTTCTTCGTGGCCATGGAGGGAAACGGGTCAGGAGTTAAGGGCTTGGGCGCACCGAGGGCAAACCTCTCCGTGCGCGGTTTGTGTCATCGTGGGAACGTGCCGCCAGCACCGGGGGCACTGGGGCTGCGGGTCCCGTTGGACGACGAAGGCAACGGCCTCCGGCTGCTCGGGGCCGCCGAAGGTGACATCGGGCTGGGAGATGGCGCTGGCGGGGACAATGGGCTGAAGATTGACAGTCGAAACAACGAAGAGTTCGGGGATTCGTTCGAGGTGTTTGGTGAGGACCTGATGAGCCTGGCCCGATGCCGTGGCGGTGACGGCCAGGTCGATCGTCTTGCCGCCTTCCTTGCGCAGGGCCTCCATCTTGGCCTGGAGTCCGCTGCGAGCCTGGATCACCAGCCCGATCTCGGTGGCAAGGTCGGCATGGCGCCAGCTCGCCGGCACGATCGGCCAATCCTGCAGGTGCACGGAGTCGTCGGCGTATTCCCGTCCGACGGTGGCAAAGCTCCACGCCTCATCGGCCGTGAATGTGATGACCGGCGCCAGCAGCCGGGTCAGGCTGCTGAAGATGTGGTGGATCGCAGTCTGGGACGACCGGCGGAGCGGATCCGCGGCGCCGAGCGTGTAGAGGCGGTCCTTGAGAATGTCGTGGTAGGTGGCCGACAAGGTGACCGAACAGAATTGATTGCAGAGCTGGTAGACGCGGTGGAACTCGCAGGCTTCGTAGGCCTTCGTGCATTCCTCGACGAGCCCGGCCGCCTGGTGCAGGGCCCAGCGATCGAGCGCATCCATCTTCTCCACCGGCACGGCATCCCTGGCCGGGCTGAAGTCGAAGAGATTCGAAAGCTGGAAACGAAACGTGTTCCGGAAAAGCCGGTAGGTCTCGTTCACGTGCGAAAGAATCTCCCGGGAGATCGGGATGTCGTCGCGGAAATTCTGCGAGGCGATCCACAGCCGGATGACGTCGGCGCCGTGCTCGGCGATGTAGGCGTCGGAGGTCTGCGGTTTTTCGTAGGTGCTGCTCTTGGAGATCTTGTTGCGTTCCTGGTCGACGATGAAGCCGTGGGTGAGGACGGCCTTGTAGGGCGCCGCGCCGCAAGCGATGACGCTGCACCACAGGGACGACTGGAACCAGCCGCGGTGCTGGTCGCTGCCCTCGAGGTAGAGGTCGGCCGGCCAGTGCGTGCCGCCCATGCCGCGCTGGAGCACGGCGGCCTGGGTTGAGCCCGAGTCGATCCAGACGTCGAGCGTATCGCGGCCACAGGTGAGGCTGGCCGGCGCCGGCCAACCGGCCGGGAGCTTCACGCCGGCGAGGATCTGCGCCGGGGTGGCATCGTACCAGAGATTGGTGCCCTGGGTGGCGATCTTGTCGGCCACGGCCCGGACCACGCCGGCATCGAGGTAGGGTTTTTTCTGGGCGTCGTAGAAGGCGATGATCGGCACGCCCCAGGAGCGCTGGCGGCTGATGCACCAATCGGGGCGCGACTCGACGGCGCCGCGGATGCGGGCTTCGCCCCAGGCGGGAATCCAGCCCTGGTTCCCGGCGATCTTCGCGATCTCGGCGAGGGCCGTTTCGCGCACGCCCGGGCGATCGAGCGAGACGAACCATTGGTCGACGGCGCGGAAAATGATGGGAGTCTTCGAGCGCCAGCAATGCGGATAGCTGTGCGCGTACTTCGCCTTGGCCAGCAGCGCGCCGGACTCGGCGAGCTTCCTCATGACGCCGAGATTGGCGGGCGAGGGCTTTTTGGTGGCAAGGTCCTCGACGGTCTCGAGCGTCGTCAGCCCGACGAGGTCGGCGGGCATGCGACCGTCGTTGAGGTAGGTGCCGTCGTCGCCGACCGGGCAGTAGATCTCGAGGCCATATTTCAGGCCCGTCTGATAGTCTTCGGCGCCATGGCCTGGCGCGGTGTGAACCGCCCCGGTGCCGCTGTCGGTCGTGACGTAGTCGGCGAGGACGACCGGCGAGGCGCGATCGATGAACGGATGGCGGGCCTGCAGTCCCTCGAGTTTGGCGCCGGCGATCGTGAGCACGGTCGTCGGGGCCGGATCGATCTTCGCTGCGGCCGCGACCGAGCCCAGCAGGGCGGAAGCGACGAGGATCCGCTCGGCCCCGAGGTCGGCGACGGCGTATTCCACCTCCGGGTGCAGGGCGATCGCGAGGTTGGCGGGAATCGTCCACGGGGTGGTCGTCCAGATGACGATCGAGAGCGGCTTGTCGGCGGGGAGCCCGAACTTCTTCGCCTCCCCGGCCGGCACCGTGAACTTAACCCAGATGGCGAGCGAGGTATGGTCCTTGTATTCGATTTCCGCCTCCGCGAGGGCGGTCTCGAACGGAATCGACCAATACACCGGCTTCTTGCTGCGATAGATCAGACCCTTCTCCACGAACGCGGCGAATGTGCGGAGGACGTCGGCCTCGAACTTCGGGTCCTTGGTCCGGTAAGGATGCTCCCAGTCCCCGAGGACGCCAAGGCGCTTGAACTGCGACGTTTGCTTGGCGATCCAGCTTTCGGAAAACGCGTCGCACCGGGCCCGGAGCTCGGAAGTCGAAAGCGTGAGCTTCTTTTCCTGGACCTCGCGGGTGACCTTTTGCTCGATCGGCAGGCCATGGCAGTCCCAGCCGGGTACGTACGGCGCGCGATAGCCGCGCATCGACTTGTACCGATTGACGATGTCCTTGAGCGTCTTGTTGAGCGCGGTGCCGATGTGGACATCGCCATTGGTGAACGGCGGGCCATCGTGCAGGACATAGACCGGGGCGCCCTCCCGGCGCCGCTGGATGGCGGCGTAAAGCGCCATCTTTTCCCAATGGGCGACCCGGCCCGGCTCCCGCTGGACCAGATTCGCCCGCATGGGGAAATCGGTCTTGGGCAGCAGGAGCGTGTCTTTCAGGTCGGAAGCCATGGGTATAAAGGCGCGGGAGGCTACCCAACCAAATTGGGTAGTCAAGTGGCGAGACAGCCCGTTGGCGGTCCGCTATTTGGGGCGGAATTCCGTTGCGCGCCGCGCGAGCTTTTCCCCGGCCTTGACGCAGTCCTGGAGCGAAATCCCGTCGCGCACGTTGCCGCCGACAAAGAGGCCGGCGTGCGCCAACTCGAGTTGGTTGATGGCTTCCAGGAATCTTTCGTAACCCAAAACGTACTGCGGGATCGCGCGCGGCCAGAACGTGTGCTTCACGAACGCCGGCGGCGTGGTCACGCCCACGAGATCCTTCAGGTCGCGGGCGATGCGGGCCAGCAACTCGTCGGTGGGCAGCCGCGCCGTATCGGGCTGCCGCATCCCGCCGGCGAAGACGGTGAGGCCGACGTGTCCCTCGGGCGCACGGCCCGGGAACAGCGAAGTGGAAAAGAGGATGCCGAGCACCGAGCGATGCTCGACGGCGGGGACGAGGCCGCCAAAGCCGTCGAGCGGATGCCCGACCTGCTCGCGCTTGTAGCCGAGGAACAGCGATGACACGGGCGGCTGCGGAATGCTTTCGAGCAGGGCGAGCGGCCGTTCCGCGAGGCTGCCGAAGGACAGCTGGGCCAGCGACGCGGCGGGCACGGCGAGCAGCACCAGGTCGAATTCGCCGGTGTTGGTCTGCCTGCCCCGTTTCCAGATCAGTCGGTGCGGGCGGCCGGGAATGATCGTTTCGACCACCGCCTCAAACTCCACGGTGCCTGGCGGCACCTTCGAACGGAGCGCATCGGGCAGCGCCTGCAAGCCATCCTGGAACGACACGATGGGCGCGACGCCGGGTTCGCCGCGGGCCTTCTTTTCCTTGGCGTTCTTCATCATGCCGCGGAGCAGCGAACCGTGGAGCCGCTCGGCCTCCCACAGCGTGGGGAAGGCGTGCTTCACGGAAAGCTTGGCGGGATCGCCCGCGTAGATGCCGGCGATGAGCGGATTGAGGGCGTAGTCGACCAGTTCCTGCGTGAAATGCGAGCGGACGAATTCGGCCAGGTCGATGTCGGTGGCACGGATGCGCGGGCGGCTGAGCAGCTCGGCGAAGATCGCGCACTTGGTGCGGAAGGAGAAGAGGTCCGTCGCGAAGAACGAGCCCGGCGACATCGGCACCGCTTGGAAAGCGCCGCCGCGGGCGATGAACCGCTTCTTGGCGACCGTGCCGGCGGTCAGGAGCGAGGGCTCGAGCCCGACATCCTTGATGAGCTGGCGCACCTCGTTCGTGCCGAGTTGGAGCGAATTGGGGCCGGCTTCGATGAGATAGCCGTTTTCCCGGATGCTGCGAATGGCGCCGCCGGCCTGCGGGGAGCGCTCGAGCACCTTTACGTTCAGGCCGCGCTCGTGCAGCCGGTAGGCGGCGGTGAGCCCGGTGATGCCGGCCCCGATGATGGCGATGGATGGCGTGGTGGCAGTCGTCACAGGAGCCATGATAACGGGAAGGCGGCCGGGCGGCTGCGCATATCTTGCGAGTTAATGCCCGGGGATCAGCGCCAGCCGGTCACGGTTGAAACCAGCGCTTCCATGCAGTCGAGGCGGGCGTGCGGCATGATGCCGTGGCCAAGGTTGAAGATATGGCCCTTGGCGCCGCGCATGGACTCGAGCAGCCGGGTGGTCTCGGCGCGCACGATTTCGGGGGTGGTGTTGAGCAGCACGGGATCGAGGTTGCCCTGGAGGGCGACATTGCCCGGGACGAGCTTCCGCGCGACCGCCAGGTCGATCGTCCAATCGACCCCGAGCGCCTTGGCGCCGGTGAACGCCTGGTCCGTGAGCTGCGACGGCGTGCCCTTCGCATAAAGGATGATCGGGAAATCCGGCGGCAGGGCCTCGATGATCTCGCGGATCCAGCGCAAGGAGGCCGCCTCGTAGTCCTGGCCGGCGATGGTGCCGCCCCACGAGTCGAAGATCTGGATGGCGTCCGCGCCGGCGGCGATCTGCATCTTGAAATAGTCGACCAGCGCGGCGGTGATCTTGCCCATCAGCGCGTCGAAGAACGGCCGGTCCGAGTAGAACACGGCCTTGCTGCGCTCGAATTCCTCGGCGCTGCCGCCTTCGAGCATGTACGTGGCCAGGGTCCACGGCGAGCCGCCGAAGCCGAGCAACGCGCGCTCGTGTTTCAAGTCGGCGCGAACGCGCCGGAGCGCCTGGCCGACATAGTCGAGTCGTTGCGCGACGCCGGTCGGATCGAGGCGGTCGAGCTGGGCCCGGTCCTCGAGCCGGAATTCCATGGCGATGCCGCCCTCGTCGCGAAAATGGTACCCCTGGCCCATGGCCTCGGGGATGACGAGGATGTCCGAGAAGATGATGGCCGCATCGAGCGCGAACCGACGCAGCGGCTGCAGCGTCACCTCGGCCGCGAGCTCGGGCGTCCGGACCATCTCGAGAAAGGAACTCTTGGCCTTCAGCGCCCGATATTCCGGCAAGTAGCGGCCGGCCTGGCGCATCACCCAGAGGGGCGGCCGCTCGAGCGGCTGGCAGGCGAGGGCTTTGAGGAAACGTTGGCGCGAGGTCATGAGGTTAATGGCCAGAAAAAGACCCAAAAGGCCACGAAAAGGAGTTTGGCGGTTTGGTGTATTTGGGCGCCTTGTCGGGGTTATTCGCCGGCCCAATCACGCGGCGGCAGGAACTCCTCGTAAAGGCGCGCTTCCGGCGTGCCGGGATCCGGTTTCCAGTCGTAACGCCACGAGACGAGGGGCGGCAGGGACATGAGGATCGATTCGGTGCGACCGCCGCTCTGCAGCCCAAAATGCGTGCCGCGGTCCCAGACGAGGTTGAACTCCACATAGCGGCCGCGCCGGAAGAGCTGAAAATTTCGTTCGCGCGCGCCTTGTGGCGTCGACCGCCGCCGTTGGACGATGGGCAGGTAGGCCGGGAGGAAGGCGTCGCCGACGCTCCGGGTGAACGCAAAGCTGCGGTCGAAGCCGCCGGCGTTGTAATCGTCGAAAAAGATGCCGCCGATCCCGCGCGGCTCGTTGCGGTGCTTCAGGAAGAAATACTCATCGCACCAGCGCTTGAAACGCGGGTAAAGGTCGGCGCCGAACGGCGCGCAGGCGGCCCGGGCCGTGCGGTGCCAGTGCACGGCATCCTCGGCGAAACCATAGTATGGGGTGAGGTCGAAGCCGCCGCCGAACCACCAGATCGGCGCCTCCGGCGAGGCGCCGGAAGGACCAAGGGACAAGTTCCAAGTATCAAGATTTGAGCCGGCGCAAAAGAAGCGCACGTTCATGTGGCTGGTCGGCGTGTACGGGTTCCGCGGATGAATCACCAGGGACACGCCGAGGGCGTGGAACGGCTGGCCGGCCAGTTCCGGACGCGAGGCGGTCGCGGACGGGGGCAGCGTCCGCCCCGAGACATGCGAGAAACCGACGCCGGCCTTTTCGAAGACGGCGCCGTCCTCCAGCACGCGCGAGCGCCCGCCTCCGCCCTCGGGCCGCGTCCATTCGTCCTCGCGAAAGCGCCCGCCGTCCTCCGCCGCCAACGCGGTGCAGATCCGGTCCTGCAGGTCGAGCAGGTAGGAGCGAACGGCGGAAAGGTCGGGGGCCATGGCGATGCGCGGCATCATATCGGTCGCCGGGGGCCGGCGGGGCAAGTGCGAACGGGAAGGTCGGCGGCGCTTGACGACTTTGCTAGGGTGGAGCGGCTTGACCCCAAGACTCCAACCGCATTGAGGTCAACGCGCTCCTCCGCATGAATTCCGCCGTCCTCACGACCATCGCCGCCACCGGTTTCACGGTGGCTTTCTTTCATGCGGCGATCCCGACCCACTGGCTGCCGTTCGTGCTGGTGGCGAAGGCCCGGCAATGGAGCCGTCCCAAGACCCTCGCGGTGGCGATGCTGGCCGGGCTCGGCCACGTGGCCCTGACCAGCCTGCTCGGGTTGTTGGTGGCATGGTTCGGGTTCCAGCTGGTTGAAAAGCTGGGCCACTACTTCCCCTGGATCACGGCCGGCATCCTGGTTGCCATCGGCCTTTACTATTTCTGGCGGCAGCTGCGCGGGCGGGGCGTGGGCCACCACCATGTCCTCGGCACCCACCACCATCCCTCCGAGACTTGCGGCCACGAAGAAGGCGACCACAGCCATTGGGAGGAGGAAATGGCCGGCAGCGAACTCGTGGAGCGCGGCGCGGGCGACGCGGCGGCGATCAGCGGGCTGCTCGTGATGCTGACGCTGTCACCCTGCGAACTCTTTCTCCCGGTCTACCTGTCGGGAGTGCAGTTCGGCTGGCGGGGTTTTATCGTGCTGAGCGCCATCCTGGCGATCGGCACGCTCGCCGGCATGCTGATTTTCACCTCGCTGAGCCTCGTCGGACTCGAACGCGTGCAGCTGCGCCGCTTCGAACGCTACGAGGCTGCGCTGCTCGGCACAATTTTCACCGGCCTGGCGATGCTGCTGATGGTGTTCGAGCGGTGAAATGTAGGGCGGGGTCGCTGACCCCGCCTTGGAATGAGGCGGGATCGGCGATCCCGCCCTACAGTAATTGCACCCTCAGTCGAAACTCTTCTCCGGGTCGCTCGTGAGGTCGTTCTTATAGATCTCGCCACCCTTCATCACGAACTCGACGTGCTCGAGCGTCGTGACGTCGGCCAGCGGATCGCCCTTCACCGCGATCAAATCGGCGAAATATCCCGGCGCGAGCCGGCCAACCTTGTCGGACCAGCCGAGCAGGTCGGCGGCCGTGACAGTGGCGGACTGGATGGCCTGCATCGGCGTCATGCCCCAGGTGACCATCGTGTGAAACTGCTTGGCGTTCCAGCCGTGGGGGTAGACGCCGGCGTCGGTGCCGAACGCCATCTTGCAGCCGGCCTGGAGTGCTTTGCGGAAGTTTTCCCGCTGGGTGCGCCCGACGAGCCGTTCCTTGTCCAGCATCTTCTGCGGGAAACCGAGCCGGCCGTATTCGGCGAGAATGTAATCGTCGTTGTAGATATCCATCACGAGCCAGGTGCCGTGTTCCTTGGCGAGGGCGATGCCTTCGTCGTCGATGAAGCTCGCGTGCTCGATCGAGGTCACGCCGGCGCGGATGGCCAGCTTGATGCCCTCGGCGCCATGGGCGTGGGCGGCGACGCGCTTGCCCCACAGCTTTGCCTCCTCGACCGCGACCTTCATCTCCTCGAGCGAATATTGCGGGAGGCCGACCGACTCCTCCTCGGACAGGACGCCGGCGGTGGCGAGGATCTTGATGACGTCGGCGCCGTACTTGATGTTCTCCCGGATTTTCTTGCGGATCTCGTCGGGTCCGTCGGCGATGCCGTCGATGTTGCCCTCGAAATGGACGTAGGGCGACATGCCGTTGAGGTCGCCGTGACCGCCGGTGGCGCTGAGCGCGGGGCCGCTCGCGAGCATGCGCGGCCCGGGCAGCTTGCCGGCGTTGATGGCGTTCCGCAGGGCGAAGTCGACGTAGTTGTCGGCCCCGACGTTTCGGATCGTGGTGAAGCCGGCGTCGAGCGTGCGCTTGGCGTAGATGTGCGAGGTGGTCGCCTCGTCGATCGGGCTCTTGCGGAACACGTCCTCGTAGAAGTTTTCCGGCTGGCTGGTCACGTGCGTGTGGCAATCGATCAACCCGGGCAGGATGGTGGCGGCGCCGAGATCGATCGTGGTCACGGCGGCGCCGGCGGGAAGGGCGGCGGCGAGGCCGGCCGCCGGCACGACGGCGCGGACGCGGTCGCCGGCGATGATGACCGCCTGGTCGGCGAGAACGGAGCCGGAGACGGGATCAACCAAGTGCGCCGCCTTGACGACGGTAAACGCGGGGGCGGGAGCCGCGGCGGGCTCGTCGGCGCCGGCCGCGCCGAGCAGGGCGGCGGCCAGGAGGGGAAGGGCGAGTTTGCGCATGGGGCGACGTTGCGGATTCGCGGATGCGGCACAAAGCTAAAGATGCCATGTCCCACCTGAATGAATCTTGCGACCCGGCGCGGGCCGGTTAGCTTTAAGTCGGAGACGATTCCCCAACCCCCGCACCCCATGATCTCTCAAATCCGTTATGCCTGGATTGCCGGGCTGGCCTCGATGCTGGTCGTGGCCGGCTGCACCAGCAGCCACGTGGTCGGCCATCGGGCCGTCGGTTTTCGCGCCATCGGGCCGGCCTTGACCCTGACGATCGTCGAAAGCTCCCCGAATTTCCGCGCCGAGGCGCACGATATGGCCGCCATGCGTGACGAGGTGGTGAAGTATCTCACCAGCCAGGGGCTGGACCGCAATGGCGACTACTACGTGCGCGTGGACCTCCAGCCGAAGAACCCGGGTGATCCGGCGGAATGGGCGATCGTCAAGCTGACGAACTCGAACACCTCCACCTATACGCTGCTGTCGGCCAACACCGCGATCGGTCCGGACGATTATTATCCCTACAGCTTTGCCTACGGCTCGCCGTATTACGATGCGTACGATTATTGGGGGCCGGACTACGGTTATTTTGGCCCGACCTACGTGAACCCGGCGTTCTACCGGCCGACGCCGCGGCGGCATGATGGCGATCGCGACCGCGACGGTGACCGCCGACCCGGCGATCGCGATGGCGACCGTGACCGCAACAAAAACGACCACCCGCGCGGTACTGTCGACCACCGTCCGAATGATCACACGTGGAATGGGACGGGCCGGGATCGCGACGGCAGTGATCGTCCCTGGGCCAATCGCGATCAAAAGCCGAACGACCACAAGCGGGATGGGAACGATCGCGACCGCAACCACGATGGCAGGAAAGACGGCGGCAACTGGCAAGACCACCGGCCGGATCGACCGGAGACCTCCAGCCGGCCGAGCGGCAACGAACGGCCGCGTTGGTCGGGCAACGGCGGGACTCGGCCGGCCTATGCGCCGAGTTCGCCCGGTGGTGGCTACAGCCGCCCGTCGACCGGCGGCCAGAGTTACACTCCCGCCGCCCATGCCGCGAGCCCGGCGCCATCCTATTCGCCGCCGGCACCGTCCTATTCTCCACCGCCCGCCCCGGTGTCCTCCGCGCCGGCCCGAAGCGATCCCGCCCCGACGCGGAGCGATCGCAATCAGGAGCGTTGAGTCCAGCACAGGTTGCTGTGCGGCCGAAGTCGATCGGACGGCCTTTTGGATCCGACTGGATCCTTCGCTTCGCTCAGGATGACGGACGCGGGGACGGATTCTCGAGGCGTGTCATTCTGAGCGAAGCGAAGAATCCAGCTCTTGGGAATGCATCAACTCGGGCGCATTGCCCGGGAGCTCCTTTCTGCCGGCGGCGTCAGCTATGCGACTGCGCGGGCTGGGTTTTGTAGAGCGCCACCAACGCCGCGCCAATGGCTTGGGACAACTCGCCCAGCGTGGCGGGAAGCACCTGCAGTTTCTGCCGTTGCTGCGGCCAGAGATAGGGCGCCGCAGACTCACGGATGATGCGAAGGTAGCGCTCGCGAAACTCCGGCTTGGTCGCTTCCGGATCGATCAGGCCGCCGCCGATCACGACAAATTCGGTGTCCACCGCCATCAGGAGCGAGGCCATGTGCAATCCGAGAGCGCGGGCTTGGAAGTCGAAGATCTCGACGGCCAGTGGATCATCCTTCTGCGCCAGCGTGCGCAGTGAAAGCACTTTTTCCTTCACCGGGGCGGGCGACTGCGCCAGCGGATGGCCGGGGTGCCGCTTGATCATTTCGTCGAGCAGCTGCGGCAGGCCGGAGATGGTTGTGTACGCCTCGATGCAGCCCCAGTCGCGCCCGCAGCCGCATTTAAACGGCCGGATGTTGCCGAGCAGGTGCAACGGGGCGGGAATGTGGCCGCCTTCCATCCCGTTCAGCGTGTCGCCGTCGAGCGGCAAGCCATTGGCATCGACGTAGGCGACGCCGAGGCCGGAGCCCGGGGCGAGCATGAGGACGCTGGCGTGCTTGTCGCCGCGCACGCGTTTGGCTTCCGCCACGCCGCCATAATTACCGTCATTGCCCGTGACGAGCGGGACGGGCCGGCCGGCGGCGGCCGCGAGGGCGCGGCTGTAGTCGGCGTGAAAGTCCCAGTGTTCGAAACTTGGCGGCAGGTTAGCAGCGCGGCCCAGCACGCCATGGCGTTCGTAGGGTCCGGGGATCGCGAGGCCGACGCCGCGCACCTGGTCCCACTTGAGGTTGTTCTCGGTGAGAAAGCCATTCACGCCGTCGACCCAGCCGCGCACGACGGCGGCGGTACCGGCGGCGGAGTTCGTCGAACTCTGGCGGAGGCGGTGCGAAATGATGGAACCGTCGGCCCAGACGCCGCCAGTCTTGGAGGTGGTGGCGCCGCTGTCGGTGCCAATGAAGATGCCTGGTTGGGACATGGTGTAGTAGGAGGGCGAAAGCCGCCGCCGATTCGAAGGGACCGGCGCCGGTCGGCGCAATGGCAATCGTGCGCCCTTACTGCGGACGAACTCGCCGCGCCCGGCGGCGCTTCTTCGGCGTGGGCACCACGCCAAGGCGCGGGTCGCGGGCGCGGGCCAGAGCCACCAGCCGGGTGGCGACGCGGTCAAAGGCTTCGGAGTCTTCCGAAAGGTACAGCCATTTGGGCAGGATGCGGTGGGGCACCAGCATGGGAAAGTCGGCCTGCAGCGCGGCATGGCGAGATTGGTCGGTGCAAACCAGCAGGCCGTTCCACGGCTCTTCGCCGGTGGAGAAGCAGAGCACGATCCTGCCGTCGAGGTAAACGGCCTTGGCCCCGAACATCGCCCGAAGCACGAAGGCCGGATCGCGCTCCAGCGGTTCCCACAACCACTGGTGAGGATGCACCGGCCTGGCGCGGAAGCGGGTATTGTCCCTGGATGAAGCCATGGCGTGGCGAAGGATGGATCAGAAGAGGCGACGCCCGGCGGTGCAGCTTTTCATCAACCGGTCGAGGCGGCGCAGCCGGGTGGCGGATTGCTTGGCACTCGTGACCCAATGGATGGCGGTGCGCTGGTACCCGGGCGGCAGCCGGCCCCAAGCCTGCCAAGCGGGCTGGTCGCGCCGAAAAAGCCTGGCGAGGTCGGCGGGAAATTCCTGCGGGCGGTCCGTGAACGAATACGGAGTGGATTTCGTGCGCTGGTGCGCCCGGTACGCGGCGAGGCCGGCCGGCCGCATCCGCCCCTCCGCGATGAGCCGCCGGACATGGCCGACGTTCACCTTGCTCCACCGGCTGCCCGGGCGGCGCGGCGTGATGCGGTGGGTGTAGCGTTTGTCGTCGACGCGCTTCTTGACTCCGTCGATCCAGCCGAAACAAAGCATTTCGTCCACGGCCTCGGGGTAGGTGAGGCCGCCACGGCCGGAGGCGACCTTGTAGAAGCCGACGAGCAACTCGCGCGCGGTCGCGTGGTGGACCTCGAGCCAGTGGCGAAATTCGGCGGCGGATTTGAAGTAACGCGCCCGGTTCATGGTGCGACCCGGGAAGGATTGGCCGTTCGCCCGCAAAGCCAAGCGGGGAACTCCGGCGGCGCTCCGCCCCTGCCCGGCGTCCATTGGCCCCATAAAGCCTGCCGGCGGTGCGGAATGCTGGCAATCACGAGGCCGGCTCGACCCACGCCTCCACGCATGAAGAAGCTGTTCTACACCGGACTGGCTGTCCTGGCCATATTTGAAGTCCTGAAGGTTTATTTCATCATGCCCATGCCGGGCAGCCAGGTTTTCGACAGCCTCGAAGTCGCGTACCGCCTGCACACTTGGCGGTGGATCATCCGGATATTGTGCGGGGTGATGATCGCCGCCGGAGCGCCGGCGGCCTTCCGGGCGCGACGCAAGTGGCTCGTGGCGATCCCGGCCGTGCTCACCGCCGTGGTCGTGTGGCTGTTCACCGGCCCGGCGATGGCCGACCATATGTTTCAGCCGCCGCGGCAGCTGATCTTGAAGCCCCGGGCGGAAAACAAGCTGCCCTTGAGCAGCGTGGTCGTGGCCGTCGAACACAACGGCGAGGCGAAGGCGTACCCGATCCGCTACCTGATCTATCACCACCAGGTCCAGGACACCATCGGCGGCAAATCGTACCTCGTGACCTATTGCAGCGTCTGCCGCACCGGCCGCGTCTTTGAGCCGTTGGTCAACGGCCGGCCGGAGAAATTCCGGCTCGTCGGCATGGATCATTACAACGCGATGTTCGAGGACGCCACCACCGGCAGCTGGTGGCGCCAGGCGACGGGCGAGGCGGTGGCGGGGCCGTTGAAGGGGACCGTCCTGCGCGATGCCATGTACACCCAGCTCACATTGCGCGAATGGTTCGCACTGCATCCGGCCGGCCTCGTGATGCAGCCGGACCCGGCGGCGCTTGATGAGGAGGACTACGATGTTTTCGGCCGCTACGAGCACGGCAAGAGCCGGGGCGACCTGACGCGCACCGATCCGCTGTCATGGCAGGACAAGTCCTGGGTGATCGGGGTGCAGGTCGGAACCGCCGCCAAGGCCTACGATTGGAACCGCTTGAAGCAGCTCCGTGTGATCAACGACGAAGTCGGCGGCAAGCCCATCGTGCTCGCCCTCGCGGACGACGGCCAGGGCTACGTCGCGTTCGAGCGCCCGGCGCCGTCGCGGGAATTCACGCTGGCACACGATATTCTCTCGGCGGACGGCCAAGCCTATGATTTCAGCGGCCGGAACCTGGCGGCGCCGGCCGACCGGCTGGCCCCGGTCCGGGCCCACCAGGAATTCTGGCACAGCTGGCGCACGTTTCACCCGGGCACCATGCGGTTCCGGTGAGCGGCCAACGCTAAGCCGGCTTCACCTGCTCGAGCGGCAGTTCGTGCAGGCGGAGGTCGGGGTTTTTCTCGAGGAAGTAGCGGGTCGACCACTCATTCGGGAACAGCACGACGGGCTGTTCGAACTTGTCGGTGCCGAAGCTGACGCCGCTGGCGACCACAAGCTTGGTGTAATCGAACGAACCCTTGTTGAGCGCAATCGGCGTGCCGTCGGCGCGCGACAGCCAGCGCAGCACGCTCCATGGCGCGGGCGAGAGCCGGGACTCGGCGCCGTATTCGCTCTGCAGGCGCCACTGCACAACCTCGAACTGCAGCGGGCCGACGGCGGCGAGCAACGTGGCGCCCGGAGGGGCGTTCTTGGCGGTGAACGACTGGACGACACCCTCCTGCAGGAGCTGCTCCAGGCCGGCGCGATACTTCTTCGCGTCGCCAGTGTTGGGGTTGGAAATGTAGGTGAAGACCTCCGACGCGAAGCGCGGGATCTCGTCGTAGGCGATGCTGCGGTCGGTGGTGAGCGTGTCGCCGATGCCAAATGCATCGTGGCCGACCAGGCCGACGACGTCGCCGGGCCAGGCCTCGTCGACGGTCTCGCGTTCCTGGCCGAAAAGCTTGTGGGAGGACGAGAGCCGGACCTGTTTGCCCGTGCGCTGGTGGGTCACCACCATGTCGCGTTCAAACTTGCCGGAGCACACGCGCAGGAAGGCGATGCGATCGCGATGCTTCGGATCCATGTTGGCCTGGATCTTGAAAATGAAGCCCGAGAATTTCGGATCATCCACTGGCACCTCGCGCGCGGTGGTCGGCGCCGGTGCGCCGGCGACGGCGACGCTGACGGACCGGCGCGGCGCCGGGGGCACGGAGTCGTGGAGAAAGCCGTTCAGGAGGAGCTCGATGCCGAAATTGTTCACGGCGGATCCGAAATACACGGGCGTCTGCCGGCCACCGCGCACGGCGGGAAGGTCGAACGGATGCCCGGCGCCGTCGAGCATTTCGAGCTGCTCCTTCACTTCGTGGTACGTGTGGTCGTCAAGGCGGTCGCGCACGACCGGGTCGTCCAGCGACGCGACGCTGACCGGCGCCTGGTATTTGCCGCCGGGAACGCGCTCGAAAAGATGGACCTGGCGCGTGCGGCGGTCGAACACGCCCTTGAAAGTGGGACCGTTGCCGAGCGGCCAGATGACGGGCGACGACTGGAGGCCCAGGACATTCTCCAACTCGTCGAGCAGGTCGATCGGGTTGCGGATCGGCCGGTCGCACTTGTTCATGAAGGTGAAGATCGGCACCCCGCGGCGCCGGCATACCTCGAAGAGCTTGCGCGTCTGCGCCTCGACGCCCTTCGCGGCGTCGATGACCATCAGCGCGGCGTCGACGGCGGTCAGGACGCGGTAGGTGTCTTCCGAGAAATCCTTGTGGCCGGGCGTGTCGAGCAGGTTGACCGCACAACCGGCGAAATCGAACTGCAGGACCGTCGAGCTGATGGAGATGCCGCGCTGCTTCTCGAGTTCCATCCAATCCGAGGTCGTGGCCCGCTGGTTCTTCCGGTCCTTGACGGCGCCGGCGAGGTGGATCGCATTGCCATAGAGGAGGAACTTCTCGGTCAGGGTCGTCTTGCCCGCATCGGGATGCGAGATGATCGCGAAGGTGCGACGGCGGGCGATTTCCTGGGCGGGCGACATGGGAAGGGGTCACGCAAAGGAGCAATGGCCCCGAGGGGAAGTCTTTTCTTGGCGCTGCCCGGCGGGCCCGATCGGCCCAGGCGGCGGGGCTTGAACGATCCGCGGAATCTGATCACCTCGGCGCCCATGAAGAAATTTCTCAAGTACCTGGGGCTGGCGCTGCTGGCGGTGACCGTGCTGGTGGGCGGCGCGGTTGCGGCCGTGTACGTGTTCTCCGCCCAAAAGCTCCAGCGGACCTACTCGGTCGCGGTCCAGGTGCCGGCGGCGCCGACCGAGGCGGGCGCGATCGCGCGGGGCCAGCACATCGCGCAAACGCGCGGCTGCGCCGATTGCCACGGGGCCGATCTTGGCGGGGCCAAGGTCATCGACGATCCCGCCATGGGCCGGCTTTTCGGACCCAATCTCACGCGCGGGCAGGGCGGCGTGCCGGCGACGATGACGGACGCGGACTGGGTGCGCGCGATTCGCCATGGCGTCGGCCGCGACGGCCACGGCCTTTTCCTGATGCCGTCGGCGGATTTCTCAACCTTCACCGACGACGATATGGGCGATCTGATTGCCTACCTGAAATCGGTTGCCCCGGTGGATCGGCCCTCGGTGCCCGTGTCGGTCGGCCCAGTGGCGCGGGCGCTGCTGCTGGCGGGCAAGATCAAACTTGCCGCCGACGTGATCGACCACGCGGCCGTGCATCCCGAGGTGGTGAAGCCCGGCGTTACGGTTGCCTACGGGAGTTATCTCGCGGTCGGCTGCACGGGCTGCCATGGCCCGAATTTTTCCGGCGGGAAGATCGACATCGGCCCGCCGGATTGGCCGCCGGCGCAGAATCTCACCCCGGCCGGCAACCTCGCGAAATGGTCGGAAGACGATTTCATCCGGACTTTGCGGGACCGGGTGCGGCCGGATGGCACGAAGCTGAGTGAAGTCATGCCCGCGGCCTTCGGCAGGCTGAACGACACGGAGATGAAGGCCTTGTGGGCGTTCCTCCAGACGCTTCCCGCCGCGACCACCGGGAGCCGGCCTTCATCCGGCAAGTGAGGTCCGGGAGCGTCCGTGGCCAAGGGTGCTCGCGGGCCTGACGCGCGGACATTTTTAGCTTCTGCGGGCCGACAAAGCCGCAATGATGCGGCGGTGTCGAATTCCCTGAAACTCAAACCGCATGCGACCTCACGCGTGCTTTCCGGCCATCCGTGGGTGTTCGCCAACGAATGCGTCGAACTGCTGCCGGATGACCTGAACGGTGACGTCGTCGAATGCCGTGATGCGCGCGGCCGTTTTCTCGGTTCCGGGATCTACAACAGCAAGTCGCAGATCGTTTGGCGCCGGCTGAGCCGCGAGCGCGTGGAACTGGACGAGACCTACTTGCGTTCGGCCCTCGCGCGCGCGGTGGCGGGGCGCGAAGGCATGGGCGCATTCCACCGGTTGGTCTGGTCCGAGTCGGACGATTTGCCCGGCCTGGTGGTCGACCGTTTTGGCGACACGTTGGTCGTGCAGATCCAGACGCTCGCGCTGGACCGGCGAGGCGCGATCGTCAGCGACCTGCTCGCGGAACTGGTGCAACCGGCGGAGATCATTTTTCGCAACGATTCCAACCTGCGGCGGCTGGAAGGTTTGCCGCTCGAGGTGCACACGCGGTCGGGCAAGGACTGGGAGTCGCGCTGGACGACCATCGATGGTTTCGACTACTGGCTCGACCTCCAGCGCGGGCAGAAGACGGGATTCTACCTCGACCAACGCCTCCAGCACGCCGTCGTGGCCAAGTACGCCGCCGGCCGCCGGGTGCTCGATGCTTTCTGCAACCAAGGTTCGTTCGCGTTGCACTGCGCCCGCGCCGGGGCCGCCCGCGTGCTCGGCCTCGACAGCGCCGCGGACGCGGTGGACCAGGCGACGAAGAATGCGGCGCGCAACGAGGTGAAGGCGGAGTTCGCGACCGCCAATGTGTTCGATTGGTTCACCGCGCAACGGGACGCGGCCGCCGCGTGGGACCTCGTCATCCTCGACCCGCCGCCCTTCGCCAAGTCGAAGTCGGCGCTCGCCGGCGCGCTACGCGGCTACAAGGAAATCAACTTGCGGGCGATGAAGGCGCTGGCTCCCGGCGGCGTGCTCGCCACGTACACCTGTTCGCATCACATGCAGGACGCCGAGCTGCGGGAGGTCCTGGCCGAGGCGGCCAACGACGCCAAGCGACGCGTGCACGTGCTGGAGTGGTGCCACCAACCACCGGACCACCCGGTGATGGTGACCATGCCGGAAAGCGAATACCTGCGCGGCTACATCCTGCGGGTGGAGTGAGGGGCCCCCGGACGTCGGCAGTGATGTAGGTCGGGCTTTAGGCCCGGCGCGTCGGGCCTAAAGCCCGACCTACACCCAATCCATCGTACGCCGGACCCGCCTCAGCGCCCTACGTTATCCAAATTGCGGCGGATCTCCTGCAGCTGCAGCCGCTCGTCCTCGAGGTACTTGAGATTCTCGGCGGTGCCCGGGTGCTTCATCTCTTCAAGGACATCGCGTTCGGCCTCGAGCAACGACACGCGGCTCGCGGCCACGGCGGAAAGATGTTCGGACGAATTGCCGCCGAAGATCGCGGCGGCGCTGGACAGCTTGGAGTTATTGAGGGCGCGGTCCAGGTCAGTGGACTTGACCTTCTTTTTCTCGCGCACGATCAGCTTCTCGAGCTTGGCGATTTCCTTGTCGAGCTGCTTGACGCGCTCCTCGCGGACAACGATGAGCGGCAGATTGATCACGGGCCCGCTGGTTTCGACGGCAGCCGGTTTGGCCGGCTCCGGCTGGGGCGCGGCTTCCTTGGTGGGCGCCGGCTTGGCGGCGGTTGTGGTCTCCTTGGAAGGGGCCGTGACCTTGGCGGGCGCGGGCTCCGATTTTGCGGGCGCCTCCGGCTTGTCGGCGGCGAGGCAGCTGGACGCGCCGAGACAGGCGACGAGGATGAGGCGGCGGTAGGTCGGGAGCACGGGGTGGTCAGGTTGCGGGAGGGGCCGGGCGCGGGCAAGTGTAGACGTCGGGTCTGCGCCGGGGTTCCGACCCTGGAATGGAAAAGGCCGGGCGCCTTGCGGTGCCCGGCCCTCCAGTGTGTGTGCTGCCGAAGCTTGGTGTCAGGTTCGCTTCGTTGAAGTCACGGATAGCCAGATAAACCCGGCGCGCAAGCTCACATCTTGCCGCCGTACACGGCGCTCGAGCCCAACTCCTCCTCGATGCGCAGGAGCTGGTTGTATTTCGCGACGCGATCGGTGCGGCAGAGCGAACCGGTCTTGATCTGGCCGGCGTTCGTGGCGACGGCGATGTCGGAAATCGTGACGTCCTCCGTTTCGCCCGAGCGATGGGAGATGACCGCGGTGTAGCCGGCCTCCTTGGCCATCTCGACGGCATCGAACGTCTCGGTGAGCGAGCCGATCTGGTTCACCTTGACGAGAATCGAATTGGCGGTGCCGGTCTCGATGCCTTTTTTCAGGAACTCCGTGTTGGTGACGAAGAGGTCGTCGCCCACGAGCTGGATCTTGTCGCCGAGCGCGGTGGTGAGCTTCTTCCATGTATCCCAATCGCCTTCGGCGCAGCCGTCCTCGATCGAGACGATCGGGTACTTGGCCACGAGATCCCGGTAGAATGCGACCATCTGGTCGCCGGTGAGCGA
The DNA here is from genome assembly GCA_035549095.1 of Lacunisphaera sp. Taxonomy (GTDB): domain Bacteria; phylum Verrucomicrobiota; class Verrucomicrobiia; order Opitutales; family Opitutaceae; genus Lacunisphaera. Next base: position 20,292 of record DASZRV010000032.1, on the reverse strand, counting down.
GCGGCCGTCGGACTTCTTGAACACGTAGCGCTTCTTCGCGCTGTCGTAGAACTCGGAGGCGGCGACGTCGAGGGCGAGGTTGATGTCCTTGCCGAGCTTGTAGCCGGCGTTCTTCACGGCGAGGGCGATGACATCGAGCGCCGCCTCGGTGGATTCGAGCTTGGGGGCGAAGCCGCCCTCGTCGCCGACCGCGGTGGCAAGGCCCTTTTCCTTGAGCACCTTTTTCAGCGAATGGAAGGTCTCGGCGCCCATGCGCAGGGCCTCGCGGAACGAGTTCGCCCCGGTCGGCATGATCATGAATTCCTGGAAGTCGATCGGCGCGTCGGAATGAGCGCCGCCGTTCATGATGTTCATCATCGGCACGGGGAGGACCTTGGCATTGGGCCCGCCGAGGTACTTGTAGAGCGGCTGGCCGAGGGCGTTCGCGGCGGCGTGGGCCGCGGCCATCGAAACGCCGAGGATGGCGTTGGCGCCGAGCTTCGACTTGGTCGGGGTGCCGTCGAGGGAGAGCATCGCGCGGTCGAGGCCGACTTGGTCGGTGGCCTCGTGGCCGAGCAGCGCGGGGGCGATGGTGGCCTTCACGTTGGCGACGGCCTTGAGCACGCCCTTGCCCAGATAACGCTTCTTGTCCCCATCGCGCAGCTCGAGCGCCTCGTGTTCGCCGGTGGAGGCGCCGGAGGGAACGGCCGCGCGGCCGAGGTGGCCGGAGGCGAGCTTGACGTCCACCTCAATGGTGGGATTGCCGCGCGAATCGAGGATCTCGCGGGCAGTGATGGCGGTGATGGTTGTGTTCATGCGGAAAGCGACGGAAGAGGATTGAGGGAAACCGCCCGCGAGTCGATGCGAAGCTCCACCGCGGTTCAGGTATAAGGCGGGCGGGACGCGCCGATGCGGTAGAGGAATTTCTGCCACGCGTTCGGATCCTTCGGCCGGAAATCCGCGGGCAGCTGGTCGGCGAAGCCGTGGCGGATGGCGGCCCCGATGGGCGTGCCGCCATTGTAGTTGCGGATGGTGAGCGTGGCGCGGTTCAGGAATGCGGCGGGAATCTCGCGGAGGTGGCCTTCGACCGCGGCGGCATGCAGCGGCGTATCGCCGAAATCATTGCGTGAGATCAGGAGGTCGATCGTGAGACGGTCGGCGGGGATCTGGCCGATATTGCCGGACTCGGCGGCGGCGTGGATCGGCGTGTGCCCGGATTTGCTCGGCATCACGAGGTTGTCGTGGGTCAGCAGCTCGACCGGGATCTGGTCGAGGTGGCCGGCAATCGCCGCCGCGTGCAGGCAGGTGTCGTGGTTGGCCGTCTTCGTCAGCAGGCTTTCTGCGGTCAGCAATTCGCGCGGCAGCTGGTCGAGGTGGCCGTTGAAGACCGCGACGTGCAGCACGGTTTCACCGCCGATGTTCTGGGCGGCGACGGTCTCGCGGGTGATGAATTGCGGCGGAAACTGGGGCAGGGTGCCGGCCTCGGCCGCCTCGTGCAGCAGCGTGTTGCCATGGTCGGTCTTGGTTTGCACCAGCTCCAGCGTCAGCAGCCCGGCGGGGAGCTGGGCGAGGTGTCCACCCGCCGCAGCTTGGTGCAGCGGCGTGTAACCGCTGTTGGAGCGAACGAGCAGGTTGTCGCGCGTGAGGAACGACGGCGGGACCTGGTTCAGGAAGCCGCTGCGGGCGGCCAGGTGCAATGGCGTGTAGCCGGCATCGTTCTTCAGGAGCAGGTTTTCCAGCGTGAGCACTGCGGCCGGCACCTGCGCGAGCGATCCGTACTTGGCCGCGAGGTGCAGCGGCGTGTTGCCCGACGAATTGCGCTGGATGAGATTCGCGGCCGTCAACGCCTCCGGCGGCAGGCGGGCCAGTGAGCCCTCGCGCGCGGCGGAGTGTAAATCTGGTGTGGGCATGCCGATGCGAAAAGCGAAATATGCGCGTGTCGCTCAGGCAAACCAAAACCTGTCCCTCCGGGCCGGCTCATTTGGTTTGCCAAGCCAGCGAACAGGCGCAGCCTTCCCGTCGATGACGATACCCGGCAAAGACACGCCCGCCCCGAAGTCGGAAAAGGGCGCCGTGTTGCTCATCGACGACGAGAAGCCGCTCCTGACGCTGTACGCCGAGGCGCTGGCCCCTTACTTCGACGTGGCAACGGCGACCAACACGCGGGAGGCGGGGTTCCAGATGCACAAGCGCTCCTTCAAGGTGGTGGTTTGCGACCACCTGATGCCGGGCGGCAACGGCCTTAGTTTCCTCGTGGATGCCCGGGAGGAATACCCGGACACCCAGCGGGTGCTCGTCACCGGCTACATGAAGCCGGAGATGCTCCTGCGCAGCGTGAACGAGGCCGCGCTCTACCGCTACCTTTTGAAACCGGTCTCCCTGCCGGAGCTGATCAAGACCGTGCAGGAAGCCGCGAAGCTGTACGACCAGACGGCGGCAGCGGCGGCCCAGTAGCCCGGCGCCATGGCCAGCGAGCGCCCGAAACGTGCGTCGATGCTCCTCCTTGAGGACGACGCGCAACTGGCGGAGATGATCGTGCTGACGCTCTCGGACGAGTTCGAGATCGAGCGTGCGGCCAACGCGGACGAGGCGAAACTGCTGCTCGGCGCGCGTTCGTTCGATCTCCTGTTGTGCGACCATATGATGCCCGGCAAGCAGCAGGGACTCGATTTCCTCGTCCATGCGATGGAGCACCATCCGGCGCCCCGGCGGATCCTGATGACGGGCTACATGAACCCGGACATGATTGGCCGCAGCATGACCGTGGCCGGCCTGAGCGCGTGCCTGCTGAAGCCTTTCGACATGCGCGAACTGCGCCGCCGGCTGCACGAGTGCCTCGCGGCGGGAAAGTGAGGCCCGCGCGGCCTCAGTCGTAGCGCCGGCGCAGGTTGCTGGGCAGCAGCCCGAGTTCCTCGCGATATTTCGCGACCGTGCGGCGGGCAATGTTGAGGCCCTTGGCCTGGAGCAGGCCCACGATGTCCTGGTCGCTGAGCGGCTTGCCGGGATCCTCGCCGGCGATGATGTCGGCGATCATCTCCTTGACGCTGGTGTTCGCGACCGCGGCACCCGCCTCGGATTGGTAGCCGGAGGTGAAGAAGAACTTCATTTCGAACACGCCGTGCGGCGTCTTCATGTATTTGTTCGCCAGGGCGCGGCTCACCGTCGTCTCGTGCACCCCGATGATGTCGGCGATCTGGGTCATCGTGAGCGGCTTCAGCTTCGACACGCCCTCCTCGAAGAACTCGCGCTGGTGCTTGATGATCTCGCGGGTGATGCGCTCGATGGTGCGCTGGCGCTGCTCGATGGCATTGATGATGAATTTGCCGGAGCGGAGCTTCTCACGCAGGTAATCGCTTTCCTGTTTGCTGAGCCGGCCCTTCGCGATGAGGTCCTTGTACGTATTGCTGAGGCGCAGGCGCGGGATGTAGTCGTGATTGAGGATGATCTTCCAGTCGTCGCCATCCTTCTCGACGGTGACGTCGGCCACCACGACGCGGTTGGCGTCATCGGCGAAACGGCGGCCGGGCGCCGGGTCGAGGGTGCCGATCTCCTCGATGGCTTCCTGGATGACCTCGGGCCCGAGGCCGGTCTTGCGCGCCAGGTCGGGAATGCGGCGGCGCATGAGCAGGTGCAGGTGGTCCCGGATGATCCGCGCGGCGACGGATTTGCCGCGGCCTTTCTGGTGCAGCTGGATCAGCAGGCAATCGGCCAGGTTTTCGGCGCCGATGCCGGGCGGGTCGAAGGTTTTCAGCAGCTGCGCCGCCTCCTGCATGACGGGGAGCGGCAGGCCGGCGAGCAGCGCCAGGTCGGACAACGTGGAGGTCAGGTAGCCGCGATCATCGAGGCTGCCCACGAGGAAGCGCAGCGCCTCGAGCGTGGCGGGCGGGCAGTCCGCGAGTTCGGCCTGCTGCATGAGGTGCTGCTGCAACGAGGTTTCGCTCGTGAGCGAATCGAAGAAATGCTGGCGGCGCTCCTCTTCCTCCCCGGTGGTCGGCCGCACCCCGCCGGTGTCGGACATGTGGTCGCGCCAGTCCTGGCCGATCTTCTTGAGAACCTGGAAGTCCTTGGAGAAATCCATTTCGGCGCGGGGATCGTCCTCTCCCGCCGACTGGTCTTCGCTGGCGGGCGCGGACTTCTCGAGGCTGACATCGTCCATCGGCTGCTCCTCGAGCGTCGGGTTCGACTGCAGCTCCTCCTGGATCGCGGCGCGCAGGTCGAGCGCGGCCACCTGCAGGATCTTGAGCGACTGCCGCATCTGCGGCGCCAGCACGAGCTGCTGCGTCTGCCGCTGGTGAAAGCCCTGATGGAGACCGGGACCGCTCATGCACGCACAGGGTTATCGCTGGCTTTCGAGCGTCGTGATGCTGGGGTGGGGCGGCGTGGCAGCGGCAGGGGTGATTCCGAGGGTGGCGGGGGGGAAGACTTCGGCGAGGTAGACGGCCAGCTTCTCGTTGGTCGGCCCGTAGCGGTCGCTGTAGAGATACATCTCCAGGTCGGTGAGCATCTCGAAGGCCGTTTGGTAGCGCTTGTCGCGGTCGCGCTGCAGCGCCTTCTGGATGATCGTCTCGAGCTTGGGATCGATGTCCGCGCGCAGGGTCGAGAACTTCGGCACCGGCATGGTGAGAATGCTGCGGCGCGATTCGAGCCGGCTGGCGCCGCGGAATACGTTTCGCCCGAGCAGGATCTCGGTCATGACGATGCCGAGCGAGAACAGGTCGGAGCGGCCATCCGTCACGGCGTAGCTGGCACCCTCGGGCGAAAGGTACTCGTCCTTGCCCGGGATCACCTTGCCTTCCTCGTTGTACATCAGGTCGAGCGCCTTCGCGATGCCGAAGTCCGTGAGCTTCACGTCGCCCTCGACGGCGAGCATGACGTTCTTCGGGTTGACGTCGCGGTGCACGATGCCGAGCGGACGGCCTTCCGTGTCCCGCTTGGAATGCGCATAGCTGAGGCCGCGGCAGACGCGCGAGGCGATGAACACCGCCATGTCGACCGGCACCGGGCGGCCGAGCTCGGCGTGGCGTTCGATGAACTGCTCGAGGTTCACGCCGGTGACGTATTCCATCGTCATGAAATACTGGCCGCCAATCTGGCCGAGGTGATAGGTCTGGACGATGTTGGTGTGGATCAGGTCGGCGACGAGCCGGGCCTCGCCGATGAAATTCTTCTGGAACTCGGGGATGCTCGAATACTCCTCCCGAATCAGTTTGATGGCGACGACCTTGCGGAAATTGCCGCTGCCCCGCTGCACCGCCTCATAGACAAGTCCCATGCCGCCCTCGGCAATCTTTCGCGTCAACTCATACTGGAGCTCGTTGAAGATGTGCTTGATGGCAGCCACACGCCGAGAAAAGCGATGCTTGCAGGCGGAAGCAAGAACACACCGGCGAAAGTTGCACGATTCCTGCTACAGCGTCGTGCACCGGCGGCGCGCATCCATTGACAGCGGAGGTCGCGCGAGTACGGTGCGCCCATGCTTACCCTCAGTCCGCGTGCGGCGCAGCAGGTTCGTTCGATGCATTCAGCGCAGGGCGACGAGCGCAAAAAATTGCGCGTGTTCGTCGATGCCGGCGGTTGTTCGGGCTTCGAATACGGCATGTCATTCGACCTGCCGAAGTCCGACGACAACGTCTACGAGAGCGAAGGCGTCCAGATCCTCGTCGATCCGACAAGCCTGGCGTATCTGGACGGCACGCACATCGATTTTGACGACGGGCTCCACGGCAAGGGATTCGAGCTGCGGAACCCGAACGCCAAGAGCACCTGCGGTTGCGGGCGCTCCTTCAGCTAAGCGGGCATCGCGGCATCACTTGCGCGCGACGTGCAGCGCGACGATGCCGAAGGTCATGGGCTCGGCGCGCAGGACGCTGAAGCCGGCCCGGCTGATTTCCGCACTCATCGCCGCGCGACCGGGAAACTGCTCGATCGAGCCGCCCAAGTACTCGTAGGCGGAACGGTCGCCGGTCACGATCGCCGCGACCGGCGGCAGGATGACTTTAAGATATGCGTAGTAGACCGGCCGGAACCAAGGGTACGGTTGCGAGAACTCCAGGACAAAAAGATGGCCGCCGGGACGCAGGACGCGGTGCATCTCCAGGAGTGACTTGTGCCGGCTGGCCATATTCCTGAGGCCAAAGGCGATCGTGACCGCGTCGAAGCTCGAGTCCGCCAACGGCAGGGCCATGCCATCGCCCTGACGGAACTCGACCGGCTTCCACCTGGGGTTGGCGGCTCGTTTCCTGACGGCTTCGTCCAACATGGGCTGGCAGAAGTCCATGCCCACCACGGACGCACCCGGCTGCAGCCCATCTGCCAGGGCAAATGCCACGTCTCCGCTGCCGGTAGCCAGGTCAAGGACATCCCCGGCGGCGACATCGTGCACCGCCCGGACCAGGCGCTGGCGCCAGACATAGTCGACGCCCCCGCTCAGGAGGTGGTTGGCGAGGTCGTAGCGGCCCGAAATTCGGGCAAACATGCTATTTACAGCCTGGGAATCGGGCATCGGCAAAGGTTAGCCTTTGTGTGGCTTTGCGATTGACGCAAGCACTGGGTAGTTAATTGTTTGTGGGCAGAACTCCCGAGGGCCAAAATCTCTTAACCCACGCCTAGCCATGTCGACTAACCTCACCAAACGCGAAATCGTCCTGGAAATCTACGAGAAGACGGGATTCCCACAGAAACAAATTCAAGACACGGTGCAGATGACGCTCGATATCGTCATGGATGCGCTGGCAGCCGGCCGCAATGTCGAGCTGCGCAACTTCGGTGTGCTCGAGGTGCAGGTGCGCAAGGCCCGGGTGGGCCGCAACCCGAACAAACCGGAAACCGAGGTCGTCATTCCGGAGCGCGCCGTCGTCAAGTTCAAGTCCGGCAAGATTCTCAAGCAGAAGATCAAGCAGCTGAGCCTCGACAAATTGCGCAACAACCCGCCCCCGCCGGCGACGGCCTGAGCGCCCCTACAGTCGCAGCGAGGCATGGCCGGTTTTCAGTCGCTTCCCGGTTTCAGGGACATTTACCCCGAGGACTTTCCGCGGCGTCAGCATATTTTCCGCGTCTGGCGCCAGGCGGCCAACGCCTACGGTTTTTCCGAATACGACGCGCCGGTGCTCGAGCCGCTCGAGCTTTATAAAGCCAAGTCGGGCGATGAGATAGAGGCGCAGCTTTTCAGTTTCACGGACAAGGGCGGCCGCGACGTCGCGTTGCGGCCCGAAATGACGCCGACGGTGTGCCGCATGGTCGGGGCCAAGGCAGGCGCGCTAAAGCGCCCGATCAAGTGGTTCAGCATTGCGGAGTTTTATCGCTACGAGCGCGCGCAAAAAGGCCGGCTGCGGGCCTTTCACCAATTTAATGCCGACATCTTCGGTGAGCCCGGACCCGAGGCGGAGATCGAGCTCATTGCCCTGCTGATCCAATGCCTCGCCGGTTTCGGACTGACCGCGCAGGACTTCACCATCCGGTTGAGCGATCGCGACCTCTGGTTCTTCTACTTGGAGGCGCTGGGTTTCACCGAGGTCCAGACGCGGGCGTTGCTGTCGGCGATTGATCGCTACGAGAAAATGGGTGAGGACGCGTTCAAAGGCTACGCTGAGGCCCATGGGGCGTTGCCGGCAGAAACCTTGGGCAAGATCCTGGCCTTTCTTGGGATCAAGGGCCTGGCCGACCTCGAAACCGCGCTCGCGCCATATCAGTCGCCGAAGCTTGCCGCCCGCTTGGGCGACTGGCGCAAGATCCTGGCCGGCGTTGGCGCGATGGGCCTGGCGGATTTCATCACGGTCGATCTTTCCGTGGTCCGCGGACTCGCCTACTACACCGGCTTTGTGTTCGAGGCCTTTGACCGCAAGGGCGACCTGCGCGCCCTGGCTGGTGGCGGACGCTACAACGACTTGGTGAAGAAACTCGGCGGCCCGGACCTGCCGGCGGTCGGGTTCGCCATCGGTGATGTGACGACAGGATTGCTGCTCGAGCAGCGCAGCTTGGCCCCGGCATACGTGCAGGCGGCCGAGGTATACGCAGTGATCGGTGGGGAAGCGGAGCGCAAAGCGGCTTTTGCGGACGTCCGGGCCCTGCGCGCCGCCGGCATTCGCGTCGAGTATCCGCTCAAAGACGTGGCCTTCGGCAAACAGTTCAAAGCCGCGGCCGAATCGGGCGCCAGGCTGGCGTTGATTTACGGCGGCGATGAACTCGCCAAGGGTGTCGTCAAGATTCGCGACCTGGCAGGGCGGACCGAACAGGAGGTTGCGCGCGATCGCGTCGTCGCGACCGTCCAGGATTTTCTTTCCGGCCACTGAGCCGGATTGCGCCAGCTTTTCTGGGCGCCCCGGAGCCACCGCGATTCGCATGCCGGAACTTATGCTCAACCTGGGGCGAATCCTTGTACTCCTCGCCGCGGTCTACGTGGTGCTGGCGGTGGCGGCGCGGCTGGTCGCACCGGGCATGATCTTTCCGCGGCCGCCGGTTAAGTACGACCTCACGCCCGACTACCTCCGGTTGACCGCTCCGGACGGGGTGCAGCTGGCGGCGCGCCATTGGGCGAACCCGGCCGCGAAGTACACGCTGCTCTACCTGCATGGCAATTACGAGGACCTCGGCAGCATCGCCGAGTACATGCCATCCTTCGTTCAGGCCGGTTATGCCGTCTTCGCGCTCGACTACCGTGGTTACGGCCGGAGCGGCGGCAAGCCAACCGAGGCCAATTCCTACGCCGACGTGCGCCTGGCGTACGCCTACCTGCGCGAGCAGCTGGGCGTACCGGCGAACCGCATCGTGATCTTCGGATACTCGTTGGGCGGCGGTCCCGGCGTGGAGCTGGCCTTGCACGAACCCGTGGCCGGCCTCGTGCTCCAAGGCGCGTTCACCAGCGCCTATCGCGTGATGACGCGGATCCCGATCTTTCCCGGTGACGTGTTCGTGAACATCGCCAAGGTGCCGCACCTGCGCGTGCCGGTGCTGTATCTGCATGGCACCGACGACGCCACCGTCCCGTTCTGGCACGGGGTCGCGCTTTTTCAGGCGACGCCGGGCCGCAAGATGAAGTTGTTTGTTCCCGGCGGCCACCACAGCGGCCTCGCCGAAACGGCCGGACCAGCCTACTGGGAAACGCTGAAGGCGTTCACCGATTCGCTGTGAGCCGGCGCCACCGGCTTACCAGATTTGCGGCGTCAGGTTTTTAGGCACGGGGCAGCCGAACGCCGCGTAGAATTCCGGCAGGTTGGCCACCGGGCCGAGCACGCGCCAGCGCACCGGGCTGTGCACATTGCTCGCCACCTGCAGGCGCAGCTGCTCGGGCCGCTGGTTGGTGCGCCAGCCTTGCGCAAACGCGATGAAGAAACGCTGGTCGGGCGTGAAGCCATCCTTGGGCGCGGGAGCTTTCCCGGCGGTGGCAAGTTTGTAGGCCTCGTAGGCGACGCGCAGTCCGCCCACATCGGCGATGTTTTCGCCGAGGGTCTGGTGGCCGTTGATGTGCAGGCCGGGCAGCGGCTCGTAGGCGTCGTACTGGGTGGCGACCAGCTCGGCACGCGCCATGAACCGCTTTTCGTCTTCCGCTGTCCACCAGTTCTTCAAGTTACCGTTGGCATCGTATTGACGGCCTTCGTCGTCAAATCCGTGCGTCGACTCGTGGCCGATGGTCGACGCGAGCGCGCCGTAGTTGGTGGCATCGTCGGCCTGCGCATCGAAAAATGGCGGCTGGAGGATGCCGGCCGGGAAGCACATTTCGTTCAACGTCGGTTCGTAGTAGGCATTGTTGGTCTGCGGCGTCATGAGCCACTCGGTGCGATCGACGGGCTGCCCCAGCTTCGCCAATTGGCGCCGAAACTCGAAGGCGGAGGCGGCGATGACGTTCCCCACGTAGGAATCCCTCGTGATCTTAAGGGCGCGATAGTCGCGCCAATGATCGGGATAACCGATCTTGATGCGCATGGCGTCGAGCTTGCGGCAGGCCTGGGTTTTCGTCGCGGCGCTCATCCATGCGGCGGCGTTGATGCGCCGGCGCATTGCTTCGAGGTGGAATTTCACCATCACGAGCGCCCGGGCCTTTGCTGCCGGGCTGAATGCGCGCTGCACGTACAGCTGGCCGAGATCCTCGCCAATGGCCTCGTCGGCTGCAGCCATCACCCGCTTCCACCGCGGGCGCAGTTCGGTCCGCCCTGAAAGCGTCCGGCCGTAGAAGGCGAAGTTCTCGTCGACGAAGGCGTGCCCCAGGTAATCCGCCGCCGTGTGCAGCACGTGCCAGCGCAGGTAGTCCCGCCAGGTTTCGAGCGCCTCGTGGTGGATCAGCCCGCCCAAGGCGGAGAAGAACTCGGGTTGCCCGACGAGGACCGTCTTCTCGGCGGCCGGAAATCCCACGGCGCCCAAGAACCCTTCCCTGTCGAAATCGGCGGTGAGCCTGGTTAGTGCCGGCCGCGCGAATTTGTTGTAGTTCTTCTCGGGATCGCGCCGCTCCACGAGCGTGCGCGAGGCCTGCGCCAGCTTCGTTTCGAGCGCCATGACGGCGCGGGCATGGGCGGTGGCGTCGGCGGCCGGGGCGCCGCCGAGCTGCAGCATTCTCGCCACGTGGGCGACATACTGCTCGCGCAGCTCCGTCGACTTGGCGTCGGGGCGAAGATAATAGTCGCGTTCCGGCAGGCCGAGCCCGCCCTGGACAAACTTCGCAATCATGGCCGTGGCCTCCTTGTCGTCGACCTGGACGTAGAACCCCAACGTGGTGTTGAGGCCGTCGGCATACAGCCGGCCGATGACCGCCTGCAAATCGGCCGGGGTTTGGATGCCGGCGATGGCATCGAGCCAGTTCGCCAGCGGCGCAAGGCCGGCCTTCTCGATGGCGGCCTCGTCCATGCCGGCGGCATAGAAGTCGCCGACGCGTTGCGCGACGCTGTCCTGTGGCCCGCCGGTCCGCGCCGACGTTTCGAGGATTTCCTTCAGAATGGCGAAATTCCGTTCGTCGATTTCCTGGTTTACGCCGTAAGCGGCGTATTCACCGGGGATCGGCACCTGGTTGAATGCGCCATTGGCGTAGTCGTAGAAATTGGCGCACGGCGACACGGTGGCATCCATGTACGTGCGGTCGACGCCGACGACGGGGTGGGCGGGTTCGGCCGACAGTGCGGCCACGGCGGCCGCCAGGGCCGCGCAGGAGAGGGCGGTCTTCATCGGGGAAAGGTGGAGGAGCCGGCTCAGGCCAGGTCCTGCGGCCCGAAGGCATCCGGCAGCAGCGCGGGCAGGGTGACGTCCAGCAATTCGCGGCTTTCGCAGCAGGAGATCACCCGCGCTTTGGGGCCGAATTCATTGATCACCTGCCGGCAGGCACCGCACGGCGCCGTGGCGATCTGGGTCGGCGTGTAGACGACGACGCACTCGAGCCGGAGCTTCTTTTCGCCGGCGGCGACGGCATTGAAGATGGCCGTGCGCTCCGCGCAATTGGTCAGGCCGTACGAGGCATTTTCGACATTGCACCCGGAATAGATCCGGCCCGACGAAGCCAGCACCGCGGCGCCGACGCGAAACTTGGAATAAGGCGCGTAGGCGCGGCTGGCGGCGGCTTTCGCGACCGCCTTGAGTTTCCGGATCTGGCTCGGCGTCGGCATCAGAGCCCGAATTCCTGCTTCACCTCGGCGAATTTCTCAATCGCAAACACCAGGTCCTCGCGGCTGTGCGCGGCCGACACCTGCGTGCGGATCCGCGCCAGGCCCTGCGGCACGACCGGATAGAAGAAGCCGACGACATAGACGCCCTTTTCGAGCATCCGCGCCGCGACCTTTTGCGAGAGAGCGGCATCGCCGATCATCACCGGCACGATCGGGTGTGTACCCGGGCGGATGGTCAGGCCCACCTGGGTCAGGCCCGCGCGGAAAAAGCGCGTGTTCTCCTCGAGCTTGTCGCGCAGGGCGGTCGACCGGCTCAACAGCTCGAGGCATTTGATCGACGCGGCGGCGATGGCGGGCGCGATCGTGTTCGAGAACAGGTACGGGCGGCTCCGCTGGCGAAGGAGGTCGATGATCTCCTTGCGGCCGCTGGTGTAGCCGCCGCTGGCCCCGCCCAAGGCCTTGCCCAGCGTGCCGGTGAAGACATCGATCCGGCCCATCACGTCGCAATGCTCGTGCGTGCCCCGGCCCGTGCGACCCATGAAGCCGACGGCGTGGCTGTCGTCCACCATGACAAGCGCGCCGTAGCGATCGGCGAGGTCGCAGATGCCCCGCAGGTTCGCGATGTAGCCGTCCATGGAGAACACACCGTCCGTCGCAATCAGCTTGAAGCGGGCCTTCGCGGCATCGGCCTCCTTGAGCTTCGCCTCGAGGTCGGCGAGGTCATTGTTCCGGTAACGATAGCGCTGCGCCTTGCAGAGCCGGATGCCGTCGATGATCGAGGCGTGGTTCAACTCATCGGAGATCACGGCATCCTCGGCGCCGAGCAGGGTTTCGAACAGGCCGCCATTGGCGTCGAAACAGGACGAATACAGGATGGTGTCCTCGGTGCCGAGGAAGCGCGAGATGGCGGCTTCGAGGTCCTTGTGCACCTGCTGCGTGCCGCAGATGAAGCGCACCGAGGCGAGCCCGTAACCCCAGCGGTCGAGCGAGGCGCGCGCGGCGGCCGCCAGTTCCGGATTGTCGGCCAGGCCCAGATAGTTGTTGGCGCACAGGTTCAGCACGCGCTGGCCGGAGGCCACCGCGATGTGGGCATCCTGCTGGGTCGTCAGGACGCGCTCGCGCTTGTAAAGGCCGGCAGCCTCGATGTCGGCGAGGGTGCGACGATAATGTTCGGAAAGGGCGGGGTTCATTGTTGTTCCGGAGGTTGAAGGCGCCGGAGGGGCCATGGCAAGGCTTCGGCCGAGTAGGAACCAAAACGGTTCCGTAGCGGAAGAAGAACCGAAACAGTACCGAATTGACAAAAGAACCAAAACGGTTCCTATACCCGCATGCACTACGTGGCAGTCATCGGTGATGTCGTGGCCTCGCGCCGCCTGGCCGAACGGCGAAAATTCCAGCGCCGCTTGGAAGGCGCCCTGCACGAGCTCAACCAACGGCGGGGGCGGGCCCTGGCATCGCCCTACACGGTGACGCTGGGCGACGAGTTTCAGGCGCTGTACCAGCAGGCTGGGCATGGCTTTGCGGATGCCTTCGCCTTGCTGGCGGCGCTGGCGCCGGAGCGCGTGCGCTTTTCGTTCGCGGCGGGCGAGATCGTGACGCCCGTCAACCCGAAGCAGGCCATCGGCATGGACGGGCCGGCCTTTCACCGGGCCCGGGCGCAGCTCGACCGGCTGAAGAAGGAACGACGCCTGTTTGGCGTGCAGGCAGGCGAACAAGCCGACCTGCAGGCCACCGCGCTGTTGAACATTCTGTCGGGCCAGGTTGAAGGCTGGAAACCGACCCGGCTGCGGCTCTTCGCGGGCCTCTTGTCCGGGCGTTCCGTGGCGGAGCTGGCCGCCGAAACCCGGATCACGACCCGGGCGGTCACGAAGAACATTCGTGCGGCGGAACTGGACGAATGGCAGTTGATCCTTCAAAACATCGAGCGCTCGCTCCTGCCCGGACCGAAGTCCCGATGACGCTAGAATTCCTCGTCCCCGCCAATCTCGTCCTGACCGCCCGGCTTGTCCTGCTCTTCAAGGACGATACCGCGGGCGGCGCCGCGTGGGCGGGCAAGGCCTTGTTCGAACTGGCGATCCTGGCCGCGTTGTTCCGCATTTCCCCGGCCACGGCCGCGGCGGGCGGCGTGTTGGCGGCTGCGAATATCGGCGGCTGGCTCTGGGAACGGCGGGCGCACCGGAAGAACCTCGGCCGCCTGGCGCTCGGCTTGCTTAGCCTGGTTGTCCTCAGCATCTGTGCGGCCCCGGCGGCCGGCTGGTCTTTCCGCCCGGCTCTGGTCGGGGCGAGCGCGCGACTGGCGGATTGGACCGTGCTCGCGCCCCTCGCCGCGGGCATCGCCAGCCGCTCGTTCCAACTGGCCCTGCTTGGACTGCTCCTGGCGGCGAACGAGGCCAACCTGCTCATCCGCGCGGTGTTTGACTGGCTTAACCTCAAGCCGCAAATGCGCGCCGGGGCGCCCGGCACGATGGAGGTGGACGTTGGCGAATACAACCGCGGCCGGATCATCGGGCTGCTTGAGCGCGCACTCATCTATTTCTTCGTGCTCAACGGCCAGTATGGCGTGATCGGATTCGCCCTCGCCGCGAAGGCCTTCACGCGGTTCAAGGAACTCGATGACCGTCGCTTCGCCGAATACGTGCTGATCGGCACACTGCTCTCCGCGAGCCTGGCCGTGGTGGCCGCAGCGACCGTGTGGTGGCTGCTGCGCCATTGAGCGCCAGGCGCGCGAGTTACTCCCAGTTCAGGACAATCTTGCCGGACTTCCCGGCGCCCATGAGTTCGAAGCCCTGCTGGAACTCAGCGACCGGCAACCGGTGCGTGATCACGGGCGTAATATCCATGCCACCCTGCACGAGCGCGGTCATCTTGTACCATGTCTCGAACATCTCGCGGCCATAAATGCCCTTCAGGTGAAGCATCTTGAAGACGATCTTGTTCCAGTCGACCTCGGCCTTCGCCGAGTGGGTCCCGAGCAGGGCGATGCGTCCGCCCATGACCATGTTGTCGATCATCTGGTTCAGCGCGATCGCACTGCCCGACATCTCGAGCCCCACGTCGAAGCCCTCGGTCATGCCGAGTTCCTCATGCCACACGACTTTCAGGTCTTCGCGCGCGGTGTTCACCGTCCGGGTGGGCCCGAACCTTTTTGCCAGCTCCAGGCGGCCGTCGTTGATGTCGGTGATGACGATCTTGCGCGCGCCGGCATGTTGCGCGACCGCTATGGCCATGCACCCGATCGGGCCCGCGCCGGTGATCAGCACGTCCTCGCCGACCATGTCGAAGGACAAGGTCGTGTGCACCGCGTTGCCGAGCGGGTCGAAACACGAGACGACGTCGAGGTCCAGGCCCGCGGGCACCTTCCAGACGTTGCTCGCCGGCACGGAAACATAGTCGGCGAACGCACCGTCGCGGTTCACGCCGACGCCGATGGTGTTGGGGCAGAGGTGACGGCGCCCGGCGAGGCAATTGCGGCAATGGCCGCAGACGATGTGGCCCTCGCCGGTGACGATCTGGCCGCGGGTGAAGCCGGTGACGCCCGCGCCCCAATCCGCCACGGCCCCGACATATTCATGGCCGATGATCAGCGGCGGCTTGATCACCCGCTGGGCCCACGCGTCCCATTTGTTGATGTGGACGTCGGTACCACAGATGGACGTCTTCTTGATCTTGATGAGGACGTCGTTGACGCCTGGGACGGGGACCGGGGCCTCGGTCATGACGAGACCGGGTCCGGCGGACGGCTTGACGATGGCTCGCATGGTGGCGGGCATGGGAAGGGATGTTGAGCCCTGCAGCCTAATCCGGGGGCGTGGTGAAACAACCCCTAAGGCATACGCCGTTCGGGCGAGTTCATTCCGTGGGGTCCAGCGACCGCCATAGATACCAGCTCGCGACCGAGCGGTAAGGCTGCCAGCGGCGGGCATGGCGCAGGATGACCTCCGGCGCGGGGTCCTTGCGTTTGTTGAGCAACCGGCGAAATCCGAGCCGGATCGCGAAATCGCCGGTCGGCATGACATCCGGCCGGCCGAGATAAAAGATCAGGAGCATGTGCACCGTCCAGGGCCCGATGCCGCGCACCTCCGTCAGGCGGGCCACCAGTTCCTCGTCGGCCAGGCGGTGCGCCTCGCGCAACGATGGCACGGTGCCGGCGAGGCATTTGGCGGCGAGGTCGCGGACCGCGAGAAGCTTGTTGGCCGAGAGACCGGCACCGCGCAGCTCGGCATCGCTGGCCCGGGCGAGTGCTTCCGGCACGGGGCCACCGTGGGTGCGGAGCACCGCGAGGACGCGCGCGTGGATGTTGCTCGCTGCCTTGGCGTGCAACTGCTGGTAGACAATCGAGCGCAGCATTGCCTCGAACAGGCTCTTCGCGGGCTTGAGTTCGAGGGTGAATTGCCCGATTCGCTCGATGAGCGCGGCCAGCCGCGGATCGGCGGCGCGCAGGTGCGCCGTGGCGGCGGCCGGGTCGAAACCGAGCCGCGGTCTCATTCGGACAGCAATTCGGCGCCCTCCAGCGCCAGCAGCCGCGTCTTGGTCCGCACCCCGCCGGGCGCGGAGAAGCCCGTCATTTTGTCGCCGGCGGACACCACGCGATGGCACGGGACGATGAGCGGCCAGGGATTGGTCGCCAGCGCGACGCCGACGGCCCGGGCCGCCTCGTTCCCCAATGCCAGCAGGTGCGCGATCTCGCCGTAGCTTTTCTTGTAACCGGGCTTGATGCCGAGGGCCTGGCGATAAACCGCCTCCTGGAAATCGCTGACGCGCGACCAATCCAGCGGGGCATCCGCAAAATCCTGCAGCTGGCCGGCAAGGTGGTGTTGCACCCGGTCGATGATCGCCTGCACCCATGCCGGCGGCGGCTCGGCGGCGCGCACGCTGTGCGCCTTGCGCGCCAGGTGTTCTTCGCCGGCGGCCTCGTCGTCTTCGGGCAGCTGGAATCCCGTCAGGCCGGTGTCATTCCAGGCGATGCCGCACGTGCCGAACGCGGTGGGAAAGAAGGCATGAGGCATGATGGCGACGCTAGGTGGCTGGACCATGGCCCGCAAGCCAGCACCGGTGCCGGGGATCCGCGAGGACGTAAATCGGGCGTCTAATTTTCGCCAAGGTAACGGCGGAAGAACTCCTCGAATCGCACGAGGCGGTCCAGTCGCTGTTGGGGATCACCACTGCGGCTGAGCTCGTGCGTGGCATGCGGGTAGCGCACGTATTCGACCGGCCGGCCGAGCTGCTTGAGGCTCTTGTAGAGGATCTGGCTTTGGACGAAGCCGGTGCGGAAATCGGTGTCACCATGTACGATCAGCAGCGGTGTCGTGATGTCATCGACGTAGGTCAGCGGCGAATCGCGATCGAGGTGGTGCCGCACTTCCGGCTCCCAAGGGAAGCCGCCCCAGTATTTCGGCAACAAGAACCACGCATTGCCCTCGCCGTAAAAGGTGGCGAGGTCGTAAACGCCGCGCTGCGCGATCGCGGCCCGAAAGCGGTGGTCGTGACCAACGATCCACGCCGTGAGGTAACCGCCATACGAGCCACCGGTCACGACCTGGCGATGTCGGTCGACGAACGGCTGTTTCGCGGCGTAGTCGGCGGCTGCGAGCACGTCGCTCGCCGGGCCTTCGCCCCAATCGCGGAAGTTGGCGCGCGCGAACACTTGCCCATAACCACCTGAGCCGCGAGGGTTGCTAAACACGACCGCATAGCCGCGCGCAGCGAAGTACTGCATCTCGAACCACGTGCTGGCTTCGCCTGGGCCCCACATGGCCGTGGGGCCGCCGTGGATTTGCACCAGCAGCGGATATTTTCCGGCCGGGTCGAAGACGGCCGGCTTCAAGGTCCAGAAATCAACCGTGAGTCCCTCCTTGGTGACGAGGCTGTGCGGCTCATAGGCGCTGAGCCGGCGCTCCTTGAGCCACGAATCATTGTGGCTCGTCAGCAGGCTGACCGATTCACCGTCGAGGGAACCGGCATACAGCTCCCAAGGGTTGCGGGGATGCGTCACGATCTCAACCAGGCCATGGGCGCCCACGTCGAACGCATCGACGCCCCAGTCGTTCTGTTTGGTGATGGCCTCCACCTTTCCATCGGCGAGCGCCACGTGGTAAACGGGGATGTGCCCATGGCTCGGCGCCGTGAAATAGATCCCGGAGCTGTCCGCCGCCCAGCGCAATTCGCGCGCGGCGCGATCCAGCAACGGCGTGAGCACCCTCGGCTCGCCGCCGGCGACGGGCATGACGGCGACCATGGGCGGCACGAAGGAATTCTCGCCGCCCGGGTTGAGCAAGTACGCCAGCCACTTGCCGTCGGGCGATGGGGCCGGCTGGTTGTAATTGCAGCCGTTTTCGGCGAGCAGGGGCTTCGGGGCGCCGCCGGCCAGGGGCAGGGAATAGATGCTCCGGAAATGTTCGCGCTCCGGGCTTTGGTCGAAATGGCGCGGGCCGATGCACACGATGCTGCCGCCATCGGCGAGCCACGCGGGTTCTGTATAGTCGACATAGGCGGGAGCGATGGCGGCAGGCTCGGCGCCCTCGCGGGGCTCGATCGTGAACAGCTGGTGAAACATGAGGTCCGGCTGCAGCTCGCCTTCGGCCAGGAAATTCAGGCGGTTGATGACACGTGGATTGTTCGCCGCTTCGTGGCGAGCGAGCCACTCGCGCATCTCCTGGGGCTTCCCGTCGGGATTGGCGGGCGCGAGCTCTGTGCCGGCTTGTTCCGCCGCCCCCCAATCGGCCGTGTCGTTGTACTGCCTGCCGGGTCTTTCATCGGACCACGGCGGCGACGCGGGCAGGCCCGCCTTTTCGAGCGCAGCGCGCACCTGGGCCTGGGTCAGCGAACTCGTAAACAGGAGCCGATGGCCAACCGGTGACCAGAGCGGGTCGCTCGCACCCGTTGCGAGATGGGTGAGCTGGCGGGCTTCGCCGCCGGCGTCGAGGTCGAGGAGACACAGCTGGGACTTTTCCTTCTCCACCGTGCGGACGAACACGATCCGCCGGCCGTGCGGATCCCAGGTAGGGCTGGTGTCCTGCGCGGGGCCAAAGGTCAACTGGCGCGGCGGCACGGCGCCATCCGTCGCGGCGAGCCAGAGCGAACTGGCGTAGGTCCATTCATTCCTGGCGACCGGTTTTGGTTCGAACGACTTGACGATGTAAACCACCCAGCGTCCGTCGGGCGAAAGGACCGGGCTTTTCAGCTCCTTGAGCTTGAAGAGGTCGGTCGCCGCGAGCACCGCCGGCTCGCTCGCGCCCTGCAGTCCCGCGGCGGCCAGGGCGAGCACGGCCAGGAGGACGGAAAGGCGACGCGGCATAAGGCTGGCATCGTGCGAAATCTCCTGCTTCTGTCCAACGAAACATGGCGCAGAACCGATTCTACAATGCCTTCGACGCCCAGGAGTGGGGGAGTGGCCGCAAACCCGATTACCGCAGCCCGTTCCAGATCGATCGCGACCGGATCATCCATGCGCACGCCTTCCGCAAGCTGCAGTCCAAGACGCAGGTTTTTCTTTCCGGCGAATACGATTTCTACCGGACGCGGCTGACGCACTCCATGGAAGTGGCGCAGATCGGACGCTCCATCTGCTCGTACCTGCTCAGCCGCGGTGAGCCGCTCGCGGACGATTTCTTCATCGATCCCGACCTGGTGGAAGCCTGCTGCCTCTCGCACGACATGGGCCATCCGCCGTTCGGCCACTCGGGCGAGCGCACGCTGCAGGAATTGATGAAGCGCCGCGGCGGGTTCGAGGGCAACGCGCAGACACTGCACCTGCTCTGCGAAACGATCTACCACAACGAAAAAGGCGTGAAGGGCATGCAGCCCACCCGCGCGCTGCTCGACGGCATCCTGAAATACAAGAAGCTCTACACAGAATTCCCGACGCCGCCGCTCAACCATTTCATCTACGACGGCCAGGAGCCGGTCCGCGACTGGGTGTTCGGCGGGGCGCGCATTCCCGGCGCCTTGATGCGCGGCACGGCGCTGAATGAGTTCAAGAGCGTCGAGTGCCAGATCATGGACTGGGCGGACGACGCCGCCTACTCGCTCAACGATATTGTCGACGGCGTGCGCGCCGGATTCCTCACGGTCGAGCGTGTCGAGCGCTGGGCCGCCGGCGAGCCGGTCGGCGCACCGGAGCAGAAGCACCTCGACTCGCTGTTCGACGCGATCCGCCGCGACCGCTTGGAGAACACCTTCTCGCACAAGATCGGCGTGTTCATCCAATCGTGCCGGCTGCGCACGCGCGAGAATTTCATGGCGGAGAAGACCAACCGCTATCGCTATGAACTGGTGGTCGACGAGGCCGCGCTGAAGGAAGCGGCGTTTTTCAAGAAGATGGCCAACGACATCATCTTCGAGAGCCCGCAGCTCGCGCACCTCGAGCACAAGGCCCGCGTGGTCCTGATGGCCCTGTACAACGCCATCTGGGAGAATTACGCCGAGCGCAACGAGCGCGTGATCCGCATCCTGCCGGCGAGCGTCAGCCGCCTCATCGAGGCGGAGAAGTCGCAGGACGGGAAGGCGCGCCGCATCTGTGATTTTCTCGCGGGCCAGACCGACGGCATGGTGGTGCGCACCTACCGGCGGCTGTTCGACCCGGAGTTCGGCTCGTTCCGCGATTTGAGCTGAGCAACGGGCGCCGCGAATATTGTAGGGCGGGGTCGCCGGGTGTTGAGACACTGATGGGTGACACTTTCGGCCTCTGATGGGTGACAGTTAAAATTAAGGGGAGGGTGTAAGGGAGGGGGCT
>DASZRV010000031.1:0-4330 GCA_035549095.1 Lacunisphaera sp. | reverse complement strand
CGTGAGGCCGTTGTCGCCGGCGTGACGCGCGACGACGAGGTCCTGGGTAAACTCGCCCTTGGCGTTGAGCGGCGCGGAGGCCTGCGCCACGTAGTGCTTGGCCTCCTCCATGGCCGACAGATAGACGACCTCGTCGGTCACGCGGCCGTTCACGATCTTGCGGTACGGGGTCTCGATGAAGCCGTACTTGTTGACGTGCGCGTAGGTGGCAAGGTTGTTGATGAGGCCGATATTGGGGCCCTCGGGCGTCTCGATCGGGCAGATGCGGCCATAGTGCGTGGGGTGAACGTCGCGCACCTCGAATCCGGCGCGCTCACGGGTAAGCCCGCCCGGTCCAAGGGCCGAAAGCCGACGCTTGTGCGACACCTCGCTCAGCGGATTGGTCTGATCCATGAACTGGCTGAGCTGGCTCGAGCCGAAGAACTCGCGGACCGCGGCCGCCGCCGGCTTGGCGTTGATCAGGTCCTGCGGCATGACCGTGTCGATTTCGACCGAGCTCATGCGCTCCTTGATCGCCCGCTCCATGCGCAGCAGGCCGAGCCGGTAGTGGTTCTCCATCAGCTCGCCGACCGAGCGCACCCGGCGGTTGCCGAGATTGTCGATGTCGTCGATCTCGCCCTTGCCGTCGCGCAGGTTGACCAGCGTGCGGACGACTTCGACGATGTCTTCCTTGCGCAGGGTGCGGACCGTATCTTCGGCCTCAAGGTCGAGACGCATGTTCATCTTCACGCGACCCACGGCACTCAGGTCGTAGCGCTCGCTGTCGAAGAACAGCGACTTGAACATCGCTTCAGCGGTTTCAACGGTGGGCGGCTCGCCCGGGCGCATCACGCGGTAGATGTCGAACAGGGCGTCCTCGCGGGACTCGTTCTTGTCGATCGCAAGCGTGTTGCGGATGTAGGGGCCGACGGTCACGTGGTCGATGTCGAGCAGCGGCAGCTCGTCAAAACCGGCGTCGGTCAGCTTCTTGAGAAGCTTCTCGTCGATCTCGTCGCCCGCTTCGGCGTAAATCTCGCCGGTCTGAAGGTTGACGAGGTCCTGGGCGATATAGGTGCCGTAGAGATCCTCGTCGGTGGCAACCAGATGCGTCACCCCACTCTCGGCGAGCTTCTTGGCCTGCCGTGCACTGAGCTTCTTGCCACCCTCATGCACGACCTTGCCGGTCTTGGCGTCAACCAGATCGTAGGCGGGCTTGGTGTTCTTCATCGAGTCGGCGTCGAAGGGCTTCTTCCAGCCGCCCTTCTTGTTCCGCTCGTAGTTGAGCGTCTTGTAGTAGGTCGCGAGAATCTCCTCGGCGTCCATGCCGAGAGCCTTGAGCAGCGAGGTCACCGGAATCTTGCGGCGACGGTCGATGCGCGCGTAAACGATGTCCTTGGCGTCGAACTCGATGTCGAGCCAGGAACCGCGATAGGGAATGATGCGGCCGGCGAACAGCAGCTTGCCCGAAGAATGCGTCTTGCCCTTGTCGTGGTCGAAGAAGACGCCCGGCGAACGGTGCATCTGGGAGACGATCACGCGCTCGGTGCCGTTGACGATGAAGGTGCCGTTGGACGTCATGAACGGCATGTCGCCCATATAGACATCCTGCTCCTTGATGTCCTTGACGGAGCGGGCCCCGGTCTCCTCGTCGACCTCGAATACGATCAGGCGCAGCGTGACCTTGAGCGGCGCGGCGTAGGTCATGTCGCGCTGCCGGCACTCGTCGACGTCATACTTGGGCGCCTCGAACTCGTAGCGCACGAATTCGAGCGAAGCCGTGTTGGAAAAATCGGTGATGGGGAAGACGGACTTGAATACCGCCTGCAGCCCCTCGTCGGGACGGCCGCCCTTGGGCTCGTCCACCAGGAGAAACTGATCATACGAGGCCTTCTGGACCTCGATCAGGTTCGGCATTTCCGCGACTTCTCGAATGCTGCCGAAGGACTTGCGTACCTTCCGGCGGCCGTTGAACGTGGTAGCCATACCCGCTCCTTCTTTCTCTCGATGTCTCGGAAGCAAATGTCCAAAGCTCCGACCATCAGCCGTCGGACC
This sequence comes from Lacunisphaera sp., assembly GCA_035549095.1. Lineage (GTDB taxonomy): Bacteria > Verrucomicrobiota > Verrucomicrobiia > Opitutales > Opitutaceae > Lacunisphaera. The sequence continues at coordinate 2,299 of DASZRV010000031.1, read as the reverse complement.
TCAGGAAATCTGCCCTCTCAATGGTTAGATAAAGTCGTTCCGCAACTCGAAACCCGCCGCCATCGCCCCAATGCGCCCGGAGCCGGCGGACACCGCACCCTCATGGATTCATCGGCGGATGCCGATGCTTCTATTCAACTCTGCGGCAAGAATGGGGCAGCGCCCGTGGGCGCGTCCCCGATTTGTCTTTCCCGGCCACAAACCTGCGTGACCGGGCATCCAATCACTTGAGCTCAACCTTGGCGCCAGCCGCCTCGAGCTTCTTCTTGATGTCCTCGGCCTCGGCCTTGGCGACACCTTCCTTGACGGTCTTGGGCGCGCCCTCGACCAGAGCCTTGGCCTCGCCAAGACCCAGGCCGGTAATGGCGCGAACTTCCTTGATCACATTGATCTTGTTGTCGCCAAAGGCGGCAAGGACGACGTCGAACTCGGTCTTTTCCTCGGCCGGAGCGGCGGCGGCGGCGCCGCCTGCAGCGCCCGGAGCCGCCGCGATGGCGACCGGAGCGGCGGCCGAGACGCCCCACTTTTCTTCCAGCAGTTTGGAGAGTTCCGAAGCCTCGAGCACGGTGAGGGCCGAGAGATCGTCGACGAGTTTGGCGAGATCAGCCATTTGATACTTCCTGTTGCGTTACGTTTCAGTTCGAACCGAAAGGCCGCGTGCGGCCTTCAATGTGAGCCTCAGGCCGCGTTGCCCTTCTCGGCGTGAGCCGAAAGAACACGAGCGATCTGGCCGCCGGGCGCCTGCAGGATCGAGGCGATGCGCGTGCCGGGCTGCTTGAGCATGCCGGCAATCGTCGCACGCAGCTGATCGAGCGAGGGCATCGTGGCGAGCGCCTTGACCTTGGCCGGGTCGAGCCCGGTGGGCCCCATGGCGCCGCCGAGGACTTCGAACTTGCCGTTCTTGTCCGCGAAGGCCGACGCCACCTTGGGCGCCGTCATGGGATCCTTGGCAAAGGCGATGACCGTCGGTCCCTCGAAGAGGGCCGAGATGTCCGCCGTGCTGGTGTCCTTGAGAGCAAGCTTGGCCAGGCGGTTTTTGGCGACCTTCACCGAACCGCCGGCCTGCTTCATCTGCACGCGCAGAGTCTCAAGGTCGGCGACGGTGAGGCCGGCGTTGCGCGCGACGACGATCGACCCAGCCTCGGCGAACGAGGACTGGAGCGAGGCGACGACTTGGCGCTTTTCCGCTCTTTCCACTCTTAGTCTCCACATTTGATCGGGGGTTAGCCCCAGATCGTCTGCCAATTGCCGCCCTCGGCTGCGAGGTCGGCGGTTGATTGCCTGTCAACCGGCTGTCGCGTGGGGGCGGATCGCCCCGGCGGCGGCAACTGGCCTGGTTCGAACCGAGAAAACCTGTCTCGGCCGTCACCCCGTCTATTGCAGGCCCCCCGCTGCGGGGAATTAAGAGCGATCGCTCGCCATGCAGTCTCGGACAGGACTTGCCCCGCCTTGCGGCGGAGATGCGGGACGGGCGAACCCGTCCCGAATTGGTGTCATGCGCTCAGCGAGGCGGGATCGACGTGAACGCCCGGCCCCATGGTGGAGCTGACCGCCACGCGCTTGACGTAGGTCCCCTTGGCGCCGGCGGGCTTGGCCCGCTGCACGGCGTCGGTGAACGCCTTGATGTTTTCGAGCAGGGCCTGCTCGGTGAAGGAGGCCTTGCCCACCCCGGCGTGGATGATGCCGGCCTTCTCGACGCGGAACTCCACGGCGCCGCCCTTGGCGGCCTTGACGGCCGCGGCGACGTCTGGGGTCACGGTGCCGACCTTGGGATTCGGCATGAGATTGCGCGGCCCCAGAACCTTACCGAGACGGCCGACGAGCGGCATCATGTCGGGGGTGGCGATCACGCGGTCGAAATCGATCTTGCCGCCCTGCACCTCGGCCACAAGGTCCTCGGCCCCGACGATGTCGGCTCCGGCCTTGCGGGCCTCCTCTGCCTTGGCGTCCTTGGCGAACACGGCAACGCGCACGGTCTTGCCGGTGCCGTTGGGAAGGTTCACCACGCCGCGGACCATCTGGTCGGCATGACGCGGATCGACGCCAAGATTCATGGCCACCTCGACGGTCTCGTCGAACTTGGCCCTGGCGCGCTCCTTGATCATCTTCACGGCATCGCCGAGCGGATAGAGCTTCTTGCGGTCGATCCCCTTGGAAATCTCTGTGGTACGTTTTCCGGCCATGGCTCAGCCCTCCACCGTCAGGCCCATGGAACGGGCGGAACCGGCAATCATCTTCATGGCGGCATCGACGTCGTAGGCGTTGAGGTCTTTGAGCTTGGCCTCGGCGATCTCGCGGA
>DASZRV010000030.1:0-31912 GCA_035549095.1 Lacunisphaera sp. | reverse complement strand
TCGGCCCCAGCAAGCGGCCGGCCGCTGTCATCAGCATCAACCAGGTTAGCCGCGTGCGCATTTTGATCACTGCTTTCATCGTGCCGGCCGCGGCGCGGCGTGGCAAGCGTGGCCTTGTCGCGCGGTGGCGCGGGGGCTCGCTGGTTTGAAATTCGACCGCGCCGTGTAACATGAAATATCTCGCGCCGGCTGGGGCCTTGGGACATCGTCCGGCTCGAAAAGTTCAAACCCATACCGCCATGAGTGCTGTCCTGATCGTCCTCGGTGTCCTGGTCGTCCTGGCCGTCGTCTTCGGCCTGTGGCTCGCCGGCAACTACAACAACCTCGTCTCGCTCCGGAATCGCTTCAAGAATGCGTTCGCCCAAATCGACGTGCAGCTGAAGCGCCGGTACGACCTCATTCCCAATCTCGTCGAAACGGCCAAGGGCTACCTGAAACACGAGCGCGAGACGCTCGAGGCCGTCATCGCCGCCCGCAACACGGCCTATGCCGCCTCGAAGGCCGCCGCGGCGAACCCGGCGGATGCCGCCGCGATGAAAGGCCTGCTGGGTGCCGAAGCGGGCCTCGGGGGCGCCCTTTCGCGCCTGATGGTCGTCGCCGAGCAATATCCCGACCTCAAGGCCAACCAGAATATGATGCAGCTGACGGAGGAGCTGACCTCGACCGAGAACAAGATCTCCTTCGCGCGCCAGGCGTACAATGACTCCGTCATGGTCTACAACACCACCCGCGAGTCGTTTCCGACGAACATCATCGCCGGTATGTTCAACTTCGGCGAGGCACAGCTCTTCCAGATCGAGAACGCCGCCGAGCGCAACGCGCCGCAGGTCAAGTTCACCTGACCGGGCCCCGAGGCGCTTCCCATGCTTAACACGACCGCCTTCACCCTGGCCGGCCAGCGCATCGTGCGCGAATTGGGCACGGTGCGCGGCATCGTGGTCCGCTCGCGTTCGATCGTTGGCAATATTGGCGCCGGCCTCCAGACGCTGTTCGGGGGCGACATCACGCTCTATACCGAATTGTGCGAGCGCGCCCGCCAGGATGCCTATGAACGCATGTGCACGCACGCCCGGGAACTCGGGGCGAACGCCATCGTTGGCCTGCGCTACGATGCGACCGAGGTGGCGACGGGTGTGACGGAGGTCCTCTGTTACGGCACCGCCGTCGTCGTCGAACCTTCCTGAGTCGCCGGGTTGGTCCGCGCGCATGGACTTCTTCGAGGCACAGGCCCGCGCCCGCCGCCGGACACAGCGGCTGGTCTGGCTCTTTCTCCTGGCGGTGCTGGGCACCATTCTCGCGAGCTACATCGCGGTGATATTGATCTACGGCCAGGTGCAACCGCGTTCGCGGCAATGGCAGCGCGATTATTGGGACTACCAGCGCACGGCTCGCTGGCCGGTCAACCGGGCGCCAACGCTCTGGTGGGACCCGCGAATCTTTACGGGCGTGGTGGCCGGAACTCTCGTCGTGGTGGGCGTCGCCTCGATGTACAAATGGAACCAAATGCGCCAGGGTGGTTCCGCCATCGCCGAGCTCGTCGGCGGCACGCCGGTGGATCCCGCGACGAAGGATTTCAAGGAGCGCCAGCTGCTGAACGTCGTGGAGGAGATGGCCATCGCCTCGGGCATTCCCGTGCCGGCTGTCTACCTGCTCAACGAGGAGCCTGGCCTCAACGCCTTCGCGGCCGGACTCACCACCAGCGACGCCGCCGTCGTGGTGACGCGCGGCAGCCTCGACCGGCTGACCCGGGACGAGCTGCAGGGCGTCATCGGCCACGAGTTCAGCCATATTCTCAATGGCGACATGCGGCTCAACGTCCGCATCATGGCCTTGGTCTTCGGCATCCTGGTCATCGGCCTGATCGGTCGCGGCATCCTGTATTCGCTCGGCCGCGGTGGCCGGGTGCGCGTGGGCGGCGACCGAAAGGGCGGTGGCATCGTGGTGCTGCTCGCGGTGGGCCTTGCCCTGATGGTCATCGGCTACATCGGCTATTTCTTCGGCCGCCTCATCCAGGCGGCCGTGTCGCGGCAGCGTGAGTTTCTCGCCGATGCGTCGTCCGTCCAATTCACGCGCAATCCCGGCGGAATCACGGGGGCATTGAAGAAGATCGGCGGCTATGCGATTGGCGGCAACATCGCCGACCATCGCAGCACCCAAATCAGCCACTTCTTCTTCGCCCAGGCGTTCAAGTCCGGCCTCACGGGGCTTTGGGCCACGCATCCGCCGCTCGAGGAGCGCATTCGCGCGATCGACCCTTCCTGGGATGGCAAGCTCTACGAGCCCACCGAGGTTGTCGACGTGGCGCACGAGTCCTTCGCTGCGGCCGGTTTTGCCGGCGGCATGCGCTACCCCGCCGATGAAACCGCGCGGCGGGTGCTGGCCGCCGAGCCGGAATTACCGGCGCCGCGGCCGGTCGTTCCGGTCGCCTTCAAGCCGGCGCATATCGTCGCCGATGTCGGTGCGCTCACCGAGGCGCACTTCCGGCATGCCCTCACACTCTTGAATTCGGTCCCGACCCGCCTGCGTGAGGCCGCCCGCGAAACGGCCTCGGCCCAGGTGCTCGTGTACGGCCTGCTCCTTGGCGGGACGCGCGAAGAACGGGACCGGCAGCAGGCACTGGTGGCACAACACGCCGGCGCCGGGGCCGCTGCGACCCTGACGGAGCTCCGCGCCGCGCTGAGCGTGCTCGACCCAGTCGCCCGCCTGCCGCTGCTGCAGCTGGCCTTGCCGGCCTTGCGCACGCTTCGCGGTGACCAGCTCGACCGGTTTTTCTCCACCCTGGATGAACTCGTCCATGCGGACAACCGGGTGACGCCGTTCGAATACGCCATGCAAAAGATGCTGCTGCGCCAGCTCAACCTCGCCCGCCAGCCAGCCCAGCCCGTCCAGTTCGATTCGTTCGACGCCGTGCGCAGCGAGATTGCCGTGGTTCTTTCGTCGCTCGCCCACCTCAGCCCCAAGGACTCCGCCGCTGCGTTCGCCGACGGCTTGGGCCAGATTCCCGTGCTCGCCCGCGAGTTGTCGCTGCTGCCACCGGAGGCCTCAGGCCTCGAACAGCTCGACGCTTCGCTCGACCGGCTCGCCGTCAGTTCGCTGGCCATCAAGCAGCGGGTGCTCGTGGCCGCGGGCCATGTCATTGCCAGCGACGGGCAGGTGAGCGTCGAGGAAGGCGAGCTTTATCGCGCCCTGGCCGCCACGCTCGACTGCCCCATGCCCGCCGTGGGCCTGGCGGCCTGACCGGATCCTAATTCAGGCTTTTTTCTCTAGTCACGTCCTGCTATCGAGCGGGCCGTGAAAAATCCTGCCGCCATCCGTCCGGCCGCGCCCACGGCCTGGCTCGAGCTGCCCGACGGCGGCCAATTCCGGCTGCAAGGCCGCAGCACGATCGGCCGCCAGCCCGACAACGACCTTGTTTTCGCCACCACTGCGCTTTCGCGACACCACGCGATGTTCACGCCCGGGGAGGCGGGGTTCATGCTCACGGACCTCCGCAGCAGCAACGGCACCTATGTCAACCGCGAGCTGATCGACCATCCGCGCCCGCTTCTGGATGGTGACGAAATCAGGATCGGCGATCTCGTGTTGCGGTACCGCTGTCTCCGGCCCGAAAACACCGCGCCCGCACCCGTCCCGTCCATCGGGGCCACCCAGGTCGTGTCGCTCGTGCGCCAGCGGCTCTGCTGGCTGCTGGTGACCGATATCATTGGATTTTCCACCCTGAACGAGCATGTCGGCAGTGAACGCGCGCTCGATCAGCTTCAACACTGGATCCAAGGCGTGCGTCCGCTGCTCGAAGGCAATGGGGCCTGCATCAACGGGTACCTTGGCGATGCCATCTTTGCCTACTGGGCCTGCGATCTGGCGAAGCCCTCCGCCGTGCTGGCAACCCTGCGCGGGCTCGAAGCCTATCGCCCGTCCAGCCCGGTGCCGTTCCGGATGGTCGTGCACCAGGGAACCGCCTTGTTCACCAAGGGCCCGAAGGGCGAGGAGTTGACGGGGCAGGAGGTCAACCTTGTCTTCCGAGCGGAAAAGGTGGCGAAGCGTTTTCAAGTCACCGCGATGCTCAGCGAGCAGGCGGTCGAGTCGCTGGAGGTGGCGGGGCGCTGCAGCTTTCTCGGTGAATCGGCGGTCGACGGCATGAGCGGGCTCTATCGCTTTTACGCCCCGCCCGCGGACTTACTCGCCGCGGGACCATAACGATTCGCACCCAAGCCGGGCTCGCATTTCCCGGCGCCTCTGGTACCAGATTCGGCCCGTGAGCGACGTCACCCTGATCCTTCGCCGATTGGACGCCGGGGATGAGCGGGCTGCCGCCGAACTGATGGCGAAAGTCTACGACGAATTGCGACGTCTCGCGCACGCAAAACTCGCCCGCGAGCCCGCCGGCCAGACGTTGCAGACGACCGCGTTGGTGCACGAGGCGTGGCTCCGCCTCGGCGGCGACCATCAACCGCGCTGGGAAAATCGTGCGCATTTCTTCGGCGCCGCCGCCCAGGCCATGCGCCGCATCCTGGTGGACAATGCCCGGCGCAAGCAGCGTGAGCGGCACGGCGGCGGCCTGCGTCGCGTCGATTGGGAGCGCCTCGACGTGGCCTCCACCGGAAATGACGCGGTCGTGCTCGCCGTGCACGAGGCGCTGGGCCGGCTGACCGAGCACGACCCCGCGGGAGCTAAGCTGATCGAGCTGCGTTTTTTCGCCGGCCTGCCCAACGTGGAGGCGGCGCAGGTGCTCGGCCTCTCTGAGCGCACGGCGAAGCGCACCTGGGCTTATGCTCGCGCATGGCTGCAGAAGGAACTCGAAGCCCTCGCCTGACTCGCGTTCCGACGCTCGACGAAAAAATTTGGCCCAAATCCACGCTTTCCGCCGCATGACCCTGCAACCATGGCCATGAACCCATCCAGTCAACCCGGTCGCATCAAGGAAGTCTTCGAACACGCCCTCGAACTCCCCACGCCTCAGGCACGGCTTGAGTTCGCGCAGCAGGCCTGCGGCAGCGATGCCGACCTGCTGGCACGCGTGCAGACGCTGCTCCAAGCCTACGACGCCACCGGCGATTTCCTTCCCGCCAGCCCCGCCGGCGTCCCCACCACCGGCCTGGACGTCACCCTCGAGGAAAAGCCCGGCAGTGTCATCGGCCACTACAAGCTCCTGCAGCAAATCGGCGAGGGCGGTTGCGGCGTCGTCTACATGGCCGCGCAGGAGGAGCCGGTCCGGCGGCGGGTCGCCCTCAAGGTCATCAAACTTGGCATGGACACGAAGGCCGTCGTCGCGCGCTTCGAGGCCGAGCGCCAGGCGCTGGCGATGATGGACCACCCCAATATCGCCAAGGTCTTCGACGCCGGCACCACCGCCAATGGCCGCCCGTATTTCGTGATGGAGCTGGTCCGCGGCATCCCGATCACGAAGTATTGCGACGAGAACAACCTTCCGACCGGGGCGCGCCTCGAGCTGTTCGGCCAGGTCTGCCACGCCATCCAGCACGCGCACCAGAAAGGAATCATCCATCGGGACATCAAGCCCTCGAACATCCTGGTGACGATGCACGACGGTGTCCCTGTGCCCAAGGTCATCGATTTCGGCATCGCCAAAGCCACCCAGGGCAAGCTGACCGACCAGACCCTTTTCACCGCCTTCGAACAGTTCATCGGCACGCCCGCCTACATGAGCCCGGAACAGGCCGAGATGAGCGGCCTGGATATCGACACCCGCTCCGACATCTACTCGCTCGGCGTGCTCCTCTACGAGCTCCTCACGGGTCAGCCGCCCTTCGACCCCAGGCGCCTGGTGCAGGCCGGCATTGACGAGATCCGCCGCCAGATCCGTGAAGTCGAGCCGCCCCGCCCGTCCACGCGGCTCGCGACGCTCACCATCGACGACCGCACCGTCATTGCCAGGCTCCGGGGCACCGCGCCCGGGCAACTCAGCTCGCAGCTCAGCGGCGACCTCGACTGGATCGTGATGAAGGCGCTCGAGAAAAACCGCACGCGGCGGTACGAGTCGGCCAGCGCCTTCGCCGCGGATCTCCAGCGCCACCTCCAGAACGAGCCCGTCATCGCCCGCCCGCCGAGCACCGCTTATCTCCTCCAGAAACTCGTTCGCCGGCACCGCGTCGCCTGCGTCACCGCCGGAGCCATCCTGGTTTCGCTCGTCGGCGCGCTCGCTGTTTCGGTTTGGGCCTACTACAACGAAAAGACCGCGCGCGAGTTCGCCGTCGAATCCAGCCTCAATCTGCGCAAGGCGAGCGAGTTCAACCAAAAGATCATGATTCGGGCCGCCGACAGCAAGCGGCGCGCCGATGCCAGCGACCGACAGGCGGCGATCGATGCCGCCAAATCCGCCTATGCGGTGGCGGCGATGCACGCCGTGATGTCACCCTCCGATTCGCCCACCGGTGCCAGCCGTGCCGCGGCGATGGCCTCCGAACTCGCACCCACCATCGACCGCTTGCTCCAGGATGCCACGATCCCGCCCGAAGCGAAGTGGGACCTCTGCGAACAATTCGGCGACCTGTGCCGCGAAGCCCGCCTGCTGCCGCGCGCCGAGCAACTCTTTCAAGCCGCGGTAAGCCTCCGGCGCCAATTCCAGGGGGACGGCCATCCCGACCTGGCCCCGGTCACGCATAAGTTGATCGAGACGCTTCGCCTCGAGGGCCGGGAACAGGAGGCGCACCGGATCGAAATCGAGTCGGGACATGCCCAAAGCGCCTATTTGCGCAGCGGCCAGTGGTTCAAGAAACTCGTGGCAGACGCCGAGACCTTGCAGGCGACGGGCCATTTTGCCGAAGCCGAAGCGAAGCTCCAGGAAGCCACCCAGGTCGCCCAGGTGAACCCGCCCGCCCGGTACAATGCCATCGACGACATCGGCCGCCTGGCCTGGCTGCGCTACGAAGCGGGGGACCTCGACGGGACGCGGGCCATCGCGCTCCGCTGGATCGCCGCCGAAAAATCGCAACGCAGCTGGCTCGAAGCCGGTCCGATGGGATTCCTGGTCTGGACGCCCGCGCCACGCGTGGCGGCCCCGTATGATGCCCACACCCTGCTCGGGCTCGTGGCCCTTCAACGTGGCGACATGGCCCAAGCCCGGGAACACCTGATCGCGTCGGCGGACGGCCTGCCGCGCCAGACTGAACTCGACTGGCGCAAGCTCCGCCTGGCGACGGCGCTCGCGTCGGCAGGTGACTTCGCCTCGGTGCAACAATTCCTGCAGCGAATCCGCCCCGCGTATGTCGACCAGCTGCAGGCGCGTAATTCCGAGAACACGCTTTTCTACTCCGCCAACAGCTTGTATTATTTTGCTTCCATCGGGCGCGACCACGCTGGCCAGCTCGCGACTTGGGAAATCGATTTATCGGCCGGGAGAGTGCCGGGCGCCTGGACGACAATGCGGGACACCCAGCCGCCAGCTCCGGCGTTCGTCGGCCCGCCGCTTCGACCCGTGGCCACGCTTTCGCTGCCTCCGGCCAAGACGCGCGCCCAGCTGCTCGGCTCGCTCAGTCCGTTCGGCCTGTTGCTGCTCGGTTGGATGGTCACGGCCGCCGTCCCGCGGATGCGGCCGTCAGGGGCGCTGAGCCCGGCCGCCGGGTGGTGGCTCCTCGCCTTTTGCCTTTTGCGGACGGCCGAATGCTTCCAGTTCGCGGAAATGCTGGGTGGCAACGGATACACGCCCGGTATGTTGACCGGCCCATTCCTTTCGTACTTCAGCTGGATCCTGCTCTGGAAGTTCATCCAGGCCTTGATCCCGGAAAAAATCTCGAGGCGGGAAGCCCGCTTCATGCACACCTTCGCCGGTCTCGGGGCTATGCTGTGGATCGCGTTCCAGGCTTCCGCCTTGGTGAACGGCGTGGTCGGCATTGGCATCCTGATCTTCGGGGTTTTGGGCCTGACGCTGATTGCCTTCGGTCTTTCCCTGGCCGTCTGCCTCACCGCCGGCGGGCGGATCTGGATCTGGTCGCGCTCCGCGCCCCTGCCCGCCGGCCAGCTTATCTGCCTCCGGGCCGCCGTTCCCTTGCTGATGGTTCATGGATTCGTGTCGCTCTTTGTCGGTGAAATACACGGCCACTGGGGCGTCCTGGCCGCGCCGGTGTTCTGGGCCAATGCCCTGCTGCCCTGGCTCCTCGCCATTGGTTTCTATCCGCCGAAGATCGACCTCGCGTCCGGCGCAGCGTCGGCCGGTGCCTGAGGCGGCCGGTTCCATGGTGGATTCAAGCACCCGTCTCTATCTCCGGCTTGGCCGTGACGTCCGCGGCCCGTTCACCCCGACACACCTGCATGAACTGGCGGCCGGCGGCGCCATCAGCCTGGAAACGGAATCAGCGGAGCAAGTCGACGGTCCCTGGACGCGCCTGGCGACCCGGCCGTTCTCCGACGAGTTGTTCCCCCGGCGACCGGAGCTGCAGTTCAAGGCGGCGGAATTCGAGGCGGTCAACCGCGGCTCACTTCCGCCCGTCGACCATCACGAACTGATTGCCTGGGCGAACCTCCCGCCGCCAGCCGCCACGATCGGTCCGGGCACGTCCGCGACGCCGGCAGCGCCGCGACCCGAACCGAGGAACGACGTGCTCGACATCGTGCGTGAGGTCGCCCGCGCCGAAGCACAGCACGCAAAGCCGATGGTCATTCCGAAGAAACCGCTCATCGGACGCCGCGGCCGCCTGCTCCTGGCCGCCATCGCCGCCGGCAACGTCGTCGTCGTGGTCACCGGATTCCTTTATCGACCGCTCGATCCCGCCAGCCTGCAGATCCTCGGCGGCTGGGCCATCCTGTACACCATCGGCGTCATTTATCTCGTTCACATGCTCCCCCGCGAGCGCTAGGTCCGGCGCAGGCCCTGGCCACGTCCAGCCTTGCCCGGCACGCCGGGTCGCGCACCATCGACGCAGAGGTGACCCATGCTGATCGTCCATGTTCATGTCCGGGTGAAACCCGAGAGCGTCGCCGCCTTCCAGGCCGCGACCCTCGCCAATGCCGCGGCCAGCGTCCGCGAAGCCGGCGTGGCCCGCTTCGATGTTTGCCAGCAGGCCGACGACCCGACCCGCTTTGTCCTGGTTGAAGTCTATCGTTCGGCCGATGCCCCGGCGGCCCACAAGGCGACCGCGCATTATGCGACGTGGCGCGATGTGGTCGAACCCATGATGGCCGAGCCGCGCCGCAGCGTGAAATTCGCCAACCTGTTCCCCGCCGACGCGGGGTGGTGAACCAAGGCGGAATCGCCGAGCCAGCCGCGACCCATGCGCTTCGAATTCGCCACCGCCGGCCGGATCATTGTCGGTCCAGGCACGCTGCGCGAGATCGGCCCGGCGGCAAAAACGCTGGGCCGGCGCGCGTTCGTCGTCACGGGCCGGGATACCTCTCGCGCTCGCTCCCTGTTCGGCCTGCTCGCTGCCGAAGCCATCGAGATCATGCCTTGTCCCCTCGCAGGTGAGCCGACCGTCGATGCCGTGGTCGCCGCGACGAATCGCGCCCGCGATGCCGGGTGTGATTTTGTCATCGGTTTCGGTGGCGGCAGCGCCCTGGATGCAGCCAAAGCGATCGCCGCGTTGCTGCCCAACCCCGGCGATCCGCTCGAATTCCTCGAAGTCGTCGGCCGCGGCCGGACTTTGCCGCGTCCCGCTGCGCCGTGCATCGCAATCCCGACAACCGCGGGCACGGGCTCAGAGGTCACCCGCAATGCCGTCCTCGCGGTGCCCGCCGCCGCCCAGAAGGTCAGCCTGCGGCACGCCTCGATGCTGCCGCGCGTCGCGTTGGTCGATGCCGAGCTCACGCGTGGCCTTCCGCCCGCCCTGACGGCCGCGACCGGCCTCGATGCCGTCACCCAGTTGATCGAGCCGTATGTATCGAACCGCGCGAATCCTTTCACCGACGGGCTCTGCGCCGAGGGACTGCGTCGCGCCGCCCGCTCGCTGCGCCGCGCCTTTCACGACGGCTCCGAGGTGGCGGCACGCGAAGACATGGCCGTGGCCAGCCTGTTGGGCGGCCTGGCCCTCGCCAACGCCGGCCTGGGCGCGGTGCACGGGTTTGCCGCGCCAATCGGTGGCATGTTCCCGGCTCCGCACGGGGCCGTTTGCGCCGCGCTGCTGCCGCATGTCATGCGCGCCAACATTGCCGCGGCGCGGAGCCGCGCGCCTGGCCCTGACACACTGCGCCGTTACGAGGATGTCGCGCGCTGGCTCACGGCGGCGGCTACGGCACGCCCCGAGGACGGCGTGGTCTGGGTGGAATCGCTGGTGGCGGACCTTCGCATTCCGCGACTCGCCGCGTACGGTGTGACATCTTCGGATTTCGATGCGATCGCGGCCAAGGCCGCGCAGGCCAGCAGCATGAAGGCCAACCCAGTGCCGCTGAATGGCGACGAGCTTCGCGGCATCCTCGCCGCCGCGCTCTGACGTGCCGGCCTAGCGGCGCAGCCAGGCGAGCAGGATCGCCACGAGCAGCGAAGCCGCAATCATGCCGCGAGCCACGAACATTCGCCGGCGCTCATCCGGAATGAACCGGGTTTCCCGTTTCGACAGCCACATGAAAAACACCGCCGGCAGGATCAGAGCGTAAAGCCAGTGGACGCCGAGTCGGGTCAACAGGTGGTTCACGTGTGCCGAGAGCGGCCAGCCGAGCACGCAGGTGGCGAAGAGGAGCGCAAAGGTCACGCTCCGGCCCTTGAAGCCGCGCCAGAGCCACGAGATCGCGAACGGATTCACCACGGCACATTCAAGCGCGCCGCCGCACGGCTGGCAAGCCGCGGGCCGTCCCGTTAGCGTCCGAAACCGGCCAGGCGCCCGCCATCAAGCCGCCAACTCCAAGTGAACCTGCCGAGTTCCGGCGACGCCGGAAGGCTGCCGGCTGGTTCCGCGGAGAGAATCGTGCCGCGGGCTCGAAGGCCTAGCAGGATCCGCAGGTCCGGCGGCTGGAGCGCCGTCACATAATCCGCATACTCCGCAAGCGGCCGGCCATCGAGACGCAACTTCGCCGCGGCATCCGCGCTCACGCCGGCAAAATGCACGAGCAGCGGCCGGTGCGGCGGCAGGTTCCCGCCGGTCCCCGCTTCCGTCGGCAACGGCGTTTCTTCAAGTTGCAGGACACTCGCAAGCAGCATCAGGCCCGCCGCCACGAGGAAGCCGACGCGCGTCCGGCGTTCCCGCCAGCCGTGCAGGGCTGCCGCGACGGCGAGCAGAAACAGCACCGGAAACGTCCACGCGAGATAGTGGATCAGATTGAAGCGGTAGATATCCGACGGGAGAAAATCGTTGTAGTTGAGGTACAGCAGCCAGCTGGTCGCCATGGCGAGCAGGCCGGCGGCCGCCGCAGCTCCCCCGCGGCCGATCCAATGGATGGCGCCCGGGATCGCGAGGCACAGCCAAGGGTACCGAAACAATAACGCGGGCGTCGTTTCACCAAAGAGCGGCCGGCCGTCGACCAGCAGCCAATACAGCTTGTAGCTGACCGGATAGCCAAAGAATCCGATGCGGTCCGTCGAAAGCACTTCGTAGGGCGAACGCCAGGAGCCAAACACACGCAGGTTGAAACAGCCTTGCACAAGGTACGCAGCCGCGAGGACTGCAAACGCGCCGAGGCTGGTGTTCAGTCGATCGCGTGCGGCTCGCAACCGGACGACGGCAAAAACCAACAGCGGCCCGAAGGCCAGCGCATCACCCGGTCGCGTCCAATACGTAAACGCCGCGAGTACCGCGAGCCACAGCACCTGCCGGCGACGAGGTTCGCCCAGCGCCAGCACCAGGCCGGCGAGCAGCGCCGCCTGCGTCGGAATCGTATTCCACGGCACGATCATGGTGCTCCCGAGCAATGTCGCGTGCGCGGCCAGAAAGACCGTTCCCACCGCCGCCGCCAGCCGCCAATCCAACAAGCTCACCGCCAACCGCCACCAGGCGGCCGCGGCGACCAGTACCAGCGCGAGGTTCGGAACAAAAAACGGATTGGACGGCATGATCCGCATGCCGAGCGCACCGAGAAGCGCATATCCGGGTGGGTAATGGCACGATTCGGCCGAAAGCGATCCCGTCGCCATCGCCGCCGCTGACTTCCAGTATTCGAACTGGTCCGACCAGCTCCACCAACCCACCCGATTCTCCACCGCGCTATGGCCGGGATATAGCGGATGATGGAAATGGGCCCAACTATAGACGACTGCGAGCGCGGCCAACAGCAGCGGGCCTGCCGCGCGCGGAACGGTTCGGCTGGCGGCGGGGCTGGGCACGCTGGTTTCTAAGCGCGCGGTCGCCCGGCTTGCAAGCCGCTGCCACTGCCGCATCGTGGCCGCCGTGACGCTCGCGGAAAAACATCGGCAACTCGTGGAAGATTACTCGCTCATTGACGATCCGCAGGAGCGGCTGGCCGCGGTGGTCGATGCCGCGCGCCGCATGCCGCCGTTGGACGCCATTCATCGTACTGAGCGCAATCGCGTCCCGGGATGCGTTTCCCAGGCCTGGTTGGTCGCCGAGGTGCGCGATGGTCGCTGCCATTTCCGGGCGGACGCCGACTCGCCGCTGGTGCGGGGCCTGGTCAAGCTGCTCTGCGATTTCTACAGCGGCGCCACGCCTCTCGAGGTGACGATGACCGAGCCCAACCTCCTGGATGAGCTCGGCCTCGCCCGCAATCTCTCCGCCACCCGGCTCAACGGGCTCCGCAGCGTCCGCGCAAAAATTCGTGAATTTGCCGCTGGCGCACCGCCCTGATTTGCCCGGGCGGGAAACTTTCCGACCACGGCGCCGTCATCCCTCCACGCCCGCTTGCCGATGCCATCCGACCACGACCATCACCCCTGCTGCGGCATTTCGACCAATCCTGAGGACTATTTCCTGACGCGACGCCAGTTTCTCGGCCGCGTCGGCATGGGCCTCGGTGCCCTCAGCCTCGCCGCCCTGCTGGATCCGCTCGACCTCGTCGCCGCTCCCGCGAACAACCCGCTGGCGAATCCGCTCACTCCGCGCCCGCCGCATTTTCCGGGCAAGGCGAAGGCGGTGATCCACATCTTCGCGCAGGGCGCGCCCTCGCACATCGACACGTGGGACCCCAAGCCGATGCTC
This sequence comes from Lacunisphaera sp., assembly GCA_035549095.1. Lineage (GTDB taxonomy): Bacteria > Verrucomicrobiota > Verrucomicrobiia > Opitutales > Opitutaceae > Lacunisphaera. The sequence goes on along the minus strand of DASZRV010000030.1, from coordinate 18,878 downwards.
GCGAAGATGAACAATCGCGCGCTGGGCGACGGCGTCGCGATGGGTTCGCCGTTTTCGTTCAAACGTTACGGGCAGTCCGGCATCGAGGTGAGCGAACTGTTCGCCAAGACCGCCCAACACGTCGACGACCTCGCGGTCATCCGCTCGATGTACACGGACATCCCGGCGCACGAAGTCGCGACGGTGTTCATGAACACCGGCTCGATCCGCATCGCGAAGCCGAGCCTCGGCGCGTGGACGGTCTACGGCCTCGGCACCGTCAACCAAAACCTGCCCGGCTTCATCTCGCTGCGCAGCGGCCAGCTGCCGCCGGGCGGCGCGGCCAACTACGGCGCCGCCTTCCTGCCCGGCGTGTATCAGGGCACGAGCGTCAACACCCAGGCCGCGAACGTGCAGCAGATGATCCAGAACATCCGGAATCCTTACGTCTCGAAAGCCGAGCAACGCCGCCAGCTCGATTTCATTCACCGGCTGAACGAACTCCATGCCCAGAACCTGCAGCGCGACGCCGCGCTCGAGACCCGGCTTGAGTCTTACGAGATCGCCTTCCGCATGCAGGCCGAGGCAACCGACGTGTTCGATTTGTCCAAGGAACCGGCCGCCGTTCACGCGGCGTATGGCAATTCCCAACCGGGCAAACAGCTCCTGATCGCCCGTCGCCTTGTCGAACGCGGGGTTCGGTTCGTCCAGGTCTGGCATGACGGCTGGGATCATCACCAAGATCTTGAAGAGCGCATCACCGCCAAGGCCGGCGAGATCGACCAGCCGCTCGCGGCCCTGCTCGCCGACCTCAAGCAGCGCGGCTTGCTCGACTCCACGCTGGTTCTGTGGGGCGGCGAATTCGGCCGCAAGCCCACCAAGGACAAGAATGGCGGCGACAAGCCCGGCCGTGACCACAATGCCAAGGCGTTTACCGTCTTCATGGCGGGCGGCGGCGTAAGGGGAGGCATGGTCCACGGTGCGACCGATGAATTCGGCGGCGCCGCGGTCACGGACAAGGTCCACGTGCACGACCTCCACGCGACGATCCTCCAGTGCCTCGGCTTCGACCACACGAAGCTCACCTACCGTTTCAACGGCCGCGATTTCCGGCTCACCGATGTCGCCGGGAATGTCGTGAAGCCCATCCTGGTGTGAGCATGCGGCTGAGTTCGCGTCTCTTCGTAGGGTCGGACCTTGGTCCGACCTCGCGGCCCAGGTCGTCGCAAGCGACGGCCCTACAATCCCTCCTCCTCGTGGGAGCGAGTCTCCTCGCGACCCTCGTTCTTCACGCCGCCGACGCACCCTCCACCGCCTTGTCGAAGGAGGACCGCGATTTCTTCGAGCAGAAGATTCAGCCGATCCTGTCCGATAACTGCTACCAGTGCCACAGTCACCAGGCCGATCGGATCAAGGGCCACCTGCTGCTCGACTCCCGGGATGGCGTCTTGCTCGGTGGCAACACGGGCCCGGCGGTCGTCCCCGGCAAGCCGGACGACAGCCTCCTCATCGAGGCCGTGCGCTATATGGATGAGGACCTGCAAATGCCGCCGCCGAACCATGGGGGCAAGCTGTCCGCCGCGCAGATCGCGGACCTGACCGAGTGGGTGCGGCGCGGCGCGCCCGATCCACGCGTTCCGGTCGTGGCCGAAAATGGGCAGGCCTACGGCGGCGTCGGCAAGAACCACTGGGCGTTCCAACCGGTGCGCCCGCCGGCCGTGCCCGCGGTGCACGACACCGCCTGGGCCACCTCGCCGATCGACCAGTTCGTCCTCGCCGCGCTCGAATCGCGCGGCCTGCATCCCAACCCTCCCGCCGACAAGCGCACGCTCATCCGCCGGGCCACCTTCGACCTCACCGGCTTGCCGCCAACCGAACCCGAAATCCAGCGGTTCCTGGCCGACGAATCGCCCGACGCCTTCGCCAAAGTCGTCGACCGACTCCTTGCCTCGCCCGCCTACGGCGAACGCTGGGCGCGTTACTGGCTCGATGTCGCGCGCTATTCCGACACGAAGGGCGATGCGCCCAAGCGCGACGACGCGCGCAATCCCTGGGCGTGGACCTATCGGGACTACGTGATCGATGCGTTCAACTCGGACAAGCCCTACGACCAGTTCATCGTCGAGCAACTCGCTGCCGACCGGCTCCTCGCCGAGGCCGATGCGAAGGCCCGAGCCCGTCACCAGCCGCCCGCCGACGACCATCGCGTCCTCGCCGCGCTCGGCTTCCTCACCCTGGGCAACCAATTCGACGGGCGGCGCGACGACATCATCGCCGACCAGATCGATGTCACCACCAAGGCCTTCCTTGGGCTGACCGTCGCGTGCGCGCGCTGCCACGACCACAAGTTCGACCCGATCCCGACGAAGGACTACTACTCGCTCTACGGCGTGTTCGCGAACACGGTCGTGCCCAGCCGCCCGTCGCTGCAGCCGACCCTGCTCGCCCAGGTGCCGCCGACCCCGGAGTATCGCGACTATCTCGCGAAGTCGGCGGAGCTGGATCGGCAACAGGACGACCTTGAAGCCCGCTTCCTCGAATTCCGGCGCTCGCGCAACCGCGATCCGCAGGCGCGGCGCGAACTCATCCGCGCCGAGTTGGGATTGCAGCGCGATTTGGGCAACCTCGAAACCAATCATCCCGGCGCACCGGCGCGCGCCAACGCGGTCTTCGATGTGCCGCGAGCCCGTGACTACGCCGTGCTCGTGCGCGGCGAGCCCCAGCACAAGGGCGAGGTCGTGCCTCGCCGTTTCCTGGAATGCCTCTCGCCCGACCCGTCGCACCGGCCGGTTTGGAAGCACGGCTCCGGACGCCTCGAGCTGGCGCGCGCGATCGCCGACCCGAAAAATCCCCTCACCGCCCGCGTGTTTGTCAATCGCGTGTGGCAGGAGTTGTTCGGTGTCGGTTTTGTTCCGACGCCCGATGATCTCGGCAACATGTCGACGCCTCCGGCGCATCCCGAACTGCTTGACTGGCTGGCGGCCGACTTTGTCGGGAACGGCTGGTCCATCAAAAAACTCCAGCGCGCCATCCTGCTCAGCCGCACCTATCAGGAATCCGCCGACTCCAATCCCAACGCCGCCGCACTCGATCCTGCGAATCGTCTGCTCTGGCGCGCCAACCTCCGCCGGCTCGATTTCGAGGAGATCTACGATTCGCTCCTCGCCATCGCCGGTACGCTCGACCGCACCGTCGGGGGCCGGCCCATTGCGCCCGCCGATGACGACTTCGGCACCCGCCGCGCGCTCTACACCTACATCGACCGCCGCAACCCGCCCGAATTGCTGACGCAATTCGACTTCCCGAACCCGGACACTCCCACCGGCCGGCGCAACGAGACCACCGTACCCCAGCAGGCGCTGTTCCTGATGAACAGCCCGCTCGTCGTCGAGACCGCGCGCAAGCTCACGCACCGGCCGGGGTTCACCGAACTGAACCGGGATCAGGATCGCGTCACGTCCCTTTATCTCGCAATCTTCCAGCGCCCGCCCTCCGACGAGGAGGTGAAGTTGGGCGTCGATTACGTCCGCAAGAACCCCGGCGGCGAAGCCCTGGAGGTTCGTGAACCGCCCGCATTGAAAGAGCGCCGCGAAAAGCTGATCGAGAGACGCCGCGAGCAGATGGCGAAATTTAAGCCTTTCGGCAAGCGCGGCGACCCTCGGCCGGTCGGCGCCGGCATCCTGCCCGCCGGCCCCGAGGATGCGTGGACGAAGCTCGCCCACGCGCTCTTCCAAACCAACGAGGCGGTGTTCATCGATTGAGGGATGCGGTCTTGTTGGGCGGGATCGCTGATCCCGCCGGATTCGCCTGGATCCTTCGCTGTGCTCAGGATGACAGGAAGGGATATCTACTCTCGAAACCGTGTCATTCTGAGCGCAGCGAAGAATCCAGCAAATCGCTGCAGCCCTCCGGGTCCTCCGCGACCTACTCCGACCGCAGCAACTGGCTGACGTCGACCTTGGCCGCCCGGCGCGCCGGCCAAAAACACGCGAGCACCGCGGCCGCAAGCAACACTGCCGCGACGCCACCCAGCACCCATGGATCCAACGCCGAGGTCTCGAACAGCAGGCTTTGCATGAATCGCGTCAGTGCCATCGCCCCGCCGAGACCGAACACGAGCCCGATCACCATCAACGCCAAGCCCCGGCCCATCACCAGCCGCACGAGATCGCCCGGCATCGCCCCGAGCGCCATCCGCACGCCGAATTCGTTCATCCGCCGGTCGACCGAATAGGCCATCACGGCGAAAACACCGACCACCGCGAGCAACAGCGCAATCGCGGCCAGCACCTTGAGCACCGAGCTGGCCTTGTTCTCGGCCCAGAGCTGCCCGTCGCGCAGGTGGTCAACGGAATCGATAGTGTGGATAATGATATCTGGATCATGCGCGAAGATCATTCGGCGCAACGAATCGGCAACGGAGGGATCAAACTCTTTGGCGAGACGCACGACGTAGAGGCAATAGTTGCTGACGCTCCAGGCCTCGGGAAGATACAGCCAATTCCCTGGCGCGGACCGCATCGTGCTCCGGATATCGGCAACCACGCCGACGACCTCCCAACCTTTCCAACCTTGATTCGTTCCCGGATTGTTGCCTTGCCGCACGAACCGACCGACTGGATCGGCGACGCCAGGCCACAGGTTGCGAGCCAGTGTTTCGTTGACCATGACTTCGTTGCCTTGCGGTTTGTCCAGCCAGCGCCCGCGCCGCAGCTTGATCCCGGTGGTTTCGTGGTAGCCTACGTTGAAGCTGACCGCCGCGGTCTTCACGATTTTATTTTCAGGCCCGGCTAGGTCGAAGCTCGGATAATAGCCTCCCGGGAGAATTGCGTCCTGGCCGAAACCAACCGACAGGACTCCGGGCACCCGCAGGATAGCCGCCTGTAATTCATGCTGCTTGGCCAACTGCGCCTGGTAGGCAGCGGCAGTTTGTTTCAACGGCGGGAACCCCACCATCACCTTGATGAGGCGATCCGGATTGAATCCCAACTCCACTTTTTTGAAGTTTTCAAAAGTGCGGATCATGAGTCCTGCGCCAGCAAGCAGGACAACCGCGAACGCCGTCTGCAGCACTACAAGCGCGCCGCGCAAACGGGCCAAGGCTCGGCTTTCGCCCAATGCTACTCCGCCGTCCTTAAGCCCGGCATTGAGGTCGGTCCGAAACACCCGTACCACCGGAACGACGCTGATGACCAGCCCCGTCACAACCGACAGCCCAGCCATCACGGCTAGAACCCGCCAGCCCAAGGTCCACTCGGTCCAGCTGCGGTTAGCCAGGTCGGTGCCGCCGATCGAAACCAACAGCAGCGGGAAGACCCAGTTGGCGATCAGCAGACCCGCCAGCGCTGCCATCGTCGCCAAAGTCGCGCTTTCCAGCATCAAGAGACGGACGATGTGTCCCCGCCCGCCACCGAGGGCGAGACGGATACCCAGCTCACGTCGCATGCCCAGCATCCGCACGAGCATCAGGTTCGAGGCATTGAGGCAGGCGATGGCATAGAGGCAGCCCACCGCCCCGAGCAGCACACGGTAGATTTCCGGCCGGGCAAATTGGTTCAGGAATTCGGATAAATCCGCGACAACGACCTGGTCGGAGCCCATGAAATTCTTCATCTGGACCGGAATATCGACCTTGGCCGCGCGCAGAATCTCTTGCGCCTGTTCGCGCGTGACCCCGGGCGACAGCCGAACAAAGCAGTTGTATACATTCGCCCATGGCTGCGCCGGATCCGGGCGAAGAACCAGCGGACGATAGACCGCGCGATATACCATCGGCGGAAATTCCTGGCTCTCCTTGAGAATGCCCACGACCACGCAGACGCTACCTCCCACGCGAATCTTTCGTCCCAAGGCGTCATCGCGGCCGCCGAGGTGCTCTTTCCAAAACTTGAATGAGACAATTGCCACTTGGTCCGACCCAACCACGGCATCGCCCGGCCCGAAGTCGCGTCCCCGCCAAGGGGCGATGCCCATCATCGGAAACAAACCTGGGGCAATCGCCAGCCAACCGGTGTCCACCGGCTGGTCCTCAACGACGACGTTCCCACTCTGGTTGCTGGCGAGTTCCATCTCAGCGATGGCTCCACGCGCGGACCGATAGGCCTGCACCATATAATCGTAACGGATCGGGTTGAAGGGCTGGCGGTCACTCTGCCCGCCCAGCAAGAAGGTCCCTGCAGGCAGCATGCTCCGTCGAAACAGAATCCAGTCCGTCGCGCTGAAGATCGCGCCGCCCGCGCCAATGCCGAGCGAGAGCGTCAGGACCGTGACCAGCGTGAAGCCGCGGTTGCGCAGCAAGCTGCGGACGACATAGCGGAGATCGGCCAGCATGAAATGGCGGGGTATTGCTCGTACCACGTGTGGCCCGCACGTTTCTTAGCGTCATTGAGCAAAAAAGTTTGTCCCTAGGCGGCAAGCCAATTGGCCCGGGCTGGGCGCCGCCTGCCGCCAGATCGATAGAAGTTTTTTTCGCCGTGTCCCGGACCTGTATTCCTGTTTGAAAGTCGGTGCCTGGATGAACCTCTACGACGCCCACCAGCACTTCCAGTTCGACTCGCTGGTGCCGCACCACGCGGCCATCGAAGCCGACCTGCGCGCCATCGGGCTCCGTCGCGCCGTCGTCAACGCCACCAACGCAGAAGAGTGGCCGGTCGTCGCCGAGCTGGCCCGGCGTCACGACTGGATCGTGCCCAGCCACGGCGTGCACCCGTGGGATAGCGGAAATCGCGCGCCGGACTGGCTCGACGGGCTCCGCACCGCCCTGCTCGCCGACCCGCGCGCCGGCGTGGGAGAGATCGGCCTTGATCGCTTTATTCTTGGCCTCAAGCCCGGCGATCCGCGCATCGATGGCCTGCGGGTCGCCGCGTTGGATGAACAGCTCGAGGTCTTCACCGCCCAACTGACGATCGCGGCCGAATTCAATCGCGCCGCCTCCATCCATTGCGTCCGCGCCTGGGGCGCCCTGCTCGAGGCTCTCCAGAAAACGCCGCGCCCGGCCCGCGGCTTCCTGCTTCACGGCTATGGCGGGCCAGCCGAGATGATCCGTACCTTCACTGACCTTGGCGCCTATTTCTCGTTCAACATCGAGCTCACGGAGCCGCAACGCGAGGGTCGGCTGGAGAACTTCAGGGACATCCCGGCCGACCGGTTGCTGATCGAAACCGATGCGCCGACCAAGCCGCCACCGCCCGGGCGCAACCGATTTCCGCTCGGGAACGGTCCCGATGGCACCGCGATCAATCATCCGGCGAACATTGTTGTCGCTTACGAGGCGCTGGCGGAACTCCGCGGCCTATCGCCCGACGAACTGGCCGCGCAGGTGGAGGAGAATTTCAGGCTCCTATTCCTGTAGGGAGGGGTCGCTGACCCCGCCGCGTCCAAACGGCGGGATCAGCGATCCCGCCCTACAAGCCACCCGCGATCCGCCGCACGACCTCGCCCGCCGCGACGAGCCCGAACACCCCGGTGACCGACACCGTCGTGCCGAACCCGCTGGCGCAATCGAGCCTCAGGTTCGAACCGGGCTCGGGCTCGTTCGCGCAGGTGCCGTCCGCCCACGGGAAAACCGGGTGCTCTTGGGATGACACGCAAGGAATGCCGTAGTGGTTGCCCTCTCCCTTGGCGAAACCGTGGTCGCGCCGCAGCTTCTTGCGCACCTGGCGCAGGAGTTCGTCGCCGTGTCCATCACCGAAGTCGGTCACGACAATGCGCGTGGCGTCGCGCTTGCCTCCCGCTGAGCCGACCGTGAGCACGGGCTGGCCGCGTTTGGTGCACTCGGCGATGAGCAGCGCTTTGTTCGACATCAGGTCGATGCAATCCACCACCCACGAAAATCGGGTCGCGAGCAGCGCTTCGGCCGTTTTGGCGGTAAAATATTCGGCCACCGCCGCGACGCGGCATTCCGGATTAATTGCCCGCACCCGCTCCGCAAGGGCCGCCACCTTCGGCCGGCCGATGTTGCCATCGTGCGCCGGGAGCTGGCGATTGACGTTCGTCAGGCACACATCGTCGAGATCGACCAACGTCAAGGCGCCCACGCCCGATCGCGCCAGGCCCTCAACCACCCACGAGCCCACCCCACCGACGCCAACCACGCACACGTGCGCCGCCTGCAGGCGCGGCAGCGCCGCCGCGCCGTAGAGCCGGCCAATCCCGCCAAAGCGCTGGAGATAGTCCTCGGTCATGGTTCGCGGCGGTCTATGACCGCTCTCCGACCTGCCCGTCAATCCTCGGTTGCCGCCAGACCGCGCAGCTTTCGCCCATTGCTGCGCATATCTTGCCTTCCGGGCGCTATTAGCTTCCGGCAAGCCTGAGCTGCGATTTCATCATGACTGCGCCGGGTGGCGTCATCGGCATTGGTTTGCCGCCACCGCGGCGCTAAGATTCCCCCCAGTCAATCCACGCGCATGCCTCCCGATTCCAGACCCCATGAAAAGCTACCTTCTCGTCAAGCGCGGCGTGGATTTGCTGCATGACCCGCTGCTGAACAAGGGCACCGCCTTCACCGACGCCGAACGCGACGCGCTCGGCATTCGTGGACTCCTGCCGCCGCGGGTCACGTCGCAGGAAGCCCAGCTCACGCGGGTGCTCGACAGCTTCCGGCGCAAGACCACCGACCTCGAAAAATATATCTACCTCATCTCGCTCCAGGAGCGGAATGAGAGCCTGTTCTACCGCGTGGTGATGGACAACCTGGCGGAGACGATGCCGATCATCTACACGCCGACGGTCGGCCTCGCCTGCCAGCGCTGGGGCTACATCTTCCGGCGTTCGCGCGGCATCTACATCACCGCCGCCGACCGGGGCCATATCGCGAAGGTCCTGCGCAACTGGCCGTTTGCGGACATTCGCATGATCGTCGTCACCGATGGCGAGCGCATCCTCGGGCTCGGCGACCTCGGCGCGAACGGCATGGGCATCCCGGTCGGCAAGCTCTCGCTTTACACGGCCTGCGCCGGCGTCCACCCGGCCCAGTGCCTGCCGGTCATGCTCGATGTCGGCACCAACAACGTGGAGCTGCGCGAGGATCCGCTCTACATCGGAACGCCGGAAAAGCGCCTGCGCGGGCCGGCGTATGACGAACTGGTGGACGAGTTCGTGCAGGCGGTGCAGCGCATGTTTCCCCAAGCCTGTCTCCAGTTCGAGGATTTCGGCAACGCCAACGCCTTCGCCCTGCTGGAGCGGTACCAAAACCGCGTGTGCACCTTTAACGACGATATCCAGGGCACCGCGGGCGTCACCCTCGCCGGCCTCTGCTCCGCCGCGCGCCTCTGCGGGCGGAAGCTGCGCGACATGCGCATCCTGTTCTACGGCGCCGGCGAGGCCGGCATCGGGATCGGGGAGCTCATCGTGGGCGCGCTCAAGGCCGAAGGCGTGCCCGAAGCCACGGCCCGCCGCCAGTGCTGGTTCTTCGACTCGAAAGGTCTCGTCGTGCGCGGACGCACGGACCTCGTTGAACACAAGCTCCGCTTTGCCCATGAGCACGCCGAGCAGAAGGACCTCGTCGCCGCGATCGAGGATCTCCAGCCCCAGGCGCTCATCGGCGTCTCGGGCGCCGGGGGTGCGTTTACCGAACCCGTCGTCCGGGCAATGGCGCGGCTCAACCGCCGTCCGATTGTCTTCTCCCTCTCAAATCCGACGTCAAAATCCGAGTGCACCGCCGCACAGGCGTACGGCTGGACCGACGGCCGCGCCATCTTTGCCAGCGGCAGCCCGTTCGCTCCGGTCACACTCGACGGCCGCACGTATGTGCCGGGCCAGGGCAACAATGCCTACATCTTCCCCGGTGTCGGCCTCGGCATCATCGCCAGCCAGTCGTCCCGTGTGACCAACGAGATGTTCTTCGCGGCGGCGCGTGCCCTCGCGGGACTCGTCACCGACGACGACCTCGCCATCGGCCGCGTCTATCCCGACCTCGCCCGGATCCGCGAAGTGTCGGCCGCCATCGCCCTCGCCGTGGCGGAGACCGCGTTCGCCCTCGGTCTGGCCCGCATCGCGCGGCCCGCCAATCTCGCCGCCCACATCCGCACCCAGATGTACCAGCCGGAGTACACCGACTACGTCTAGCCCACGGTCTTCCCGGAAATTCGTAACATAATACGTTACAAATCTGCGGAGCCGGTCGTTCGAGTGACCGCGGAGCATTGCGGGCGCCACGGAATGCGTTACTGATTCCGGCATGTCGCGCGATCTCACAAAAGAAATCACGATCCGTCGCTGCGCCGCCGGCGATGAGCACGTGCTTTCCCTCGTGGCACAGGCGGCCTTTCTCGAGGCCTTCGCCGGCGAGATTTCCGGCCAAGATCTGATCGCGCACTGCCAGCGTCAGCACTCCGCTGAAAAATACGCGGCCTGGCTGCAGGATGGACACACCGCGATCTGGATTGCCGAGGTTGCGCCCGGTCGCGCTCCCGTCGGCTACCTGGTCCTGACCACGCCCGACCTGCCGCTGCCCGACATTGGCCCGCATGACGTCGAGGTGAAACGCGTTTACCTGCTCCACCGTTTCCAAGGCAACGGCGTCGGGGCCCTCCTCATGCACGAGGCCCGGGACCATGCCGCCGCGCATGGCTGCCGGCGGCTGCTCCTCGGCGTCTACGGCAAGAACGAGGCGGCCATCGGCTTCTATGAACGACTTGGCTACCGTCGCGTCGGCACGCGGCCGTTCAAGGTGGGCGAGAACGTCTATCAGGATTTGATTCTGGCGCTCGCGCCGTGAGGTGGAACGCGCTGACCTCAGCGCGTTGGTTTGCCATGAAGGCCAAAGCGCCTTGAGGTCAAGTCGCTCCACGCTTCCCGATCGTCAGCAATTCCTCCACCGCCGCGATCGCCGCACGTTCGCGTTCCGCCCAGTCGCCGCGGATCAACACGTAAGGCAGGTGTCGGCGTTCCAAGGCGCCGTGCCAGATTCGCGCGCCTTTTTCGCGGTCGGCCGGATCCGGAAAGCACCGCTGCGGATCGGGGGCAAAGGGCACATCGATGTCGAGCAGGAGATAAAGCGCGTAATTCCGGCACCGCTTCTCCGCCCCGCGTCTCACCTCGTCCGGCGTCGTGCCATATAGCAGGTCGCTCCACAGCATCGTCGTCAGGGCGTCGGTGTCGCAAATCACGAGACGCCCGGGTGTCGTGGCGGCCGCATCCTCGCGTCGCCACTGTTCGCGCGCGATGGGAACCATGTCCTCCAGCCCAAGCGCGCCCTGCTCGTCCCAGCGCTCGCGCGCGTATTCCGGCACGAGCGGCGCCCGGAAATGCCGGGCGAGTCGGCCGGCCAGGTCGGTCTTGCCGGTGGACTCGAAACCGAAGACGGCGATGTGCAGCGGCGCGCTCATGCGGGTTGCATCGTCCGCCGCCACGCTCTCCAGCCCCAGGCCGCCATGATCCAAAACACCACGTAAAGGCCACTCGTCAGCCTGAGATCCTTCGCCCAGTAGACGCCAATGGCGACCGAGTTGACCACGAGCCAACCGGTCCAGTTCTCGAGCTTCTTCCGCGCCTGCAGCCACTGGGCGATCAGGCTGAACACCAGGATGAAGGCGTCCCAGTAGGGCAAAGCCGCATCGGTCGTGTGGTGCATGAACGTGCCCCACCCCGCCGACACCACCGCTCCGCCGGCCACCCACCAGGTCGTTGCGGCGACGGTCAAGCGGGTTACCGGCAGCTCGCTATGCGAAGCGTGGTGCGGGCTGCGCAGCCAGTGCCACCAGCCGTAAGCCTGGATGACGAAGAAGCACAGTTGCAGGAGCGCGTCGGAATACAGTTTGGCGTCAAAAAACACCCAGCCGTACACCGCCACCTGCGCCAGCCCGACCGGCCAGCCCCAGATGTCCTGCCGGATCATCAGCCACACGCCGATGATGCCCAGCACGGTTCCGATGATCTCCCACACGCTCATGCGGCCCCGTCATTGCCCGGCCCGGTGCGCGGAGGCAATCCCGGTGTTCTTCACGCCCCGCCCCGCTGCTTCATTCGGTGTTCGATGAAGGCCTCCAGGGCCTCGCGTGTGACGACATAATGCGCGGCGCAGCGCGGGCAGGAAAGGCGCACGGACTCGTCGTCGCCAAACAGCCCCATCAAGTCGTCCTTGGCCGCCGCCGTGAGCGTCGCGAGGATGCGCTGGTGGTTGCAGCCGCAGCGCCACTCGTAGCTGCGGCGCTCGATCCGCGCCAGCACCTCGCGGCCGACCGCATCCTGCAGGCCGCCGGCCGTGAGCCCGGCGAGCCAGCGTTCGTCGCAGTCCGGATGGCCGATCGCCAGGGCGAATCGATCCTCACCCAGATCGAAATAGCGCGCCGGCCGCTGCTCGCTTTGCCGGTAGTACTCCTCGGCCATCGCGATCGCGTCGGTGCCTTGGAACGGCACGATGCTGCGCCGCGGTCGTGCCCCGCGGATCGGCACAATGTCGCTATAGAACACGTTGTGCTCCGCTTCCTTCACATTCTCGGTGAACACCCGGCCGGCGACGAGGCTGTCCTCGTTGTCACCCGTAAGGAATAGATTTAACAGCGGCTGCTGGAAATTGACGGTCCAGGCGATGTGCTCCCCCCGCGGCCGCGACGCGCAGTGGAGCGTGAACGCCGCCAGCGCCCCCTTGAAGATCACATCCTGCTCGGGCGTGCACCGCAGGTGATGGTCGGCCAGGTGAAGATAATAGTCCGTGAAGACCGGGCTCAGGTCGCCCTGCACGAGCAGCACGTTGCGGTGACGGACGAAATCGACCGTCACGACGGCGCCATTCGTGACGGGCGTGGAATCGTCGGGCATGCCTGCAGTGTAGCCAGTTTTCCCGGATGTCCAGCGCCCTCAGGCACACATGAGGAAATCGCCTCCTTCCACGTAACCGCGCTGGCCGAGGTCCGCCCGGATCAACTCCCGCGCGCCCCAGGCGGCCACGTAGCCGAGTACAAAAGCACCGCGCGGCGGCGGCAGGCCCGCCGGCGCCACGACTGGCACGCCGCCCACCGACCGGCCGGTCTTCTTCGGGTCGATGTCGACACAGCCGGCGATGGACACGCCATGGGGGCCAAGCAGCGCCGCTCGTTTACGCGTGGGGCGGCCCGCCCCCCAGACCCAGACTGGACGCCCGCCGCCCGCTCGCTGGAGCTCCCGCGCGATGTATCCTGCCTTCACGGCGAAGAACGCCTCCGGGTTGTAGCGTGGATCGACGCGCGACAACCGGCCGGGTGCGTCGTACCAGGTCAGCAATTCGCGCGGGACTTTCGCCATCACCACGCCGGCGTCGAACCAGCGCAGCCACAACTCGTAGTCCTCGGGGAAATCGCCCGCCCGATAGCCGCCCAGCCGGGCGACGAGTTCGCGCCGGAACATGACGCTCGGGTGGGCCAGGGGCGATTCAACGAAACGATTCAGCGCCATCTGTGCGGGTGTCACGAGCGCATTGAGCCAGTCCACGTACAGCGCGTAGCCGGCCTGGACCGCGCGGTCGCCGCCGAAACCCACGAGGCACGAGACCAGCCCGACCTCCGGATGCGCCGCAAGATAAGCCGCCTGGGCCGTGAGACGTTCCGGATGGCAGGCGTCGTCCCCGTCCATCCGGGCGATGAGTTCACCGCGTGCGGCGGCGAGGCCGGTGTTCAGCGCGGGTACGAGGCCGTGCGCCGGCTGCCCGATGACCCGGATGCGAGGGTCGTCGCGGGCGGCACGCTGCAGCCATTCGCGCGTGCCATCGTCCGAGCCATCGTCGATCGCCACGAGTTCCCAGTTGCGGAATATCTGCGCCTGGATGCTGGCCACGGCCCGGCCGATGGTCGCGACGGCGTTGCGCACCGGCAGGACGATGGAGATGGCGGACATCCCGCCCAGTTTGAAGCGAGGGCTGTACTCGTCCCGTTCAAAATAAGGAAATATTCCATTTCCTCGTTTGCCATCGGGTGCCGGCTCGTGATGCTCGCCCGCCATGGCCCTCCCTCCCCCTCGATCCCACGTCGAGGAAGAACTCTCGTTACCGCTGTTCTTCTTCACGGTCGCCGCCTCGCTCGGCGGATTCTGCCTGCTGCTGTGGTGGCTCGCGCCCTCCTCAGTCTGGCTGGCGCAGGTCAATACCTCGATCGCGCGTTTCGCCGCCGCGTTTCTCCTGCTGAAGCTGTTCAACTGCTTCGTCGAGTTCTTCTTTCACCGCTATGTGCTGCACAAGCCCGTGGTGCCCTTTCTCAGCCGCTTTTACCGCCAGCACACGCTGCACCACAATCTGACCCGCATCGCCCGGCGGCGCACGCCCGGCGGCCGCGAGGTGCCTTTCGTCGAGGAACTGCCGCGGGTGGAAAATCTCTATCCCATCACAACCACCGAGCAGGGCGAAGCCTCGTTCTTTCCGTGGTACACGCTGGTCGTCTTTGGCGTCATTACGACTCCGCTCCTGGCGCTGCTGCACTGGCTGGCGCCAACGTTCCCGTGGTTCATCGCCGGTTACTCGGCCATCGCAACCTCGCTCGTCTTCTACGAGGTTTTTCATGCCATCGAGCACTGGCCGTTCGAGACGTGGGGCCGGCTGATCGAGCTGCCGCGCTGGGGCTGGTTCTGGCGCAAGGTCTACAGCTTCCATCTTCGCCACCATGCCGTCATCGATTGCAACGAGGCCATTTCCGGCTTCTTCACGTTGCCGATCGCCGACCTCGTGTTCGGCACCTGGATTTTCCCGAAATCACTCTACCTCGACGGAGGCGAATGGGACCCCGCCGAATTCACCAGCCCGCGTCCGTGTCGGTTCATCCGTTGGTGCGACGAGGCGAGCAACAACATCGTGCGCAACCGGAGGCTCGCCGCGCAGGGCGCCCCGCTCCAGCCGGTCATCGCACCCAATCCCGTCCGCCACTACTCCCGGCTCGAGCGCGTCACCCACGGCTTGACCCATGGTCTCGGGCTCGTCGCCAGCGCCGCCAGCCTCGTGCTGCTGGTGCTGTTCTCCGCTCTTCGCGGGGACGCCACGCACATTACGACGTTCACCGTTTTCGGGGTCACCTTGGTCCTGCTTTACGCCACGTTCGCCCTCTATCACCGGCGCGATGACACCGCATGGAAACTCGCGGTCCGGCAATACGCGCACGCCGCCGTGTTTCTTGTCATCGCCGGCACCGCGACGCCCTTCCTGCTCGTCGCGCTGCGCGGTGCATGGGGCTGGTCGCTTTTCGGCGTCGTCTGGGGCCTTTGCACCGCCGGAATTGTTTTGCAGTGGCTCTTCGCCGGTCGCTGGCGCGTCGCGACGGTCGTGGTCTACCTGCTCATCGGCGTGCTCGCGATGGTGGCGTTCAAGCCGGTGGTGGCGGGCCTGCCGCCCGGAGCGCTCCGGCTCGGGCTCGCCGGCGCGCTTTGCTACTGCGTGGGCTTCGCCTTCTATCTCTGGCAGCTGCCGCGCTTCGACCTCGTACCCCGGCAGCTTTTCCTGCAGGCAGGCAGCATCTGCCACCTGCTGGCACTCCTGCTTTTCGTCCTGCCGGGGCACGCCTGAGCACAGAAGCTGGAACCTGCACTCCGTGCAGGTTGGTAGGGCGGATTATCCGTAATCCGCCGGCATCTCCGGCGCGTTAGGGATAACGCGCCCTACCTGGATTCAGCCTGCACAGAGTGCGGGCTCGACCCCGGTGGACATTTCCGGGAATGGCCCACGGGACCGCGGGCGATTCCGCCTCAGTCCTTCGAGATCACGCCCTTGCTCTGGAGCTTCTTGACCTTGGGACGGATGACGAACGTGCAATAGCCCTGGCCCGGGTGCTGGTTGAAATAATCCTGGTGATAGGCCTCGGCGGGCCAGAATTTCTTCAGCGGGACGATCTCGGTCACGATCGGATCGTCGTACTCCTTCTGCGCGGCCGTCTTCGCCCGCAGGGCCGCCTCATGCTGTTCCTTGCTCGTGTAGAAGATCACCGAGCGGTACTGGTCGCCCTCGTCCGCGCCTTGGCGATTGAGCGTCGTCGGGTCATGCGCCTCGAAGAAGATCTCGAGCAGCTTGTCGTAACTGATGATCGCCGGGTCATACTCCACCTGGATGACTTCCGCATGGCCGGTGCCGTGCGCGCAGACCTGCTCGTAGGTTGGATTCTCCGTGGTGCCGCCGGAATAGCCGCTCACGCTGTGGATGACGCCGGGCACGCGCTGGAACACGGCCTCCATGCACCAGAAGCAACCGCCCCCGAAGGTGGCGAACTCGTGTTTCGACGCGGGTTTGTCGGCGGCCTGCAGGGTCATGGCGGTGAGCAGTGAAAGGAGGACTAGCGAAAGACGGACCTTCATGAACGTGGGAGGAGGAAAGCCAGCTTTTATTCCGAGGCAAACGCGCGGCGGCATCCCGCCGCGCAAATCCCAAACGCCAAACACACTCTAACGTCGGCATCAAACACCGGAACCAGCTCCGCAGCCCAATTTCCCGTTTCGGATTTCTTTGGCGTTTGGAGTTTTGGAGTTTGGCGTTTAGCTTTGCTTCGAATGGATGATCCCCGCCTCGACAAATGGCTTTGGTCCGTGCGTGTCTTCAAGACCCGCCCGCTGGCGACCGCGGCCTGTCGTGCCGGCCACGTGAAAATCGGCGAACTCGAGGCCAAGCCCGGTCGCGACATCCACGTGGGCGAGGTGATCACGGTGCGGCTCGGCCTCGTCACGCGCACGTTGCGCGTCGTGGCGCTGCCGCGCTCCCGCGTCGCCGCCAAACAGGTGCCGGAATACCTGGCCGACCTCACACCCGCGGCCGAATACGAACGCGCCAAGCAGGCCGGCATCGAGCACATGCTCGCTCGCGAACGGGGCATGGGCCGTCCGACCAAGAAGGACCGGCGCGACATGGGGCGGCTGTTTGGCTTCGAGTAAATCTGTTGGGACAGAATTAAGAAAATGAACCGAATGCTCCGGTCTCCATTCTCCCGATTTTGTTCACTTTGTCTGAGATTATCTGGTTAGCTTCCGGTACTTGATCCGGTGGGGCTGGTCGGCCTCTTTTCCCTTCCGTTTCTTGAAATCCTCGAGGTAGCCCGCGTAGTTCCCGTTGTAGACGTGGACGTGACTGTCGCCTTCGAAAGCCATGATGTGCGTCGCCACGCGATCGAGAAACCAACGATCGTGCGAGATGATGACGGCGCAGCCGGCGAAGTTTTCGAGTGCTTCCTCGAGGGCGCGGATCGAGTTCACGTCGAGATCGTTGGTCGGCTCGTCGAGCAGGATCAGGTTGGCGCCGCTCTTGAGCACCCGTGCGAGCAGCACCCGGTTGCGCTCGCCGCCGGACAAGACCCCAACCTTCTTCTGCTGGTCGGCACCGGTAAATCCGAACTGCGCGCAGTACGCGCGACTGTTCATGGCGCGCCCGCCCAGTTGCATCACTTCCTCGCCGCCACTGATGACCTCCCAGATCGTCTTGTCGCCCTCGAGCGAAGCGCGCGACTGCTCGACATAAGCTGTCTGCACGGTCGGGCCGGTCTTGAACGTGCCGGCATCCGGGGTCTCCAAGCCCGTGATGAGCTTGAACAGCGTCGTCTTCCCGGCGCCGTTCGGCCCGATGATTCCGACGATGCCACCCGGCGGTAGCGAAAACTCGAGATGTTCGAACAGCAGTTTGTCGCCGTAGCCCTTGGCGACGTCGTGCGCCTGCACCACGAGCGTGCCGAGTCGCGGGCCCGGCGGGATGATGATTTCGAACTTCTTCTCCTGCTCGGCCACATCCTGCTTCAGCATGGACTCATACGCCGTGATGCGTGCCTGGCCCTTGGCCTGCCGCGCCCGGGCCGACGACCGGATCCACTCGAGTTCGCGCGCCATGGCTTTCTGCCGCTTGCTCTCGGTCCGCTCCGCGACGGTGGCGAGCGCCTGCTTCTGCTCCAGCCACGAGGAGTAGTTGCCCTTCCACGGGATGCCATGGCCACGGTCGAGCTCGAGGATCCAACCGGCGACGTTGTCGAGGAAGTAGCGATCGTGCGTCACCGCGATGACGGTGCCTTCGTAGCGGGACAGGTGTTGTTCCAGCCAGTTGACCGAGTCGGCGTCGAGGTGGTTCGTCGGCTCGTCCAGCAGGAGGATCGAGGGTTTTTGCAGGAGCAGCCGCGCCAGCGCGACACGGCGTCGCTCGCCGCCGGAGAGTTGGTCGACAATCTGGTCGCCGGGCGGGCACCGCAACGCATCCATGGCCTGTTCGACCAGCGGCGCGACATCCCAGGCACCGAGGTGGTCGATCTGCTCCTGCAGTTTCGATTGCTTCTCCGTGATCGCGTCGCGGGCGGCGTCATTCTCCGCCGCGGCGAGTTCGTCCCAGCTTGCATCGTAGGCCGCCGTCAGGTCGGTGAGGTGTTTCACGCCCTCCTCGATGCAGGCGCGCACGGTTGCGCCCGGGGTGAGGCTGGGTTCCTGCGGCAGGAAGCCCACCGGGTAGCCCGGCTCGAACGCGACATGCCCGTCGAACTCGCGGTCGACGCCCGCCAGGATGCGCATGAGCGACGACTTGCCCGAACCATTCAGCCCGAGCACGCCGATCTTCGCCCCGTAGAAGAACGACAACGAGATGTCGCGGAGGATTTCCTTGCGCTCGATCTTCTTCGAGACGCCGAGCATCGAGAAGATGATCTTGGGCGCGGAGTCAGGCTGGGCCATGGCAGAACGCAACGTGGCGGGCGTGACGCCTGCCGACAAGCAGAAGCGATCGCCCTCAGGACCGGCCGAGGAAGAACCAGGCGACGACGACGACCGCGAGCACCACCACCGCACCAATGATCACCTTGGTGGTCACCGGGCTGCCGCGCCGGCCGCGCGACGGGGCGCGATCCCCAATCGGGTCGACGAGGAAAATCCGCATCTTCTCGGGAATGTTCTTCAGCTTCTGCGGCGGCAGGTAGGTGCCCTTCAGGTCGAGCTGGTTCTCGATCTGGGAATAGATGAAGCTCGACATGGCGATGCCACCCGGGTCGGCGAGC
>DASZRV010000029.1:0-175644 GCA_035549095.1 Lacunisphaera sp. | reverse complement strand
ACCAGCGGCGTGCTGCTCTCGTTCTGGACGCTCGCGGGCGCGCTTGCCGCCCTGCGCGCGGGCGGCAGCCAGCTCGGCTGGGGCTTCCAGCTGCAATCCCCAGCCTTCGTGTTTTCGCTCGCGGTGCTGCTGCTCGTCTTTGCGCTGAACATGAGTGGGGTCTTCGAGTTCGGCCTCGGCGCGACTGCCGTCGGCGGCAACCTGCAAACGAAGTCCGGCTACGCCGGCTCGTTTTTCACCGGCGTGCTCGCGACCGTCGTCGCCACGCCGTGCAGCGCACCCTTCCTCGCGCCGGCCCTCGGCGCCGCGCTCACGCTGCCGACCGCCGCGTCCTTCGTCGTCTTCACCGTCATCGCACTCGGGCTGTCGACGCCCTACCTGCTGCTCTCGATCTTTCCCGGCGCCGTGAAGGTGCTGCCGCGGCCCGGCGCTTGGATGGAGACGTTCAAGCAGTTCATGGCGTTCCCGCTCTACGCCACGGTGGCCTATCTCGCGTGGGTGCTCGCGGGCCAGACGGGCGAAGGCGGCTCGCTCATGGCGCTCTTCGGGCTCGTGCTCGTGGCGATGGGCGCGTGGTTCTACGGGCGCTGGAACGCCCCCGGCGCCTCCCCCGGCCGCGCGCGGTTCGGGCTGGCCGCCGGCCTGGTCCTGTTCGCCGCCGGCGCCGCCGTGGGCTGGCCGCGGCCCGATCAGGTCACCTGGGAAAAATGGAGTCCCGAGACCGTGGCCCGCCTCCGCGCCGAGGGGCGGATCGTCTACGTCGATTTCACCGCGCGGTGGTGCGCGACCTGCCAGGCCAACAAGAAGCTCGTCTTCGGCTCGAAGGAAATCCTGCAGCTCATCGCCGACAAGAAGATCGCCACGCTCAAGGGCGACTGGACCAACCAGGATCCGCAGATCACCGCGGAACTCGCGAAGTACCAGCGCTCGGCGGTCCCCTTCGACCAGATCTGGCTGCCCGGACACGACGAGCCCGTCCTCCTGCCGGAGATTCTGACTCCCGGAACGGTCCTCTCCGCCTTGAAGAACGGCTAGCGCCCGGGCCGACGCGGCAGGCGCATCGCCCCGCTTCAATCGCCGAGATGGGCGAACCAGGCCTCATCCTGGCCCGCCGGGTTGATGCCGTTGCCCGCCAGGCTCCGGCCGTCGGCGGAAATCATGCCGGACACCAGCGTCCAGCCGTCCAGTTTCAAACCGTAGTCTTCGACGAGCACGTCGCGCACCGAACGGATGCCGTCGCGCTCAGTCCACAGGAACATCTGGACGACGCCGTCGATCGAGTCGCTGTGGCCGACCACCTTGCTGCCGTCGGCCGACACTCCCGTCGCCAGGCTGAGATCGCCGCCTCCCGGAAGGAAGCCCAGGTCCTCCATGCCTCCTTCGAGGGTCCAGCGAAAGGCCTGCCGGACCGTGGTGGAACCGCTCAACCGGCCCTCCCCGACGATGGTGATGCCGTCGGCGGAGACCGCATGGGCCTCGCCGTAGCCTTGGCCCGGCGGAAACGGCAGCGCGACCATTCCGGTGCGCGCCGTCCACCGGAAAACCTGCCCGGTCTGCTGCGGCGTGAGCTGATCGAAGAAGGCGGTGCCGACAATGACGTTGCCGTCCGCCGAAATGAAAACTTCGTCGTTTTCGTTCGAACCCGGCAGGAAGCCGATCCCCCTCATGCCTTCCTCCTGCGTCCAGCGGAAGGCTTCGATCGTGCCGGCCCGGCCGCTTTGGCCGACAATGATCCTTCCGTCGGCGGAGATCCCGGTGGCGATGCTGTAGATCTCCCCTGCAACCACCCCGAGACTCTGCGAGCCGCCGGCCCTCGTCCAGCAGAAGGCCACCGAGTCCGCGATTCCCGTCAGCACCGCGCCGTCGTCCGAGAGCGCCAGTATCGAGTTGCCGGTCGCCGTGCCGGGCGGAAGCGGGATCGCCACGATGCCTTCTTCCCTGGTCCAGCGAAACGCCTGTTCGGAATAGCCTCGGCCCTGGCGGGTCTCGGACGTTCCCGTGATAACGGAACCCGTCGGCGAAATCCGGTCCGCGAGAGTCACCGCCGCGCCTGGCAGCTGACCGAGATCCGTCGCGCCATCCTGCGGGCTCCAGCGGAACGATCGCTGCGCGGTGAACATCGACGTGTGGTCGAGACTGATGCCAACCACCAGGGGACGGCCCGCGGCGAGGGCGACGGCCCGGGTGCCGTCGCCGCCGAGTGGATTGCCGAGGCCGGTGAAAGACGGTTTGGCGGATAGGCGGCCGGCCGTCGCGCAAAGGAAGAAAAAGGATCCAAGCAACAGGGCGGAGCGGGCCGCTCGGGAATCAACCGGTCGGAAAGCAAGGGGGAGGTTCATGGTGGGAGGCGCGCCAATCACTTCGGGCCGGGGGACGGGCGGCGCAGGCCGGGGGGCCGCGAAGAATCGGACGCGCAGCCGACCTCCTGGACCCTGCGCTGTTCCGCGTGCGGACACACCCTATCCTCCGGCACGCACAATCCCCGGCTGGAGCCATCTCCTTCCTCCCGGTCCGGCCAAAGGAACCGATCCGCGCCACCGGCGGCTTGGCACGGCCTTTGCAACGCTGCGAACATGCCTTCTCCTGGCGAAGAACCGGCCCGCCCCGCGGCGTCGGATCACGGCGCGTGGCCGTCCTCGGTCGAGCGCTTCGCCAGCATCGTGGAAAACGCCGTCGAGGGCATTTTCCAGTCCACGCCCGACGGCCATTATCTCCTCGTGAACCCGGCGCTGGCCAAGCTTTACGGCTACGACTCGCCGGCGGAACTGATGGCCAACGTGCAGGACATTTCGCGCACGATCTACGTCGACGCCGGCGTGCGCGACGAGTTCAAGCGCCTCATGGCCGAGAAGGGCGAGGTCCGCGGGCTCGAGTACCGCGTGCGCCGCAAGGACGGCGGCATCATCTGGATTTCCGAACACGCCCGCGCCGTGCGCGGCGAAGACGGCGGTGTGCGGTACTACGAGGGTTTCATCCAGGACGTGACCCGCCGCCGGCTCGCGGAGGAGGAGCTCCGCAGCGCGAAGGAGGCGGCCGAGGCCGCGAGCCGCGCGAAGAGCCAGTTCCTCGCGGTCATGAGCCACGAGATCCGCACGCCGATGAACGGCGTCATCGGCATGGCGTCGCTCCTGCTCGACTCGCCGCTCACGCCGGAACAGCACGATTACGTCGAGACGATCCGCCACAGCGGCGACACGCTGCTGACGCTGATCAACGACATCCTCGACTTCTCCAAGATCGAGTCGGGCCGGCTGGAGCTGGAGCACGAGGAATTCTCCCTGCGCGAGTGCCTCGAGGGCGCGCTGGACCTCCTCGCCCCGCGCGCCGCGGAGAAGCAGATCGACCTGCTCTATGAGATCAGCGAGAGCGCCCCGGCCATGGTGCGGGGCGACACGACGCGGCTGCGGCAGATCCTCGTCAACCTGCTGAGCAACGCGCTGAAGTTCACCGAGCACGGCGAGGTCGTGCTCACCCTCCGCGCGGAGCCGGTCCCGGCGGCGCCCGGCGGCGGGGAGCGCATCCGGCTGCACATCGCCGTCCGCGACACGGGCATTGGCATCCCTGCCGAGGCGATGGGGCGCCTCTTCCAGTCGTTTTCCCAGGTGGACGCCTCGACCACCCGCCGGTACGGCGGCACCGGCCTGGGGCTGGTGATCAGCCAGCGGCTCGCCGAGCAGATGGGCGGCGGCATGAGCGTCGAAAGCGAACCCGGGCGGGGCTCCACCTTCCGCTTCAACGTCGTGGTCGAGGCGACGCCGAACAAGCCCGTGCCCTACCATGTCTCGCCGCGCGCCGTGCTCGGCGGAAAGCACCTGCTGCTGGTGGACGACAATCCGACCAATCTGCGCATCCTCACCAAGTTCGCGCAGAACTGGGAAATCGTTCCGCACACGGCGGCGTCCGGCGCCGAGGCGCTCGCGCTGCTGGAGGCGGGGGCGCATTTCGACTTCGCGATCCTCGACATGCAGATGCCGGCGATGGACGGCGCCATGCTCGCGCGCGAGATCCGGTTGCGCCACACCGCGGAGGAGCTTCCGCTGGTGCTATTGACGTCGCTCGGGCAGCGGGAGATCGCCGGCGACCGAAACCTGTTTGCGGCTTCCCTGATCAAGCCCGCCAAGCCCGGCCAGCTGCTCGACGCGCTCGTGCGGGTGCTGACGCACGGGCACGGGACGATGAACCGCGCCCGCCATTCCACGCCGCCGATGAAGGACCAGACGATCCATCGCGAGCGCGTGCTGCTGGCGGAGGACAATTCCGTCAACCAGAAGGTCGCGCTGCGCATGCTCGAGCGGCTGAACTACCGCGCCGACCTCGCCGCCAACGGCCGCGAGGTGCTGGAGGCGGTCGCGCGGCAGTCCTACGACATCATCATCATGGACGTCCACATGCCGGAGATGGACGGCCTCGAGGCCACCCGCCGCCTGCGCGCCGAGCCTCCGCGCGGCCGCCGGCCCTGGATCGTCGCCCTCACCGCCAACGCCATGCAGGGCGACCGCGAGCTCTGCCTCGCCGCCGGGATGGACGACTACGTCAGCAAGCCGATCAAGACCCCCGAACTCGCCGCCGCCCTCGCGCGCGCCCGGGCCGCGCTGGCCTGAAATCCGGATTGGTTCGCATAGAGACGCAGAGGCGCGGAGAATCCTGATCTATCACGACGATCATGCCGGTCGATCTCTGCGCCTCTGTGCGAAACCCGCTGGGGCAGGCGCTCAGGATTGTTTTCTCAATTCATTCTTCCTACCTCTTGCTTCTGATTTCCGATGTGCTGCCGCTATCTCCTCCTCCAGCGTCATCTGCGCGAGGTCCTCGAGCGGCTGGGTGTCTCGGGGGCGGCTGAATTCGCCTCGCGCTACAACATCGCTCCCGGGACCGGGATCCCGGCCGTGCGGACGCGGCCGAAGCCCGCCGTGCCTTTCCATTCGGCCGATCCGGCGTGCGAGGTGGTCGCGCTCCGCTGGGGCCTGGTGCCGTCATGGGCGCGGGAGGACTCGGGTCTGAAGCTCATGAATGCCCGCGCCGAGACGCTGGCGGACAAGCCCTCCTTTCGCGACGCGTTCCGCTCCCGGCGGTGCGTGATTCCCGCGAGCGGCTTCTACGAATGGAAGGTCGCCGGCCGCCGGCGCGAGCCCTGGCTCTTCCGCCGGGCGGATGAACAGCCGTTCGGCCTCGCGGGACTCTGGGAAAGCTGGCGCGCGCCGGACGGCACGGCGCTCGAGAGCTGCGCCGTCGTCACCAGTGCGCCCAACGAGCTGATGCGCCCGATCCACCACCGCATGCCGGTGATGTTGGCGCCGGAGCAATTTGACGCGTGGCTCGATCCACGGGTCACCGCGCCGGAACAGCTCGCCCCGCTGCTCCAGCCGGCGGATCCGGCCGGAATGAGCGCCGTCGCCCTCGATTCCCGCGTCAACAGCGTCCAGTACGACGATCCCGCCTGTCTCACGCCAGCGACCGCAAACGGCCCGGAAACGGAGCCGCAGCTTTCGCTGGGGTTGTGACGAGGATCACGCTGGGGACGCGGAGAACGCCGAGAAGAATCCTCCAATCACTCTGTTCTGCGTGCTTTGCGTCCTCTGCGTGATCCGCTCCGGCAACAAGCGCCTTGTCCCTATCCAGGCCGTCTGCGATGACTCTTTCGCCGCGCGCCGCCTCCCCTTCGCTTGAACCTCCTCGACCGCTATCTCTTCAAAAGCGTGCTGTTCTCGTGCGCGACGGCGGTGGGCCTCTTCGCCTTCGTGCTCACGCTGGGCAACGTCATCCGCGACCTGCTCAGCTACATCCTTTCCGGGCGGCTTTCGCTGCCGGTCGCGGGCGAACTGATCTTTCTCACGGTGGCATCGGTCGCCACTTACGCGCTGCCGATCGGCATCCTGACCGGCGTCCTCCTCACGCTCGGCCGGCTGTCGGCGGACAGCGAGATCACCGCGATGCGCACCAGCGGGATCAGCCTGTTCCGGATCATGCGGCCGGTCTTCCTGCTCGCGGCGATCGGCATGGTCACCGCGCTCTACGTCAATTTCCAGTCGATGCCGGCCGCCAAGATCAAGTACGAGCGGGAGCTGGCGCTGGCGGTGCGCACCGATCCGCTGAGCTTCATCCAGCCCAAGACCTTCATCCGCGACTTCCGGGGCGAGGTCGTCTACGTGGGCGACATCCAGAACTCCGAGATGCGCGACATCTGGCTCTGGGAGCTGGACCAGGAGGGGCGCGCCGTGCGGCTCGTGCGCGCCCGGTCGGGGCATCTCGATTTCGACAGCGAGAACAACGAGCTGATCGTCACCCTCCAGGACGCGCAGCTGGAGATGCGCCACGAGAAAAACCCCGAGGACTTCTCGGAATGGCCGACCGTCGCCGTGGTCGGTTCCTCCCAGCCGGTGCACCTGTCGCTCGACCGGATGTTCGGCCGCACGAGCGTCCGGCAGAAGCTGCCGTGGATGACCTACGCGGAGCTGAAAGCCGAGCAGGCGCGGCTCGCCGCGGAGCCGGTGGCGCCCGCCGACGCCAGGCAGCACGAGCGCGACGAGATGAAGGTCACCCTCACGATCCAGGAGAAATTCACCACCGCGGTCGCCGTCCTGTCGTTCGCCCTGCTTGGAATTCCCCTCGGCATCAAGGTCTCGCGCCGCGAGACCTCGGCGAACCTCGGCGTCGCCGTCCTGCTCGCCCTGGGCTACTATTTCCTCACGACCGCCGTCAGCTGGATCGACCGGCACCCCGAGTACCGCCCCGACCTGCTCCTCTGGCTGCCGAACGTGATCTGCCTTTCACTGGGGATCTGGCTCTTCTCGCGCATCGAGCGACACTAGGCCGAGGATTTCGATCCCATTTCACGCAGAGGACGCAGGGAACGCGAAGAAAGGGATCCCATCCTGCAGCGATTTTTCCCGGCGTCCCCGCGTGCTCTGCGTGAACCCCTCCGAGGTCTACGCCGCCTGCGTGGCGACGACACCAGACCGGCCGTCGATTTCTCCCATCACCTGGTCGCGCACCGGGATCGCGCCGCGATCCGCCAGGAGCTGGCGCGCGAGGTCGTCCAGGCGGATGAATTCCACGCCGGCCTTCCGGCACGCGGCCAGCAGCTCGCGGAAAAGGCCGCGACGGCCCATTCCCTCGATTTCCGCGTGGATCGTGAGCACATTCGGGCGATCGGTCCGCAGGAGCGAAAGATAGTGGCCCACGATGGCGTGGTCGGGGTACTCCGGGCGTCCCATCAGCTCGTCGAAGGTCGGCAGCGTGCTCGGGATCTCGAGCGTCCGGAAAACACGGCCGCCCACGCGCGGGAAGAAGGGATCCCCGCCGCGGGTGTCGCTCGCGTAGAGCAGGCCGGCCTCGTCGTAGACCTCGCGGCTGTGCGCATTGCTCTGCCATCCTGCCGCGCCCGCGGTCTGCGCCTCACGCCCGAAGATCCGCAGGAATTCCGCCCGGGCGGCGACAAACTCCGCCCGCACTCCCGCCAGCGGCAGACGGTGGACATAATCCTGCCAGCGGTAGTGGTTGTAGCAGTGGATCCCCACCTCGAAGCCGGCATCGCGGACCGCGCGCATCACCGCGGTGTTCCGCCGCCCGATGTGCGGCGCCGGCAGCAGCGTGCCGTTCAGCAGCGTCCGCACGCCGTAAATCTGCACCACGCTGGTGCGACTGACCTTTTGGAAAAAGCCCGGCCGGAAAATCCGGGTGATCGCCCGCCCGGTCTGGTCCGGTCCGAGTGAAAAGAGGAAACAGGCCGGCGCGTCGACCTCCCGGCAGTCCGCCACCAGGTTCGGCACGCCGATCCGCGTGCCGCGGTCGGTGTCGACGTCAACCTTCAGGGCGAGGCGGATAGGCATTTCGGAAGACGGAGTACCGATGACAGAGGACAGACGATCGAAGTCAAAGAGTGGAAACCGATAAACTGCCTTTGCTGATCACGGTCGTCTGTCCTCCGCCCTCCGTAATCCGTCCTCCGATTACTCCAGCTGGTAGCCCTTGTGCGCGAGGTGGTAGTCGAGCGTGAGCTTGATCGCGCGCTTCAGGTTCACCCGCGGCGTCCAGCCGAGCTGCTTGCGGGCGTGGGCGATGGAGGGCACCCGCTTTTGGATGTCCTGGTAGTATTTCCCGAAATATTTCCCCGACGGCACGACCACGGTGCGCGCCTTCGCCGCGTGCTCGCGGTACTCGGGATATTCCCGGAAGGCCGCGATGATCAGCTTCGCGAGGTCCCCCACGCTCACGTCGTTGGCGGGATTGCCGAGGTTGAAGATCTGGCGCGAGGCGCAGCCGTTCTTGTTCTCGATGATGCGCAGCAGCGCGTCCACGCCGTCGTCGATGAAGGTGAACGAGCGGCTCTGCTTGCCGCCGTCGACGAGCTGCAGGGGCTTCTTGAAGATGACGTTCGAGATGAACTGCGTGAACAGCCGGGAGCTCCCCTCCTTCGGCTCGAACACGTCGTCCAGCTTCGGCCCGATCCAGTTGAACGGACGGAAGAGCGTGTAGTCGAGGCCGTCGCGCACGCCGTACGCGTAGATGACCCGGTCGAGCAGCTGCTTCGAGCAGGCGTAGATCCAGCGCTGGCGCTCGATCGGCCCGTAGACCAGCGCGCTCGTCGCCTCGTCGAGCTTGCCGTCCGGGCACATGCCGTAGACTTCCGAGGTCGAGGGAAACAGGACGCGCTTCTTGTACTTCGCGCACTGGCGCACGACCGCCAGGTTGGCCTCGAAATCCAGCTCGAAGACCCGCAGCGGGTCCTTCACGTACTGGATCGGATTGGCGATGGCGACGAGCGGGATGACCGCGTCGCACTTCTTCACATGGTACTCGATGTACTCGCGGTTGATCGTGATGTCGCCCTCCACGAACTTGAAGCGCGGATGCCCGAGGCTGTCGTCGAGCTTGTTGCTCCCGATGTCCATCCCGTACACCTCCCAGTCCTTCTGCTCGAGGATCGCCCGCGTGAGCGAGCTGCCGATGAAACCGTTGGCGCCGAGGATGAGAACTTTGAGAGGCATGAGCGTGCCGGAGATTCAACGTCCAACGTCCAACGTTCAACGCTCAACTTTCAACGTCCGATCGGCCGCTGCTCCTTGGTCGTCCGGGTCGAGTTGAACGTTGAACGTTGGACGTTGCCCTCAGAGTACCTGCCCCATTTCGAGCACCGGCACGGGCGCGCCGGCCCAGTTCGTTTTCGTCAGCTCGAGCGCGCCATCGCCCGTGGCCACCACCAGCGGCGCGACGGACAGGATCTCCCCCGGCCGGCCGCGGCGGCCGCGGGCCGCGGGCGAGTCCGGCTCCGCCCACCAGACCATCAGCCGCGCCGGTCCGACGTCGGTGAACGCACCGGGATAGGGATCGGTCACCGCGCGGATGAGGTTGAAGATCTGCCGGGACGGCTGGGTCCAGGCGATCCGGCCGTCCTCGGGCTTGCGGCCGCCGAAGTAGGTCGCCTGCGCCTCGTCCTGCGGCTGCTCGCGCGCCGTGCCCGCGAGGAGCGCGTCGATCTGCCGGGCCAGCACGCGGCGGGCGCAGGGCAGAACCTTGCGGAAGGCCTGCTCGGCCGTGTCGCGCGGGCCGATCTCCACGCCCTCCTGATCCACCACCGCGCCGGCGTCGGGCGCCTTCACCATCCGGTGCAGCGTCATGCCGATCCGCGGTTCGCCGTGCAGCACCGCCCAGTTGATCGGCGCCCGGCCGCGGTACTTCGGCAGCAGCGACCCGTGCATGTTCCAGGCGCCGAGCCGCGGCAGGGCCAGGATCTTCGTGCCGATCATGTGCCGGTAATAGACCGACAGGATCAGGTCGGGCCGCAGCGCGGCGATCTTCTCGCGCCACTCGGGCGTGTTGACCGATTCCGGCGTGAACACCGGCAGCCCCTTCTTCCGCGCCGCCACCGCCGGCGGCTGGAACCAGATCTTCTCGTTCGGGTTGTCCTCGTGCGTGATGAGCGCGACCACGTCGTCGCCGCGCTCCAGCAGGAGCGAGAGACACTCGTAGCCGACCTCGCTGTAGCCGAAGAAAAGGATGCGGGGTTTCATCAGGAAAGAAATTTCACGCAGAGGACGCAGAGAACGCAGGGGACGGAAGATGCGGATCCATAAATCCTCAGCGTTCCCTGCGTCCTCTGCGTGAAACTTATCTGGCCTCCAGCATCTCCTTCACGTGGTACCGCTGCCGCGCCCGGACGACGTTGTAGGTGCGGCCGACGTATTCGCCGATCAGGCCGATGCCGACCATCGCCACGCTGAGCAGGAAGAAGAGGATGCCGAAGAGCGTGAAGACGCCGTTGGTGTTGTCGTTCAGGAAAAGGCGCATGTAGGCCAGCACGAGCACCAGCACGAAGCTGCCCGCGGCGCAGAGCATCGCGAACATCGTGAAATACTGCAGCGGCGCGAGGGAGAAGCCGGTGATCAGGTCGAAGTTCAGGCGGATGAGCTGGTAGAACGAGTAGTTCGACACCCCCGCGTGGCGCTCCTCGTGGCGGACGCCGACCTCGCCCGGCCGCGTCGACAGCGTGTAGGCGAGCGCCGGGATGAAGGTGTTGATCGCGCCGCTGCGCACGATCGCGTCGATCACCGGCCGGCGGTACGCCCGCAGCATGCAGCCCTGGTCGGTCATCTCGATGCTGGTGGTCTGCTCGCGCACGAAGTTGATGAGCTTCGACGCGTAGGTGCGGAAGAACGAGTCCTGGCGATGCAGCCGGTAGCCGCCGACGTAGTCGAAGCCGGCGTCGATCTGCTCCAGCAGCCGCGGGATCTCCTCCGGCGGGTTCTGCAGGTCGGCGTCGAGCGTGACGACCACGTCCCCGCGCACCCGCTCGAACGCCGCCATGATGGCCATGTGCTGGCCGTAGTTCGCGTTGAAATCGATCACCCGCGTGACGTCCGACCGCGCCGCGTGCTGCGCCCGGAGAAGCTCGATCGAGCGGTCGTGCGAGCCGTCGTTGGTGAAGATCACCTCGTAGCGACGGCCCAGCCCGTCGAGCACCGGATAGAGCCGCGCGAACAATGTCGGGAGGTTCAGCTCCTCGTTGTAAACCGGAATCACGACGGACAACGCGACGGTGGAAGCGGGGGCGGACATGAACGAGTTGGAATCGATTTAAGAGGACGGAGGCTGGGGTGAAATCCCAAACTCCAAAAGTCCAAACGCCAAAATAATCCGCAGAAATTCGGCCGGCGGAGGAAACCGCTCTTCTTCCAATATTGGTCTTTCAAGTACCCGGGTATTCATCACGCAGCGGAATTTTTTGGCGTTTGGACTTTTGGAGTTTGGGATTTCCGCCGCCCGTTAATCTCAATTTTTCCGGTTCGCCGCGAGCACCCTCACAAGTTCATTCACCACTCGCGTCACATCGGCGGTGGTCATGGCGGGAAAGAGTGGCAGCGTCAGAATGTTCCGGCCCGCGTATTCCGCGTGCGGGAAATCCCCGCTCTTCCAGCCGAGGCGCTGGTAGAGGGCAAAGCGGTGGATTGCCGGATAGTGCACGCCGGTGCCGATGCCGGCCGCCTGCAGCTGCGCCATCACCTCCGCCCGCTTGATCGCCAGGCGCTCCTCGGGCAGCAGCACCTGGAACATGTGCCAGTTGCTCTGCGCGAAGTCGGCGACCGGCAGCCCCAGGCCCAGCGCGCGGATCGCCGGCGTTTCGAGGCGCTCGAAATAGGCCCGGGCGAGCGCGCGGCGTTTCGCCGTGAACTCCTCGAGGTGCGGCAGCTGGCCGAGGCCGACGCGCGCGGCCACGTCGGTCAGGTTGTATTTGCCGCCGGCGAACTCGACCTCCATCCCGTCGTGGCCCGAGCGCACCACGCCCTGCAGGCGGTACTGCTCGGCGAGCTTCGCCTCGCGCTCGTCGTTGAGCACGAGGCAGCCGCCCTCGATCGTCGTGATGTTCTTGTTCGCGTGGAAGCTGAACGAGACGAAATCGCCGGTCGCGCCGATGCGCCGGCCCTTCCAGGTGCTGCCGAAGGACTGCGCCGCGTCCTCCACCACGCGCAGGCGGTGCTTCTTCGCGATGGCGTAGAGCCGGTCGCGATCCACCGGCAGGCCGGAAAGGTCCACGGGAATGATGGCCCGCGTCGCCGGCGTGACCGCCTTCTCGACCCGGTCGAGGTCGAGGTTGCGCGTGACCGGATCGATATCGACGAAGACGGGCCGGGCGCCGACGGCGAGGACGACGTTGCTCGTCGCCACCCAGGACAGCGGGGTCGTGATGACCTCGTGGCCCGGGCCGATCCCGGCGATCCGGAGGGCGATCTCCATCGTGCACGTGCCGGAGTTGAAGGCGCGCACCGGCCGGCCGCCGCAGTGCGCGGACAGCTGCGCCTCGAATTCCTTCACCTTGGGTCCCGAGGTGATCCAGCCTGACCGGAGCACCTCCACCACCCCGGCGATCGTCTCGTCGTCGATCGCCGGCCGCGTGAACGGCAGGAAGGGCGCGTCCGGCTTGGGCGGAACGGGAGCGGAAGCCCGTTCGACGGGCTCAGGGCGGGTGGGCGTCATATCAGGGCTGGTTGCTCCAAAGGTAGTGAGTCGGCGTCTCCCCGAGCAAATGATAATGAAATGAGGAGTCGTCCAGCAGCGGCGCGACGGCGTCCTTGCGCGCAACCAGCCACACCCGCCGCGGCCCCGCCCACTGCCGCAGGAACTCGGCGTCGTCGATGAAGCGCGCGTTTCTTTCCGCCTCGGAAAGGAACTGCAGCTCGAGCTCGTCCTTGTAGCTCACCAGCCCGACCACCCGGCCGGTGTAATAGGTGAAGTCGTGGAAGAACGCGTGGTAGTGATAGACGACGTCCTGCGGCCCGACCCGGTCGCGCGCGATCAGCGCCAGCGTCCGCGTGCTGCGGATATTCGGGAAGGCCAGCGCCAGCACGAGGAGGAAGCCCAGCGTCGACATGAACACCGCCGTCAGGCCGTCGCGCACGCCGCGCAGCCGTGCCAGCCAGGGCGCGAGGATGCCGCCCGTCACCAGCAGCGCCGCCATCGCGTAGGCGAACGGCCGCAGCGCCTCCGCCTGCCCGGGCTCGCGGAAAGTCCCCGGTTTCAGCACCGCGACGACCAGGCCGATGGCGAGAACCCCGCAAAAAAAGGCGAACACCCCCAGTCCGCCGCGCAGCCGCGCCGCCCCGCCCTCCCGCCAGCGGCGCGCCAGCCAGGCGCCGATGATCACCGCGAGCGGCGGGAACACCGGCAGGATGTAGGGGATGAGCTTCGACTGCGACTTGGAGAAAAAGAGAAAGATGAAGCCCGCCCAGGTGACGAGGAACCAGGCGTCGGCCTTCTCCTTCCGCCGCGCCCAGCCGCCGGCGAGCGCGTCCCGCAGGGACGCCCAGAGGAAGCCTGTCCACGGGAACAGCCCCACCAGGACGATCGGGAAATAAATCCACCAGGGCAGGACGCGCCCGTGCTCCGTCGTCGTGAAGCGCTCCCAGTGCTCGTGGATGAAATAGAAATGCGCCCAGCCCTCGTTGCGTCGGGCCACGAGCAGGTGCCACGGCAGCGCGATGGCGAGGAAGAGCAGCGCGCCCGTCGGCAGATAGAAGGGACGCAGCCGGCGCCACTGATTGAAGAGCAGCAGCCAGAAGAACATCACCGCTCCGGTCACGAGGAAGCCGATCAGGCCCTTCGTCAGCGTCGCGAGGGCCGCGGCGGCATAGAGCGCGTAAAACAGCTGGCGCCGGCGCGCGCCCGGCGCCTCGCGCACGCCGAGGATGAAGCAGAAAAGCGCCGCGCTCATCAGCACGGACACCGCGAGGTCGAGCAGCACGATCCGCCCCAGGGCGAAATAGAGCAGCGAGGAGCCGAGCACCGCCGTTGCGCCCAGCCCGGCATCCCGGCCGTGGAGCCGGCGCCCCGCCGCGTACGCCAGCAGCACGCCGCCCAGTGCGAACAGCGCGATCGGCGCCCGCACGGCCCACTCCCCGGGGCCGAAGGCCTCCAGGCTCGCCGCAACGACCCAGTAGACCAGCGGCGGCTTCTCGAAGTACGGCACGCCGTCGAGCCGCGGCGTCACCCAGTCGCCGCTCGCGACCATCTCGCGGGGAATCTCCGCGTACCTCCCCTCGTCGGGATTCGCCAGCGGCGGACGCCCCAGCACGAAAAAATAGAGCGCACCGAAAATCAGCGCCAGGATCAGCAGATCGCGGCGCCAGGGGGCGTCGCTCGCGTCGGTCGGGGAAGGCGCGTTTTCCATGCGGGCGTTTCCGCGAGCCTCGGCGCCGCCGAGCCTCGGCGCAACGCCCAACATTCAACTTTCAATGTTCAACGTCCAAGGCGAAGACCGCCGGTCTCCCGTGTGATTCCGAACGTTGAAGGTTGAACGTTGGACGTTGGACGTTGAACGTTGCGCCTCCCTTCCCAATGCCGGCGGCGAAAAACTTCACCTTCATCTGCGGCCAGGACGACTACCTCGTCGGCCGGCTCGGCCAGGAGCGCTACGCTGCGCTGGCCGCGGAGGTCACCGACGAGTTTTCCCGCGAGGTCATCAGCGGCTTCGCCGGCAATGTCGCCGAGGTCGAGGCCGCCGTGAACCGTTTCCGCGAGAGCGTGCAGACCATCTCGATGTTCGGCGGGAAGCGCGCGACCTGGCTGAAGGATGTGAACTTCCTCGCCGACACCGTGACCGGACGGGCCGAGAGCACGCTGCGACTGGTCGAGGACCTGCAGCAGATCCTGGCGGGCCTCGATCCCGCCGAGACCGCGGTGCTCGTCACCGCCTCGCCGGTGGACCGGCGGCGGTCATTCCCGAAGTGGTGCGAGAAGAACGCGGACTTCGTCCTCGCGGGCGGCGACGGCGAGGATGCCGGCCAGGCGCTCGCCGGCGTGGTGCAGGCCGAGGCGAAGGCGCTCGGCGCGGCGTTCGGCCCGGGCGCGATCGAGCTGCTGCTCGCGCGCATCGGGCCCAACACCCGGCTGCTCGTCGAGGAGACGCGCAAGCTCGCCACGTATGTCGCCTCCCCCGTAGGGGCGTCCCTTGCGGACGCCCGGGCGTCGTCCAGCGACGCGCCTGCATCACGGATCGAGGAATCCCACGTCGCCGAACTCACGCCGAACGTCGCCGAGGGCGATTTCTTCGAGGCCGCCGAGGCGTTCTTCAGCGGCGACCTGACCTGGACCCTCGCCGCGCTGCACCGGCATTTCTTCGCGGGAGGCGACGCCCGCCCCGTCATCAGCGCCCTGCAGAACCGCAACCGGATCCTCCTGCAGGTGCGGACCCTCCTCGATGCCGGCGAGGCCAAGCTTGGCCCGCGCGGAATCGACGGCCTGCCGCGCGCGGCCGCCGCCTACGGCGCAAAATTTGCCGGCGCCGGCGAGAAGAGCTCGGACAATCTCTTCACGCAGAACCCCTGGTACCTCGGCAAGCTCGCCGGCAGCGCGAAGCTCCCGCCGCTGCGCCGCCTGATCGACAACCAGCAGGACTTCATCACCGCCTTCGAGGAAATCATCCGCCGCCCGGGTGAGCAGGAAGAGGTTCTGCGGGAACTCGCCGTGAGATGCCTGGCGGCGTAATGGCGGTAAGTTCCACGTTCCACGTTCCAAGGTCCAAGTTCCAAATTGGTTCCGAGCGGAATCAGTGGAGCCCGAAGGGCCGCTATTTCTTGGAACTTGGTCCTTGAAACTTGGAACTTGTCTAGACCGGTTTTCGTTCGCCATTCCCCGGCCTGCACGCTTACTCACGCGGCTTGCCCGTGAACGATTCTTCCCCCTCATCAGCGCCCATTCCCAACGTCCTCGCCGAGCGCTACGCCTCGGCGGCCATCAGGGACATCTGGTCGCAGCAGGGGCGCGTGGTGCAGGAGCGCGCCTTCTGGATCGCCGTGATGAAAGCCCAGCGCGATCTCGGCGTGCCCATCCCGGCCGAGGCGATCAAGGACTACGAGCGGGTCAAGGACCTCATCAATCTCGAGTCCATCGCCAAGCGGGAGCGCGTCACGCTCCACGACGTGAAGGCGCGCATCGAGGAATTCTCCGAGCTCGCCCACCGGC
This sequence comes from Lacunisphaera sp., assembly GCA_035549095.1. GTDB lineage: Bacteria > Verrucomicrobiota > Verrucomicrobiia > Opitutales > Opitutaceae > Lacunisphaera. The sequence goes on along the minus strand of DASZRV010000029.1, from coordinate 159,690 downwards.
AGTTCATCCACCTCGGGCTCACCAGCCGCGACCTGACGGAGAACGTCGAGCAGCTGCAGATCCACCGCTCGCTCAAGGTCGTCCAGTTCAAGACCGCGGCCGCGCTGCTCGCCCTCTCCCGCCAGGCCGAGGCGCACCGCGACCTGATGATCACCGGGCGCACGCACAACGTTCCCGCCCAGCCCACGACGCTGGGCAAGCGCCTCGCGATGTTCGGCCAGGAGCTGCTCGCCGCGTTCACGCGCCTGGAGAACCTCGTCGAACGCTACCCGGTCCGCGGGCTCAAGGGCGCGGTCGGCACGCAGCTCGACCAGCTCACGCTGCTCGGCGGCCGCGCCGACAAGGTCGCGGAGCTGGAGGGCCGCGTGCTCAAGCACCTCGGCTTCCACGGCTCGCTCTTCGCGGTGGGCCAGGTCTATCCGCGTTCGCTCGACTTCGAGGTCGTGACCGCCCTGCACCAGATCGGCGCGGCCGGCGCGAGCGCCGCGACCACGCTCCGCCTGATGGCCGGCGCCGGCCTGCTCACGGAGGGCTTCCAGGAGGGCCAGGTCGGATCGTCCGCGATGCCGCACAAGGTCAACGCGCGGAACTGCGAGCGCATCTGCGGCTTTTCCACGATCCTCAGCGGCTACGTCACCATGACCGGCGCGCTCGCCGGCCACCAGTGGAACGAGGGCGACGTCTCGTGCTCGGTCGTGCGCCGCGTGGCGCTGCCGGACGCGTTCTTCGCGCTCGACGGCCTGCTCGAGACCTTCCTCACCGTGCTCCGGCAGATGGACGTGTTTCCCGCCGCGATCGCCGCCGAGAACGAGCGCAACCTGCCCTTCCTCGCCACCACCACGATCCTGATGGAGGCGGTCAAGCACGGCGCCGGCCGCGAGACCGCGCACGAGGCGATCAAGGAGCACGCCCTCGCCGCGGCGAAGGCGCTCCGCTCCGGCGGCCGCGCCGGCGACGCCGACCTGCTCGGCCGGCTCGCGGCCGACCGCCGCATCGGCCTCGGCAAGAAAACGCTGCAGGCGATCCTCGCCGAAAGCCACCGCTTCGTCGGCGCCGCGCCGCACCAGGTCGACGCCTTCGTGGACGAGGTGAAGCCCCTGGCCCGCAAATTCAAGGACGCCGCAGATTACCGGCCGGCTCGGCTGCTCTGAGGCCTTCCGTCGGCAAGTTTCGATCCGGTTTCGCACAGAGACACGGAGCTCGCAGAGACCGGCATCGGTTCTGGTTCCGAACTCCGCGGGCTCTGTGTCTCTGTGCGAAACCAGGCTTGGGAAATTTTCTCCGGATCTCCGCACCTTGGCGCGAAACCCTCCCCGGCTTGGGTCCATCGGGTCTTCTACCCACGCTCCCGCGCGCCGCGACTGTGCGCTTCGAAAATTGGGTTTGCATACTCCGGGCACGCTCCGCTTTCCTGTCCCTTCACGTTGTTTTGAACCGTTAATTTAAAAAACTTTCTGTCATGGCTGAACTCGTAGGAAACATCTTGGTGGGCCAGTCCGGCGGCCCCACCGCCGTCATCAATGCCAGTGTCGCGGGCGTGATCGCCGAGGCCCTCAACCACGAGTGCATCGAGGAGATCTACGGTTCCCTCAACGGCGTGCTTGGCATCCTCCACGAGGACCTGATCGATCTCGCCGCCGAGTCCCAGCAGGCCATCCGCGGCCTCCGCCACACCCCCGGCGCCGCCCTCGGCACCTGCCGCTACAAGCTCAAGAAGCAGGCCGACTTCGACCGCGTGATCGAGGTCTTCAAGGCGCACAACATCCGCTATTTCTTCTACATCGGCGGCAACGACTCGCAGGACACGGCCGACAAGATCTCCAAGCTCGCGCAGGCCCAGGGCTACGAGCTCCGCGTCATCGGCATCCCGAAGACGATCGACAACGACCTGCCGACCACCGACCACTGCCCCGGCTACGGCAGCGTGATCAAGTACGTCGCCACGACTGTCCGCGAGCTCGCCGCCGACAATGCCGGCATGGGCCAGGGCGACCTGGTGCAGATCGTCGAGGTCATGGGCCGCAGCGCCGGCTGGATCGCCGCCGGCGCCTCGCTCGCCAAGCGCCGCGACCACCCGCACGATCCGCCGCACATCGTCCTCCTCCCCGAGATCGCGTTCAACCCGGAGAAGTTCGCCGCGGACGTGAAGCGCGTGCTCTCGCGCGAGAAGTTCTGCTCCGTCGTGGTCGGCGAGGGGCTCGTCGACGCCGACGGCAACTATGTCACCGCCGACGCCACGACCGACGCCTTCGGCCACGCCCGCCTCGGCGGCGTGGGCGAGTACCTCCGCGAGATCCTCGAGACCCACGCGCCCGGCGTGAAGACCCGCGTCGCCAGCCTCGGCATCGCCCAGCGCGCCGCGGCCCACTGCTCGTCCAAGGCGGACAACGACGAGGCCTTCCTCGCCGGCCAGGCCGCCGTGAAGGCCGCGATCAACGGCGAGACGGACAAGATGGTCACCCTCCTTCGCGGCGAGACCGAGCACTACACCTGCGAGACCGGCCTGTCGCCGCTCGGCGAGATCGCCAACACGGTGAAGAAGCTCCCGCGCGAGTGGATCAACGAGGACGGCATCAGCATGAACTTCCAGTTCCTGCGCTACGCCCAGCCGCTGATCCAGGGCGAGGTCCCCGTCCCCTACGACTCCGGCCTCCCGATGTTCGCCACGCTCCAGAAGGAGCGCGTCGACAAGCAGCTCGGCGCTTACGAAGCGTAAGCTTCGGACGCCGGAGGCCGGACGCCGGATGCCAGAGACCAGAGGCCGGTCCCGGACCGGCCTTTTTCATGCCCGGATTCCGAACCGGTTCGCGCAGAGACGCAGAGGCGCAGAGAAATCCTCCGACCGAAACCATCCTGGGTTTCCTTCGCGTCTCTGCGCGAAACCCGCCCGGCGATCGTCCGGTCTCTGGGGTCCGGCCTCCGTCTTCAGGCCTCCGTCGCCGCCGCGGCGACGTAGGGCTCCTCCTGCAGCACCGGCGCGCGCCGGCCGGCGAGCAGCTGCCACCAGACGCGGGCGTTCGCCAGAACCACGATCGCCACGAGGACGAGGAAGGCGCCGGTGACGGCGGCATCGACGTAATTGTTGAACACCTGCGCGCGCCAGCCCGCGAGGTCCGCCGCGCTGCCGCCGGCGGCGATCTTCGCCTCGAAGGCGTGCGCCAGCGCGAGGAAGCCGAGCGGAGCGGCGCTGAAGATCTTCATCCAGCCCGCCGTCATCGTCACGGCCAGCAGCCAGGCGAGCGGCGCCAGCGTCACCCACAGGTAGCGCGTGCGGCCCATCTTGATCAGCACGGTCGTGCCGAGCGCGAGTGCGATCACCGCCAGCAGCTGGTTCGCGATGCCGAAGATCGGCCAGAGCGAGTTGATGCCGCCGAGCGGATCGACCACGCCCTGGTAGAGGAACCAGCCCCAGGCGCCGACGAACAGCAGCGTGGCCACGGCGTTGCCGGCGGGAGACCGGGTGTCGCCCAACGGTTTCGACACAAACCCGAGGAGGTCCTGCACGAGAAAGCGGCCGACGCGCGTGCCGGCGTCGATCGTCGTGAGGATGAAGAGCGCCTCGAACATGATCGCGAAGTGGTACCACATCGCCATCCCGCCGGCGCCTCGCCCTGAGCCTGCCAGCGGCGAGCCTGCCGAACCCGTCGAAGGGCTGCCGAGCGCACCGGCGAACATCTGTGCCATGCCCACCGCGAAGGTGGGCGCGCCGCCCGCGCGGCCGACCATCGTCTGCTCGCCGACGCTGGCGGCGAGGTCCGCCATCTGCGGGGCCGTGACCGGATAGCCGAGCGCGCTGACCTTGGCCACGACCGCGGCGGTGTCGCCCTTCAGGTTGATCGCGAAATATTCCCCCGGCTGCATCGCGCAGGCCGCGATCAGCGCCATGATGCCGACGCACATCTCGGTGACCATCGCGCCGTAGCCGACGGCCCGGATGTCGCCCTCGCGCGCGAGCAGCTTCGGCGTCGTGCCCGAGGAGATGAGCGAATGGAAGCCCGACACCGCCGCGCAGGCGATGGTGATGAAGCAGAACGGAAACACCGGCCCGGCGAACACGGGCCCCGTGCCGTCGATGAACTTGGTCAGCGCCGGCATCTTCAGCATCGGCCCGAGCAGGATGATCGCGCCGCCGAGCGCCGCGACCGTGCCGATCTTCATGAAGGTGCTGAGGTAGTCGCGCGGCGCAAGCAGCAGCCACACCGGCAGGATCGAGGCGAGCAGGCCGTAGCCCATGATCCACCAGGCGAGGGTCGTGCCCTTCAGCGTCATCCACCCGCCCAGCGTCGTGCCCGGGATGAACTTGCCCGCATACACCGCCGCCAGCAGCGCGCCGACGCCCAGCGCACTCACCGCCGCCAGGCGCCAGCCGCCGTGACCGCCGCGCATCACCAGCCCCATCGCCACCGCGATCGGCATCGTCGCGGCGATCGTGAAGAGGCCCCACGGGCTTTCCGCGAGCGCGTTCACCACGACCAACCCCAGCACCGCGAGCAGGATGATCATGATCGCGATGATGCTCACCAGGGCGACGAAGCCTGCGAAGGGCCCCACCTCGTCGCGCACCATCTGGCCGAGCGACTTGCCGCGCCGCCGCACGGAGCAGAAGAGGATGACGCTGTCGTGCACCGCCCCGCCGAGTGTCGCGCCGATCAGGATCCAGAGCATCCCGGGCAGGAAGCCGAACTGCGCCGCCAGCACCGGGCCGACCAGCGGGCCGGGTCCCGCGATCGCCGCGAAATGATGGCCGAAGACGACCCACTTGTTCGTCTTCACGAAATCGCGCCCGTCCTCGTTCACGACCGCCGGCGTCGCGCGCAGCTCGTCGAGCGTCAGCACCTTCGCCATCAGCCAGGCCGAATGGAAGCGGTACGAGACGGCAAAGACGCACACCGCCGCCACCACCATCCACAGCGCGCTGACCGGTTCATTCCGCGACCAGGCCAGGATCGCAATCGACCCGGTTCCCAGCGCGACCACCACACCCCACCCAAGCGCACGCAGCCAGCTTTTGGAGACCGGAACCGTCGGGGAAACAGCGGAAGCGTTCATGGTAGGGGCCTAGGATCAATGTCCCGTCACGCCATACGAGACAAGCCTTGGGAAGGAGCCCGGACGCCTGAGGCCGGACGCCGGGGGCCGAGCCGAAGGAGCCTGAAATATTCGAAATCGATCTCTCGTTTCGTGAACAATGATCAAGTCCAACCCGCAAAGCAGGCCTACATCCAGGATCAACGCGTTTCAGGATCTTCGTGTTTATCAGGAAGCTTGTACCTTGGATAAGGCGATTTTCGATGAGACGAAAAAATGGCCGCGCGAGGAGAAATTTGCGCTGATCGACCAAATCCGACGTTCCTCAAGGGCGATTGGAGCCAATCTCGCCGAAGCATGGGCCAAACGCTGTTATCCGGCGCACTTTGTCAGCAAGCTCACCGATTCTGACGGCGAGTTGCAGGAAACCGAACACGGGCTCGATCGCGCCCATGCCTACGGCTATCTGCAAGAGAGTGAATTTTCCGCGCTTATTCTCCGCTGCAAAGCCATCGGCCGCCAAATCGGCAAAATGATTCAGTCTCCCAGCCTATTTTGCTAAAGCGCCCCTATCCGGCATCCGGCATCCGGCATCCGGCATCCGGCATCCGCCCATTCGCCTGATGCCGTGGAATTGCGACTTGCCTTGCGATTCTCCGCTCCTATGGTTTGGCCTGCGTAGATTCTAAATCCTTCACGCCATGAAAATTCGTTCCCTCATCGTCGCCCTTTTGGCCTTTTTGCTTCCGGTCGTCGTCAGTGCCCAAGACATTTCGGTCCAGACCCTCGCCGCTTTGAACGCGGCGATCTCCAAAGGCGATATCAACGCCGTCGACGCCATCGTCGCGGCCAACGCCAACAACCCCCAGCTGTCGGCCCAGCTTGCATTAGCAGTCTTTCAAGCGGCGCAGGCCGCCAAGAACTCGAACCCGACCCTCGCCGGGATGCTTGCCGCGATCGCCGTGGCCAGCGGAGGGCTGACGGGAAATAACGCCGTGACCGCCCTCAATATGGTGGTCAGCAGCCCGTCGACCATGGCCCTGCTCACCAACCCGAACGCGCCTGCGTTTACCAGCAACTTTTTCTCCAATCTGTCCACGCCCAACCGCCCGTTGGGAGTGGCCAACAGCGGGATTATCTCCGCCGAAAATTCCGCTCAATCCAACGGAAGCCAGAACTGACCCGCCTGTTCACCCTTTTCAAGCGCCGGATTACCCGGCGCTTTTTTATTTCCGGCCGGGGCGAAATCAGTTTGCCGAAGTCAGGAAGGCGGGGACGGGCGGTCCGCTCGTTCTGAGCTTGCGTGATCCCAGTCACTCGCAACGGATGCGCCCGGCCGCGCATCCCTGGTTTCGGCAAATTGCCACGACTGGCGGGAGGGGATGCACCTTGGATAAAGTGGCATTGCTTCCTGAAACACCTCGCGAAATAACGGCGCGCCCGAAGTCTGAATCAAGGTGAGCAGAAACCATCCCATTCCCGGACGCGCACGCAGGACCATGCGGCCCCTCCCGACCGCGGAGAAAGCCCTCGTCTGGATTCTTTCGCTGCATCTCTGCTTCCTGGCTTGGGCGTTCGGATCCACCCGGCCCCTCGCCCAGCAGATCAGCCTCGGCCTGGCGGTCATCGGCTTCGTCGTCGCGCTTTGGCGCCGGCCGCCGACGCCAGCCGACAATCCTGTTCCGGGATCGCAAGCCGTGGAAAACAGTCCCCCGCATCGGATCGACGCTCCCTCCAATCCGGCTTGGGCTCGCCTGTGGCGTTTCCCTCCTTTCTGGCTCGGGCTGGCCCTGCTCGGTTATATCGCCATCCAGGCCTTCAACCCGAGCTTCTCCTACCGCTCCTTCCGCCAGTTCCGGTGGCTGGTGGCGGTCGATTCCGTTTCCTGGCTGCCCTCCGGCATCGACGTGCCGTTCGCCCGTTTCAACACCTGGAGCCAGTTCATCATTGACGCCTCCACCTGGCTGGTGATCTGCAGCGCCTGGATCGGGCTCACCCGCCGCCGGTCGCTCGTCGCGCTGGTTTTGGTCCTCGTCGTCAATGCGGTGGCTCTCGCCGCGATTGGCTTCATTGAGCGTCTGACCCACGCCGACAAGATCCTCTGGCTTTGGATTCCCCCGGATGCCACGCCCTTCTCGACTTTTGTCTACAAGAACCACGCCGGCGCCTACTTGGCGCTGATGACGTTCGTCGCTGCGGGACTGGCCTTATGGATCATGGACCGAGGCGAGCGGAAACTTCAGAAATCCACGCCCGCCCCGCTGCTGGCCCTCGCGGCCGTTTTTGTCGGGGCATCCGTGTTTTTTTCGCTCTCCCGGGGAGCCACTCTCACGCTCACCGCGACGGCGATTGCATTCGTCGTGTGGCTTTTCCTCTGGCGCCGGCGTACAAAAGCGACCGGCACCAGCTGGCGAGCCACCCTCGTCGTTGCCGCTGTTCTCGGCGCCTTCGTCCTGAACACCGCACGCTACCTTGACTACGACCGTGTCGCCGAAGGCTTCGATCGCCTGCATCAGGAGGGTTGGTCCGAAGTCAGTCTCCGAGGTCGTCTACTGCTCCATGCCGCGGCCTTCGACATGCTCCGCGACCATGGCCTGAGGGGGGTGGGTGCCGGCGGATTCCGGCATCTGTTTTCCGCCTATACGCGGAAATATCCCGAAATCTACGCGGACGGCCAGATCTATTGGAATCATGCGCACGATGACTGGCTGGAAATCCCGATTGATCTCGGCCTGACCGGGTCGCTTCTGCTCCTCGCCGTCGCGATCTGGTATTCCGTCCACTTCATCCGGCAGCGCGTCTGGTGGCATCCCATCGCCTTTCCAATCGTGCTCAGCTGCACCCAAACACTGGTCCATGCGTGGTACGATTTCCCCTTTCAATGTCCGGCAATCCTCATTGCCTGGTGCACCTTGCTCACTATCGCCGCAAGATGGGTGATGATCCAGGAATCGGGACCGCGCTCCCTCTCATTCAAGATGGATCACGTTGCCCCTTAGCGCCCTCCCACCATCCTTTTCATCGCCTCCAGATGACGGGATCCTGCACCGAATGGGCGGCGCCAGTCTTCCACTCCCTCCTCCCCCAATATCAGCCCCATGCAGTTGACCAGCAATGTCGTCAGGCTCTATGGCCCATGCGATCTCCGGATAGATCAAGAGACGCATGATCTGGACGCATTGGCGCCCAATGAAGTTGCCGCCCGGACCCTGTATACGGCCGTTTCGACTGGAACCGAAGTGGCCGCCTACCGGGGCGATCCGCCTCTGCGCCCGACGCCGACGCCCTATCCGCGGCTGGTCGGCTACTGCAACGTCGCGGAGGTTGTCGCTGTCGGCCCGGCAGTGCGGCGCTTCGCGAAAGGCGATCGCGTGCTGAGCGGTCAATCTCACTGCAGCGGCTACGTCTGCGACGAGGCGAAAATCTATCTGAAGCTTCCCGACGAGATCGATTCCGCCATCGCGGCAACCACCTACCTGTTTCAGATCGGCTACGAAGCCCTTCATCTGGCGAAGGTGCAATCCGGCCACAACGTGGCAGTGATCGGCTTGGGACCGCTCGGCCTGGCGGCGACGGCCTGCGCGAGAATGATGGATGCCCGCGTGTTCGGACTCTCCAACGTGGAATCCAGCCTCGCCACCGCGCGGCACTGGGGCGCCACCGCCCTCAGGAAAGACCGGACGGACGGCCTGGCGCAAATCGAGCGGGCGACCCTCGGAACCGGCATCGATTGTGTCCTCACGACGTCCAATGCCTGGGACGACTGGCTGCTCGCCCTGCGCCTCGCCCGCATCGGCGGGACCATCTCGATCGTGGGGTTTCCCGGGCGAGGCCTCCCCCCGCCCAGCTTCAATCCGCTGGACAGTGCTTTCCTTTACGACAAGGCGCTCACCATCATCAGCGGATCCAAGTTCACCCGGGAGCCCCCGGACCTGTCGCCCGCGACGGCGCGCTTCACGTTGCGCCGCAGCCTGGCTCATTTGCTGCAACAGATCCTCGCCGGACGTCTCGATCCCCGCCCGCTGATCGGGCGGACTGTCCCGGCCACGGACATCGGCAACTTGTATCGCGAGATGGATGAATCCCGCGGCGCCTTGCTGACCGCGTTGATCAAGTGGTAACCTGCCGGACGCCATGCTCGAACCTCCGCGCACACTCAAGGCCGCGGTGATCGGCTGCGGCCGGATCGGCGTGGCCAAGTCCGAGCGGCTGCTCGGAAAGGTGCATCCGACGATGCTCCCGGTCAGCCATGCCGAATCCATTCTGGCGAATGACCAACTACGCCTGATCGCCTTCTGCGATATCGATCGCGCGAAAGCCGCCCAGGCGGCCGCGCTCTATCATGTGCCCGGCATCTACACCGACATGCTCGACATGCTGGCGGCGGAGCGGCCTGACCTGGTGTCCGTCGCCACCCGAACGCTCGAGCGGCCGGGCATCGTTCGCGAACTGGCCCGCCGAGGCGTAAAAGGCGTTTACGCCGACAAGCCCTTCAGCCGAAACCTGGGCGAATGTCTCGCCGCCATGCAGGCGGTCGAGGCTGCGGGCGCCAATCTCGTACTCGGCACCCAGCGCCGTTACAGCGGCCTCTACCGCCGGGCCCGCGAACTGGCCTGGAGCGGCGACTGGGGCCGGTTGGTTCGCGTGACGATCCATCTCGAAAAGGACCATCTGCTGATGTGGAGCACGCCCCACCTCGTTGACCTGCTGCTCTTTCTCACCGGCGGGCGCGATGTGGACTACCTGCAGGCCACATGCGCCATTCCAGATGACGCCGTCCACGGATCGACGATCGACTGTGACCCGGTGGTCGAGGAGGCGACCCTGCGATTTGATAACGACGTCCAGGGCAGCATGCTCGCGGGACGCCAGTTTGCGGTGAACCTCGTTTGCGAGGAGGCGGAAATCCTCGTCCGTGAAAAATCCGCGACCATCATTGTCGTGCGGGCTTCCGGCCCCGGCGCACCTTCCGGCCCGATCCCTACGCAGGAAGTCGTGAACGATGTCATGAGTGGCACGCAGCGGGCGTTTACCGAACTGGCAGCGAGCATCCTGGGCCGCGAAAAAAGCCCGGTCTCCCTCGCTGAACTCATGCTCCACCAGCGCATCCTGCTCGGCCTGCCCTATTCCTCACTCCGGGAGGGAAGGCGAATCCGACTCAAGGAAATTCCCGACGATTTTACCGTCACAGGCCGGTTCCGCGGTCTCTACGCCTAGATCGGCGAAGGGGCCCAGGCCTTTCCAACGGCCTGCGCGTTAGCGGGCCCCCCGCACCAGCGCGGACACGGTCCGCATCATGATCAGCAGATCCAACGCCGCGGAGGCATATTTCAGATAGAAGAAATCGTAGGACAATTTGCGCCGCGCATCCTCAATCGAGGCCCCATAGGGAAAATTGATCTGCGCCCAGCCGGTGATCCCCGGCTTGATCAGGTGCCGGAATCGATAGAACTCGATCGACTGCTCGATCTGTACCGTCATCTCAGGGCGCTCCGGGCGCGGTCCGACGATGGACATTTCGCCCTTCAGCACATTCCAGAACTGGGGCATCTCGTCGATGCGAGTCTTGCGGAGGAGATTGCCCAGTAGGGTCACCCGCGGATCCTTCTCCTTGGCCCACTGGGCACCGCCCGCTTCCGCATCCACGCGCATGGTTCGCACCTTATACATCCGGAACGGCCGGTTGAAGCGGCCGACCCGCGTCTGGCTGTACAAAAACGGCCCGCGGTCGCCAATCCAAGCCACGGCCATGAGGAAGGGCGCCATCACCGCAAAGATGACAAGGCCGACCGCGCCTACCGCGATGTCGGTCGCTCGTTTGAAGATGATATAATACATGTCCAAATGCTCTTTGTTGTAGTCCCAGAACCACGACTCGTTGATGCCTTCCTCGTACACCCGCTCGTAGTTGTACTCAAAAAAGGCGTTCATGCTGACCACATTGATCCCGGCCGCCGTGCAGGAAAGCAGCGCGGCCCGCCGTGAGGGGGACAGCGACGCATCAAGCTCCACGACCACGTCGTCGATCAGGTTTTCGGTGCAGAATTGGAGGATATTGTCCTCCGGCACCTGGGTGGCCGCGGACCCGCGCTCGTGATCCAGCGTGGCGAACCCGCCAACGACGTAGCCGAGCTGATCCCGTTCCAGGCATTTGCAAAGATAGTCATAGGCGCGCACCGAGCTGTAGACCAGCATCCGGCGCGAGTTTTTTGCGACAAACCGCCGCTGCAGCAGGCGGGCGCCCAGGATGAACGCGTTGCCGTAGATGACCGTGAAAAGCAGAACGTAGCGGCCGACCAGCGCGAAGGCGAACACCGCGCTCACCGCCAGATAGAAGATGCCGCCCAGTGCGAGGCCGACGAGAATTCTGGCCTCGCTCCCGTAATACGAGCTTTCCAGCGTCCGGGAGCGAAATCCGGCTGCCTGCAGACCTAGGGCCAGAAACAAGGGCAGCAACCAGACATCGCGGGCGATGCTGGGGTTGAGCCGCGAGTTCACGATGATCGCATCGCGGAAGCTGGGGGACATCCAGTGCGCGATGAGCACGGAGGCCCACAGCAGCACGTAGTAGAACAGCATTTTTCCCAGAATCTTCATGACGCCTGTCCTTAATTTCAGCCTAGGCTCGCGCTCAACCGCAAGCCCGGCAGCCACACCTCCGCCGCGCCCCGATCGTCCGTTCGCTGTGCGCCATCATGCCTCAATCAGCAGAATCCCTACCTCGACAGCCAGCGTTTCTTGGCCGCCGACAGCGCCGGATAGAGCCGGCTCGTAACCGAGGGAGGGACGTAAGCGTAAAGCGTGTAGAGCCATGAAAGCACCGTCGCTAAGTCGGCCCCGGAATAATCCGAGCGATGACGGCGCACGATCTCACGCGAGGCCTTAGCATTCGCCCTCAAACGCCGCCAAGAGCTCCCTTCCTGCCAGAGCTGATACTGCAGGAGATATCGATCCACATTAGCCAGTTCGCCCTGCTTGCCCGCCTTCAGCCAGAAGTCCCAGTCGTGAAAAGCCGGAAGGGACTCGTCGTAGCCGCCCACCCTTTCCCACGTCTTCCGACGAAACATCGAGGCGGAATTGGCCAGCGGATTCGCCCGCAACGCGACGCGGCGAATGGCGTGGTCCTCGATGGGCTTTCGGTATCGCGTCAGCTCCGTTGTCCCCTCCCCTACCACGATCACATGTCCGCCAACGCCGACGACCGCGGCGTGCGCGGCGAGAAAGGAAACCTGCAGGCTCAACTTGGCGGGAGTCGTCCACGAGTCATCATCGTCCAGAACCGCGACATACTTCCCACTGCTAACCGCCACGCCATAGTTTGACGCCTGGGCGATGCTGCCTGGCTTGGGATTCTGGAAATGCTTCACTCGCGCGTCCCGGCGTTCGTAGCGCTGGACCACCTCACGAACTTCGGAATCATCGCTGTCCTGCACCACGATGATTTCTTGGTACGGATAGTCCTGGGCCAACGCGCTCTCCAATGCCCGCGGCAGAGTGCCAGGGCGCGCATTGGCGAGGATCAACGTGCTGACGAGATCCACGGATTTATTGGCACCTCGATTGTTTCGCGGGCGTCCTCTTCATTTTTCCGCCTTCCCGGCGATTCCTCCCATGCTCTTGAATTGGGCGCCGAGCAGGGGGGCCAGTATTCGCTTAACCTGCATCTTGATCCTCTTTTTGACTCTCCACGGAAAGAAGAAGAGTACGCGATCGAACATCTGCGCGAGATGGTAAGCCGCCAAGTACGCCGGCGACAGCGTGCCCCGCGCTGCAAAGTCGCATCCGACATTCCTTCTCCCGAAAATCCATTTTTCATGCGGGAACCATTTCCCCTTCTCCACGACGTGGTGGGCGAAGACGCCTTCGTATTTTAGTACCGGGCGCCATACGGCATAAAATCCATCCGCATATTCCATCGCTCGTTCATTGCCCAGATGTTCAAACTCCCAGATGGATTCTCCCGCATGCGCAAACTTGACCAGATCCATCCGGCTCCAGATTGCCGCCTGGCTGCTCAACCGATAGGGCAATCCCACGGCGCAAGCTCCCACGAGTTCTTCGCCGCCGACGAGGTCCGTCGGCCCGGGACGCGGGATCAGCCGGACTTGCACGGCGTGAACCTTTCGGGCAAAGGCCAGACACTGCAGCACCTGGGTTGATTTCGTCGGCCTTCGCAAAAAAAAATCATCCAGCATAACGATAACATACGGCGGCGTCAGCTGCATCAGGTAGTCCCGCAATCTGCCGCCCCAGTCCCGACCGTCTCTTGGAGAGCTCAAGGTTGTCACGCCTGGATGCCGGCAGGCGTGCTTCTCCGCTCCCAAATAGATCCGAAACGGACAGTCCGGCCAGTGGCGCGCAAAGAGCGTGAAAAACGGCGTCCACAAGTCTCGATACGCATCGCAAGACATGATCAGCACGGAGCAGTCATCCTGTCTTCGGTCCGTCGTTACCCCGGCTTCCTTCATCTCGTTAGCGGCTCTCCGCTGCTGTCATGGCAAGTGGTCCGCGGCTTTCTCCGCTTCCCTTGAGGCTGTCGATCAGCGGTGGCCTCACCGCCGGATCTCGGGCTCGCGCCCCCTTCGTTGAGGAATGTCTAGACGATAATGGCCGAAGAGGAGGCATTTCAGTTTCAGCACCCTTTCATGGCCTATCGTCCGCTCGAGCAGGTAGCGGAAAACGGGGAACACGATTCCGGTGGCGGCAGCCCGGGCAGCGCCGGCACCCAGCGCCCGCCGCAGAGCATAATTCTCGCGAAGATGCTTCACCGTAATCCCGCTGGAGCGTCCCCCGAGGAGAAATTCCGTCAGAATGAACGGATGGATTTTCCAAGTGCGCCGTTTTCTTGCCCGGGCGAAGTAGACCTGATCGGCCGCGTACCGATAGGTGGCGTCATACACCCCGTCCACCTCATAGACCGACCCGCGCACGATGATGGACTGGTGAGGCCAGACGCCGGCCGCGGAAGGCGTAAATACATATGACGATCCCCCCTTGAGGAACGCCCCCCCGCCAAAAACATGGATGTCGACCTGCGGATGGGCTTTGATCGCTTCGCGGATTTCCCGGCGAGCGCCGCGGCACATGCAGTCGCCGGCGTTGATGATTTCCACCCAGTCCTTGGTGGCGAGGCGAATGCCGGCATTCTGCGCCTGGTAGACGCCCTCTGGTTTCGTCCACACGTACTTCACTGAACAGGCGAAACGGCGGCCCAGCACCGTTTCCCGCGCTTTCGCGCTGGCCTCGGAGCTGTCGATCACCACCAGTTCGTCATTCTGGCCCAGCTCGTGCTCGAGGCTATCCAAAGTCATACACAGGTTTTCAAGGTCATCGTAGCTAGGCGTCACCACTGAGAGACCGGCGCTCATTCCTTTCCCCTTTTTCGGTTTTCGGCCTGTTCGAGAAACGCTTCGACATCGGGCGCGCCGATCCGACCGGCCATTGCCCGCAACGTCGCCAGATCCCACAGCCACCATTCGGACTGCAGCAAGCGGTCAATGGCCTCCTCGGGAACTCGTTTTCGGATGACTCGGGCCGGGACGCCAGCGACAATCTCATAGGGCGCGACGTCGTGCGTCACGATCGCTCCGGCGCCGATCACCGCGCCTGTCCCGACCTTCACGCCGTCCATGATCATAGCGCGATCTCCAATCCAGACGTCGTGGTGAATCTCCACCCGGCGGAAATGCCGGAAGCCGGGCATGACGTGAAAGGATATCCCGACCGGGGGGCTGTCGCTAAAGAACGAAGGATGGGTCGATACGTGAAAAGGATGCGCCGCCAAGCCGCCGAGTTTTACTTCCTGGCCGATCGAGCAGAAAGCACCAATCGAACAGTTCCTGGCCGCACCGCTGATGATGTAACTGAACCGCCCGATGCTGACATCCGTGAGCGAAACCTTGCGACCCAGCCAGACATAGTCCGCAAACGTGCAGCCGTCGTTGCAAAACGAAAAGGGGGACGCCCGGAAACCGGAATGCTGGCGCTGCGCGAGGATTCGCCGCCAGCAACTCCATCCTGCTTTGGCGATCACTCGTTTGAGCATGAGCGCACTCCAGCCCGCGGCGAATCTCCATCCTCCACCGACGGAGATACACGCGGAAACACGTCGAGGAACGAGCCGTTGGTCATGTTAACGATCTCGGCGCCGTTCGCCTGCGCCGTCGCGCGCAGGGCGTAGTAATTCTCCCACATCTTTGTCACCAAATGAAGAATCTCATAGTAGCTGAACCGATTCAGGTGATCGTTCGGCTCACGGTCCGCTGAGAAAAAATGCCGGGAGTAGTCCGGGCTGGCGAGCCAGTCATGATCGAAACCCAGCAGGATGATCCTGCGGAAACCCATATACAGGGCGACCATGACGGCAAGCTGCGCGGTTGTCTGGTAGGTCAACGTGACTTTCCGCAAATCGATCGGCCGGGAGCCCCAGAGGCGGGCTCCCCGCCCCGGCAGAACGTAGTGGATGTTCTTCCCGGCAATACGATCGGCAAACCGGCCGAGGGACGAGTAATGGAGCCAGTACGACGCGCTGGCCGTGCCGAGGATCGTTTCCGTGGGATCGCTCCACGAGCTCGAAAAATAAGGTTCTCCCAGACAGTGGGCGATAATTTCGACGTCCCCCTTCCAAGCCGCCCGATCGAAGCTGTTCATCACGATCACCCGCTGTTTGCTGAGGCGTTCCGGGCCGAATTGATTTAGCGATGGTCCGTTGCCGATGATGTAGATCTGTTCGCCGTGGAAGCGATTCCGCCATCGATCATTGGTTTGCAGGACCCCACGGAACCGAGGGTAGACGGCGACATGTTGCACCCAGCGGCCTAGGTCGATGAGTGGCCGCGGCACAATATCCTTGGCCAGCCGCCATGGCGCAGTGTCGTGGGCCGGCCGGGGCGAAACGTCGGGAGAATGAGCCATTTTCTATGGTTTTATCGCCGGGTGGCCGTGCCATCCATCGCGCTCCTTCCGCCGTCCAGCGCAAAGGACGCCAATGCAGAAAAAGGATAGGGGCATGTAGGAATTCACCGGCAGGAGCATCAGAACCTGGAGCAAGACCAAGGCGAGAGGCAGGCTGTACACCAGGCGGCATCCCCTGGCACGCAATGCGTACCCGAGATAGCCGAGGAAAATCAAAATGCTGAGCAGTCCTTTTTCGTAGAAAAGCTGCAAAAGCGCGGACTCCACGGAGAGGTAACCGAAGCCATTGGCCTCCATCAGCCGAACCGAGGAATACACGCCATGGCCAAATGTCAGGCAGCCGATGTCCATGTGCTGGTAAACCAGCCTGACCCTCTCGATGCGGCTGATGGCTGAGCCGGCATCCTGACCGGAGTAGCGCTCCCGGATCGACGCCCAAGTGTCGGTGATATAATAACTTTGCCAGCAGACCGCCACGGTCACCAGGGTGATCGCGACGATTTTCCCCGGGCGGGAAAAATGCCGCCAGAGGCCGAAGACCGGGTAGGCGGCGATCAGCAGCACGATCCGAGACTGGGAGACAATCGCGGCGGCAAAGTTCAGCATCAATGCGACGGGGATGTATGACGTCGGCCGCCCCAGAGCGGCCAGGCTGGCCACGGTTGCAATCGAAAGTGCAGCTGGAACCTCGATCGCATTGCCGAGCGCAAATCGAAAATTGGGGTCTTCCCCTTCCCGCCGGACCGTCGCCAACACTTCCGCGACGATCGGGTGGCTCGAGAGTCCCAGCCCGTAGAGCACGAGCGTGACGATATTCACGACAAACGCGCTCCATAAAATCGCGTGCCACATGGGGGCAAGGCCATCCGCCAGCCTGAGCTTCAGGCCCGCGGTGAAATAAGGAAGGCAGGTCAGCATGCTCAGGAGCGCGATATAGTCCGTCTTCACGAGTGGCGAATCGTGCAAGGTCTCCAGGCCCAGCCACAGCACACTGATCAGGAGGACGCAGAATCGTTCGGTCAGATCAAGCATCACCGCCCAGATCAGCACCGGCACAAGCACCAGCCGCAGCCAGACCACGCTCGTTTCCAGCAGGCGGGGCAAAAACGGCTGGGCAATGGTCCCGACGAGGAGCACCGCGCACAGGATGCCCAGCAACAGGCCGTGAATCCGGCGGAACGATCCCGTTCTTTTTCGCCCAATCACAGGCTCCGAAAGGATCATGTCTCCCGGCCTATTTTTATCTAGTCCGCGCATGTCTCAGTTTCCTTTCGTAGCGTTCGCTCGTCAGATAATAGGCATAACAGAGGGAGAAAAGGCACAAGCCTCCCATGCCTGCCGTCCGGCCCCAGACGACGCCCGTGATGCCATAGCCGGCGTGGATGAGTTCCCGGCCCAGCAGCCAGACGATCCCGAGCGCCACGAGGTGGGCCACCAGATACGGCGTGTTTCGCCGCACGACCGCGATGATGTTAGCCACGCTGATGTAAACAAACGCCACGCTGGAGACGCAGGCCATCTTGGCCGCGCCAATACCCTCCTGATATGCGGGAAGATAAGTCCGCACCACCGGTTCCAGCACCACAAACAGAACCGAAGCCATCGCCACCACCGTCAGGAGAGTCGATCCCAGCAGCGGCCAGAAGAACCGCCGCAGCGCCCGCGCACTTCCAGAGCTCCCGTAGGCGCTCGCCATCCGGGGATAGGCGACCGTCGCTATACAGAAAGGGACGAGCTGGATGGCGGTGATCGCGATTCCGGCGAGAGCATAGTGGCCCAGATCGGCCGGCGACATATAGCAGGCAATGATCGTTCGGTCCGCCGCACCCAGGTAGCTGTAAAGCGTTCCGATCAGCAGCAGCGGGACTCCGGTCACCATCAGATCGCGCGCCTCATCCACCGACCCGCGTCCCCGTGGCCGGACCGGTACGCCCCAAGCACGGACCGCCAGCCGGGAGCCGACATAGACCACCCTCGCGACAATGAAACCCGCCGCCCCCGCCACTACCGGGGCGAGATTGCCCACGAACGTGGCGAGATTTTGCCAGGCCAGCCGCTTCCCGAGTCCGGCGAAATTCCTCGTGCTCAGATAGACGATCTCCAGATGCTGCGAAAGCGGTTCACACACCAGCGCCGCCGCCACAAAGATCATGCCAGTCGCATACAGGCGGGGATAACCTGCCCAGGCATAGTACGCCGCAAGGCCGACACTGAGCACGAACCCCAGCGCCGCAACGCCGCGCGCCACGCTCCACGAGGTGCTGACCATCAACTCGACGCGCTCGAAGTTCTTCTGCCCCGAATAGAAGGCGATGTTGCGATTGAGGCCGTTGAAAACCCCCAGATGCAGGAACGAGCAATACGTGGGGATCAGCAGGAGGGTCTGCAGGATGCCGAACTCCTGCGGCGCGAGATGGCGGGCGGCGACCAGATTTCCGATCAAGGCCACCACCGAGACCATGCCCACTCCCACTCCGTAGGCCATGTCGCCCCTGAGCGCGTCCATCGCCTTCCACAGCGAACCCGCGGCCGGCGAGTCGGGATTGGTCACGTCTGCGCGCATGGTTTCGCCCGTTACCCTCGCACCCTGCGGATGAACGCCAGCAGCCGGTCCGCATTCTGGGTCCAATTTGCCCGGATGGCGATCAACCGGGCGTTCGTCTCCGCGATTTCCAGGCGGCGGGCATGATCAAGCCGTCCTGCCTGGACGATGGCTGCGCCCAATTCCTCGGGCGCTCCCGGAGGAACCATCCATCCATTGTTCTCGTGCGACACCCATTCGGGATTGCCGCCAAGGTTCGTGACGATGGGCGGCAGGCCTGCACCCATCGCCTCGAGCAGCGACACCGACGTTCCGTCACACCGCGAAGAGCTGACATAGAAGTCGGCCGCCCTCATGACCCGCTCCATTTCCTGGCGCGACACCCGGCCCGCGAGCGTGACCGAATCGGCCAGCCCGTGCTGCTCCACGGCCTCCGCCATCTCCCGGCGGAGCAGTCCGTCGCCCAGCAACAGGAGATGCCGGGCCGGCGGCACAGCGGCGGCGCCTTTCCAGGCGGCGATCAATGCAAGGGGATCGTGGATCGGTTCGAATCCGCGGGTATGGACGAAGACCTGTTTCCCCTCGACGCCCAAGGCCGAGCGACTGCGGGATCTCGCCGGGACATCGATCGTCCATGCCCGTTCCAGGCCCCATGGCACCACGAGCAGCGGCTGCGAGGTCCGGTAGCCAAGATCGGCGCAGCGAGCCGCCACGGCCTGGCAATCGGCGAACAATGCCTCGCAGACCTGCAGGACATGTTCCACCCGCGAGCGCGCCTCGGGACTCCGGTCCGGCTCCCAGAATACATCAAAAGCCCACGATTGCGCGATCCAGGGGACACGGGTCGCCGCCGCCGCCTTGATGAAGGCACAGTCCGTCAACGGACCCGCCATGACCACCTCCGGAGCATAGCTTGCTTCCAGCCGCCGATAGTCCGCGACTGTCGCCTCCAGTTGCGATTGGGAGAACGGCGGCTCAAGATCGAGCGAAGCCACCCGCGCAACTCCAAGGTCCTCGATGTCACCCCTGATGCCGGCTGTCGTCGTCCGAAGGATGACGACAGCCGTTTCCGCGCCCCGTTCGCGGTAGGCCTGGACGAATCTCCGGTCATGGTCGGTCCAGGTTCTCGTGAAATGGAGCATCCGTGGCGCCCTTGCAGCCGCTGGCACCTCGAAGCTCACCGTTCGCAATGAAACCAGGTCAAATGTTCGCCAGCCGCGACGGCGGCCTGGATTTTCCTGCCGACGAGTTTCTCCAGCTCGTAGGGCGCGATGCTGCCGGCGGGCGCCGGGCGCAAGACCTCGAGCATCTGGCGTTCGATGATCGTCCCGGGGGCGAGGTCACGCGCCGCCCGGACGCATCGCCTTTGAATCACCACGGTCTCGCGCTCGTTTTCCGCCACCTCCTTGACCGCGGTTCCCATGGCGAGCTCGACCTCGCGGGTGCGATCGACCATTTCCCGCCAGGTTGCCGGCGTCATCGAGAATCCGTGGTCGGGCCCGGTGCGCCGTGGATCGTCGGTGAAATGCTTTTCGACTATCCGCGCTCCGAGGGCCACGGCGCCCAGCACGGTCGCGTGACCCGGCGTGTGGTCTGAGAGCCCCAGCACCGCGTCGGGATACATCAGTCGATAGGCCGAAAGCACGCGCAGATGGATATGCCTGAAATTCTCCAGGCTGCCCGTGTAGTTTGTGTTGCACTGCATCAGGCAAAAGTCCGCGCGGTTTCTCCGCACGATCGCGACGGCACGCGCCACATCCTCCAGCGAGGAGGCGCCCGTCGCCAGCAGGACGGGCTTCCCCTTCCGGGCGATGGCCTCGATGATCTCCGGCCAGGTCACGTCGCCCGACCCGATCTTGAATGCCGGCACATGCGGATCGAGCATGTCCACCGCGCCGAGGTCGTAGGGCGTCGAGAAATAGTGGATGCCGGCCTTGCGGCACTCCGCCTTCAGGACCGGAGTCCACTCCCAGGGAATGCTCGCGTCCTTGTAAACCTCGAACACGCTCTTCTTCCACTTGGATTGATGGGACTGCTGGCCACCGAGGCGCTTGAAACCGAAGTCGCTGACGATTTCCGCTGCCTGGAAATTCTGAAACTTGGCCGCGTCGGCACCCGCCTGCGCCGCGAGGTGAACCAGCGCCTTGGCCCGCTCGAGGTCGCCATCGTGGTTCGCCGAAATGTCGGCAATGAAGTAGCTTGGGGACTCGTCGCCGACGAGTTTTCCCTCGATGAGAAGCTGGGGTGTTTTCATAGCGTCATTGCACAGCCATTTTCAGCCGGGCGACAAACCCGGTGTCGTCAAGTTGCCTGAATTTCCGAATCTCCTCTTCGATCGACGGCGGGCCGAGACCGAATTCCGGGCCGGCGCGGAGACTCGCCAGCGTGGTGTCCAGCGGCCGGCGGGCGCCCGGGGCGGAAGCCTCCCGCGTCGTACGCCTGATGCGCGCCAGATCGTAGCCGAACTCGCACGCGATCCTGCAGGCGAAATCATATTTGGAGAGGGGTTCCCGGCTCGAAAGATGGACGATCCCGCGGGCATCCCTCTTTAGCAGTTCCAGCATCATCCCGGACAGCGTGTTCACGAGCAGGGGATTGAACCAGATGTTGGCAAACCCAGGCACCTCCTCCCCTCTCCGCAATTGCTCGAGGATCCATTCGGCCAGGCCGGACTTACCCCGCGCACTCCAACCGAAGATATTTGACCGGACGATCAGGTGTTCCTCCAGGGTCGCGACCGTTGCTTCCGACCGGAGCTTGGTCTCCGCATAATAGTTGATCGGTCCCGGCAAATCGGATTCGACGGACATCGATCGAGTCCCGTCGAATACGCTGTCGGTCGACATCAGCAGCATTCGCGCGCCGTGCCGCGAGGCCCAGTTTGCCAGGGTGTGCGGGGCCGAGACGTTGATCCTCGCGGCGGCATCTCGCGACTTCTCGCATGCGTCGACATCCGTCATCGCGGCGAAATGGATGACGATCTCGGGTCGAACCAAATCGAGGGCGGCCATCGTCTTTCCTGCATCGTCCAGCTCCAGGGCAATCGGTCTCGTTCCCGGCCATGTCAGCGCGTGCCGGTGGGCGCCGGTCACGATCTCGTACGCTTCACTCGCCACCGCGCAGAAATTGGCTCCCAGCAAGCCCGTGGCACCGGTGACCAGAACGGTCGGCCTGCGGCTCACGTCATCACCTCCGCCTGACCCAGCGAAATCAAATCAGTCGGCGTCACCGCTTCTTGGAAAAATGCTCGATCGAGCGGGCCAGCGCCTCCGCCGCCTTGCTGCGGCGGGTCACGTCGAAATAATTGGTTTTGAACTGGAGCAGTCGCGGCTGCAGGCGCTCCGCGACGGGACACAGGCCGACGTCGAAAACCTGGGTTTGTCCGTCGGAGAACTTCTGGCGACGAAACGCCGGCTCGAGGTAGTTCAACGCCCACGCGCCGTAAAAGCCGTCGCCGCCACACTCCAGATACTTCGCCCGGAATTCGTGCCAGGAGCAGGGTGCGTCCTCGGCCAGGCGGCAGACAAACGTCCAGTACGAATGGACGTATCCGGCCGGCGTCTCCTGCGGAACCAGCCAGCTGCACCCGTCGCGCGCGGCCGCCAGGGCTCTCGCGGCGTCGACCCGCACCGCGACCAGTTCCTCCAGGCGCTCGACCTGTCCCACCAGCACCGCCGAGCAGATCTCCGCCAGGCGATAGTTCCAGCCGATGGACGAATGGCGCAGATAACCGGGATCCTGGATTTCCTCGCGGGTGATCTTGCTCTTTCCCGCCCCGCCCGAGACTGCCCGATAGCCCAAGGACCCCATCCGCCTGATCTCGGTGGCCAGGTGCTCATCGTCCGTCGTGATCATCCCGCCCTCGCCACAGCTAATGTGCTTCGAGCTTTGGAAGCTGAAGCTCGAGGCATGCGCGATGCTCCCTGCCACGCGTCCCTGATAATAGCCGAGAAAGCACTCCGCGTCGTCCTCCAAAACGAACAGCTTGTGCTTCCGCGCGGTCTCCATGATCGGCCCCATGTCCGCGATCAGGCCGTAGAGCGACACCGGGATGATCGCCCGGGTTTTCGGCGTCACATTTCTCGCGACGGATTGCGGATCCAATGTCCAGGTCTTCGGGTCCACGTCGGCGAAGACCGGTGTGGCGCCGGCATGCAACACGCAGAAGGCCGTGCTCGCCATCGTCAGCGGCGGAACGATCACCTCGTGGCCTTTTCCAACGCCCGCGGCCGCCAGCGCCGCGTGCATGGTCGCAGTGCCGTTCGCGAAGGAAATGGCATATTTTACCCCGCATTTTTCCGCGAAGAGCTCCTCCAGCCTCTTGGTGAAGCCGGCGCTCGTGGAGTTTCTGAATTGGTTCGCAAGGACCAGCTTAACGTTTTCCAGTTCCCGTTCGGTAATTCTCATGGTTGGCCACGGTCTTTGTTTTTCGGTGATTCCCGTTGGATCGAAAGAAGGTATCCCTCATTTCGGCGAATGCCCGCGTTGATTTGGCCGATCTGCGGCTGGCGCTCGAGCAGCGCAAGAATTTCGTCCATGAGGAAAATCCTGTTCCCGACATGCAGGTTTTCATACACCGCCCGGGCAAAAACGAGATCCTCGGGGTAGTCGATCGTCCACCGCAGCCCCGAGAGATCTTCCGCGTGGCGGATGTTTTCTATTCTGAAGATGCCGGGGTTCTTCCAGATGTAAGGAGTGACATGCTCGCGCTCCGAGGGCAATTTCGCCTCCCGCCAAGCCTTCGTGAGCGCCGAGGCCCGGAAGACTTCCACATCCAAGCCCTCCGGAAACGTGGGCTGCAACGTGTTGCTGGCGTAGTCCAGGTCGGGATTTCCCAGTACGCAGGCCGTAACCTGGTCAATGACCTCCGGATCCTTGAACGGATCATCCGCGGTGATCCGAATCACGACTTCCGCCCCCGTCTCCTGCGTCGCCCGAAAATAGCGATCCAGCACGTCGTCGCGACCGCCCCGGAAGACTCCCGCCGATTTGCCGGCGGCATATGCCGCGAGGGCGTCGTCTTCCGGCGCCGTCGTCGTCGCCACCACCACCTTGTCCAACAGCCGGCAGGCCTTCAGTCGGTCGATGATATGGCCCAACAGCGGTTGCCCGCCAATCGGACAGAGCGATTTGCCCGGCAGACGCGAGGAGCCCATCCGCGCCTGGATGATGGCCGCGATCAGCGGGCGGGATTTTTTCCCGGTTGGCTCAGTCCCCATGGCCCATCACGCGCCGTCGTGTTTCTCCCGGCGCCCACCGGAACGACGCCGTCTTGGCATTTTCCAGAGCGAGGCGTTGATCAACTCCCGCCTGTCATCCGGCCAAATCCGATCCCAGGCCTCGAGCAGCGCCGGGTTCAGCGGTGAAATCAATTCGAGGGCCGCGTTCTGCCTGACCTGTTCCGTCGTTTCCGCCCCCAGAATGTAGAAGGCCTCGGGAAAGAGCGCCTTAACGTACCCGACCGCGAATTCCATGCGCGAAATGCCGTGTTTGTCACAAAACTTGGTAACGGCATGGACCGCCTCGTTCGCGTGAGGAATCGCGTCCAGCACAGGCGAAGGTTCCATCATGACCAATCCCTGCAGAAAGATGCTGCGCACAAAGATCGTTTTACCCCGATCAACCGCCTCGCGATAAAGCGAGGTGCGATCCATGCGCCGGTCAAAGATGTTGGCCGGCCATTGAATGAAGCTGATTTCCGGCTCGTTCAGCGCCATCCGGGTAAACTCTTCATTGTAGACCGAAATCCCGAGATTCTGTACGAGCCCGTCCTGCCGCACACGGCGAAGGGCATCCCCCAACCCTCCCCCCCACGCGCTCATCGCGTTCTCGTTGTGCAGGAGCAGGCCGAAAATATCGTGGTCCCGCAGCTTCCGGCGGGACGCTTCCACCGCCGCTCGCACCTCGTCGGTCCTGGCTTCCGGCGCCAAATCGAGCTTCGTGATGACCCGCGCATCGGCCAGCCCCACGCTGGCGTCGAGGAACTCCCCGATGATCTCCTCACTCCGGCCGTAGCTTTGCGCCGTGTCAAAGATCCGGATTCCATTCAGCCATGCGGTCGTGAGAATTTTCGCGGCCTCGCCCGGCGACGGCTGGCCATGCAGGTTGGCCACGCCGTAGTCGGCGCCGAGTTGCGCCGTTCCCAGCACGACGCGGGAGGTCTTCGGCGGGGCATTCCGCACCGAGTCCAGGGTGGAGCGGACGATCGTATTGAGGTGCAGGTGGAGCAGTTCCGCCGTGTGCCACTCGTCGACGGTGTTGATGTCCACCGCCAGCAGTGCGGGGATCTCGATCCCTGTCGCCTTCGGGCCCGTGAGGCTCTTGGTTTGCAGGAACTGCTCGCAATCGAGCCAATAAAATTGTCCCGCATCGAAGAAGCTGCCCTCGAATTCCTGGGACCGCTTGAATTCATTCTCCGGCCAGATCATTTTCAGGCCGACGCCCGGAACCTGATGATACGCCCGCTGGATCGGCGCGGCGTGCCGGCAAACGCTGAAGACGCCCGAAGCCTTCTCGCCGCACAACTGGTCGTATGCCTTCCGGATGAAACGAGCGTCAAGCAACGGGACGGTCGGATAAATGCAGCACAGGTAGTCGCAACCGCCATTCTCTCTCAGCCAGGCGGTCGCATGCAGGAGGACATCGGCAGTCGTCGCCGTGTCGTTGGCCAGCTCCGCCGGACGCCAGAACGGCACCTCAGCGCCCGCCTGCCGGCTGACCGCCGCGATCTCCTCGTCGTCGGTGCTGACGATGATCCGGTCGAAGCACGACGACCGCTGCGCCGCCTGGATGGCGTAGGTGATGATCGGCGCGCCCGCAAACGCCCGGATGTTTTTCCGGGGAATGCGCTTGCTGCCTCCGCGCGCGGGAATGATAGCCACCCTCTTCACTGTCGCCCGGTCGCTCACGAGTTCCTACGCGGAGAAATCCTTGTCGATGTGTTCACGCACCAGTCGCCGAATCTCGGCCACCGAAAGCCAGCTTTCGTTCTTGTTGCTGGAATAGCTGAAACCCTCGCGACAACGCGTCCCATGGTGGGCGGCGCAATACTCGTCGATATTCCATTGCGGGGTCGCCGACGGAATCACGAAATGATCCTTGAATTCCAGGGTGTTGATTCCGTCCGTTTCCGTGATCATCTCCTCATGGAGCTTTTCTCCGGGACGGATCCCCGTCACGACCCGCTTGCAGTCAGGCCCGATCGCCTCCGCGACGTCCACGATGCGGTAGCTCGGAATCTTGGGCACAAAGATTTCCCCGCCCCACATTTTTTCCAGCGCCAGCTGCACGAACTGCACGCCCTGCGCCAGTAAAATGCTGAATCGGGTCATGCGCTCGTCCGTGATCGGCAGCGCGCCCGACTTCCGTCGCTGGAGATAAAGCGGAATGACGCTCCCGCGGCTGCCCATGACGTTGCCGTAGCGCACGACTGAAAAGCGGATCGGGCGGGCCCCCTTGTAATTGTTGGCAGCGAGGAAAAGCTTGTCCGCACACAGCTTCGTCGCGCCGTAGAGGTTGATCGGCGCCGCCGCCTTGTCCGTGCTGAGGGCCACAACTTTTTTGATGCCACAGTCCATCGCAGCCTCGATCACGTTCTGCGCGCCGATGACGTTGGTCTTGATGGCCTCGAACGGATTGTATTCGGCCACCGGCACCTGCTTCAGCGCGGCGGCATGCACGACGATGTCGACGTTTTCGAAGGCCCGGTAGAGCCGCTCCTTGTCCCGGACATCGCCGATGAAAAACCGCAGGCGGCTGTCCTCGCCATGCGCCTGCTGCATCTCGTACTGCTTCAGTTCGTCACGGCTGAGCACGATGATCTTTTTGATATCCGGCTGGGCCAGCAGCGCCTGGACGTATTTGCGCCCAAACGATCCGGTCCCACCCGTCACCAGGACGCTACTGTTTTTCAATGCGGTCATGTGTTTTGGCATGCAGGTTGATCCAACGATCCAAAGATTTTTCCTCAGATTGCTAGCGGTAAAATCGATGCCTCCCTTGATAAATGCATCCCGGTTGCGCTGACGATTCCATCTACGGGGAATTCGGGCCCATGACTCCATTGCCCGTCGTCTGGCGTAGCCGCACGATCAATTCCGCGATCTCATGCCGCGCCTGATCGTAACGGGCGAAGGTCCAGCCACTCGGGAGGTGGAACTGCCCCTCCGCGATCCGTCTCCCGTCCGGAAGGGTGTACGTCCGGTCCCAATGCGATTCGAGGAAGACGCATTCGCGCCGGATACGGGCAGTGTCAATCGATGCCGCGAGTCCCGCCAGAAGATTCCGCCCTTCTTCAACTAGCTTCCCCCGGCGCGGATCGGCTTGGGCGACCGCCAGGGCCTTTTCCAAGGTCAGGATGTACCTGAGATCATCGACGCCCTCGCGCAAAGCCTCCCAATAGAGAGCCGGACCGCCTGGATGCTGGTCCGTCGCGGGGTATTGCTGCACACAATCCGTTGGTCCGTCGAAATCGACCCAGGCATCGCTGCTCACATTCTGGTAGGCCCAGAGATAATAGCCGTCACAGCCAATCCCCAACGTGCGAAAAAACCAGCCCGCCGAAAACCGCATCGTCTCCATTTCCGGAATCGCCAGGCCGTTGTTGATGTTGTAGGTGTAGACCTTCTTGCCCCGGCTCCTTGCCTGTTCCAATATTTCCGGCCACTGGTCCACGTAAAAGACGGGTTTGCCGGAGTAACGCAGGGTGAAGATATCGATGTTTGGAACACACGCATCGATCTGGGACTGGATCGCCGCCACCGGTGACTTGAGCCAGATGTGATCGGCTTGGGTAATGCCCCCACCCCGTTTCACCGCCCTGAGCTCGCGGGCCAGCGACGGAAACAGCGACGGATTCGAGGTTACCTCGTCATAAGGCTCAAAGAGGATGCGCGGCCACTTTCGCCGCCGGCATTCCTCGTCGATTTGCCGCACGATGCTCGAGTAGGCCTGCGCAAACCTGGCCTCATCCGGCAGGAACTTGGCGCAGAACTGCTGCACCTCGTCGTCGGAAAGACACCAGGTGAAATCGCCCGTAAATCCGGTCTTGACGAACAAATCCAGAATCCGCGCGAGCTCCGATCCTTGGAACTCCACCTTGGGAGCGAGCCAGTCGCCCGTGATGCGCAATTTCGAGGTCCCATACCACGCCACGGATGTCATTCCATGACGTTTCATGTCCGGAAATGCCCGTTCGGGTTCGGAAAGTCCGCGCGTGCCCCGATAATACCATCCGATGTTCAGCCCGGTGGGCGCCTCCAGCGCGAAAGGATAAACTTCGATGGCAAGGGGAATGGATTCCACCAGACGCCCCGCGTCGAACACGCGGATTTCCCTCTGATAAGTGCCCGCGGACATTCCCTCCGGGACATCGACCGTTGCCCAAAATACACAAGTTTTTCCCTTCGCAACCGGATGCACTGCTGCCGCGCCCAAAACACAGGGGAGATCCATGTACTCGCCCGCGCCCAGAATCGCGGTGGTTCGCTTGCGCACCGACGCCACTTCGGAGAGCTCGATCTTCGCGTTCGTCCTGTCGCCAGAAGCACCAAATGTCGGCGCGTCGACGGCAACCTCCAAGGCATCGATATCGCGAAGCGCGTGAATCGCGAATGCCACCGGCTCAACCTCCCCTTTTGCCACACGCACGTCCAACCGCAGAGGCTGCGTCGTCGCGCTCGGCACCGTCGAAGGAAATGTCAGAGCCATCCACGGCACCGCAAATGCGACAAAGCCTTGGCCCATCTCGTCCGACGAAAATGCCGGCGGTTCTCGCGGATCGCGAAACTCCCGCTGCACCAGCTGTCCGGACTTGAGCCAAGCGGCAATCTCGCCCTCCGCACTCCGGCGGGATTCGTAGCGGACAAGATCCGACAGCGGCCGGGATCGCGGAATATCTTGGTCCACAAGGATAAATTTAAGATAATCCAGGTAAATCGGACGTCCATAGGCATGAAGTATCAGCGATTGTCCGCGCATTTCCACATCATGCGCCCATAAGACCTCGAGGTTTTTATGACTCGTCTGCGCCGGAACGGCAATGGTCGCAAATTGCTCCATGCTGTCGGTCTTCAGCTGGATTCCCGTGGGAAGGCTGACACCACGCACGCCAGCGTACAGGTCATACCGGCCGACCAACGATGGACGATAGACCAGATCCGCCACCCCGCCTCCTCCCAGAACATGAAGCACATCATCGCCCTGAGCCATGAACTTTGCGTCCGTCCGGTAATACCACTTTCCATAGGTGGCTTCCGTCGTTACGGCACCGGCTGGCTCCGTTTGCCTGAAATCGCTGAAGATCAACGAGCCCGTTTTTTCTGATTTGTCTCCGGAGTCGGCAGAGGCGGTTCCGCCAGCCTTGGGCAGAGACGCGTCTTCATGAGATATCGCCGCGCCCCGATTTGGAACAACTTTCAGCCAGACTGCGACGAGGACGCCTAAAAACATCAGGCAGCCAATTCCCCAGAGTGGTTTGCGGGCAGGCATGGGATTCTCGTCAGGATAGGGTCATTGTCGTCTAGCGGAGCAGATTCCTCAGTTCGGTTCTGACCGAGGCCCGAGGTACAAAATTTCTCTCCTTCGCAATCAAGGATATGTCGGCCACCGATCTGATCACGTCGCCTGCACGGGCGGGCAGATAGGTGGGCGCTTGTGCGGTGCCCTGGGCCTCCGCCAGCCAGCGAAACAATTCGTTGATGGTGGTTTCTTTTCCCGTACCCACATTGTAGGTCGCAATGAGATCTGGCCTTTCCGCGGCCACCAAGATATTGGCCCGGACGACGTCGCTTACATGGATGAAGTCGCGGGTCTGCTCTCCCGTCCCAAAAATTTGCGGCGCTTTCTGCTTCCCCAGGGCATCAACGAAGCGGGTGATGACACCGGAATAGGCCGATCGCGGATTCTGCCTTGGGCCGTAGACATTGAAATAACGCAAGACGGTAAAGGCGGGCCCACCCATTGCGGCAATTTTGCGTCCGATCTGCTCCGCTGCCAGTTTGGTTGCCGCGTAAGGCGAGAGCGGCTTGGTGGGCGACTTCTCCGCGATGGGCAGATCCGCCGTGTCGCCATACACTGCACAGGTGGAAGAAAACACTACCCGCCGCACCCCGGCCTTTTTGGCTGCCGCCAATAGCGTCTCGGTGCCGTGGACGTTGACGTGCTGATATTCTGTTGGCGCCTCAAACGACTCGGGCACGAACACCTTGGCGGCGAGATGAAAAATAACCTCCATGTCCGCCACCGACCGTTCCACCATTGCCGTATCGGTCACATCACCCTGGATGAACTCTATTTTTCCTTCGGCGGCCGCGAGATTGGCTCGGGTTCCAGTGGAAAGGTCGTCAAGGACGCGGACCTGCCAACCGTCAGCCAAGAGATGTTCCGCCAGATGTGAGCCGATAAAGCCTGCACCACCGGTGACTAACGCCGTTCTGGTCATCGGAGGTGCGACGGATAAGGGAAAAAAGCCTTGGGATTCACTGGCGGCAGCGTGGGCGAGCTTCGCCCCGTCGCTTCCGTGGGGAGGCGGGCGAGATCGCCGAGGGCCTTGCCGGCCTTCATGAGTGCGTTTACCGACCGCGTTTGGGTCCTAGCAGCGTATTGAGAACCGGCAGCGCCAGCTTCAGCCGGCTCCGCCAGGTTTCGAGCTGCTCCACGCGATCGAGATAGAAATCCTTCGCAGCGCCCCCGTCATCTGCGAGACGACGGAGCCGCTCGATCCGCTCCGGCCCGGCTGCCACCAGCGGCGTGATGCGCCCATTGAGAACGCCGCCGACGAGCTTGCGCAGCGACATCTCGGGTTCGAAATACTCCCGGCGATCGTCATCGTGCGTCGCCGCGTTGATGGCGCCCAACGATCGCAGCATCTGCAGGCCCTGGCTGGCCGAACCCTTGCTGATCCCAAGCCGCGCAACGATATCGGTGAAGCTCAATGGTTGAGGCGAAGCATAGAGCAACCCGTAGATCTGGCCCACGGACGGCGGAACACCGAAGATCTGGGCCGCCTCGGAAAAAAATTCTACGCACTCCCGCGAAAATTCGGGCGCGGCTACGTCCGAAGGGGCAGTCTGCGTGAGGCTGGCAACCGGCATCGCTTGGAGCACAACGGCGATTCAATCTAGTTCAAGAGAAAATGAACTGGTAGTCGAACCCTCGAACGACCCGGTGACCAAATAGTCGATAACCCGGTGAGCGAATCGCCGAATTATCCGTGACGGCGAAATTACGTCCGGCATTTGCGACTAACACTGTCCGGCACTGAGTGAATCCGAACCCTGGCGACCGATCATCTGGCGATTCGCTTCTAAAAAATCCGACACCGGCCTGTTATCCCCTAGCTTACAATGGCATCTGACTTCCTTGCCTTCTGTCTGCCTGTGCGCATCAGATGCGAACCAAGATTGTTGCAAATGAGCCAAAAATACGGCTTGCGGGAGCCTGACACCGGCATTTCTCTTGGTTTCGTCTAGGTACTTGGAACCCGGTTAAACCATCAAGCTGCACACGCTCTCTGACTGCTCTCGCCGTTTCGACCGTCTTGCCTCCCTTCGATCCCTTTTCAACCAAACCGCTGTAATTCACCGATGAAATCGCTCTCCACCACCCTTCTTCTCGGTGCGCTCCTCGGCGCCACCGCCCATGCGTCGATCGACCTCGGCAACGGCGCCGCGCTGTTCCCGACCGCAACGGCTCAGCTGACGCACAACGATAACATTTTCCTGAGCAACAGCAACGCGAAGTCCGACACGATCGTGGACCTCGCGCCCGGGTTCGAACTGCAGTTCGGCAATGGCTCCGACAACAAGGGCAAGCTTTCCTATGACGAGGACGTCCAGTTCTATACCAGCCATAGCAGCCTTAATACGGGCCTCGCCCTCATCGACCTCACCGACCGCTACGATGACGGCAAGATGAAGATCAATCTCGACGGCTGGTTCCATCAGGCCAACCAGGCCAACCGCGATGTCCGCGCCAACGCCTTCCTGGTCCGCCGCGATCTCGAGCACGCCGGCGTGGTCGATGAGGACGTCCTGACGGAAAAGACCAGCGCCAGCCTCGGTTTTACCTACGACAATACCGACTACAAGCGGACGGGCTATGTTGACTGGCGGTGGTTCGAACTCCCCTTCAAGTACTATTACAAGGTCGAACCCAAGCTCGATCTGAGTGCCGGCTTTACCTACCGCGACAACAAGCTCGGCAACGGCGGCGTCGACAGCACGGAGTATTTCTACAACGTCGGCGTCCGCGGTGAGCTCGCACCCAAGCTCACCAGCCAGGTGTCCGTCGGTCTCGACCAGCGCCAGCTGAGCGTCGGGGGCACCCAGAACTCCCTGGGTATCGACGCCGATTTCAGTTACGCGCCAACGGCGAAGACCAGCGTGACGCTGGATGCCCGGAACAATTACGGCTATACGGGCGTCGGCGCCTCCTACAAGGATTTCGGCCTCCAAGTGGGCGCGACCACCAACGTGAGTGATGAATTCAAGGTGGGCGCCCAGTTCGGCTACGATCGCTTCTCCTATACTGGCCGCCAGAGGGATGATTTCTACCAGGGCCAGATCAACGGCACCTACCTCGTGAACGCCTACGTGACCGTCAACGGAAGCTACACGTACTCCAAGGACTCGTCCAACCTGACGACGGGCCCCAACTTCACCAACAACATCTTCAGCGTCTCGGCTGTGTTCCGTTACTGAGGAACGGAATCGACCGTAGGGGCGCTCCTCGTGGGCGCCCTCCTTACCAGGATAACGGGCGTCCGCAGGGACGCCCTTACTTTTAGTCCCTCTCATGACGAGTTTAATCAAGTTTCCGTTCTCCAATCCGGCCGGTCTTTTGCTGGGATGGCTGCTCGCCGGCGCGGTACCGGCCGCGGTTTTCGCGGCCGCCAGCTCCGCCCCGGCCTCCGGACTCCGGCCTCCGGCTCCTGGCGCGGCGCAGGCCGAGCACGTCCTGCAGCCGCTCGACCTGATCAAGCTTGAGGTATTCCAGGAGCCGGACATGGAGCGTCAGGTGCGTCTCTCCCAGGATTGCACGGTGACGCTGCCCCTCATCCAGACGATCAACCTCAAGGGCAAGACGCTACAGCAGGCGCAGGAGATGATCCGCTACCTGTACGATCGCGATTATCTCGTGAATCCCCAGATCAACCTGAGCCTGATGGAGTCCGCCAAGCACGACGTGAAGGTCCTCGGCCAGGTGGACAAGGCCGGAGCCGTGGAAATTCCCGCCGACAAACCGTTGAAGCTCCTCGATGCCATTGCGCTCGCCGGCGGCTTCACCCGGCTTGCCGACCGGAAGCATGTCACACTCACCCGCGACGGCAGCGACGGGAAGTCCAGCACGACCGAAATCAATGCCGACGACATCCTGCAGAGCAAAAACACCAGCGACGCGTGGGTCCTGCGCGAAGGCGACGTGATCTTCGTGCCGGAACGGATCCTCTAGTTCGCGGACACCTGAGACCGGAGGCCAGATACCAGAGGCCGGCTTACGATCAGCCGCTCAATCGGTTGGATCGTCTTGGTTCTGCCCTCGGCTTTCTGCACTTGGCGTCCGGTCTCTGGCGTCCGTCTTCTAGCCTCCGGCCTCCACTCCCGTCTTGCTTCGCGCTTCGCCCCTCTAGAAAATTTTCCGAATTCATGGATTCCCCGAAGCCCTCCCGCGAAGCCCAACGCCATTCGCCTGGTGCCCAAGCCTATGGTCCGGCCGGTGGCTACGGTTACGGCCCGGCAGGCGGAGACGGCTACGGCAATTACGGCGGATATGGCGGCTACCCGGGCTACGGAGAGACTACCGTCCAGCGCTCCCTGCAGGACTATCTCCTGATTCTACGCGAACGCGTCTGGTACATCATCGCAGCATTCGTTGTCGTGTTCGCTTCCGCACTCGTTTACACTTATACTCGCACGCCGCTCTACCAGTCGACTGCAACGGTCGAAATCTTCCGTCGGAACCCGACGGTCATGCAGGTGCAGCAGGTGATGGACAGCGAAGTGCGTTCGGCCGAGGACCTGAACACTCAGGTCAACATCCTCAAGAGCACCACGATCATGCAGCGGGTCGCCGACAAATTGACCGGCGACGACCTGAAGCGGTTCATCGCTCCCTACGACAAACCGGGCGCTCCGGCTCCCTCGGTGCTGCGCCTTCTGGAGGTCAATCGAGACATCGTCCCGCAGCGTCTGAGCCTGATCGTGGGAATTCAGTACGATCATCCTGACAAGGAAATGGCGGCAAAGGTCGCGAATCTTTTCGCCGACGAATATATCGCCTACAGCGCGCACGTGCGGGTCGACGAATCGCTCAAGGCCGTCGTCGATCTCGAGCAGCGCGCCACGGAGCAGCGCCAGAAGGTCGACGATATCGCTCGCGCGCTCCAAGCCTACCGCGAAAAGAACAATCAGGTCTCCCTCGACCAGCGCAAGGACATCTCCACCGAGACCCTTAAAACCCTTAACCTGCAGGTCACCCAAAGCGCCGCCGCGTTGCAGGAGGTCGAAACCCGCTGGAAACAAGTTCTGGCGA
This sequence comes from Lacunisphaera sp., assembly GCA_035549095.1. Classification (GTDB taxonomy): domain Bacteria; phylum Verrucomicrobiota; class Verrucomicrobiia; order Opitutales; family Opitutaceae; genus Lacunisphaera. The sequence continues at coordinate 125,675 of DASZRV010000029.1, read as the reverse complement.
CCCGCCAGAGCGGCGGCGATCTGCTCACTTTGGCCGCCATCGCTGGCGACCCGACCGTAGCGGAATTGCAGAAGCAAGTGGCGGCGGCCAAGATCGCCGTCTCGCAGCTGAGCGAACATTACCGGGCGAAGCATCCGAAGATGATCGAGGCGGCCAACACGCTGGCCGAGGCGCAACGGCAGCTTCAGCACGTGATTGAAACCACCGCCGCGCAGGTGGAAGCCAGCTACCAGAGCGCGCTGCAGAACTATACCCAGGCTCGCGCCGCGCTCGCGGCCCAGGAAGGCGCCTCCCTTTCGATGGACCGACTGAACGTCGAATACTCCAACATGGAGCGCGACTTCAGCGTGAACGAGAAAATCCTCGAAAACATCCTGTCGCGCATGCGGGAGACCTCGATGAGCAGCACGGTGGAGACGCAGAACGCCCGTCTCGTGGACCACGCCGCGCCCGGACGGAAGCCGATCTCACCGAATTACCTCCTCAACCTGGGGCTCGGCGTGGTCGGCGGACTCGCCTTCGGTCTCGCGCTCGCCTTCTTCGTGGCGTACGCGGACGACCGCGTGAAGAGCGCCTACGACATCGAGGCCGTCGTTGGGCTGCCGCTTCTCGCCATCGTTCCGAAATTCAAGAAGCCTTCCACGGGTGACGAAGCTCAAGGGACTGGCACGGCCTTCGTGCCGCCCAGCGAACCCGAGGTCGCCGAGGCGTTTTCCACGCTCTACTCCAGCCTGCGGCTGAAGGACGAGAGCAAGAAGGCCCAGTGCATCGTCATCACCAGCACGGTGCCCGGCGAGGGCAAGTCCTTCATCGCGCGCAATCTCGCCCTTACCTTCGCCTCGCACGGCGAACGCGTGCTGCTGATGGATTGCGACCTGCGGCGGCCGGTGGTGCACCGGGCGTTCCACGTCGAGAACCTCAAGGGCGTGATCGATATCTGCACGACCGGCGCGGCCCTCGACGACGTCATCATCAAGGACATCCAGCCCAACCTTGACGTTCTCCCCTCCGGCGGCCGCTCGAAAAACCCGGCGCAGAATCTCACGAGCAAGAACTTCGAGGTGCTGCTCGCCGACCTCCGCAAGCGCTACGACCGCATCTTCATCGACACCCCGCCCGTCGCGCTCGTGAGCGACGCCTTCGTGATCCTGCCGCTCGCCGACGGCTCGATCTACTCGATCTTCTTCAACAAGGTGCGCCGCAAGGCCGCGCAGTTCTGCGTCCAGCGCCTGCTGGAGATCAGCGTCCCCCATTTCGGCGCGGTGCTCAACGGCCTCGACCAGAACATCGGCGGCTATTACTACCACCATTACTACGACAAGTCGTACAAGCAGTACTACGTGAGCACCGCGAACGACCAGCCCGGCGACGCCCCCCGGCGCGAAGCGCCCGTTCGCACCGCGGCGGGACCGGCACCGAAGCGCAGCCGGCGCCGTGCGGAGGACGGAGGTCGGACGACGGAGGACAGACGGCAGGCGGCGGGAGACCGAAGACAGGACGCCGGAGACGGCGAACAGCCGTCGAAGTCGGAGCTGCCCGGACTGGATTCCTGAATCGGGCGGACGTCGCAGACGGCTTCGGCCGCGCTTTCTCCGCTTTTTTGACCGGCAAAAATGCCTTGCGCGGGCAAGGGCGCGTCCTAGCGTCCCCGGCTCCGCGGTTAGTCCCCATCGTCTAGCCCGGTTAGGACACCACCCTTTCACGGTGAGAACCGGGGTTCGAATCCCCGTGGGGACGCCATCTTAATTTCTTAGCAATAAGAAGTTAGATTTTTCGATAACCGATTTGGCCGTTGACCGGCCAAATCGGTCATGAAAACAGTCACTCCATTCGTCATCTCAGAGTTCACGAATCCCTCCGGGAAAATCGTTTTCCAGCTCTACGCTCGCATCGACGGTCAACGCTTCCGCAAGAACTTTCAGACCCGCACGGAGGCGGAGGCAGAGCGTCAGGTTCAAGAAGTAAATTGGCTCCAGCGTGACACCGGCACGCGCGCGGCCATCACTCGGCTAACCGAGGATCAGCTCCACGAAGCTGAATCGGCCTTCCGGCGACTGGCGAGCCTGCCGCGCTCGCTGTCGTTCTATCTGGATTTCGCGCTCACGAATTACCGCGAGCCGGAAAAGCAAAAGCCGCTGGCCGACGCGGTGGCGGAATACGTCACGGCCAAGGAGCACGAATTCGCCCAGGACCAGCTTTCGCCGCCGCAGATGAACCGGATTCGCGAGGACCTGAAACGGTTGATGACGGCATTTCCGAAAAAGGCCGTCGCCGAACTCACCGCGACGGCTTTGACCGATTTTTTGGAGAAAGACCGGCCCGGAATGAAGACGCACAACAACCGGCGCGGCATCCTCTCCACCTTTTTCAGATACTCTTTTCAGCGCGGCTGGATCGCCGAGAATCCGATTCCGAAAGTGCCGCACTACCGCATCCGTCGGAAGCGCGGGGTGGCACAAACGTTCACCGCAGCGGAAGCGGCGGCCCTCATGGAACACATGGAGACTTATGACGGGGGCCGTTGGGTGCCCTACTTCGCGCTGTGCCTCTTCGCCGGCATCCGTCCGGGCGTGCCTTACGGTGAGATTACCAAGCTCATGCCCGACGCGGTGAATCTGGAAGAGGGTGTGATTCACGTTTCCGCCGAGGTCTCGAAGGTGCGCGAGCCGCGCAAGGTGACGATTCAACCAAATCTCGCCGCGTGGCTTCGCGCTTACCCGTTGGAGAAATTCCCGATCATCCTCGGGAATTTCAAAAAGCGGCGCGACCGCTTCGCCAAGAAGTTCAACCTCACGCACGATGTGCAGCGGCACACGTTCATTTCGATGTTCGTCGCGAAATTCCGCTCCATCGGTGAGGCAGCGATTCAGGCGGGCAATTCCGAGGCGATCATCCGCAAGCATTACCTCGATCTGAAAACGACCAAGGAAGCGGAGAGCTTTTTCGGCATTCTGCCGAAGCACGCGAAAGTTTCCGCCGCTTCGGCGGCGGCGAAGCTGGCCAACGCCGCGTGACCACGCCCTCGCCTTGCTTGCCGTCCTTGACCGGCAAGCAGGGGTATGGAAACGCAACTCTCGCCCTCCACGGAAAGCCAGCTCACGGACATCATCGGCCTGCGGGCCAGCGGGATTTTCCCCAAGGACAAGGAGCCCTCCATCGCCACGTTGCGGAATTGGACGAAGCTCCGGCGCATTCCTCATCACCGCGTCGGCCACTTCGTCTATTACGACGCCTCCGAGGTCGCGGCCCATATCCGCACCCGGCTCAAAGTGCCGGCGCGCGGGTGAGTCGCCACCCCGTCCAATAGCAGCACCGCGCTGATTCACTCCAGCGCGGTGTTTTTGTTTTCAAACGACGCGACACGCATCCTGTCGCAAGCACGCGGAACCAGTGCAAAAATCGGATCAACCAGCACGGCGCACGCTGTATCTATTAGGAATGGACCGCGCGCGGTATCGTGGGAGCGAACCTCAATCCCACAATGAAAACGAACAATGATTCATTCTTCGCGGAGCCGGTCGATCCCAAGCAGGAAGCACGCTTCCTCGCCTTGGAAGTGGTCTGCCGGCTTCTGGTCTGGATGGCGGAAGGCGCGTCGCTCGACGAGCGCGGCGTGCGGGCAACGGTCGCGCTCTACTGTGTGCGGCCCGATCTGATCAACGAGGGAACGCTGGAGGAAATCGGCCATGTGGCCGGGCGCTCGAAACAGGCGGTGCATCAACTGGCGGACAGCTTCCGCGACACCACGGGGATGCCGTCATGAACCCGGCCCCTGTCACTACCGTCGCGACGGAAATCAACCGTCTCCACGAAGAGGCCAAGCACTGCGCCTGCGCTTCGCGCCAAGCGTTACACGGCGCGCTGGTCGCCGCCTGGCAGGCCGGCCAGTTGCTCGTTGAGCAAAGAAAACGGGTGTTTCGCGACATGGGGCCGGGGGCCTGGCTCCTTTGGCTGAAAGCCAACTTTCGCGGCACGGCACGGACGGCCCAGCGCTACATGCGGCTCGCGCATTGCGTGGCCGATGCGGCGTTTTTACAGGGCATGAGCCTGCGGCAGGCGTATGCCCGCCTCGGCATCGCTACCGAGCCGAAAACGCCCGGCAAGCGCCGGCTACGGCATACCCTCCCGGCGCATGTCGTCCTCGCCAACCGGCTCGTCCGCACCCTCAAACGCCGGCCTGGCCAGACTGACGAGGAGCAAGGCGAAGCTTACCGGCGCGACCTGCGCCTGCTCTACGAAAAGCTCCGCTTGTGGTTCGAGCCTGTCCCCGCTGCGTCGAACATTTATTCCCCGGCGCGTTCTCATAAGTTATGACCGCCGCCGCCTTAGCGTCGTCCATACGAGCCTCGGAACGCCGGAGCCGCGCCTTTCTGCGGCTACTGGCGGGCATGTGCCGCCAGTTTCCCGACCTGCGGACATGGTTGTTGGAGGATTTCGGGCGAGATGCCGACACCCGCGCGAGCTTCCTCGCCCTCGTGGAGCGCGGTGATCTCAACGGCGAGGCCATGTCCAACGGCTTTGCCGAATTGGCGGGCGAACTCGACGGATGGCTTGAAGAAAAGCGCTGGATGAAAGCGCAGTTGCCCGCGCAAACAGCGCGCCCGTTTGGCGGGCTCACATGGGAGGAAATGGAAGCATTGGTGCGGCGTTACGAGGCGCGCACGCTCGGCCTGAATGTCTTTCTCCTCGCTCGCGACTGGCGCAAAGCCGGCGAGGCCGCCAAGGCGTCGCCTCGGCTCCTCCAAGCGGGGGCCGATTTACTGGACACGGCGATCCGCTCGGGCGAAACCCGCCAGCTCGTCGAACTCGGCCACGCCGTCGAATTGCTCGCCGGGCTCGATCCGCGCCGCCTGCGCACCGCCTTCGGCTATGCCGATTGGTGGAAGCTGCACGCCCTGGTTTACATGATGAGGCACCCGCGCGAAGCCTACCGCACCCGCGAAGTGCGGGCGCATCTCGAAACGCTCCGCCTGCAAATCAGCTCCCTCGACTTCCGCCGCTTCTGCAAGCGTCACGGCATCCGCCGTGATATGCGCGCCGGCCGCCCGCGAACCCGCAGCAGCATTCCCGCGAAACGCTGACCGGCGCAACGCGCCGCGCCCCGAGGCAACGGCCGGCTCGCTGGATAAGTCGCCACTTCACCACCGCCCCTGATAAACAGCGCCTCCTCCGCCGCAGGCAAGCTGGAGAGCGAAGCGGAGCTTGCCGGCGGCGATAAAATTGGGCGCGCAGGGCGGATGGATAAAAATGCGCTACGCGTCGGTGATGCGATTCAAGTCGGAGTCGTCGCGATCCAGTTCCCATGTGCCATAGTGCATCCCCAAAATGATGTTCACGGGAAAGGATACCTTCAGAGCCTTAACCATCCGCAAATGCAGACCGCGCGCGGAACCGCCGACAAACAGCGAGGGGGCCAGATGGAGGGAATCAGTGTCGATCCGTCCGCCGAAGTCCTCTTCCTTGGCCCACGGGAACGCCGCAAAAACCATCCCGAGGAAAGAAACCATCAGCTCGGGAAATGGATTCATGCACTTGCACTCGTGGAAGGAGACGAGGTCGTCCGCCTCCACATAGAAGAACGACCGCTTCCCCTTGGCATAGTCGTCATCGCGGTGGTCTTTCACCTTCTTACCGGTGCGAAAAACGACCATGTCCGGGGTAAACGCGATGTCAGTGTGGATCGACGAACGCACGCGCACCTGCTGCCGCAACTGATATTCCCGTCCCTTGCGCTTGATGACGACATAGGAGAAATTGGCCGGGTTGCCATTCGGGGTCGTGAGATACTTGAATTTCCCGTCCTTCAGGTTCTCGGGCTCCACGTCGCACGTCTGCGCGTAATATTCCACGAGGCTGTGGAAGCAGCCGATCTCGAAGGCGGCGGCCACGACCCGCTCGGTCTTCGCATAGGTGACGCCGTGAGTGCGAGCAAACTGCCGCACCATGCCCTCCACCGTCTTGAGCCATTCGTCCTCAGTCATGGTCATCGAGGGTGCGGCCGATCCGATAAAGTATGTCCTCGGTGCGCTGCTGGGTCAAGAAGCGCTCCGTGATGCCGAGACGAAAAACCATTTCGGTGAAAACATTGTAGGCCCGGTTGATCGCGGTCCGCCATTGGGCGTCGAAGACGAAAGAGCTGCCATAGACGACATCGACCCGGGAAACGAACGAGTCATCGGTCGGCCGGGCCGAACTCGCCAGCGGCGCGAGCACGATCTGGTAAAAGGCATTCAGGACTAGAAGAACTCGCAGCTTCTTGGTCGTCCAGCTGGCGCGCCGCACGCGGCGCAGCCGCTCGTCGCCCTTCTCGTCGAAATAGTTGAGCTGGGAAACAAGGTGTTCGCAACGGATGAGAAATTTTTCCCGGATGTCGGCCGGCAGCGAGTCCGCCAGGATTTTGCGCACGGTTTCCATCCTACCGGTCCTTCATGGTAATTTCGCCGAGCTGATAGGCTTCCTTGCCCTGGGTGGGATACCAGATGTGATTGTTACTAAGAACGGACTCAGCGCAAAGGGCCTCGAAGATGTTGTGGACGAAATAAGCGGGCGCCATTTCCGGCAGCCGGTAGGCACGGAAAATATCCGCCTGCCGCCGAGGTCCCTCCGGCCGGCATTCCCAATAGCGCGCGAAAAGGTTCTGACCCAGCGCGACGCAGTTGACCACCCGGCGCGAGAGCCCCGCCACGGCATCTTTCAGCTCGCCGAGCAGGATCTCGTGGCGGTCGTCGTCGTGGTCGAAAGCAAAAAGTCCCGTGACCGGCCGGCACTGGGCGGAATGCGATACCAGGTCCCGGCAATCAGCGAGCTTGCGGAGTGCGTCGCGGAGTTCGGCCGGTTCCACGTGAGTTTTTACCTCGATGATGCCAAGGCACAAATCGGCGGTGACGATCAACAGGTCGCCATCCTGATAGAGCACCGGCTTGGTGCGGTCATAGATAAGGATGTCGATCTGAGTCGAAGGACCCTTCGGCGTGATGACGAAGCCGGAACCGACGCCCATCGACTGCGGCAAGTGCCGGCGCAGCACCGCACGCAGGACGCTTTCCTTCCATTCTCCGTCCGTGAGCCAGTGGCGGTTGCCGATGAAATGCCGCACCCGGTTCTTGAGGGCCTGCAACTCCATCGTGATGGAGCGAAAATAGTCCAACTCGTCGGGCGGCGGCATGGGGGGCGGCCGTCAGGCCGGCGGCACGGGTAGGTATTTGGCGTCGCGGTTGTCGAACGCCGGCCGCGTGCCTTCGAGCACGTCGATGATCGCCCGGTTGATGGCCGGGTTTTCGATGGCCCCCGAGGTGTAGGCGAGCCGGTAGCCATCGCGTTTGTCGAGCTTGGCGAACACCACCTGTTCCGCGTCGCAGACCACGGCCAGATTCGGGTTGTGGGTGACGATGATGATCTGGCGGCGGCGCTTCGCATCCTTGATGCAGGGCACGAGCAGCTCGAAGACGGTCTGGTTGTCGAGGTTCTCCTCGGGCTGGTCGATGAGGAGGGGAATGTCGCCCTTGTCCACCATGAGGTAGAAGACGAGGAGCATGGTGCCGCGTTCGCCGGGCGAGAGCTGGTGGAGTTCCTTCTCGCCCATCTTGAGGCCGTAGCGCGGGTTCAGGAAATCGAGGGAAAAGACGTAGTCGTAAAGCTCCTCCAGCGTCCGGCCCTTCTTCAGCAACTGAGCCTTGCGGCACGGCTGGCCGAAGCCCGGCCGCTGGTCTTTTTCGAGCGCAACGCTGATCTCGGCGAGGAAAGCGGTGATGCCCGCCTCGGTGTTGAAGTCGTGTTTCGCAAGGACGCCGCGCAGCATCTTGATGCCCTCCTCGACGCCGCAGAACGTGCCCGCGACGCCGTGGCTGACGTAGTTGAAAAAACGCTCCTCGAACCCGGAGTCCACGATGGAGACCGAGAAATTGAGATTGAACTTCTCGCGCGTGACGGCGCGTTCCGAGATGAATTTCTGCACCGGCGCATACAAATCGCGGTAGGCTTTCGCAAGGCCGGCGATCTCACGGTGAATTTCCAGCGCCTTGGCGGTCCGCTGGCCCTGCTGCTCGGCGAGCGCGGGCGGGACGGTGGCGAGGCCGGCGATCTCGGCCTCGAGCTGCTGGATGGAGCCGGCGTCGGCCGGCGTGCCGATGAGCGTCGTCTCCTTTTTCTGCCAAGTCTCCTCGGCCGTGAGGAAGCCTTGGTAATTCTTGTTCGGCTCGTCGAGTTTATCCTGCAACTCCAGGAGTTCCTTCTTCAGGGCCTCCAGCTTGACGATGAGATTGTCGGCGGCGTTAGGGTCGAGCTGCTTGTCCAGCGCCTCCTTTTCGCGGCTGAACTGAGTCCGCTTGGCATTCAGGGGCGCGCGGCTGACCGCCAGCTTGGCCAGGTCACCGAACGTCAAACCGACGACCGCGAGGTCCGCGGCGCATTGTTTCTCGAAATCCGCGAAGTTGCGCTCCAGGTTGTCGAGCTTGGCGAGCAGTTTGTCGGCGCTGGAGACCCCGAGGGCGAGCGTCTGCTGCTGCGAACGCAGCGCCGTGATGCTTGCTTCCAGCGCATCGCGCTCGGCCTTCTTCGCATTGATCGAGGTGGCAACGGCGGACACCGCCTGCTGGGTGGCCGGGTCGAGGTCGGGTTTCTGAACCGCGGCGGGGCGCGTGGCCCGGTGCGCCTTCAGCTCCTCGTTGCGCTGGAAGAGCTGGCTTTCCAGCGTCTGGCGATATTCCGGCTCCAGCTTGCGCTCCAGCGCAAGAATGGCGCGGTTGAGCGCCACGACTTGCTTCTGAATCTGCGCGATGCGGGCCTTCGTCTCCTCGGTCTTGTGCGTGAGGAGGGCGTCGAGCGACGGCTGGTTCAAGCGGTCGGCGGTCTCGACGTGCGAGAAGATGACCTTGCGCAACTCCCGGTCGAAGTCCGTCTCGTTCGGCAGGCCGATCTGGTTGCAGATGTTTTCGAGAAAATTCTGCGGGATGAACTTCACCAACTCGGGCTTGGTCTCGTCCACCTTGGCGTCGAGCGCGCATGTGGTGACGGTGCCGCTCTCCCACAGCAGGGTGATCTGGTAATGCGCGGCCTTGTTCTGCTTCGGATTGCAGAAATTCTTCGACGCGAGGAACGAGAACGCGGCGTGCTGGCGCGTGCTGCCGGCCAGCCCGATCGGCTCGGCCAGCGCGCTTTTCCCCTGGCCCTTGTTGCCGATGATGGCGACGAGGTCGTGGTTGAGCGGCAACTCCGCGTCGAACCAGTGTTCGCCCAACGTGGAGCCGTCCTTTTTCCGCAACGTGAGGGAGCGGATGAACTTGGTTTTGTTGGCGCTGACGTGCGCGAGTTTCGGCGGCACCGCCCCGATATAACAGCGCTCGACCGGCTCGTTGATGGTCTGGAGCAGCCCGGTAAATGTTGTGTCGGCCTTCAGCCAGGTGATGCGGCCCGAGGGGAACGCGCCGTAGTCCTGCACCCGGTGCGCGTCGCTGCCGGAGATCACGGGCTTGGCCGGGCGGCCCATCGTCTTTTGGAAATTCCGGATAAACTTCCGGTTCTTGTCGGTCTCCACCCCCAGGATCAGGTCCACGTTCTCCGGCGACCGCGTCTCGAAGATGTGGGCGCTCTGCATGAAGTAGTTGTTGTCGTAAGGATGTTTTTCCCAATCGAGGTCGGCGATCCCGTTGAACGTGTCGTAGGGCAGAATAATGAGGCACGAATTCTCCGGCAGGAGCGCGATGGCCTCCTGCAGCGACTCGCGCGTGACCTTGGCGGTCATGCTGCCGAGTTCGAGCAGCTTCACGGGGTCCTTCAGGTCCGCTGCCGTGAAGCCGTGCACCTTGGCCTTGGATTCATCGAGCGTCTTCGCGAACTGGACCAGCGCCTCGTCCGACAACGGCTGCTTGTTGACGAGCAGGGCGCTCTTGAAGTTGGCGAGTTGCTGGTCCGAGAGCTGGTCGGAGAGGATGACCTGGATGTTGAGGCGGAAATCCACCGGCGCTTCGATCCGCAGTTCCATGCCGGGGAAAATGGTGCACGGCAGAGCGGGCTGCTGGGTGGCGAGATATTTCCTGAACTTCAGGTAGCCGTCGAAGGTCCAGTAATCCATGATCCCGAAGGCGGCGACATCATCCCCGGTCATTTTGTCCGCCATCGACTTCAGGGCGGCGGATTCCTGCTCCGGCGTCATGCCCACGAACCGCTGGCCTTTCCAGTGAAAGGACGCCGGGGTGTGGATGTGGAGGTCCCATTTTCTCCAGAGGGAGCCCTTCGGGTCGTTCATGGGGTGGGGTAAGTGGAAGCTGGGAGCGTGGACGGGCGATTAAACGTGATGGCCCGGCGGCGGCGGAGCAACGAGATTGAGGAGCGACGGCGTCACGAATTCGCGCACGAAGCCGTTTTCGCCAAGATAGAAACGGATGCGGCCGCCGCCCGTAATGGATTTTAGGATATGCGCCGGCTGGAGCAAATAGGCGGCGAGCGTCTGGCGGTCCGCTGCCGAAGCCAGCGGATCGTTGTCGAATGCGATATTGAGCCAGTTCTTCGGGTGGTTGTGGAATAGGAGAACCTCGGCCCGGTGGTCGCTGTGGAAAAACTGGCCGATGGCCGCGTGGGCCGCCGGGCTGATCGCCACGGCGGTCTCGGTTCCGGTCAGGTGCAGGAGGGCGTCGATGCGTGTCGTGGAACCCCGCCGGTAGCCGAAACCGATGATGAGGTGCTCCCGGGGCTCGTGCTCGGTGAAGTCGAGGCAGCCCACAAGATAGGCGTTGCGGTTGAGGGGCACGCGCAGGCGGTGGAGAGCACCATCATGGCGGAGGCACGCCCGTCGCACGGCAGCCACGCCCGCCTCGTCGGCCAGCCGGGGTGAAACCGGGCACGGGTCGAAGCAGGAGGAAAGAAAGGTGCTTCCGATTTCGGCGAAGGGATTCTGGTTGAGCTGCGGGGTAGCAACTAAAGGGGGCATCCGTGCTCATTAGCAGATCAGGTGCCGTGGGTTATGCCTTTTTACTTACCATTGGTATTGAGCAACATGAGAGAAGCATCAGCTTCGTAAGCTGCTGGGGATTCGTGCCACATTGACACGTAGGTTATCCCGGGTGGCACGTGTAAGAGAGCGACTTAGAGAGTGAGCCCTCGAATCGAGTTTACAAAACCTCGGAGAATATGCATAAATGCCGAGGTTTCGTTATGACCACCTCCGTCCAAAAACGGCTCCGGTCCGCCTTCCGCGGCACCACTCTCCTGCGCTCACGCGACCTGACCGCGCAAGGATTCAACCGCGCCTACCTGCGGCAGGCAGTGCAAGCGGGCCTGCTCGAACGCGCCGGTCGTGGCCTGTATCGCCCGCCGGAGGCGGGCATCACCGAGCACCACACTCTCGCGGAAATCGGCAAACGCATTCCCCACGGTGTCGTCTGCCTCCTCTCCGCGCTTCGCTTCCACGGGCTCACTTCGCAAAGCCCACATGAAATCTGGCTCGCCCTCGATCACAAAGCCTGGGGTCCGCGCCGGGATGGCGTTGAACTGCGGATCGTCCGCTTCTCCGGCCCGGTGCTGCACGAAGGAGTCGATACGCACACCATCGAGGGTGTCCCGGTCCACGTCTATAACCCCGCCAAGACCGTCGCGGATTGCTTCAAATTCCGACACAAGATCGGCCTCGACGTGGCGCTCGAAGCGCTGCGCGAAACCTGGCGCGCCCGCCGCGCGACCATGAAGGACCTCGAACACTATGCGCGGGTTGACCGCGTAGCGCGGGTGATGAGTCCGTATCTCGCCAGCCTGACATGACACCCGGGCCGAAAAAGAATTTGCCGGCCTCCGTCCGGCAGCGGCTGCTCAACCTGAGCAAGGAACGCAAGGAGCCCTTCGACCTCGTGCTGGTGCGCTACGGCATCGAGCGCCTGCTCTATCGCCTGAGCCGTTCCCGCCATGCGGACAAATTCCTGCTAAAAGGCGCGATGCTTTTCGCCCTTTGGTCTGACGGCACGCACCGGCCCACCCGCGACGTGGACCTCCTCGGTTTCGGTCCGAAGGACGAGGAGGAACTGAAGGCGATTTTCGTGGAGCTGTGTCGACTGGAAACGGAACCGGACGGACTGACCTTCCTGCCCGACTCGGTGGCCGCCACGCCGATCCGGGAGGAGGCGGCCTATCCCGGCACGCGCGTCACGCTGGAAGCGCGGCTGGAGAACGCGCGGATTCCCCTCCAAGTGGACATCGGCTTCGGCGATGTCGTCACGCCCGCACCGGAAGAAATCGACTTCCCGGCCCTGCTGGACTTTCCCGCTCCGCACCTGCGCGCGTATCCGATCTACACCGTCGTGGCCGAAAAGCTTGAAGCGAGTGTTCGCCTCGGTGAGGCGAACACGCGGATGAAGGATTTTTTCGATCTCTGGTTTCTCAGCCGTAAGTTTCCGTTCGAGGGCGAACTGCTCAAGGATGCCGTGACCCGGACGTTCGCCCGACGGCAAATGGCGCTGCCCGCAACCGTGCCAGTCGCCTTGGCCCCGGCGTTCGCCACCTTGAAAGCGGTCAACTGGGCTGCGTTCCTGCGACGCAATGCGCTTGCGCCCGTGGAGATGACCGCCGCGCTCGACGCGATCCGCGCCTTTGCGTGGCCCGTCATGGAGGCCGCGACGAAGGCAGCACCCTTCAATCAATCCTGGACTCCCGGTAGAGGTTGGCACGCGTAGGGAAGATAGTGTAAGGACGTTTCAAATGTTTGCATGGCGCCCTCCTCTTAGAGAAGTCCGGCACTGCGGAAGCTGAAGTAACCGAGCCCTGTCGGATCGGATGTGGCGTTGCCGACAACCACATGGTCGAGCAACTCGATGTCGAGGGCCTTGGCCGCCTCCCGGAGCTGCCTTGTGACCTGCACGTCTGCACTTGAGGGTGTCGGGTCGCCTGATGGGTGATTGTGGACACAGACGATGGCGGTTGCTCCATGCTGGACTGCACTTCGGAATACCTCTCGTGGATGTGCCAGTGCCGAGGTTGCTGTGCCTGACGTGACCTCGACCAGCTTCTTGAGTCGGTTCTTCCGATTGAGGCACAAGACCCAGAACTTTTCGACCTCCAGACCCCGGACATAGGGAGCCATGTGAGCCGCGATCAATTCGGGTCGGTCGAGCATCGGGGCTTGTTCGGCCGGTTGCTTAATCATGCGCCGACCGATTTCGATGAGTGCGGCCAGTTGTCGGCCCTTGGCTTGGCCGATGCCTTTCAGTCGCCGGAAGTCCTCCGGCTGCCAACTGGCGAGTCCGGCGATGGACCCGGCCTGGGCGATCAGTTGTGAGGCGAGTCCAAGAACGGAGTGTCCCCGGATTCCCGTATGAAGCATGATAGCGATTAGTTCGGTGTCACTGAGCGCTCCGGCCCCGAACAGTTCAAACCGCTGCTGCGGTTGCTCACCGCAGGCGATGAGCGGTGCGTGGTGCTGGTCGTAGAGGTCTAACGTGGACTGTTGCATGTTGCCATGCGCCCGTGCGCACCCTGTTCGGGCTGGTTTGCCCGGTGATCAAGGCGCACTCCGCGCGCTGGCCCTTGAAGGCACACCCAGCCACGGCCGAGGCCGCCGAGCGAGGAGCCTGGTCGCTCCTCGCGAGGGGGAAGGCCGAAGGACGGAATGGAGGAGCGCAGCGAAGCGAGAACTCCATGGCGGGTGTGACAGAATAGGGCAGCGAGCGGAGGCGGAGAATTCCTTCAACTCGCGACGCTGTTCGCGGACGGTTTTCGAAATCGGTTCACCGGCCACGGTGCGGACTGCACCTATTTTAAGGTGGGGTGCCGTTGACGCGCGGCCATGGGTATCATGCAAACGGAATCCATACTCTCCACGCTGCTCGCGGCGGCAGCATTTCTAAAACATGCGGTTCAAGGTGTCGCGAGCCAAGCGGTGCGGGATGCATACGAAGCCACAAAAACGTATCTGCGGAAGAAGTTCGTCGCGAAGCCGGACGCCACGCGCGCGCTCGAACTGGCGACCGAGAAACCGGAATCGCTGATCCGAAAGGCGCTGCTCGCCGAGGAAAGCTCGTCGAGCAATTTGGGCAACGACCCGGAATTGTCGCGGCTCATCGAAAACCTTGCGGCCCTGCTGCCCCCGCCCGCCAATGCGGCAAACCAAAACGTCCGCGTGACTGGTCACCGCAACGTCGTCCAGGTCGCCGGGCGGGATCTTATCCACACGACAAAGCTCGTCCGCCGGAATACGATCACCCCGGATGAAGGCCATTTGACCGTCGAACAGCGCGAGCGCATCCGCGAGGTGGCCGGCGAACTCGCCGACCGGCTGGCCGGTGACGACGGGAAGGCCAATTTTGCGGCAGTGCATCGGATGCTCCAACGCCAGTTTCAGGTCGCCTCCTACCTTTTGATACCGCGTATCCGGTATGACGAAGCCCTGAGCTTTCTCAGGCAGCATCGGGCCATCAACCGTTCGCATCTGCGCGGTCGCAACCCGGTCGCTTACCAGAACGATTTTTACCGGGCGATCTTCGCCGGTGCGCGTGAACTCGGCTGGCATGGCGAGCAGGTCTATCGGTTCGCGACGGAAAAGTTGGCCCTCAAGACTCCGGTCGTTTCACTCAAGGCGCTCGGCCCGACCCAACTGAAAGCAGTGGCAGAACTCATCCAGCGCGAACTGCGGACGATGCGTGCCAGTCGCGAACTGGTCGGCGCTGCCAAGCCGGGCTGATCCTATTTCCCCATGTGGCGCGAGTGCGCCACAACCAGCGGCCGGCGCGGAGTCTTGGGGACGCGACGAGCGAAGCCGAGCCGGGAGCCGCAGCGTGCTCGCCAGGTGGCGGCCAGGAAGGCGGACGGCGGGCGAAAGCGAGGAACGTCCCCATGTCTCCGCGCGCGTGCCGCACGCTCCGCGAGTCCACGAGGGCACGCCGAACCAGTGCAGCGCGGCGTGTCTTCGTGGAGATCGGGAATAGACGCAACTGCCGATAGGGCTACTGCTCCTATTCCCGCCGGAGCGCAGGTCTGCGCCGGTTGACGCTGCGCGTCATGCGACAGAGCTGTGTCGCACTTACGGAGATCGAAACCTTACGCGCAGCGCTAAGGGGTCCTGTGTCTCAGGTAAAAAGTAACGTGACTACGTTACGCAAATCACAACCGCCGAGTCGGCATTAACCGCTATGATTCAACCGCGTATCCAGTTCAGTCTTGTGAATGCGAAACAGTATTTCCGCGAGCATCTGACTGCCGGTGATTACTATTCTCAAGGGATGAAAGTAGCCGGTGATTGGCTTGGGCACGGTGCAGCCAAATTGGGGCTTCAAGGCACCGTGGATGAGGCGGCTTTCCTGGCTTTGTGCGAAGGCAAGAATCCAATGACCGGGCAGAAACTGGGACAGAGAATGAACACGGTTCGGCAAGACGTGGGCAGGGCCAAGGTAGCCAATCGACGCATCTTTTACGACTTCGTGATCGCTCCGCCTAAGAGCGTGTCGGTTGTGGCCCTGTATCAGGATGATCGTATTGTTGCGCTGCACAATGAGGCCGTCCGGCAAACCATGCTTGAACTGGAAAAGTTCGCGGAGACTCGCGTGCGCAAGGCTGGGGCGAATACCGAACGCGTAACGGGCAATCTCGTGACCGCATGTTTCCGGCACGATACCAGTCGAGAGCTCGACCCGCACCTCCACACCCATTGTGTCGTGTTCAATGCGACCTTTGACTCGGTTGAAAACCGCTGGAAGGGGCTGCAACCGGCGGGCATGTATCACGCCAAGAATTTCGCGACGAATGTCTATCGCCATGAACTCTGCAAGGGACTCCGGGCGCTCGGTTACGAGATCGCAAACACAGCGCATAGCTTTGAAATCAAGGGTGTCCCGGCGTCAGTCATCGCACGGTTTTCGAAGCGAAATCAGCAAATCAACGAGGAGGCCAAGCAGCATGTAGAAATAGGATCACCGGTTGCCGTCGTCGGGGAACTGCGAAAGCGGATCGCTCACGGAAACCGGCGCCGGAAACTCAAGGACTCGACGGCCGAGCGATTGCGTCCGGCCTGGGAGAAGCAGTTGATGCCGGGTGAATCAAAAGCGCTCGACGCATTGCGCTCGGTTCAGCCAAAGCCGGCCAAACCGGCTGACGTGGCGGGCATCACGGCGTGGGCGGATGAGCACCTTTTTGAGCGGCGCTCGGTGGTGAATGATTACGAATTGATGTCGGCGGCATTGGCGCGTGGGCGAGGCGAGGATTTCGACCTGGCCGCATTGCGCGAAGCCATCGAACAGCGCGCCTACATCCGGGAAGGCGGCACTCGCAAGTTGACCTCGCGGGAGGTGCTGCGTTGTGAACTCGGCATTGTAGTCGCCGCCCATGACGGACGCAACCGGCATTCGCCACTCAGCCGTGACTATCACCCCGCGCCTACCCTGTCGGCGGAACAGGCAACAGCCGCCAAACAGATTCTCGCCAGCCGAAATTTCATCACCCTATTTCGCGGTGGCGCGGGGACCGGCAAGAGTTTCACCCTGCGCGAAGTGACGGAGACGCTCAGGGCGGCCGGTCATCCGGTGGTCGTGCTGGCTCCGCAACGCCAGCAGGTCGCCGATCTCTGCGCCGATGGCCTGGCGGCCAAAACGCTGTCGCACTGCCTTGAAATGAAAACGCTGCCCGTGGGGGCGGTCGTCCTTGTGGACGAGGCGGGCCAGATTGGCGGGAAGCAATTGGGTGAGCTGGTGGCCTTGGTAAAAACGCATGGTGGGCGTTTGATTCTGTCGGGTGACACCCGGCAGCATGGTGCCGTGCAGGCTTCGGATGCGCTCCGAGCGATCGAGGAGTTCAGCGGTTTGAAGGCGGCGGTGTTGCGGGAGATTCGCCGGCAAGACCCGGCGCGGGCCAAATCAGAGGCAGAGCGCGCGTTCGTGACGGGCTACCGCAAGGCCGTGAAAGCGGCGGCGGCTGGGCAGACCGCAGAGTCGTTCGATGGTTTGGATCGGCTGGGCTGCATTCGCGAGGTCGCACCAGATGATCGCCGCGCCACGCTCGCTCGGGAATACCTCGCCAGCGTTGACCGCGACGAATGTGCCCTGGTCGTGGCCCAAACTTGGAACGAGGTGAACGACATGAACGAAGCGATTCGGGCGGAACTCCACACGAGCGGACGCATCGCCTCCGGGGTCGTGTTGAAGACCTATCAAGCAGTGGATCTCAACGAAGCCGAAAAACGGGATGCGCGGTTTTATCAGCCGGGCCAATTTGCCTACGTTATCAAACGCTATGGCCGTTTCGCGAAGGGCGATCTCTGCCCAATTGCCGGGACGAACGAACGCGGCCTCGTGCTCATCAAGGACGGCCGGCGCTCAACCATGAGTTACCGCCACACTCACCGGCTGGCCATTGCAGTTGAGCGGGAAACCAGCGTCGGCTCCGGCGACCGGCTGCAACTGAAGTTCAACGGGAAATCCAAGGAGGGGCGGCCCATCGCCAACGGCGAACTCGTGACGGTGCGCCGCGTCGCGGCCGATGGCTCGCTCACGGTTGAAGACGACCGCCTCACGGTGAAGACGCTTTCGCCGCAACAACGGTTGTTCAATCGCGGCTATGCCGTCACGTCCTACGCTTCGCAGGGCAAGACCGTTGACACCGTGCTGGTGGCGGATGCGAGTTGCCGCGCCGCCACGAACCGCAACCAGTGGTATGTCTCCATCTCGCGCGGGCGAAAACGGGTCATCGTTTTCACGGACAACAAAGCCGAGCTTCGCGCCAGTATCGAGCAAAGCGGCGACCGTGGCCTCGCCTTGGAAATGAAGCTCTCTCCGCCCGAGTCGTCCACCCATCAGGGATTACGCCACCGCCTGCCTGCATGGACGCGCCGGGCGCTGGCCGCAACCGAACGGGTGCGTTTACACGAGGCCGTCATGCGGCTTCCGGCCCGCAATGCCAACCGAGCCAAAATCGCCTTATGAGCACACTTCAAGAAACACTCCAGCAGCGCCGGGCCGCCGAGCAGCCGTCCAGCCGGTCGAGCGATTCGGCGGACGCCCAGGTGCGGTCGCTGCAAATCCATTCGTGGAACGGGGAGAAATGGGTGCTCCCGTGGTCGGGCTTTTCTGCCGCGTGCCATCAGGGCACCGGTGAAAGCGAGCAACTGGTGCTCTCGTTCGCCAACCATGAGGTCGTGCTGGATGGGGCGCGTCTGGCTCTGCTCCTGCCCGAGATCGCCAGCTTTCATCTCGACTGCCTGCGGGACGTGCCGGCCAAGTTCCGTTTGCAGGCGGGGGATAACGAGCCGTTCATCAGTCGCGTCTCGGTGCGCGCTGCGGTAGCCTCTGCTGCGGACGCGATTCATGCCGTCAACTGTCCAGAACGCGTAACTTAGCAGTCCTCAATCACGTCTGAGAATCGGTCTCAAATTAGGCTTGAAGCGGAATGAGAACCAGTCTCTCTACTCAAATTCTGCCATGTCGCATACTGCCTCGCTCAACTATCGGCCGATTATCCTGCGCACCATTTTGGGTGCTGCGGCGCTGGTAGTTCTTGGCGTTTTGGTCTGGCAGGGGATTGCGGCGGCCGGCAACCCCAACCCCCTGACGATTGACGCCAAGGCCAGTCCGACGGTGGCTATTCTGGACATTGGCGTGCTGGTTTTCCGCGAGGGTTTGGAGTGCATCCTCGTCCTCTCCGCTATTACGGCGAGCATGGTCGGAGCCAACCGGTCGCATCGGCGGCCGGTGGCTGCGGGTGCGGGCATCGGACTTTTCGCGACGCTTATCACTTGGTTCGTCGTCGT
Organism: Lacunisphaera sp.; assembly: GCA_035549095.1. Taxonomy (GTDB): domain Bacteria; phylum Verrucomicrobiota; class Verrucomicrobiia; order Opitutales; family Opitutaceae; genus Lacunisphaera. The sequence continues at coordinate 106,963 of DASZRV010000029.1, read as the reverse complement.
CGGAATCGTCACGGACCTGACCGAGAATTATTCGGCCTTAAACGTGCAGGCTGCTACTGGCCTCCTGGCCGTCATCGTCCTGCTGGTCGTGATGAACTGGTTTTTCCACAAGATGTATTGGGGCGGTTGGATTGGCCTGCACAATAAGCGCAAGCGGACGCTGCTCAAAGACGCGGAGAGCAAAGACAGTTCCCGCTCGCGTCTGGTTTGGGGCCTTGGCCTGCTCGGTTTTTCGTCGCTTTACCGTGAAGGTTTCGAGGTCGTGCTCTTTCTCCAGAGCTACATGCTCAAGCTCGGCGGTTCGGTCGTTCTGCAAGGCGTCCTGTGGGGCTTGCTTTTGACCGGTATCGTGGCGGTGCTGACTTTTATCGCTCACCAGAAGCTGCCCTATCGTAGGATGCTGGTGCTGACAGGCGTTCTGCTCGGCGTTGTGCTGCTTGTCATGGTTGGCGAGGAAGCCCAGGAGATGCAACTCGCGCACTGGCTTCCCACGACGCAGATCGGCAGTCTGGCCAACGTAATTCCGGGGTGGATGGGGCTTTGGTTCTCAGTTTTCCCGACCGCCGAAACCTTGGCAGCGCAAGCGATTGCCGCCGCTATTGTCCTGGGTTCATACTGGCTCGCTAAGGGTCCTGCCGCGCAGCAAAAGTGCGAGGCGGAGTGCGCCACAGACTCGGAAGCAATCTCCGGCCAATCAGAGCAATGTGATCCGTTTTGTGTGTCCGCCACGATCTGCCGCCCCAGTCGCGAATTGAAACGCCGGGAGTGAAGGCTCGCGTTTTGAATTGTCCTGACACCGCAGCAGGGCAAACCGACGCACGATGCTGAATCTATTTCAGGTCGTGGTCCTCGCGGTGATCCAAGGGCTGGCGGAGCTGCTGCCGGTCTCCAGTTCGGCGCATGTCATCGTCGCAGCGAAATTGATGGGACTCGATCCGTCCCGTCCTGAGCTGACGCTTCTTTTGGTAATGCTGCATAGCGGGACGATGTTCGCGGTCATCGTGTATTTCTGGAAAGCTTGGCGGCAGACGTTCTTTTCTTCCTTTGCCGCGTTCCGGCAAATTGTGCCACTGCTGGTTTTCTCCACGCTGCTCACAGGATTTGTCGGCTATCCCATCAAGTGGGGGATCGAGAAAATCGCCCTGCGGCATATTCCGAACGCAGAAATCGAGATGATCTTTGGCAACTTGCTGCTGGTGGCGGTCGCGTTGGCTGCTGTGGGATGCTTGATTATCTATGCCGGCTTGCGCCCGGGTGCTGCGGTGGACCGTAAAGAGGGCATCGGCTGGCGGGAGGCCGGATGGATGGGTGCAATCCAAGGGCTTTGCCTTCCTTTTCGAGGGTTTTCGCGTTCAGGAGCGACGATTTCCACCGGTCTGATTCTCGGGGCGGCAAAATCCCGGTTGGAGGAATACAGTTTTGCCCTGGCATTGGTTCTTACGCCGCCCGTCGTCGCGCGCGAAGTGAAACGGATGCTCGAATCAAGGCACGAGATGGCCGCTGCGGGGGACAGTGTAGGGCATCTGTTGGGTTTCAGTTTGCTCGGCCTCGTCCTCAGTTTTCTGGCCGGACTGCTGGCGTTGAAATGGCTTTCGCGCTGGTTGGAACACGGGCGTTGGCATTTCTTCGGCGTGTATTGTGTGGCCGCCTCTGTGGGAGTGTTTGTTTTACATCATCTCGGCTTTTAATGCAGCGGCACGAGACATCACACTTGACGCTCTTCTGTGAAAGCTGAACGTTCAGCCTAACCATGCGGCGACTACTTCCATTCTTCAGCTTGCTTCTGGCTGTCGTGTGGCTGCCCGCAACGCAACACTGTGCGATGGAAGCGACCGGCATTTTCGCCCAGACCTGTTCGGACGGCTGCGAGACTGGCGCGAGTGGAGCAAAAGATGGTTGCGGGACCGTGGAAGACGGAGCCTACAAGCCCGCCAGTGATACTTTGAAGGTGCCCGCGCCTGCTTTAGTCGCGACTATCACTCTCCTTTGCTCGCATCTGGTTAGATTAGATGCGGTGCGTGTATCGGTTATTTTGCCCAGCGAGTCGTTTGATCGACCGCGGGACTGGGTTTCGACCTGGCACTTTGTGCGGCGGGCTGCCCCGGCACCCCGTGCTCCGTCTCTTTCTGTTGCCTGATTAGTCCCTGCGCGGACTGATCGGCCTTCCTCCAACCTGCGCTGACGCTTGAGCGCGTCGCGTTGTCCCGGGCCGTGCTGCGCCCGCATTTCTCCGTCCATTTCCCATCCCGCAATCATGACTTTTTTCAAATCTCCCTTTCTCCTTGTTTCCATCGGGGTCGCATTGTGCGCCGCCCGGCCCGCGCTCGGCGCGGATGAACCACCGTCTCCGCCCACGGTCGCCCCTACTGCGTCGAGCGACAGATTGACCTTGGAATCGGCGATTGCCGAGGCGGTTGCCCAAAGCCCCGCCCTGCGGGTGATCGAAGCCGACATCGACTCCGCACGCGGCGAAACGCTGACAGCCCAAACCAAGCCCAACCCCGAACTTTTCTTCGCTCCCGGACTAAAGCATGTCCGCGAAGGCGACAGTTCGCACAATGAGTTCAAAGGCACGCTCGGCCTGACCCAGCAATTCGTCTTCGCGGGAAAACGTGAACTGCTCGTGTCGATTGCCGAGCGCAACGTCGAGTTGAGGAAACTCGGCATCGAAGGGCTTCGTTTTCAGCTCGCGGCAGCCGTGCGCAAGGCGTTCTACGAACTGCTGGCTGCCCAAGGCATTGTTGAGATCCGCCAGCAACAGCTCGAGTCGGCGCAGACCTTTCAACAAGCCGCGACCAAGCGCGCGGCTAGCGGCTATGCTTCAGATTTCGAGGCGGTCAAAAGTCAGGGCGATGTCATCACCGCGAAAAAACTGCTGGGTGCGGCCGAAGGAGAGATTGCGGCAGCACGCGTGGAACTGAATTCACTGCTGGGCCGCGATCCTTCGGCCCCGCTCGAAATCACGGGCGTCCTGGCTGGCGCCGCGCCGGAACGGACATTGCCTGACCTGCTCGCCGCCGCACTGGCGGACAATCCGAGCCTGCGTGTGCAGGCGATGCAGGCGGAAATTGCCGGCCTGAGCGTGCGCAAAGCACGGCTGGCGCGGAAGCCGGAAGTCTCCGTCGGACCGTCGCTGGAATACAGCAAATCGGAGCAGGTGCTCAGCATCGGTGCGACCGTTTCGCTGCCAAACAAGAATTATGGGAGGGGCGAACTTCAAACGGCGACTGCCGAGCAGCGAAAAGTGCTGGCTGAAACGGAACAGCTGCGGCGGGAAATAACCGGAGCGGTCACGAAGGCCGCCACGCAGCTGGCCACGGCCCGCAGGCAGCTCGCGCTCTATGCGCCCGCATACTTAGAGCAGCTCAAGGCCGTGGTCGAACAGGCGGAGAAGAGCTATGCGCAAAACGCGACCTCACTCCTCATCTACCTCGACGCCAAGCGCACCTATTTCGACACGCTCGCCGACTATTATGAAGCCGTGGCCAGCGTCGCCACCCACCGCGCCGAACTCGAATCGGCGGTCGGTGTGCCTCTCGAATTCCAAATTTCTAAAACCAATCCCTGATCCTTTCATGAAATCACTCATCCTTCGCAGCACGGCTGCACTCCTCCTCGTCGCATTGAGCGGTTGCGGCAAAAAAGAAGCGGCTGAAAAACCGGCAGTAGAAGCCAAGACCAAGCACGAAGAAAATGTCGTCACCTTGACGAAAGAAAACCTCGCGCGCGTCGCCGTCAAAAACGAGATCGTCGCACGTGGCAGTCTTGACATGACGCTCAAAGCCGTCGGCCGCATCGGCGAGAACCTCAACAAAACCGCCAAGGTCCGCGCCACCTTCGAGGGCAGACTCACCAAGCTTAACTTCGATCTCAACCAGAGCGTCAAAGCTGGTGACGTAATGGGCCTGGTCGAGACGCCGGAATTGCTCGGCAAATCCCTCGAACTCAAAGCGCCGATCGAGGGCCATATCACGGAACGCAAAAGCACGGTGGGCGAACTCATCGGCAAGGAAACCGAAGTCTATACCATCAGCGACCCGACGGATTTGTGGGTGCTCGCCGAGGTCAAAGAGCGGGACATCGCCGCGGTCCAGCTCGGGCAGGAAGCCTCGTTCACCGCGCTCGCGTATCCCGGCGAAACCTTTCACGGCAATGTGGTGTTGCTCGGCAACCGGATCGAAACGGAGTCGCGCACGCTGGAGGTGCGCATCGAGGTCAACAACGCCGACGGTCGCTTGAAGCCCGGCATGTTCGCGGACGTGGAAATCGCCACGACCGCCGTCAAGGACGTGCTGGTAATTTCCGATCAGGCGCTGCAAACGCTGGAGGACGAACAAATCGTTTTCGTCGCGCTCAGTGAAACGAAGTTCGAAAAGCGCGTCGTCAAGACCGGCCTCGAACAGCACGGCCGGGTGCAAATTGTGGAGGGAATCAAGGAGGGTGAGCACGTCGTCACCGAAGGCAGCTTCATCCTGAAATCGGAACTGCTGAAGGGCGACCTGGGGGAGGAATAAAACATGATTAACGCCATCCTCAATTTCTCCGTCCGCCAGCGAATGCTCGTCATTCTGGCGACTTTGGTGCTGACCGGCTTTGGCATCCTTGCGGTAAAACAAATTCCCATCGACGCGTTTCCCGACGTGACGAATGTGCAGGTGCAGGTGCTCGCCACGGCGGGTGGCATGTCACCCCCCGAAGTAGAAAAACTCGTCACGCGTCCCATTGAAATGGGTATCGCGGGCCTGCCGCGCCTCACGCAAATCCGCTCTGTCTCAAAGATCGGCCTGACTGCCATCACCATCGTGTTTGAAGACGGCGTGGACGACTATTTCGCGCGCCAGCTTGTCAGCGAACGCCTGCAAAGCGTGCGTGGCAGCCTGCCGGGCGGGGTCGATGTCCAACTCGGACCGATCACGACCGGCCTCGGTGAGGTCTTTCAATACACGCTTGTCAGCGAAAATCCGAAATACGGCGCGACGGAGTTGCGCACGGTGCAGGACTACATCGTGCGTCCAATCCTGCGCACCGTGCCGGGTGTTACTGACGTGAACTCGTTCGGTGGCCTGGTGAAGCAGTATCAGGTCATCGTGAACCCGGACCGGCTGACTTCCTTCGGCATCACGCTCGCGCAGGTCTTCGAGGCGCTGGAAAAGAATAATGCGAATGCCAGCGGCAACTACATCGAGCATAAATCCGAGCAATACATTGTGCGCGGCTTGGGCTTGGTGAAGGACGTGCGGGACATCGAAAACATTATTGTGGCGGTGCAGACGCACACCCCGGTTTACATTCGCGATCTCGCTGCGGTCAAAATCGGCGCAGAGCTGCGGCAGGGTGCGGTCACGGCCAACGGGAAGGGCGAAGCGGTGGCCGGCATCGTGCTCATGCTGAAAGGCGCGAGCGGTCGCGATGTGGTCAACGCCGTTAAGGAAAAGTTGCCCGCAATTCAGAAGGCCCTGCCGAAGGGCGTCGAACTGGTGCCGTTTTACGACCGCACGGACCTTGTGAAGAAGGCCATTCACACCGTCACCAAGGCCCTTCAGGAGGGAGCGATCTTCGTGCTCATCATGCTCATCGTGCTGCTCGCCGATGTGCGCGGTGCGATTATCGTCACCCTCGTGCTGCCGCTGGCGGCGCTCTTCGCCTTCATCCTCATGAAATGGTATGGCCTGAGCGCGAACCTCATGTCGCTCGGTGGCCTTGCCATTGGCATTGGCATGATGGCGGACGGCGCGGTCGTGATGGTGGAAAATGTCCACCGGCATCTCACGGAGCCACCCGGCAAGCTGAATCACGTTCATGCCGGCAAGATTGAGACTGTGCTCTATGCCGCCAAGGAAGTGGGTCGGCCCATCGTTTTCGGCATCGCGATCATCATCATCGTGTTTCTGCCGCTCTTCACACTGGAAGGATTCGAGGGGAAAATGTTCTCGCCACTCGCGTTCACGATCTCGTTTGCACTGCTCGGTTCGCTGATTCTCTCCCTCACGTTCGTGCCCATGCTCTGCACGTTCTTCCTCAAGCAGGTGCCACACGAGCGCGATGTGTTTCACATCCGATGGCTGAAGCAGCTCTACCTCGTGACACTCAAGCCGTGCGTGCGATACCCCTGGCTCGTGGCGCTGGTCGCCGTGCTCGCACTGGGCGGGGTTTTCTCGCTCGTGCCGCGCATCGGAACGGAGTTTCTGCCAGCCCTCGACGAGGGCTCCATCGCGGTGCAGACGTTTCGCATTCCGAGCATTTCCTTGCCGCAGTCGCTCGCGCTGCAAACCGAGGCGGAAAAAATCCTCAAGCAGTTCCCCGAGGTTATCGACGTAGTTTCCAAAACGGGTCGGGCCGACATTGCCTCTGATCCGATGGGAGTAGAATTGAGCGATGTCATCGTGACGCTCAAACCGCGCGAGGAATGGACGACGACCAAATCCAAGGAGGAGTTGGTTGAAAAGATGCGCGAGGCGCTCGCGGAATTGCCCGGTGTGGCGTCAAGCTTCTCACAACCCATCGCGCTGCGCGTCGATGAACTGGTCAGCGGCGTCAAGTCCGCCATCGGCATCAAGATATTCGGCGACGACCTCGACGTGCTGAAGGCGAAAGCCGAGGCCGTGTCCCGCGTGCTGGGCAAGGTAGCCGGCGCGACGGACATTAATGTCGAGAAGGTCAGCGGTCTGGCTTATCTCCAAATCGAAATCGACCGCGACAAGATCGCCCGCTATGGGATCAACGTCGCTGACGTTCAGAACGTCATCGAAATTGCCATCGGCGGGAAGGAGGCCAGCAAGGTTTACGAGGGGTTGAAAGTCTTCGGTCTCGCCGTGCGTTTTCCCGAGTCCGCCCGGAACGATGTCGCCCCCATCCGCGAATTGCTGATTCCTTCGCCGGGTGGCGCGCTTATTCCCCTCGGTCAACTCGCCACTGTGACGGTCAGCGAAGGTCCGGCCCAAATCAGCCGTGAGATGGGCCAACGGCGCATTGTGATCGAATGCAATGTTACAGGCCGCGACCTCGGTGGTTTTGTTGCCGAGGCGCAGGAGAAAATCGACTCCGCGGTCAAGCTGCCACCAGGCTATCTCATCACTTGGGGTGGCCAGTTTGAGAACCAACAACGGGCCATGAAGCGCTTCGCCATTGTGGTGCCAATCACCATCGCGGCGATTTTCCTGCTGCTGTTCAGCTCATTCAACTCGGTGAAGCAGGCGGTATTGATTATACTCAACATTCCCTTCGCCCTCATCGGCGGCATCATCGCCCTTGTTGTGGGTGAGTTCAACCTGAGTGTCAGCGCGAGCGTCGGGTTCATCGCGCTGTTTGGCGTCGCCGTGCTCAACGGCGTCGTGATGGTCAGCTACTTCAACGAACTGCGTCGCGAGGGAATGAAAGTGGCGGACGCGGTGATTGAAGGGGCGGTGCTGCGCCTGCGCCCCGTGCTCATCACTGCCAGCGTGGCGGCGCTCGGCCTGATCCCGATGCTGTTCGCGACCGGCCCCGGCAGCGAAATCCAGAAGCCGCTCGCGGCGGTCGTTATTGGCGGCCTCGTCAGTTCGACACTGCTCACGCTTTACCTCCTGCCAACCCTCTACCGGGTGTTCGAACGGGACGGGCACCCAGCGCCTGAGGTGCGCCTGCCCGAGCCTCCCTCAACCCAGGAACTCACATGAAAACGACCAGGCTTTCGGCATTAGCCTTCATCTTTGGCGGCGTGTTTCTTTCCGGCTGTCTGAACTTAACTCGCCCGGCGACGGCGGTTCAATCGCACGGCTTGGCGCTTGAGGTCACTTCCTCGGCCCAAGTGCAGGTCAACGGGCCGCGCTTCCAGATAAATCACGGCGAGCTTGAATTGGCTGGCACGATTGCGAAAAAGCCCGGCGCAAGCACTACTGCGTTTTCGCATTTGGATATTCTATTCTACGACCAAGCCGGAACGGTTGTGCTGGATAAACCCATTCATTTTTCTCCGCAGAGCTTGGGGCATTCCCGTCATGGAGGCCGGGTGGGCTATTATTCCCTCAAGCTGGAGCCTCTACCCCAAAGTGTAACCCGGATTGAGGTGCGCGCGCACGACGGGAGCATCGCTGCACCGCACAGCTAGCGGGGCCTAGCTCCCGGTCACATGAACAAGCGAAGGAAAGGCACAGAGTCACCAAAACCAGAATTTGCCATGACAGGTTTGGTCTTGGGTGCCTGCGCAGGCTTAGTCATCGGTCTCATTGTCGAAATAGTCCGGCACGGTGGCATGATGGTGATGCAAGCAGGCGGGATTCTCGGGATCACCGCCGGCGCAATTGGTGAGTCGTTTCGCTTTTGGTGGCGCAAGCATGGCCACCGAAAGTCGCACTATAAAGCTAGGCCGGCGGGAACTACCAGAAGATGAAGCCCCGCTCAGTCCACATAACGCTCCAGCACGGTCAGCAGATCGCGAAGCTTACGCTTGGCTTCAAGCGGCGAAGTCGCGCCTTCAATGCACGTTTCCATGTGGGAATGGATAAGCTTCTCGGAAAGGGCCTTGATGGCGCTCCGGGCAGAGACCAATTGCATGAGAACCTCGGAGCAATCGTAGTCATCCGCCAACATGCCCTCCACAGCCTTGAGCTGGCCGGTGATCTTTCGCAGCCGGGTCATCAAAGCCTGCACTTCTTGTGGTGGGTGTTTTTCGCGATGTGAACTAGCCATGAAACAATTCTGCAAACAAACGCTCCTGCCGCGAGCCGATAATCAGCCTTGCGACCTATGGGGGGAGGGGGCATAGGTCTCACAATCATTAGCCCCCAATAAATCACTTCAAAAACACTGCGGCCTGCCCATGAAACCACACGATCACACCCACGAGCCGGCGGACGATGGCCACAAGCATGAACCGCATGACTGCGGCCACGATCACGGGGAGCATGAGCATGAGGGTTGCGATCATAGCTCGAACCCGTGGGAAACTCGCAGCCTGATTGCTTCCGGTGTGCTGGCGGGACTTGGATTGCTCGCGCAATGGACAAAGGCGCTTCCGGCCATCGGCGAGAAAGCCCTTTTCACCGCCGCCATGCTTACGGGCGGCTGGTTTCTGCTGCCTAAAGCGTGGCGCGCCGTGCTGCGGCTGCGCCCAGACATCAACCTGCTCGTCATTATCGCAGCCGTCGGCGCGTCCATCGTCGGCCAGTGGGCGGAGGCAGCGACGGTGGTATTTCTCTTTGGTGTCGCGGAGTGGCTCGAAGGTTGGGCCGACCGCCGCGCACAGCGCGCAGTCGAGGCCCTGCTGGAAATCGCGCCAAAAACTGCGACCGTGAAGCGGGAAGGCCAGTTCGCCGACGTGCCAGTTGAAGAGGTGCGCGTGGATGAAACCGTTGCCGTCAAATCCGGGATGAACATCCCGCTCGACGGCGAAGTTCTGACGGGCGAGTCGTCCGTCAACCAAGCGCCGATCACGGGCGAGTCGGTGCCAGTGGACAAAAAGAAGGGTGATACGGTTTTTGCCGGCACCGTCAACGGTGAGGGTTCGCTGGAAATCCGAGTTACCAAGGCGGCGGGAGATACGACGCTCTCCCGTATTATTCGCCTTGTGAAGGAAGCGCAGGAGCAGAAAGCACCGACGCAGCGTTTCGTGGATGTGTTCGCCCGGTATTACACTCCAGCGGTGACGGTGGTCGCATTGCTCATCTTCTTAGTTCCGCCGGTCTTCCTCGGTGGCGACTGGTCGCAATGGCTTTATCGCGCGTGCGTGCTGCTCATCATCGCGTGCCCGTGCGCACTGGTGATTTCCACGCCCGTTAGCATCGTCGCGGGCATGGCCGCGCTGGCAAAACGTGGCGTGCTCGTCAAAGGCGGAGCCCATCTGGAATCCATCGCGAAACTCAAGGCGCTCGCCCTGGACAAGACCGGCACGATCACGGAAGGGAAACCGCAAGTGCAGGGGGTGGAGATCATCGGCAACATCGCAGAACCGGAAATCCTGCGAGTCGCTGCCGCGGTTGACGTTCATTCGTCGCACCCTCTGGCGAAAGCCATCGTCGAACACGTCAAAAGCCGAGGCGTCGATTTTCCACGCGCCGAAAATTATCAGGCGAGCAGCGGTCGCGGTGCCGAGGGCGTTATCGACGGACACGCGTATTTTGTCGGCAATCATCGTTTCACCCACGAGCTAGGCGTGTGCTCAGAGGAGATCGAACGCCGGCTTTCCGGCATCGAAAGCAAAGGCCAGTCGGTGATCGTGGTCGGTCATCGTCCGCATGGTGACTGCAAAGGCGAAGTGCTCGGCATCATCGCGGTCGGTGACACGGTGCGGCCCAATGCGGCCGAGGCGATCAAGGCGCTGCACGCCGCCGGCATTGAATCGGTCGTAATGTTGAGCGGCGACAATCAGCGCACGGCGGATTCTATCGCAAAACAGGTAGGCATTGATGAGGCGCGCGGCGACCTGCTGCCTGACGACAAAGTCACGGCCGTAAAAGCTCTCCGTGAAAAGCATGGTTCAGTCGGCATGGTCGGCGACGGTGTAAACGACGCACCTGCGATGGCGACAGCCACAATCGGAATCGCGATGGGTGGTGCTGGCACCGACGCTGCCATTGAGACGGCGGACATCACCTTAATGACGGACGACCTCGGGAAGATCGCCGAAACCATTAGGCTTGGTCGGCGCACACTTGGGATCATCCGCTTCAACATCAGCTTCGCTTTGGCTCTGAAAGCACTCTTTTTGATTCTGACGCTCTTGGGCCACGCGAGCCTTTGGCTGGCGATTATGGCGGACACCGGTGCGACACTGCTGGTGGTGGCGAATTCACTGAGACTGCTTCACCACTCCAAATAGCGCGCAGGCAAGCGACGAAAGCCCGAGGGTTTTGTCGGGCGGGTGCGTATCACGATTGCAACCGGGTTAGTTTAATCCGGCCAATCAAAATCCCATCATGAAAACCCTCACAAAATTCCTCCTCGTTGCCGCCCTCGGCGGCTCTTTCAGCGCATCGGCCATCGCCGGCCCCGGCCCCCAGTTTTGGAATCGTTCCGCTTCATCTCCGGCCGTAAAGGTCGCTGCGCCAGCCAACGACGGCTCTGTCCTCGCCTGCGAGCACATGCTCGTGCGCAACACCGGCCCTGGTTCGGATCGGGTGCCCTGGGTGTCAGTTTCATGCTCGGTCGAACTGCTGCGGACCAACGAAGCGTGCCGGAGCCAATGCGGTGTGGCCACGCCCGCCAAGCCTGAGCCCACCAAGCTGACGTGTGCCCACATGCTCATGCACACCACCGGTCCCGGCTCGTCGCGGGTTGCGTTGAAGAGTGTCAACTGCACGCCAGAGATGATGGCATCCAACCCGGAGTGCCAGAGCGCCTGCCGTTCCTGATCTCAGGTCGCTCGGCAGCAGATAATCCAAGGGATTTCTTCCGCAACGGCGTATTACCACAAGACAGCCCCTGTCCTTAACCCCGATATTACCATGAAAACCCTCATAAAATTCATCCTCGTCGCCGTCCTCGGTGGCGCATTCAGTGCAGCGGCCGTAGCCGGCCCCGGCCCTCAATTCTGGAACCGTCCCGCGGCCAAGCCCGCTGCCTCAATGCCTGTCCAGGAAACGCCGGCCCCTCCTCCGAGTCTGACCTGCGCGCGGATGCTGGTGCCAAATCCCGGCTTCTCCAAAGGCCCACAATACCGGTCGGTGGCCTGCACGCCCGAGATGATGAAGAACGACTGGCGCTGCCAGCAGGCGTGCGCTAATGCCAAGAAAGGCTAATCTGCCGTGAATCACCTTTTGCCCGGCCGACGAACTTGGTCGGGCGAGAGGCAACTCTCTGATACCATGAACAAAGACCAAGATCCAAAGCTACGGGAAGTGCTCGGCGCGTGGCAGGTCTCGCCGCCGCCGGCTCCCGGTTTCAATGCTGCCGTCTGGCAGCGAATCTCGGCCCAGGAGGAGCGCACTGCGGCCGGTGTTTGGGCAACGCTGCGCGAGTGGCTTTTCGTGCAATTGCCCAAACCCGTTTACGCCTCGGCGCTCCTCGTGGTGACGGCGACACTCAGCATCACGGCCGCGAACATGCGCGCCGATCACATGCGCGAGCAATACCGGCTGGATTCGGCCCGACACTACCTTGCGTCGATTGATCCGATGGCAATGACCGCGACCCTGTCGCGTCCGTCTCGATGAAGAAATTCTTCGTCCTGCTCGGCCTCGTCGTCGCGGTCGCGGTGGTCTCCTACTACGTTTGCTATCACCGTGCGATGGCCTCGGTGGTCGTTGTGACACCCGACGGCACCGACGCCGAGCTGGCATGGCTCAAGCAGGAATTCGCCCTCACGCCTGCGCAATACGACAAGGTGCTGGCCTTGCACCACGCCTATAGCCCGATATGCGCCGATCATTGCTCGCGCTATATGGCGGCCCATCGCCAGCTCGCCGACTTGCTCAAGAACCAGACCAGTTGGTCCGCCGAGGCCGGCACCCTTATCGCGGAGCAGGCACGTATCCAAAGTGAATGCCACGCCTCGATGCTCAAATATGCCTATGACGTGGCGGCGTGCATGTCACCGGGACAAGGCCCGCGCTATCTCGAAATGATCAAGATGCAGCTCATCGAAGGCGACCCGGCGGGGATGTTCGCTGCCTCCCGGTGACGGATTCCGACACATCTCCCGATGATAGCGAACTGATGGCACGCCTGCAAGGAGGCGATGACCGTGCCCTCACCACGTTGATGGACCGGTGGCAAATACCGCTGCGCCGTTTTATCTATCGTTCCCTGAATAACGAGGCGGACGCGCTCGACCTGGCTCAAGAGACGTTCGTCCGGGTTTATACACATCGGGCAAAATTCCGTCCCGGAGCGAAGTTTTCGACCTGGCTTTTCTCCATCGCGCTCAATCTCTGCCGTGATGGCATCCGCCGTCGCAAGGTCCGTCCGTCCGTGCCCCTTGATGAGGCCGGGCTCGCGGCGGCGAGCGATCGCTCCGTGGATACTTCCGGGGCCGCGCCCGATTCGGACCTGCTACGGGCTGAAACCGCGCAAACGGTGCGCTCCGCGGTGGAGGCACTGCCCGAACCGCTGAAAACAGCGGTTCTGCTCTGCGAATACGAAGACCTGTCGCTCGCCGAGGCTGCGGAGGTCGTCGGGTGCTCGGCTAAGGCTGTTGAGACCCGGCTCTATCGGGCTCGGACGCTCCTGCGGGAGTCATTGGCGGCATTTTTTTGAGAAACCCCGAGGGTTTCTCCGCGAATCGGCGTATTACCCGTTCGCAACCATAACCATTAGCCTGTTCCTCCTATGACACTGCTCTCCCGTTCCCTGCTTTTGATCAGCTTTCTTCTCGGCGCGGCCCGCCTCGCGGCAGCCGACGCGATGGACATGAAAAGCGATATGAAGCCGGAAATATTATCAGCCTACGTCAAAGTTTCGACCGCGCTGGCGGCGGACGACCTCGCCGCAGCCAAAGTCGCCGCCTCGATTCTCGCAGAGCACGCGGGGATGAGCGACAATAAGGACATCGCGGCCAAGGCCGACGCCCTCGCCAAGACATCTAAAATCGAGGCCGCTCGCGGCGCGTTCAGAGCCTTGAGCGTGGCCGTCGAACCGCTCGCGGCTGGGCAAAAGGATTTGGTCGTGATGTATTGCCCGATGGCTGATTCCGATTGGGTCCAGGCGACGGGCAAAACGCAGAACCCGTATTTCGGCAAAGCGATGCTGACCTGTGGCAGTCCGAAGAAAATGAAGTAAGTGGCCGGTCGCGTGCTCGTCCAGCATTCCACGTTTCCTGCCACCATGTTCAAACGTTTATCCACGAGCTGCCTGCTCCTGAGTTCACTCGTGATCGCGGCGCGAGCTGAGGTTGCGCCTTCGGCCGTGCCCCAACCGACGGTCGAGGTGACGCCTGTCTTCGTGGACAAGCTTCTGGTCGAAGCGCGCGAGCACAACCCGGCCATTGCGGCGGCGGGGGCGCGTGCCGATGCCGCAGCCTCGGCGGTCGATGGCGTGCGCACTTGGGAAGACCCGATGTTCATCGTTGGGCTTTCGCTGCCCACCTCGCGTGGCTTCAAGTCATCCGAGGAAGGCAACCTGATCTACGGGGTGGAGCAGAAACTGCCACTCTTTGACCGCCCGAAGCTGGCGCGGGAAGCCGCCGCCGCCGATGCCTCGAAAGAGAAGCTGACGGTGGCTTTCGAGACGGCGAAGCTGCGGAGAGATTTGCAGGTCGCCCTCGCCGGTCTTGCGCTCGACGACAGCACCATCGAGTTGACGGAACAAGACCTCGGCTGGCTGGAAGCGACGCTGGCGGCAGTAGATCACCGCTACCGGGTCGGCAAGGCGAGCCAGGTGGAATGGCTGAAGATTCAAACGGAGCGGGCCAAGACGCTCGATCACCTCAAGACGCTCAAGCTTGAGCGGGAGCATCAGCAGGTGGAAGTGAACCGCTTCTTGAATCGCGACCTTCACGCTGCTTGGCCCGTCGTCACCTTGCCGATGGTGCAGGCTTCGCTGCCCTACAGTGATGAGCTGGTGAACGCTGCCTTGCAGGCCGAGCCCAAACTGAAAGTCATCCAACAGGAGGCCGCGCAGGCAGAGGCGATGTCGCGCGTGACCCGCGAGCAACGCCGGCCGGAAATCGGCGTCGGCGTGCAGGGACGCAGCTACACCGGCGACGCGGGTTTTCGCGAAGGCATGGTCACGGTGAACTTCACGCTGCCGTGGCTCAACGACCGCCGTTACGCCAGCGACTACGCACGCGACCGTGCCAAGGTGCGCGCGAGCGAGCACGACGCAGCGGACTACAAGTTGACGATCCGGGAGGAGACGCATCATTTCATTGTCGAGCTCGATGCCGCGCGCCGTCAGGCACTGCTCTATCGGGACGAGCTGATTCCGCTGACGGAACAGACTCTCTCCAGCGCGAGCAACGCGTGGGCGAACTCGCTCGGCCTGTTTCAAGACGTGCTAGATGCCCGCCGGATGCTGGTCGATCACCGGCTGATGCTGGCCCAAGCACTTGCCGAGCAGTCGCGTGTGACCGCTGAACTTACGCTGCTGACGGGCATCGCAGATTTCTCCGCATTTTACCGCGCGGAACCGGCCGACAAACCCATGAACATGCCTCGAGAATCCAAATGAAACTAAAACCGCTTTTCCTGTTTTTCGCTGTTGGGTTCAGCGCCGTCGCAATGGGCTTTCTGTCCGCGTGCTCCAAGGCCGACAAGATGGCCGCACCCGATGACGGCGTGGACTACTACACGTGTTCAATGCACCCGTCGGTGAAGTCGCACGATCCGAAAGCCAAATGTCCGATTTGTTCAATGGACCTTACCGCAGTCATGAAGAAGGGCCACGAGCACCCCGAGTCGGGCGCGCCCACCGGCATGGCGAGCATGTCGGGCGATGCCATGACTGCACCTGCTATGAACCCCGATCAGCCAAGCGAGTTCAGCATCCCGCTAGACCGCCAGCAGCTAATCGGCGTCACCTACGCGAAGGTGGTCCGCGGGCCGCTTCAATCAACCATTCGGGCCGTCGGAACAGTGGCTGTGGATAAGCAGCGGCATTGGGACTACGTCACTCGCGTCGATGGTTACATTCAAAACCTGAAAGTGTTCGCGCCGGGTGAAATGGTGGAAAAAGGGCAGGTGTTGATGGACATCTACAGCCCCGACCTCATGGCGACGCAGAACGAATTTCTCGATCTATTGCGGATGCGCGATCAGGCGGAGAAGAACGGTTCGGTGGCGACGAAGGAAAATGCCGAGCGTCTGCTCGCTTCGGCCCGCCAACGCCTCAGCCAGTGGAACATTGGCGAAGCGCAAATCGACGCGCTTGGTGAATCGCGTGCGGCGGTGGCGAATCTTCAGCTTGCTTCGCCGTTTCGGGGCATCGTCGAAACAATCGGCGTCGATCAGGGCCGGCGCGTGATGACCGGCGACCATCTCGTCGATGTCGCCGATCTGACGGCCGTGTGGGTGTGGGCCGAATTCTACCAGGAGGAGCTGCCGCAGATTAAACCCGGCATGGCGGTGTCCATCACGTCATCATCGCTGCCCGGCGAAAAAATCGCGGGCAAGATCGCGCTCGTCGATCCGTTTCTGAACGAAATGAAACGCACCGGCCGCGTGCGGATTGATGTCGAAAATCCTGACCTGAAGTTGCGTCCCGATATGTATGTGGATGTCGAACTGACGTTGGATCGCGGCGAAGCTCTGACCGTGCCGATCAACGCCGTGCTTCCTACGGGCAAGCACAACATCGTCTTTGTGGACAAGGGTGGCGGTAAACTGGAGCCGCGCTTCATCGAACTTGGCGGCAAGTTCGGTGACGTTTATTCGGTTACGTCCGGCCTCAAGGAAGACGAACGCGTTGTATCGAGCGCCAACTTCCTGATCGACGCCGAGTCGAAGGTGCAGGGCGCGCTGAAATCCTGGTAATGCGCCCATGAACGAGACTCCTCCAGCCGCCGCCCCGACGTTTATCGAGCGGGTCATTGAGGTCAGCGCCCGCAACCGCTTCCTCGTTTTCATCCTGCTGCTGTTCGCCCTGGCCGGTGGCCTCTGGTCACTTCAGCACACGCCGCTGGACGCAATTCCCGATCTCAGCGATGTGCAGGTGATCGTTTACACCGATTGGGAGGGCCGTTCCCCCGATTTGGTGGAAGACCAAATCACTTATCCCATCTCCACGCGCTTTATCGCCGCGCCCAAGGTGAAATTCGTCCGTGGCGAGTCGATGTTCGGAAAGTCTTTTGTTTACGTCATCTTCGAGGACGGCACGGACATTTATTGGGCGCGCTCCCGCGTCATCGAATACCTTAACTCCGTTCGTGGTTCGCTCCCCGAAGGCGTCAATCCTGTCATCGGCCCGGACGCAACCGGGGTCGGCTGGGTTTACGAATACGCCCTAGTGGACGAGACCGGGAAAAACGACCTATCCCAACTGCGTAGTTTTCAGGACTGGCATCTGCGCTACGCCCTCGAATCCGTCAAAGGGGTGGCCGAAGTCGCGCCAGTGGGAGGCTTCGTGAAGCAATACCAGGTCGATCTTGATCCCAATAAACTCGTCGCCTACGGAATCCCGCTGGCCGATGTGGTCGCGAAAATCCGCATGTCGAATAACGACGTGGGCGGAAAGATTTTCGAGGTTTCCTCGACGGAGTATTACGTGCGGGGTCGTGGCTACATCAAGAGTCTCGCCGACTTGGAAACGATCCCGCTCAAGGTCGTCAATGGCACGCCGGTCTATGTGAAAAATGTTGGCACCGTCCACGTCGGCGGCGATCTCCGGCGCGGGGTGGCCGAACTCGACGGCAAAGGGGAAGTGGTCGGCGGCATCGTCGTCATGCGCTATGGCGAAAACGCGCTTACGGTCATCGACGGCATCAAGAAGAAGCTAAAGGAGATCGAACCCTCGCTGCCGCCCGGCGTGAAGATCGTGCCTACTTACGACCGGAGCGAATTGATCCATGCGTCCATCGACACGCTCCGCGAAAAATTGATCGAGGAGAGCATTGTGGTCGCGCTCGTCTGCCTCGTCTTCCTCTGGCATGTGCGCTCGGCGCTGGTGGCGATCATTACGCTGCCTGTCGCAATCATCCTATCGTTTCTCCCGATGCACTGGCTCGGGCTCACCTCAAACATCATGTCGCTCGGCGGCATTGCCATAGCCATCGGTGCGATGGTGGACGCAGCGATCATCATGGTAGAGAACGCGCACAAATACCTTGAGCACTTCCGTGAGAAACACGGCCGTGATCCCGATGGCCGCGAACGCGCCGAAGTTATCGTCGCGGCGGCGAAGAGCGTGGGGCGTCCGCTGTTTTTCTCGCTGCTCGTCATCACGGTAAGCTTTGTCCCGGTCTTCTCGCTCACAGGGCAGGAGGGCCGGCTCTTCAAGCCGCTGGCCTTCACCAAGACCTTCGCGATGTTTTTCGCCGCGTTGCTCGGCGTCACGCTGGTGCCGGTGCTGATGACGTTGCTCATTCGCGGCAAGATCACGCCGGAAACCAAAAACCCGGTAAACCGTTTCCTGATCTGGGCCTACCAGCCGTTCGTGCATTTTGTCCTGCGGTTCCGCTGGCTGACGCTCATCACCGCGGCTCTTATCCTCGCCGCAACCATTTATCCCTACCGGAAGCTAGGCACGGAATTCATGCCGCCGCTCAATGAGGGGACGATCCTCTTCATGCCAACAGCGGTGCCTGGCATGTCGATCAACGAGGCGACGCGCATTCTCCAGCTTCAAGACCGGTTGCTGCATGAAATCCCCGAGGTCGAACGCGTCTTCGGCAAGGCCGGTCAATCCGAGACACCCACCGATCCCGCACCGCTCTCAATGTTTGAGACCGTGGTCCTGCTCAAGCCGCACGAAAAATGGCGCACCGGCATGACGTGGGACAAAATCATCGCGGAGATGAATGTTAAGCTGAAGACGCCGGGCATGGCCAATATCTTCTGGATGCCGATCCAGACGCGCACGGAAATGCTGACGACCGGGTTCCGCTCGGTGCTCGGGGTGAAGGTTTTCGGCCCCGATCTTGGAGTCATTCAGGATGTTGGCGTCCAGATTGAGAAGGCGCTGACCGATTTCCCCAATACGCGCAGCGTTTTCGCAGAGCGGACAACGGGCGGCTACTTCCTCGATTTCACCGTCAAACGCGAAGCGGCAGCCCGCTACGGCCTCACCTCGGGCGACGTGAACGACATCATCGAGACAGCCATCGGCGGTAAAACCATCGCGACCACCGTCGAGGGCCGTGAGCGCTATCCGATCAGCGTGCGCTACGCGCGGGATTTCCGCGAGGATCTCGACGCGCTCAAGCGCGTGCTTGTGCCCACACCGACCGGCGCCCAAGTGCCGATTTCCGTGTTGGCCGACATCGGCTTTCGCACCGGCCCGCCTTCTATCCGTAACGAAAACGGCCAGCTCGTGGGGTTTGTGTTCGTGGACGTTACGACGGATGACATCCAGGGCTACGTCGATGCCGCCGCGAAACGCGTGCAGGAACAGGTAAAATTTCCGCCCGGCTACTACATCCAGTGGGCTGGGCAATTCGAGTATCTGAAGAGCGCGGAGCAACGCCTCGCGGTCGTCATCCCGTTCACGCTCCTGATTATCTTTCTCCTGATTTACCTGAACACGCGGTCAGTGGCGCGCACTGTGATCGTGCTGCTCGCAGTGCCGTTCTCCCTCGTGGGCGCGTTTTGGTTCCTCTACATTTTGGACTACAACATGAGCGTGGCCGTCTGGGTCGGTCTTATTGCGCTCGCCGGACTCGATGCTGAGACAGGCGTCGTCATGCTGCTTTATCTCGACCACGCTTGGGACAAATTCGCCGCCGAGGGCCGGCTGCGGACGCCTGCCGATCTGCGCGCCGCCGTAATCGAGGGTGCCGTGCAACGCATCCGACCCAAAATCATGACGGTGTGCGCCATTCTCTTCGGCCTTTTGCCGATCATGTGGTCTCCTGTCACCCAGGCTGGGGCGGATGTGATGAAGCGGATTGCTGCGCCAATGATCGGCGGCGTCGTCACATCGGCCGTCCTCGAGCTGCTGCTCTATCCCACGATCTATATTCTCTGGCGCAGGCGGCATCTGCCGGAGCCTGACGCTACCGATGCGTTGCCACTCGCGGCTCCGTTAGACGCAGTTGCCCCGCGGCGGCGGCGATTGCCGTGGATCGGACTCGTCGTTCTCTTCGGTGTGGCTGCTGGAGGCTATGTTCTTTGGCAGCATCAGCGAACTGACTCACGGGCGATGTCGGCCAATTCGTTGGGCACCCCGTTTGCGACGCGCACGGCCAACGGCCTCACGGTGAATTTCTACCATCCTCAAGGTGGTCTCAGGTTCGCGATGAACGAGGTCACAATCGAATTCCTCGACACAAACGGCGCGCCGGTGGATGTGGGCACCGTAAAATTCGACCTCGATATGAACATGCAAAACATGGTCATGCACTCTGGCAGCACGATCAGCCCCGCGGGTGGACCAGGGCGGTATCGCGCTGAAATCAAGCCCGACATGGCCGGCGATTGGACCGCCCAGTTGCACTACGACGGTCCTCATGGTCAGGGGTCGGTCAGTTTCACGGTAAACGTGGCGCAGTAACTGTCTGCCCATCATGGACACCCCTGCACCAAGTTCACGATCCCTTGGTGAGGCGGATGCGATCGGGTATCTCGGGACTGCGCTCGTGGCTGCGTTTGTGATGTGCTGGCACTGGGAATTGGCGCAGACACCCGCCTTTCGCAATTTGGCCCACCTGTCTTGGGCGCGGATCGTTGGGCGAGACCTCGTGGCCGCTTGCGGCGATGTCGGCATGATCTTGTTCGGATATTGGATTGGCGTCGTTTGGACCGAAAACAAGCGGTGGCCCTGGCCGGGCAGTGTGAAAACTTACGCATTTCTGGCGGCGCTTGGGTTCGTTTTTTCCGTGGTGGCGGAACGGCTGGCGTTGAGATACGGGCGCAGCACTTACAGCGAGTTAATGCCGCTGATCCCCGGGCTGGGCGTTGGCGCGCTGCCAGTTCTGCAACTGACCGTGCTCGCGCCACTCGCTTTTGCCTTCGCCAACGCTAGGCAGCATCGGAAAGACAAACCCCACCTAGCACAGCCCATAGCCGGAGATCATACGACCGAAACCTTTTAACCCGTAGCTCAAAAGCGAAAACATGCACACACCAAGATTCATCATCACCATTGCCGCGGTTCTGACAATTACAGTCGGAGCCGCATTCTTACATGCGCAAACGGCTACTTCTTCCCCCGCGGCAAGGAAGCCTCCCGCCAGAGATGACAGTTCTCCGTTTTATACCTGCCCGATGCATTCTTATGTGCATTCAGCCGTTCCCGGAAAATGTTCTTATTGTGGAGGGGATTTTATCCTCATCACACCACACGTGGTGAATCCCGGTGTCGCAATCGTCGTATTGGCAGGCATACTAAGCATCTTCGGCTTCGTAACCAAGAAGCTCCTCTCTGCTCGGTCGCGGTCCGGTGTTGTTTCTCGGGCATGAAGTTTCGGCAAATTCGGGGCATCCGACCGCGTTTAACATGAAGGTGACGCCCTGAGTTCGTTGGATGCGGGGCCGGTAGCTGCTCACTCCTTGGCTAAGCTGTCGGCGAGGAGCTCACGCAGTTTCGCTTTAGCGTGATAAACCCGCAATTCGACCGTCTTGGGAGTTATGCCGAGAATATCAGCCGCTTCCTGATGTGTTTTACCCTCCAACGAGCACAAAACCACGGCGAGCTTGAGCTTAGGTGGCAGCTGGTCGATGGCTTGTTGTAGCGTGGAAAACCTGTCCGCCTGGGCAGTTGTTTCCGATGGCAGTGGAGACGTATCCGCCTGCTCCGGTCGGGTTTCGCCGTCACCGTGCGGGGATGGGGCGTCGAGTGAGACGTTGTTCCCCCGTCTGCCGAGCCAGCGTAATCGATCCCGGCAGAGATTGGATGCGATGGTGTAGAGCCATGTCTTTACGGTCGAATGCGGCTTGAAAGAAACTGCCTTGAAATACAGCCGGACGAAGCATTCTTGCACCACGTCATTCGCCGCCGACTCGTCCCGCAGATAGCGAAAGGCGAAAGAAAAAAGGGCGTCGCGGTGGCGTTGAATCAGCTCGTTGAGTGCTAAATCTTCGCCAGCGACGAGCCGCTCAAGCAGGGGCAAGTCAGGGTCCACGGCACGGATCAGGGCGAGTCATCGAGCGCTTGCTGAGCAAGCCGCAGCAGGGTCGCACCCTGCTCAGGCGTGAGCTTCGCCCGCATCTCAAAAATGTGGTCGATGGAAGCGTTCTGGAGTTCACCCATGTGAAGGTGGATTTTTCCGACGGCGGCGGTGATTTCGGGTGAGTTGGCCTGGCCTTTACCGATAGCTACCGCCAGTTCGTGGTTGGCCGCGCGCATCTGCTCCCTCAGCACGCGGTTTCGCTCGGCGAACTTTGCTTCAAGGGGTTCCAGCGCCTGATGTTGTTCCGTGGAAATCTTGAGTTCGGAGTGCAACCACTCGTGCGGATCGATGGTCGCCGCGTGACGCGCCTCGATCCAGCGCATGGTGCAAAAGGACGACAATGCTGCGACGGCGATGACGGCGATGAAGAAACCGGCGAGGTGTTTCATGGCGTTTTACGGACGTTATGAGGGCCGGCCCAAAGCGCAGTGGCCGGGAGGTTGGTCGAAAAAACTTCAAAATGTAGCGATTCGCGGGCAAGCCGCACCTCGCCATAGGATCGCAGCGTTGCGGCCGGCAGTAGGCCGATGAGCACGGCCAGTGCGAACGCCGGAAGAGCCACACGCGGCTCACGGAACAGTTCATGCCAGTTCAAGGCGGGCAACAGCCGGCGCCAGAACGACTGATTGCGGCGGAGTTCGATTTCCTGCCAAACCCCGGTCGTAAAGCGGTCGGGCGGCGTCGGCGTTGACTGTTTGGAGTAGGCTCCCAGCAAGTCGTCGAGTGGATCGGAGTTCATGGATAGTTGGTCATTAAACGTAACCAAGGGGCCGCATCCCTCAATCTTTACTGGGCAGGCCAATCCGGCTGCCTAGCGTGACGGTGGAATCGGCGGTGATTGTTGAACGTTTTTTGAGGGTTGGGCCATGGCTACGGCGTTTTAGATGCCACACCTCCATGTCCCGCCGTATTGTCTTATTTTACATTTCCATCCTGCCGGTATTGGCCATTGCGGTGAAAGCGGGGGAGCCGCTTTCGCTCGACGCTGCCGTTCAACGGGCGTTGGCGCAGAACCGCGAACTTGCCGCTTCCGCATTGGGTGCCGAGGCCGCCCGTGGGCGCGTCGAGCAGGCCGGTTTGCGGCCCAATCCTTCGCTCGAAGCCGGTGCCCAGACGGACCTGCTTACCGGCAACAATGGTGCGCGCAAATTCGACTTGGGCATAACCCAAGCGATCCCTCTCGGTAACCGCCTGCGCGAAGCGCAAGCCGTCGCACGCGTCGGAATCGGAGCCGCCACTGCCGCACTGGATGATCGGCGGCGTCTGCTGGTTGGCGAGGTCACCAAGCTCTACGTTGAACTGCTCGCCATTGACGAAGAGGTCGCGCTCCGGGAGCGTTTGATCAAGGTTAACTCCCGGTTTGTCGAACTTGCCCGCTCTAAGGCCAAGGTTGGCGAAATTTCCGTAGTCGAAGTCAATGCTGCCGCACTAGAACAGGCGAAGCTCGAACAGGAGCGCGCCGGTCTGGCGGCCGAACGCGAAAATCGACTGCAAGACCTGAAACCCTTGCTCGGGCTCGCACCCGAGGAAGACATCGCGACGGCAGGTGATTTGGAGACGTTGACGAGCGCGTTGAAAGCGACTGCGGACGGCGACAAGCCGACCTGGAACCGTCCTGATCTGCGGGTGGCCGCCCTGGCCATAGAGCAGGTCGTAGCCGACCAGCGGCTCGCGCAAGTTGAGGCCAAGGGTGATCTCACAGTGGGCGCGACTTATGGCTACGACCGTCAGACCTTCGGCGATCCCGATCATTTGCTCGGCGTGAAAATGTCTATTCCCCTGCCGTTCCGAAATAAGAACCAAGGACGCCTGCGCGAACTGCGCGCGGAGCGCACCCGTGCCCAGCGCGAAGCCGAGGCGCTCGAATTCAAGGTCGCTTCCGAGGTGGCCTCCGCCCGTCAGCGGGTCGCGCAAGCCCAGAAGATCCTCGATGGCTACCGCGCGGCAGTGCTGCCGCTGGGCGAAGAGTCGGAGCGCACGCTGGTGGCCGCGTATCAGCAGGGGCAGGTGCCACTCTTTCAAGTGATCCAAGGCCAACAGCAACGTCTCGCGCTTGAGTCCGGTGCGCTTGCCGCGAGCGCCGCTTACGCGACGGCTCTGGCGGAACTGCAAACTGCCACCGGACGCAGCCCGCGATTGGCGACGACCACTCCGGCCGAGCAACCCTGAGCCCAGGTCAGGCCATCGCACGTCATCGTCAACCTCCTCTCTTCTCATCCATGAAACGCTTTATCCTTCTCCTTGGGGCCTTCGTATTATTGGCGCAGCCTGCTGCGAATCTCTTTGCCCATGCTGGCCACGATAAGGCTCCCGGTGATGACAACAACGGGCCGCTCACCGGACCGGTCAAGCTCACGGCCGAAGCGGCAAAAAATCTTGGACTCAAGGTGGAAACCGCTGATTTGAGAACCATTGAGAAGACGCTTTCCGCGCTGGGTCATGTCGAAATCGACCCTGCTCGTGTTGCCGCACTGGCGAGCCGCATTTCCGGCCGGGTCACGCGGCTAGCAGTGAAAGAAGGCGACAAGGTTTCCCAAGGCGACTTCCTGTTCGAGATCGAGAGCCGCCAAATCGGCGATCCGCCGCCGCACGTTGAATTCAAGGCCAGCATCAGTGGCACAGTTCTAGAGCGCCACATCTTCACGGGAGATAACGTCGAGCCGGACACCCAACTGCTCAAGATCGTTGATCTCTCGTCTCTCTACGTGATCGCTCGCATTTACGAGGGTCAGATCGCTCAGGTGGAAGCCGGTCAAAAAGTGCGGGTGCGCGCTGAGGCTTATCCCGAGCAGCTATTCGAGGGCACTGTGGAAGGCCACACTGCCCAGCTTGATCCGGAGACGCGCACCCTCGGCGTGCGCGTCCGCATGGCGAATCCCGATTTGCATCTGCTGCCGAACATGCGCGCGATCCTTAACATCGTGACAGCAGAAGCAGACTCAGTTGTCGCCGTGCCGCTTTCCGCCGTCCTGGGCGAGGCAGGCAATTATTTCGTTTTCGTGCAGGACGACAAGGACCCGCTGACCTTCGTGCGCACACCTGTCGTCGTAGGCCAGCGCGATGATCGCTACATGGAAATTGTAGAGGGGGTGCTCCCAGGTGCCGGGGTTGTGACCCTTGGCAACTACCAGCTCCAATATGTCCCGCCGGCCGCCAAGGCGCCTGCGGCGGATGCCCATGACAAGGCCGATGCGGCCAAACCGGCGACGGCCGTGACGAGCCACTAAGCGAATCCCCGTCATGCTTAACCGGCTCATAGAATTCTCCCTGCGCAACCGGCTCTTCGTGCTGGTCGCGAGCGTGCTGTTGTTGATTTACGGCGGCTATACCATTCTCCAACTGCCGGTTGATGTATTTCCCGACCTGAACCGACCCACGGTCAACATCCTGACTGAGGCCGCCGGCCTCGCGCCGGAAGAAGTGGAGACGCTGGTCAACCTGCCGATGGAAACATCGCTCAACGGCGCGCCAGGCGTGAAGCGGGTGCGGTCCAGCGCAGGCGTCGGCCTCTCGGTGCTCTTCGTTGAATTTGATTGGGGGACGGACATCTACCGCGCCCGGCAACTGGTGCAGGAGCGGCTGCAACTCGCGGCGGACAAGCTCCCGCGCGGCGTAACACCGACCATGGGGCCAATCAGCTCCATCATGGGTGAAATCATGCTTATTGGTTTGAAGAGCGACACCGGTGTGACGGCACCGATGGACATTCGCTCGCTAGCGGACTGGAACGTCCGCCAACGCCTGCTGGCGATTCCCGGCGTCTCGCAGGTGATTCCGATTGGTGGTGGTGTGAAGCAGTATCAGGTGCTGCCTTCACCGGAGAAACTTGCTGCCTACGGAGTGACACTGGAGGAAGTCACGACTGCCGCAGCCAAAGCGCAAAGCAACACCTCCGGCGGCTTCCTAGAAACCGCCAATCGGGAAGCGCTCATTCGCAACCTTGGGCGGACCACCTCGCTCGATGACATCGCGAACTCGCTGGTTGCGATGCGGCATGGGATTCCCGTGCGCCTGCGCGATGTGGCCGATGTCCAGTTTGGGAGGCAAGTGATGCGCGGGGATGCCGGGGTGAATGCCAAGCCGGCCGTGATTGTCTCCGTTCAGAAGCAGCCTGGGGTCGATACCGTCGGCCTCACTCGCAAAGTCGAAGCCGCGTTGGTTGAAATCGGCAAAACGCTGCCGCCCGACGTGAAGGTTTATGTGCTGTTCAAGCAGGCAAATTTTATTGAGGCCGCCATTCAGAACGTCGAAGAAGCCATCCGCGACGGGGCCATCATTGTGGTCATCGTGCTTTTCCTCTTCCTTCTGAATTTCCGCACAACGGCGATCACGCTCACGGCCATCCCGCTCTCGTTCGTGGTGACCGGACTCTATTTCAAATTCGCCGACATCAGCATCAACACGATGACTCTCGGCGGCCTCGCAGTGGCCATCGGCATGGTCGTCGATGATGCCATTGTTGGTGTGGAAAACGTTTACCGGCGGCTACGCGAAAACCGCCACACCGCCCAGCCACGTCCGTTCCTGCGCGTGATTGCAGACGCCTCCTCGGAGGTGAGAAATTCTATCCTCTACGCGACACTGGTCATCATTCTCGTTTTCATTCCGCTCTTTGCACTCGGCGGCATCGAGGGGCGGCTTTTTGCCCCAATCGGAGTGGCCACGATTGTGGCGATGCTGGCGTCTTTCATTGTCTCACTGACCGTCATTCCGGCGCTCTCGTCATATCTTCTGCCGAAGATGAAGCGCATGGACGATGAAAAGGACGGCTGGCTCGTGCGTGGCCTGAAGTGGCTCGATGAACGCCTGCTGCTCCGGCCCGCCATGCGGCATCCGTGGATCGTAATGACGCTCGCCTTCCTGCTCGTGGCCGGAGCGTTTGCGCTCTACCCGAGCATGGGCAAGCTGTTCCTCCCGGACTTCAACGAGGGCACCTCCACCATCAATGTCGTATCGGCGCCAGGCACCTCGCTGGCGGAGTCGGATCGAATTGGAACCATCGCGGAAACCCTGTTGCTGTCGGTGCCAGAAGTGATTTCCACGGGCCGCCGCACTGGGCGCGCTGAATTAGACGAGCACGCGGAGGGCGTACATTCGACTGAGATCGACGTAGATTTCAAGAAATCCGCGCGGGGTCGAGAAGTGATCCTTGCTGAAATCCGCGCGAAGCTCGGTCAGATTCCCGGTATCGTCCTGAACGTTGGCCAGCCGATTTCGCACCGGCTTGACCACTTGCTCTCGGGCGTCAGCGCACAGATTGCCGTCAAAATCTTTGGCCCCGACCTCGACAAACTGAGGCTCTATGCAGCTGAAACCCAGGGCCTCCTAAAAGGCGTCCCCGGGCTCGTTGATCTTCAGACCGAAAAGCAGGTGTTGATCGACCAGGTGAAAATACAGGTGAATCGCGAAAAGGCCGCCGCCTACGGATTACAGACGGGGCAGCTCAACGAACTGCTCGAAACGACTCTGGATGGGCGTGTGGTTGGCGACATTCTCGAAGGCCAGCGCACCTATGATCTGGTCGTGCGATTGAACGAACCGTCCCGCGCCAACGTTGCGGTTATTCGGGAAATTTTGATCGATACGCCGGTCGGCGGTAAAGTGCCGCTCTATCTCGTGGCCGACGTGCGGGAGAGCAAAGGCCCGAATCTGATCAACCACGAGGATGTCCAGCGGCGCATCGCGGTTTCGGCGAACGTCTCGGGCCGCGACCTTGGTGCCGTGGTGACCGAGATTCAAAAAACACTCGGCGAAAAGCTTCACCTCGAAACCGGTTACTTCGTCAGTTACGAGGGGCAATTCCAGAGCCAGCAGGAGGCGACGCGGATCATCGCCTTGCTGGCCATTTTCACCTTCGGCATGGTGTTCCTCGTTCTCTATTCGCATTTCCGCTCAGGGATGATCGTCGGGCAAATCCTGCTGAACATCCCGCTGGCATTCATCGGAGCGCTGGTCCTGACCTATTTCATGGTCGGCAAGGTGTCCATCGCGACCTTGGTTGGCCTTATCACGCTGGCGGGCATCGCCTCGCGCAACACGATCATGATGATCTCGCACTACCTCCATTTGATGGAGCACGAGGGCGAGAAGTTCGATGAACACATGATCGTCCGTGGTTCGCTGGAACGGCTCGTGCCCGTGACCATGACAGCACTCACCGCCGGTCTGGCCCTCATCCCGCTCGTTCTCGCGGCCGACCAGCCCGGCAAGGAAATTCTTTACCCGGTGGCCGTGGTCATCCTCGGCGGTCTGGTCAGTTCCACCTTCCTCGACATGGCGGTTACCCCCGCCGTGTTCTTCAAATTCGGTCGCAAAGCTTCCGAAAAATATCTCGCGCGCGCCAAGGTCGATCCGCTTGACGCCGCCAGTTGATTTTCCCTCCGCAAACATGAAAACACAAAATCGCAAAAGTCATCTCGTGCTGGCGCTTGTCGCCGGTGCTTCGCTCCTCATCAGCAGCCCGCTCCTGCGCGCGGCTGATGAGAAAATGGAACATGCCGACATGGCCAAGCCCGCCACGTCTGCCGCCGCCTTGGAGCAGGTTAACAGTCTCCACACCAAAATTGTTGCCCAGGTGAAGGCCAAGGAGCTCAAAAGCGTGCACGAAACCGCCGAGCAACTGACCGACGTGCTGAATGCCCTGCCGGCGCTCTCAAAGGATTTGCCGGCCGATAAGCTCAAGCGCGTCGATGGTGCGGTTAAGAATCTGGCCAAGGCACTCGACGCGTTGCACGACGCCGCCGATGACAACAATCAGGCCGGCACGGAGAAGCAACTCGGCACAGTCGAGTCGCTCCTAAAGATCGTATCGGCCCAATACCCTGCGGCCAAAATGTAAGTCCATCTGCCCGGCCGGCGTCGATCCGCACGGCCGGGTTTCATTTTACTCATTCCTTCCATGCACATCCCGATCCGTCCCGTTCTTGCGTTCGCGTTTCTCGCGAGCACTGCCTTTCTCCTTGCGCCCGCCCCGGCCTTACACGCGCAGGAGAAAAAGATGCCCGCCCATGATATGGGCGCGATGAAAACTGCCAATGCCGCCGAGGCATGGGGCGCCATCAACGGCCTGCGTGAGGAACTCGCGACGCAGATTGCGGCGAAAAATCTGAAGCCGGTGCATGAGACCGCCGAGCAACTCACCGCCGCTCTCATCAAGCTGCGCGAAGGGTCAAAGGACCTTCCCGCCGATAAGCTGAAGCGTGTGCAAGGTGCCGTGACCAACTTGGCGAAGGCGCTCGATGGAGCACATGATGCCGCCGACGAAGGCAACCAGGCCGGGGTTGAGAAACAGCTCAAGGCCATCGACGGACTGCTCAAGGTTCTGGCGGCCCAATACCCGCCCGAAGTTGCCGCCGCCAACCCGATGGCCATGAAGCAGGAAGATTACGCGCACATGCATAGTGGCGCACCGAGTGAACCCACCGCGCAGGTGACGTTCCTGCCGGTGAAGGCTCCCGAGGCGGGAACGAGTGTGCCGGTGGTCGTGAAACTTGCCACCAAGGACGGCAAACCAGTGACTTCTGCCGATCTTGAGTTGGCTCACACTAAACTCGTCCACCTGTTGATCGTGGACGCCAGCTTGACGAGTTACACGCACGAGCATCCGGTCGAAACCGCTCCCGGTGAATGGTCGTTCACCTTCAGTCCAAAATTGGGTGGCAACTACACCGTGTTTGCCGATTTGCTGCCGAAAGCCACCGGGAAGCAGGAATATGCGAAGACGACGGTTACCGTCGCTGGAGCAGCGCTTCCGCTCGACACCTCGCTTAATCTGACTGCCACCGTGGACGGTTACCGTTACGATCTGAAAATCCCCACCGACGAGCCGCTCACTGCCGGTGAGGCATCGCTGGTCTCGGTGCATGTCACCAAGCCCGATGGCACCTCCGCCACCAATCTCGAACCCATCATGGCTGCCTTCGCGCATGGAGTGGGCTTTACCGCTGATTTGAGCGGCGTGCTTCATGTCCATCCGATGGGCAAGGAGCCGGAAATGGATTCAGAGCGCGGCGGCCCTGACTTGAGCTTTCACCTTCAGCCGGCGATGGCGGGCTTCTTCAAGTTCTACGTCCAGGTGCAAATCGACGGGCGGAGCAGATTCGCAGGCTTCGGCCTGAACGCCGCTTCGGCCAAACTGGTGGCAGAGGAACACAATCACGATGGCATGGCGATGACCTATGTGTGTCCGATGCACCCTGAAGTCACCTCTAACAAAGCTGGCGACAAATGCTCCAAATGCGGCATGACGCTCGTTTCGAAGAAGAGCTAACGATGCGATGAAGCGCCTCATCTTAGCATGGCTCATCCTGACTGCCGGCTCGTTGCGAGCGGCGGACAGTTCCGACCAAAACGCGGTAAAGGCCGTGCTCGCCGCCTATAATCTCGCCCTCACCACGCTTGATGCCGCCAAGGCCAAAGACCTCTTCACTGCCGACTCCGCCGTTTTCGAGTCTGGCGGCGTCGAGGGCACCTACGCCCATTATCTCGAACACCACATCGGCCCGGAGCTGGCAGAATTCAAGGAGTTCTCCTATCGCGACTACGTGGTGGAGGTTCGCCTTGAACTACCTTTGGCCCTGACCACAGAGTCCTATATCTACCGCATCGTGCTGAAGGAGGGCGGCAAAGTGATCGAAAAGAGAGCGGCCACCACTTCGGTTTTGAAGAAGCTAAACGGTGAATGGAAAATCATCCAGACTCACACCTCCTCCCGTGCCATCAAAACCAGTTGATTTCTCACCCATGAAAATGACCCGCATCCTGCTCGCGCTCGGCCTCTCAGCACTGCTCGCCTCCGCCGCGCACGCCCACGACAAGAACGCTCCGCTCGACAATGACCAGAAGCAGTTTCTCGCCCAATATGAATTAGTGCGAGCGGCCTTGGCCGCGGACGATCTGGTCGCCGCCAAGAAGGCCGCCGCGGTTGTCGCCGCCATGCCTGTGATCCACCACGAGAACGGAGTCGATGCCCCGCCGGGATACGTGCAGGACGCCCGGAAATTTGCCGCCGCCGAGTCGTTAAAAGACGCCCGCGAGGTCTTCAAATCCTTCAGCAAGCGAGCCGTCCATGTCGCCGAAGGCAAACCGGGCTACTACGTCGCGCATTGCCCGATGGTGCCGAACAACGAGGGCGACTGGATTCAAACCTCGAAGGAAATCGCCAATCCATACTTTGGGAAGGCGATGCTTGGTTGTGGGAGCATCAAGTGACCAAAGCGATTGACAGCGGTCTAAGAGAAACCGGTTAGCTCCGCCAGCCTCAGTATGAAGCATCATCCACCCGACGATAGTTCTTGCACCAATCATGGCCATGAGGGCCATGGGGCAGAGCATCCAGCGGTGAAGCCGTCTTCACAGGCGAAGTATTTTTGCCCAATGTGCGATGGCGTAGTAAGCGATAAACCGGGCGATTGTCCGAAGTGCGGCATGGCGTTGGAGCGGAACCATGGATGGGTCGCTCCGGCCGCGGGCAAGGCGATCTACACCTGCCCGATGCACCCGCAGATTGAGCAGGATCACCCCGGGGCCTGCCCCATTTGCGGGATGGCACTCGAACCAAAGGTCGCGACTGCCGAGGATACCGAAGAGGAGAATTCTGAGCTGCGAGACATGACGCGCCGGTTCTGGATCGGCGGCGGCTTGGCTCTGCCGGTCTTTGTTCTCGCGATGGCGCATCTCGTGCCGGCGTTCGCCCATGTTGCCAACGGGACCGTCAGCCGGTGGGTTCAATTTCTGCTTTCGACGCCCGTGGTCTTGTGGGCCGGTTGGCCGTTTTTCGTTCGCGGAGCGCGGTCGTTTCGCAACGGACATTGGAATATGTTCACGCTGATTGCGCTTGGGGTGGGCTCGGCGTGGATTTACAGCACGGTCGCGTTCTTCCTGCCCGGCGTGTTTCCGCCAGCCATGCGGATGCACGAAGGCGTGGTAGACGTTTATTTCGAGGCCGCCGCCGTCATTGTCGTGCTGGTGCTGCTCGGTCAGGTGCTTGAACTCCGGGCAAGGGCACGCACCTCCAGTGCGATCAAGGCGCTTCTAAATTTGGCTCCACCCACGGCCATCCGCGTGACGGATACGGGTGACGTCGAGGTCGGGCTGTCAGAGGTCAAAACCGGCGACCGGCTGCGCGTGCGCCCTGGTGGGAAGATCCCGGTGGATGGCGTCATCGAGGAAGGCTCCTCATCCGTCGATGAATCCATGCTTACGGGCGAATCGCTGCCCGTGGAGAAAATGGCCGGCGACCGTGTGACCGGTGGCACGGTCAACAGCACGGGTGGATTCATCCTTCGCGCCGATAAGGTCGGCGCAGATTCGCTGCTCGCGCGTATCGTGCAGATGGTCGCCGACGCGCAGCGCAGCCGTGCCCCGATCCAAGGGCTGGCCGATAGGGTCGCTGGCATTTTTGTGCCTGTGGTTGCGGGTATCGCGGTGCTGACGTTTCTGATCTGGTATTTCTTTGGTCCTGAGCCCCGATTGGCCTACGCCATCGTGAACGCGGTGGCGGTGCTTATCATCGCCTGCCCATGTGCGCTGGGTCTGGCCACCCCTATGGCGATCATGGTTGGTGTCGGTCGCGGTGCGCAGGCCGGCGTCCTCGTCAAGAACGCCGAGGCGCTCGAACACCTTGGCAAAGTAACCTACCTCGTGGTGGACAAGACCGGCACGCTCACGGAAGGAAGGCCACGGCTCACCGATGTTTTGCCGGTCGCCGGCTTGGATGAAGTCGCGCTGCTGCAATTAGCCGCTTCGCTTGAACGCTCATCGGAACATCCCCTGGCTGCGGCCATTGTGCGGGGGGCCGAAGAAAAGAAAGTCGGGCTGCACGAGGTCAGCGATTTTCGCTCAATCACGGCAGGAGGCGTTATTGGAACGGTGAATGGTAAGAAAGCGCTCGTCGGTAAATCCAAGTTTCTCGAAACCGAGGGCATCGTGGTGGACGCTGCTCTTCAGGAACGGGCTACGGCGCTTCAAATCGACGGAAAGACCGTGCTGTTTGTGGCGATGGACGGGAAGGCAGCGGGCCTGCTCGCGGTCGCCGATCCGATCAAGGAATCCACTCCCGAAGCCATAGCGATGCTGCATGAACTCGGTGTGAAGCTCGTGATGGCCACCGGCGATAATCGGCGCACCGCCGAAGCTGTGGCTCGGAAACTGGGCCTCGATCAATTCGAGGCGGAGGTCGAACCCGCCGACAAGATCAAGAAGGTCAATACGCTCAAGGAAGGCGGCCAAGTGGTGGCCATGGCTGGCGACGGCGTAAACGATGCGCCTGCACTCGCCGCCGCCGATGTTGGCATTGCGATGGGCACTGGCACGGATGTCGCGATGGAAAGCGCAGGGATTACCCTGATCAAAGGCGACCTGCGCGGTATCGCGAAGGCGATCCGGCTCTCCCGGGCGACGATGCGCAACATCCGCCAGAATCTCTTTTTCGCGTTCGTTTACAATGCGCTCGGGGTCCCCATCGCGGCGGGGATTCTCTACCCATTTTTTGGGTTGTTGCTGAGTCCGATGATCGCAGGAGCTGCGATGTCACTCTCATCGGTATCCGTCATCAGCAATGCGCTCCGTTTGCGGCGGGCGCGCCTATAGCCAGCAGCCCCATATGTCGGATTAGATTGATCCGACGGCGGCAAGCCCAGGCAGTGCGAGTCTGCGGAAAATCGCGTCCGCTTCGGCCGGCGACAGCTTTGGATTGTGCTCAAGCCACCAGAGTAAAATGGAAAACAAGGCATCCACGGTAAATTGCACCACGGCATCGCGCGGAACTTTATCGGTGCATTTCTCTGGCTTGGTGTTTCGCAAATCTTGGCGAACAACATCGGCGAGCATCCGCTTGATCTTCCGCGTTACGGTTGGGCCGGTCGGATTCTTAATGAGAGCCAAGAAAACATCCCGATACTCATGCACGTGCTCAAAGAACACGCGGCTGAAAGCGAGCATGGGCGCGTTTGCTCCAACCGAAGCGGCAAGCGTCTCGTTTTGCTGGGTCAACAACGCGGCGTGCAGGTGCTGAAACCCACTTAGCAGTAAGCCCTCCTTGCTGCCGTGATGCGCGTAAAATGTCGAGCGGCCGACGTTCGCACGCGAGACGATGTCTTTGATGGTAGTGGCCTCGTATCCCTTCTCCAGAATAAGCGTGTTCAGCGACCGGTGCAGCGATTGTTGAGTGCGTGCGATCCGGCGGTCTGGTTTGGCTCTGGACATGGGCGAACTCCGGCTAGTTTTTGGACAAATCACGCATTTTGTCCGTTATAGAACATTCGCGCACGCGAGTTTGTTGACCGGGGCGACAAGCGTTGCGAAGCATCGTGGACGATATGAGCCGCTTCATCGAAGATACGCAATTCCGATACCTGACCCGGCCATGACGCCCCGCTTACGCAAGATCGGTCTCACGGCGCATATTGCCTCCTCGGTCGGCTGGCTCGGCGCAGTGGCTGCTTTTCTGGTTCTTAGCATCGCCGGCTTGACCAGTCGCGATGTCGAGACCGTGCGCGGGGCATATCTTACGATGAACCTTATCGGCCGATTTGTTATCGTTCCGCTGAGTCTCACCGCGCTTGTGACCGGACTCGTCCAGGCAGTGGGCACAGAATGGGGCTTAGTCCGACATTTTTGGGTCCTGACGAAACTCTTGCTGACCATTTTTTCCACCGCCGTTCTGATAGCGAAGATACCACTAATGGGTCGCGCAGCCCGCTTGGCTGCCGAGATACCACTACCCACAACCGACCTCCGCGAGGCGGGAATGCAACTCTTGGTTCATTCCGCTGGTGGTCTGCTGCTGCTGCTCTCGATCACGACACTGTCGGTATTCAAACCGTGGGGCCTGACCCGCTATGGCCGCCGTGAACTACCGAAGTCGCGAAGCGTGCCGCCGCTCCCTAAATCCGAAATGACGGGCGCTGGACTCAAGATACTCCTCGCCGTTATCGGGGTGATACTGGCGTCATTTCTAGTGCTGCACCTGGCCAGCGGAGGTTTTGGGCATCACGGTCACTAACTAGGACCCCGCGCGAACGTCCTGAAAAAAGCCGGGTTTGTCCAAGAAAGCACCGGGGGCTGGTAGGTATGCTGAGACAAGGCCGGTTCACCAACGACAGACCGGCCCTGTCGCTCGTTGCTATGCTGGCCAATCTCCTACTCTCAGCGGGCAGTGCCTGGGCTGCCTTCGCCTTCTGGACGCACGCGGGAAGCACCCGGCCCGTCGCCTACGCCCTCGGTTTGCTGTCCCTTTGGCAGCTTCGCTGCGCGATGGGACGACGCACGAGTGCGCCGATCATCCTCCGGCTGGGCGGCTTCACCTGGGATGCGTTCAGCTTCTGCCGTGGCTGGCTCATCACCGGTCAGGTCGGCACGGGCAAGACGGCAGGCGCGATCAACACGATGCTCTGGCAGGTCTCTAAAAACTGTCCGACATGGGGCGGCGTCTGCGTCGATGACAAGGGACTCTATTGGGAGACGCTCACGCCCATGCTCGGACATCTGG
Source organism: Lacunisphaera sp. (assembly GCA_035549095.1). Classification (GTDB taxonomy): domain Bacteria; phylum Verrucomicrobiota; class Verrucomicrobiia; order Opitutales; family Opitutaceae; genus Lacunisphaera. The sequence continues at coordinate 71,801 of DASZRV010000029.1, read as the reverse complement.
GCCGCACGTCCGATCTTATCCTCCTTCAGGTGCGACCTGAAAACGCCGGCGGTGACTGGAAGCCGGCGCACCGGTTCAATTTTTTGGACAATCCGCACCTGCCTTGGTCGGCCAAGGCCAAGATTGTCTGCGACGTGGCCGCCGCGCTTGGACAGCGCAGCGAACAAAGTTTTTTCAAAATGCAGGCGCAGGTGCAGATGGAATTCGCATTCAAGGCACTCCACTGCGCCGAACTACCGGTGACATTGGAGAGCACCTATGATTTCCTCTCGTCGGACGGCCTGCTCAAAGAAATCATGGCGATGGTCGCCAAGAAGGACACCCGCGAGGCCCGGCTGCTGGTGGATCATTTCCAAGGGAGTTTTCTAACGCAGCCAGCGGAGCAATTGGGCGGGGTAAAGACAACGATTGCGAACTACCTGAAGCATTTCACTGAGCCGGACATTGCCGAAATATTTTGCCCGAAGGAATCGACCTTCAGTTTCGATGACATCGACCAGGGCAAGATCATCTGTGTCTCCATCCCGCAGCGTTTCCCGGTGGAACGCCGTTACATCAACACACTGCTCAAGCTGACATTTTACGCCCATGCGTTGCGGCGGTTCGACAAACCAACGCCTGAACGCATACGCGACAATCTTGTCATTCTCTGGGCGGACGAAGCGCAGAAAATTGTTACGGCGAGCGATGATGGAATGAGCGATTACAACGTGGTGGACGTGCTCCGGGAAGCGCGCGCGACGGTCGTTGCCGCAACCCAATCCTACGCCTCGCTCATTCCGCCGATGGGTGATGAGCGCAAGGCGCGGGTCTTTATCGCGAACCTGGCAAACCGAATTACATTCTGCGCGGCTGACGAGGACTCAGCAAAGATCGCTGCCGACACGTTAGGTAAGCGGAAATCCAGACGCCGGACGTATGGTTACACCGGTGGTAAACGAACCACGTCCTTTACGGAGGAGGACAAATACTATCTCGAGCCCCACGAGCTGCGCCGTTTGAAGAAATTTCAGGCGGTCGTGCAGCACTGCGATTTTGGTTTCCGCAAAGTAACAATCCCGGCGCTCGGCACCAATGGTCAGGTGCCGACGTGGTATCGCGAGGCATCTTGAGCCATGTTCATCGAGGAAACCACCGCATTGAGTTCATCTCCGCCTTTGCCGGCGACGAAGCTGCGCGGCCTGCGCCGGCACCTCGACGCGCACATTCGCGGTCAGCCTCACGTCATGGAGCGCGCCGCGTCGGTTTTGACGCGAGGCGAACTCGGCCTGGCGCATCCCGGAAGACCGAAGGGATCGTTCCTGTTCGTAGGCCCCACCGGGGTTGGCAAAACCGAGCTCGCCAATGTTTTTACGGGTTACCTTTTCGACGGTAGGAAGCCCATCCGTTTCGACATGTCAGAGTATCAGAACCAATCGTCGGTCGAAAAGCTGATCGGACAGGATGCCGATGAAACCGGGCTTCTTGGGCGGGCGTTGAATGGAACGACAGAAGGCACGCTGCTTTTCGACGAAATCGAGAAGGCCCACCCGCTCGTGCTAGATCTATTTCTCCAGATGCTCGATGACGCGAGCATCACCTTTGCCACCGGCGAACGAAAAAATCTCTCCCGGTTTTATACGGTTTTTACCAGCAACATTGGATCATCGGAGGTAATGCGCATGACCTCCGCACCGATGGCGACCGTGGAGCGCACGGTGCTCTCCCGCATCGGCCAGCAACTCAGACCAGAACTCGTCGGTCGCATTACTGAGAAACTCGTTTTTGCGCGGCTTGGCTTCGACACGCAGCGGGAGATTTGTGAACTGATGATTGACCGTGAACGAACTCGGTTGCGTGAGCTTGGATTCACGCTGGAAACAACAGGCGCAGTCGTGGAATTTCTAATCCGACGGGGGTTCCACAAGACACTAGGTGCTCGACCGATGCGCGCCGTCGTCGAACGCCATTTGCAAGACGCCATTGCGGAGGGAATGCTTGCAAACGGTTCGGGCTGCGGTCGGTTCGTGGTGGATGAGAGAAACGATCGACTCGTGCTTCATCCAATCGCTTCCGCTGTTTGATTACGGACGGCAAGATCGAGTGTGACGGAAAAGTTTCAAAGCCCGACGAACATCTAGCCAGCGCTCATGTCAGTGACTTGCAGCTCACAAATTCTTGTGAGTTTAAGCAGGCTACTGCCTTGAAATTCATGGCTCACCATGAGCGTCGCGGGAACAGTTCTACCGAAAGAATCGGAACCAAAGAATCGAGACGACCAACGATTCCCTCCGACAGAACAGCCCTACGGCCCGTGGCTCTGCCAAAGTGAGAAGGTCAGTGTTTATTATGCGCGACTGAAACCGACCCGCTGGCCGGAGCATCATCACCGGCAAGCCGAGTTATTCCTCACCTTTGACGACGCGAGCGCTGAAATCGCGTGGCGGGGCAAAGGACGGCGCAGCGGAAAGCAGTCCGTGGGGCCGCATCAATTTTGCCTGATCCCGCCGAATTTGCCGCACGAATGTGAATGGAAAAACGAGGCGGATGTCGTAGCCGTCTATATCGAGGAACGATTGCTCAGGGAGCATGTGAATGGCGCATTTCGCACCGTCGTGGTCGATGATTTTCAGGTCCTCACCCGGTTGGATGCGTGCCTCTGGTCCATCGGCGGAATGTTTCGCGATCTGTGCCGCACTTCCGCAATCCAACCTGCCAGCTTTGTGGAAGGCATCGGCACGGCCCTCGCCTCACGGACGCTCGAACAGCATTTTCGCGGCACTCACGACGGCGCGCCCTCCCTCCAGAAACTGCCCGGCGGCACGCTGCGACGCATGGTCGCTTATATCCACGCTCACATGCGCGATGCGATCACCGTGGCGGATCTGGCTCGGGACGCAGCATTGAGCGTCGATCATTTCGCCAGGCTCGTGAAAAATACTACAGGCTCTTCGCCGCTGCAATTTCTGCTCAAGTGTCGCGTTGAAAAAGCGCTCGATCTTCTGCGCACCGGCGATTTTCGCGTGGCGGAGGCCGCTTGTGAAGTGGGCTTTTACGATCAAAGCCACCTTGACCGGCACTGTCGGAAGTTTTTCGGCTTCCCGCCCAAATCGGCGATGAAGGCCGCGGTGGACGTGGATTTGTCCTTAAAAATCCCGGAATCGTCCAAGATTCCCGCAGCCTGATTCGGGTAAAACAGTGGCAGTTCAGGGTCGCATTTCTTGCGTGAGCAAAGCGCGCCCTCTTAACCGTCCGATCTCTTCGGCGTAATCCACATGAAAACCAATCTGCGAAACTTCGCACGAATCGTCGGTGGGCCGATCTTATTCCACCTGTTGAATAGTCAAGCGTGGGCGCTGCCGGCGGTGCCACTCGCGCAAATTCCGACCTCTCTCAAAACCGGATTTCAAGGCGGGCTTGGGGTCTTGTTCCTCGGTGGCTTTCTCTGGGGCGTCATCAAAATCTGGGGCGGGGCCGACCGCATGTCGAAAGGTGATGCCGACGGCAAGATGGGGATCGTGTCCGGTATCATCATTGCCGGTGCCGCCGCCATCATGGGCGCGCTCTTCGCGATCTTCGGCATGAGCGACGGAGCCTTGGTGCCAACGTTCTAACATGAGCGAGCTGCGCATCACGGACACGAACAGCGCGAACGACAGCAAAGGTCGCGCGTTCGGTTTGGAGGGCAACGATTTCATCTACGTGCTCGTGGCCTTCGTCGTCGCGCTCGGTCTCTACCTGCTGCTGAACGTGCTGCTTGGCGTCGGCCGGATGGCCGCTCTGGTGGTCGCGCTGCCCTTTTTGCTTGGCCCGCTCGCGTGGGTGCTGCTTCTGCGGCATAACAAACCGGAGGGATATGCGGAGGATTGGTTCGATCAAAAATTCAATGGAGAGGGCTGGTCGTTCGTCGTCCGAACGCAGCCGTCTTCCCCGCAAAGCCATGAAAGGCGCACCTAACGGGCACTTCGCAGAGGGGCTGATTCTCTTCGGCTCGCTGGAAAAAGGCGGCATCGCCGCCAAAGGCTACGTGCTGCAACCGCCCGACCTGCGCGGCGGGAGCGTGGCGCACCTCAACGGTTACCAGGATAAGATTCGCAGCCTGCTCGCCACCGTGTCAGCGGGGATGCGGGCGCAGCTCCAATGGACGTGCAACAGCGACTACAAGAAGGAGCTGACGCGGTATTTTCGGGAGACGGAGCGCGTAACGCACCCGCATCTCAAGCGTGCCCGTGCGGAACGATTCCAACGCTATTGGGATAAAATGCACCGCCGCGAACTGCGGCGCGAACATCTCGTGCTCTTCGTGACGACGGAGATCACGAGCTATTCGGGAAATCTCAAAACTCGCGAGGAACTGGCGAGCTACTATGAAAAACTTCTCGGGCAGCTCCGGGGCCAGTTTGACGAACTCACGGGAACACTGCGGACGATCTTCGGGGCAGATACGACGGTGACGCCGATGGGTGACGCGGAGCATTTCGTTTACTGCAAGAAATTCCTGAACCCGTCGCTCGCCGACCGTTTCGATTTGGATTTTGAAACGCAGTTCAACCCGGCGCTGTCGCTCCAAGAGAATTGTTGGAACTCGGACGGCGTAAGCCTGCCGAAAATTGGATTCTACCTCGATGGGCACTATCACACGCTTTACACCCTCAAGCGCTGGCCCAGCCGGACGTATCCCGGCATCATTCATCGGCTGACCGGCCTGCCGTTTCTCGACTATCAGATCACGGTCAACATCGAGCCGCTGCCCGCGAAGCGCGAAGTGGAGAAAGAGGAAAAGGCCATCGAGCGGTTGCGCGGCGAATACGAGGACAGCGAACGGCACTCGCTCCTTGTGGCGATCGGGAAAAAGGAGCGGAAAATCGAATCCCTTTCGACAGGTTTCATCAATGCGTTCGCCGCGACCTACATCATTCGCGTTTGGGACGAGAACGAGGCCGCGTTGAGCGCGAAGTGCGCCGCGATAAAAAATGCGATCAACACGATGGGCGGCGCACAGTATTACGAGTGTGCGTTGCCCTCGACGGCGAAGAAGCTCTTTTTTGCCTCGTGGCCAGGCTGGACGGGTTCCGACTACAGACACCGCAGTCTTTACGCCGAGGACGGCTATTTGGCGGACATGCTCCCCTTCTCGGCGACGTTCACGGGGCATCTTGACGAAGCGGAAGCTATCTATGACGGGTCGCAAAACAATCTGGTCGGCTTGCGCACCTTTCTCGGCACGCCCCCGACTCCGCAGCACACGGTTCTGATTGGGGCGACCGGCGCGGGGAAATCCGTTCACATGCGGGATTTCCTCGAGCAGACCGCCGGCTATTACCATTACACCGTCATCATCGAGGAGGGTCTGTCCTATGAAGCGTTCACGCGAGCGGTGGGCGAACGGCCCATCATCCTCCATCCCGATGGAGACCTGACGATCAACTATTTTGACTCCGGCGGTCTGCCGCTTGGCCAACTCCAACTCGCAACGGCGGTGGCACTCGTCGCGCGGATGATCGGTGAGGCACCGGATGCCGAGGCCCAGCAAATTCGACAGGCGTTGCTCGCCCAATATATCAACCAGCTTTACGAGGACACCTTTGAAGAGTGGGCCAAACGGCACCGCGAACTGATGCCGCAGATTGAGCGGATGGCCTGCGCAACGCATCGCTGGAAGCACGAGAAGATGGGCATTGGCGCAACGGAGCTGGAAGCGTTCGCGGAGCTGCGCGACCGCCAGAACGCGAACGATGACGAGGCGCAGCAATTCATTGCCGGCGTTACCGAGGCGGAAATCACAAAGTTTCTCAAGCAACCGCAGACCGAGCGCGCCGTGATGGCGATAGCCCATGCCCATTATGGCCGGGACGATTTCCCGGTTCACGCCAGCCTCGTCGAGCTGATGCAGTTCTCCCGGTTCCCGGAGCACAAGAAAGAGGAAATCGACCACCTCGCGACGTTGCTGTCAGCGTGGACGGCGCATGGTCACTACGGCCGTCTTTTCGATGGCCCCACCAATGTTTCCCTCACAGGCCGCATCGCGCACTTTGAGCTCGGCTACATTCCAGAGCAGGCAACGGAGCTAAAGACCGCCGCCGGTCTGCTCGTTACCGGATTCGCGCGCCAGCACATCATCAGCCTCCCTCGGGCGCTCTGGAAGCGGGTTGTCTACGAGGAGCTGGCGCGGTTTCTCGACGTGCCGGGCGGTGAAAAAATCGTGGCCGAATCCTATGCGCAGTTGCGCAAGTTCAACTGCTGGACGGCCTCGATTGTGCAGCAATACAGCAAGTTCAAGGACACGCGCATCCGCCCGGCGGTCATCGGCAACAGCAAACAATTTTTCCTCATGCGTCAGTTCGACCGGGGGGACGTTGATGAGATCGCAAAGGCCATCGGCCTGCCGGAGTCAGTCTGCGCCTCGATCCAAAATTATCCGATGCCGGAGCAACAGCCGGGAGGCCGGAAGTTTTCGAGCATCTGCTTTTTCAGTCCCGTCACCGATCCGCCTCTCTGCGGCACGGTGCGCAACGTTCAACCCGCAAAAGAGGTGTCCCATGAAAAAGTGGCGGTGTGAAATTGTTCTCATGCTCTTGCTGCCGCTCGTGCTTGCGGGATGCGGCACGGCGGCCGGTGGCGCGGCGTCCGACGTGGGCTTGGCCGGTGCCGGCGGCGTCCTGGGCTACAAACTTTCGGATGGAAACGCGGGCACGGCGGCAGCCGGTGCCGCCGCAGGCTACGTCGTGTCGAAGGTCGCGCAGTCGGAATATAAAAGTGCGGAGCAGAAGGCGGAAAAGGCCGGGTATGACCGCGCGATGAATCAGGCCGTGAAACAGCAATACTGGATCATGCAGAACCAGCAAAAATCGCTGCCAGCGGAAGACGAACGTCCGCGCCTCGTGCCGGTCGTAATCCCGGAAACGAACATCAACGGGGTCATCCAAAAGGCTCACGTCGAATATCTCCGTCTCGATCAATGAAAACTATTCTCTTACTTCTCCTCGCTCTGGCAATGGCCGGGCGCGTCCGGGCGCAGATACCGGTGACCGATGTCGCCAACTTGGCGAACAATCAGGTCGCGCAAGCCGCGAACATTGCGAAGTGGGTCGAGAGCATCGCTCACCTCAAAACCCAAATCGACCAGCTCAACCAGCAAATCAGCATACAGGGTGACATTCGCCAGTGGACCGGGAATCCGGTCGAGGCCGGCGGCAAGCTGACGCTGAACGTGCTCGGGGCAAAGGATCTCGTTCGGGAATACGGTCAGGCGAAAAATGCGATCTTGGGGATGGTCGATAGCCTCGACTCCCTCAAGCACACGTCGAGCGGCAGCTATCGGGCCATTGCCAGCGTCGATCTCGACGGCAACGAAGTGCAGCGCGACCCGCTGACGTTTCGCCGTTACGCGGTGCTCGACGCGACGCAGGCGAATACGGATCAAGTCACCGCAGACACAAAGGCGCGCGAAACTGAGCTACAGGAGGAAATCGCCCTCACGCTCGAAGACTTGAAGGCCGCGCCCACTGAGGCGGAGACGCAAAAGATTTCGGCCAAGCTGGCGGCGCTCAACGGGCAGCTCGCCCAGGTCGAGACGACACGCCGTCGCGAAGTGGATGCGGTGGTGCTCCAGAAGATGGCGAACGATTCGCGAATCGAAGAGGAGCGCCTAGCTGCGGCGGAGTCCGCGGCTAAGGACGACTATTTGGCGAACCAGCGCGTCAGCGCCTACATGAAAACCATCCGCGTAAGACAGAATCCACCTGATGAAAAATAAACTATCCAGCTTCGTTTTCTTCATCGTCCTGGCTTGCGCTTTTACAGGCTGCGGCCCGTCCAAGGAGGAGCGCGACGCGAAGGAGCGCCAGCGCCTCGAACTTGAGGAGAAAGCTCGGTTTGATGCCGAAAAGGCGAACAAGGCGATTACCGGCATGACGGAAAAAGCTTTTCGGCAGCGCACGCCGGAGGAAGAGGCGCAGCATAAAGCGGACGTTCAGCGACAGGCACAGGAGATTATTGACGCGCAAAAGAAAGCTGACGCGGCAGCGGCAACGCCGCCTGCGAAACCCTGATATGGAAATCTACCTGCCAACGCTCGAAGCCAAGATGACTGCCCTTGTGGTCATCTTTCGCTTTATCGCTTTTGCAATCATGGTCGCGGGCTTTGTTTTCGCGATGAGTTCAGAGCGAATGACTGGAACCGCGTTTTTGCGGCCATTTGTGAAAGCAATCATCATCGTGGCCGCCATAGCCTACATGGATGTGTGGTTCCCCAAAGTGGAGGGAGTTTTCATGACGGTCGCCAACTACGTTGATCCGGGTTACAACGAGCATCCGACCTCGGCGGCGAATACGATTCGCGAGTCCACAACGAGCAATCCCGAGGGCAAAGAATGGTCATGGCGGCACATCAACGAGTCGATCTACCAGGCTGTTTCTCAGGCGCTCGCGAACATCTTTATCTACATCGGCACGCTTATCACGGTGCCCATGCTGATTCTGCAATACGTCCTGCGGTGGCTGCTCTACTTGCTCACGCCGTTCATGCTGGCGTTGATTCTGGTGCCGGGATTCGGCGGTATCGCCGTGCGCTTCTTTCAACAAGTGCTGGCAATCTTGGCGTGGCCGGTCGGCTTTGCGCTGACCAATCTGGTCGCACTGGCCGTCTGGAATGATTTTCGCAGTGCGGTGGGAGCCAACCCGACGACGGTCGGTGACGCGCTGTATTCGCCGCTGCTCACGTTCATGGGCGGCATCTTGGCGACGATCATGATTATCGTCGGGATGATTTCGACGCCTATCGTGATGCAGGCGTTGTTTGCGCAGGGTCAGGCATTCACAGGCTCATCGGGCAATTTCGCCACTATTGTTGGGACAAGCTCTCGGGCAATTTATGGTCTTGGCGACCGGTTGGGACGCGGACGGTCCGCGCCCCTTGCCGCGCCGGCCGCTTCGCAACCGTCAGCGCCGCCGAGCCCGCCACCGATGGGCATGGAACCTCGGGCCGGCATCTGAGGAAAGGGAGTCATGGCAGACGAAGCTACAGCGACCGCATTACGTGAGACACCCGTCGATCAAACCCGGCGGCTGCCGGCAGCGCAACGCGAGGGGTTTTCGCCAGTGCGTCTTTTTGCGGACAACGCATTTGCCGCGCGCCTCTGGTTTATCGTGGCGTGCGTTGCTTTGGCCTTCTGCGTAATCCAGCCGTATCTCATCATCAGCGCCTATCGCATGAGGGAACGTGTCGTGGTGCTGGACGGTGCCGGCACGTTTTCGGTTTCCCCGCTACTCGGTTTCGAGGACGCGAAAGACCTTCACGAAGCGATGGCGCTGCTGGCGACTCAGGCGCTTTTTGAGCGCAACCCGAAGGGTTTCGACTACCCGGAGCTTCTGCAACGGCTCTACCTCACCAATGCGTTCCAAAAGACGCAGGCCGACCGCGAGAAATCGCACGCGGAATTTGAGGTGAAAAACATTCATCAAAAACCGGAGGTCTTCAAAATCGACATTCTGCGGACCCGCGAGAATCAGGTAATCGCCAAGGTGGAAGGCCAGTTGATCCGCACGGGTGTTTTTTCCGGCCAGACTTTCGCGGAGTCTCCGAAATTCACGCTCAACCTCACGCTCGTGAGGAATCCCGACATGCTCGCAAATAAACGTTATCCGCTCGGCGTATGGAGCTACGACTACACTCTCAATTAGCGGCGGTGTTCCTCCCGCTGCTGGTGTGCGCGGCTTTCGCCGATCCGCGTCCGCTTCAAACCAACGTGATTAAGCAGTTCCCGTTGGACGAGCGCACCGTTTACGAAATCGGCATCGGACGCGAAGTGCCCACGACATTGATGTTTCCCTCGGCGATTTCCGCCATCGAGGGCGCGAATGTGTCGAGCAGCCCCGAGACGCCGGCCCCCGTGCTCCTCGCTTACACGCCGGGCCAGTATTTTTTCAGCGTGCGGGCAATGGCTCCTGGTGCGAAGGGTGCGGTGAACGTCGTGTGGCGCAACCGGACGTTCGTCATCCGGTTTCAGGAAGGCGCGGAGCCCTATGGTTCGGTCACGTTTTACGAAGACGACTTCGCCGGTCGCGGTCATACGCTGCAAAAGCGGGTCAATTCCGAGGTGCTGCTCGGGCTATTGGATCGCGCGAAGGGCTTTCGCCTGATCGAAATGCAATACCCCGAGGCTTTGCAGCAAATCGAACACGCGGAACCGGGAAACGTCTGTTACTACCGGGATTTTCAGGTAGCGGTCGAAGAGGTCTTCCGTTTCGACCCGGAAGACACGCTCGTTTTCAAACTGCGATTTGAAAACAAGAGCGACGCGCCAATTTACTACCAGCCGCAGCGGCTGGCCGCCCGCGTGGGCCAGAACGTTTATTATCCGTCCATCGTTGATGCCTCCGGCATCGTTCCGCCGAAGGCTGTGACGACGGCCTTTTTTGCGATCACCGGTAGTCCCTCTGGAAGTCGTGCGAACCTGAGCGTCAAAAACGGCTTCAACATCATCGTCACGCGAGTCGAGCGCGACGCGAAACTCATCACCCCGGAGTGACCATGCGCGCCGCGACATTCCTCAAATCGCCAATGGGCAACCTGGCCCTTTTCCTCGGTTTCGTGACCGTGGGCGGACTGCTCCTTTATCAGAGCAACGCGCGGGCCAAGGCGCAGACGGGACAAATGACGAAAGTTGAGGCCACGGAGCCCGGCGGCGCGGTGGCGTCGTTCACCCGCATCGCCGCGCCGTTCAAACCGGCAGCGCCCGCAGCTATGCCAGCGGCAGAAGAGAATTTGGCGGACGCTCCAGCGGACGCCACGGGCGCGGAGCCCTCGCGACCGTTGGCCGCGCGTGGCAAGACAGTCGCCAGCGTGCCAAAACCAAAGGTGCTGCCCATTTCGCTTTTTACTGTGGGCAAGAAGTCGTTGGACGCACCGGAACTGTCGAAAACTTATGCCCCGTTTGGCCGGCTGATCCCATGCCAGACCGTGATCACATTGGAGTCCTCGAAACTCGACACACCCGTCATCGGCCTTGTCACTGAGGATGTCTGGCACAACGGGCGGCTTATCATCCCTGCGGGTGCCGAGGTGCATGGGCGGGCGTCACTCGACCGCTCACGCGAGCGGATCGCGGCCTCCGGCAAATGGGTCATAGTCTGGCGTGATAGCACCGACCTGAACGGCACGGAGCTGGTTACGACCGGCATCGCGTTGGATCGTGAAAAGGATGAGACCTCGGGAGAATTCGGCCTCCGGGATGGTTCAGCGGGCCTCGTTGGCGATCTCCTTCGCTCGGACAATTTGCAGGAGGTGAAACTTTTCGCGTCCACGTTTCTCGCCGGAGTGGCGAGCGGGTTTCAACAATTGCAGACCCAGAGCACCGTATTCGGTGTGGCGCAGATTGCGACGGGCACGGGGCGCAACGCGGCTCTGCAAGGCACAGCCGACGTGCTCAACGTGTATGCGAGGCAAATTCAGGAGGCGATTGCCCGCGATGGCTTCTTCGTGCGGGTGCCGGCGGGAAAGCAATTCTATCTCTACGTGACTCAAACGATCGACCAGGCGGAGGGCACGCGGGGCAACCGCAGCAACGAAGAAATTTGGAGGAAGGGAAATGAAAATTAAAATACTGTTGTTAGTGCCGGCGCTCGCGCTGGCGGGGTGCGAGACCCTCACCAAACAGACGGCAAAGGCTCCTCCGCCTCCGCCGATGCAACCGGCCCCGGCGCCCGTCGCCGGCACGGAACTGGATCAAAACAACACTGAGAAGGTTCGTGTCAGCGAATCGCTGAAAGCCTACCCGGTGGGTCGTCTCGTCGATCCCGATGATCCCAATGTCATGCACGAGGCGCACACGGTTTATCGCCGCGAAGCGGGGTCGAACTGGAACCTCAATCCGAACGCACCGACAGTCGTTCCTCTCGGCCCGGTGCTCGCGGTTGCCGATCCGGCGAAGACGCCTAATCCGCTGCCAGCGGAGCTGGAGCAAAAAATCGCCGAGCAGAATCAACTCATGGCCTCGTTAATCGAACAGAACGAGGCGCTGTCGGCTCAACTGGCCAAGTTAACGAAGGACATGGCGGAAATGCGCGCCAAACAATCCCCACCGGCTCCAGACGGAGGAAAGTGACATGGAAACGAAGGAATCACCCACGCTCGAAGGCTTGCCACTCGTATTGCCGCCGCATCTCACGGCGAATTTCGAGAAGGCAGACCGGAAACTCCTGGAGTCCTACGGTAGCAGTCCCGGCGTGGCTGCGCTGATTCGCCTTTGGGTTGCTTGCGGCACTTCGGGTGAAATTCAGCGCGAATTTGAGCGGGCGGTCCTCGACATCAAACGGAAAACCATAAAACCGCCAGCGAGCGGCGAATTCGATGAAGACTGTCTCTAACTTTGGGCGATCCTCGCTCAAACAAGGTCAAGTGCCGCTGGCGACCAGCCGCCTTGCTCATCAAATGGCTGGGGAAAAACAGGAGGCATTATGCCATCGTTAAAACAAGCAGTCGCCGATAAAAAGGCGCAGGAACCCGCGCTGCGGAGAAACCCGGAGATCGACGCCAAGCTGGATAAGTTCATCGGGGAAAATCCGAAGCTGGTCGAGTATTACAACGGACTCAGCAAAGATGATCTGATCCGAAAGCTGATGCTCGGCAAGATGCAGAAGGCCGAATACTCGAACGGCCGCAACGAGGAGATCAGGGCATGGGTGGAGGAGCACCCCGAGGTCAAAGCCAAGATCGAGGAACGGCTCCGCAACGTGCCCGAGGCCAACCGTGAACGGGCGTTCATCAACGCCGCGAAGACGGAGGCCATGAACCAGACGGTGCGACCCAAAGGCATTCGCGCTTAACAGCGTGCAATCCGGGCGGCGGGTGCTTCGGCACCCGCCGCTTTTTCGCCGTATCGAGCACCCGGGGACTTCATACCCCGTGGGGAGGGGTAAGCCGAAGAAATATTGGGATGAGATTGGGACAAAACCTTATTTCTGGTTTGATTTCGTTATCACTAATTGTATCTTCTTCGTTGTTCTAACTCACTCATAACAACACAAATACTCGGTTAACGAACCAGTTGTGTTATCGACGTTTTCACGGTTCGAATCCCCGTGGGGACGCCAGCCTTCGCCTCCCAGTTGGGAGGCTACGGCTTGGCGGGCCAGGCAAGAGAGGGAAGAGCTATAATCTCTGGCCAGCATGGGGCGAAGGCCGTCACGACGTGGCTTTAGCGAAGTCGGTCCTTTCCGCGGAAGATTCGCCCGGGAAGCGCTCGGCCAGCTCCGGCATGACGGATCGCCCAATCCGTGATTCCGCTCGGGTCGGAAACAGCCCGCGGGTTGCGACAACCCGCGGGCTTCAGATCTGGTCGAGCTCGGCGGTGCCCTCGCGGCGCACGGCCTTGTGGTCCGCGCGCTTTTCGCGGCGCTTGCGGACCCACGGCGGCTCGGGCGCTTCCCCGGCCATGATGCTGCCCTGGGGCTGAATCTCACCCACGACCGTCCCCAGGCCGAAACGCGCGATCTGGGCCTTCACCTTCGTCGCGTCCTTGTAGGCCAGGGGCGATTCGGAAAGGTCCGGCGCGCCGCCGAACCAGCGGATGTCGAGGCCGGCGGTCGTCTCGGCGAGCACCTGCTGCACGCGCGCGGGATCGATTTCGCCCTCGGCATCCTTGTAGGGCGCAAGCATGGCGGTGCGCGAAAGATTGCGGCCTGCGCCGTGCGGAGCGAAGGAGAGGAACCGGTCGTTGTTGCCTCCGAGCACGAGCAGGATTTCCCGCGCCATGTTGAGGGGGATCAGGCCGAGGAGCGGACGGCCGTTCTCGTCCCGCCAGGCCGGCGTCGCTCCCTTGCCGTGGAAGAACGAGTCGCCGCGCTTCCACACGAAGTTGTGCTCGTTGCCGATCTGCACGAGGGCCCGCTGGCCCAGCCGGCGCAGCACCGCCTCGTGGATCAACGCGTGGTTCTCGCGCGTCCAGCGGGCGACGTATTGCAGGGCGTCCCAATAGTCCCGGCCCTCGGGCGAATCGCCCGGCAGCCAGACGGCGGAATCCGGAATGTCCCTGGCGTTCTCGTCGCACCACTTGCGCGCGGCCACCTGGCCGCGCTTGTAGAGATCGGCGCCAAGGCCGCGCGAACCGTGGTGCGTCACGAGGACGTTGAAGGTGCCGTCGCGACGCACGATCGCGTCGGAGAGTTCCCCGTAGCCGGCCGCCTCGATGGCGGTGCGCTGCGCTTCCGTGAACTGGATGCGGCCGATGTACGCGAAGTGATTGCCGTCACCCTGCGTCCCGAGGAAATCCTGGGCGCGGGAACGCAGGCCCGAGAGGAACGGGTTGTCCCAGACCGGCTGCTCGAGAACGGCCGACGTCCATTGGGCGCCGCGCGGGCGGCCGCCGGCGCCAAAGTGCGTCGTCTTCTGGAGGTGGTCCATCATCTCGCCGACCGGGTGGTTGGCGGGAAAGAAGGTGGCGAACATCGAGCAGCAGATGTCCGCCGAGTGCGCGCCCGGGATGATCGCATTCTCGACTTCGATGCCGCCGCCGACCGGGATGGTCGCGCGGCCGGCACCCGACGGACAGGCGTCCGGCATGATGACGCCGCGCTTCACGACCGGGACGTGCAGCAGCTCGAGCATGCGCTGGCGCGCCAGGGCGAGGTTGGTGGCTTCCTCGGGGGTCTCGGCCTCGATGGCCTCGACCAGCGAAGCCGGTTCAGGGCGCGGCAGAATCACCGGGAGCTGCTTGGGAAATTCCGCCTCGAGCGCCGTCAGGACATCCGCCCGCGCCAGGCCCGTCGACTCGAGGTCGCGGGCCCGGCGCAGCGCCGCCCCCAGGCGGCGGCCTTCGTGCCAGCCGGCGGCGATCAGATCGCGGGCCTTGATTTCCATGTTCATGTGGGGAGGAAGCGTAGCATTTTCCGGCCGGCGCAAATAGCGCGAAGGGCGCGGGTGACATGATTGGCGGGTCAGGTTCGCGGCGGAGCGGTGTGGAAGCCCATGGCGCGGCGGGCCGACGAACGGGAGGCCGCGGGCCCGAATGGGTCCGGATTGAACACTTCGGCCAGCGAGACGCGATCCCCGACCGGCGCGGGCAGATTGAGCGCCTGGGCGAGGCGGCGGGCCTCCTCGTTGTCGAGCAGATCGAAATCGCGATGGGCCACCAGCCGGCCGGGACGAAGCAGCGCGGGATCCAGGTCCCCGAGGTCGCTGTTGAGCGTGCAGACAACGTGCAGGCCCAGCGCATCGCCGAGCATGCCATCGGTGAGGTTGAGGAGCGTGGCGACCTTCTCGCGGTTGTCGTTGCCCCGCCGGAGGAGCACGCTCTCGGCGTCCTCGAGGATGAGGATCTTCCGGAGCCTGGAATTGCGGTTCTCGCCGGCCCAGAACGTGACGATCTCGCCGGATTCCACGGAGGTGAAGCGCGCGGCGGGCATGAAGTAAAAGATGTGGGTGGCGGCGAGCCATTGCGCGAGTGAGCGCAGCAGGGTGGTCTTGCCGGTCCCGGGCGCGCCGGTGAGGACGGTGAGGCCGTAGCGGCGGGCATTGAGCGTGGCGATCCACGTGTCGACCCACGCCGTGGCGCCGGTGCCGTAATAGAGATCGACCTGGGCGCGAGGGACGATTTGCGCGGCGGTGACCGGAATGCGCTCCACGGTCAGGCTGTCGCAGGAATAGTTGAGCATGCCGATGCGCGCCTCGGGCGCCGCGGCGGCCGTGTCGTGGCGGTAGTGCGCGAGGAACTCCGCCATGAGCGCCTCCGCGCGCGGCGCGCTCTCGGCGTAGACGACGAGGAGGCCGCGGGGATGATCGTCGAGCGGGTTGGCGCCATGGAGACGCAGCTCGATGAAGCCGCCCGACGGCCAGAAGCCGGCGATGGCGTAGGCGCGCATCTTCGTGTTATCCGGGCCGGGATCGCGATGGTCGCGATAGTAGTGGCTGAACCAGCATTGGTCCCCGAGTTTTTCGGCGATGCGGTCGATGTGCCAGGCGAACGAAAGTTCGCGGCTATGCAGCAGCCCGCGCTCGAGCGCAGGCGGCGGCAGGGTGACGCCGAGCAATTCGTCGAAGTGGTGGACCGACTGCGGCGGTGCGGCGGGGGAGGAGGAAAGTGGTTTCATGGCAGGCACGGAAGCTGGACCGGATGCGGAAAAGACGGAGCGGCCGGAGGGTGCGCCGCGGGAATCGAGCGATGTTCATCGAGTGGGTTGACGGTGGGTGGGTGACGGGCGGTCAGTCGCGGCTCAGGACGGATTGCCAGAGCGCCAGGACCAGGAAGTCCTCGCGCAGCTTCTTCTCGGCGGCCTCGCGGATCTGGCGGACCCGCTCCTTTGAGACGCCGAGTTCCGTGCTGATCTCGTCGAGCGTCGCGTCCTCGAGATAGTAGCGGCGCAGCACGCGGGCGTGGTTCCCGGGCAGCTGGTCGAGCACGGCGTGCAGCGAGGCATAGGTGTCGACCATCTCGGCCGCGCGCGCCGGGCAGGCGGCAGCGTGGTCCACCAGCGCGTGGAGCTCTTCACCTTCGCCGTTCGTCTCGTCCGCGGAGCAGAGGTGGGCGGAGGCGGCGAGGCGGTCGAGCTGGGAGATCGCAGCGACGGAAAGACCGGTAACCGCGGCGATCTCGTTCGGCGCCGGCGCCCGGCCGAGCTGGCGTTCGAGCGCAGCGGCCGCCCGACGGACCAGCGTGATGCGCGCGCGGGTGTGGCGGGACAGCGGGTCGAGCCGGCGGAGCTCGTCGAGGATCGCTCCGCGGACGCGCACATAGCAATACGCCCTGGTTTCGCCCGGCGGGCCGTCGAAACGCAGGAGGGCCTCCACCAGCGCCAGCTTGCCCGCGCTCGCGAGGTCATCGCGGGACACGCAGGCCGGCAGGCGGCGGTCGAATGCGCCCAGCACCGCGTCGACAACACCGATCGTCTCGGCGAGCGAATGCGGCATGGACTGTGGCGGGAGGAGGGTCACGGGAAGGATGGGGCCACTGGCAGCGCGGCGGTCACGCGCCGCGCTGCCGTGGCTCACAGGTGCAGGAAGTGGCGCCAGTCGGGATGGCGCGTTTCGCGGATGGTGGCTGCGACCGGCAGCGGCTTCGGCGCGGCCGGCTTGCGCATGAGGCGCAGGCCGGCCTCGTGCGGGAGGCGGTTGGCCTTGAGGGAGTTGATCTCCTTCTTCGACCAGACCAGGTTCTCGAACGAATCGCGGCCGCCGCGATCGCGCGGGACGACGTGGTCGAGGTTGCCGCCGCTCTTGCCGACGTATTCGCCCGTATACTGGCAGACGCCCCGGTCGCGCTCGAAGATCGCGGTGCGCGTCACGCGCGGAACGCGCAGCGGCATGCGGTTGAACTGCGTCGACACGATGACCGTCGGCACGCGGAGGTGGAGCCTGGGCGTCGAGATCGAGAAATCGAAATCGCGCACCGGCAGCTTCACCCACTCGTCCCAGGCGAGCGGGTTGAGGTAGAGCGGCCGGTCGAAGTTCCAGGAACCGTCCTCGAGCTTCGGGTAGGCGATGTCCACGCCCAGCGCCGGCGGCAGGCCGGCCGAGCCGCCGTTGAGGGCGATGAGCGCCTGCTTGACCGTGCGATGGCCGATGACCTGCCACGCGCGGTTGAGCGAGAGGACGATGGGCTTGTCGAGAACGTCGGTGTTCATGGGAGAAAGGGTTTGAAAACGAAATGGCTCGCGCGGGGCACAGCTCGCCCAACGTCGGTGTGTGTTCTTTTTTGCAATCCGCCAAAAGCTGGCCCGCTGGCCGAAGCCTAGTCGCGGACAGACAAGCCCTCCTCCGCCAAGGCTGCGGCGGGCAGCCTTCGTCCTCGCTGCGCTCGGCGAAGGCTGATCTCCGCGCCGGGCTTGCGCCGGCCTCCGCGGTTTACGAAACCGCCGCATCGCTGCCTATGCTTGCAGAGAGTGAAATGGCTGCCGGGGCATGAGTCGCACATGCATCTGCGGTTTCAGGGACCGCCGTCCTGCTCGTTGGACGACCCGGCAATGGCGGAGGGCTGAGGTCCCGCCCCTCAGCGACCGATCGCCGTCCGCGTTAGCACCGCGGCTTCCGGCTCCCGAAATCAGCCCTCCGGAGAAGGTGGTTGGCCCGGACGGTAATGCTCCGTCGTCCCTCGCTTATCGGGCGAGCGCTCTGCTTTTGAGCTACGAGCCAGTATTGGCGACGGCGAGAAGTCCTGTCCCCCCTTCCCTGCCCAAGACCGGTCCGCTGCAACGAGCTCCGGCGCCTCCAAAAGTCTCCGCGGCAGGATTTGCACCTGCGTCGATCCGCTTAGAAGGCGGAGGCCTGGGCTTCTCGGCCACGCGGAGTCGGTGGACCTCGCGGCGGGATTCCCACCCGCAACCCGGCGTTCGAAGCGCCGCATGATCGTGATTTCACCACGCGAGGAAAAAAGTGGTCCCTCCACGAGGACTTGCACCTCGATCTCGAGCTTCGCGGGCTCGCGTCCTGTCTGTTGGACGATGAAGGGGAAAACGGAGTCCCCGGCTCGCGGGGACTCCGGCAGATGACTCTCTCGATGCGACGTCAGTCCTCGAGGGGCACCGACTCGACCTCGCGCACCAGCGCCTCCGGATCGCGGTCGAGCTTCTGCATGATCTCGAACACCCGATCGCTCCAACCGGCAAGGCAGTGGACGCGCTCCTGCGGGAACTGGAGCGTGCCATGGCCCTTCAGGTCGAAGCTGTAGATGCGCGGCGCGACGCGATGGCGACGCTGGTAGGCCGCGAACGGCTGCACCGGTGCGCCGCCACCGACCCAGCCCTGCATGTCCGACAGGATCACGATGCGATCGTAGGCGCGGTTCGCGCGCTGGAAGATCGCATTGAAGTTCGTGCAGCCCGAGATGAACGGGATGCCCTGCGCCGCCGTGAGCGTCGTGTCGTGGCGGTTCAGCGACACGTAACGTGCGTCATCGCTGAAGAGCATCAGGTCCGCGCCCGTGGCCTTGACCAGCGTCGCCGCGAACAGCGAACCGATGGCCTGCGGGCGGCCGGCCATCGAGCCCGACGAGTCGAGCGCGACGAGCGTGCTGCCCTCGAACTTCGGCACGTTGGCGAGCGAGTGGTCGACCGCGGCGTTCAGCGCCTCCATTACACGGAAGGCGCCGGGCAGGTTGCCCTGCTTCAGCACCTCGACCGCGGACAGGAACTGGAACGGAAACACGAGCGAACGGCGGACCGCGTGCTCGTCGGCGAGCTGCCGGCGCAGCTCCTCGACCAGCTCCGGCGCCTGCGTCAGGATGTTGCGCACGTTGCGGAGCAGCGCGAGGTAGCCGAGCTTGCGCTCGCGCACGAGCTCGCCCCAGGCCTGCGACTTCGCGGCGGCGACCTGATCGGCCGTCCTGCCGGCGCCGGCCTGGGTGAGCTTCGTCTCCCACGTTTCCGCGGAAGCGAGCTCGCCCCGGACCAGCTTGGAGAGCGCGGGCGTGGCCTTCGGGCGGACGAGGTTGACCGCGTCCACCAGCTTGAAGGCGCCATGGTCGCGCCGATACTTCGCCACCTGGTGCTCGTCGAAGCGGGCCAGCGCCGCGCCGAGGCCCTTCTTCAGGGAGTTCGGCACGGGACGACCGTGGACGGCGAGGTAGTAGCCGAGCGTCTCCATGACGTCGTCCGGACGGCGCACGACCCGGGCATAAAAGCCCTTGGTCCAGCGGGCGCCCTTGACGGACTTGGCGAGTTCGCCGGCGACGAGGTGGCTCACTGAGCGCAGGCCAAACGTGTTGCGCGCGTAGAGTGCGGCCTTCGCCACGAAACGCGGATCGCCGACCTTGGTGACCAGCTCGCGGATCTTCTCCGTGGTCTGCTTTTCCGTGCGGTAGAACTCGTCCTCGAGAAACGTGGTGAGCAAGACCGAGACGAGCTCGAGCTTCGCGGTCTGCGCGAACGCGCGACCGCCTTCAAAATTGACCGTGTTGGGCGCGGACTTGCCGCGCGACAGCGGACGGAGGATGCTGAATTTGGCCATGACGGCCTCCTTTTCTTGGCTGAAGCCGCGGGCGATTTGCCCGCGGCAGGTTGACCCGGGACGCCGGGATGCGGTGGTAAATGCGGGAGAACCACGTTCGCAGAGACGGCCTTGCGGCCGCTGAACGCTCTACCACTGAGCTAAGCGCCGAGGCGCCGGCGGGATTGAACCGCCGACCTTTCAGTTGGAAGTAACTGCGAACTCACTGCCCGCAAATTGAGACGAGGGAGGAAACCGAAGGCGGGTGGTGTGGATTCGAACCACCGCACTTGCGTGCCCTACCGGAAGGAACCGCGCCCTCACTGCCCTCGAAGGGAATCGGAGGAGGACGTCGTGCGCAGAATGAATTCCGCCATCGGGCCGTCGCCGGCCCGAGCAGGGTTTGAACCTGCATCTCTCGTCCTGCGACGAGCGCGTCTACCGAAGGAACCGCGCACTCACTGCCTCCGAAGCAGCGATGGTTGCAGAACAACCACCGCCAAGATGCGGCCCGCCGGGGCCGGGGTGAAACCCCGGGCGCCGGCGGGCCAGATGGAATCTGGGAGAAAACGGGCGAAGTGCGCCGTGGCTCGCGCCACGGCATGGTTTCGTTAACAGCGAAGTAACTTCGCCCTCACTACCCAGAAAAAGTTTCGAGAGAAAACAGACGAGGATCCCCTGGAGCCCTTCCTGTCCGATGCAGTGCATCGGGCAGGCGCTCGTTTTCGCATCCCATCTCGCCGGAGGGAACGGGGAAGCGGCGGCGATGCGCCTTGGAGCGAAGTAGCCTCATCTTCACTGCCCGAAAGAGAATCCCAGGAGAAAACCGAACAAGGTGTCTGACGTTGCTCTGCCATTGAGCTACCTCCCCGTGATGCCGGAGAGGATCGGATTCGAACCGACATCGACGCGCGGATAAGCGAAGTAACCCTGATCTCACTGCCTGGGAAAATGGCAGCCACGCGGAGAATCGCGCTCCGATGTCCAGCTTGAGAGGCTGGCGAACTACTCTTGTTCGACGTGGCCACGGTGAATTGGTCGGCAAGACAGGATTTGCACCTGCATGGGCTTTCGCCCGCGAGTTTCTGAGACTCGTGTGTATACGCTCCACCACTCGCCGAATAAATTGGGGCGGATAGAGGGAATCGCACCCTCACGGGCTTGCGCCCATTGGCTCCTCGGGCCGACGTGTCTCCCGTTCCACCAAGTCCGCATGAAAAAATGGCCTGCCAGCCGCAGCCCGCTCGATTGCGGGCAAATCGTCCTCCTTCACCAATCCTGCGTGATCGCTGCGCACGGCGAAGGCTGGTCGAAGCGGAAGGACTCGCACCTTCGTAGCCCGTGAGGGCGTCGCGTTTACAGCGCGCTGCATTTGCTGCTCTGCCACGCTTCGAAAAGAGAGGGGCTCGGGCGGGATTCGCACCCGCGACCGTCTCCTTATGAGGGAGCTGCGCTGGCTGCTGCGCCACCGAGCCAAACTGGTGGGCCGCCTCGGTAATGCTCCGAGTTCTGCCGGGTAAGAACCGGCGGCTTCACTATTAAAGCTTGCGACCCAAAAAGGAGGGAGCCGCGGCATCGCCGCCGCCCTGGCTGCGGCGGGAGGAATTGCACCTCCATCCGCGGATTCAAAGCCCGCGGTCCTGCTGGTTGGACGACACCGCAACGAAATTGGTCAGGGTGACAGGACTTGCACCTGCATGATCTCCCTTCCGAGGGGAGTCGCCGACTCCTTGGCACCACACCCTGGCGTGGAAATTGAACCGGCCCGGAGGCGCGCCCTCCGGGCCGGTGTTGTTTTCTGTCTTTAGCCGGTCGGCGGACGGCGGCCGTAGTCGGCCCGTGCAATCAGCACGAGACCGGCAACCGCGATCCACGCGACCACGAGGGCAACAGCGATCATGGCGTTGTCCTTTCTGTCTTTGAGGCCTTGCTCCAAGGAGCTTCGGCCGTTGCACGCACGCTCCCCGAACGGAGCGGCGCGAATGGGTCGTCGGCCCCGGTGTCGCACCGGGCGATGCCTGCATGTCGGGCCTTGAGCAAGCGCAGCGCATCGAAATGGCTGCCGGGGTAGGATTCGCACCTACATCTCGCCGTTTAACAAACGGCCGCTCTACGGTTGAGCTACCCGGCAATGGCTCGCCGAGCCTGAGCTCGGCGAGCGAAAGTTGGTCGAGGTGGAGGGACTCGCACCCCCGTTGGGCTGGGTGTAGGCCAGCTGCCATGGCTGCTAGGCGACATCTCGAAAAAATGGCGCTCGTGATCGGACTTGCACCGACTGACTTCCCTTCGACAGAGGGTTGATTCGACTCCTTCATCTCCACGAGCAACTGCGGCGGCGCCGGGCGCAGCCCCGGACGACCATGCTCCGCCCTCGCTGCGCTCGGCGGAGCATGGTCAGGTGGGCGGGAGTTGCACCCGCTTCCCCGGCTTCACGGGCCGGTGCTCCGCTGACTGAGCCACACACCTGGTTCGCAACGAAAGCTTGGTCGGAGCGACGTGATTCGCACACGCGTGATCTCGGTCCCAAGCCGAGTGCCTGACTTCCAGGCTACGCTCCAAAAAAAGTGGGAGCAGGATTCCGAGTTGCACGGAAAAGAGCCGGCTTATGAGACCGGCGGCGGACTCTCCGCTTCCTGCCATGGTGGGAACGGTTGGAATCGCACCAACACCTGTTCGTCTTCAGCGAGCCGTGCAGACTGTCTACACCACATTCCCCGAAAATTTGGCAGGCCCTGAGGGACTCGCACCCTCCCGGTCGGTTTTGGAGACCAACCCGTCCGCTCGGACATCTCGGGCCTGATGGCTTGCCGGCCGCAGCGGGCTCGCGGACAGGCGAAGTCTGGAGCGGGACGGTTACGCTCCGTCTCCTCCGCATTGCGAGTGCGGCGTGCTGCTATTGTCACCACGGCCCCGAAGCCTGGACACGACGGCGGGACTCGCACCCGCGATCCTCGGCTTTGCCGGCCGGTCCCTTGGCTGCTCGGGCACGTCGTGATTGAAAAGGAAACCGCGGCTCAGGTCACTCGGCCGGGGAAGACTTCTCCCAGGTCCGTCCTCAATGACCGCGGATGAAAGATTGGTGGAGCCGGCGGGAGTTGCACCCGCACCGTGCGGATTAAAAGTCCGCCGTGCTGACTATTGAACACCACAGCTCCAATTGGTGCGCTCGGGGAGACTCGCACTCCCGACTCCGGATTGGCATACCGGTACGTTACTCCTACGCCACGAACGCATGATAAACTCGGCCCCTGCCGGGCTTCGGCCGCCGGCTGGCTTCACTTGGATCCGAGAGGGCAAAGCGGGCTCCGGCCTCGGATCGAGAACCGGCGCTTTCTTAAGAAAATGGCCGCCCTGACGGGAGTCGCACCCGCATCCCGCGGCTTGAAAGGCCGGGATCCTGAGCTGTTAGACGACAAGGCGGAAAATGAAAACGCGCGGCCGGCATCGCCGTTCAACGCCCTGGGGCGCACCGCGCGTTGGGTGCAGGACCGTACTCAAACGGTCCTGCGCTTTTGCAAAAAAGAACACACACCGTCGTCCCTCTCGCCAGACCAGGTCCGGCGGATTGGACGGCCGCAGGATTTTGTGCGGACGTTGGGCTGATTGGCTGGGCTCAGCGATGAAGCCGCTTATGGAATATGGAAAAGAGTTCTGGCTCGTTCCCGGAAGCGGCCCATCAGGGCATAAAAAAACCCACTTCCGGGCGGAAGTGGGCCTCGCGTGAGGCGGAAAACCGCCTCGGCGCTAAGTGACACCACTTCCTGGGAGCTTCGTATCCTCGGGTCGATTGAGACCTCGTTTACCAAGCATCCCCGTTGTCGCCGCTCGCGGATGAGTTTCCGCGCACCACGACTGCCATCCGGTCAACCGGAGGGCGGAGAGTTGTGGGAATCGGGCGGAGTTCATGGGAGAGGAGAATCGGGAGACGGTGGAAGGTGTGATGGGTTACAACGGCCGGCGAAGAAGGAAATTCAAGGGTGGGCTCGAAGTTTTTTTCGTGATCGGTCGAAGGTCGATTGGTGACCGCCACGAGACTACCCGAAGCGTTGCGGGCTTGCCAGGCCCGTTTCGGCAGCAAGCCTGACTTTCCAGTCATGTTCGATTCCCTCTTTTCCGAACGCGGCCTTTCGCTGGATCGGCTCAAGGTCCTGATCGAGGTGCGCGACGCCGGCAGCATCGCGCAGGCGGTCCCCGGCGATTCGGTCCGGCAGAGCCAGTACAGCCGGCAGCTGCGCGAGCTTTCCGAATTCTTCGGCTGCGAGGTGGCGCAGCGCCGCGGGAAAATCCTGAAGCTGACGGCGCAGGGCGAGCGGCTGGCCGAGCTGGCCCGCGAGCAGTTGCGCTCGCTCGAGGATTTCCGGGCGGAGTGCAAGGCCCACAGCGTGGCCTTCACGATCGGGGCCGGCGACAGCCTGATCCAGTGGCTGGTGATCCCCCGGCTCGGAAAGATTCTCGACGGCTTTCCCTCCGTCCATTTTGCGACCTCGAACCTGCGGACGAATGAAATCGTGCAGCAGCTCACGGACTGCCGGCTGGACTTTGGCATCATCCGGAAGAACGCGATGGCGCCGGGACTGAAATCCGTGTCCCTCGGCATCGTGCGGTATGTGGCCCTCGTGCCCGACAGCCTGGCGAAGCAGAAGAAGATCTCCCTGCGGCACGCCCTCGCCACGCTCCCGCTCGCGACACAGACGACGGATGGTCAGTTTGCGACCGGCCTGCGCGAGATCGCCAAGACGCTCGACGTGGTTCTGACGCCTGCCCTCGCCTGCCAGTCCTTTCCCCAGACCATGGCCGCGCTGCGTTCCGGCCGCTTCTGGGCGATCGTCCCGGAGCTGGCCATTCGTGAGCTGCCGAACGATGTCGCGCACCGGGTTTCCGATCCGCTGCTCCAGGAATTGAACCGGGAGGCCATGCTGGCGTGGAACCCGCGGGTGGTTCGCATCCGGCCGAACGCGGCGAAGATCGCCGCACGGTTGCAGGACGTGCTCGCCATCGGCTAGCGCTCAAAGCACGACCGGACGGCTCATCGGCGAGGCCGCCCTGGCCCACGCTCACTTGCGGCCGTCGATCCCCGTCCCCCTCCGGCTCCGTCGGATTCGCCCTTCGACTCAGCGCCAGCCGAGCCCCGGGGCGACGTGCCCGATGATCGCTTCCATGACGTGGGCGTTGTAGGCCACGCCCAGTTGATTTGGGATCGTGAGCAGGACCGTGTCCGCTTCCGCGATGGCTTCGTCCTTCCGCAACTGTTCGATGAGAACGTCCGGCTCGGCCGCGTAGCCCCGCCCGAAGACCGCCCGCGTGGTGGCATCGAGAAAGCCGATCTGGTCCGTCTGCTCCTCGTCGGTTCCGAAGTACGCGCGATCCTGCTCGTTCATGATCGGAAAGATGCTCCGGCTTACCGAAACGCGCGGAACGCGCGTGTGGCCGGCCTCCGTCCACGCCTTCCGATAGGCGCGGATCTGGGCGGCCTGCTGGACGTGCAAAGGCTCGCCGGACTCGTCGAACTTGAGCGTCGAGCTCTGGAGATTCATCCCGAGTTTCGCGGCCCAGACGGCGGTCGCATTGGTCGCCGAGCCCCACCAGATGCGTTCCCGCAGACCTGCGGAAAAGGGCTCGAGCCGCAGGAGCCCGGGAGGGTTGGGAAACATCGGGCGCGGGTTGGGCTTCGCGAACCCCTTCCCGCCAAGCAGCTCGAGCAAGGTCTCGGCATGACGCCGGCCCATGGCTGCGTCGTCCTCCCCGTCGTTCAATCGCTGGCCAAAGTAGCGCCATCCGTCGATGACCTGCTCGGGCGATCCGCGACTGATGCCCAGCTGCAGGCGGGAGCCGGCGATGAGATCGGCGGCGCCGGCGTCCTCGGCCATGTAGTGCGGGTTCTCGTACCGCATGTCGATGACGGCGGTTCCGATCTCGATTCTTTTGGTCCTGGCGCCGACGGCGGCGAGCAGCGGAAACGGCGAGGACAACTGCCGGGCGAAATGATGGACCCGGAAGTAGGCGCCATCCATCCCGAGCCGCTCCGCCTCAACCGCGAGGTCGATCGACTGCAGGAGCACATCGGCGGCCGACCGCGTCTGTGATTGGGAGGAAGGCGTCCAATGGCCAAAGGACAGGAAACCGATCTTTTTCATCGCGGTAAGTGGTATGCGTCGGCGCGCGATTCGCAAAGCCGCCTTTGGCGGCCCGGCCGGACGCAGCCACTTACGGGGCGAGCTTGAGCCGGATGGCAAACTCCGTGCCGTGGTCGTCGGGATGGGTGGCTTTCTCGCGGCTGGTCACCGCGACGGTCCCGCCGAACAGGGTCACAAATTTTCGCATCACCGGCATCCCGAAGCCGGTGCCCGACTCCCCCGCCGTGCCTTTGCGGCTGTGACTCTTGCTCACGTCGAAGACCCGGTTGAGCACCTCCGGCGGCATGCCGACGCCGTGATCCCGGAGCCGGATGCAGGCCATGCCGTCCTCCACCGTCGCGACAATGTCGACCGCGCTTCCCGGATGGGAAAACTTGATCGCGTTTGAAAGGATGTTGCCCAGGACCGAATTCGTAAAGGCGGTCAGCTCCGCGATGACCTGCAGGTCGGGGATGTCCCGGTTCACCGTCAGCTGCTTGTCGTGCAGGCGGGTTTCCGCCAGCAGCAGGGTTTCGTCGATCGCGGCCCGCAGCGACACGGCCTGCACCAACAGGCCCTTGTCCTCGGCCCGCCGCAGGTCGCGCACCAGGGTGGTCAGCGCCGTCCCGTTGCGGCCCGCGGCGGCAATCCGCGGCAGGATTTTATCCAGCGGGAACGACGGGTTGGCCTGCAACAGCTCGATGCTCATGCTGACCACGGCGAAGTGGTTCGCCACGTCGTGGGAGACGATCTGCAGGACTTCCTTCAGCTCGGCATTCTTTTCCGCGATCTCGCGCTGCTGCCGGCGCACCAGCAGATGGGTGCGCACCCGCGCGGACAGCTCGGGTGGCTGGAACGGCTTGGTGACGTAGTCGCTCGCGCCCAGCTCGAAACCTCGCACGACGTCGTCCACTTCGGTTTTTGCCGTGAGAAAGATCACCGGCATCTCCCGCGTGCTCTCGTTGGCGCGGAGTTGCCGGCATACTTCATAGCCGTCCATCTCCGGCATCATCACGTCCAGCAGGATCAGATCGATCTGCGGATTTTTTTCGCAGATCTGCAACGCCTGCGCCCCGCGCGTCGCGACTTTCAGATCGTAGTCCGCCTGCAGCAGTCCGACCAGGATCTGGATGTTCGCGGGCGTATCGTCGACCAGCAGAATACAGGGACGGCGAACAGAGGCGGAGGTCATGGCGGGAGCGCGGGCCCGGCCGAGGAAAGCAAGAGCCCAACTGGGCGTCACGGGAATTCGGCGGATCGAGAATCCGTTTGCTGCACTCCTGCAGGACCTTCAGCGTGGCCGGCGCCGCCTGGGCCAGCCCACCCGCCCCATGAAGATCGCCCAACGCCTCGCTCTCCTGCTGGCCGTGCCGCTCCTCGTGCTGGCCGGACTGGCGGTCTTCGTCCATCTCCAGCTCGCCACGATCGACCAGCGTGGCCAGGACATGGCCTACGTGCAGGTGCCGTCGCTGGCGATCATCGGGAGCGTGACGCGGGCCTATGGCGAATTGCGG
The DNA here is from genome assembly GCA_035549095.1 of Lacunisphaera sp. Classification (GTDB taxonomy): domain Bacteria; phylum Verrucomicrobiota; class Verrucomicrobiia; order Opitutales; family Opitutaceae; genus Lacunisphaera. Next base: position 44,280 of record DASZRV010000029.1, on the reverse strand, counting down.
GTCGACGCCCGGGACTACATCAATTACACCGATCCGGCCCAGCGGAATGCGGTGATCGCGCATTTCCGGCTGACCGACGCGGAGATGGAGCGGTTGTTCGAGTACTACGCCCGCGCGCTGGCCGTCGGGCCGCAGGACCGGCAACTGTTCGAGAACTTCCGCCAGCTTGTCATGGAGTGGATCGCCGGGGCGAGGGAGGCGATGGCCGAAGCGGATCGCGGGCAGACGGTCGAGGCCTATGCCCGGCTGCATGGACGCATGCGCGACGTGGCCGAGCGGCTGCGCGCGGCTTCCGAAGAGTGGATCCACTACAACGAGACGATGGCGGAGAACTCGGGCTCGGACATGGTCGCGGTCACCGCGGCCGTGCGCACGCGCCTCTGGAGTGCGGGCGGGCTGGCGTTGTTGGTGACCGCCGGCCTGGGCCTGCTCACCTTCCGACGCATCGTCACTCCGATCAAATCGCTGGAATCCTCGGTCCAGGCGATCGCGGCGGGCGATTATGACCGGGCCGTTCCCCACACCCGGGCCCGGGACGAGACCGGCAGCCTCGCGCGCTCCGTCGAGATCCTGAAACAGGGCGCGGCGCAGACGCACGCGCAGTCCCGCCAGCTCGGGCAGCAAGCCGAGGATCTCCGCCGGATCAATCTCCTGTCCGACACGGCGCTGGACCTGACCACAACGGGCTATTGGCGCATGTCGTTCGACGAGCCCGAGTGGTATTATTCCTCGGAGCGGGATGTGCGGCTCATGGGTCTCGAGCCCGCCCCGAACCATCGCTATCGCCTCGAGAGCTGGTCCAGGCAGGTCACGCTCGGGGATCCGGCCGCCGCGGAGCACGCGTTCGCCGCGTTCAACGCCATGATGGACGGCCGGAGCCAGCACTACCGGGCGACGTATGCCTTCAAGCGCCCGGTGGACGGCCGCGTGATCTGGGTCCAGTCGGCCGGACACGTGCTCCGCGACGCCGACGGCCGGCCGAAGGAGATATTCGGCGTCAACCAGGACATCACCGAGGCCAAGCAGGCCGAGCGGGAACTCGCCTTTCGCGTCACGTTCGGCCGCGCGCTGCTCGACACGATTCCCTACCCCATGTTCTTCAAGGACGCGGCGGGCCGGTTTGCGGGCTGCAACCAGGCCTACGAGCGGGAATTCAGCACCACCGCCGAATTCCTGAACGGCAAGACCGTGCTGGATCTGGATTACCTGCCGGAGGAAGCCCGGCGGAAATTCCATGCCGAAGACATGGCGGTCATCCGGGAGGCCGGCCGGCGCAGCTATGAGCTGCCGATCCTCTACGCCGACGGCCGGACTCATATCACCCTCTACTCGGTGGACGGCTTCAGGCTCGCCGACGGCACGCCGGGCGGGTTGATCGGGCTGCTGGTGGACATCACCGGGCAGAAAAACATCGCGGAGGAGCTGCGGGCCGCCCGGGCCAAGGCGGAGGAAGCCACCCAGATGAAATCCATGTTCCTGGCGAACATGAGCCACGAAATCCGCACCCCCATGAACGCCATCATCGGGCTGTCGTACCTGGCGCTGAAGACCCCGCTCAACGCCAAGCAGCGGGACTACGTGAGCAAGGTGCACAATGCCGGGACCTCGCTGCTCGCGTTGATCAACGACATCCTGGATTTCTCGAAGATCGAAGCCGGCCGGCTCGATCTCGAAACCACCGCCTTCCGCCTCGATGACGTGATCACGTCCGTGACCACGCTCACGGCCCAGCGGGCCCACGAAAAGGGCCTGGAGTTCCTCGCCCGGGTGGAGCCCGGCATTTCCGGCCAGCTTCGCGGCGACCCCCTGCGCCTCGGGCAGATTCTCACCAACCTGGTCAACAATGCGGTGAAGTTCACCGAACGCGGTGAAATCCACCTGACGGTCGAGCTGGTGGAGCGCGTGGGCGAGAAGTGCCAGTTGAAATTTGCCGTGCGCGACACAGGCATGGGCATGACGACCGCGCAGATGGAGCGGCTCTTCCAGCCCTTCGTCCAGGCCGACATGTCCACCACGCGCAAACATGGCGGCACCGGCCTCGGCCTGACCATCTGCCGGCGGCTCGTCGAGCTGATGGGGGGGCAAATCTCGGTGCAGACCGCCCCCGGCGCCGGCTCCACCTTCACGTTCACGGCCTGGCTCGGACTCGGGGACCAATCGGCCGAGCGCCGGGTGATTCCCGAGAAGCTGACCAGGCTGCGCGCGCTGATCGTCGACGACAATGGCGCGGCCCGGGAGATCATGAATGACCTGGTGGACGGCGTGGTGCTGCAGGCGGACTCCGTCGGGTCGGGTCCCGAGGCCATCTCGGCCATCCGCCAGCACGACGCCGACACGCCCTACCAGGTTGTCTTCATGGACTGGCGGATGCCGGGGATGGATGGCCTCGAGGCGGCGCGCGCGATCAAGGACGATCCCACGCTCCGGCATCGCCCGGCGGTGGTCATGGTCACCGCGTTCGGCCGCGAGGAAGTCCGGGACGAGGCGGAACGGCTTGGACTTGACGGCTTTCTCGTGAAGCCCGTGACGAAGTCGATGGTCGTCGATGCGCTGATCAACGTGTTCGTCGACGAGAACGAGCAGCAGGCCGTCGTTTTTGCCGCCAAGAGCGAGGGCGTGCGCCTGGATGGGATGCGCGTCCTGCTCGTCGAGGACAACGAGATCAACCAGCAGATCGCGGTGGAACTGATCGAGGGCGTGGGCGCGAGCGTGACGGTGGCGAACAACGGGCGTGAAGCGATCGAACGCCTGATGCGGGCGATGCCTGCCGAATCGTTCGACGTCGTGCTGATGGACCTGCAGATGCCGGAAATGGACGGCCATCAGGCGACGGCGCGCCTCCGGGCGGACAAACGCTTCGATCCGCTGCCGATCATCGCGATGACGGCGCATGCCACGACCGAGGAACGCGAGGCCTGTCTCGCCGAAGGCATGAACGGCCATCTTTCCAAGCCCATCGAGCCCACCGTGCTGTTCGATACTCTGGCGCGGCTGCACAAAGGATCTCCTCCGGCTGCCAAGCCCGCGGCCGCGGCATCATCCCCTGCGACATTGCCGGCGATCGCCGGGCTCGACACGGCCGGCGGACTCAGGCGCGTCGCCGGCAACGAGAAACTCTACCTGAAATTGCTCCGCCAGTTCATGGAAAACCCCGGGGCGACGCAGATTTCCGCCGCGTTCGAAAAGGGCGATGCCGCGACGGCGGAGCGGCTGGCGCACACGCTCAAGGGCGTGGCCGGCAATCTCGGCGCGCAATCGGTCCAAGCCGCGGCGGGGGCCGTCGAGAAACTGATCCGCGAGCGCAGCCCCCCGGAGGCGGTTCGCGCCGGCCTCGCCGCAACGGCGAAGGCGCTCGATCCGTTGCTGGAGCAACTGCGGAAATCACTCGGGGCCATGCCGGCCCCGTCCGCTCCGGTTCCAGCCGCCGCCATCGATCCGGCCCAGACCCGCGCCGCCGTCGACCGCCTGCTCAAGCTGCTCGCCGATTTTGACGCCGGCGCCGCGGATTTCATGGAAACGAATGCCGCGGCATTGCGGCCATGGTTCGATGAGAAATCGTGGACAGCGTTTCAAAAGCTGATCCGCGGCTACGCCTTTCCCGAGGCCCATGTTCAACTGGGGGCGCTGCTTGCCGCTCAGGTCGGGAAAGGATCGCCGTAAGACCGCAAGGCCTGAAAAAACTGAAAATGAGAAAACTCCGAATCTTCGAACACATCTCGCTGGACGGCGTGATCGAGCACGACGACGGCTACGCGCATGGCGCCTGGACGACACCGTATCGAACTCCGGCGGGGATGGCGCTCCTCCTCGAGGCTTACGGCGCGAGCTTTGATTTGCTCCTGGGCCGCCGTACCTACGATCTCTGGTCCGAATTCTGGCCGAAGGCCAGGAACAGCCCGATGGCAGAGCGGCTGAACTCCGCCACCAAATACGTCGCCACCCACCGGCCGGACAGCCTCGGATGGGGACCGGCCAAGGCCTTGGGCCCGGACATCGCCGCGGGCGCTCGCGATCTCAAGTCAAAGGACGGCCCCGACCTGATCGTCTGGGGAAGTTCGACCCTGACGCCTGTGCTGCTCGGGCAGGGACTGGCCGACGAGGTGGTGCTGATCGTCTATCCTGTCCTGCTGGGCCGGGGCAAACGCCTGCTCTCCGACACGGTTGATGCGCGCGAACTCGCGTTCGTCAGCACCAAGGCCACGCCCACCGGCGTGCTCCTGAACACCTATCGATCCGTTGGAGCGCTGCGGACCTGAGACTCGCGCGCAGCAAATGATGCGGTCGCGGGCGGCCCGCTTCCGCCTTCCGGTCGGAGCGAAATAGATCGCCGTGACCACGGGGCCGCGGCATAATTGGCACACGTCCAGATCGAAGGCTGCATCGCCGGTGAATTTCCGGCCGCTGCAACTTCGCACCGAGGCATTCCGCCTTCTCGACCAGATCAACCAGGAAAAAATACCATGGCTAAAACCCAAAACTCGAAGAAACAGACCAGGAAGGCGCCGCGCCAAACCGCCAAGCAAAAGCGCCAGGCGAAGCGCAACAAGTCGGCGCGCTGAGCGTCACGCCCGGCCCCGCCAGCCAGCCTGGCGGGGTGCCGGGCAGTCTGCCCCGCATCGCGCAGTGGAACCGAGATGCATTCGGCGCAGGCGCGATCGGAGCGGCAGTCCCGGCCGGTATCCCCGCCCGCTGCTCACACCGTGTAAAGCGCCGACGGCCGGGACGAAACCCGACGCGCCGCGTGACTGCCGTCGGCCGGCTCCTCCGCCGCACCCAGTTCGTAGGTGAGCTTGCCTTCGGCGATCTCACGCAGAGCCACATCCTCGGGCAAAAGTTTTTCCAGCGATTCGATGAGCGGACGATGACCCCGCTTGAGTTGCTTCACGCGGCGTGACACGACGTTCACCAGGATATTGGGATCGTCGATGATCTTCAGGGCATTCTGCAGGTAGTCTTCTCTCATGGGCAAGGGGGTCGGAATGGGCCGGTGTTCTCGGCGAGTAGGTCATTTTAGAAATCCCCCGACCCAAACGCGACTTCCATCGCCTTGCGGGATCGCGCTCCGGTGCAAGTCACTGCGGGGCCATCCGCTTGGATTTATCTTGGTCGGCCAGGGCCGACCATTTCGGGCACGGCAAAGCGAACGGCTCGGGTGCGGCGGCGCGGCGCGCGATCGGGTTCGCCCTTTCCCGTCCCGCGCGATTGCCGCTGGCCGCATCCGGCTAGCCCGTGGGATGCGCCAGCCAGTCCGCCCGAATCGCCACGAGGCCGTTGATCATGAACTGCACGGCCACCGCCGCGAGGAGGAGTCCCATGATCCGGATCGCGATGTTCAGCCCGATCGGCCCGAGCCAGCGGGTGCCGCGCGCGGCGAGCCGCAGGATCAGGTACGTCACCGTCGCCACGGCGACAATGCAGACGCACAGCGCGACATGCTGCGCCAGATCCTGCGCCTGGCTTTGCAGGAGAATGACCGTGGAGATCGCGCCCGGTCCGGAGAGCATCGGGACGGCCAGCGGCGTGACCGCGATATCCAGCTTCGCCATGCCGGCCGCGGTTTCCTCGCGGGTCTCGACGACGCGGGACCTCTGGGCGCGGAGCATGTCGAGCGCGACGAGCAGCAGGACGATGCTCGCGGCGATCTCGAACGCGGCCGGGGTGATCCCGAGGATCCGGAAGATCCACTGGCCGGCAAAGGCGAAGGCGAACAGGACGCCCGCCATCACCACCGCCGCCAGCCGGGCCATGCGGATCCGCTCCGCCGGCGTGTTGTCCGGAGTCATGGCGAGGAACGCCGGCACCGCGGCGAGCGGATCGACGATCACAAAAAGCGAGCTGGTCGCCAGGAAGACGTAGGCGGGAAGGGACATGACGCACCGAATGGAAAGAGCCTACGCCATTCCGCCCCATTTCCAATTTTTAACCTCCGGCAGGTCCGTGATCGCCTCCGTCCCCGCCGGCGGTTTCCGCCGTCATCGTCGGCGGGCGGGAAAATCCGGCCGCAAAAAAGGCGAAGCACCGAGTGCCCCGCCCTGGTTCGCTGTGGAATCGAAAAGGATCAGCTGCCGCCAAAACCGCGACCGCGGCTGCCGCTCATTTCCTCCCTGGGCTTCGCTTCGTTGACCGTGAGCTGGCGGCCATCGAGATCGGTGCCGTTCAGCTTGTCGGCCGCGGCCTTGGCCTCGTCGGCCGTGCCCAGTGTGACGAACGCGAAGCCGCGCGGGCGGCCGGTCATGCGGTCGTTCGCGATGTAGACATCGGTGACGGAACCGAATTGGCCGAAGACGTCGCGCAGCTCGGCTTCGGTGGTTTTGAACGACAGGTTTCCAACATAGAGTTTGGAATTCATGGTGATGAGTTTCGTATGCCTCGTCTTCTGCCAGCGCGTTCCCCGGAATGGGGTTTCGAATCGTCACTGAACCGGAAGCTCACCTGAGGACTCACCAACCACTGTCATCTAACGCTATTACGTGAGGCCACCGTCGCGCGTTCCCGCCGGAAGGCAAGGGCCGATCGTCCTTTCCCGTGAAATAGTCCGGTTTAGCGTCGCCGCCGGTCTCCCGGCCGGGCGAGGTCGTTTCGTCCGGATTTCCCCGATGGTCATCGACATCGCGGCGAAAGAGCAGAGGCTCGCGGAGTTCGATGACCATCCATGGGGGCGCGTTCGAACCACCCACCATGCAAAAACACGAACACCTCGCCCATGCGGGCACCCTCCGGTCCGACATTCTCGCCGCGGACACCGCGTGGCTCCCCCGCCGCGAAATCCTGCTGGACTGGCTGAACGCGTTCGTCGCGCGCGCCCAGGCCGCCAATTACGAACTCGGCCAGACCGAGGCCGCCGACCTCGCCGCGCTCGAGCAATTCCTCCGCAAAAGGAATATTCCCGCGGGCGGTTCGCGGGCCCTCTAGGCCGCCCGCCGACGCACCCGCAGGCGGAGCGTGTGCACGAGAAAGCCACGCGACCGCGCCAGCCCGGCCGCGGCCGCGGGCTTCGGCTGCATCACCCGGGGTGACTTCGCCAGCATCAGGTGTCCGGCCGGCCTGGTTTTCATCCCACCCTCCTCCGCCGCTCCCGCGCAAACGCGACCCTTCATCCCGCTGGCGACGTCCCCATCGGCAAACGGTGGCCGGGCCACCCGCTGGTGACGAAATCAGCGCGGATTACCGCGCCACGGCCGACTGCGGCAGGAGGAACAGCAGCACGGCCAGATAGTGGCAGGTGCTGCCGCCCAGCACGAAGGCATGCCACACGGCATGGTGATAGCGCAGCCGGTGCCACCGGTAGAACATGACCCCGAGGGTGTAGCTCAACCCGCCCGCCAGGAGCAGCCACAGTCCCCCATGGGGCACGTGCGCAATCATCGGGCCGATGGCGATCACGACGAGCCAGCCGACGAAGACATAGGCCATCGTCGAGGTGTGCCGGTAGCGCTCGCTCAAGAAGAGCTGGAAAAGCGCGCCGGCCCCGCACAGGCCCCAGATCACGCCGAACAGCGTCCAGCCCCACGGCCCGCGCAGGTGCGTGAGCAGAAAGGGCGTGTAGGTGCCGGCGATGAGCAGGAAAATCGCCGCGTGGTCGAGCCTCCGGAAAAACAGCCGGCCCCGCTCGCCGCGCTGGGCGTGATAGAGGGTCGAGACCGTGTAGAGGATCAGGAGCGTCAGGCCGAACACCGTGAAACTCGCGACATGCCATGCGCTCCCGCGCAGGCTCGAGTAGACGATCAGCAGCGTGAGGCCCACGAGGCTCGCCACCAGGCCGACGCCATGCGTCACCCAGTTGGCGATCTCCTCCCCGCGGGTGTACGACCGGCGCGGGACCGGAGCCGCGCGGGCGGCCGCCGGCGCTTCCGCCGCGGCGGCCGACAACCGTCGGCGCTGCACGGCCCGCTCCGCCCAGGCATCGAGCTGCCGGATGAGCCAGCGCGGCCGCGGGCGGCGAAACTTGTCGGGCGTCCATTCCTCCCCGTCCGCATACACCGTCTGCGGAATCACGCACGTGCCAAAACTCCAGTCGCCGATCGGCAGCCCGAAGAATCCCGAAATGGATTCGTTGCAGTCGATGACCGCGTGATGCCGCAGGTGAAACGCATACGCCGGCATCCAGAATCGCCCCCAGAGGCGATGCGTGATCAGCGGCTCCCATTTCTCGAAGGGCCAGTGATTGATCGCGTGGAGCACCTCGTAAAGCGCCAGCGCCAGCGCGAGCGCGGGAAATCCGGCGAAGAACCACGGGAAGGCCGGGAACAGCCACTGCAGCAGCGCGAGCAGCGGGGAGAGCAGGACGGCGAAGATCGCGAGGGAATACCAGGGAAAGAACGAGGCCTCGCCCTGCTCCTCCTCGATGATCGGGAATTTGTTCTCGATGACGAGAATCCCCCGGCCGCTGCGGTCCGGCCGGCGGCCGATGCGCGTGAGCGCGTGATGCAGCGTGTGCTGTTTGTACAGGTAGCTGAGAAACGGGATCCCGGACGTGTGCAGCACGTAACGATGGAAGAAGTATTCCACGAAGCAGGTCACCAGGTTGATCACGGCGAAGACCACGGCGGCCCGCCAGGCCGGCGCCAGGAATTGCGCGCTCCAGACGCCCGGCGCCAGCAGCCACAGGGCCGCCAGCAGCACTGCCAAGGTGACGCACACCGTCACGACAAACAGTGGGAAGGAAAACTCCTCGGTCTTCGCGGAGGGACGGGATGAGGGCGCCATGGGGGCCTCCTGATTAATTTTCGTTTCGGCGGATAGCAATCCTTCCGCGATCCCGTGCCACCTTCCGGTCCCTTCAGGCTTTTCAGTCAACGCGCACCCACTCACGTTGGCCTCATGAAAAGCCCCAAGGCCCAAAAAGCGCTGTCGGCCGAGCAGCGCGAAAAGCTGCTCGGCACCCTGCAGTCCCGCTTTGAAAAAAACATGCCGCGCCATGCGGGACTCGCTTGGGCCAAGGTGAAGGCGCGGCTGGAGGCGGCCCCGGGGAAACTGTGGTCGCTCGGCGAGATGGAATCCACCGGGGGTGAGCCGGACGTGGTCGGCCTCGACGACAAGACGGGCGAGTACGTCTTCTTCGACTGCTCGCCGGAAAGCCCGAAAGGCCGCACCAGCCTCTGCTACGACCGGGAGGCGCTGGACGCCCGGAAGGAATTCAAGCCGAAGGGCAGCGCCGTGGACCTGGCCGCGGCGATGGGCATCTCGCTCCTGACCGAGGAAGAGTACCGCGAGCTGCAGAAGCTCGGAAACTTCGACACCAAGTCGTCGAGCTGGGTGCTGGCGCCCGCGGAGATGAGAAAACTCGGCGGGGGTCTCTACGGAGACCGGCGCTTCGGGCGGGTCTTCATCTACCACAACGGCGTGCAGTCGTACTACAGCGGCCGGGGATTCCGCGGCTCGCTCCGGGTCTAGGGTCCCTGCTCCGCGACTTTTGCTCTACCCGGGAGCGACACACCCCGTCGCTTCGCGCCACCCCTCTTGCTAGAGGGGAGCTCATACCCCCACACCTCATGCCTCGGCGCTAAGCGCCGAAGCACTTGACGCTTCGCCTGCGCGAAGATGAGCATGCGCGACCCCGGAGCGATCACCCCCGCCGAACCCGCCGCGCTCATCGCCAGCCCGCTCGTGGCGGTCCGGCCCAACCCCCATCCCAAAATGAACATGAAACGACGGCAATTTTTGAAGAACGCCGGTTATGCCACCGCCGCGGCGGCTTTCGCCGGCCTGCCCCAGCTCGCGTGGGCTGACGAAAAATCGAAGCTGAAGATCACCGACATCCGCATCGTCAAGACGCGGCCGAAAAAGCCGTATCCCGACTACACCCCCGCCCCGGGCTCATGGTCGACGACGAATGTGGAGGTCTCCGCCCCGCTGAACATCTATCCGGAATACAAGCCCACGCGCAGCCTGTTTGCGCCGAGCGCCGTCGATACCTTCATGGTCGAGGTGACGACCGACAAGGGCATCAAGGGCTACGGCGAGGGCGGGCTCGGCGGCGGCCCGATCGTGATGGGCCACTTCAAGAAGCTCATGATCGGGCGGGATCCGTTCGACCTGGAGCGCAACTGGGACATCAACTGGCGCGCGACCGAATCCTACGGGCAGGAGGGCGTCACGATGAACGCCATCAGCGGCTTCGACAACGCGCTGTGGGACATCGTCGGAAAGGCGCTCGACGCCCCGCTCTACGAATTGCTCGGCGGCGAGACCAAACCGCGCGTTCCGATTTACTGCACGGGCAATGACATCGAGCAGCACGTGGAGCACGGCTTCAAGCGGCTCAAGCTCGCGATGCCGTTCGGGCCGCCCAGCGGCGAGGAGGGGAAGCGCGGCAATGTCGAGCTGGTGGCCAAGGCGCGCAAGGCCGTCGGGCCCGACGGCGACGTCATGTGCGACTGCTGGATGTCGTGGAACGAGCAATATACGATCGAGATGGCGAAGCTCCTCGAGCCCTATCGCGTGAAGTGGCTCGAGGAAGTCCTTCCGCCCTACGATTTCGAGGGCGCCGGGCGCCTGCGGAAACAAATCCAGTCCACGCTCCTGGTGTCGGGCGAGCACACCTACGGCCGCTACGGATTCCGCCGCATGCTGGCGGCGGAGGCCGCGGCGATCTGGCAGCCCGACGTCACCTGGTGCGGCGGCATGACCGAGCTGCGCCGCATCGGGGCGCTGGCGGAGACCTACGACATTCCCGTGATCCCGCATGCCGGCGGACTCAACGGCGCGTCGCACTGGTCGCTGTCGCACGTCAACGGCCCATGGGTCGAACTGTTCATGCCCGCGCCCGGCGGCCCCAAGGAAGTCTACGATCTCTTCGACGAGAACTACGAGGTCACCAAGGGGCCGGAAGGCCTCTACATGCACCCGCCGCGCCGTCCGGGCTGGGGCGTGGAGCTCGAGGTGATCGGCGTGGGCTGAACGAAAACTTCGGCGGCGCGAACCGACACACCCCGTCGCTTCGCGCCACCCCTCTTTCTAGAGGGGAGCTCGGTGCTGCAGGCTCCCCTCTAGAAAGAGGGGTGCCCGAAGGGCGGGGTGTGTGGTTCGTCTTCTACGGACTCTCCGGCAGCGCGAACGACAAAATCGTCCCGCCGGTCGCGATCGCGACGTACTGCCGGCCGTCGATGGCGTAGGTCATCGGCGACGCCTTGATCGGGTGGTTCGCCTCGAAGTGCCAGAGGCGCCGGCCGGTGCGCGCATCGGCGGCGGCGATTCCGCCGCTGCTTTCGCCGAAGAAAACCAGTCCGCCGGCGGTGGAAAGCACGCCGGAGTAATTGGTCTGGGCCGGCCCGTTGAAATCGATCTGCCAGGCGACCTTGCCCGTCTGGATGTCGAAGGCCCGCAGCAGTTTTTTCGGCGGATCCGCCGGATTGGAATAGCTGCCGAACCCGCCCTCGTTCGCCTTGCGATAGACGGTGTAGTCCTCGACCGTCATCACATAATAAAGCCCGGTCGCGGGGTTGTACGCGGTGGAATACCAGTTCGTCGCGCCCCGCACCGCCGGCGCCGTGGTCACGCCCGCTTCCGTGGTCTCGTTGTTCGGCAGGAGCTGCGGCGTCCAGTTCTTCGGGTCGATGCCGGTCGCCCAGGTCAGCTTGTCCACCATCCGGCTGGCGAGCAGCGGTGTCCCCGTGACGCGGTCGAGGACATAGAGGAAGCCGTTGCGGTTGGCGTGCAGGAGGAGCTTGCGGTCCTGGCCCTGCCACTTCGCGTCGGCGAGGACGATCGGCTGGTTTGCATCCCAGTCGTGCACGTCGTGCGGCGTGAACTGGTAATGCCACAGCATCCGGCCCGTCTTCGCATCGATCGCGAGGTCGCAGTTGGTGAAGAGATTGGCCCCGCCGCGGTCGTCGCCGTTGGTGTCCGGGTGCGGGTTGCCCACCGCCCAGTAGATCACGTTGGCCTCCGCGTCATAGGCGCCGGTGAGCCAGGTCGCTCCCCCGCCCTCTTCCAGCGCCTTGCCGCGCCAGGTTTCGGCGCCGGGACCGGGCTGGCCGGGTTGCGGAATCGTCCAGAGCCGCCAGACCAGCTCGCCGTTCGTCGGGTTGTAGGCCGCGACGAATCCGCGGATGCCGTTGTCCCCGCCGCTGACGCCCGTGACCACGAGGCCGTTCGCAACGAGCGGCGCGGCCGTGGACCCGTAATGTCCCGGCGCATCCGCCGGCGGCGTGGTCACGTCCCACAACAGCGCGCCCGTCAGGCGGTCCAGCGCGAGGAGGTGCGCGTTGTCGGTGGCGTAGAAGATGCGGTCGCCCAGCACCGCCGCCCCGCGGTTGACGCCGATCGCGGCGTCCCCGGGGATCATCGAGGACGGACTTTTCGGCCGCTGGTAGCGCCAGATCTCGCGGCCGCTTTTTCCACTGAGGGCATAGACCTGGTTGTTGCCCGTCACGTACATCACGCCGTCGATCACGAGCGGCGTCGTCTCCAGGCTGCCGAAGGGAATCGGATAGAGCCACTGCTGCTGGAGTTTGCCGACATTGGTGAGATTGACCTGGTCGAGGCTGCTGTGGCGATTTCCCCCGACGACCCCGTTGTAGGTCGGCCAGTCGCCGGGCTTCGGATGCACGATGGCGTCGGTTTCCGCCGTGGAGACGGGAGGCTGCGGCGACTTCAGCGGACCCGAGCCCACACCCTCCAGGCGGCTGAGGAAGGCCAGCAGGTCGCGCCGCTCGTTCGCGGTGCCCGCGAAGGCCGGCATCGTCGCCTTCGGGTCCGTCGTGACCGACTGGTATTCCGTGTCGAGCATCACGTGCAGGCGGCCGTCGTCCGTCTGCAGCACGAGGTCGTGATCGCCGCGTGCCCGCGCGAACCCCTGCAGCTTCCGGCCGTCGTTCAGGGTGACCGTCACCGACTCATAGCCGGGCGTGATGCGGGCGCCGGGTGTTAGCAGCGCCAGGACCAGTTCCTCCGCCGTCAGCTTTTCCGCCACGTCGGAAAGATCCGGGCCGAGCGAACTGCCGCGACTCTCCGCGAGGTGACAGGTCGAGCACCGGCCGCTGCCGAAAAAGATCGCCTCGCCCGCCTTGGGGTCGCCCGGCATCAGGGCCAGCGCGGTGCTGTTGAGGGCCCGCACGTAGGTGGCGAGGGTCTGGATGTCCGCCGCCGGCAGGGAAAACGGAGGCATCTGGCCTTTGCCCTTCCGGATGATGTCCGCGATGGCGGCCGTGCCCAGCGAGCGCAGGTCGGGCGAATTCACGAGGCCGACCGCGCGATCCGTGCCCCGGGCGTCGTTGCCGTGGCACAGCGCGCAGATCTGCAGGAATTGCGCGGGCGGGGGCGGGGGCGGCGGGGCCTGGCGCAGCTGCAGGCGCTGCTCCCAGGGGAGCGGCGCTTCCTGCGCCCGGAGGGCGGGAAGGAAACAGAGCAATCCAAGGACGATCGCCGACGGCAGCCGGCGCGCTGAAGGCAATTCCGCGAAAGCGCTCATGAGGGTAGTTCTGGGTACACGCCGCGTGCCATTCCCTAGACCAACCCCATGTCCCTGCATAGGAAATTAGCGCCGAGGGGAAAGTCCGCGGTGCCGCTCGATGCCCGTGAGGCGCCCATCGGCGGCGGGCGCGATTGCAGGTTTGCGGGCGGGGGAATTTTGGCGGAGAAAAGTTCCGTCACCTCAACGTTGCGGCAGCTGCACCGCCGTCCCATGAAAAAGCCCCTCTTTTTTCTCCTCGCCGCCCTCGCGTCCGCGGCGACGTGGGCCGCGCCGGCCCCAGCGAAGCCCCGGGTCGTCGTGTCGACGGACATCGGCGGCACGGATTTCGACGACTTCCAGTCGCTCGTCCATCTGCTGGTCTATTCCGACCGGATCGACCTCGAAGGCATGATCGCCTCGCCGTACGGCACAAACCCGAACCGGCTCCAGTACATCCTCAAGATCATCGAGGTCTATGCGAAGGACTATCCCAACCTCCGCACCTATTCCGACGCCTATCCCACGCCGGAGCGCCTGCGCGCCATGAGCAAGCAAGGCGGCACCAACCCCCAGTTCCTGCCGGGCTGGGGCGAGCGCACGGCGGGCTCCGACTGGATCATCCGCTGCGCGCACCGGGACGACCCGCGGCCGCTCTGGCTGCTGGTCTGGGGTGGCATCGACGACCTCGCCCAGGCGCTGCACGACGATCCGGCGATCAAGCAGAAGCTGCGCGTCTATTTCATCGGCGGCCCGAACAAGAAATGGTCGGCGACGGCCTACGACTACATCGCGCGGGAGCACCGCGACCTGTGGATGATCGAGGCCAACTCGACCTACGCCGGCTGGTTTGCCGGCGGCAACCAGGAGGGCGATCTCGGCAACCGGACCTTCGTCGACGCGCACATCAAGGGCCGCGGCGCCCTCGGCGACTACTTCGCCACGATTGCCCCCCAGCTCAAGATGGGCGACAGCCCGTCGCTCGCGTACCTGTTCGGCGCCACGCCGGAAAATCCGGCCGCTGATTCGTGGGGCGGGCATTTCGTGCGCGCCTGGGAACGTCCGCGCGTCACCTTCGAGCACCCGCCCACGGCCGCCGACGTCGTCGAGACCTATGCGATCGTCGACCTGATCTATCGCCCCGCCGGGTCCGCGCCGAAGGAGGCGAAGGCGAAGCTGCAGGTCGACGGCCAGGAATTTCCCGGCTACGCCGGCGACCGCGGCGAATGGCACTTTGTTTTCTCGCCCAAACTGGCCAAGACGTGGTCGTACAAGATCGCGAGCGATCATCCGGGCCTCAACGGGCAGACGGGCGGCTTCACCTCGCGGGATCCCGCCCCCGAACTCGCGCGTTCTCCCTCCGCCCGCTATCCGAATTGGTGGACCGACGACCCCGATCCGCGCTGGACCGACGCCCGGCAGCAGGGCGCAAAAACCGTCAGCCGCTGGCGCGAGGACTATCTCCGCGATTTCGCCGCCCGCATGCTGCGCTGTCAGTCGCCCAAATCCTGAACAAAAAGCATGCTCCCAATCGAGTTCACGCAGAGGACGCAAAGGACGCAGCGTCGGCCCGCCGTTTTCTCTGCGTTCCCTGCGTCCTCTGCGTGAAACCGATTGAAGTGGGTCGAAGCACCGGCGCCGGTCGTCAGCCGGCGCGTTTCGCCCGCTCCCGGAGCGCCTCGTAGATCGGCGTGTCCCTCAGCCCCTCGGCCACGCCATAGGCGACGAGGCAGCACGCGAGCAGCGGGAGCATGAAGTCGTATTTCCCCGTCAGCTCGATCATCAGCACGATGCCGGTCAGCGGGGCCCGCACGATCGCGGTCAGCAGCCCGCCCATGCCGATCACGGCGAAGGCCTCCGGCTGCGCGACATGCAGCACGCGTCCGAACGCCAGTCCGCCGAGTGCGCCGAGCACGAGCAGCGGCGCAAAGATGCCGCCGGCCGCGCCCGTGCCATAGCTGGTCATCGTCAGGAGGAACCGCACGAGCAGCAGCAGCGGAAGCCAGTGCAGCGCGATTTCGCCCATGAGCGCGCGCTCCGCGAGCAGGCCGCCGCCGCCCGCCACCCCCGGATAGAGGCCGCTCGCCAGTCCCGCGATCGCGCCGGCCAGGGCGCCCACGCACCACGCCGGCCAGCGCAGGCGCGCGTAGAGGTCGAGGCTCTTCAGCAGGCAGCGGTTGAACAGCACGCCGCCCAGCCCGCACAGCAGCCCGAGCAGAAGCGCCGCCGGCAGCGCCCGGACGCCCGGAACCGGCATGTCGCGCAGCGCGAACACCGGCATCTCACCCGTCAGCACGCGCCCGACGACGTCGGCCATGACCGATGCCAGGAAGGCCGCCACGAAGACCACCGGCGTGAAGCTGCCGGCGAGCTCCTCCAGCACGAAGACGACGCCGGCCAGCGGCGCGTTGAAGGCCGCCGCGAGCCCGGCCCCGGCGCCGGCGGCGATGAGCGCCTTGCGCTCGCCCTCGCCCGGCTTCACCCGGAACCACTCCGAGACCATCAGGCCCGTGGCGCCGCCCATCTGGATCGTGGGCCCCTCGCGGCCGAGGGCCAGCCCGCCACCGATGCCGGCGAGCCCGGCGAAAAACTTCACCGGCAGGAGCCGCCGCCATTCGAGACCGCGCTCGCCGAGCACGAAGCCCTTCAGCTGCGGGATCCCGCTGCCGGCCGCATCCGGCGCGAAGCGGCGCACCAGCCAGAGGCCGAGGGCCCCGCCCGCCGCGCCCAGGGCGATCGCGACGGGAATCCTGCCGCCCGGCGCGAGCCGGGTGAGGAACGACACCCGGCTTACCTCCACGGCCGCCAGCGCGACGCGAAAGGCCGCGCCGATCAGTCCGGCGACGAGTCCCACCACCATCGCCTTGGGCAGGATGTGGCGGCGTTTGACTTCATCGGTGCCGAGGCCGAAGCGGGCGTCTTGCTGCATTCCACCAGCTCACCGCAAGCCTCCGCGGGATGCAAGCGGCGGTGCATCGGGGCGGGTTCCCTGTCGCCGGCCATTCCAGGACAATCGTTCTCGTTCCTCGTCCTCCTTCTCGTTCTCGTTCCCTCTCCGAGAAGGGCCGGGAACGAGGAAGAGAACGAGAACGATTACCCCGCCCCAGTCCAAATCAGGAGGTGATCCGGCGGCGGCCGGGCTGGAATTACGTCCGTGTAATCTGCTGCTGACCGTTTTGTAACGCGGCCGCCGCAGGATCGTCACCGTCCGGCCATAGCTTGGGCGGCGTGAAACTACCCAGACTACACCATCTCCGGCATCTCGCCTCCCTCGCCGCCTTCAGCGCGGCCGCCTTCGGTCCGTTCCTCCGGGCATCGGACGCACCCAGTAATCCCAGGGAAAACGACCGCACGAAGGACACCGTGCGCCTCGAGGAATTCGAGGTCTCCGAGCCGCGCGCCTCGGCCATCACGGCGGCTCCGACCGACGGCAACCTCGGCGCGACCGAGCCGCAGTCCGTCATCAGCATCGACTACATCGCGAACAACGTGGCCGCGACCGCCGACTACGCGACGATCGCGAGCATCGCGCCGAGCGTGGCGAACGTCGAGACGAACGGCCCCGGCCTGAGCGAGGCCAAGCACACGACCATCCGCGGGATCGATGACGGCGGCTACAACGTGACCTTCGACGGCATCCCGTTCGGCGACTACAACACGTTCACCCACCACACCACCAGCTACTTCCCGGCGAAGCTCATCGGCCAGGTCGTGGTGGACCGCGGTCCCGGCACCGCGAGCACGATCGGCAACGCCACCTTCGGCGGCACGATGGCGCTCTACTCCAAGGATCCCCGCACCACGATGTCGTTCGTGCCCACGCTCAGCTATGGCAGCTGGGACACGAAGCTCGGGCACTTCGAGGCGAACACCGGCCTGCTCGCCGGCCTCAACGGCTCCTCCGCCATCGCCAGCTATCAGCGCATGACGACGGACGGCTACCGGACGAACTCCGATATGCAGCGCGACACCTACTACTTCAAGTACCTGCAGCCCGTCGGCCAGAACACCACGATCAGCCTCCTGAGCAGCGTGAACACGATCAGCTTCGGCAACCCGGGCACGGTGACGCAGCAGCAGATCGACCAGTTCGGCCGCAACTTCGGCCTGAAGGACAACAACGCCGCCAACCATCTCGACCTGCTCAACCGCCGCTACAACTACCAGAAGAAGAAGGCGGACTTCGAGGACATCGGCCTCGACACCCGGCTGCCCGCCGGCTGGAAGATCGAGGACAAGGTCTACACCTACTCGTACAACAACCAGAGCCACGAGAAGCCCAAGGTCGGCTCCGGCGCGGCGGCCGGCCAGATGCTCGGCTCGGTCAAGCAGAACGAGTACCGCACCTACGGGAACAGCTTCGTGCTCTCGAATGAAAGCCAGATGGGCACCTTCAAGGCGGGCGTATGGTGGGACAGCACCACGAACCATCGCTACACCTACGGCGTGAACTACGACACGACCGGCGCGGACACGATCGACCTGACCTCGACCGCGCTCTACAAGGCCGCGGCTCCCGGCGGCAACCCGCTCACGCTGCCGGGCGCGGTGGGCTACGATTACAAGTACCTGCTCGTGGACCGGAACACGACGTGGCAGCCGTTCGCGGAGTACGAGTGGCGGGCGACGGACGCGCTGAGCCTCAACGCGGGCGTGAAGTACATGAGCTTCACCCGCGACATGAACGCCACCGTCAACCAGACCTCGGGCCGCGAGGCGCTGGTCGCGTCGCGCACCGATCGCGAGTACACGCCGGCCTTCGCGCTGCATTACACGTTCGACAAGTCGTGGGCCGCCTACGCGCAGGTCGCCCGCGGCTTCCAGGCGCCGAGCGAGGCGAATTCGTTCTACGTGGACAACGCGAACCTCCCGAGCATCAACATCAAGCCCGAGATCTCGACGAACTACCAGCTCGGCACGGTCTACAAGCAGGACCGGTTCAACGCCGACGCCGACGTCTACTACGTCGACTTCAAGAACTACGCCTACAGCGGCCCGACCGACCCGACCGGCGACCCGCTCTACTACGGCATCGCGAAGGGCGCCTACTACAGCGGCGTCGAGGGCGAGGCCACGTACTTCCTCGGGAAGGGCGTGAGCTTCTACGCCAACGGCTCCCTCAACGACGCCACCTTCAAGGGTTCGAAGATGACCGTCCCCACCGTGGCGAAGAGCACGGCGGCGCTCGGCTTCGTCTACAGCCGCAGCGGGTTCTTCAGCTCGCTGACGGAAAAGTACGTCGGCGGCTGGACGGTCTACGACACCGTGGCCAACCCCGACGTGGCCGGCGCCGGCGCCTCGCGCACGGTCGAGACCTCGGGCTACTGGCTGGGCGACTTCTCCATCGGCTACGGCTGGAAGTTCAAGCAGGGCTTCATCCGCAGCGTGAAGGCCCGCCTGCAGGTCAGCAATGTCTTCGACCGGAAGGTCCAGGTGCTGGACAGCGTCGATGCCAGCGCAGCCAACGCCTACGCCAAGGATGCGTTCAACGTCCTGCCCGACCGGAACTACTTCTTCACGCTCGCCGTGGAGTTCTGAGAATTCTGTCCGGTAACCTGTCAGCCCAACGCCCTCCGAGGTCCGCCTCGGAGGGCTTTTCTTTTGCCGGGGAATGAATCAACCGACCGTGGTCGAACTTTCCGGATTTTTGGCCACGAAAAGGCTCAAAAATTCCAAGGTTTCTGCCCAAATCTCCCGCGCGCCTATAGGCGCAATGGAGACCCCGCCGCAACCCCGGTCACTTCGGGCCTTTTTGTGGCCACAAATCGGGAAAACGTTTTCAACCCGCCGCTCTAGCCGGCACTGGCCGGCGCCAGCGGAAGGCGCACGACAAACTCCGTCAGGTCCGCCGTCGCGCGGCCGAGCTCGATGCTGCCGCCGTGCGCGACGGCGATCTCCCGGCAGAGGCTGAGGCCCAGGCCGCTGCCGCCGGTCTCGCTGTTGCGGCCGATGTCGGCGCGATAGAAGCGCTGGAACAGCGTGCCGCGCCGGCTCTCGGGAATCCCGGGCCCCGTGTTGGCGACCGCGAAGACCGCGTCCGCGCCCTCCGGCTGCAGCGAAAGCCGGAGTTCCCCGCCCTCGCGGTTGAACTTCACCGCGTTGTCCACGAGGTTGAGCGCCACCCGCCGCAGCATGACCGCGTCGCCGCGCACCTGCAGCCCCGGCGCGATCGCCGCGGCCACCTGGAGATGCCGGGCGGCGGCGAGCATGTCCGCGTCCTCCCGCACGTCGGCCAGCAGCGCGCTGAGATCCACGAGCTTCGGCGCCACCGGATTCCTGCCCGTGTCGAACTTCGCCAGCAGCAGGAGATTGTCCGAGATCTGCTGCAGCCCCATGTTCTCCTCCAGCAGGCCGGCAAGAAGCCGCTGCTGCTCGGGGCTGAAGCCGCCGGACCGGAGCGCCTCCTCGATCTGCCCGCGCATGATCGTCAGCGGCGTCCGCAGCTCATGCGCCGCGTCGGCCGTGAACCGGTTCGCCTGCTCGAAGCTGCGCTGCAGGCGGTCGAACATGCCGTTGAGCACCTCGGTCAGCCGCCCGATCTCGTCCGCCACCCGCGGGGCCGGCAGACGGGCGTCGAGCCGCTCGGCCGTGATCTGCGCGGCCGCGGCCGTGATCGTGGCGACCGGGCGCAGCGCGCGCTGCGCGATCCACCAGCTGCCGCCGGCGACGATGAGCAGCACCGTCGGCAGCGCGATCAGGTAGGCGCTGAGCAGGTCGCCCACGCTCTCCTCCGCGTCCTCGAGCGAGGCGGCGAGCACCAGCGTGACGCCGTCCGCCGCAAAGACGCCGAAGCGCAGATGCTGCTCGCCGACGTGCCGGGAAAAATGCTTCCGCGGCGGCGGCCAGCGCGCCAGGAAGGGCCGGAGGTCCTCCGGCTGCACCTGCGCCGGGGCCGCGGGGTCGCCGCCGTCCACGGCAAAGCCGCGAAGCGAGACGTCGGAGGCGCGCAGGGAGGTCACCCAGTCCAGGGTGCGGCCACCCGTCTCCGTCCGCCGCGCGAAGGCGAAGCGCGCGTCCGTCTCCAGGCGGACGTCGACCACCTCGACCTGCTCGGAATACAGCTCGTACGCGACCACCGCCCCGAACGTGCCGAGCGCGAGGGCGGTGATGAGCACCGACCACAGCGTGATGCGCCAGCGGAGGGACCAGGTCTTCACGCGCTGGCCTTGAGGGTGTATCCCACGCCGCGGACGGTGTGGATGAGCTTCACCGCCTGGCCGTCGTCGATCTTGCGCCGCAGGCGCTGCACGCAGACGTCCACGACGTTGGTGCCCGGGTCGAAGTGGTAGTCCCAGACCTGCTCGCAGAGCTGGGTGCGGGTGAAGACCCGGCCCGGCGAGCGCAGGAGATACTCGAGCAGCGCGTACTCGCGCGCGGTCAGCTCGAGCTTGCGGCCGGCGCGGCTGACCTCGTGGGTGATCAGGTTGAGCATGAGGTCCTCGTACTGCTGCACGCTGAGGCCGTCCCCGGTCAGCCGGCGGCGCACCGCCCGCAGGCGCGCAATCAGCTCCTCCATCGAGAACGGCTTGGAGAGATAGTCGTCGGCGCCGAGATTGAGGCCCTCGATCCGCTCGGTCAGTCCGCCGCGGGCGGTCAGCAGGATGACGGGCACGGTGTTGTGCTGCGCGCGCAGCTGCCGCAGCACGCTCAGGCCGTCGCGGCCGGGCAGCATCACATCGAGCACGATCGCGTCGAAGCGCTCGCTCGACGTGAGCGCGAGCGCGTCATCGCCGTTGCCGCAGACGAGCGGGTTGAAGCCCGACTCCACCAGGGCCTTGCGGATGAAGGTCGCGATCTTGCGTTCGTCTTCTACGACCAGGATGCGCATGAATCGGAAATGGCGCCGAGTGTCGGCCGCAGGTGCCCCGGGAGCAAACGGGAAAGCGGCGCGACGGATCAGTTGCCGTTGTCGAACGGCAGCGTGTCGTCCTTCCCCTTCTTCTTTCCGCCCTTCCCGAAATTGTAGATGACCCCGATGTACGCCACCCGCGCGCTGCGCCGGCGGGTGATCTCGTCGTGCAGGATCGGCGTGTCGATCAGGGTGCGCTCGTGCATCGAGTCGAAGATGTCGGACAGCGTGAACAGCAGGGAGGTCTTCTTGTCGGCGAGGTCGTGCTTGAACCCGATGTTCGCGACGAAGTTCGGCAGGCGGTACCCCTGCGCGGTCAGGCGGCGGGCGCTGTAGTTCGTGTTGAACTGGATCAGGTCGGTCTTGGTCGCGTGGTAGCTGGCGTTCAGCTTCGCGGTCCAGGCGTAGGTCGAGCGGTTGCCGCCGAAGCCCAGGTTGCTCGCGTCGATCACGTTGTAATAGACGTTGGCGCTCGTGTTGAGGGAGAGCTTGCCCCCCAGCTCGGTCGTGGCGGTGGCCTCCAGGCCGCCGGAGGTGCTGTTGGCCAGGTTCTCCTTCGTCGTCAGCAGCGTGGTGCTGTTGACGTAGCGCGTGACGTCCGTGAAGCCGTGGTACTGGTAGCGGTAGTAGACCGTCGCGAGGTAGTTCGTCGCGCCCTTCTTGTACTGGTAGCCCGCCTCGATCGAGTGGATCTCCTCCGGGACCAGGTGCGGGTTGCCCGCGCGGAGGTTGAACGGATCCTGGTACTCGGGATACGGATTGAGATCGTCGCCCTCGGGCCGGTGGATGCGGTGGCTGTAGTTCAGCTGGAGCTCGTGGACGTCGCTGAGGTCGTACTTGAGGTGCAGGCTGGGATAGGCGCGCGCGTATTGGTTCCGGTCGCGGAGCCCGGCCGTGGCCTGGTTGGTGTTGATCGTCGTCTCCTCCACGCGGAGGCCGGCCAGCACGCCGAACGCGCCGAAGGGCCGGCCGTACGTGCCGTAGAACGCGTGGATCGCCGACTCGTAGACGAACCGGTTGGTGACGACGGGATCCGTGATCCAGCTGTTGCTCACCGGGTCGAACGACGCGCCATAGTGGTCGATGTCGAGCTTGTCGTCCTCGAAGGAATAGCCGCTCTCCAGCCGCACGTCCTTCGGGAGCGGCCGCGTGTATTCCGCGGACAGCTCGGTGTCGTGCTCGTGCGGGGTGATGCGCGTGGTGTCGTACGAGGTCGGCGCGACGGGCAGCTGGTAGACATTGGCGTAGTGGTTGTTCTCCTGCTCCACGCTGACGCCGTGCTTCACGTCGATGTTCAGCTCGTGGTCCTCGCCGAAGGTGTGCTGGTAGTTGCCCTTGAGCTCGACGTCCTGCTGGTACTCGGGATCGGTGCGCAGCCGGTCGTAGGAGCCGTTCACCGCCCCGGTGGCGTCGAGCGTGCGGTTCGTCTGGTCGCCGGTGCGGAAAAAGCTGCGGTGGTTGTAGCTGAACGAGGCGCCGAGCTTGTCCTTGTCGCTGGGCGTGTAGTCGACGCCCGCCTGCGCGATGTGGGAGAGGGGCCGCGAGCGCTCGTAGGTGTGCTGCGTGGTGCCGAGGAAGGTGTTGCTCGCGGGATCGAGATGGCTGCGGCGTTCGTCGCCGGTGCGCACGCGGTCGTCCTGGCGGATATTGTAGCTGCCGAAGACATTGTACTTCCCGGGATTGTAGTTCGCGGTCAGCCCCGCGTTGTACCGGCGGTCGTTGCCGACGCTCACCCGCAGGGAGCCGGAATAGCCGGGCTCGCGCTTCTTCTTCAGCGTGATGTTGATGATGCCGGCGGTGCCGTCGGGCTTGTACTTCGCCGAGGGGTTGGTGATGACCTCGATCCGGTCGATGGAGTCGGCGGGCATCTGCTCCAGCACCGCCGCGCGGTTCGCGCCCATCAGGGTCGACGTCTTGCCGTCGATCAGGATGAGGACGTTGCTGTCGCCGCGGAGGCTGACGTTGCCCTCGATGTCGACGTCGACCGACGGCACGTTCTGCAGCAGGTTGCTCGCGGAGCCGGTCGTGCTCTGCAGGTCGCGGCCGACGTCATAGACCTTGCGGTCGATCGAATTGTAGAACGTCGACCGGCTGCTGGCGACTTCCACGCTCTGCATCTTCACCACCGGCTCGGCGGTCAGCAGCAGTTTTCCGAGCGCCTGCGTCCGATGCCCCGCGTCGAGCGCGAACGCCGCGGTGTGCTGGCGGTCCGCGCCGACCGGCGCGTAGCCCACCTGGAACTGTCCGAAGGGAACGTGCTCGAACGAAAACTCGCCCTTGTCGTTCGTCGCGGCACTCTGCACCGCCTCGCCGCCGGGTGTCCTTTCCAGCGTGACCGCAACATACGGCACCGGCCGCGCGCCGGCCGGGTCGAGCACGGTGCCGGTGACGGTCGCCTCTCCTCCCGCCTGGGCCAGCAGGGCGGGACCGGTGAGCAGCAGCGTTCCCGTGAGGAAGGTTCTCAGTCCAGGGAGGAATCGGGCGGGCATGATGGAGGGGTGAATCGGATGGCCTCAGTCCTTGTCGTTTTCCGCGTCCTCCCGGCCCAGCACCGAACCGTCGCCGGCATCGATCTCGATCTCCGTGATCTTGTGGTTGGCTCCCACGATCTCGAACGAATACATCAGGCAGCCGTCCTCCACTTCCAGCTCGGCCTTGAGGACGGATCCCGGCTGCGCCGCCGCCGCGTTGTTCAACGCCTGCACGAAGGAGATCTTCGCGAGCGCCGGCAGGTCCGCGGGCTTCGTTTTCCGGGCGGGGTGAATCGTGCCCTTGGGGGCCGAATCCTTTTCCTTGGCCGCGGCCACGAGGACCAGGCCGAGCGCAACCAACAGGAGGAGAGCGAATTTTTTCATGGTTCCAAACTCTAGCGATCGAAGATGGCCGCAAGGCGTTCCTCCTCGTGACAAAATCGTAATTTTGCGGGCGTTGACGTCCCTGAAACGCGTCGGGCCTAATTTCCGTCTTCCCCTCGCTCCCACCACCATCGTCCTCCACTCCATGAACCCTGCCCTTCGTCTCCTCGCTCCCGTTTTTCTCGGCCTGCTCGGCCCCGCCCTCGTTCCCGCCGTCGCGGCGGACGGACCGTATCATTTCATCAAGGAGATCCCCGTCGGCGGCGACGGCGGCTGGGACTATCTCACGATGGATTCGGCGTCGCACCGCCTCTATCTCAGCCACGGGAACGTCGTCGCGGTCGTCGACACGCAGACCGACAAGGTCGTCGGCCAGGTCGACGACACCCCGGGCGTGCATGGCTTCGCGGTGGTGCCCAAGCTCGGCCGCGGCTTCTCGAGCAACGGCCGCGAAAACAAGGTCAACGTCGTCGACCTGGCGACGCTGAAGACCCTGTCCAAGGTCGACGTCGGCCAGAATCCCGACTGGATCTTCTGGGAGCCAGGCCAGAACGAAATCTACACGTTCAACGGCCGCAGCCACAACTCGACGGTGCTCGCCGCCGACTCGGGCAAGGTGGTCGCGACCATCGAACTCGGGGGCAAGCCGGAGACCGCGATGGCGGACCCGTCCATCAATCGCGTGTTCGACAACATCGAGGACAAGAACGAGATCGTCGTGATCGACACCAAGTCCCACACGGTGGTGAACCACTGGCCGATCGCGCCCAACGCCGCGGCCTCGGGCCTCGCGATCGACCTGGCGCACAAGCGGATCTTCCTCGGCTGCGGCGACAGCAACACGATGGCGATGATGGACTACACGAGCGGCAAGATCGTCGCCTCGGTCCCGATCGGCGCCGGCGTCGACGCCTGCTCCTTCGACCCGGGCACCCAGCTCGCCTTCAGCTCCTGCGGCGGCAGCGGCACGGTCACGATCGCGCACGAGGACGGCGCGGACAAGCTCACCGTCGTGCAGACGCTCACCACCGAGAAGGGCGCCCGCACCATGACGCTCGATCCCGCGACGCACCGGATCTACCTCGCCTCCGCCAAGTACCTCGCCGCCGCGCAGCCGGCGGCCGGCGGCGCCCGCGGCCGTCCGCAGATGGTGCCCGGCAGCTTCAAGGTCCTCGTCTATGGAACCGACAAGTAAGCGGGCCCATTGAAGACGTTCGACCTTCCGGCGCGACGGCCCGAGACTTCGGACGCCGGCTTCCCGCCCGCGCTTCGTCCGATGTCCGCTCCCTTCCCCGCCGTCCCTGCGCTCCTGCTCGCCGCCGCGCTCCTGGGCGGCTGCACGCTGCAGCACATCCCGCCCGAGCCGCTGACGCCGGAGGCCACCGCCGGCGCGCTCACGGCGCGCACGCTGCAGGATGAAGGCCTGCGGCGCTTTCTCGCGGAAAACGTCCCCGCGGCCGCCGCGGCCTGGCCGCGGACCTCCTGGGACTTCGAGAGTCTCGCGTGGGTGGCGTTCTATTATCATCCCTCGCTCGAGGTCGCGCGCGCGCAGTGGCAGGCGGCCCGGGCGGCGGTGACCACGGCCGCCGCTTATCCAAACCCGACTCTCGCGCTCACGCCCGGCTACAATACCAATCCCGCTGCGGGCCTCTCGCCGTGGTTTCCCGCGATCGCGGCCGACTTCCTCATCGATACCTCGCACAAGAGGGACCAGCTCGAGGCCGTGGGGAAACAGAGCGCCGAGGCGGCGCGGCAGGACGCCGTCGGCGCCGCCTGGAAGGTGCGTCGGGATCTGCGGCAGGCGCTGGCGGAGCTCGCCGCGGCGCAGGCCCGGCAGGCGGCGCTGGCGGCCCAGTCCGAGATCCAGTGGCGCGTGCTCGAGCTCATGGACCAGCGCCTGGCCGGCGGCGCGATTTCCACGGCCGAGTTGTCGTCCACCCGCGTCGCGCTCGCCCAGGCCGAGAGCCAGGTCGCCGAGGCCCGGCAGCAGCTGCCTGTCGCCCGCCAGCATGTCGCGCAGGCGCTGGGAATCAGCGCCGAGGCGGTGAGGGATCTGGACTTCGTCGCGACCCCCCCGTCGGCGCCGCTCGAGGATTCGACTTTCAAGGCCGCCCGCCGCATCGCCCTGCAGACCCGCTCCGACGTCCGCGCCGCCCTCGCGCGCTACGAGGCGGCGGAGGCCACCCTCTCCCTCGAGCTGTCCCGCCAGTATCCCGACCTGCACCTCGGGCCCGGCTACCAATGGGACCAGGGCGCCGACAAATGGTCGCTCGGCGTCACGCTCGACCTGCCGGTGTTCAACCGCAACGAAGGCCCGATCGCCGAGGCCGTGGCGAAACGCCAGGAAGCCGCCGCGAACGTCCTCGCCGCCCAGGCCGGCGCCATCGCGGAGATCGACGCCGCAGCCGCCGGCCAGGCCGCGGCCGCGGACCGCATCGTCGCGCTCAACCGCGTGCAGGAGGAGCTCCAGCGCCAGCAGGCCTCGCTGCGGGCCCGCCTCGCCGCCGGCGCCGCCAGCCAGCTCGAGGTCCGGACGGTCGAACTCGATCTCGCCACCTCCCGGGTCGCGCTGGCCGACGCCGAGTCCCAGGCCGCGGCCGCCGCCGGCCAGCTCGAGGATGCGCTGCAGGTTCCGTTTCCCCGTCTCGAAACCCTCCTGACCGCCAGCCGGGCCCGCGTCACTTCGTCCCCGCCATGAAAAAAATCCTCCCCCTGCTCATCGGTCTCGCGCTCGGCGCCGCCGCGACGTGGCTGGTCCTCTCGCATCCCGCCGCCGCGCCCGAGCCGGAAAAGCCGGCCGGCCCGGCGATCACGACGGACAGCGCCTCGATCACCAAGCAGCTGGACGCGATCGGCCTCACCTTCGCCGCACCGGAGAGCATCGAGATTTCGCCCGAGATCCGCGGCTACGGACGGGTGCTCGATCCCGCGCCCCTCGCCGGCCTCGTCGCCGACCTCCGGACCGCGCAGGCCGCGGCCGACGCGTCCAGCCGGGATTTCGCCCGGCAGAAACAGCTGCACGACCAGGGCGAGAACGCCTCGCAGCAGGCCGTCGAGCAGGCGCAGGCCGCCGCGGCCCGCGACACGGCGCAGCTCGCCGCCGCCCAGACCCGGCTGCTCTTCGCCTGGGGCCGTCCGCTGGCGACCCGCTCCGACCTCGACGACGTCCTGCGCCTGCTCGGCTCGGGCGAGGCCGCCCTCGTGCGCATCGATCTCGCGTCGGGCGAGACGGCGCCGGCCGCGCCCGCCGGCGCCTGGGTGGGCCCGATCACGGGCGAGGCCGCCCGCCACGACGTCGAGCTGCTTGGGTCCGCGCCCGCCGCCGACGCCCAGGCGCAGGGCGCCGGTTACCTCGCGCTCTGGAAGGATCACCCGCTTCCGCCCGGCACCCTGCTCGCCGCCGGGCTCGTGCTTCCGGGCGGGAAGGAAAAACATCTCCTGCTTCCGCGCGGCGCCTTCGTGCGCCACGAGGGTGGCGTCTTCGTCTATGTCCAGACCAAGGAGGGCGGCTATGAGCGCCGCCTCGTCACGCTCGGGCCGGGACTTTCCTCGGGCATCGTCGTGAACGACGGGGTGAAGGAAAACGACCAGGTCGTCGTCACCGGCGCCCAGCAGCTGCTCGCCACGGAAATCCTCGGCTCGGCCGGCGGCGAGGAAGACTGACGCCATGCTGCAGGCCATCGTCCATTTCTCGCTCCGGTTCCGGGGCGTCGTCGTGACGCTCGCGGCGATGCTGCTGGCCTACGGCTTCTACGTGGCCGCGCACGCGAAGCTCGATGTCTTCCCGGATTTCGTGCCGCCGGAGGTGACCGTGCAGACCGAGGCGCCCGGGCTCTCGCCGGAGCAGGTGGAAACCCTCGTCACCCGGCCGGTCGAGACCGCGATCAACGGGCTCGGCAGTCAGGAGAGCATGCGCTCCGAGTCGATCCAGGGGCTTTCGGTCATCACCATCGTCTTCAAGGAGGGCACCAGGATCCTCGAGGCGCGCCAGCTGCTCGCCGAGAAGCTCGGCGAGACCGCCGGCGCCCTGCCCTTCGGCGTGAAGGCGCCGAAGATGGGCCCGCTCGTGTCCGCCACGATGGACCTGCTCAAGATCGGCCTGACCAGCGACAAGCTTTCCCCGATGGAGCTGCGGACCTTCGCCCAATGGACGCTGCAGCCGCGGCTCCTGGCCGTCCCCGGCGTGGCCCACTGCAATATTTTCGGCGGCGAGGTCCGGCAATGGCAGGTGCAGGTTCATCCGGACCAGCTGGTCGCCCACAACCTCGCGCTCACCGATGTGCTCGCGGCCGCCCGCCAGGCCAGCGGCGTGCGCGGCGCCGGTTTCATCGAGACGCCCAACCAGAGAGTGGTGCTCCAGTCGGAAGGCCAGATGCTCACGATCGAGGCGCTCGGGCAGATCGTGGTCGCGGTGAGCCCCGGCGGCATCCCCGTCCGCCTGCGTGACATCGCCGCGGTGACCGAGGGCGCCGAGCCGAAATTCGGCGATGCCCTGGTCATGGGGAAACCCGGCGTGCTGATGACGATGTCGAGCCAGTACGGCGCGAACACGATGGACGTCACCCGGGCGCTCGAAGGCGCGCTCGAGGAGCTGAAGCCCGTGTTCGTGCGCGAGGGCATCACTTTTTATCCCCGCCTGCACCGGCCGGCGACGTTCATCGAGGCGTCGCTGCGCCACATCGGCCAGTCCCTCTGGCTGGGCGCCGCGCTCGTGGCGGTGGTGCTGTTCCTCTTCCTCGGCCACTTCCGCACCGCGGTCATCTCGCTGCTGGCCATCCCGCTTTCCCTGCTCGGCGCCATCGTCGTGCTCGACCGCCTCGGGGTCACGCTGAACACGATCACGCTCGGCGGCCTCGCCATCGCCCTCGGCGAGGTGGTGGACGACGCGATCATCGACGTGGAAAACATCCTGCGCCGCCTGCGGGAGAACCGTCTCTCCGCGGCGCCGCGCCCGGCGCTGGACGTAATCCTGGACGCGTCGCTCGAGGTCCGGCACGCCATCGTCTACGCGACCTGCATCGTCGCCCTCGTCTTCGTGCCGGTGCTGACTCTCACCGGGCTGCAGGGGAGCTTCTTCGCCCCGCTCGCCCGCACCTATCTCCTCGCGATCGGCACCTCGCTCTGCGTCGCGCTCACTGTCACGCCGGCGCTCACGCTGCTGCTCTTCCCCCGCGGTGCGAAGGAATCGGCGCCCCCGCGCCTGCAGGCCGCGTTGCGCCGCGGCTACGAGCACCTGCTCGGCTGGGTCTCGGGCCACGCGGTGGTCGTCATCGGCACGGTCGCGCTCATCTGCCTGCTCGCGCTGTCCCGCCTGCCGTTCCTCGGCGGCGAGTTCCTGCCGGATTTCCGCGAGGGTCACTTCGTGCTCGGCGTCTCCACCGCGCCGGGCGCCTCGCTCGCCGAGACGCTGCGCATCGGGCGCCACATTTCCGCGGAGCTGCTCAAGAACCCGAACATCGCCACCGTCGAGCAGCAGGTCGGCCGCGCCGAGCAGGGCGAGGACACCTGGGGGCCGCAGCAGAGCGAGTTCCACGTCGAGCTGAAGCCCGACCTGCCCGGACGCGTGCAGGCGCAGGTCGAGGACGAGATCCGCGCCGTGCTCGACAACACGCCCGGCATCCAGTCCGAGGTGCTGACTTTCCTGGGCGACCG
The DNA here is from genome assembly GCA_035549095.1 of Lacunisphaera sp. Classification (GTDB taxonomy): domain Bacteria; phylum Verrucomicrobiota; class Verrucomicrobiia; order Opitutales; family Opitutaceae; genus Lacunisphaera. The sequence goes on along the minus strand of DASZRV010000029.1, from coordinate 14,534 downwards.
CATCGGCGAGAGCATCGGCGGCGAAACCGCGCCGGTGGTCGTCAATCTCTTCGGCGAGGATCTCGATGCGCTCGACACCAAGGCGGCCGAGATCGCCGCCGCCCTCGGGACCGTGCCCGGCGCCGCCGACGTCCAGCTGAAGGCCCCGCCGGGCGCGCCACGCCTCTCGATCCGGCTGCGCCCGGACCGGGTGACCGATCTCGGGCTGCGGCCCGTCGACGTGCTCGAGACGATCCAGACCGCCTACGAGGGCGAGGTCGTCGCCCAGGTCTACCGCGGCGAGCAGGTGTCCGACATCGCCGTGACGCTCGATCCGGCCAGTCACCGCGATCCCGAGGACGTCGGCTCGCTGGCGCTGACCAGCCTCACCGGCGTGCGCGTGCCGCTCCGCGAGGTGGCGGACGTCTATCTCACGAACGGACGCTTCTCCATCCTGCACGAGGGCGCGCGACGCCGGCAGACGATCACCTGCCAGCCCACCGGGCGCGATGTGCAGTCGTTCGTCGCCGAGGCGCGCGACACGCTCGCGAAGAAGGTGACCCTGCCCGCGGGCATGTACCTGGAATTCGCCGGCGCCGCGGAGACGCAGCAGGCCGCGACACGCGAACTCCTCCTGCACAGCGCCATCGCCGCCGTGGGCATCCTGCTCCTGCTGTCGGTGGTGCTCGGCCACTGGCGGAACCTGCTGCTGGTCCTCATCAACCTGCCGCTCGCGCTCACGGGCGGCGTCCTGGCGATCTATTTCAACAGCCTGCTCGGCCACGCCGGCGCCAGCACGCTCACGATGGGCGCGCTGATCGGATTCGTCACCCTGTTCGGCATCACCACGCGCAACGCCATCATGCTCGTTTCCCACTACGAGCACCTCGTGCGGAGCGAAGGACAACCCTGGGGCGCGGCCACCGCGATCCGCGGCGCGTCCGAGCGGCTGGTCCCGATCCTCATGACGGCGTCCGTCACCGCGCTCGGCCTCTTTCCCCTCGCCCTTGGCAGCGGCGAGGCCGGCCAGGAGATCGAAGGCCCGATGGCCGTGGTGATCCTCGGCGGCCTGGCGACGTCCGCCGTGTTGAACCTGCTCGTGCTTCCCACGCTGGCACTGCGCTTCGGACATTTCGAGGCGAAGCGGGATTGAACAAACGATCCGGTTTCGCACAGAGGCACAGAGATCGCAGAGATCGGATTGAAAGCCCGTCTTCGGGTTTTCTCCGTGTGCTCTGTGCCTCTGTGCGAGACCGGATCGATTTGAACGACCGAGAATTCAATCGGGGGTAAAGTCCCCCTACAGTCTCCCGTCACTATTGCGTTTTCTCGGCGCCGGCCGCCGCGGTGAGTTTTTCCACCAGCACGGCGCGGGACACCGGCTTCGCGGCAAAATCATCCATGCCCGCGGCGCGGCAGGCCTCGCGTTCCTCCGCCGTCACACCCGCCGTCAGCGCCAGCACGCGCGCATGCCGGTTGAGCGGCCCCGCCTCGCCCGCGCGCAGGCGGCGCGTGGCTTCATGGCCGTCGATCTCAGGCATCTGGACATCCATCAGCACCAAATCGAACGGCTCAGCCCGGAGGCGCTCCAGCGCCCTGGCCCCGCCGTCCGCGACCGCCGGCGTGTAGCCCAGCGCCGCGAGGGTCATTGAAATCACCTTCAGGTTCACGGGATTGTCGTCGACCGCGAGGATCCGCAGGGGATGGCTCTGGCCCAGCGGGGGAGCCGCCGGAGCCGCCGAGGGCGCCCCCGTGGATCGCGCCGACTCGGCGCGCTCGCCCTCCAGGGTCCGCGTGACCGCCAGGAGGAATTTCCGATTCCGGATCGGCTTGACGATGATCGCCGCAAACAGCCCCGGCGGCGTTTCGCCCGGCGTGAGATAGACGGACGACACCAGGATGAGGCGCCGCGGTGGAAATTTCCCCGCGATCTTTTCGGCGAGGGCCACGCCGTCCATGACCGGCATGCGGTAGTCGATGATCCCGAGCTCGAACGCCTGGGTCGCCAGCAGGCGCATCGCGCGGTCGGCGGACTCCACCGCGACCACCACCGCGCCGTGCGGCTCCAGCATGCGGAGGAACAGGCTGCGGTTCGCCTCGTAGTCGTCGACCACCAGGATGCGGCAGTCCCGCAGCACCCGCGCGATTTCCTCGTCCGGGACCGGCCGCTGGAGCTGGGCCGCCTCCTGCGGATCAGGGAGATGTGCCGGCAGGGAGAAATAAAAATCCGTCCCGCGGCCAGGCTCGCTCTCCACCTTGATCTCGCCGCCCATCGCCGTCACGAGGCGCTGGGAGATGACCAGCCCAAGGCCCGTGCCGCCGTGCGTGCGCGTCGTCGAGGAGTCGACCTGCGAAAAGGGCTTGAACAGCCGGTCCAGGCGGTTGGCCGGGATGCCGATGCCGGTGTCCCGCACGTGGAAGACGATCCGCGCGGGCTCCGGCCCAGGCTGGCGCGATACCGTCAGCTCGACGTGGCCCTCGGCGGTGAATTTTACCGCATTGCCCGCAAGGTTGAGGAGCACCTGCCGCAGCCGGGTGGGATCGGTCAGGATCGCCTCCGGCACATCGGGCTCGATCCAGGAGATGAGCTCGATCTTCTTCGCGCCCGCCGTGGTGCTGAGGAGGTCGAGCACGTCCTCGATCAGGTCGCGCAGCAGCACCGGCCGCGACTCCAGCTCCACCCGGTCGGCCTCCAGCTTGGTGTAGTCGAGAATGTCGTTGATGACCGTGAGCAGCGATTCGCCGGACGCGGTGATCGTCCGGACGAAATCGCGCTGCTGCTCGTCGAGCTTCGTGTCCGCCAGCAGGTGGGAGAAACCCACGACGCCGTTCATCGGGGTGCGGATTTCATGGCTCATCATCGCGAGGAACTGGTTCTTGGCCTTCACCGCCTCCTGCGCCGCCTCGTGCACCTCGTCGATCAGGTCCTGGATCAGCGGCCGGATGTAGCGGCGGAAATAGAGCCACGTCAGCGGCACGAGGGTGAGGATCACGACGGCCGCCAGCCCGACCGCGATCGCCTCCTGCCGACGCGCGTGCTCGATCTGGCCGACCAGCAGCAGGTCGAGCTGGGTGGCTGACACCCGCCAGAATTCCATCGTCGCCGCATAGGCCGAGCGCAGCGTTTCGTCCCCGCCGGCGAAGCCGGAGCTTCCCTGCGTCCGGGGATCCAGCGCGGCGGAAAGCCGGCGCATCGAATCGAGAAAGGCCGACGCGGCCTGCGGGTATTCCCGCTGGAACCTGGCCGACACGTCGGTCGAATGCGCGTCGCCCTCGAGCGCGAGCTGGACGCTGCGGGCGAGGCGCGGCGTGTCCTTTTCCAGCTGCCGGAAGAAGACCCCGGAAACCTGGCTCCGGGCCGCGGGGCCGGCGGCCGGGTCGAGGCTGCCCAGCTGCTCGTGCATCTGCAGCAGGCGCTCCAGGTGCGCCGGGAGGGCGAACGCCGCCAGGTCGGTCACGTATTCCGTCTCGAGATCGGGGCTGAGCGTGAGGCCCGCGGCGTCGCTGGTGTTGGCGATGAGCGCGTCCAGCTCGCCGACCAGCCGCGTCAGTTCCTCCCGGCGCCCGGCGTCCAGCGCGGGCTCCTGCCGGGCTTCGTCCCAGATCGCGTGCAGCTGCTCGGCGATCCGCCCGCTGCCGCGCTGGCCCTGGGCCGCGGCGAGGGGAAAAAGCTGGGGCGCCAGTTCCTTCTCCAGTTCCTCGAGGCGGGTCAGCTCCGCCTCCAGGTCGTCGGAGGCCCGGTCGGGACGCCAGCCCGAGATTTCCTGCACGGCGTGATCGTGGATCTCGACCAGCTCGCGGATGTAGCGCACGCCGTAACGCTCCCGTTCCGCGAGGGCGATCCGGCTGCGCAGCCCGGTCATCACGAAAAACAGCGCCAGCCCTCCGAGCGGCAGCGCGTAGCAGAGCACCAGGAGGGCGGTGCGGGAGAGCAGCAGGGTCCGGTTTCTCTTGGTGCGCGGAGACAAGGCGAAGAATTTCAGCCGGTTTGCCGCCCCGGCGAGCGGCGGGCCACGGAAACGGAAGGATTAACCGTCCGCCTGCGTTCGAGGTAAAGCCTTTAGACCCGGGGGGAATTCCCGATCCGTGCAGAATTTACGATCTATGAATTGCGATTTCAGATTGTGGAGCCGCTCCCGCGCCACGGCCCCTTTTCACCGCAACCGGAAAATCGTAAATCATAAATCGCCCATCATAAATTCACCCCACTCCGGCCTCGCCAGAAATCGCCGTCGGAATCATCAAGCCTTCATGTCTGTGTCCAAAAAATTGCTCTGCCTCCTGGTCTTCCTCGCCGCCGTCGGCGCGCTCACCGCCGCTGCATCAGCGCCCTCGCCGATCAACCGGCTCTATGTTTTCGGCGACAGCTATTCGGATTTCGGCGCGGGCTACGTCGACTCCGACGGGCCGACGGCCGTCGCCTACCTCGCGTGGGATCTCGGCCTCGAGTTCACGCACGCCAAGGCGCCGAAGGCGGCAGCGAAGAGCCTCGATTTCGCGGTCAGCGGCGCCCAGACCGGGGAAGGCGAAGGACAGAAAAGGAAGGAAGCGCTGCTCGGGTATGGCATGATGAACCAGGTGCGCGACTTCGCGGCGCGCGTGAAATCCGGCGAGATCCAGTTCGATCCTGCGACGACGCTGTTCTTCATCGCGGGCGGCCTCAACGACCGGATGCTGACGACGGAGGTCACGATCGGAAACCTGCGGCAGGAAATCGAAATCCTGCGGGGCCTCGGCGGCCGGCACTTCACCGTCGCGCTGCTGCCGACGCGGGTCTCGACCTACACCGCCGTGGCGCAGCGGCTCAATCCCGCCTTCGTCCAGCTGGCCGAGGAGCTGCACACGCAGCCCGGCCTCGATGTCTGGATCAACCACTGGGGCCCGGACTTCGACGAGGTGATGGATCACGCCGCGAGCTACGGCCTCACCAACACCACCGATCCATGCGCCGGCCGCTCGATCTCCGACCAGGACCCGACGCCGGTCGGCGACCCGGCCACCTACTATTTCTATCACCACGGGCATCCCTCCACGGCCGTGCACCGCATCGTCGGCCGCAAGCTCGACGAGGAAGTGCGGGCCCGCGCCGCCAAGCCCTGAGCCCCGACCGCAGAAACTTTCTCGCGCCCCGACCGTCGGGCCTTGACGCGTTTCGCCACCCCAAAGAACAAACCCCATGCCATTCTCCCTCGGATCCTCCCCGCTCGCCGGCACGTTCCGGCTGTTCGCCGCCTCCGCGGCCCTGATCGCCGGCGGCGCCCGCCTCGGCGCCGCCGACACGTCCGCCTACCGGCAGGTGGAAAACTGGCCGCAGATGCCCGCCAACGCGAGCGGGGCGATGATGACGGCGGTGGACGTCGACTCCCGCGGCACCGTCTACGTTTTCCAGCGCGGCGCCCCGGCGCGCGTCATGGCCTTCGATCCCAGCGGCAAGCTGCTGCGCACGTGGGGCGAGGGCACGTACCCGTCGGCGCACGGCCTGCGGGTGGACGCGCAGGACAATGTCTGGGTCACCGACCGCGGCTGGCACCAGGTCCTGAAGTACAGCCCCGAGGGCAAGCTCCTGCTCACGCTCGGCAAGAAGGGCGTGGCGGGCGACAACAACTCCACCGACGCGCTGAACGGGCCGAGCGACGTCGCGTTCGGGCCCAAGGGCGAGATCTTCGTCTCGGACGGCGAGAGCAGCAACACCCGCGTCGTCAAGTTTTCGGCCGACGGGAAATTCATCAAGTTCTGGGGCACGAAGGGCTCGGGCCCCGGCCAGCTGAACACGCCCCACTCCATCGTGATCGATTCCAAGGGCCGCCTGTACGTGGCCAACCGCGGCAACAAGCGCGTCGAGATCTACGACCAGGACGGCGGCTATCTCGGGGTGATCACGAACGCCGGCACGCCCTACGGCCTGTTCATGGCGAAGGACGACATCCTCTACTCGGTCGACGGCACGGAGGGAAAGGACGACCTCACGATCATCGACACGAAGACCCAGAAGGTGATCGACCATTTCGGCGGCCTGACCGGACCGCACATGCTGTCCGTGGACAAGAACGGCGCGATCTACGTCGCCGAGACGAAGGGCAACGCGGTGAAGAAGTTCGTAAAGAAATAATCCAGACCCGGACGGCCAATTCCTCGGAGTGGGTCACGCGAAGCCGCAAAGCTCGCGAAGTCCAGGGCCTCGGATTTCTTCGCGAGCTTCGTGGCTTCGCGTGACCCACTCCGGGTCGGGAAAAAAAGAAGCCGCGATCCGGAGATCGCGGCTTCGACATCTACCGGGATGCGGTCGGCTCAGCGCTGCAGCCAGATCGGCTGGACGAAGGCGCCGTTGACGGCGGAGTCCCAGACGGCGAAGCGGACCCACTTCTTGCCCGTCGCATCGAACGGGATCGAGTAGTGGTGCGTGCCCATCGGCGGAAGCTCGGTGGCGCGGATGATCTGGCGGTCGATCTTCTTGCCATCGCCCCAGACCACCTCGACGAACTCCAGCGGGAAGGTGTAGTCGACGTCCGCCACGATGGTGCGCTTGTCGCCCTTGCCCTGCACCGCGTAGTTCCGGATGAAGATCTCGCCGGTCGTGCCGAAGAAATTGCCGTCGCTCAGGGTCTTCATGATTGAGCCCCAGTCCTCATCCGGGCCCGGGACCCGATCGAGCTTGAGATAGTTGACCGGGATACCCGGGAAGATGTCGTCGTGCGGCCACTTCTGGTAGGTGTCGACGTCGGCGATCAGCACCTTCGGGCGCAGCTTCGTGTCGGCGAACATGTTGTTCATGGTGTCGAGCGCGTCGAACGTCCGCCATTCCGCGAGGCGGCTCTCGGAAAGGTCCATGCCCATGCCGGGCTTGAACGCCAGGCCGAGGTAATGGTCGTTCTGCACGTAGAACTTGTCCCAGTAGAAATCCGGGTAGCCCGCCGAGCTCTTGGTGCGCGGATGGGCGGTATACCAGTAGGTGTTCTCGGCATCGAGCATCTGCTGCACGTCCTCGGCGGAGCTGTTGTGGTACACCTTGCCGTAGGTCGGATCCTGCTCGATGAACTGCTGCGTCTTGGTCCGCACCTTGGAGTAGAACAGCGGGCGCGGATAGAGGATGTTGTAGTGGCCGCCGAACGCGATGCTCGGCTCCTCCCACGGCAGGATCAGGAAGTCCTTGTCCGACGCGCGGCGCGTGCCCTCGAAGTAATCCTTCTGGTCGGCAAACCGGCCGCCCGGGCCCGAGTCGTTCAGCTTGAGCTTGTCGGCGTGAAAATCGCTCAGGCCGATGATGTTGATCCCGAGCGCCCGCATCGCCGGGAGATCCGGGGTCTGCGTGTCCAGCGAGCCCGACTCGCGCAGGCGGTCGGTGAACTCGATGTGGAAATGGTTCACGAAGGTCTTGTAGCCGGGGATCGGTGCGAAGGTGTCGTTGTGCGTGTAGGCCATCACCGCCGCCCGGGTGCTCATCGCGTCCGTCGGGCTGAGGTAGAAGTACGTGGCCATGCGCTGCAGCGTGCCGGGAGGCGCGTTGTAGAGCGCGAAATTCTGCAGGTACTTCGGGATGTCCTCGTGGTCCGCCTGCTTCACGCCGAACGAGTACCGGCCCTCGGCGTCCTTGCGGTACCAGACGTAGCCGAGGTTCGTGTCGACCTCGCGCGCCGGGAAGAAGACGGTCGGCGGCGGGAAGACCGCGATCGAGCCCGCCGGGCCCTCCGCGACCATCACGCGGTTCTTCGCCCGCACCGTCACCGGGCTGCTGTGCAGGCCGCCGCCAAATTGGTACTCCTGCGCGTTGCCGCCGGTGTCGAGCCAGCGGACCTGCGGCATCGTGGCCGTCGTGAGGCCCCTGAGGCCGACGTCGTACTTGTAGGCGACGAGATCCTTGTCCGTCTTCGCGACCGCCTCGACGCGGTACAGGCCGGCGCCGCGGTAGTGCGTGAAGCGGATGCCGCCGCTGAAGATGCCCATCGTCAGGCCGGGGAACTCGACCTCGAGGCGGGCGCCGTCGGTCTTCACGGTGCAGGAAGTGATGTTGTACATCCCCTTCGCCGTCTGGATTTCCGCGGCCAGGCGCGGCAGGTCGGGATTGCGCGTCGGTTCACCGGGGATGACGAAGGGCGCGTCCCAGAACGAATACCACGCTTCGCGGTCCTTCACCGCGCGCGAGGTGATGTCCTGGCCGAACCGGGCGAAATTGGACAGGCCGACGAAGTCGATCCGGCGGTGGCCGGTCTTGACGTTGAACTCGGGGGTCAGGTTCTGCCCGAGCGCCGCCCACTTGCCGCCGGCCTTGCGGACCGACAGCTCGCGGATGACCGGCTGGCCCTGGTCGACCGCATAGCGGGCCCGCAGCTCGCCGCGGGCGCCGTCGGCCCACGTCACCGTGAGCTCGTCCTTTTCCACCGTGGCGGTCAGCCCGGTGGCCGCGGTGTACGCCGAGAGGTCGTATTTGATCGGGTCGGCGAGCAGGCTCGACACGCCCGCAAGCGCGAGAAGCGCGAGGGATCGGAAGGTGAATTTCCGGGAGGGAACGCTGGTATTCATGGGAAAGGAAAAGTGGGCGACAAGACGCCGGAGGGGAAAACAGGCTCGGGGGCAGGCCGCGGCGGGGGTAAACTGGCGTATGGCCGGACTGACGATTGGCAACCGCTTTTGGTGACCGCCATTCTGATCCGGCGGCGGCCTATAAATGTTGAAGGTTGAAAGTTGAAGGTTGAAAGTTTCGGTCCGCGCCGGAACCTCCGCGCGAACGGAATTCCCGATCCGAAAAAATCCCCCGCCGATGAAAACGCCGTCGCTGCTCCTGTTCCTCGCCACCCTGGCCGCCGCCACCGCCCCCGCGCCGGCGGCGGACGGCCCCGCGACCGCTCCGGTCGTCTCGCTGGAAGGCGCGATCGATTTCCACGCCCACTCCGCACCCGACACCACCCGGCGCTCCGCCAACAGCTTCGAAGTCGTGCGCCAGGCGAAGGCCGCCGGCATGCGCGCCGTCGTGCTGAAGAACCACTACGTCTCGACCGCCGCGCTCGCCCAGCTCGCGATGCAGGAGGTCGGCGGCATCGAGGTCTTCGGCGGCGTCGTGCTCAACCGCTCCAACGGCGGGATCAATCCCGAGGCGGTCCGGCGCATGGTCGAGGTGGAGGGCAAACGCGGCAAGGTGGTCTGGTGCCCGACCTTCGACGCGGAGAACCAGGTCAAGTCCGCGAAGTCGAACCAGCCGTACGTGTCGGTCGTCAGGGACGGCAAGCCGGTCCCGGCGATGGCGGACATCTTCCAGCTCGTGAAGCAGAACGACCTGGTCTTCGCGACCGGCCACTCCTCGCCCGCGGAGTCGATCATCCTGCTCGAGGCCGCGCGGCAGGCCGGCCTCAAGCGGCTCCTCGTCACCCACGTGCTGAGCGAGTCGACCCGCGCCACGATCGAGCAGATGAAGGTGATGGTCGGCTACGGCGCGACCCTCGAGGTGGTCTATCTCGCCCATCTGGGGAACCGCCCGCTGCCCATGTCCGTGTGCGCCGAGGCCATCAAGGCCGTCGGCGCCGAACATTTCCTGATGTCCTCCGACCTCGGCCAGCCCGGCAACCCGCCCCACGCCCAGGGCCTCCGCGACTTCATCTCGGGGCTCAAGGCCAACGGCATCAGCGACCGGGAGATCGACCTGATCACGCGGAAGAACCCGGCGCACTTGCTGGGACTCGATCCCTGACCGGCCGGAATTTTGGCCACAAAAAGGCACGAGGTGGCCGGGACTGCGGCTGAGCCTCCATTGCGCCTATAGGCGCGCGGCCCATTCAAGATGGAGCCTTGCAATTTTTCGTGCCTTTTCCGTGACCACCCTCCGGATTTCGGACGCCGAAACCGGCTCGCGCCCGCCCGGGCGAGCCGCAACTATCCGGAGGTTGGCACGTCAAGTCCGCGTATGCCGGGACCTCCCCCACTCCCTCTGGCAGCGACCAAAAGGCTCCCCCGCCCGACCCGGGCGGCGTCATGCCTGGCTGCGTGCGGCCTGAGCCTCCTGGCTCTTTCCTGCACGAATTCCGCGACTCCCGGCGCGGCCAAAGCTCCGGCGACGCAAGTGGCGGCGGCTCCGGCCGCGGCGGCGGGAAAATGGGACGACTATCACCGGACCGTGCAGCCGTTCTTTGCGAAGCACTGCTTCGAATGCCACGGCGACGAGAACGCGGAGAACGGTTTCCGGCTGGACCTGATCCACGACGAAGCGTCGCTGGAAAACGGCGCCGGCGCGCTGTCCAAGGCCTTCGACAAGCTCGCCGCCCACAAGATGCCGCCGCGGGACGAGCCCCAGCCCGAGGCGGCGGAAGTTGCGCCGGTCCTCGACTGGCTGAAGACCCAGCTGGCCGGCGATCCCAACGGGCCGATCAATCCCGGCCGGGTGACGCTGCGCCGGCTCAACCGCGCGGAGTACAACAACACGATCCGCGACCTGCTCGCGATCGACCTGCGGCCGGCGGACAGCTTCCCGGCGGACGACCTGGGCTACGGCTTCGACAACAACGGCGACGTGCTCTCGATGGCGCCGGTATTGATGGAGAAATACCTCGCCGCCGCGAACGTGGCGCTCGAGAAGGCGATTTTTGCCGAGCCCGTGATCCCGCCGCCGTTGCAGAGCTGGGAGGCCGCCACCGCCGAGGGCACCGTCCCGAAGAGCGATCCCACCGCCTCGGTGACCCGCGGCACGCCCGCGGTCGGCGGCGGTCCGCGCGTCGCGATCCTGCTCGGGCGCATCTTCAATTACAGCGGGGAGATCCACGTGGACCACGACGTGCCGGTCGACGGCGAATACGTCCTGCGCGTCCGCGCCTACGGCACGCCGGGCGCCAAGCGGGACCGCCCGCAGGTGGCTTTCCTTGTCGACGGCAAGATGGTGCAGAAGCCGATCACCGTCGTGGAGGACCAGAAGAACGCCGCCTTCGACGCGTTGGACAAGATCCCGCTCACCGCCGGCCGGCACCGCATCACCCTCGCCTTCCTCAACGGCGCGACGGAAGAGGAATACGCCGCGGCCCTGCGCAAAACGCCCGCCGCGGCCAAGCCGGCCAGGATGGCCGTCGTGAATCCGAACGCGGACGACGATGACGACAAGCCGGCCAAGGGAGCGGCGGCCGCGGCGGTTTCGCCCACGGGCAAGCCGACGCTCGGGGTCATCGGCTTCGACCTGGAGGGACCGATGGCCGTCACGCCCGACCGCATGCCGGAGAGCTACCGGCGCGTGATGGTCGCGCAGCCGTCCGCCACCGTGACGAAGGCCGAGGCCGCCGAGAAGATCGTCCGCCATTTCGCCAGCCGCGCCTACCGCCGGCCCGTGCGCGACGACGAGGTCGCCCGCCTGATGGCGCTGTGGGCGAAAGCCGACAGCGACGGCCGCCCCTTCGAGCGGAGCATCGACCACGTGCTGCAGGCCGTGCTGGTTTCCCCCGCCTTCCTGTTCCGGATGGAGCTCGACCCGCAGCCGGGCGAGGCCGGCGGCGTCCACACGCTGAACGACTACGAGCTGGCCAGCCGGCTCTCGTACTTCCTCTGGGCGAGCATGCCGGACGACGAGCTGTTCGACCTCGCGGAGCAGGGCCAGCTGCACCAGAACCTCGACGCGCAGGTCCGCCGGATGCTGCAGGATCCCAAGTCGGCCGCGCTCGTGGAAAACTTCGGCAGCCAGTGGCTGCAGCTGCGGGCGATGGCGAACGTCGCCCCCGACACGAAGCGCTTCCCCGATTTCGACGAGCCGCTGCGCGACGCGATGACCAAGGAGACCGAGCTGTTCTTCAATGCCATCGTCCAGGAGGACCGCAGCGTGCTGGACTTCATCAACGCCGACTTCACCTACGTGAACGAGCGGCTCGCCCGGCACTACGGCATTCCGGGAATCACCGGGGAGAACTTCCGGCGCGTCACGCTCCCGCCGGGCCAGCGCGGCGGCCTCCTGACCCAGGCCAGCATCCTGACCCTCACCTCCTATCCCAACCGCACCTCGCCGGTGCAGCGCGGCAAGTGGGTCCTGGAGAACCTCCTCGACGCCGCCCCGCCGCCCCCGCCGCCGAACGTGCCGGCCCTCGCGGAGGGCGACAAGGCCGAGACCGCCGGGACGATGCGGCAGCGCCTCGAGCAGCACCGGGCGAATCCGCAGTGCGCCGTGTGCCACGAACAGATGGACGGCATCGGCTTCGCGCTGGAGAACTTCGACGCCATCGGCGCCTGGCGGACCCAGGACACGAACAACGAGAAGATCGACGCCCGCGGCACGATGCCCGGGGGCCATGCGTTCGACGGCCCGGCCGAGCTGCGCCGGACTATCCAGGCGCAGAGCGAGCAGTTCGCCCGCTGCCTTGCGAACAAGATGCTGACCTTCGCGCTCGGCCGCGGCCTGCAACCCTACGACCGGCGCACGACCGACGCGATCGTCGCGGCGATGAAGAGCCACGGCAACAAGTTCTCCGCCATGATCGAGGAGATCGTGCGGAGCGACGCCTTCCAGAAACGCAACGGCAAACCAGAAAGAGGTGACACATGAGCCAGTTGATTATGTCCCGACGGACGATGCTGCGGGGTCTGGGCACGGCGATCGCGCTGCCGGTGCTCGACGCGATGATTCCCGGCCGGCTGGCCGGCGCCGAGGCCAAGGCCGCGGTGAAGGCGATTGCGCCGCGCCGCCTCGCGTGGCTCTACGTGCCCAACGGCATCGACATGCAGAACTGGACGCCGGCCGCGGTCGGCTCGAGCTACGAGCTGAAGCCCATCCTCCAGCCGGTCGCGGAGTTCAGGGACCGCTTCACCCTCATCAGCGGCCTCGTCTGCGACAAGGCCAACCCCCACGGCGACGGCGGCGGCGACCACGGCCGCGCGAGCGCCTCGTACCTCACCGGCGCGCAGGCGCGCAAGACCGAGGGCGCCAACCTCAAGTGCGGCCTTTCCGCCGACCAGGCGGCCGCGAACAAGATCGGGCACCTGACCAAGTTCCCCTCCCTCGAGCTCGGCGTCGAGGACGGCAAGCAGACCGGCCGCTGCGACAACGGCTACAGTTGCGCCTACTATCACACCATTTCCTGGCGCAGCGAGACCACCCCGGTGGTCAAGGACTGCGACCCGCGCTCCGTCTTCGACCGGCTGTTCTCCAACGGCGATCCCCGCGAATCGGCCGAGAGCCGCGCGCGCCGCGAGAACGACCACAAGAGCATCCTCGACTTCGTGCTCGATGACGCCGGCGGCTTCGAGAAGAAGCTCACCTACGCCGACCGGCAGAAGATGGACGAGTACCTCACCTCGGTCCGCGAGATCGAGGTGCGGCTGGAGAAGGCCTCGCTGGAGCCCGCCGCACCCCCGCCCGCCGGCGCGGTGCGGCCGGACCTCGACGTCCACGCGACCACGCGCGACGGCACCGACAAGTACGCCGCGTGCCTGCCGCTGATGATCGACATGCTCGTGCTCGCGTTCCAGACGGACCGCACCCGCATCGTCACGCTCCCGTTCGCCGACGAGAAAAGCAACCAGACCTACCCCTGGGCCGGCGCCAACGTGCCGCACCATTCCACGTCGCACCACATGGGCGATGCCGCGAAGAAGGCGCTGATCGCCAAGATCAACACCTACCACGTCGAGCAGCTCGCCTACCTCCTGAAAAAGCTCGATGCGATCAAGGAGGCCAACGGCGCCTCGATCCTCGACAACTCGCTCATCAGCTACGGCAGCAACATCAGCGACGGCGACCGGCACAATCACGACGACCTCCCGCAGCTGCTCATCGGCCGCGGCGGCGGCACGGTCAGCCCGGGCCGCCACCTCCGCTGCGACGACGTGCCGCTCAACAATCTCTGGCTGTCGATGCTCGACCGCGTCGGCGCCCCGCTCGACCGCCTCGGCGACAGCACGGGCCGCATCGCTCTCGCGTGATTCTTCCCGATCGATCGTAAACGCGATCTAATCCCCCGCCATCGAGGAATTTATCGCCGCATTTTCGCTGGTGAAAAAAAAGTAACGTCCCCATCCTCAGCCCGTCTGGCTTTGCACTCGGTATCGGGTAGTCACCCCATACCTCCACCCCCAAGCAGCAGCCTTCACTACCCCCGCATTTCGGTGCGCCTGCCCTCCGCCTTTGGAGGCGGCGCACGCGTCGATTCATCCCTACCCCCATGAAAGCACCCTCTATGACCAAACCCATGCAACCCGCGACGCGGCTTCTCGCGTCCGCGTTCCTGACCGTGGCTTTGCTCTGCCCCACGCTCGCCCGCGCGCAGGCGCCGAGCGCGCAGACGCTGGCCAAGTACGACAAGAACAACAACGGCCGGCTCGATCCCGATGAGCTGGCGGCGATGCAGGCGGACAACGCCAAGGCGGCGGCGACGCCGGTGACGACGGCGAGCAACGGCTCGGCGGGCGACATCGTGACGCTGAATCCGTTCGAGGTGGATGCGAGCAAGGACATCGGCTACTACGCCGAGAACACCCTGGCCGGCAGCCGCCTGAACACCAACGTCGGCGACCTCGCCAGCTCGATCACGGTCGTCACCAAGCAGCAGCTCGACGACACCGGCGCGCTCAACATCAACGACGTCTTCCTCTACGAGGCCAAC
>DASZRV010000028.1:0-59791 GCA_035549095.1 Lacunisphaera sp. | reverse complement strand
CGACCCCGCCCTACAATCCGAATATCTCAACCTGATGTCCGCCGCAGGTTGTCGCACACGACGGCGGCGGCGATGGCGGCGTTGAGCGACTCGGCGCCGCCAAAACGAGGAATCGTCACCCGTCGCGTCACACGCGCCTGCACGGCGGGGCTGAGGCCCCGGCCCTCGCGGCCGATGACGACGACGGCATCGCGACATGGTGCGAGCGAATGGACGTCTTCACCTTGCAGGTCGCAACCGAGGATCGGCGCTTTGGCGTCGGCCAGGGCGTCCGCCAGCTCGGTCGTATGCACGGCGACACGCGCGAACGAGCCCATGCTGGCGTTGATTACTTTTTGGGAGAACAGGTCCGCGCAGTCGGGCGACAACACCACGCGGTCGAGTGCGAACCAATCGGCCACGCGCAGCAGCGTGCCGACGTTGCCCGGGTCCTGGATGCCATCGAGCGCCAGCGTGAGCCCGCGGTCGAGGTCACCGGGCGCGAGGGGGCGGCGCTCGATCCGTCCGATGGCCAGGATGGTGGCTGGCGTCGGGAAATGACTGAGCCGCGCCATCTCGGAATCGGAGATGGCGATTGGATCAGGGTAGGGCGCGGACTCCGCTCCGCGCCGACCGGCGGCGAACGGACTCGCCGCCCTACCCAACCACTCCTCCGTCGCATAGACCTCGAGAAAGGGGAAGCCTGCGGCAAGGAGTTCGCCCACGACCTTTTCGCCCTCGACTACGAAAAGCCTGGCGGCCTCGCGGTGCTTTTTCTCGCGCAGGGCGCGGAGGCGGGCGATCTCGGCTTTCGGCAGGGGCATCCGCGGGAGGAGAGCAGGACGGCTGGAGCTTGGCAATGGTTGTAGGTCGGGCCGCGCGCTCTCGCGGCGAATCTGTCACGGCCGCGTGACGAATGGGCAACGGATGCGGTCGCGGATTGACGCCGGTTCGCGGTCGGTTTCACGTGACGGGGTTCACTCGTTGTGTGTGTCTGCTGGCGGCCCGGTTCCCGAGGGGGGAGCCGGGCCGCAGCTTTTGCGGGCTTTCCAAGGCACCGGCTGCTGGGTAGATTGGGCGCATGAAACGCCCCGTGTGCCTCGCTCTCGTGTTGGGCCTGTTCCTGTCCTGCGCGCTGCCGGTCCCGGCAGCGGAGAAGAAAGCCGCGGCGGCGCCCGCCAAGACGCCGGGAGTCGAGCTGGCGGTCATGGCGTCACAGGTGACGGGCATTGCGATTTCCCCATTGCTGGGCGTCAGCTGCATCGGTGCCTGGCAATGGTGGGGTGCCCACACGCCGGAGCAGAAGGCGGCCCTCCCGTGGTTTGCCCAGCTGCAATTCTGGCTGCCAGCGCTGCTGCTGGTGGCGTTGTGCGCGGCGAAGGATTCGTTCGGAGCCATGGTGCCGCCGGGCTGGAAGAAGCCGCTCGATGTGGCGGAGACGTTCGAAAACAAAGTCAGCGGGCTTGTCGCGGCTGGAGCCGTGGTGCCCTCGCTGGTGGCGCTCGCCTCAAAGCTCGTCGTGCACCAAGCCGGCCTCGAGGCCGTGCCGGGCATGACGAGCGGGCTGGCGATGATCCAGCTCGGGGCGCTCGATTTCTCCTGGCTGCTGACGATCCTGATGGTGCCGCTCTCGGTGGCGGTGTTCGCCGTCGTGTGGGTCGTGGCGCACGCGATCAACGTACTGATCCTGCTCAGCCCGTGGGGCGGCGTGGACGCCTTTCTGAAGGCGAGCCGGACGGCGGTGCTGTCACTCGTCGCCGCGACCGCCTACATCGACCCGGTGGTCGGCGCTACGTTGTCGCTCGTGATCGTCGTCATCGCCTGGTTCCTGGCCGGGTGGGCCTTCCGGCTGATGGTCTTCGGGACCGTGTTCTCGTGGGATTTCTTCACCCTGAAGCACCGCCGCTTCGAGCTGCGGGCCGATAACAACAAGCTGTTCACCGCGCGGCCGCTCTCCGGCGCGCCGCTGCGGACCTGGGGCCGGCTGCACCAGGAGGCCGATGGACGGCTGCTGTTCAAGTACCGGCCATGGCTCGTGCTGGCGGAACGCACAGCCGAGGTCCCGCGCGAGGGGCTCGTCGTGGGCAAGGGCGTGTTCTATTCCGAGGTCCTCGGTTTCGAGAAGGCGGCGGACAGGAACGTCACGCTGCTCCTGCTACCGCCCCGGTATCGCGGCCACGAGGAGCTTTTCGCCCGGACCTATCACATCAGCGGCACCTGTGATGTCGGCCTGCGCCGCGCCTGGAGCTGGCTGAAGGAAGCGCTCGGCTTCGGCGCGAAGAAGGCGGCGCCGGCGGCCTCTTGACGGCGCGCGACTCCCGTCACCGCTCGAGGAAGGCGCGCAGCACTTCCAGCTTCTCAGTCCAGAAGGCCTTCATCCGGTCGGCGGCCTCGGGCGTCGTCAGCTGCCCGTGCTCCGGCACGACCTGGCACTTGAGCGGACCCTTCGGCCAAAAGTTCACGCGCAGGCTCGTGCCGTCGCCCCAAGCGATGCGAATCGATTTGTGCGGCGTGGCCTTCCGCACGGTCAGCGGTGTGCGTGGCAGCCATTTTTCGCGCAAGGCCGCGTCGCGAAAGGCCGCATAGGCGCGATCGACCGGGGCGGCGATGGTCCGCGCGACGCTGATTTCAAAGCCTTCCGCCCGCTGGTGCGGCACCCGTAGCCCGCGCGCCAGGCTGTAGCCCACGGCCACCATCTGCCGCCACCATTCCGACAATTCACGGCGCGGCTGGAGCAGCTTCACGATCTCCCGATGGGGCAACCGCCGCGCCCCGGCGCGATCGAGCACCGCAAGCCATTCCAGCCAGGTGAGCCCGGTGGCCTTGTACACGGCGGCCGAACTGATGCCGCCGTATCTGCCCGCTCTGCGCTTCATGGTGGCGCGGAGCTGTATAGCACGACTCGGCGAGCCTCAAGGCTGTTGGCAGTCGAAAATTGAACTTTTTGTTTCCGCTGTCGGGCGAAACTGCTAGGCAAAATGGCCATGAGCGACGACAACGCGCCCAAGCTGCGCCTGAAGCCGAGGCTGGCAGCCGACCCCGCGGCCGCCGCGCCCCAGTCGGCCGCCGAAGGCGCGCCGCCGGCACCGCCTGTCGCTCCCACCGAACCCGCGGCCCCCAGCCCCGCGGCGCCGACCCCGGCCGCTGACACACCTGTGCGCTTGAAGCCGCGCCTCACCACGCCGCCCATTCAGGCAGAGGCTCCCGCGCTGGCGCCGGCACCCGAGGCTCCTCCGGCCGAGCCGCCATCGACAACCTCCACTCCAGCCACCCCCGCGGGGGAAACCAAGACCGTCCGCCTGCGGCCCAAGCTGGCCGAACCACCCCCCGAGGTTGCCCCTGCCGCGGAACCCGCGCCGCCGGCCGAATCCGTGGGCGTGCGATTGAAGCCCCGGTTGTCCGCGGCCCCGATGGCTGCGGCCCAGCCGGCGACGACTCCGCCCATGCCGGCGCTCGAGCCGGCTCCGGCACCAGCCGCACCGCCACCCACGCCCGTAGCCAGCGCGGCTCCGATGCCACCACCGGTTGCCAGTGCCGCGCCCATGCCGCCGCCGGAGCCGGCGACGGCGCCCGCCGAGAAACCGAAATTCAGCCTGAAACCCAAGGCGGCCGAGCCCGCGCCCCCGCCGCCGGCCCCCGTGGAGGCGCAGCCGCTGCCCGAGGACGTGCCCGAGCACGTTTCGGGCGATGCAACAGCCGTTGCGCCCGCCACCGACACCGGCGCGGAAGGCGAACCGGGTGAAATCACCGCCATGCGCCAGGCGTCAGGCGCGCCGTTTCCCCCGCCGCCGGGAAATTTCCCGACGCCGCCGGGCATGGCGAAAAACCTCGCCGACGCCGAAAAGACGGCGAAAGCCGCGCGCAAGATTGCCGGGAAGCCGGGGGCGCGCAAACGCCTCATGGTATTCGCGAGCCTCGGTGTACTCCTGCTCGTGCTCGCCGGCGGCGGCTATTTTGCCTTTCTCAAATTCACCGCGCCACCGCCTCCGCCTCCGCCGCGACCCAAGCCGGTCGCGAAGCCCAAGCCGGCCGAACCGCCGCCGGAGGAAAAGAAACCCGAACCGGTGGTCGAAAAGCCCAAGCCCGAGCCGGTCGCCGCCGTGCCCGAGGCCAAGCCCGTGGAAACAAAGCCAGCCGCGCCGCCCACTCCGCCACCCCCGCCGCCCGCCTCGGCCGAATTCAAGCGATGGGCTGAGGACCTCCGCATCATGGGCGTGCGCAGCGGCACCGAGACCCGCATTTTCGTCGGCGGCACCGCTTACGCCCCGGGTGATCTCATCAACCCGCAGCTCGGGGTTACGTTCGTCGGCTACAATGCCGACACCCGGATGCTGACGTTCAAGGACGCCACCGGAGCGATCGTCGAGAAGCGGAACTGAACCGGCGCGCCGGTGATCGTCACGGGGCGCCGAAACGCGCTTCGTCCAACGGGGGCGCCGGCCCGATCGTCCGATGGTGGGCGGCGCAGATGGCGCGCAGCGATTCGGTGCCGCCCTGCGTGAACCCGGATCGCGGATAGGAGCAGAGCAGCGAGAAACCCACATTCTGGCTCAACTCGTGCCAGAGGTGCTCCAGCCGCACGGTGGCGCCGCAGTGGCCTTGGTCCCAGAGGAGCGCGACCATTTCGCCGAACGCCCGCACCTTGGGGCCCGATTCGCGGGCACAGGACAACAAGTCGCGCACCGTGTGTTGGAAGCGTTTTTCGTCGGGCCAGCCGTCGACCATGAAACGGTCGATCGTCTCGGCGGCGTCGCGGACGATGTAGCGATCGCTCCCGCGGGCCGCCTTCACGTCGATGCCTTGCATCTCGAGCCGCCGATCGAGTTCGTCGCAGTGGCCCGGGGTGGCGATCACGATCGTGGTCTCGCCAATCCGCAGGCCGCTCGAGACGTATTCCTCAAGGATGTCGAGGAACGCGTTTTCGTCAGGATAAAGGTGGAGGAGGTGCTGGCAGGGCGAGATTTCGCCCCAGAAGACTTTCGCCGACATAGACGGCCGACAACATACCGCATTCCACCCGGGCCGTTTATGGGGTGATTCCCCACCGCATGGCGGCGCTCAGGCGCCGGCGAAGGCGGCGCGGACGGCGCGGAGCAGCTCGGGGTCGGTGACGCCGTTGACGACGAACTGCACGCCCATCGTCATGATCAGAAAGCCCATGATCTTCGTCATGGCGTTGACGCCGACCGGCCCGATGAAGCGGACGAGCCGGCCGGAGAGGCGGAGCACCACATAGGTGATGAGCGCGACGCAGACGATGCCGACGATGATCGCGACATAGTCGAGCCAGTCGGTGGCCAGCGACGTGAAGCCGAGGGTCACGGCGATCGAGCCGGGGCCGCTGAGCATGGGCATGGCGAGCGGCGAGAAGGAGATGTCGACCTTGCGTCGGGCGGCCTCCTGCTCCTCGGGTTCGGCGTGCGCGGCATGCGGCGCCAGCATGTTCATGCCGATGCCCGTGAGCAGGATCCCGCCGGCAATGCGCAGGCCGGGGATCGAGATCCCGAAGAAATTCATGATGAAGGTGCCGCCGATGAGAAAGCTGATCAGGATGGCGACCATGTAGAAACAGCCCTTGCGCGCCTGCTCCCGGCGGCGTTCGTCGCTGTCGCCCTCGGTGATCGCCAGGAACGTGGGTCCCGCCGAGAGCGGGTTGATGATGGGCAGGAGGCCGATGATCGTGCCGAGGAAGATCGCCCAAAGGTGGGTGACGTGGGACATGTTTGGATCTTTCTCTTTCTCGTTCTCTTAATCGTTCTCGTTCTCTTCCTGCGCGTTCATCGGGCGGGGGAGAATGAGAAAGAGAACGAGAAAGAGAAAGATTTATCAGGCGATAGGTGGAGGGTGGAGGCGGGGTGCCGTCACCCCGCGGGTTCAGGCGATCGTTGCTTTTCCCGCGCGGGGTGAGGGCACCCCGCCTCCAATTTCACCACACCTCGACCGGGCCCTTGGGAACCTTGATGCCGGCCGGCGCCACGTCCGCATCGTCCTGCATGAACGAGGCGGTAATCGGTCGCGGCCGGTACGCTTCGCGCAATTCGCCGCGTTCGTCCAGGAACGGCCGGCGCCAGGCCTCGTAGCCCGCCAGCAGCGCCTCGAACTCGGTGCGCGTCGAAAACTTCGTGACGCCCTTCTTGAACTCCTTGGCCGGGCCGAAGCGCTTGGCGTACCACGATGCCGGCTTGCGAAAGAGCCGGCAGCCGTAGTTTTCGCCGTAGAATTCGATCATCAGCTCGAGGTGCCGCCGCATCACATGCACGAGCTCCGCGTAACCCGGCTCGGGCGCAGTCTCGCCGGTGGCCAGGAACTGGCGTGTGTGCGCAAAGATCCAGGGATTATAGAAGGCGCCGCGGCCGATGCTGACGCCCGCGCAGCCGGTGTCGTCGAACATCTTCTTCGCCGCCGCCGGCGTGGTGACATCGCCATTGCCGATCACTGGGATGCGCTTGACCGCCTGCACGACGGCGCGAATGCCTGCGAGGTTGACCGTGCCGCCGAAGCCTTGCGCGCGGGTGCGGCCGTGAACGAAGATCGCCGCGACGCCGGCATCCTCAAGCACGCGGGCGAGGTCGGGCGCGGTGAGGTTTTGGTCATCCCAGCCGAGTCGCATCTTGGCGGTGATGGGGATTTTCACCGCCTCGACCATGCCGCGCACGAGCGCGGCGGTCTTGGCGAGCTCGGTCATCATGGCGGAGCCGCCGCCGATGCCGGTGACCTTCTTCACCGGGCAGCCCATGTTGATGTCGACGGAGGCGATGCCGAGCGATTCGACGAACTGGGCCGCGTCGCGCATCTCCTCCGGGACGGCGCCGAAAAGCTGGACGGCGAGGAGTTTTTCCGCGGCGCAGGTGCGGATGAGCTGCAGTCCGCGGGGGTTGCGCTCGAGCAGCGAGCGCGCATTGACGAGGTCCGTCGTGGCCCAGTCGAGTCCGCCGATTTCGCGCACGACGAGCCGGAAGGGCAAGTTGGTGTAGCCCGCCAGGGGCGACAGGAAAAGGTTCGACGAGAACTCGTACGGCCCGATCCGCATGGCTCAGGCGACCGGTCGGCGGCCAAAGCGGGCCAGCAGGCGGACGAGCGAGGCGAACACCACGGCGACCAGCCCGCCCACGAGCCACCAAACTGCCGGAGTGAGCCGTGGCTGCGGCGCCAGGTTCGCGCGATAAACCAGGTGAAACAGCCCGATGAAGAAAATCATCAGCGCGCAGCCGATCGCCAGGACGGAGCCGACGAGCCAGGATCGCGTCGCCGCCGCCCGTTCCGGCGCGAGCCAGTAATCGCGGTGCGGCAGGTTGACCCGTTTCGCGGGCAACCTCGCTTGGAGCAACACGAGGCACTCGATCAGCGCGGCCATGAACCCGACGGTGGCGAGATGAAACATCGTCTGCACTTCGCGCGGCGCCCAGGTGTCGGGTCTTCCGGACGCGCTGAAGTGAATGGCAACGTGCGTGGGCAGGTGCGAGTGCTGCCACGCCGCCTGGGTCAACGCCAGCAGCATCAGGACCACGAACACGACCTGCAGGGGATGTTTCACCGGGAGATCACGCCGCGGCGACGGCGCGCTTCATCCGTTGGAGCGCCTCCGCCAGGGTGGCGCGCGGGCAGCCGAAGTTGATCCGCACGTGCGAGCCGCGCGTCGCGCCGAAGTACGCGCCGTCGCTCAAGCCGACACCATGCGCCTCGAAGTGCGCGATGGGATCCTTAAGCTTGAGGACGGACACGTTGAGCCAGGCGAGGTAGGTGGCCTCGACGGGCGCCTCGACCACCACGCCGGGCAGCTCGCGGGCGACGTAGTCGACCAGGTAATCGCGGTTGCCGCGCAGGTAGGCGATGAGCTCGCGCCGCCACGGCTCTCCATCCCGATACGCGGCTTCGCACGCCGTGTAGCCGAGGGCGTTCACTTCGGCGACGATCCCGGCGGTCGCACGGACGAATTCCTGGCGCAGCTGGGGGTCGGGAATGATGGCGATCGACGTGCCGAGGCCCGGGACATTGTAGGTCTTGCTCGGCGCCATCAGCGTGATGGTCCTCTCGGCCACGCCCGCGCCAAGCAGCGCGGTAGGGACGTGGGGAATGTCGTCCAGGATCAGGTCGCAATGGATCTCATCGGAGCAGAGGAGCAGGTTGTGCCGCGCGCAGAAATTGGCGAGGCACTCGAGTTCGTCGCGCCGCCAGACGCGCGCGAGCGGGTTGTGCGGGTTGCAGAGGAAGAAGAGGCGAGTCTTCGGCGTCACCGCGCGCTCGAGGGCGTCCCAGTCGATTTCCCAGCGCCGCGCGGCGGCCGCGAGGCGGAACGGCACCTGGACGGAAACCCGGCCGCTGTTGCGCGGCGCGCTCATGAACGGCGGATAGACCGGCGTGAGGGTGAGCACCTCTTCGCCGGGCTGCGCGAAGGCCCGGGTGGTGACGTTCAGCCCGACCACCAGCCCGGGCAGCCACACGAGCCAGGCGGGTTCGATGTTCCAATGGTAGCGCCGTGCGCAGGCCTCGACGAAGGCATCGACCGTCGCCTTGACCGGCCGGGAGTAGCCGAACACGCCCTGCGCGACCCGCTCCTGCAGGGCGGCGAGGACCGCCGGGGGGGATTTGAAATCCATGTCGGCGACCCACATCGGCAGGATGTCGCGGCCGGCATATTTCTGCCATTTCTGGGAGTCGGTGCCGCGGCGGTCCACGACGGTGTCGAAGTCGAAGCTCATGGTTATCGGGAGGACGATTGAAGCCAACGGCCCGGCGGACGCCATGGCAAAGTCCACCCGCCCGCGGCGAAATCGCGTCACTGTGCCGGCCGGGTATTCTTCGGGTTGTGAACCTTTCCGTGAATTACCGCGGCCAGTGCGTCCAAGCCTTGGTGAAGATCGTCGAGGTCGGAGGCTGGCACGCCCACCAATTCCTCCTCCAGGCGCAGGCGCAATCGCCGGCCGGATTTTCCAAGCGCCTTCCTGCCGGCGGGAGTGATCGCCACCAGGCTCACCCGCGCATCCGCGGCCGAGCTTTCCGTGTCTACCCATTCCCGCTGCACCATCTGGTTGATCAACACGGTCATCGTGGGTGCGGTCACCTGCTCGATCTCCGCCAACGTGCGCTGGCTGACTGGGCCCAGCAGTTGGAGATCTTTGAGGACCATCAAGGCGGTCCAGCGCAGGTCCAGTTTCCTTGCTTCGTGGCGAAGGAGGCGATGCACGTAGCCGCTCACGAACATCAGGTGCCGCGCGACTTCCTGCCGGTTTGAATTCACTTGCTGGGTCATGGCATGATAGTTAGTTAAACTAACTATGATGCCGATTCTTCGAAGGCAAGGGGCAATTGTCCTGTGCGCCGGCTTGGCTGGCGGCCCGCTGTTTCTCTGCAGCCTGGCGGTGTTTGGTGCGCTCACGCCGGGCTATTCCCATTGGCACCAGGCGGTCAGCCGGCTCGGCGCGTGGGGCATGCCGTGGGGGCTTTGGTTCGACCTATTCGGGTTGCTCCTCCCGGGATTGTCTGCCGTGGGCGTGGCGCTCGAGCTCCGGCGTCAGTTGCGTGCGCTCCAAGCGGACACCCGCTGGGCCACCGCCATGGCCGGCTTCGGGATCATGCTGGCATTTACCGCGGTGCCCGCTGACTTCCACAACATGTTCCGTAGCGCTTGGACCTGGGTGCACGCGTTTTTTGTGCTTGGGAACGGGCTGGTCTGGCTGGTCGTGATTCCAGGCTGCACCCAGGTGCTGAGGACCCTGGGTGCGACCCGCGCCGCGGCAACGATGTTCTTTGCCCTCGGCTATCTGACGGCCGCCGAGTTTCTGCTCTACGGTCTTCTCCCCCATGCTCCCGGCCTCGTCCAACGCTTGATGATTCTCACCACGCACGCTGCCGTCGCTTGGATGAGCTGGACGATGCTCCATTTGCCCCAACCTCGGCGCGCCCCGACCGACTCGCGTCGCCCCGCGGATTCCCGCTCCGGCGGATGATTCCGGGTGAGCCCCGGCGTGCCGGATTTTCCCGGTGGGACGTCACACCGGGGCAGGATTTCCCGCTGGCGGTGGAGGCGCGAAAATTAAGTCGCGGTTTTTTCGCCACTTGCGCCGCGG
Source organism: Lacunisphaera sp. (assembly GCA_035549095.1). Taxonomy (GTDB): domain Bacteria; phylum Verrucomicrobiota; class Verrucomicrobiia; order Opitutales; family Opitutaceae; genus Lacunisphaera. The sequence continues at coordinate 49,745 of DASZRV010000028.1, read as the reverse complement.
GCCCATCCGGCACGCGGCAAGCAATGACACGGGCAGACAACCACAACCAAGGAGACACCACCCATGAACCTCATTCGTTACAGCTATCCGCGCACGAGCTCGCTCGTGCCTGCGTTCGGCCGCAGCCCGTGGAGCGGGCTCGAATCCGAAATCGACCGGCTGTTCGAATCGGCCCTGGGCGACTTTGCCGCCCCGGCCTTCGAACACCGTTTTCCCGTGGACCTCTACGAGGACAAGGACAACACCTACGTCCGCGCCGAGCTGCCCGGCCTCGATCGCAACGACATCAACGTCGAGGTGGTCGACGGCTACCTGACCATCAGCGGCAACCGCAAGGTGACCGATGACGACGGCAAGGTGACCGAGACCTTCTCGCTCAATCGCTCCATCGCCCTCTCTGACGCGGTGCAGGCCGACAAGGTCAGCGCCAATTACGAGAACGGCGTGCTCAACGTCACCCTCCCGAAACGCGAGGAGGCCAAGCCCCGCAAGGTCACCATCGAAATCAAGTAACCGGAGAACCCAGCCATGACCCTTCTACGTTCACTCATTCCCACGCTCGGCTCGGCGACCCGCATCGCCCGCGGCCAGCCTTCCCAGTCCACCGACGCCCGCGTCAAGCCCGCCTTCCACGTCCGCGAGGACGAGCACGGCTACGACCTCATGGTCCAGCTGCCCGGCGTCGCGAAGGACGGCCTCGAGATCACCGCCCAAGCCGACCAGCTGACGATCGTCGGCCGCCGCGCCTGGACGCCGCCCGCCGAATGGACGGTGCTCTATCGCGAGACGCCCCGCGCGGACTTCGAGCTGACCCTCACCCACGAGGGCGACATCGACGCCGAGAAGAGCTCCGCCGAGATCAAGGACGGCGTGCTGCACCTGATGCTGCCGAAGGCGGAGGCCGCCAAGCCCCGCAAGATCGCCATCAGCTGACCGCAAACCTTGGGTTTAGCTGCACGGGGCCGGGGGCGAACAGCGCCCGGCCCTTTTGCCCGGTTGCTCGCGAGCGGTTTGTTACAAATCAAAGGCGCCGCGGAACCGGCACGGGATAAGCTTTTCAAACGATTAACATATCCGGCGGCTTAGGGGTAGGCCACCGGGTGTTGGTCCGCTCTGCGGACAAGACCGCCGGGAGTCGCTTAGCGACCCCGGCGGTTTTCTGTTTTGGGGCTGCAAGCGCGCTCCTGTAGGAGGGGCTTTATGCCTCGATGGCCCCGGCGTTCCTGATCGGGGCATAAAGCCCCCGCCTACAATCGCAGCACGCCGGGCGCCTGAGGCTCACCCGGTTGCCATTGACCCGCCCCGGTGTCCGGGAACACTCGGTGGCCGCATGCTTCCGCCCCTCGCCGCCGTCGTCTCGACCGCCAACCTGCACTCCCCTTGGCAATGGGCAGCGGCGATCCTGAGCATCGTCCTGATCGACATCGTGCTGGCCGGCGACAACGCCGTGGTCATCGCGCTGGCGGTGCGCCGGCTGCCGGCCAAACAACGGCTGGTCGGCATCGCGATCGGCGCCGGCCTGGCGGTCGTGCTCCGCGTCGCGCTCACCTTTGTTGCGGCGCAATTGCTGGCGATCAGCTACGTCAAGCTGGCCGGCGGCGCCTTGATTCTCTGGATTGGCGTCAAGCTGCTGCTCGACAACACCGGGGAGGAGGTGCATGGGCGCGAGGCGAGCGGCCTTTGGCAGGCGGTGTGGCTCATCCTCATCGCAGACGTCACGATGTCACTCGACAACGTGCTGGCCGTGGCCGGCGCCTCCAAGGGCAGCCTGGCCCTGCTCCTGTTCGGCCTCGGCCTGAGTATCCCGTTGGTGGTCTTCACCAGCAACCTGCTGGCGAAACTGATGGATCGCTACCCGATCATCATCTACCTCGGCTCGGCGATCCTCGGCAAAGTCGGCGGGGAAATGATCATGACCGACCGCTTGGTGGCCGAAGCGCTGCATCCCTCGCCTTGGCTGGTGCATATCGTCGAATGGAGCCTCGCGGCGGGCGTCGTGGTGGTGGCATTGGCCTGGCAGCGACGCCGGCGCTGAGACGCGCAGCCCCGGACGGGCTTTGTAGGTCGGGCTTTACGCCCGACGTGTCGGGCATGAAGCCCGACCTACATTCCGGAATGCCTGGCGGCGGATCCTTTCCCCAAACCATTGACAAGCCCGTCGGGAAGCTTTTCCAAAGGGCACCTTTTCCGCAATGAAGCTCCGTCACCACGCCGTCTCCCTCCTGTTCCTCGGCCTCACGCTGATCGCGACGGCCCAGGACAAGGCCGCCGACGCGGCCGAGCACGACACGACCACCGCGGCCGCGGCCGTCGTCGCCACGCACAACCAGCCGCCGGCCCCGGACTTTCTCGAACACCTCGTCGACGCGGTCCTGGTGCGTTTCAACGTCCCGGCCACGGGCAACACCTGGGCGCACTACGGGCTAGCGCTGCTGTTCCTCGCCGCGGCGATCCTGTTGCGGCGGGTCGTCACGAACATCATCTTCAACCAGCTCAAGCGGCTCGCCGCGAAAACGAAGACGACGCTCGACGACAAGCTCTTCCCGGCGATGGAGGCGCCCGTCGCCACGTTCATCATGCTCTTCGGCATCTTCGCCGCGTTGAAGGTGCTGAAGTTCTCCGAGGTGAACGACCGGGCGATCGGCTACGGCTCGACGGTGGCGTTTTCGCTGGTGCTGTTTTGGGGCCTGCTGCGGGCGCTCGACGCGCTGCTGGACCATGCCCACGAGGTGGCGCGCGAGCGGCAGATGGGCGTCGCGGCCTTCATGCCGTGGATCAAGAAGACGCTCGTGGCGGTGTTCGTCGTTTTTGGCGTCCTGCTCATCGTCCAGAGTCTCGGCTACAACGTCACCACGATCCTGCAGGGCCTCGGCATCGGCGGCCTGGCCTTCGCCCTCGCGGCGCAGGACACCATTGCCAATCTTTTCGGCTCGATCGTCGTGGCCATCGACCAGCCGTTCAAGCTGGGTGAAACGATCAAGATCCAGGGCAATGTCGGCACGGTCGAGGACATCGGGCTGCGCTCGACCAAACTCCGCCTTGTCGACAAGTCGCTCATCGTGATGCCGAACAAGATGGTGGCGGCCGAATCCATCGTGAACCTGTCGCGTTTCACGGGCCGTCGGGCCGAACTGGTCCTGACGCTGACCTACGACACCACGGCGGCGCAGATGGAGGAACTCGTCGCCGAGATCCGCCGGCTTCTGCTCGCCGAACCCGAAATCGACCCGACCTCGGTGAACTGCTATTTTCGCGACCTCAATGCCTCGTCCCTCGACATCTGGCTGACCTACAACTCCAAGGATGCCGATTTCAACAAGCACATGCTGCTCCGCCAGCGGTTGAATCTGGCCTTCATGCGCGCGGTCGAGTCACGCGGTTTGTCGTTCGCCTTCCCGACCCAGACGGTGCATGTCGCGTCGGCCCCGGCGCCGGCCGAGAAAAGGTAGGGCGGCGAGTCCCGTCGCCGCCGGCTTGGGGTCGAGGCGTCCCACGCCGGGGTAATTTCTCCGGGGGGCGCATAAAGGCGGGTGTTTCGCGCGTGGATTCATTGGTGCAAACATGCCACCGGCTCCAATAGCCTCCCGATGACCACCGCCGCCATGAAGACCCTGAAAACTTTTCTTTCGCTGGTCATTGCCACGGCCTGCCTCGCTCGGGTAGGTGCATCCGGTTCCCCCGCGCCGGCCGCGTACCGGCTGGAAACCAGCGCCTTCGTCTTCAAACAAAGCGACTTTCCCTCGGCCACCATCCCGGCGCCGGCCGCGGCGGACGCGCCCGCCGCGGTCGTGGTTCCTTCCCCCGGCACCGTTGCATTCGAGGGCGACACGCTCGCCTTGCACGGGGCTGAATTCAGTTGGAGCGGCGGCAAGCCGCCGAGGGCGTTCAGTCCCATTGGCATTCCTGCCATCATTGCCAAAGCTGGCGAGCCGGCGGAGATCAGGTCCGCCGCAACTATCCAGTATCTCGAAAAGGAGGCCGACGGCAGCCTGCGCGTCCGCGACATCGACCGCGATTCGCCTGAGGCGCCGCACTGCCAGCTCAAGGTGACGGTCGCCGCGCTCGCGGTGGCGGACGGCGACCTGCACGTGGCTTGCGACCTGGACCTCACCACCCTGGCGGGTCGCGAAAAGATTCCCGGCGTCAACCTGGATGTCGGGCGACCATTGCTCGCCGGATTCAAGGATCAACTCGAGCTGACCATGCGCCCGGGCGAATGGACGGCGGTTCGGCTCCAGGCGGTCCCGGATGGTGACGAACGGCTGCTCCTCCTCATGAAGGTCGTGGCGGCGGCGGAGACCGAGGTTGGACGCGCGGACAAGATCGAAACCGTCCGCGACCTTACGCTCTTCATGACCTACTATTATCGGCAGCCGCGACCGGAGCTGGTCGGCGAGGCGTTGCGGGTGTTGGGTCGCGGCGAATTGATGAACATAGGCGACCGTTACGGTGTCGGCCACCTCGTTCGCCGGGGATTCTTGGTTGGGTTTTTCGCCGAGGTCTTCGCGGCCAATCCCTCACGGTTGCCGGCCTGGCGAGAAATCATCGATCATCGCGTCGACGACAGCATGGCCCGGGATTGCCTGCGCGAGGCGCTGAAACTGAACCATCCCGGTGCCGCGCTCGAATCGAAGACCGGCTACCTTTCCGATGGCGTTCTTTGGGGCGCGTTCCTCGCCTCGGGCAATCCTGTCTATTTGCGGAAGCTGGTTGATGCGGTGGCCCAAGTGAAGACTACCAAGTGGGGAAAATACGACGGCCGCGCCCGGGTCATGATGCTGCTAGTCTACAATGGCCCGTATCATCCTCTCATCCAGCAAACGCTCGACAGGGCCCGGGAGGGCGCGACTCCGCTCGGACGGGAACTCATCGACGACCTGTTGCACAAGGACATCACCGCCGTGCAACAGATCGTCCGGGACATGACGTCTGACAGCTCGTTTCCTACGGGCACGGACTTCATAAGCACGAACCCGACGGGAATTCGCTTACCGGAGCCGAACACAGTTCGCGACGCCTTCGGATACCCCTTGTACGGGCATTAGAGGTCGCGGCCTATGGCGCCGCGCCGACCGCGCGTTCGAAGGCGGCACGCGCCGCGAGGTAATCCCAGCGCGCGCCGGCGAGCGAGGCCTCCGCCCGGGCGAGCGCCGTCTGCGTGTCGACCAAATCGGTGATGACGGCGGCCCCGCTTTCATAGCGTTCCTGCACGACGCGCAGGCTTTCCTCGCTGGCCTTCACGGCGGTCTCGTTGGCGGCGATGGACGCCCACGTCCGGTCAAGCTCGGTGGCGGCGGCCCAGACTTCCTGGCGGACCTGCAGGCGCTGCGCCTCCAGTCGCGACTCCTCGCGCGCCAGCTCGGCCCGGGAGCGGGCGAGGCGATGCGCGCGACTGCCGCCGTCGAACACCGGCAGGTCGATCGAGAGACCGGCCTGCCATTCGCGCGTCTCGGGCAGGAAGCCCGTGTCATTCCAACCATACGAGCCGTCGGCGCGGAGCTTGGGCGTGCGGGCCGCGCGGGCGGCCGTGACGCCGGCCTTCGCGGCCTCAGCGCGTTTTTCCATGGACGCAAGTTCGGGACGATGGGCCAGCGCGCGGTCCGCCGCCGCGGCGGGATCGATCGCGTCCGCGGGCGGCGGCGCGACGACCGGCGCGGCAATCGTCAGCGCGGTCTCGGCCGGCCGGCCCATCGCGGTGTTGAGCTGGCCGGTGGCGATGCGCACCCGGCTGCGCGCACCAATCAGCTGGAGATCGGCGGCCGCGACCTCGGCCTGCATGCGCAACACGTCGGCCTGCGGCACGGCGCCGCTCTGGCGGCGGGCCTCTGCGAGGTGCAGGTGACGCTGGGTGCGGTCGAGATTCTTTTGCGCCACGACTTGCATGTCCTCGGCGGCCGCCAGCGCATAGAACGCGGTCTGGACCGAAAGGCGCACATCGGCCTGCGCGGCGACGGCATCCGCCGACGCCGCGGCGCGGCGGGCCACCGCGGCGTCGAGCCCCGCGCGACGCTCGCCGAAATCGAAGAGTGTCACGCGCGAGCTCAGCCCGCCGGTCCAGTCGTCGAGCGGACCGATCAGTTCAGGCAGGGGCCGCCCGGGGAGCACCAGACCCGAGGGTAGGAAGGCCCGGCGTTGCCAGCGATGATAGCCGGCGTTGAGGTCAAGCGACGGATAATACGGCGCGTGCGCCTCGCCCACGGCGGCCTCGGCGGCAGCCACCCCGGCCTGCGCGGCCGCGAGGGCGGGCTGCTTCTCTGTGGCGAGCTTCAGGCAGTCGTCGAGCGTCAAGGATGAGCTCTGCGCAAAGGCTGCCGGTACGATGATCGAAGCGAGAACGAAAAGGAGGGGAGACGTCTTCATGGCGACAGGTAATCGGATCAGGAGAGATTTTTGTGGAAGCGACCGACGGCGAAGGTCATGACGACCACGCCCAGCGCGGCGAGCGCGGCGAACTGCGTCCAGAGCACGTCGAAACCGACGCCCTTCAGGAACACCCCGCGGATGACGACTAGCATGTAGCGCAGCGGGTCGAGCAGGCTGAGCCACTGGATCACGGGCGGCATGTTCGCGATGGGGAAGATGAACCCGGAGAAAAGCAGCGCGGGAAAGAAGAAGAAGAAGGTCGTCATCATGGCCTGTTGTTGCGTCTGACTGACGGTCGAGATGAACAGCCCGACGCCGAGCGTGCTGAGGAGAAAGAGGGCCACGCCCAGCAGCAGGAGGAGGAAGCTGCCGCGGAAGGGAATCTGGAACCACAGCAGGGCGATGGCCGTGACCATCGCGGTATTGACGAAGCCGATGACGGCGAAAGGGGCGCACTTGCCGAGGATGAACTCCACCGGCCGGATCGGCGTCACCATGATCTGCTCGATCGTGCCGACCTCCTTCTCGCGCACGATGGCCATGCTGGTGAGCATGAGGCTGAGGAGCATGACAAGCATGGCGATGACGCCGGGCACGTAATAGTCCCGGCTCTCGAGGTCGGCATTGAACCAGGCGCGGGCCGCCAGCGTCACCTGTCCGCCGGCCGGGGCGGCCCCGACGCGCCGCCGCAGCTGGTCGAACAGGAAGTCCGTGTTCGCAGCGGCGCCGATCTGCTGGGCGTAGTTCACGACGAAGCGCGCGGTGTTGGAGTCGGAGCCGTCAACCACGAGCTGGACCGCGGCGGGCCGGCCGCCGCGCAGGTCGCGCTCGTAGCCGGCGTTGACCTGCAGGATCGCCGCCGCGTCGCCGGCGTCCACCAGTGCGCGGGCGGCGGCGAAGTCCGGCGTGCGGGCGATGGCGTCGAAATAGCTCGAGCCGGTGAAGCGCGCGATAAGGGCGCGGCTGGCGGGCGTCTGGTCGCGATCGACCACCGCCAGCCGGACATGGCGCACGTCGAGCGACACCGCGTAACCGAAGACCAGCGTCTGGATCAGCGGCACGCCGATAATGACCATCCGCATCCGCGGGTCCCGGAAGATGGAGCGGAACTCCTTGCGGAGGATCGTGAGGATGCGTTCGCCCATGTCAGCCGAGGGTTTTGCGCGTCCGCCCGATCGAGATCGCGATGGCGACCAGGGCGAAGACGGTGAGGAAAAGGGCGTCCGGCCAGAGCACGGCGAGCCCGACGCCCCGGAGGAAGATGCCTTTGACCAGCGCGACGAAATAACGCGCCGGCACGATGTAGGTGATGCCCTGCACGACGACGGGCATGTTCGCGATGGCGAAGGCAAAACCGGAGAGCAGGAACGCCGGGAGGAAGGTCGAGATCATCGCCATCTGGCTGGCGAGCAGCTGCTGGCGCGCGACCGTGCTGATGAGCACGCCCTGCGCCAGCGTGCCGATGACGAACACCGTGCCGACGGCGAAGAGAAGGACGACGCTGCCGCGCAGCGGGACGGCGAACAGGAACACCGTCATGAGCACCGCGATGACCATGTTGGCCAGCCCGATGGCGACGTACGGCAGGAGCTTCCCGAGGATCAGCTCGGCGCGCTTCACGGGCGTGGAGATGAGCTGTTCCATCGTGCCGCGTTCCCATTCGCGGGCGATGGTGAGCGACGTAAGCAGGGCGGCGATCAGGCCCATGATCACCGCCATGATGCCCGGCACGATGAAGTTTTTGCTCTCGAGGTCGGCGTTGAACCAGACGCGGGTGCGCAGGTCGATCGCCGGCGACGGCGGCCGGCCGGTGAGCCGACGGACTTCGTCGAACAACAACTGCTGGTCGTAGGCGGTGGCGATGGCGCCCGCATACCCGAGCACGATCCCGGCGGTGTTGGCATCGGTGCCGTCGACGAGAGCCTGGACCGAAGCGGCGCGACCCGCGGCCGTCGCCCGGGCGAACTCGGGCGGGACGACCAGCGCGAGCATCACTTCCCGCGTGTCGATCGCGCGCTCGAGCGCGGCGTAGCTGGCAACCGGTCCGCGGTAGTCGAAGTAGCGGGTGGCCGTGAAACGCGCGAGAAAGTCGCGACTCTCGGGCGTGCGGCTTTGGTCCCAGACGACGAACGGCACGCGGTCGACGTCGAGCGTCAGCGCATAGCCGAACATGAAAAGCATCATCATCGGGATGCCCACCGCCAGGATGAGGCTGCGGGGATCGCGGCGGATGTGCAGCGACTCCTTGCGGGCGATGGCGAACAGGCGGCGAAGGTTCATGAGCGCACCTCCGCCTGCGCCGCGCCGGCGCGGTCGCGCGCCTCGATCAGCGAGACGAACACGTCCTCGAGGGTGGGCGTGATGCGCTCGAGCCGATCCAGCCGGAAGTCCTTTGCGGCCAGCTCGGCCCGGATGGCGTCGTTGGCCGCGGCGGGATCGTTGGCGACGACGTGCAGGCCCCTGCCGAAGAGCGCCACTTCCTTGACCGCGGGCAGGCGCTCGAGCACGAGCATGGCGTCGTTGGGCCGGTCGCAATCGAGCTCGAGCACGGCCTCGGGCATGTGCTGGGTCTTCAACTCGCGCGGCGTGCCCAGGGCGATGATCTCGCCGCGGTAAACGATGCCGAGCCGGTCGCAGTATTCGGATTCCTCCATGTAGTGCGTCGTCACGAACACGGTGACGCCCTGGCCGGAAAGCGTGTAGATGAGTTCCCAGAACTGGCGGCGGCTGTTTGGGTCGACGCCGGAGGTCGGCTCGTCGAGGAAAAGGATGGGCGGCTCGTGCAGGACGGCGCAACCGAGGGCGAGGCGTTGCTTCCAGCCGCCGGACAGCTCGCCGGTGCGGGAACGCCGGTGCTCGCGCAACCCGGCCATGGCCAGCACCCAGTCCTTGCGCGGGCCCTTCTTTTCGCGGGGCAGCCGGTAGATCCCGCTGTAGAAGTCGATGTTCTCCTCCACTGTGAGTTCGTCGTAGAGGGAAAACTTCTGGCTCATGTAGCCGATGCGCGTGCGGATTTTCTCGGTCTCGCGCACGATGTCGAACCCTGCGACCCGGCCGCGGCCGCCGGTGGGCGTGAGCAACCCGCAGAGGAGCCGGATCGTCGTGGACTTGCCCGCGCCGTTCGGCCCGAGGAAGCCGAAGATCTCGCCGCGGCGCACGGAGAACGTGATGCCCGCGACGGCGCGGAACGAACCAAAGCGCTTCTCGAGGTCCTCGACCTCGACGATGTTCTCGGCACTGGCGGGTGGCGCGCGCATCGGAGGTCAGGCGGCGGGCGCGCGTTCGGCGAGGACGGCCACGAAGACGTCCTCGAGCGACGGCTCGATCGGCCGCAGGGAGTTGAACTCGAAGCCGCCTTCAGCCACGAGCGCGCGGACGCGCTCCTCGATGCCGGCGGCATCGCGGGCGGCGAGGTGGACCCGATCGCCGAAAAGGCCCACGGTGACGCCCTCCAGTCGCTCGCGCAGCAGCAACGCGGTCTGGCGCGGTTCCGAGGTGCGCAGCTCCAGCAGCGCGCCGGGCATCATGGCCTTGACCTCCGCCGGCGTGCCGAGCCCGAGCAGCTTGCCCTCGTGCAGGAGGGCGAGGCGGTTGCACCGCTCGGCCTCGTCGAGGTAGGCGGTGGAGACGAACAGCGTCACGCCCTCGTGGACGAGCTGGTAGAGGATCCGCCAGAAATCGCGACGCGACACGGGATCGACGCCATTGGTCGGCTCGTCGAGGAACAGCACGCGCGGCGTGTGGATCAGGGCGCACGCGAGGCCGAGCTTTTGTTTCATGCCGCCGGAAAGGTTGCCGGCGAGGCGCTGCCGGAACGGCGTGAGGTTGCTGAACGCGAGCAGCCGCTCGGTGCGCTCGACGCGTTCGCGCGCCGGCACGCTGTAGATGTCGGCGTAGAAGTCGATGTTCTCCGCGACGGTCAGGTCGGGATACAGCCCGAAGCGCTGGCTCATGTAGCCGATGTGTTCGCGCAGCCGTTCGCCGTCGCGCACGACGTCGCAGCCGGCAACTTGCGCGGAGCCGGCGCTGGGCGGCAGGATGCCGGTGAGCATCCGCATGGTCGTCGTCTTGCCCGCGCCGTCCGGGCCGACGAGCCCGAAGATCTCGCCGGGCGCGACCTGCAGGTTGAGGCCGTCGACGGCAACGAGCTCGCCGAAGGCGCGGCGCAGGCCGGTGGCATGAATGGCGGGCATGGCGGGAAAAGTGGAAGGACAGAAGTTTGAAGGCGTTGAAGTCGGTCCGGCTCGAATGGTTCTACGACTCAACTGGATCCTTCGCTGCGCTCAGGATGACACGTCTCGGATAATTACCTTCGATACGGTCATCCTGAGCGCAGCGAAGGATCCAGCAAGGAGCAGAACGAGGGGACATGGTGGTATTTCAGCTGCCCGACTGTTTGGGCAGGATCACATCCGCCGGCATGCCGGGCTTCAGTTCATCCTTCGGGTTGGCGACGTCGATCTTCAGGCGGAAGACCAGCTTCACGCGCTCCTTGGGTGTCTGCACCGTCTTGGGCGTGAACTCGGCCTCGGAGGCGATGAAGCCCACGGTGCCCTCGAAATCGCGGCCCGGGAAGCTGTCGGTCCGGACGACCACCTTCTGGCCGTGGCGGACGCGGCCGAGGTCGGGCTGATCGAGGTAGGCGCGGACCCAGACGTGGGTCGTGTCGGCGACCGTGACCACCGGCGTGCCCGGGGAGACGAACTCGCCGGGCTCGATGTTGTGGGAGAGCACCGTGCCGGTGATGGGCGAGACCAGGCGCATGTTGTCGAGCAGCGTCGTGGCGAGCGCGACGGCGGCGCGGGCCTGCTCGACGCGGGCGCGGGCCTGGTTGACCTGCTCGGCCCGCGGGCCGGCCTCGACGAGCTTGAGCCGCTCGGCGGCTTCGCTGGCGCGCGCCACGGCGACCTTGAGCTGGGCCTGGGCAGCCTCGAACTCGCGGTTGGAGATGGCTTCGTGGCCCAGCAGTTCCTGCTGGCGCTTGAAGTCGAGCTGGGCGCGGTCGCGCTCGGCCTCGGCGCTGTGGACCGCGGCCTGGGCGGCCGCGATCTCCTCGGGCCGCGAGCCGGCGACCAGGTCGGCCAAGCCGGCCTCGGCAGCGGCAAGTTCGGCGCGGCGCAAGGCGAGCTGGGCCTGCTGCTCGGCATCGTCGAGGCGCGCGATGAGCTGGCCGGCGGCGACGTGGTCGCCCTCGGCCACGGCACGCTCGATGACGCGGCCGGCGGCCTTGAAGCCGAGCTGCGTATCGTTGACCTCGAGGTTGCCGGAGAGCACGAGCTCGCCGGCATGGGGGCCATTCGAGCGCGCGCAGGCGCCGAGCAACAGGCTCGCGAGGGCGAGGCCGGCGAGGAGGGCGCCGCAACGGGCGCGGTCAGGATGGGACGTGTTTTTCATGGTCTTTGCGCCCGGCGGGCGTGAGCAAACCGTGGAAGAAAAGGTCGACCGCCTGGGCGAACATCCGGTCGGTCGGGAGGTGCAGGCGCTCCAGGGTGTCCGGGTGCATGAGGCTCTGGATGGCCGGCCGCCAGAATTCGATGGCGAAGTCCGGGTCGATGTCGGGTCGAATCATGCCGTCGGCCTGCCCCTGGCGCACGAGCTGGCCGAAGATATGGGGGATGTTGTTGTGCCGCAGTTCCTCGATGCGCCGGTAGATATGCGGCGCGGAACGCTGCAGGTCGCGGAAGACATGCGGGCCGATGCGGGTGAAGCGTTGCACCATCGCCTCGCTGAAACGGTGCAGCTTGGCCGTGAAGCTCAGCGTCCGGTCGTTGAACAGCGTCTCAGCGGACCCGCGCACCTCGGTGACGAAGCCGTTCAGGATGGCTTCGACGAGCGCATCCTTGCTCGGGAAGTGCACGTAGAGCGTCTTCTTGCTCATCCCCAACTCGCGGGCGAGGTCGTCCATTGTCAGGGCACTGTAACCATGCGCGAAAAAGAGCGGACGGGCGGTGGCGAGCACGCGGGCGCGAAGGGCGGTATCGTCGGCGGAGGGCATCGGAATCGACGGAAACGCATAGAGTATTCTTAGTTTCCATTGTCAAGCAAGTTTTCCCCGGCTGGTATTGCCACGCCGGGGCCCCCGGGTAACTTGCGCCCCATGCCGGCGCAGGCCAACAACCTCAAGGCGGAGATTTCCACGCTGATCGCCAACAAGGATTATGGCGCCTTGAAGGCGAGGCTTGGCCCGTGGCTGCCCGCGGACGTGGCCCCGATCCTTTCGGAACTGCCCATCGAGCAGCTCGCCATTCTTTTCCGCGGCTGCTCGAAGGAACTCGCCGCCGCCGTCTTTGCGTATCTCGACCACAACGCGAAGCACAAGCTGTTGAAAACGCTCACGCAGCCGCAGGCGGCCGCGCTGCTGAACGACCTTTCGCCGGACGACCGCACGGAATTTCTCAACCAGTTGCCGCTGGACCTGGCGATGCAGCTGATCTGCCTGCTGACCCCGGAGGAGCGGAAGATCACGCAGGACCTGCTGGCGTACCCCGAGCACAGCGTCGGCCGCATGATGACGCTCGACTTCGTCGCGGTGCACGCCGACTGGACCGTGCGCGAGGCGCTCGACTACATCCGCGAGCATGGGTTCGACCGGGAGACCTTGAGCATGATCTACGTGACCGACGACGGCGGGCACCTGCTCGACGACATCCGCGTAAGGCGCTTTCTGCTCTCCGCGCCCGACACGAAGGTGAGCGCGCTGATGGATGGCAATTTCGCCACGCTCTCGCCGGCGGACGACCGCGAGAAGGCGCTGCAGGTCTTCCGCAAATACGACCGGATCGCGCTGCCGGTCACGAACCACGAGAACAAGCTCATCGGGATCGTCACCGCGGACGACATGCTGGACGTCGCCAGCGAGGAGGCCACGGAGGACATCCAGAAGCTGGGCGGCAGCGAAGCCCTCGACGAACCGTACACGACGATCGCCCTGCACAAGATGGTGAAAAAGCGGGCAAGCTGGCTGGTGATCCTGTTTCTCGGGGAAATGCTGACCGCCACGGCCCTGAAATATTACGAGGGCGAGATGGCCAAGGCCATCGTGCTGTCGCTGTTCCTGCCCCTGGTGGTCAGTTCGGGTGGCAACGCCGGCTCGCAGGCCGCCACGCTCGTCATCCGCGCGCTCGCCCTGGGTGAATTCCGCCTGCGCGAATGGTGGAAGATCATGCGGCGCGAGCTGGTCGCCGGGCTCGCCTTGGGCGCCATCCTCGGCGCCATCGGCTTCCTCCGGATCACCATCTGGTCGCTGCTGTCACCCCATACCTATGGCGAACACTGGGTGCTGGTGGCCACCACCGTCAGCGTGGCGCTGGTTGGCATCGTGCTCTGGGGCTCGCTCATGGGCTCGATGCTGCCGTTGATCATCAAGCGGCTCGGTTTCGACCCGGCGACCTCCAGCGCGCCTTTCATCGCGACGCTCGTGGACGTGACCGGGCTGATCATCTATTTCAGCGTGGCGCTGATGATCATGCGCGGGACGCTGCTCTAGTTGCTGGCGGCGAAAGGGTGGGGCAGGCCGGGCCGTCCCTGCGCGATCTCAGTTTCGATGTAGGGGCGTGGCTTGACCACGCCCGGGCGCGCACCAGGCGCGCCCCTACAAGAATGCCGCCTCGCCCCGCGACAAAAAAGGCCGGACGCGAGTCCGGCCTTGGAAAGGATGCCAAAGGGCAGGGGGCGCTTATTCGCGGCCGTAACCGCCGCCGCGATCGCCGCCACCGCCACGGTAGCCGCCACCGCCGCCACCGCCGCCGCGACCGCCGCGATAGCCACCGCCGCCGCCGCGACCACCCCGGCCGCCGCCACCACCACGGTAGCCGCCGCCACCACCGCCGCCGCCCTCGCCGAACGAACGCGGCGGGCGCTCCTCGCGCGGACGCGCGATGTTCACGGCCAGGGCCCGGCCTTCCATCTCGAAGCCGTGGAATTTCTCAACGGCTTTCTGGGCCTCCTCGGGACTGCCCATCGTGACGAAGCCGAAACCGCGTGAGCGGCCGGTGAATTTGTCGAAGATGATCTCGACCACGCTGACGGTTCCGACCTGACCAAACAGGGCCTCGAGGTCCTGGGCAGTGCTAGCGAAGGGAAGGTTCCCGACGTAGAGCTTGCTGTTTTCCATGTGATGATGCGAGCTGATGCTGTGCCTTACCGCCCGTCCCCGATTTCCGGATTTCAAATCATCACTGAACTCTGACGCTCACCTGACAATTCTCCGTAGCGATAGAATCAAACCAACAACCAACCCAACAACGCGGCAGGCTGGCGGGAGGCGGATTTTACGCAAGCGCTTAATGGACGGGGGCCGGCGGGGGTAGGAGAACCATCGCCGGCGGCCGATTCACGCCCAATCCTGGCGCAGAACGCCATAAAAGACGGTGTCGTAATAGACACCATTCTTGCGCAGCGATTGGCGCCGCAGGCCTTCCCGCCGCATGCCGGCTTTCTCCATGACGCGCCCCGAGGCGGCATTGTGAACCATGTGGTGGGCCTGGATCCGGTGGAGCCCAAGCGTGCCGAAGGCATAGCCGATCATCGCGCGCAGCGCCTCGGTGGCATAGCCATTGTTCCAGTACGGCACGCCGATCCAATAGCCGATCTCCGCCAGGTCATTCGGCCGGTCGAACATCAGGCCGATCGACCCGACCAGCGCGCCATCGCCCTGCAACGTGATCGCCAGGACCAGCTCCTGTCGCGCTGCCCAGCGCGCGGCATGGGTGTTGATCCAAGCCTCCGCCGCGCCCTCGGGATACGGATGCGGAATCATCAAGGTCGTGGCCGCCACGGCTGCATCGCCCGCCAGCCGGCGCACATCCGGGGCGTCGGCCGGCTCGTACGGCCGCAACTGCAGGCGCGGGGTCGCGAGCACGGGCCGGTCATCGACGGGAGCCATTCCGCCTGACTGCCGCGCCGGGGGCGGCGCCGCGAGCGGAAAAACGCCCCATGTCGGGGCCCGGGGATTTTCTTTGTCGCGCTGTCCGCCGGACCGTTAATTTTTCCCTTCCATGTCCACCGTCGACCCGCCACCGACCGCCCCGGGCAACGCCGTGCTCGTCCGGCGCCTGTTCGGCCTGGCCTGGCGGTACCGGTTGCACTGCCTGCGCGTGCTCGGGATCCAGCTCGTGCTGCTGAGCCTCGGTTTGGGCGGCCTCAGTTTCACCGGGCTCGGCATCGACTACATCCGGCACCGGATCGAGCACACGCCGCTGCCGGCCGGGCGCGTGCGGCTGCCGCTGCCGGAGGACTGGCCGCCATTGCAGGTGCTGGCGATGCTGGCCGGCCTGATCCTCGTCTTCGCGCTGATCCGCGCCCTGCTCAACTACGTCTACGCCGTGTCGGTGAACCGCCTCGTGCAGCAGAAGCTCGTGGTCGACCTGCGCGGCGAGGTCTACGACAAGCTGCAGCAGCTCAGCTTCCGGTTCTTCGACGCCAACACCACCGGCTCGATCATCACGCGCGTCACGGGCGATGTGCAGTCCGTGCGCATGTTCGTGGACCAGGTGCTGATCCAGAGCATGATCATGGTGATCTCGCTCACGGTCTACATCATCTACATGGCCAGCCTCAGCCCGCCGTTGACGCTGGCCTGTCTCGCGACGACGCCGGTCCTGTGGGCGATGGCGGCCTGGTTCTCCAGCCGGATCCAGCCGGAGTACGCGCGCAACCGCACGCTCGTGGAGCGGCTCGTGCAGATCCTCGCCGAGGGCATCCAGGGCGTGGCCGTGACAAAGGGCTTCGGCCGCGAGGCCGAGTCGCAGGCCAAGTTCGACGCCGCCAACCGCGACTGTTTCGAGCAGCAGCGCGGGATTTTCTGGAAGGTCAGCCTGTTCTCGCCGGCGGTCGGCTTCCTCACCCGCATCAACATGATGGTGCTGCTCGGCTATGGCGGCTGGCTGGTCGCCCACGACCGCCTGCCGCTCGGCGCGGGCCTGGTCGTCTTCGCCGGCCTGCTCGAGCAGTTTTCCGGCCAGGTCAATAACGTCGCGACCATCGTCAACAGCGTGCAGCAGTCGCTGATTGGCGCGCGGCGCGTCTTCGAGATCCTCGATGCGCCCATCGAGGTGAAGAGCGCACCCGACGCGCTGCGCCGGCCGCGACTCGAAGGAGCGGTGACGTTTGAGAACGTCTCGTTTGCCTACGACGGCGCGGAGGCCGTCGTGCGCGACATCAACCTGGACGTGCGCCCCGGCCAGTGCATCGCCATCCTTGGGGCGACCGGCGCGGGCAAGAGCGTCCTGATGAGCCTCATCCCGCGCTTCTTCGACCCGACCGCCGGGCGGGTGCTGCTCGACGGCCTCGATGTGCGCCGGCTCCACCTTGACGACGTGCGCCGCAACATCGGCCTCGTGTTCCAGGAAAGCTTCCTCTTCTCGAACACGGTGGCGGCGAACATCGCCTTTGGGCACCCGGACGCCACGCGCGACCAGGTCGAGCGGGCCGCGCGGATCGCAGCGGCGCACGACTTCATCCTGGCGCTGCCCCAGGGCTACGACACGGTGCTGGGCGAGAGCGGCAACAGCCTCTCCGGCGGCCAGCGGCAGCGCCTGGCCATCGCGCGCGCCGTGCTGTTGCAGCCGCCCATCCTGCTGCTCGACGACCCGACCGCCGCCATCGACAGCGAGACGGAGCACGAAATTTTCGAAGCGCTCGACCGCGCCATCGCGGGCCGCACCACCTTCATCGTCGCGCACCGTCTCAGCACCCTGCGGCGCGCCGACCTGATCCTCGTGATGGAAGACGGGCGCATCGTGCAGCGCGGCACGCACGAGGAGTTGATGAACCAGCCGGGCGCATACCTGCGCGTCGCGAACCTGCAGCTGGTCGACCCGCGCGACCTGCAGGTGATCGGCCTGGCCGGACCGGAGGAGGAGGCATGAGCCCGCCCGGCCAGATCCGCGACATCGGCCTTGTCCGTCGCCCGCGCGACGACGACGAGGACGAGGAACTGCAGCGGCCGCTCGAGTGGGGGCTGATCCGCCGGCTGTTCACCTACACCGCCCCGATCAAGGGCAAGGTGGCGGCGCTCGGATTCCTCACGCTCATCCGCTCCGCGCAGCTGCCGGCGTTGGGCTGGGTGATGTCGCTCATCATCAAGGGACCGATCACCGCGGGCGACCTGCATGCGCTCGCCTTGGGTGTCATCGGCTATGGCGTCCTCGCGGTCTCGACCGACTTCCTGTTCCACTTCCGCCAGCGCTACGCGCTCGAGATCGGCGAAACGGTGGTGAACGGCCTGCGCGCCGAACTCTACGCGAAGACGCTGCGCCAGCCGATGAGCTTCTTCCACCGCGTGAAGCTCGGCCGGATCATCGGACGCGTGACCAGCGACGTCGAGTCGGTCCGCACCGGCATCCAGGACGTGCTGTTCGTCAGCGTCATCCAGTTCGGTTCGATGGTCTTCTCGGCGGCGG
The DNA here is from genome assembly GCA_035549095.1 of Lacunisphaera sp. Taxonomy (GTDB): domain Bacteria; phylum Verrucomicrobiota; class Verrucomicrobiia; order Opitutales; family Opitutaceae; genus Lacunisphaera. Next base: position 31,980 of record DASZRV010000028.1, on the reverse strand, counting down.
TGATGCTCTGGAGCGACTGGGCGCTGTTCCTGGTCGTGCTCGCGCTTGCGCCGGTGCTGTGGCTGATCAACCGCCATTTCCGCGTGCAGCTCAGCCGCCACTCGCGGGCCTCGTCGGAGAGTTTCAGCCGGGTGACGGCGACCCTGGCGGAATCCGTCAATGGCATGCGCGTGACCCAGGGCTTCGTGCGCCAGGAGACCAACGCCGGCCTGTTCCGTCGGCTGCTGGCCGACCACGCCCGCTACAATATCGCGCTGGCGCGCACCTCGGCGATCCTCACGCCGCTGCTCGAGCTCAACACGCAGTTCTTCGTCGCGCTGCTCCTGCTCGTCGGCGGCTGGCGCGTCTTCCATGGCGACATGTCGACGGGCAGCCTCATCACCTTTTTCCTGCTCGCGAACCAGTTCTTCGCGCCTATCGCGATCATCGGCAACCAGTACAACCAGGCGCTGCTGGCGATGGCGGGCGCCGAGCGCGTGTTCCGGCTGATCGACGTCGTGCCCGACTGGACCGATGACCCCGCGGCAACGCCGCTGCCCGATCCGCGGGCACGCAGGGGAGGCGGCGAACTCGCGCGGGATGCCGGCACGCCGCCGGCAAACACCGGCCTGCGGGTGGAGTTTCGCCATGTCACCTTCGGTTACGACCCCGCGCGGCCGGTGTTGCACGACATCAGCTTCACCGCCGCGCCCGGACAGACGGTGGCGCTGGTCGGGCACACCGGCAGCGGCAAGAGCTCAATCATCAACCTGGCGGCGAAGTTTCACCTCGCCACGCGCGGCGAAGTCCTGGTCGACGGCCGCGACATTCGCAGCGTCACCAGCCTGTCATTGCACCGGCAGATGGGCATGGTGCAGCAGCAAAACGTGCTCTTCAGCGGCTCGGTGCTCGACAACATCCGCTTCAGCCGACCCGAGGCGACGGACGCCGAGGTCCGGGCGGCGGCAGCCGCGCTCGACTGCCTGGACATCCTGGAGGCGCTGCCGGCCGGGCTGCAGACGGAAGTCGGCGAGAAAGGCGGCGGCCTGTCCGTCGGCCAGCGCCAGCTGGTCTGCTTCACGCGGGCCATGCTGGCCGACCCGCGGCTGTTCATCCTCGACGAGGCGACGAGCGCGATCGACGCGCTGACCGAGGCGCGATTGCAGACGGCCCTGCACCGGCTGCTGGCCGGCCGGACGAGCTTCGTCGTCGCGCACCGGCTCAGCACGATTCGCACCGCCGACCTCGTGCTGGTGCTCGACCAGGGCCGGATCATCGAGCGCGGCACCCACGCCACGCTGCTCGCGGCGCGCGGCAAGTACGCGGCGTTGTACCGCCAGTTCGTGCAGGTCGACGAGCGCGCGTGAGCCGGCGGGCGAATTGGCCGCAAGACAAAAAGCGCCGCGATGCGCCGATTTTCCCTCGGAGAATCGCGATTCTCCCTCTAGAAAATCGTTGCATTGCCCCCGGCGCATTCTATGAGGGATAGCACTATGGCTAAAAAATCCTCTCGTAAACCCAACGCCGCTTTCATGAAGCCGGTTACCCCGGACGCCGCCCTCGCGGCCGTCGTCGGTTCCAAAGCCGTGCCGCGCACGGAACTCACCAAGAACCTCTGGGCCTACATCAAGAAGAACGGTCTCCAGGACAAGAAGAACAAGCGCATGATCAATGCGGACGCCGCGCTGAAGGTCGTCTTCGGTGGCAAGTCCCAGGTCAGCATGTTCGACATGACCAAGCTGGTCAGCAAGCACGTCTCCTGATCACCCCAAGCTGATTACCTTTTCAAAACCGCCGCGGCCTCCCCGCGGCGGTTTTCTTTTTTTGAGGTAGGTCGGGGTTTACCCCCGGCGCGTCGGGCGTAAAGATCTACGCGATGTCGGGCCTTTCGCGAGCAAGCTCGCTCCCACAGGTTGAGGAAAGTTGCCGCGAGTTCTCCGCTCCCCCAACTTTCCCCTCGTTGTCCTCCCCCTCCGATCCCCACCTGCATCGCCGCGCCATTCTCTGGCTGCTGCTGGCGAACCTGTTCTGGGGTCTCAGCTTCCCGCTGATCAAGGCGCTGACGTTTGCGCACCGGCAGGTGCTGCCGGGCAGCTCCAACTGGTTCATCACCGCCGGCACCTGCGCGCCGCGCTTCCTGCTCGCATCGGCGGTGCTGGTCGCCGTGATCGGCCGGCGCGTGGCCGCCTTCACCCGCGACGAAATCAGGCAGGGCGTCCTGCTCGGCCTCACGGCGGGCACGGGCATGCTCTTCCAGAATGACGGGTTGCAGTTCACCCAGGCCTCGGTCTCGGCCTTTCTCACGCAGATGTACGCCATCATGATCCCGGCCTGGCTCGCGCTGCGCTCGGGCCGCCGGCCGCCGGCGCGGGTGCTGTGGTGCTGCGGGCTCGTGCTGGCGGGCGTCGCCATCCTCGGCCGGTTCGACTTTCGCGCGCTGCGCCTCGGCCGCGGCGAGGCGGAGACGCTGCTCAGCTCCGTGTTCTTCATGATGCAGATCCTCGTGCTCGGCCGGCGCGAGTTCGCCGCCAATCGCGCGCTGCCGGTCACGCTGGCGATGTTCACCACGGAAGCGGTCCTCTTCACGGCGCTCGCGGCCGGCACGGCGCCCCGGCCGGCGGCGCTGCTCGTGCCCTGGACCTCGGCGCCCTGGCTGGGTTTCACCGCGCTGCTGACCGTGTTCTGCACGCTGGGCTCATTCCTGATCATGAACCGCTGGCAGCCGAAGATCACCGCGACCGAGGCTGGCCTGATCTACTGCATCGAGCCCGTGTTTGCCTCGGTCATGGCGTTGTTCCTGCCCGGGTGGTTCTCCACCTGGGCCGGCTTCGAGTACGGCAACGAGACCGTGACGTGGCACCTCCTCACCGGCGGCGGCCTGATCACGCTCGCCAACGTCTGGCTGCAATTCAGCCCGCGGATACCGGAAGCGGGGGCGACGTAGGTCGGGCTTCACGCCCGACGGAATATGTCGGGCGTAAAGCCCGACCTACAGGACGCTCTCCTACGCCGCCGCGCGTCCGCGGATCGACGCCAGCGCGCGCCAGGTGACGGCGCCGACCACCAGCACGCCGCCGACCAGCGCCAGGCCGGTCGGTTTTTCGCCGATCACCAGCATGACCCAGATCGGATTCAGGATCGGTTCGACGACCGGGATGAGCACCGCCTCGAGCGCGGTCACATGCTTGATCGCCCGCACATAGAGCAGGTACGCGATGCCGAGTTGCACGGTGCCGAGGAGGAGGAGGGCGACGATCCCGCTCGTGGCGAGACGCGGCGCGGTCCAGATCCACGGCAGGCCCACCAGGAAACCGAGCGCATTGCCGAGGATCACCGATTCGATCGGCGAGCCCTCCTTTTGTTTGCGGAGCAGGACGATCATTGCCGCAAAGCACACCCCGCTGGCGATCGACACGACAATGCCGGCGAGGTCATGCAAGCGCAGCCCATCGTACAGGAAGATGCCCATGCCGGCGAAGGCCACGACAATTGTCAGCCAGTCGGCGTGCGTGGCCCGCTCGCCGAGCAGCCAGGCGCCGAAAAGCGCGATCCACACCGGCGCAGTGTACTGGAGCAGGATGGCGTTGGCGGCGGTCGTCAGCTTGTTGGCCGCGGCGAAAAGCACGGTGCAGCCTGCGTACGCGGCGGCTGTGCCCAGTTGCAAGGGGGACCAGGTGAACCGGAGTGAGCGCCCACCGACGGCGAGCAGGAACACTGCCGCGACGAGGCCGCGCCCGCCTGCGACCGCCAGCGGCGGCCAGGCCACGGATTTCAACAGCACGCCGCCGAGGCTCCAGCAAAGCGCGGCGACAAGGAGCAGCCCGACGGACTGCCGATGGGCGGGATCGTTCACGAACCGCCACGCATGACGCAAACCGGCCGGCTTGGAAATGCGAAAGACACCCGCGGACGGATGCAGGGGCGGGCGGGGCCGGGATGAGGCGAGCGGCGGCGGATCCGTATCAGGGGGGTGGGTCGGCCTCCCGGCCGACTGTGCCCGGCCAAATCCGGCTGGTCAGGAGACCAGCCCTCCACGGCCCAAGACTCGAAGTGCGCCCTCCACCTTACGCGGCGGCCTGCTTGGCGCCGTTGCGGCCGAGGACGCGCTCGCGATAGGCGCGCGGCGCCTCGCCCGTGATGCGGTGGAACACGCGGTTGAATTGCGAGAGGGACTGGAAGCCGGCCTCGAAGGCGGCCTCGCTTACGCGCTTGTGCGGGTTGAGCAGGAGCTGCTTCACGGTCTCGATGCGGGTGCGCGCGAGATAGTCGGTGAACGTCAGCCCGGTGCCCCGCTTGAAGAGCTTGCAGAAGTGGAATTCGCTGACGTGGACCGCCGCCGCGACCGCCTGGAGCGAGAGGTCCTCGGCCTGGTGCTCGGCAATGTAGGCGCGGGCCTTCGCGATCACCGGATTCTCGGCGCTCGCTTCCTGCAGCATGACCTGGTTGCTGAGCGACGACAGGTGCTTGGCGAACACGGTCAGCAGCATGATGACGGACTCGTACTGGCGGCGCGGGATGACGCGGGTCTGGAAGAACGCGGTCTCGAGTTGCTTCCGGTCGCTGGCGGTGGCGCGCTCGTCGAGCTGCTTCGTCACGCGGCGGAAGCCTTCCTTGGACGGCGGCTGCAGGAACACCTGGCCGGTTTGGAGGTGGCCCAGCACCTTGTCGCCGACGCGGATCGGCACGGCGGACTCGCACAGGCCGGCCGGACACTCGAGCGTGCGCGTGCCGAACGAGGCCTCGTCCTCGACGCGCTGCTGCAGCTGCAGGCAGGCGGCACAGGTCTTGTTATTCTTCGCCATCATGGCGCAGAACGCATTGACGTGCTTCGAGCCGTGCAGGGGGGACTGAAAGGAGCCGGCGGTGCGGAGCGCGAGCGGCAGGCCGGTGGCCATCTCATAGGCCTGCTGGTAGTCCCGAAAGATGTCGGAGCTGCGCAGGTGGGACATGACGCTCCGGCCGGGTTCGAGGGCGGAGGCATCCGAGGCGTGGACAGGGATGGTTTCCATGGCCCAAAGCATACCATCCGGCCGGGCGCTGCGAAATTGGTGCCGGGGCGGTATCTGGGTAAAGGTTTTCCCTAGGGCCGGGATGATTGAGCGTCATCGAAAGAAGGGACACACCCCGTCGCTTCGCCCGCCTACGCTCGGCTTCGGCGCGGCGAGCGCCACCCCTCTTTCTAGAGGGGACCCAAGCCGGCGCCGATGGGAATCCCCTCTATAAAGAGGGGTGCCCGCCAGGGCGGGGTGTGTATTGGGCGATTTCGAAACAGCGAGCCCGGCCGACCCCGGGGCGCGGGCTTTCCGCCCTTGCCAGCCGCGCGCGCCGGCCGCGATAGTTGCCGACGTGAGTGCGCCCGATTATTCCACGCTGTCCCGGGACGAGCTGCTCGATCGCCTGCGCGCGGTCGAGACGGAGCACGCGAAGTTCCAGGCCGACCTGCTGGCCGCCGTGCGCGAACTGCGCGACGTCAAGGCCGCCCTCGACGAGCACTCGATCGTCGCCATCACGAACGCGTCCGGCCGGATCACCTACGTCAACGACAAGTTCTGCGCCATTTCCAAATATTCCCGCGACGAACTCATCGGGCAGGACCACCGGATCATCAACTCGCGCCACCACCCGAAGGAATTCTTCCGCGACCTCTGGTCCACGATCGGCCACGGGAAGGTGTGGCACGGCGAAATCCGCAACCGGGCGAAGGACGGGACCTATTACTGGGTGGACACCACGATCTTTCCCTTCGTCGACGCCGCCGGCAAGCCGACGCAATACGTCGCCATCCGCACGGACATCACGCAGCGCAAGGCGGATGAGGCCGAGCTGCTGCGCACTGCGGCGGACCTCGCGGAGAAGAACAAGGAGATGGAAACAATCGTCTACACCGTGTCGCACGACCTGCGCTCGCCGCTGGTCAATGTGCAGGGCTTCGGCCGCCAGCTCACGCGGGCCTGCGACGCCATCCGCGCGGCGCTGGCGAAGGCGGACGGCGGCGCCGTGCCGGCGGCCGAGCTGCAACCCCACGTCGAACGCACGCTGCCGCAGGCCCTGCGCTTCATCAACGCCGGCGTGGCCAAGATGGACCTGCTGCTCAACGGACTGTTGCAGTATTCGCGCCTCGGCCGCATCGCGCTCACCATCCGCCCGCTCGACATGAATGCGCTGGTGGCGGAGATCATCGCCGCGATGAAATTCCAGCTCGACGAGGCCGGCGCGGAGGTGACGGTCGGGACGCTGCCGGGCTGTCTCGGCGACGCCACGCAGACCAGCCGCGTGTTTGCCAACCTGCTCGACAACGCCGTCAAGTACCGCGCCCCGGGGCGCCCCCTGCGCCTCGGCGTGTCCGGCCGGGTGCAGGACGGCGAGGCCGTCTACGCGGTCGTGGACAACGGCATTGGCATCGCCCGGCAGCACCAGGCGAAGGTCTTCGAGATCTTTCACCGGCTCGAGCCCGATGCCGGCGCCGGCGAGGGCCTCGGCCTCACCATCGCGCAGCGCACGCTCGAGCGCCAGAAGGGCCGAATTTGGGTTGAGAGCGAACCGGAAAAGGGTTCCATCTTCTACGTTTCCCTGCCGGCGGCCTGAGAACTGGGCCCGACCGCCGGCTCCACGCATGCATCCGACTCCCACGATCCTGATTGTCGAAGACGACGAGGGCCACGCCATCCTGATCCGGGAAAACCTGGAAATGGCCGGCGTGCGCAATCCCATGCGGCATTTCCGCGACGGCCAGGCCATCCTGGATTTCTTCTTCGACGCCGACGGCCGGGCCATCCACCGCGCCGACGGCACCTTCCTGCTGCTGCTCGACATCCGCATGCCCAAGGTGGACGGCATCGAGGTGCTCCGCCGCATCAAGGCCGATCCCGAGCTCCGCTCGCTGCCGGTGATCATGCTCACCACCACCGACGACTCGCGCGAAGTGCGCCGCTGCCACGAGCTCGGCTGCAACGTCTACATCCAGAAGCCGGTCGACTACGACCGGTTCGCCGAGGCGATCCGCCGGCTGGGCCAGTTCGTGTCGCTGCTGGTGGTGCCGCCCGTGGGCGTCCCCTGAATCCGCGGCCCGTGCCAACCGTGCGGCCGGCCGAACACGTCCCGCAGGTGTTCATCGTCGACGACGACGAGGGCCTGCTGGTGCTGATGGCCGATGCCCTGCGCGCCGAGGGCCATGCCGTGGCCACCGCCGCGTCGGGCCGCGAGGCGCTCGCCTGGCTCGAGCACAACCGCGCCGACCTGATGCTGCTGGACCTCAAGCTGAGCGACATCGACGGGGCCACGCTCCTGGCGCGGCTGCAGCAGGTCGCCCACGCGGTACCCTTCATCGTCGTCACCGGCCAGGGCGACGAGCGCATGGCGGTTGAGATGATGAAGCGCGGCGCGCTGGACTATGTGATGAAGGACACGGCCATGATCGATTTCCTCCCCACGGTCGTGCGCCGCGCACTCGATGCCCAGGCGCAGGCGCGCGCGCTGGCGGCTGCCCGCGCGGAGCACGAGCGCCTCGAGCGCGAGGTCATGGCGGCGGGCGAGCGCGAGCGACGCAGCATCGGCGCCGACCTGCACGACGGCCTCGGGCAATTGCTGACGGCGATCGGGCTCATGTGCACGGCGCTGAAGGAAGATACCGCCGCCACCCAGCCGGCGGTCTCCAAGGGCCTCGAACAGATGTGCGGCATGCTGCGCGAGGCGGTGGCGCAGACCCGTTACCTGGCCCGCGGCCTGGTGCCGGTGGGCGGCGAGGCCGACGCGCTGCAGAACGGCCTGCTCGAGCTGGCGGTGCGCATCAACGCCCTCGGCCGCGTCCGGTGCCAGCTGCATTGTCCCCGGCCGGTGCTGCTCGAGAGCGAGGAGGCGACCGGCCACCTCTACCGCATCGCCCAGGAGGCGGTGAACAACGCGCTCAAACATTCCGGCGCGAAACACATCAACCTGAGCCTGACGCGCGAGCGCGGGCACCTCCGGCTCGAGGTCGCCGACGACGGCACCGGCCTGCCGGCGGAACCGGCGGAAGGCCTTGGCCTCGGGCTCATGCGCCACCGGGCCGCGCTGGTGGGCGCCGACCTGAAGATTGAATCGCCGTCACGCGGCGGAACCGTCATTACTTGCGTCCTGCCCGTTCCCGCATGAGCCGTTCGCCGTCAGCCGAGACCCCGCCGTCCCGCCGCCGCATCCTGATCGTAGACGACCACCCGTTCATGCGCGCCGGGCTGGCGCAGCTCATCGACCGGCAGGCGGACATGCAGGTCTGCGGCGAGGCCGGCAACCCGGCTGAGGCGCTGAAGGAGCTCGACCGCGGCCAGCCCGACTTGGTGCTCAGCGACATTTCGATGCCCGGGCGCAGCGGCCTCGAGTTCATCAAGGACCTGCTGGCGCTCCGCCCCGGGCTGCCGGTGCTCGTGATCTCGATGCACGACGAGGCGATCTATGCGGAGCGCGTCCTCCGCGCCGGTGCGCGCGGCTACATCATGAAGGAAGCCGGCGGCGAAAACCTGCTCGTCGCGCTGCGCCGGATTTTCGGCGGCGACGTCTACCTGAGCCCGGCGATGTCCGCCCGGGTGCTGGAAAACCTTTCCGGCCGGCGGCCCCGCGGCTCGAACTCGCCGATCGAGAAGCTCAGCGACCGCGAGTTTGAAATCTTCCAGCTCATCGGCCAGGGCCGCAGCACGCGCGACATCGCGGAGCAGCTGCACCTGAGCCCGAAGACCGTCGACGTGCACCGCAGCCACATCAAGGAGAAGCTCGGGCTCAAGGACGCGACCGCGCTGGTGCGCCACGCGGTGCGGTGGACCGAGACGCAGGGCGCCTCGCCATCGTGACGGACGACGAGTTCAACGCGGGCTGCGCGGAGCTCGGGCTCGGCCCGGGGGCGTCGCTCGAGGAGGTCGAGCGCGCGTTCATGAAGAGGAATTTCGCGCTCATCAAAGGCGGCACGCCCGAGGAGCGACAGCAGTTGCGCGCCCGCTTCGACCGGATGGTGACCCACCTGAAGGATCACCCGCCCGCCGCGCCGTCGAGACCGCCGGACGCCCCGCCGCCGCCCGGGTCCGCGACGCGCCCGGTGCCGGTGTACGTCCCGCCGCCGCCGGATCCGTCGGCGGAACTCCTGAACCCGCTTTCGTTCGACAGCTGGCTGGTCAACGCCCTCGCGCTGCCCGTCGTCCTCGGCCTGGCCGCGCTGCTGCGCCTGACCCCGCTGGGTTTTTTCATGTCGGGCTTCCACATCTGGGTGCACGAGCTCGGCCATGCGACGGTCGCGTGGTTCTCCGGACGGCGGGCGCTGCCGTTGCCGATCGGCTGGACGTCGGTGGTGCCGGAGAAATCGATCTTCGTCTTCCTCGGCATGCTGTTCCTGCTCGGGGTTTTCGCCGTCGCGGGCTGGCGCGAACGCAAGCCCTGGCCGTTGCTCCTCGCGGTCGCGGCGCTGCCGTTCCTCTTCTACATGTCGTGGGCGATGCCGGAGCACCGCACGGATTTCTGGTTCGCCTTCGGCGGGATCGGCGGGGAGTTCTGCGTGAGCACCGCGTTCATGGCGGCATTCTACCTCCGGCTGCCGGAAAAATTCCGCTGGGGCGCGTGCCGTTACCTCTTCGTGTTTCTCGGAGCCAGCAGCTTCCTGAACGTGTTCCTGTTCTGGCGCGCCGTGCGGCGCGGCACGGAGGGCATCCCGTGGGGCGCGATGGTCACGGGCGAGGACGACGCGGGCGGAGACATGAACATCCTGCGCGACGACTACGCCTGGAACAACCACCACATCATCGGCACGTACAACACCCTCGGCACCTGGTGCGCGCTCGCACTTGGCGTGATCTATGTGGTGTTTGCCTTGCGGCTGGACCGGCCCGTCGGCCGCATCGTTGCCGCCCTCTGGCCGGCGGCCGAGTGACCGGCGCCGGGATTGACCTCGCGCCGCGTCCGGTTGTTACTTGGCTGCCATGTCTGACGTCGCACCCCAGGCCGAGCTCCCCGGGTTCTCCGACGCCCTGCTGGCCTGCCTGGTCGAGGTTGCACACGTGCGCGCCGATGCGCGGCAGCTGAAGCAAAGCCTCGCGGAGACGGTCGCCGCAGCGGAGCAGGCGCGGTCCGGATCGGCCCTGCCGGGCCGGCTGCTGGCGGCGCTCGGTCGCCGCAAGGGGCCGGCCAACCCGGAGGAGGCCGCGGAGATCTTTGCGCGCGAGAACGTCCTCCGGCGCCAGATCCAGGAGAGCGAACGACTGGCAGCATATTACACACGGGAGCTCGACGCTCACCTGCACACCTGGCTCGCCCTCAATGTTCCGACCTACCGGCACCAGTGCCTGGCGCGCGAGCGCGTCGCCGAATGGTCCGCGACCATCACCGACCTGCAGGTCGACCTGCGCGAGCTGATCAAGGCGCTGGGGCAGGCGCGCAACAATGCCGTCACGGGCTACGACCATGCCACGGGCCGGATGTCGGCCACCGCGCGGGAGCTGTTCGAGCAGGCGAGCGGGCTCATCACCAACGTCGAGAACCGGCTCCAGCGCGCGAACGCCAAGGCGGCGGAGCTGGGCGACCTGCCGGGCATCACCATGCTGCCGCTGCGCGAGACCATCCATGGGTTGATGAACCTGGAGATTGCGCTGATGCAGCTCGAGGCCGACCGTCTGGCGCGCGAGCTGGAGAATTTCGAGCAGCACCAGCTTTTCGACCTGCAGGTGCCGGCCGGGCAGGCGGCCGACGTGCAGGTGGCGCAGGCCCGCGCCTATCTCGAGCAATACCGCGAGCAGCTCCGCGCGCATTACGACACGCAGGTCAAGCCGGAGGAGACCGCCGCCGCGATCCCGGAGATCCTCGATCGCTTCCGTCGCAGCGGGGGCTAGCAGGTGCGGCCTGAACTCGGTAGCGGTGGTCTGTGACGCTCGCCGACGCCCACGGCGCTCATGGAGCGCCGCGACCTCGGCAGGGTCGGCGCTTGCGCCGACCTGAATCAGTGTAACCTTTCGTCCGTTCCAGCATCCAATTGGCCGATGCACGCTTCGCGCCCGCTCGATTCCAACGACCTCCACCCGGCGATCACCGACCTCCAGGCGATCGACGAGGTGAACCGCGGCAACCGCGAGATGTTCGAGGTGCTGGTGCGGCGCTACAACCGCCAGCTTTACCGCATCGGTTTCAGCTACCTGCGGCACCATGACCAGACCGAGGACGCGATGCAGAACACCTACCTCAAGGCGTTCGTGCACCTGGGGAACTTCCAGCGCCAGGCCTCCTTCTCCACCTGGCTGACGCGCATCATGATCAACGAATGCCTCATGCTGCTCCGCCGCCGGGACCGGCACGATGAAGTTCCGGTCGCGGACGCCGACGACGAGGACACTACCGCGCCGCAGGGCGCCACCCGCATGCACCTGAAGGAAATGAAGGCCCAGCTCGAACAAGCGATCAGCGCGCTGCCGCGCAACCTGCGCACGGTTTATGTGCTGCGCGAAATCCAGCAGATGACGACGGAAGAAACGGCGGCGTGCCTGCGGATCAGCCCCGGAAGCGTGAAGGTCAACCTGCACCGGGCGCGCGAACGCCTGAAGGCGACCCTCCTCGCCAACGCGGCGATTCTCGAACTGTTCCCGTATCGCGCCGAGTTCTGCGACCCGTTTACCGCGCGCGTCATGCACGCGGTGCTGCAGGGCTAGCTGGGTTTGATAGGGTGGAGCGACTTGGCCTCAAGGCGCTTGAGGATTCTCGCTCGCGATGCAACGCGCTGGGGTCAGCGCGTTCCGCCTGGATCCTTCGCGCGGCTCAGGATGACAGGATCGGGAATGACATTTCGAAGGGTGTCATTCTGAGCGTAGCGAAGAATCCAGTGTACTTCGCAATGTTACCTTTGCGGCGGAGCGGGCCGCTTCGCCCTGCCAGCCACGGCATGGCCGGTCGTCAGCACATGGTTTTCGGCCGACACCTTGTAACCTCGAACGGGCCGGGGCATCCAACGGGAGTCGACCATTCCCAACCTCAACCCTTCCTCGCCATGTTGATCATCAGTATCGCGCTCTTTGTCCTCGCGGCCGTCCTCGGCCTGACCGTAGCCATCGCCCTGTTTAAGAAACAGCCCACGACCAAGCCCGTCGTGATCGCCCACGGCCTTGTCGGCGCCGCCGGTTTGGTGGCGTTGATCTTCTTCGCGGCTAAAAATCCCAACAACCTGCTCACCACCGCGATCATCCTGCTCGTGGTCGCCGCGCTCGGGGGTGCCGTGCTCTTCGCCAATGATCTGCGGCGGAAACCGGGTCCGCTCTTCCTCGTGGTGGTCCATGCGGTGGTGGCGCTCGCCGCCGTGGGCACCGTGGCGGTCGTGGCCCTGCGCTAAGCGACCATGCGCTTTCGCGGCCATCCCGTCCACCTCATGCTGATCCACTTTCCCGTGGGGCTGTGGCCGGCGCACGCCGCCTTGCATTGCTTCCGGGCGCTGCTGCCGGCGGGCGTCGCCGGGGTGGCGGGTTTCTGGTGTCTCGCCGCGGGCACGGCTCTTGGGTGGCTCGCGGCCGCCTGCGGCCTCGCGGACTTGCTTGAGCTGTCGCGGACCGGCGACGACCGCCGGCTGCGCGACGGCCTGACGCACGGCCTCATCAACGGCACGGTGCTCGCCGCTGCGACCATCCTCCTGGCGTTCGAGTATCCGCATTATCCGGCGATCGCGCACGGTCCCGGCCTGCTCGGCGCCGAGCTGCTGGTGCTCGTGCTGCTGGGCGTCGGCAATTTCTTTGGCGGCGAAATCATCTGGCGCGACGACGGCGAAAGGAATCGTCGTTCGAGTTGACTCGCGGTGAATCCCGGAGGGTGGGCCTCCCGGCCGACCGTGCCGCGCGAATCTGGCTGGCCAGGAGACCAGCCCTCCACGGCAACCCGAGGGGAACGTGGGGAGGACACCCGATCGATGTGTGACACGCTTTTTATCAATGACCCTGTCCGGGGCCGCCGGGTGTATCGTGGTGCCGTTGGCCACCTCCAATCCCATGAAAACCAACTTCAGCCGTCTTCTCGCCGCCTTGGTTGTTGGCGGCTCCCTGCTTTCGCCCCTGAGGGCGGGTTGTGAAATTCTCCTCTACCCATTGGCCCGCGCGTTCGGCGCGCCGCCGGAGTCCGAACTGGTTCGGTGCCGGCAAGCCTTCCAGCAGTTGCAGGCGCATCTCCGGGAAAGCCGCGTGCCAGTGCAGCCGGTGTTTTGCGTCGGCGGGGGCCGGGCGGTCTGGCGTCGGATGACGGCGGTGGCGCTGGCGCGTGAAGCCTCGGACCAGACCCGGGCCGATCTGGTCGTGCCGCGGAACGGCGCGCCCGCCGTCCCACCGACCGAGTTCGGCCACAACCAGCTGCGCTACCTGTGGACCCGCGCGGCCGTCTACACCGACTGGGTGAAGGCGAATCCTCCGGCGGCGGATTACGTCTGGATCGCCGAGATCTTTGGCCACGGCGGCAAAGTCGGCGCCATCCAAGTCTACATTCTGGATGCGGGCGGCCAGGTCGCCTACTGCCGCCTGTTCAATTCCCACCATTTTGGATCGAACCTGCCGCTGGAGAGCGACGCCGCCGTCCAGCTGATCGTGCGGAGCTTCTTCGAGGACCTAAAGAAGTCGGCGGAGCAGATCTTCCCTCCGTACGGCATCGGTTGAAGGCCGACCCGAAGCGATCGCCCCGCGCCAGCGGCGGTTACTTCGCCGCCGCGGAGAAGGCGGCAAGGACGCGATCGGGCGTCAACAGCTCGGGCAGCACGATGGGATCAGGTTTGGCGGGCGCGTAGATGAGGTTGAACGGCACGGCGGATCGATTCCAACGCGCGAGTTCGGCCGTGATGGCCGGGTCGCGATTGGTCCAGTCACCACGCAGCAGCACGACATCCTTCTTTTTCAACTCGGCGAGGACGGCATCGTCATGGAAGACCGTTGCCTTGTTGGTCTGGCACGTGGCGCACCAGCGCGCCGTGAAATCGACGTACACGTATTTGCCGGCCGCCTGCGCGGCCTTGATCGCGTCGGGGCTCCATTTTTCCCACGTCACCTGGTAGCTCCCGGCCGGCGCGGCTTCGGCGGACTTCGGCCAACCAGCCCATAGCCCGGCGATGAGCAGAGCGACGGCGGCCACACGGCCGGCGGCCTGTCGCGAGGGTTTGCCGTGTGCCTGGCCGAAGCGGCCGTAGGCCCAAGCGGCCATCGCGACGAGCACGAAGCCGAACAGGATCACGAGCAGCGCGTTGTCGTCATCCTTCGTCTGGCCCGCGAGCACCCACACCAGCCAGCCAACGGTGGCGTAGAGCGGGAACGCCATCAGTTGCTTGAAGGTCTCCATCCATGCGCCGGGACGTGGCAGCAGTTTCACCGCCTGCGGGAAGATCGACAGCAGCAGGTAGGGCAGCGAAAGCCCGAGCGCGATGGCGGTGAACACCAGGATCGACTCGACTGGCGGCAGCGACAACGCCGCACCGAGGGCGGGGGCGAGGAAGGGCGCACTGCACGGCGTGGCGACGAGCGTGGCAAGGGCGCCGGTGAAGAAGGAACCGGCGAAGCCTTCCTTCATCTGCAACTCACCGCCGACGCCGGTCGCGGACAGGCCGACCTCAAAGAGGCCGCTCATGTTCAGCGCAAAAATCAAGAGGAAGGCTCCCATCACAAAGACGAAGGCGGGCGATTGCAGCTGGAAGCCCCAGCCGAGTTGCGCCCCGCCGGCGCGCAGGGCGAGCAGCGCCCCCGCGAGCAGCCAGAACGACAGCAGCACGCCCGCGCTGAACACGAGGCCGTGCCGGACGATCTTGCCGCGATCGCTGCCGGACTGGTTGACGAAGCCAAGGATCTTGATCCCGAGCACCGGGAACACGCACGGCATCAGGTTCAGGATCAGCCCGCCGACGAAGGCGAGGAGGAGGGTGGCGAGAAGGGAGGTGGGAGCGGGGAGGCTGGAGGTGGAAGGCGGGAGGTGGGAGGCGGAAGTAGACGGCGAACCGGACGACGGCGCGGAAGGGACGCCGCGCCCTGCCTCGGCCGCAAAGGCCACGTCGACCGTCATGCCGCCGTAGCCGGTGGCGGTGTGCCAGCCATTGTCGGCGGCGAGGACGCCGGTGAGGCGCTTGGCCGTCTTGTCGGCCGCGGGATCGATCGGCGCCTCGACGATCCAAACGCCGTTCTCCTCGCGCACGACCTGCGGCTGGGAGTAATCGGCGAGGCCATCGGCCGAGAAGAAGTGCAGCCCGGCGGGGCGGTGCGTGTTGCCGGGCTTCGGCACCAGGCGCAGCGTGACTTTCTTGTCATCGTGCGAGGCGGAAAGGTCCCAGTCGGTGGCGGCGACCGGCAGCTGGTGGCGGGCGTTGGTCATCAGGCGCGCCCAGCGCGTATCGAGGGTGTCGTCCAGCGAGGCGCCGGCCGGGGCGACCGGCAGGTCGAGCGCGAGCTTCGCGTCGCCGGGCATGCAGACATCCTTGCACATCAGCCATTCGGCCGTGGCCTTCAAGTTGACCGGCGTGCCCGCCGCGAGCGTGGCCGGCGGCGTGATTTCAACCAGCAGCCAGACCTCGCCGGTGTAGCCGTTGCCGGTGATCTTGCCGCTCGTGTCGATCACGACATGCGGCGTGGGCCACTGGATGTCGCCGGCCGTGAAGCCCGGCGGCAGCGTCCAGGTGAGCGAACTCGGGTAGCCCGTGCCGGCATTGAGCCAGTAGCTGTGCCAGTGCGGTTCGTGCTCGAGCCGGAGCGCGACGGTGAACGGCTGGCCCGCCTGGATGGCCTTGGCGTCGGTCACCAGCTGCGCGCTCACGGCGCCCTTGTGCCCGACGTTCGATTCCGCGGCGGAAAGCCCGGGCGAAAGGCTGAGGGCGGGCAGGAGGAGGGCGGCGGCCAGGAGGCGGCGAAATTGCATCGAGGATGAGAGTAGGTGCGCGGCGGTTTATTTCAAACCCCGGCTGCGGGAAGATGGGCCGGTGGCAGGAGGTTACAAGGCTCCCGCGCGTAACTGTCCCGTCAGGTGGCCAAAACCACGGACACAATCCGGTTTAGCCACGGATTTCACGAATCGCACGGATGGAGAAACTGGTTCAGGCAGGATGCCTCGCCAGGCGGTTGGAGCTTCATTCATCCGTGGGATCCGTGTCATCCGTGGTGAAATTGTCTGCCGACCTTGTTCCGATCGGCCTTCGGTTTCCACGGTCCAGGGTAGAAACAGTTGAACCACGGATTTCACGGATCACACGGATGGAAGAATCAAAGAACGATACGTTTCCACCGCAGGGTTGCATACTTGAAATTCAGGAGCAGCGCCAAATGAAGCCCAGTGACGTTGAGGTATCCGAGCATCTGGGCAATATGGGTATCGGCGAAAGCGATCACAACCTTGGGGTCAACGATGACAGCTTCATCAACGAGCAAATCGGGAATCAGTGTGCCGATTTCGACGCCATCGTAATACACTCGGTACGCACGTTGATTGTCTAGGCGGTGACCTCGTTTTGCGAGTTCAAGCGCCAAGGCGCGCTCATAAAGTTTTTCATCCAAGCCCGGCCTTAGTTTATTCAACACCGACATCGCTGCTCCAATGATGTCTTCAGTCAGTTCTTCATGGACCATGGCCCATCCGTGAGATCCGTGAAATCCGTGGTCAAAATGTCTGGCTACCCAAATCCTGGGGGGCCCTCGCATTTGCTCACAACGCAGTTTAACCACGGATTTCACGGATCGAATCTTGGGAGGGGGCGAATTCATTGCAGGTGACGTTTGGCTGGCTCCGGCGTCTTGAGCCGGTGCTTTCCGGATATCTTCAGATCCGTGGGATCCGTGTCATCCGTGGTTAAAACCTTGGGAGAAGTCCGCGCTTCTGGCTGGTTGCGGGCGGAGAGGAGATCGTTCAACGTTCCGGCCATGAAATTCTCCACGCTGGCCTTGGGCCTGGGCGCATTGCTCGTTCTCGCCGGGCTGCTCCGCGCCGAAACCGCACCTGTATTCACGACGACGGCCTCGGGCCTCAAATACGCGATCACGACCCACGGCACGGGGCCGCAGCCCGCAGCCGGCCAGGTGGTGCTCGCGCGTTACGCGGGATTCCTGGAGAACGGGAAGGAGTTCGACCGCTCACCCGAGGGCGCGCCGCCGTTCGCGTTCACGCTCGGACGCGGGCAGGTCATCGCCGGCTGGGACGAGGGCTTCGCGCTCCTGCACGTCGGCGACAAGGCGACATTGGTCATCCCGCCGGACCTGGCCTACGGGAGCAAGCGGCGCGGCCCGATCCCGCCGGAATCCACGCTGCGCTTCGAGGTCGAGCTGGTCGACATCCAGGGTCGGGCGCTGGCGGACGTGTTGCGCGAAACGATCGACACGGCCGGACTCGATGCGGCCAAGGCGAAGTTCGCCGAGGCCCGCGCGACGAAATTCGCCGGGCTGTATGTGGGCGAGGGCCAGTTGAACGCGCTCGGCTACCATTACCTCGGCAAGACGGGCCAGCTGCCGGCCGCGCTCGCTGTGCTCAGCTGGAACGTCGAGCTATTCCCGCAATCCGGCAACGTCTACGACAGCTACGGCGAGGCGCTGTTGAAGGATGGGCAGGCCGAGGCGGCGCGTCAGGCCTACGAGAAGTCCCTCGCGCTCGATCCGAAAAACAAGAACGCCGCGAAAGCCCTGGCCGAGCTCAAGGCGGCCGCGGCGTCGCCCGAGGGCCAGGCGCAGATGCAAGCGCGCCAACTGCTCGACGCCGCCATGACCGCGGCCTTCGAGGCGGCCAATAAACAAGTGTATGACCTGCCGGCGCTGCACGCGAAGGTCGCGGATTTCCTCACGCGCTACCCGCAGGACCCGGATGCCGAGCTGATGGTGAACAACCTCTTCTATTACGCCGAAGGCGTCGACCTGAAGGCGGCGGAAGCCGAATGGGCCGCCTTTGCGCATCATCCGAACGACAAGGTGCGGGAGATGGCGGAACAGAAGCTGCAGCTGGCGGAGCTGCTCAAGGCGCCGCTCGAACTGAAATTCAAGGCGGCCGACGGGCGCGAGGTCGATGTCGCGAAGCTGCGCGGCAAGGTTGTGCTCGTTGATTTCTGGGCGACGTGGTGCGGCCCGTGCGTCGAGGAGATCCCGAATGTCGTGGCCACCTACCGGCAGTACCACGATCGCGGCTTCGAGATCATCGGCATCTCGTTCGACCAGAAACCGAGCGCCACCAAGCCCGGCAAGCGCCAGAAGACGGCGGCGCAGGTGCTGGCCTTCACGAAGGAGCACGGCATGCCCTGGCCCCAGTACTACGACGGCAGTTATTGGGACAATCCCTTCGGCAAAAAATTCGGCATTCGCGCCATCCCGGCGATGTTCCTCCTCGGTCCGGACGGCATGGTCGTGTCGACGAATGCGTCGGGGCCGAAGCTCGAGCAGGAAGTCAAACGCCTGCTGAAGCTGTGAGTCGGCGCGAGTCGATTGGGTAGGGCGTGCAGTCCCCCGCGCGCCGCTGTCCCTGGAGGGGCGCGCCTCGTGCGCGCCCGGGCGTGGGTGAGAGCCACGCCCATACATGTCGGACATAAAGCCCGACCTACAAATTCTCCGATCGCGAGACCACGTGCACGTAGAGCAGCGACCAGAAGCAGAGCACGATGTTGAAGAGCGGCACCTGCAGCGCGGGCGGCAGCGCATACACGCAGCATACGACGGGGATCCACACGGCCCAAGTCGGGATCAGCACTGGCAGGACGCTCCGCGCATACCAGCGGCCCCGGCGCAGGTCGGCGAGGACGGGCGCCCAGCGAAAGCCCGCATCCTTCCACGCGAAACAGAGATTCGCGCTCGGGGCGGCCCAGAGCGGGTTGTACAGGAATTGGTCGCAGAGGACCTTGGGCGCCACGGTGGCGAACGACGGCATGCGCCCGAACACGAGCGCCCACGTGCGATACTGCAGGTCGACCTCGGCGCCCTTCCACGCCCAGAACGCGACGAAGAAAAGCAGGTGCGGCCACGGATTCGCCGGCCGCGTGCCGGGCAGCGCGCGCAGGTAGAGAAAGGGCAGCAAGCCGCCGCACAGCGCGCTCGCCAGCGCCGAAAAGGCGAAGCCGCCGGCATTTCGCCATGCCATGAGCTGGGCGAACAACGGCTGCACCGCCGGCACGAAGTAGTACGCCAGCACCAACCCGATCGCGACGGCCTGCAGGACGAGTCCCGGGCCGACGAGCTGCCGCGCGGCGTGGAGGCCGGCCCGCCACGGGGCTTCGTTGGGCGTGTAGTCAAGGGCGGGCACGAAGGGCGACATGTGCCCGGGCCTGCCCCGGACGGCGAGCGGGAAATCGGCCGATGGCCGATGTTGGTCGAGGCAAGGTGCGGCTGGACCAGGCGGACGGACCGAGGCTGGACCAAGGTCCAGCCCTACGTAGGGCTGCACCTCGGTGCAGCCGGGAATGTCCGCCCACCCGGGCCGGACGGGCAGGCTAATTAGTAGGTGATCACCCACCTTTCTGCGCGGTAAAAACCCCGATAAGTTTGGGGCACCCTCGACACACGATTTTCATGGATGCTTCCGGACGAATTCTCACCCCCACGCAATGCAAACAGATAGCAGCGAAGCTGGACGAATGCATAGCCCTGTTTGAAAAGCGGCCTCGACTCCTCAGTGCGTCCGAGATTCGCATCAAGAGCATGCTCAGCATGCTGCGCAAGGAGATCGCCCAGGCGGCCGGCGCTGGCGAAGACGACGATGATTGACGCGGCCGGCTGCGGCTCGGCGCGCGGCGCTGAGCCGGGCTGACGCTTTAGCAGGTGGAACGCGCTGAACCCAGCGCTTTGTGTCGGGGCATGAAGCCCCTCCTCCGCGGAAGCGCCTTGAGGCCAAGTCGCTCCACCTGTTGACCCTGTTCGGCGCGGCACTTTTGCTGCCGCCATGCCCGATCGACTCGTCGAACTCGAACCCCTTTGCCTTGGCGAGCTGGCGAAAGCCGGCGGCGACGCCGCCCACGATCTCGACCACGTGCGGCGCGTCGTCGCGAACGCCCGCCGCCTCGCCGCGGCGGAGGGCGCACGGTTCGACATCGTGCTCGCGGCCGCCTGGCTGCACGATTGCGTGTCGGTGCCAAAGGATTCGCCGCAGCGAGCCGAGGCTTCGCTGCCGCGCAGCCGCGCAGGCGGTCGCATGGCTGCGCGCGTGGGGCTGGCCGGCGGAGTTGCTGCCCGACATCGCCCACGCGATCGAGGCGCACAGCTTCAGCGCGGGCGTGCCGCCGCGGACGCTCGAGGCGAAGGTCGTGCAGGACGCCGACCGCCTGGATGCACTCGGTGCGGCCGGCCTCGCACGCTGCCTGATGCTGTCGGGCGAAAGCGGCCGGCCGTTGTACGCGGCGGAGGATCCATTCTGCGAGGAGCGCGCGCCCGACGACCGGCTCGCGGCCGTGGATCATTTCTATACCAAGCTGCTGCGGCTCGAAGAGCTCATGCAGACCGCAAGCGGGCAGCGCGAGGCGCGCGAGCGCACGGAATTCTTGCGGACGTTCCTCGCGCAATTGCGGAAGGAAATTGGGTGAGGGAGGGGCGGGCTCCTGCCCAACCGGATTGGTGCGGCGTGGTCGGCCGCACGGCTGGACCAAGGTCCAGCCCTACAGGGGCGTAGGGCTGCACCTTGGTGCACGCCTAAAATTCGTGCGCGCGTTCCTCGCGCAATTGCGGCGGGAGATTGGATGAGCGGGGGGCGTCCGTTCGAATGCAGGGGCGTGGCTGGTCCACGCCCGGGCGCGCACGAGGTGCGCCTCTGCTTTGGCGCCCGCCGACCCTTACTTCGGCAGGCGGACGGATTGCGTGGCGTCGTTGAGCTTCAACGTGACCGCATCCGGCGAGATCTTCTGGACCTGGATGTAAACCTGGCGGTCGCGCGGCCCATAGGGGATGACATCGCCGGTCCGGCACAGCGTGGAATTGATCGTGAGGCGGGGCGAACCGCCGATCTCGAGATAGCCGCTGATCTTCACCGTGGCGGCGAACTTCGCGAGCACGTCGGCGTCGCTGAGATCGGGCGCGGCGGGCACCGTGGCCAGGTCGGGCTGGGTGTCGCGCGTCTCGGCGACCGCGGCTTCCGGCACGCGGTAAAACGGATTGGGGAGCTTGGCCGGCAGCGGCGTCGGGTGCAGCCGCTGATCGAGCAGCGCGGCGATCCGCGATTTGGTCAGGGCGTAGCGATCCGCAATCTTGCGCAAGGCGATCGCCGTGGCGGACTCATTCTTCGGGGGGTCGGCAGCCACGCCTGGGCCGGCCGCGAGCAGCAGAATCAAGCTGGCGAGGGCCGCGCGGCGGAGCGGGCGGGCGGGACGGTTCGACAAGCGCAGGGTGGTCTTCATGGCTTGGCGAGCAGTTCGACGTTGAGCTCCATCGTCACCACGTCCTCGGTCGTGTCCGAGCCGGTGAAGCTGAAGGTCTTCACGCGGAGCAGGCGCGGACCGGTCTCGAGCTCGTGCACCAGCCGGAGCATCTGGCGGTACGTGCCCGTGGCGCGCAGCGAGAACGGCACCGTCTTGTAGGGGGCGTCGGGCGGACCGGGCTGCGAGCTGAGCTGGCTGAGGCCCGTGAAGCGGATGTGGGCGTTGTTCTCGATCTGGTAGAAATAGCCGAGGTTTTCCGCCAGGTCGCCCTCGTTGACGAGATTCTTGTCGATGAAGGCGAGCGCCTGGGTGACGGAGTTGATCTCGGCCGTGATCCGCGCGTGGCTGGTGAGCGACTGCAGCATGTCCTCGCCGCTGCGCTTCACCTCGTCGTGCTGCACGGTGAGTTCGCGCTGGCGGGTCCAGAGGTAGGACGACACGCCGCCCATCACGATGATGATCACGAGGCTGATCACCAGGACGGGGTTGCGCCGGCTGAAATCGGCGATCTGGCCGAAGAAATTCTTCATGTCGCCGGGGCTCCCTTGAGTTTGCAGGCGATTTCGAACGTGAGCGTGTCGGCGCCCTCAGCGCGTTCGAGGGAGGTGAGCACGATGGCGGAGAACAGCGGACCGATGGCGGGATCCTTGCGCAGGTCCTCGACATAGCGCTTCAGGGTCTGGGCCGCCTGCTCGGAGGGTTCCTGCAGCGTGCCGCGGACGACGACGCCGCCGGCAAAGCCGTTGATGCTGAGAATGCTCATCTTCGGCAGGCGCGTGCGGCCGAAATTCAACAGCAGGTCCGTCACCCGGTAGGGGGAGCCCATCAGGTCGTACGCGGCGTCGAGGCGCGCCACCTTGGCGTCGAGGGCCTTCGTGGCCTGGTTGAGTTCGGCGAACTGCCGCTTGTGGGTCGCGACCTGGTCCTGCCAGTATTGGATTTCGCTCCGGAGCGAACCGCTCACGTAGAGCTGCCAGAAGGAGAGGATGAGCACGCAGGCGGCGATCGAGGCCGCGATCGCATTCCCGATGAACTTGCGCCGGATGAGGTCGCCGCTCGGCAGCTGGGCGGAGAGCCGGCAGTCAATGTGCCATGGCCCCTGGTGCACGGCATCGGGCTTCGGAGCCGGCTCGATCTTGGGCCCGGGCAGGTCGGCGAGCAGGCTGAGGGCGCCGAGCCAGTGCGGGCCGAACGGCGGCACGCCCTCCGCGGCCTGCAGGTTGACGCCGGGCATCCATTCCGCGCAGTCGATGACGTAGGGCGTGCGGCCGACGACCTGCGCGAGGGGCTCCGTGATCCAGGCCAGCGGCGGCGGCAGGTAGGCGCAGTAGATCTCGCCCACCGGCTGGCCGGTGGTCATCTCGTAGGAATCGACCAGCGGCTTGAGGTCGCGGCCGATGGCGCGGACGAATTTGGTGGCGCGGAGCAGCAGCTCCTCATCGGCGAGGTGCAGGCGGTCGCGAACGGCCGCGGCGTCGGTCAGGCCGAATTCCTTGCGCGCGGCCTGCACGATGGAGGCGAAGCCGTGGCGGACGGCGCCGGAGGTGTGGACGCCTTCCTTGCCGAGGATGTAGGCGACGGTGTGCTCCTGCTCGATGGTGACGACGACGACGGCGCGCTTGTCGTTGCGGCGGTTCTTGTGGTCGAAGATGACACCGAGCAGCGGCAGCGTGCCGAGCTCGAGGCGGTAGGGCAGCATGCGGTGATCGAGCAGCCGCTGCTGGACATCGTGGATGTCGCTGTTGGAGACGCCCGCGATGAGCGCGGGGCGCTGCGTGCCTTCGGGCGCGAGCGGCAGGCCCTCGAGCTGGCTGAGCGTGGCGAGCTTCCAGCTCTCCGGGTGGTCGATCTTGTACTGTTCCTTGACCAGGTTGGCCAGATAGTCGGGCTCGATGAGCCGGCGCGACACGATGCTTTCCCGCTGCAGGAGCGCGTCGGGCGGGACAAAGCCGGCGATGACGGGGAGCCAGGCGGTCTGCTTCTCGAAATTGGCGGTGAGCCACTGCTGGAGGCCGTCGTCGTCATAGCGGTCGAACTCGGCGGCGCAGTCGATGACCAGCGGGGTCTCGTCCAGCCGCGTGATCCCCGCCACGAGGACCTGGTAGGGGTTGAGCTCGACGAGCAGCCCGCGCTTGGACAGGCGGTTGAACCCGGGCAGTTTCACGTCGGCAAGGCTCCCACGGAGGACGGGCGGCCGCGCGGGACCGGGGCGCACCGAAGCCGGCTGCCAGCGGGAGCGAGGCGACCGGGAGACAGTAGGGGAGAACGGGACACTAGGGGTAACTATTCAGGCCGGAGGCCCGGCGTCAACCCGTTGGGGGCACCGGATGTACCGCGGGTGCGGTTCTTAAACGCCAAGGAGGGGAGACACCCGCCTGCGTCGCGGAGCGCGACTACGGCGCGGCCAGCGAATTCCACGAAAGAACACGAACATTGTAGGGCGGGGTCGCCGCACCCCGCCATCGGCCTCCCGGCCGACTGCGACGACGAATTGCTTTCAACCACGGAGCACACGGATGACACGGATTGTAGGAGCGGCCTTTCTTGTCGCGCCGTAGCCGGGCGAAGGCGGATGCCGCGAAGGTGGGGCGGCGATTCCGCTCGCCGCCGCCCTGGAGGGCCGGCCTCCCGGCCGGCCGAGACGCGAATTTTTTCAACCGCGAAGGACGCGAAGCGACGCGAAGGTGGCAGCGGTCATCCCCGATCTCCCATCTCCAGTCCATTGACCACGGATCACACGGATGACGCGGATGGCCAGGCGCCCCGATGAGCCGGCTCAAGGCATGTTGGCCTGTTCGTTCGGGTCGGTCAGTTCCCGCCAGTCGGTGATCGTGAAGGGCTGGTCGACGCCTGGAAGCATCGCATAGCGGAGCGAAGTGTCGTAATGAATATTCATATTGGCCCCGCTGTAGGTGATCTTGGATGCCGAGACTGCGCCGTAGATGTTGGTGCTGTTATTATTATTGTAGTAGCCGTTGGTGCTCGTCGAGTAGGGCGCGTAGATCACACCGTAAAGCGGGTTTACGCCCTCGCTGTAGAAAGACGACGTTGTTGAAGTCGAGTCGCTGATAATGATCAACGATTTCGGGTCGGTGTTGTAACTCAGGATTCCTTCGCCGCCTGCATCGGCTTTGAAGGCGCCGGCGACGTGAATCTCCGCCGAGCCTGTACTTCCCACGTTGATGCGTCCGATTGAACTGGAATCGGTGATGAAAAGATCGCCATTCACATAGAGGATCACCGGTCCGTTAATATTCAGATACTGGATGCTGGATCCACCGATCGTGAGGTTGCCGTTGTAATAATACCGAACTGGCGTCCTTGCTCCGGGAATTCCAATGACAGTGGTGCTCGAAAGGGATAACGAATTTCCTTTGTATGCAGCAGTCCAATTTGTCGCCAGGCCGTCGCTCCCGCCAGGTACGGTATCGAATTGGGGCACATACGGGCTGCGGCTTATCTGGGCTTTGTCGATGCTAGGTGAGGCAGGGCTGGAATAGCCCTTTACTGAACCGCCAGTGGAGTAGAGTGGGGCGAAGGGCGTCGTGGAATTTGACGGCGCGGCGAGGTAGCCTTTCACCGTCGTGCTGGAAAGAGTAATGGCCGTGTCGCTGCCATAAGTCGACGCGATGACGGCCGAGTAGTTGGTGGACGATCCAGTTTGAGAGGCATAAGTGCCGAGATTCGAATCATAACTGTCCACGGTGCCACCGCTGTTTGCCGAGATCGCGCCGGTCGCGCCGATCGCGTTTGGGAAAAGAGATGCCGGCTGAACGATGGCTCGGAGTTGCGTGGCAACGGTTGCGCTGCCGTCGGGCAGCGTCACCCGGCCTTCGGCGTATATCACTGGGGCGCCGGTGGTGACGTTCCATGAATTCGACCAGGTGGATGTCCAATTGGAACTATTGTTGGGCGTCTTATTGGTGCCGGCGGATAGGCATTTATACCAGACCCTGCCATAACAGCGGTAATCCCCCGCGGAGTAGCTAGTCGACGAGTTCCAGGTGTAGGACGAATTGGTGGTGTCGGCGCCGATCCAATAGGTGGTGGCGGTTGACGGGTTCTGGCCATAGTTGCTGTTCTGCAGACTGAGATACCAGACGCCATTGTAACGCACCCGGTCATACTGGCTATACTGGCAGCCGGAATCCCAGGCCGTGGAATACAGAGGGGCATTTATCCAATAAGTCGTGTTGCTCGGCGTGATCGAACCACTACTCGTGTGGGAGGCAATGCAGCGATACCATTGGCTGGTTACACTGTAATAAACGACATCGCTCGGATTGTACTTTATGCTGCTGGAATTCCAATTGAATAGAGCATTGGTTGAACTCAGGAAAGAACTTGTCTGATTGTTCGTCCATTTGCTCGAATCAAAAGAGCTACCACTCGTATGCGCGGTTGAGCAGGTATACCACACTCCTGCGTAATAGACGATATCGCCTACAGCGTACGGGTTTGAGCTTCTCCAGCGCCAAGAAATTGGCGCATAATTCCATGAGCCGCCGCCAGTGCCGGCAATGGTGCAGTAGATCCAGGTGCTTAGCGGGCTATAATAGATAGTGTCATTTACATAATAATATGTGCTGCCATTGTAAGCCCCGTACAGGTTGGGAATATTGGTCCAATAAGAAGTATTTGTTGGGAGGATAGAAGCACTACTCGTATGGGCGGAAATGCACCGATACCATGAGCTTTTATAGTACACAATATCTTCAGAGCTGTAGGCATGGGAGGAAAGCCACATCCAGTTTACAGGAGACTGTTCGACTACCCAATATGTGTTATTGGAGGAGGGAGTTTTATTTGAGTTTGGAATTAAGCATCGATACCAGGATCCACCTGATGCTACCAAGTCATTGGTTTGATAATTGGTAGAGCTGCTCCATACTGCGTTCAGTTGGCTTGCATCATAATTGTCCACGCGAAGCTTGACCGACGCAGTGAGCCCGCTGCTCCCGAAATTGCTGCTGGCAAGACTCGAGGTGTTGGACGAGTCGAGCGTCCGGGTTGCCGTGGTGCCGGAGAGGGTCCAGCTGCTAAAGGTATTGGCGTTGAAGGAGCGGAGGGCGCGCTCGAGGCCCATCTCCGCGAGGTTCCTACTGACGTCCTTTGCATAGGCCCGGTTGCTTAGCTTCATTGCGCCGTTCGCCACAGCGAGGTAGCTCGCCAACGCTATGCCTAGAACCGTCAGCAGGCAAAGGACGAGCAGAATAAGCGAACCGCGCTCGGCGGAAGGTTCGCCTTGAAAGCCTGCGCTCGACCGGCTTCGGAGTCGCAATGGAGGAGACGATGCTCGCGAGGGCTTCACTGAAGCAAAGATTTGTTTCGAAGAATGAGACGCTGAGAGTTTGTCTCATAGATTTGCGTCAGTGTACCATTTGTGGCGCTGCCCGCCCGCGACGTGATCTTCAAGGCGAGTTGCTTGATGCCGGGGAGATAATTCGACGAACTCAGATCGGAACTGATATACGAATTCCCCGAGTTATCGAAGTAGGTGAAGGTGCAGGCGAGAAGGTTGGTGTGCAAAAGAATGGAGGTAACCGTGCTGCCATTGTATACACACCGGGTCAGGGCTTCGCGGCGCATCACAATACTCGCCCCATTGATCGTCACTGGATCCGAATTCGTCGACCCGGCGATGGCATTGCTGTTGTAGTAGTAGGTGATCAGGTTGGTGCCGGCAGCCGAGGGGACGATAAGGTCGAGCCGGCTGGAAGTCGGCGAGGCTGGCGAGGTGGAGACCACCGTCAGTCCACTCGCCATGCGGACATCCTGAGCGAAGGTGGCAATCGTGCGCCTGGCCTGAGTGGAAAGGGTGGGCTGATTGGCGGAGCTGAGGCCGAGCGAGCGGGTGAAATTGCGTCCAATGCTCACATAGGTGGTGAGCACCGCGGTCATGACCATCAGGGCGAGGCTCATCCCGATGAGAACTTCGACGAGGGTGAAGGCGGCGGTTGCAGCAAGCAGCGCGGAGCGGGGAGCGAGGAGTGGGTGAGGTTGGCCCGAAACTATCCGGAGGTCCGGCGGGATTCCGAGACCCCGGCCTACAGATCGCGGCATAAAGCCGCTCCAACAATTTTGATTCGTCCTCACGAACGTTGGTAACTGAGGTTGAGGCCGTACTTGCCATACCAGGCCGAGTTGGTCCGCTTGTACGTAAACTGAAGCAGATTGCCGAAAGAATCCCGGCGGCTCGTGGTCACAACCCAAGTCACTGTGAAATTTACCTGGCGAATGTTGGTCACTGGATCGGGACTGGTGACAGTGCGCGCCAGTGAGAAAGCCGCTCCGGACGCCGCAATCTCGGTAGAGAACTGGGGATCGATTGAGATCGTGGTGTTCGTGGTAGGTAGGGCGCTTATTGTTGCCCAGCTGGCAAAACGCAGCTTCTCGATCTCGTGGTTGAGGATCTGGTTCGCGAGGGTCTGCCGGCGGGCGTGGTCCATCATGCCGGAGGCGAGCGTGACCGCCTCGATCAGGCCGATGAAGCCGACGACGAGGATCGTTGCGGCCATCATGACCTCGACGAGGGTGAACCCGCCTTCGCTCTTTGAGCTACGGCGCGGCAAGGGCCCAAGGGTTAGACGGCGAGTCGAGAGCCGTGAGCGAGGTGCAGTGCGCCTACACACCCCGGCGCGTTGCGCCATCAGCCTTCGCCCGGGCGCTACGGCTCGACGAGCCCCTCTTACTAGAGGGGAGCATGGCAGAGAGTCACACACCCCGGCGCTTGGCGCCACCCCTCTTGGTAGAGGGGAGCTCGTCAAGGCATTGTCGCCACGAAAAGTCACAAGAAACACGAAAAGGGGAGAATTGCCCGCAAGCGTAGGGCTGGCCGTTGGGCCGACAAGAGCTATTAGGTAAATACCCTCAGGCCCGCCCTCGCTAAAGCTTCGGCGCGGTGAGCCCACCTGCGCCCAGAGCTCCGCCGCGGCAAGCTGTGGGCGGTGCCCGAACGGCAGAAGTAATTCGTGCAATTCGTGTCTCAGGGCCTTGGATCCGTGCGATCCGTCGAATCCGTGGTCAAATTGTCTGGGTTCCCTTCGTGTCCCTTCGTGTCCTTCGTGGTTCAAAATTCTCACCCAGTCGTCGGTCGGCGGTCCGCCGCTACAGCTCAGTAACTGCGCGTCACGAGCGCGCCGGTCTTGTCGCACCCGCCTTCGCTGAAGCTACGGCGCGGCCGGTCACGCGTTTGGGGTTCAGTAGCTTCGAGTAACGAGAGCACCTGTCTTATCGCGGAACACGATGAGCTTCTGGTCGAGGTCGAGGTGATCGAAGACGATCCCGAGCGCGGCGTTGACTTCCTGGCCTTCCGTGATGGTCCGGTTGTTCAGCAGGACGCGGTGTGGGTTGCTCTGGAAGACGCCGCTGATGTTCAGGTTCACGACCCAATAGAGAAACTGCGGTGTCGCGGGCGGCGCGCCGGCGGGCGAGGCGCTGGCGACCACGATCCCACCCGGTAATTTCACCTCCGGCGGCGGAGCCACGGGGGCGGCGTCCTTCTTCTCCTCGGGCTTCGCGAACGAATAGGGATTGGCGGCTTCCTGCACTACTTGGGCGGTGTCCTTGACCGGCGCTGCCGCGGCGGGACCATCGGGCAGGTTGGCGAGCTTCTCCTGCATGGCGATGAGG
This sequence comes from Lacunisphaera sp., assembly GCA_035549095.1. Lineage (GTDB taxonomy): Bacteria > Verrucomicrobiota > Verrucomicrobiia > Opitutales > Opitutaceae > Lacunisphaera. The sequence continues at coordinate 3,062 of DASZRV010000028.1, read as the reverse complement.
GCGTCGGCCGATACGCCTTTGTCGGTACCGTCGCCGGTCTTCGCCTTGCCGGCCGCCGCGCCATCCGACCCGGCGCCGCCCAGCGCTTTCTTCGCGGCTTCGGTCGCCGAAGCAAATGGATCGGCCACGGGGCCGCCGGTGGCGCCGCCCTTCTTCTTTTTGCCTTCCTCGTCGGCGATGACGCCGTCGAGGAGCTTCACGTTGGCATTGTTGGCGGCGACGACGTCGTTGGTCTTGCCGATCGTCTGCGCCGGGATCGCGAGGATCTGGTTGACGGCCTTGAAAGGCGTCGGGCCCTTCTTGCTCGTGGCCCATTGGCGGGCCTTGGGGTTCAGCGCGACGAGCGCAAAATAACCCATGATGAGAAGAATGATGAACCCAAAGACCATCTTCACCAGGCAGCCGACATTCTTGACCATCTGCGGTGTGATCACCGTGGTCTTCGGCGCCGGCATGATGACATCGATCGTCGCCTTCCGTGGTGCGACGAGCGGGGTGCCGGTTGGCGCCCCGTCAGCCCCGGGTGTAGTCGACGCGGGCGGGGACGGGGCCATCGGCGGAACGGTCGTGCCTGACGACGGAAGCGGGCGTTGCGACGGTGGGATGGGCGGAACGGTCGTACCCGACGACGGAAGCGGGCGTTGTGACGGTGGAACTGGCACCGGCGGAACGGTTGTGCCTGAAGAGGGAAGCGGACGCTGCGATGGGGGTGGTGGCCGGGGTGGTGGCCCGTCGCCCGCTGCTGCGGTCGCAGGGTTCGTCCCGGAAACTCCGCGCGTCGCCGGATTTCCGGGCGAAGGAATGGGCGGAACGGTCGTGCCGGAGGAAGGCAGCGGACGTTGCGACGGGGGCATCGGCGGAACCGTGGTGCCGGAAGAAGGAAGGGGACGCTGGGACTGAGGTAGAGGGACCGGCGGGTTATTTCCGGGTGTCACCTTCGGCTTTAGTGGATCGTCACTCATGAGCCGGAGGCAGGACACCGAAGGCGGCGAGCGAACCCAAGACAAAAAGGAAATGCTGAAAACTGAAACCTGAGACCTGAAATGGCGGCACGATCCGCGTGATCTGTGGTAAAAGAAACACACCCCGCCCTATCGGGCACCCCTCTTGATAGAGGGGACCTTGCTCGGCGCCGATCTGGCTCCCCTCTAACAAGAGGGGTGGCGCTCGCCGCGCCGAAGCTGTGCGAAGGCGGGCGAAGCGACGGGGTGTGTCGCCTGTTTGAGGAATGTTCAGGGCCGATTCGTAAGCCTTCGTGTCTCTCTGCCTTCGTGCCAGTGAATCCGTGTGATCCGTGAAATCCGTGGTTAAAGATGACTGAGAGGAGATGTCGGGCGTAAAGCCCAACCTACATTCGGCGGTCGTGGACCGCCGCTACAGGTTCTTCATCCGTGAGCCTTCGTGGAATTCGTGTCTCCCAGCCTTGGAATCCGTGCCATCCGTGAGATCCGTGGTGAAAACATTCTGGCCGAGCGGTCGGCCGGGAGGCCGACCCAAAGAGGCATGCCATGGATTGATGATTGGTATTCGTTCGTGCAATTTGTGTCTCTCAGCTTGGTTCAAGATCCATGTGATCGGCGCGGACGAATTCGCGCCCTCCCAGCAATCCGTGTCATCCGTGTTATCCGTGGTTAAATAAACCAGCGGCGGGTTTCGGCGACCCCCGCCCTACAGAATTCGTGTCACTTCGTGTCTCCATGCCTTGGTGCCTTCAATCTGTGTTTTCCGTGTGATCGGTGGTCAAAAAGCGATCGCCCGCCCCGAAATCGTTCATCGGTGAAACGCGGGCCTAAAAAGTCTCGCCGGGATTCGCGCCGTTGTGGTTGCATCGGCGCCCTTTCCCATGAAATACGGCCTGAACCTCCGCCCCGCCGGGGCCCTCGATTTCCTGTCCCTCGGCGCCCTCATCCATCGGCTCGATCCCGGCATCATCCCGTTCCGCAAGGCGACGCATTGCGACATCCACGTCAGCGGCGGCGAGTTCAATGTCGCGGCCAACCTCGCCGACTGCTTCCGCCTGAAGACGGGCGTCGCGACGGCGATGGTCGACTACCCGGTCGGCGACCTGATCGCCGAGCGCGTGCGCGCGATGGGCGTGACGCCGTTCTACAAGCATTTCAAGCACGACGGCGTGCACGGCCCGAACATGGCGACAGTCTACAGCGACCGCGGCCAGGGCGTGCGCGCGCCGGTGGTGTTCTACAACCGCTGCAACGAGGCGGCGGCGCAGCTCAAGCCGGGTGACTTCAACTGGAAGGAGATCTTCGCGGGCGGCGTGCGCTGGTTCCACAGCGGCGGCATCTTCGCGGCGCTGTCGACGTCGACCGCCGAGGTGATCATCGAGGCGATGCAGGCCGCGAAGGCCGCGGGCGCCGTGACGTCCTTCGACCTCAATTATCGCGCCAAGCTCTGGAACATCGTCGGCGGCCACGATCGCGCCGTCGCGGTGCTCGACCGGATCGTGAAGAACGTCGACGTGCTGGTCGGCAACGAGGAGGACCTGCAGCTCGGCCTCGGCATCCCCGGGCCGGAGGTCGCCGCCAAGTCGAAATTGGACCCGAGCGCCTTCTTCAGCATGATGGGCAACGTCACGAAGAAGCACCCGCACATCAAGATCGTCGCCACGACGCTCCGCGAGGTGCACTCGACCAACCGCCACTCGTGGGGCGCGGTCGCTTGGATCGACGGCAAGACCTACGTGTCGCCAACGGCCGAGCTCGACGTGGTCGACCGCGTCGGCGGCGGCGACGGCTATGCGGCGGGCTTCTTCTACGGCCTGCTGGCCGGTGAGTCGGAGCAGGAGGCCGTCAACCTCGGCTGGGCGCACGGCGCGCTGCTGACGACGTTCCCCGGCGACACCACGATGGCTTCGGTGGAGCAGGTCCGCGCTTTCGCCAAGGGCGGCTCGGCCCGGATCCAGCGCTGAAGGGCACAAGGCAGTCGAACGCCAGGAGGCCGACCCTCCACCAAGGCAGGAGGAGGGATGGAGGGCTGGTCTCCTGACCAGCCGGGGTTCAGTCGAGCAATCGTTGCGGCAGAAGGCGACTCGCGGTCGGTCGGGA
>DASZRV010000027.1:0-8683 GCA_035549095.1 Lacunisphaera sp. | reverse complement strand
CCCGAAAGCGCCAGTCCGGGGAGCTCGGCGTCAAACGTGGCATCGAGCCCCGCGCTCGCGTTGCCCTTGCCGCTGAGCACGAGATGCGTCCCGGGATCGTTTGCGACGTCGGCGGCCGCGAGGCCGAACTGCTTCGCCAGGCCCTGCGTGTCCGGCGAATCCAGCGTGACTGCTACGTTGGATATTGCCGAGCGCCAGTCGGCGATCTTCTGTGCGTCAGTACTCAACGTCGCATCGACGGTGGTCTCACCGGCCACGCCTTTCACGCCAACGGTGAATCCCGACCGGGCTTGATCTGCCGGGCCGCTGACCCGCACGTCCAAAACGGCGGGCGCGAGAGCGGGGCCAGTGCGGGCCAACCACTCCGACAGGCCGCTTGCCGGGAGCAGCTTGCCAGCGAGCCCGGACAATCCATCGAGAGACATTGCTTCGACATGTGCATCGAGATGGCCGCGTGGGCTGCTCGTCAGGCTCTCGATGCGGCCGCTGGTTACCTTGAGACTGGTGCCGCCGAGGTCGGCCACGGCGAGCTGAACGATATTGAGGACGTCATCGGCGTAGTTGGCGTTCACGGCAACGCCTTTCAGTGACACGCCGGCGTAAGTGAACTCGTCCGCGGCCAGAATGATCGAGTAGCTGTCGGCGAGGGCTGATGCGTTGGCGACATCGCGGCCCGCAACGAGCGACACGAGCGCACGCAGTTGATCGACATCGATCCGATTCGCCTTGAGATCGGTGCCGAGGTGGCGGCTGTGGTCACGAGCCGATTCATTCCAGTCGAAGCGCCCGGTAATTTTGGCGTCACCCACAGTCGCGTTGATGTTCTGGAGCGAGATGAGCCCGGGGCTTATCTCGGCATCGCCCGCGACGTCGAACGCCGGCAGTTGCACGCCGCCGCTGGTGGCATCGCTCCCGCGCCACCACGCGGCGAATGCTGCCGGCTGGTTGACGGCAAGGCGCGCGTGACCCGCGAAGCCCGGCTGCTTGCCAGAGGACAGGACGCCATCGGCCTCGACGTGCGCCTGGCCGGGGAGATCGGCGCTGAGCCCCTCCACCTTCCAGCCGGCGGCGCCGGGTTCGACGGAGAAATCCACGCCCTGAACGACGGAGCCGCCGACGATGATGGCGGGGATGTTGATGGCGATGCGCCCCGGAATGGGCAGCGACGGCAGCCCGGAGAGCCAGCCCAGGAACTGCTCGGTCGCGGCGCTGACGTTGACCGGGGCGGTCGGCCCGCCGCCGAGCGCGCTGTCGAGGTCGAGCTGGCTTGCCGTGCCGGTGGCATCGAAACGGGCGCTGGTGCCGAAGCCTACGGTGAGGGAGCCGGCGATGCTAGTGGCGCGATCGGCAGGACCTTCGGAGAGGACGGCCTTGTCGATGACCAGTTTCTCGCGCGACAGCATGAAGCTGCCATCGCTGCTCCAGCCCGAGGGCGCCGCGACGGTACCGGCGTCGGCACCGGACGCATTCCCATCGGTTGCGTTCGCCGAAGCATCGTTGGCGCTGGCGAAGGAATAGGTGCCGGCGTAGGTGACCCCCTGGACGGGATCGACCGCGAGCACACCGTCGGTGGTCGCAGCGACCGGCAGCTCCGCCGGGCTGACCTGGGCCTGGAGGCGGATAGTGCCGTTATCCAGCCTGCGGCCGGTGGCCAGGTGAAACGGCACCGCCGAGCCATCTTTCATATAGGTGCCGTCGATGCGCCACGGCCCGGCAAGCGACGTGGCAGAGACGTCGCCGTTGACCTGCTCGAAGGCAAGCCCCACGCCCGTGCCGGCGTCACGGAAGGTGACGCTGCCATCCTTCACCTGCACATCGGCCAGCGAAACCCGGTCGGGATCGAGCTTCTGCGTGTCGGCGAGGCGCTGCATCCAGTCGATGGTGCCGTTCGCGCCGGCGGTGACGTGAACCACCGGGTGCTCGAGCGTCATCGAGTCGACGTGCAACTGGCCCTGGAGCAGCGGCACCAGCTCGAGCGTGGCCGAGAAACGCTGGATCGTCATCAGCGGCTCGGCGCCGGGGTCGCCGACCTCGACGTCGGTGAAGGTGACCGACGGCGACGGCAGGATCGAGACGTGCGAGGCGCCGCCGACATGCACGGGATGGCCGAGCACGCGCGACGCCTCGTGCTCGAAGTTGGCCCGGTAACTGTCCCAGTTGATGAAGAACGGCACGATCAGGGCGGCGAACAGCACCACCACGATGGCGCCGCCCACGATCAGGTAAAGCCGGCTCAGGACTGCCTCCGCCTGTCGTCGTCCGCCCTGCCGTCACGCGCGGCCATAGTAGACACGCGGGATCCGCGCCGTGACGTTAGCAAAGGTCGCGCCACGCAAGAAACGGAATGTGCGGCCCCCCGCCCGATGATAGACAGGCGGCCCAACAACAAGAGACGCCACACGCCATGAGCGCCCGTCCCGCAGACGACACGCCGGCAGCCCCGGCCGCCGCGATCCACCACACCATGACACCAGGCGAATGGGGCCTGCTCGTGGCGCTCGCCGTGCTGTGGGCGGGCTCGTATCTCTACGTCGGCGTGGCCGTGAAGGCGGTGCCGCCCTTCTCGCTGGTCGCCTTCCGCGTCGGTCTGGGCGCCCTCCTGCTCTATCTCTGCGTCAAGGCGAGCGGCGGGAAGATGCCGCGCGACGCGGCGGCCTGGCGCGTGTTCTTCGCGATGGGGCTGATGAACAACGTCATCCCGTTCAGCCTTATCGCCTTCGGCCAGGAACAGGTGCCGGTCGGCCTGGCCGCCATCATCAACGCGACGACGCCGCTGTTCACGGTGGTCTTCGCGCACTTCATGACGCGCGACGAGCGGCTGTCGCCGCTGAAGATAACCGGCGTCATCATCGGCTTCCTTGGCGTCGTCGTCCTGATCGGGCCCGACGCGCTGAAGGATGCCGGCGGCTATCTGCTCTACGAGCTGGCGCCGCTCGCCGCCGCCGTCTTCTACGCCGTCTCCGCCATCTACGGGCGGCGCGCCGCGAAGCTCGGCGTGGCACCACTGGCCGCCGCCACCGGACAGATCACCGCCGCGGCAGTGATCATGGTGCCGCTGGCGCTGATCACCGAGCAGCCGTGGACGCTGCCGATGCCGGGCTGGGATGTGTGGGCCTCGCTGATCGCCCTGGCGGCGCTTTCCACGACCGTGGCCTACATCATCTTCTACCGCGTGCTCGCCACCGCCGGCTCGGTCAACCTCATGCTGGTGACCTTCATGGTGCCGGTCGGCGCCGTGATCCTCGGTGCCCTCGTGCTCGGCGAGCGGCTGGCGCCCAACCACTTCCTCGGCATGCTCGCCATCGGCATCGGGCTGGCGGCAATCGACGGGCGCCTGTTCCGCATGATGCGAAGGCAGGCGGCCTAAGCGCGGAGCTCAACCCTCAAGGAGAGGTTGAAAAGCAGGACAAGCTCCATCGTTCGCGCGGCCGGTCGCGGCCCGCGTCATGCTTCGGTTCGGTGTCCCCGGACCTGGAAAGTCCGAGGGGTGGCGGGCGCTCGTTCGAGTGCCAGTCCGGGTAGTCCTAATGCGGCGCTCAACCGAGCGCCCGCCGCGGCGTTTACGCTGCCACACGGCCGGGACTCCCCGCGACCGCCGCTCCACCGGAACATCCGGCGATCCCGCCCGGAGTGCCCGGACGGAAGGAAGCGGCAGCCGGCGGCTACCCTCATGCCCGCTCTTCGCCGCCGGTGAAGGCTGCGTGATTGCGAGCGTCGACAGGCGGGGATTTTCGGCCCCGGCCCGGACCTGCTGGCCGTCCCGACACCGCCGGGCCGTTACGCCGGCGGCACCTGGCGCCGCTCCACTCCCCGATGGTCCGGACGGTACCGGCCCCGACCCTCGGCCGGGAATGGACGCGTAGGATTATGGGGTGGGTGAAGGTGGCGGGGATAAGTTTATTTTCAAAGAGAGTAGTATTTGTGGCGCACCAAACATTCCAAAAAGAAGCGGCTGCCATGGCAATGGTCTTGTGGAAGCGTCTTACCGAGACTGACTTCAATGCGATGAATGCGGACGCTTCCGTCGCCCGATCCGGTGGCGGAGCACGCCACATAGCCCTCGGCGTTCGTTCGCATGACTTCGCCATCGACGAGTTCTTAGCTGCTCCCGGGAAAAACGAAATCACGATTGAGGCAAGTTCATTCGCCGGCAGTCAGGGAGACTTGGACTTCTACAGCAATCCGGAGCGGCGAGGAGGGGAATGGACAATTAGAAATCAATACAGCCAGCGGCATCCCGGGTGGTCAACAGCCGAAGGCTTCCCAGAAAAATATGATTCCGACGACCCTCCGTTCATTCTAGTATTTCGGACCAATGAAAGGTTCGATGTTAGGCTTGAGTCGTGGAGCTATCTATCAAGAATATCAGCGGTTCTGCGCCGAAGGATGCTGGAAGAAGCGCACGGCATCGCCTTGGCATCGGGCCCCTTCCTTTCAGACACAGGCGTTGAAGAAAGCGACCTCACAGACGTCCTTGAGTCGGAGAGAAACGGCGAAGAACGATTCGACCCAAAATCAGTCTCCGACGGCCGGCGATTGGTCCTAGCTGAAATTGTCCGTCGTCAGGGTCAAGACAAGTTCCGTCAGTCGCTCATGAAGGCGTATTCAAACAAGTGCGCAATGACCGGATGCGATACTAGTTGGGTCCTCGAAGCCGCCCACGTGACGCCGTATCGCGGCAGCGGAACAAATTCGCTTCAGAACGGCCTTCTACTAAGGGCTGACGTCCACACGCTATTCGACCTGTCCCTAGTCTCGGTTTCCCCGAGCGATCGAACAATTCAAATTTCAAAGGCGCTCCAAAGCTCGATCTATTGGGAGCTTCAAAATCGTCCACTTAGACAAACAACTCCTGCTGAACTCCAGCCTAGTGAAGCCGCATTGGCCCTGCACTTCAGCCAGTTCAAACCTTAGACAAGCGACACATGAACCAGCTTTACTACGGCGACAATCTGCCAATCTTGCGCGAACAGGTAGCGACTGAGTCAGTGGATCTCGTCTATCTCGATCCACCCTTCAATTCGAACACGACATACAACGTGCTGTTCAAGGCGCCCAGTGGCGAGGCTAGTCGTGCTCAAATCGAAGCGTTTGACGACAGTTGGCATTGGAACGAGCGAGCAGAAGAGGCGTATTGGCAGGTCCTCAAAGGCCCAAGCAGCGACGCATCCCGTATGCTCGACGCCATGCGTACGTTCCTGGGTGAGAACGACATGATGGCGTATCTCTCTATGATGGCGGTCCGCTTGATCGAATTGCATCGGGTGCTCAAGACCACGGGATCGCTCTATTTGCACTGCGACCCAACAGCTAGCCACTACTTAAAGATTCTCCTTGATGCGATTTTTGGAAAGGATTGCCTCAGAAACGAAATAGTGTGGCGGCGGTCACATCCCAAGGGACATGCCTTTACACGATTTGCCACTAGTCACGACGTAATCCTCTACTACGCGAAAGATCAGAAGCACGTGGTGTGGCATCCGATTTACACACCTCACGACCCACACACTGTTGAGCAACAATACTCGCTAAAAGACGAAACTGGCCGGCGCTATCAACTCACATCCCTGCTGAATCCTAATTCGGACCGTCCAAACCTGACATACGAGTTCCTGGGAGTCACAAAAGTCTGGCGATGGACAAAAGAGCGGATGCAGGAGGCATATGAAAGAGGAGAAATCGTTGTGCCGCGCGGAGGTGCCGGCATTCCTAGGTACAAGCGGTTTCTCGATGAGCAGGAGGGAATCCCAGTCGGCGACTTCTGGGACGATATCGAAATTGCCGCAGGACAGGAACGTCTAGGCTACCCAACCCAAAAGCCTATCGCGCTGCTCGAGCGCATCATTTCGGCGTCGTCTAGCGAAGGGGATATTGTCCTCGATCCGTTCTGCGGTTGCGGCACTACCGTCCACGCAGCACAGAAGCTTGGCCGCCAGTGGATCGGTATTGACATAACGCATCTCGCCATCTCGCTGATCGAGCGCCGGTTGCGCGAAGCCTTCCCTGGCGTGCAGTTTGTCACTCACGGTGTACCGAAAGATGTCGCTGGGGCGCACGAACTCGCAGAACACGATAAGCACGAATTTCAGAAATGGGCGATTACGCTCATTCCCGATGCTCAACCTTGGAAAGGCGGACGCAAAGGCGCAGACACCGGCATCGATGGGATCGTCTATTTGCGTATAGGCAAAAGCCAGAGTCACCGCGCGATCATCGAGGTGAAGGGAGGCGAGCACGTCGGCGTCGATGTCGTGCACAAACTCAAGTCTGTCGTCGAGCGGGAAAAGGCCTTTGTCGGCCTGCTTATTACTCTCAACAAACCCTCACCTCAGGCGGAAAAGGAGGCGCTGTCTGCTGGCTACGAGGAACTGGACATGGGCACTGGCTCCGCTCGTTTCCGCAAGATCCAAATTCTTACGATCGAAGAACTGATGAACGGAGCGCGAGCCAATTTGCCGATCATCGACAATACTGCCTTTCGAAAGGCACGCCGCGAAGCGGGGGGCTCACAGGAAGAACTGGACCTCTAAACGGTCACGACTAAGGCCGAAACCGTTCCATGCCTCCCCTCATCGCCTCCACCAGATCACCCTCGACGGCGTCATCCAGGGGCCGGGCGGGCCGGAGGCAGACACCAGCGGCGGGTTCGCCGAGGGCGGGTGGGCGATGCGCCATGCCAGCGAGGCGTCGCGCGCGGTGATCGGCGAGACGATCGCCGGCGAGTTCGACCTGCTGCTCGGCCAGCGGATTCAGGGGCGGTTGGAACAAGCATAGACGTGGATGGCCGGGACAAGCCCGGCCATGACGGAGGCGGGCGCGGCAATGGTGCGGCCCATCCCTTAGCCCTGGGCACCCGCTTTCGCGGGGGAAGCGGAGATTGGGCGAGGGCGCGTCGGGAAAATCGCGAGACGGCCGCTGAAATCGGGCGGCGCCCGCGCCTTCAAAAACCGCCTTGCGACCCCATCTGTTGCTATAGTGTTCTCCACCGGATTCGCCCGGATTTTCACCTGGTTCGCTGCTGACTATGGCCGACCCCCACAAGCGTCGCCCCGTATCCCGCGACTTGCTGGCTTCGTCTGACGACGAGGCGGGGGAGCGTGCGCGTGCCGAGAGGGAAAACCCCACCCACCGCCGAGCCGGCGGTCCCCCCTCCCCGGCCTCCGGCCGAGGAGGGATGGTAGACTCGTCCGGCGACCACTATGACCCGGCAAGCGGGGTATCCGGCAGGCAAAGCGACGACGACCCCACCCACCGCCGTGCCGGCGGTCCCCCCTCCCCGGCCTCCGGCCGAGGAGGGACGGGTGACTCATTCGGCAACGGAGGCGACGACGGAAACGGCGGACGCGCGGACGAAGAGGCGCCGCTGCTGGATGACAGTCTCGCCGCGCCCGTGCCGAAGCCCGGCGGGATCGCGGCGCGGGCGGCGGGCATGCGGGCGCCGGCCTATCTCGACAAGCTGAACCCCGAGCAGCGCGCCGCCGTCGAGGCGACCGAGGGGCCGGTCCTGGTATTGGCCGGCGCGGGCACCGGCAAGACGCGCGTGCTGACCACGCGCGTGGCGCACATCCTCGCCACCGGGCGCGCCAAGCCGTGGGAGATCCTCTGCGTCACCTTCACCAACAAGGCGGCGCGCGAGATGAAGACGCGCGTCGGCGACCTGATCGGCGGCGTGGTCGAGGGCATGCAGTGGCTGGGCACCTTCCACTCGATCGGCGCGAAGATGCTGCGCCGGCACGCCGAGCTTGCCGGACTGAAGCCGGACTTCACCATCCTCGACACCGACGACCAGATCCGGCTGATGAAACAGATCCTCCAGGCGGAGAACATCGACGAGAAACGCTGGCCGGCGCGCCAGCTCGCCGGGCTGATCGACCATTGGAAGAACCGCGGGCAGGCGCCAGGAGACGTGCCCGATGCCGAGGGGCGCGGCTTCGCCGACGGCAAGGGCAAGAAGCTCTACGCCGCCTACCAGGAGCGGCTGAGGACCCTGAACGCCGCCGACTTCGGCGACCTCGTGCTCGAGCCTTTGCGGATCTTGCGCACGCACCCGGACGTGCTCGCGGATTATCACCGCCGCTTCCGCTACATGCTGGTCGACGAATACCAGGACACCAACGTCGCGCAGTACCTGTGGCTGAGGCTATTGGCGCAGGAGCCGGCGGAGCGGCGCGAAGGTGCCCCCCTCCCGGAGCGGACCGCTGACGCGGGCCACTCCGACCTCCCCCACAAGGGGGGAGGAGAAAGAAGAGAGCCGCCTGTTGTGCGGCGGAGCCACGCCAACATCTGCTGCGTCGGCGACGACGACCAGTCGATCTACGGCTGGCGCGGCGCCGAGGTCGACAACATCCTGCGCTTCGAGAAGGACTTTCCCGGCGCGACGGTGATCCGGCTCGAGCGCAATTACCGCTCGACGCCGCACATCCTGGGCGCCGCCTCGCATCTCATCGCCCATAACGAAGGACGGCTGGGGAAGACGCTGTTCACCGACGCGCCGCACGACCCGGATGCGGTGCGCGTCTCGGTGGCGTCGTCGTGGGACTCAGAGCAGGAGGCGCGCGCCATCGGCGAGGAGATCGAGGCGCTGCAGGTGAAGGGCCACAGGCTGAACGAGATCGCGATCCTGGTGCGCGCCTCGTTCCAGATGCGCGCCTTCGAGGACCGCTTCGTGACGCTCGGCCTCAAC
>DASZRV010000026.1:0-3593 GCA_035549095.1 Lacunisphaera sp. | reverse complement strand
GTCGATGAGGAACTCGTCGAGATCGAGGAAGGACATGTGGCAGCCGGAACAGCCGCCCAGCCAGACGGTGGCGATTTTTAGACGATCCATTGTTTCTTCTCCCGGGCGTTGGCGATGAATTCGAGCTTGGAGCGGTCGCGCTGGCTCTCGCCCGCGGTGTCGCCCTTGTGGAACAGCGCGCCCGTCGGGCAGGCCAGGACACACTTGCCGCACGAGGTGCAGGTGGTCGAATCGCCCCACGGCTCGTTGAGGTCGGAAATGATGTGCGCCCGCGCCCCGCGGCCGGCGACGTTCTTCGTGCCCGCGCCCTCGATGTGCCAGCAGACGCGCACGCAGCGCGAGCAGAGGATGCAGCGGTTGTGATCCATGCCCATGAACCGGTGCGAGGCGTCGACGCCCCACGAGGGGTAACAGTAGTCGTATCGCACATGGTCCATGCCGAGGTCGGCGGCGAGGGCCTGGAGTTCGCAGTGGCCGTTGGCGACGCAGACGGCGCACACGTGGTTGCGTTCGGCAAAGAGCAGCTCGAGCGTCATCCGGCGGTACTTCCGCAGTCGCTCGCTGTCGGTCTGCACCTCCATGCCCTCGAAGATGCGGGTCGTGCAGGCGGGCATGAGCCGGTTGTTGCCCTTGATCTCAACGAGGCAGAGGCGGCACGCGCCAATGTCGTAGACGCCCTCGAGGTGGCAGAGCGTCGGGATGCTGATGCCCGCGTCCGTCGCGGCCTGCAGGACGGAGGCGTGGTTTTCGGCGCTGATCTGGGTGCCGTCGATGGTAAGGGTTTTCGCTGCCATGGGAAACGGTGGTTAGCGGAGGTTGGCGGCGCGGGTCATCGGCATGGGCGGCACCGTGCCGTGGGCCTCGTGCGTGTCGGGTTGCAGCAGTTCCTCGTATTCGCGGCGGAAGAACCGCAGCGTGCTGAGCACGGGGTTGGGCGCGGTCTGGCCCAGGCCGCACAGGCTGGTGTGGCGGACCATGTCGCACAGCTCCTCGAGGCGGGCGAGGTCGCGCCGCGTGGCCTTCTTGGCGAGGATCTTCTCGAGCAGGTGGTGCATCTGCACGGTGCCGGCGCGGCACGGGATGCACTTGCCGCACGACTCATCCATGCAGAACTCTATGAAGAAGCGGGCCACGTCGACCATGCGGGTCGTGTCGTCCATCACGATCATGCCGCCCGAGCCCATGATGGAGCCGAGGGTCGTCAGCGATTCGTAGTCGACCGGGGTGTCGAGGTGTTGCGCCGGGATGCACCCGCCGGACGGGCCGCCGGTCTGCACGGCCTTGATCTTGCCGCCGTCGGGCGCGCCGCCGCCCATGTCCTCGACGATCGTCCGCAATGGCGTGCCCATCGGGACCTCGATCAGGCCGGTATTCTGGATCTTGCCGGCCAGCGCGAACACTTTCGTGCCCTTGCTCTTCTCCGTGCCGATGCCGGCGAACCAGTCTGCGCCGCGGCGCAGGATCGGCGGCACGTTGGCAAAGGTCTCGACATTGTTAATGAGCGTCGGGCAGTCCCACAGGCCCCGCTCGGCCGGGAACGGCGGACGCGGGCGCGGCGTGCCGCGCTTGCCCTCGACCGACGCCATCAGGGCGGTTTCCTCTCCGCAGACGAACGCGCCGGCGCCGATGCGGATGTCGATGTTGAAATTGATCGGCGATTCGAAGATGCCGCTGCCCAGCAGGCCCGCCGCCTTGGCCTGGCGGATGGCCGTCTGCAGCCGCGCGATCGCAAGGGGATACTCCGCGCGCACGTAGATGAAGCCTTGATCGGCGCCGACGGCATAGGCCGCGATCGCCATGCCCTCGAGCACGGCGTGCGGGTCGCTCTCGAGGACGCTGCGGTCCATGAACGCGCCCGGGTCGCCCTCGTCGGCGTTGCAGATGACGTATTTCTTGGCACCGGGCGATTTTGCGACGGTGCCCCATTTCAGCCCGGTCGGGAATCCCGCGCCGCCGCGGCCGCGCAGGCCGCTGTGCACGATGGCGTCGAGCACGTCCTTCGGCTCCCATTCGACGATGGCCTCGTACAGCGCCTGGTAACCGTCGGCGGCGATGTAGGCCTCGATCCGTTCCGGGTCGATGACGCCGCAGTTGGCGAGCACGATGGCGAGCTGGCGGGTGAAGAACGGCGCCTTGGGGTCGGCCTGGGCGAGCGTCGTCTGGCAGCCCCGCAGGGCGGCGATGATCTCCGGCGCGTTCTCCGCCGTGACCTTGACATAGATCGCGCCCTCCGGTTCGACGGCCACGAGCGGGCCCTCGCAGCAAAGTTTCATGCAGCCAACCCCGCGCACCTCGACTTCGTCCTGCAGGCCGGCCTCGGCCACCGCCTTTTCGAGCCGTTCCTTGACGCCCTTGGAGTCCGACGACATGCAGCCGGCGGCCATGCAGCAGCGGAGGACGATCTTCTTCCGCGCGGCGAGTTCCTTCGCCTTGATCTGTTCGAGGTCGTTCAGGGTCATGGTTGCATCCACTGGTTGAGCTGGGCCACGGCGGATTCCGGGCTCTGGCGCGGGGTCACGACGCCGTCGTACACGACTGCCGGCGCGATGCCGCAGGCGCCGATGCAGCGCGCGGTGACGAGGGAGACCTTGTTGTCGGGCGTGGTTTCGCCGGCCTTGACGCCGGCGCGCTCCTCGACGGCGGCAAGGACGCGGTTTGCGCCCCGGACATAGCAGGCGGTGCCGAGGCAGACGACGCAGTTGTGCTCGCCCTTCGGCTTGAGCGTGAAGAAGTGGTAGAAGGTCGCGACCCCGTAGACGCGGCTGGCCGGCAGCTTCAGCTGCCAGGCGGTGTAGCGCAGCACGTCATTGTCGAGGTAACCGAAGAGCTCCTGCGCCTTGTGCAGAATCTCGATGAGCGCGTCGTGGCGGTGCTGGAATTTCTTGATGTGCGCCTCGAGGATCTTGAAGCGCTTGTCGCGCGCGGCTTGTTCGGCGAAGCGGGCGACGGTCCGGGACTTGGACGGGGCGGTCAGGAGGGCCATGGTGGGTCAGGTGGGTCGGAGGCCGGGCGGCGCGGCCGCGCTGGTGCGAGCGGCCGGGAAAATTTCCTGGATCCCCCGCGCAAGGAGCGGCGCGGAGCGGATGAGGCGGGACCTGGCTCGGTCGTGGCACCGGGCCACCGCTGCTGTGGCCTGGTTCATCACTTCGCATCCACTATGCCGGCCGGTGACAAACGCTGCTCACCATGCCTTGCGGAAAGCGCGGCGTTTCTTGCTGACGCCTGTCACAAGCATCGCCTGCACCGCAGGGCTGGACCTTGGTCCAGCCGTGAACACACCAGCATCCGCGAACGCGAGCCGGCTGCACCGAGGTGCAGCCCTACGGGATCGCAGTCATCACCTGAAATTGTAGGGCTGGACCTTGGTTCAGCCACGGTCCAGAACTCGCGTCATGCCGGATTTTCGCGCGTATCATGTGCCCGCCGAGGCGAACCCCGGCGAGATCCGCCTCGGGCCCGACGAGAGCCACCACCTCGTCGCGGTGAACCGTTGCGGCCGCGGCGATCCCGTCGTGGTCTTCGACGGCCGCGGGCACGAGTGGCTCACGACCTGCGAGGACGCCAGCAAGGCCGGCGCCCTGTTGCGCGTCAAA
>DASZRV010000025.1:0-8615 GCA_035549095.1 Lacunisphaera sp. | reverse complement strand
CCTCGCTCCATCGAACGTGGTTGATGGAAGCGGGGTGCCCTCACCCCGCGAGGCGCAAGCGTGAATGGCAAACCGCGGGACGAGGGCATCCCGCCTCCAACCGACAACTTTCAGCCCGCACGGAGTGCGGGCTTCACCTCAGGAACGCCGGGGCATGACGTCATAGTGCAATTGCACGAGGCCGTCGGGAAACACGCGGCTATCCCGGAGCCGCAGCGTCGCCTCCGTCGCGTTGGGCAAAAATAGCGGCCGGCCCTCGCCCAGCAGGCGCGGCACGAGCGTCAGGATGATCTCGTCGACCACGCCGGCGGCGAAGCACGATTGCGCACACTCGCCGCCGCCGACGAGCCAGATATCGCGGCCGGGACGCTTGCGCAGCCGCCGGACCAACGTGGCCACGCCGGCGTCCGTGAACGCCGCGTGCACGTCGCGATGGCCGGCCCACTTCCGGCTGAGCACGTGGCACGATCGTTCTCCGAAGGGCCACGGGCCGAGTGTCAGCGCGTGCTCGTACGTCTTGCGTCCGATGATCAGCTCGTCGACGCGGTCGAAGAACTTCGCCGTGCCGTAATCCTGTTTCTTCGTCGGCACCGGCAGCCAGTCGATCGAGCCGTCCGGCCGCGCGATGTAGCCGTCGAGACTGGCGGCGATGTAATAGACCAGCTTGCGCATCCGTTGGACCCGCCGCTCAGTTCCGGCCCGCCAGGACGGCCGGTTCCGGCGCGAAGGCGTGCAGCTCGCCGCCGCCGAAGCGCCGGATGAGCCCGCGCATCACGATGAGCAGCGACTGGTACTGCGCCTCGTACGTCTCGGCGGAAACGTCGCCCTGCTGGATGAAGGTGTAGCTGATGAGCGTCCGCCGCGGCCCGAGCGGCAGCACCCGGAGCGGGAAGAGTGCCATCCGGTCGGGCGCCGGCCCGACTTGGAAGTCGAGGGTGCCCGTCGGGGCGGAAACCTCGAGCTCGACCATGACCTCGCCTTGCGGGGTGTAGGCCCACCAGCGGCCCTGGCGAAGCTCGAGGCGCTCGCAGAACTCGGTCGACCAGTCCGGCAGGTTTTCCACATTGGCGAGGTAGTTGAAAACGGGGTCGCGCGGGGCGGCCACGGAAATGGAGACGGTGCGAATGTGCATGGAGTTGCGGAGTGAAAGACTTCGGGTCACTTGACCGCGCGCGGGTCGAAATGCGGGTTTTCGATCAGGCCGATTATATTGCCGAAGGGATCGACGACGGTCGCGACCGTGATGCCGCCGCCGACTTCCTTCGGCGGCTCGTGGGTGGTCGCGCCGAGCGCGAGCAGGTGGGCGAAGGCAGCGCCGACGTCATCCACGCCCCAATAGGCGAGCACGCCGGCGGGTTTGTCGCTCGCCGGGCCGTCCGGGCTCAGGCCCAGCTCAAAGCCACCGACGTTGTAACCGACGTAGAACGGCTCGTCGAAATACGGCGTGATCGAAAACGCCCGGGCATACCAGGCCTTGCCGGCGGCAAGGTCGGGCGCGTGATAAGTGACGGTGCGGAGTCCCTTGAGCATCGGCATGGCGAATCAACTCACGCTTTGGGCAAGGGCAGCGACGCCTGGCCGAAGACGTATTTCCAACCCGATGGCGTCCGCGCGTAGGTGTCGCTGAACCAGAGCTTGTAGTCGAAGGCCTTCCCGTCCTTCGCCGTGCCCTTGATCCACAACAGCGCCGTGACGACGGCCGTGTTGCCCCACACGCGAACGGTTTGGGTGCCCGGCACTTCGTCCTGCTCCTCGTAAGTGCGCTCGCGATCCTGCGCGGCCTTGACGTGGTCGGCGCGGGTGAACACGGCGCCGCGGCCCGTCACGAGGATCATGTCCTCGGCCTGGATCCGGGCGATCGTGGCGGCATCGTTGCGCTTGACCGCCGCCTGGAATTCGGTGTCGAGCGCCGCGATGGCCGCGGCATCGTCTGTGGCCGACGCCCGCAGGCCGGGCGCGAGCAGGGCGGCGCACACGACGCCGAGGGTGACAAGCAATCGCGTCGGACGCGGCGCGGACAGGACGGGGGTTTTCATCCCCGCAGCCTAACACGAGCCCGTGACAGCCCTATGTCAGGAGGCTTTGCCGGCGTGGCGGCGGGCGATTGCCTCGCCACCGGCGCGGACCAACTGGCGCAGTTTCGCCGGCTCCAGCGCCTCGGCGTCGCCGCCGAACGAAAGCAGCCAGCCCGCCATCCATTCGAGCGACCAGGCGAAGAGCGAGAACTCCGCGCCGCCGTCGCGCGGCCGTTCCTCGATCAATGTCGCGAGGCTGTCGCGCCGCGCGCGTTCCTGCGCCGCCGCCGCGAACCACACGCGCACCGGGATGGTGTCCTCCCGCTTCACCGACTCCTCCATGTGCTTCGCGAGCGAGAAATCCGGCCGGGGCTCGAAGACCAGCGGGGTCAATTCGAGCCGGCGGATGCGGTCGATGCGGAAATGGCGGTAGTCGTGCCGGAGGCGGCACCACGCGACCAGGTACCAGGCGCCGCCATAAAACACCACGCCCTGCGGCTCCACGTCGCGGGTGGTGTCGTTCTCCTGTCCGCGGCGGCGATAGTCGAGGCGGAGGACGCGGCGTTGCACGAGGCCCTGCTGGACGGGCAGCAGCCAGCGTTGCGCGATCGCCTCGGGCGCCGCGCGGCGCGAGCCGAGGCCGAGCACCAGTGTGCGCTGCGCGAGCCGTTCGATGTGGTCCTGCCGGTCCTTCGGGAGCACGGCACGGAGTTTCTCCAGGGCCGAGACCATTGGGGCGTGCAGCGAAGCGTCGGTGAATTGCTTCACCAGCTCGCCGCCGACAAACAGCGAGGTCGCCTCCTCGGCCGTGAACATGACCGGCGGCAACTGGTACCCCTTCATCAGGCAGTAGCCCACGCCCGCCTCGCCGGAGATCGGCACCCCGGCCTCGCCGAGGGCCGCGATGTCGCGGTAGACGGTCCGTTCGGTGACCTCGAAGTGCCGGGCCAGTTCGCTCGCGCGCACGACGCGCCGGCCCTGCAGGAAGAGGACCATGGCCACCAGCCGGTCGGTTCGGTTCATCCCGCCCGATTAGGACGGGTTGGGTGCGGACGTCACCGCAAATCCGCCCTGCCATGCCTCATCGAGGAGGTGACGCACTTCCGCGTCGGTGGTCTGGGTGAAGTCGTCGTAGTAATCCGCCACGCACGCGAAATCCCGCGGCAGCGCGAGCACCACGAAATGGCGCACGGCGTCGCGCAGCTCCAGGTAGGATTCGCGGGCGGCCACCGGCGCCGCCACCGTGATCGGGCCCGCCCAAGTCTCGTGCAGCGCAGATACCGCGGCACGCATGGTCGAGCCGGTGGCGATGCCGTCATCGACGAGGATGACCGGTCGCCCCCGCAGCTGCGGCCAGGGGCGATCGCGCCGGTAGGCATGTTCGCGCCGTTCCACCTCGGCGCGTTCGATTTCCGCCCTCCGGTCCATGGTCTGGCGGGATATGCCGGCCATCTCCATGGCGTGCGTATTGTAATACCTCAAGCCGCCCGAGGCCACTGCACCGACGCCGAACTCCGGGTTGCCGGGTGCCCCGATTTTTCGGACCACCAGCACGTCCAGCGGCGCCCCGAGCGCGTGGGCAATTTCGGCGGCGACAGGTACGCCGCCGCGCGGCAGCGCGAGCACAATCAAACCTTCCTCACCCGCGTGGATGGCGAGCTTCTCGGCCAGCAGGTGGCCGGCAGCGGTGCGATTCGGAAATACCAAACTCATGACGGAAACGGGCTCCCGCAACAGGCGTCACTTTACACCCGTTCGCCCGCCACACCAACGGGCATTTTGGCGCAGGCTCGGGCTGCCCTCCCGAGAGACGCATCGGGGCTTCTGCCGGTCATGAGGCGGACTCACACCGCGGGTCGTTGGCGGGCTTTTGGTTGCACGGGTAGGCGGCCGGCCTACCGTGGCCGTGCCGGCGTCCAACCGGCGGCCCCGTGCACCACGCCACCCCCACGCCTCCCCCCGCCCGCGGATCGGCTGCCGGCCAGCAACCCGTGTTTCAGGTGCGGGGACTCACGAAGGTGTACGGTGAAGGAGAAACCGAGGTGCGGGCCCTGGCGGGCGTCGACCTCGACCTTGCGGCCGGCGAGCTTGTCGTGCTGCTCGGCCCCTCCGGCAGCGGCAAGACCACGCTGCTCAACCAGCTCGGCGGCCTCGACATCCCGACCGCCGGCGAGATCCGTTATCGCGACCTCGACCTGACCCACGCCAGCGAGGACCGTCTCACGCAGTACCGGCGCGATTCCGTCGGCTTCATCTTCCAGTTCTACAACCTCATCCCGAGCCTGACCGCACGCGAGAACGTCGGGCTCATCGCGGAGATCGCGCGCGACCCGCTGCCGGCCGAGACCGCGCTCGAGCTCGTCGGCCTCACGCCGCGGCTGGACCATTTCCCGGCCCAGCTCTCCGGCGGCGAGCAGCAGCGCGTCGCCATCGCGCGCGCCATCGCCAAGCGGCCCGAGGTGCTCCTCTGCGACGAACCCACCGGCGCCCTCGATGTCCGCACGGGCATCACCGTCCTCGAGGCCATCGTACGCGCCAACCGCGAACTCGGCACGCTCACCGTCATCATCACGCACAACGCGGTCATGGCCGGCATGGCCGACCGGGTGATCCATTTCTCCGACGGTCGCGTCCACCACGAGCACCGCAATGCCGTGCGGGCGGAGGTGGCGACGCTGAGTTGGTGATCAAGGGTAGAGTCCCAAACGCCAAAACTCCAAATTCCAAACAAAGTCCAAACAGACGGGACCAAATCCCAAACGCCAAATGCCAAAGGCCAAACCAATCTCGAATCCGCCAACCAACAGGTCGTCCTTCGGTGGTTTGGCATTTCTTCCCATTTCTTTGGCGTTTGGCGTTTTGAGATTTGGAGTTTCGGCGCCTGTTTGGCGTTTGGCGTTTTGAGATTTGGAGTTTTCCCGGATGCTGCCCCACCTCGACCGCAAACTCCTCCGCGACCTGCGCCGCCTCAAGGGCCAGGCCGGGGCGGTGTCGGTCGTGATGGCCTGCGGGCTCGCCATGCTCATCATGGCGCGGAGCCTGATCTATTCGCTCGAGGCGACGCGCAGCGAGTACTACCAGACGAATCACTTTGCCGATCTCTTCGGCTCGCTGAAACGCGCGCCCAATTACCTGATCGACCAGCTGCGGGCCATCCCGGGCGTGGCCACGGCGCAGACCGACATCTCGGTGCCGGTCACCCTCGACCTGCCGGGCGTCGACGAGCCGTGCAGCGGGATTGTTCGGTCGCTGCCGGATTTCAACGACCCCGAGTTGGACCGCCTCTTTCTCCGCCGCGGCCGCTGGCTCGACCCAGGCTCGCGCGGCGCCCTGCTGGTGGGCGAGGCGTTCGCGAACGCCAACCACCTCGAGCCGGGCGACATGGTCACCATGCTGCTGAACGGCCGCCGGCAGGAATTCCGGATCGCCGGCATTGTTCTCTCACCTGAATACATCTTCGAGGCACGGCCCGGCGTCGCGCTGCCGGACAGCCGCACCTTCGGCATCTTCTGGATGCCGTACAAGGAGGTCGCCACCGCGTGGGACCTCTACGGCGCATTCAACCACTTCGCACTGACGCTCGCGCCGGGAGCCGACGAACGCCCGGTGATCACCGCCGTCGACCGGCTGCTGCGGCCGTACGGAGGTCTCGGCGCCTATGGCCGCAAGGATCACCCGTCGCACATTCGCGTCACCGATGAGATCCGTGTCCTGACCATCCTCGCGATCGGCTTCCCGCTGGTCTTTCTCAGCGTCGCCGCGTTCATGACCAACGCCGTGCTGGCCCGGCTGCTGGCGCTGCAACGGGAACAGATCGCCATCCTGAAGGCCTTCGGGTTCACCAACCGGCAGATCGTCGTGCATTATTTGAAATTCGCCTTCGTGATGGTCATCGGCGGCATGGCGCTCGGCCTGGTCGGCGGGATTGCGCTGGGGCACAAGCTCGTCGCGATGTACGAGATCTTCTATCGCTTCCCCGTCCTGAACTTCCGTCTCGACCTGCAGGCCGTCGCCATCGCGCTCGGCGTGGGCGTCGCGGCCGTCGTCCTCGGCGTGCTCGGCGCGGTGCGCAAGGCCGCGCGGCTCCCCCCGGCCGAGGCGATGCGGCCCGAGCCGCCGGCGAGCTTCCGCCCCGCCGTGATCGAGCGGACCGGCATCGCGCGCCTGTTTTCGCATTCGTTCCGGATTGCGTTGCGCAACCTTGAGCGCCGGCCGATGCAGGCGCTCTTTACCGTGGCCGGACTCGCCCTGGCCACGGGTCTCCTGGTGCTGCCGAACACCTTCAAGGCCGGGATCCACGAGGTCCTCGATTTCGACTGGGATGTGAACCAGCGGCAGGACCTCAACATCGGCCTCGTCGAGCCGTCGTCGGCGCGCATCGCCCACGAAATCGAGCGCCTGCCCGGCGTGACCAGCATGGAGCCTACGCGCTCGACGGTCGTGCGGGTGCACTTCATGGGCCGCAGCCGCCAGATCTACATGCGCAGCCTGGAACCGGGCGGCATCCACGCCCGCGCCGTCGATCGCGCCGGCCACGAGATTTCGCCGCCGACCGACGGGTTGGTCATGTCGGAGAAACTGGCCACGGTGCTCGGCGCCCGCCTGGGCGACACCCTCACGCTCGAGTCGCTCGAGGGCCGGCGGCGCGTCATGAATATCACGCTGGTGGCCCTGGCGGAGGATTTCACCGGTATCACGGCCTACATGGACCGGCATGCCATCAACCGTTTCCTCGGCGAGGGCGACGTCATCACGGGCGCCAGCCTCGGCCTCGACATGTCGCGCCGCGCCGAATTCCTGGCCGCGCTCAAGGAGATCCCGCGCATCAGCGTCGTCGCCATCAAGGAATCGCTGCGCCAGGCGTTCCGTGAGACGACCGCGAAGAGCATGGGCCTGATCCAGTCGATTTACCTGACCTTCGCCGTGATCGTTGCCTTCGGCGTCATCTACAATAATGCCCGCATCTCGCTGGCCGAACGGGCGCGCGAACTGGCCACGCTGCGCGTCGTCGGCATGACACAGCGCGAGGTCGGCGCGATCCTGGTCACGGAGCTGGTGGTGCTCGGTACGATCGCGGTGCCACTGGGGCTGTTGTTCGGGACCGGCCTGTCGACCGTGATTGTGCACTCGATCAACACCGAGACGGTCCGCCTCCCGCTCGTGTTCACCACCTACACGTTCTCCTTCGCCATCCTGACAGTCATCGTCGCCTCGACGCTGTCGGCGTTGTTCGTCTTGCGTAAGCTCAAGCACCTCGACCTCATCGCCACGTTGAAGGCGCCCGAGTAATCCCCTCCCCCATGCCCAACCACTCACCCGGCAAACGCCTGCGCTGGCTGCCTTACGCCATCGGCCTCGTGGTACTCGTCCTGCTCGCGCTCGGCCTCCGGCCCCGCCCGGCGCCGGTCGAGACGGCCCGCGCCGCGTACGGCGCCTTGCGCGCGACCGTCAGCGAGGAGGGCAAGACGCGGATCAAGCAGCGCTACGTCGTCTCGTCGCCCGTGAGCGGCCAGCTGCACCGCGTGCCCTTCAAGCCGGGTGCGGTCGTCGCCGCCTGCGCCGTGCTCGCCACGATCGAACCGATGGCGGCCTCGCCGCTCGACCCGCGCACCCGCGCGCTGGCGGAGGCGCGGCGTTCCTCCGCGCAGGCCGCGCTGGCGAAGGCGCGCGAAGCACACGTGCTCGCGCAAAACGAGGTTCATCGCATGGAACAGATGTTCGCGCAGAAAACCGTTTCGCCGCAGGACCTCGAGAGCGTCCGGCTGCGCGAGACCGCGGCCGCGCGCGACGTCATTGTGGCCGAGGGCGAGCTACGCGCCGCCATCGCCGAGCTGGCGGTCGAGGGGCCGGACAAGACCGCCGCGCTGGTCACCGTGACGGCGCCGGTGGCCGGCAGCATCCTGCACGTGTACCAGGAAAGCGAACGGCCCGTCGCCGCCGGGACACCGTTGCTCGACCTGGGCGATCCCGCGGACCTCGAGGTGGTCATCGAGCTGCTCTCGCGCGACGGCGCTGCCATCGCGCCCGGCACGCCGGTGGAGTTTGAGCAATGGGGCGGGCCCAAGCCGCTCGAAGGCCGCGTGCGGCTCGTCGAGCCCGCCGCCTTCACCAAGATTTCCGCGCTCGGCGTCGAGGAACAGCGCGTCAACGTGGTCGCCGACTTCACCAGCCCGCGCGAGCAGTGGCAGAACTTGGGCGACAACTACCGCGTGGAGGCGCGCGTCATCGTCTGGCAGAGCGAGCGCGTGCTCAAGGTGCCTGTGTCGGCCGTGTTCCGTCGCGGCTCCGGCTGGTCGGCCTACGTGGTGCGCGATGGCCGCGCGGTGCTCGTGCCGGTCGATGCCGGGCGCTCCAGCGGCACCGAGACGCAGGTCACCGCCGGCCTGAAAGAGGGCGACGAGGTCATCCTCTACCCCGGCGACCGCG
This sequence comes from Lacunisphaera sp., assembly GCA_035549095.1. Lineage (GTDB taxonomy): Bacteria > Verrucomicrobiota > Verrucomicrobiia > Opitutales > Opitutaceae > Lacunisphaera. The sequence continues at coordinate 174 of DASZRV010000025.1, read as the reverse complement.
TAGCTGACGGCCAGCGCGTCCAGCCGGTAAAGCTGTAGATCCAATCTTTGTTCAGGCTTTCTGGATGGACCAATTCGGGTCGAAGTCCGCATGGGAGCGTAAGAGGCCGATGAGGATGCGGAGCATCTTGTGGGAGATGGCGCCGAGGATGGCGGGCGTTGACTTGCCGTTCTC
>DASZRV010000024.1:0-56047 GCA_035549095.1 Lacunisphaera sp. | reverse complement strand
GAGAACGGCAAGTCAACGCCCGCCATCCTCGGCGCCATCTCCCACAAGATGCTCCGCATCCTCATCGGCCTCTTACGCTCCCATGCGGACTTCGACCCGAATTGGTCCATCCAGAAAGCCTGAACAAAGATTGGATCTACATCTCCGATCCATTACCCACGATCATACCGTTTCCGCCCGGCTTGACCGCCGGACGGCACCTGCCGCATCAAGGAACCATGCAGGGCCATGAATTGCTCGAAACGATCGCGGGCCTGAGCGCCGCGCCCGCCGTGGCCGCCGTCATGCGACATGCGGCGCGGCATCCGATCGCCAACCCGGCGGAACCAACCCTGGCCGAGATCACCGCGGAAGGTGCGAAAGCCGCCACGGAGTTTGGCGCCCGCCTGGCCGGTTTTGACCGGCTCCGCCTGTATCACAGTCCCGTCAAGCGTTGCGGGCAGACGGCCGCCTGCATCGCCGAGGGCGCCGGCGCGGCGGGGCTCGCGGTCGAGCTGGCCGGCGCCCGGGAGCAAATCGGCCCCGACTACATCCTCGACCTGCCGGCAGCCGGCCGGCTGACGATGCTCCATGGAGACCATTTCGTGCGGCTGTGGGTGGAAGGAAAGATTCCGGCCACGGTGATCCGGCCCGCCCGGGAAGTGGCGACGCGCCAGGCCAACTTTGTCGCGGAGCGGTTGCGCGAACCGGCCGCGGACGGCCGCCGCCTCGACCTGCATGTGTCGCACGACTGGAACATCATCGTCCTGCGCGAACTCCTGCTGCAGGTCCGGCATGAGGACGCCGGCTGGCTGACGTTCCTCGACGGCGTGGCCTTCACGATGGAGAGCGGTGGGATGCGGGCGATCTATCGGCAGAGAACCGCGGGGCTGTGATCGGCCCCACAGGGCGGGGCGCCGCCCTTTTGCTTCCCTCTAGAAAGAGGGGTGGCGCGAAGCGACGGGGTGTGTGGTTTCTTTTTAACCACGGATTTCACGGAACCCACGGATTGTAGGGCGGGATCGCCGCCGCGTTGTAGGGCGGGATCGCGGATCCCACCGTGATTATTGTAGGTCGGGCTTCACGCCCGACGCGTCGGGGATCAACCCCGACCTACTCGAATTCCACGAAATCCACGAGTCGCTGGAGGGCGGGCCTCCCGGCCCGCCGCGGCTGGCCGGGAGGCCCGCCCGCCAAAGATCCGCCGCGGCGGTGAATCCGCCGTCGCTTTCAGCTCTGGCAAGGCGAGGGGACTCGCCGCCCCACCCAAGAAATCGATCCGCGCCCATCCGAGTAATCCGTGGTCAAAAGAGTTTTCCTCTGCTCTGTCAGCTTTTCCTCCTTTCCGCTTTTCCGGCGGTGGATCGGGCGCATGCATGGTTTGTCTCTCAACTCTCAACCCTGAACTTTTAACTCGTGCCGCAGGAGCGGCACGTAGTTACGCACCCCATTCCGGCGCTGCATCATCCATGCTCCAATGCGCCCTTATGTCCGCCGATTCCGCCGTGCGCCGCCGGCGGCTTTTCCGCCCTCGCCTTTCAGGTTTCTCCTCCCACGGGGAGATAGGACTTGCCACTCCCCGGGCGCTGGCCTTTTTTGACCATTCCTTTTGTTTCTTTCCCAGCTTTAACCACACCACACCATGGCAGAAGAATTAGTCGGCAATTGCTTGATCGGCCAGTCCGGCGGCCCCACGGCCGTCATCAACGCGACCGTCGCGGGCGTTGTCTCCGAGGCCCTCAACCACTCCTGCATCGAGGAGGTTTATGGCGCGCTCAATGGCGTGCTCGGGCTCCTGAACGAGGACTTCGTCGACCTCGCCGCCGAGTCGCAACAGGCGATCCGCGGGCTGCACTATACGCCGGGCGCCGCCCTGGGCACCTGCCGCGGGAAGCTGAAGAAGCCGCAGGATTTCGAGCGCGTCCTCGAGGTCTTCAAGGCGCACAACATCCGCTATTATTTCCACATCGGCGACACCGACTCGCAGGAAACCGCCGTCAAGCTCGGCGAGCTCGCCAAGGCCCAGGCCTATGAGCTGCGCGTCATCGGCATCCCGAAGAGCATCGAGAACGACATCGCCGCCACCGACCACTGCCCGGGCTACGGCAGCGCCATCAAGTACATCGGCGCCACGGTCAAGGAGCTCGCGCTCGACGCCGACGCGATGGGGCAGGGCGACCTTGTCACCATCGTCGAGGTCATGGGCCGCCATTCCGGTTGGCTCGCCGCCGGCGCCTCGCTGGCCAAGCGCCGCGACCACCCGAACGACCCGCCGCACCTCGTCTACGTGCCCGAGGTCGCGTTCACCAACGAGAAATTTGTCGAGGACGTCCGCCGCATCCTCAAGCGCGAGAAGCATTGCGTCGTCGTCGTGGCCGAGGGCCTCGTCGACAAGGACGGCAACTACGTCGCGGTCGAGGGCGAGCAGCTCGGCGGCGTCGGCGAGTTCCTGAAGGACCTCGTCGAGCAGCAGGTCGGCGCCAAGGCCCGCGTGTCCCGGCTCGGCGTGGCGCAGCGCGCCGCCGCCCACCTCGCCTCCAAGACCGATGCCGACGAGGCCACCCTGGTCGGCACCGCCGCGGTCAAGGCCGCGGTCGCCGGCGAGACCGACAAGCTCGTCACGCTCGTGCGCGGCGACGGCGACACCTACACGTGCGAGACCGGCCTCTCGGCGCTCGCCGATGTCACCGCCGGCCTGAAGAAGCTCCCGCGCGAATGGGTCAACGAGGACGGCGTCAGCCTGAACTTCCAGTTCTTCCGTTACGCCACCCCGCTCATCCAGGGCGAGGTCACGGTGCCCTTCGAGAACGGCCTGCCCGCCTACGCCCGCCTCGCCCGCGAAGTCGTCGACAAGACGCTGCCGGGTTACGAGGGATAAGAGGTAAGCTGTAGGGCGGGATCGCTGATCCCGCCGCCACGTAGGGGCGCAGTTCATCTGCGCCCTTTCTTTTTGGACGCGAAATTCACGAGTCGGGCGAATCCGCCGAGTCGCTGGAGGGCGGGTCTCCAGACCCGCCGCGGCTGGCCGGGAGGCCAGCCCTCCACCCGCACGCGAACGTCTTCGACCCACTGACCGCGGGTCCCGCGGATCGGGCGCGTCTCGTGGAGGCGGGACCATCAGTCCCGTGGGTTGCCATCAGCGATTCGCCGGTCTCGTGGGGCTGATGGCGCCGCCTCCATTTTCTTTGACCACGGATTTCACGAATTTACCGGATCGCTGGAGGGCGGGTCTCCAGGCCCGCCCTCCACCCGCACGCCCCTTTTATTATGGATCCATTCACCACGGATTTCACGGAGCACACGGATTGTAGGGCGGATCGCGACGAGAGCGAAGCCTCGGCGGCTGAATTCCGCCACGAGGTAGGCGTCGCGACGGTCATAGACCGCCGCTACAGAATGAAGCCTGTAGGTCAGCGAGCTTGCTCGCGCCGTAGATCGGGCTTAACGCCCGACGCGTCGGGGATAAACCCCGACCTACACGATCCATTCACCACGCCTGAACCCTAAAACCTAAGACTTAAAACTTACGCCTTACCCCTTACCGCTTCTCACCTGGTGCATCCAAAAACAGATACCGGCTGCGATGGACATCGGGCACCGCCACCGATTCAGCCGACAGGTGCATCACTTGGTAATCGCCGGGCTTGTACTCCGGCCACTCGGGCAGGCCGTCGCCGTTGGGATTCCCCGTCTTGGCGAAATTGCTCCAGTACGACGCCATCAGCTCCGAGACCTTGTGGTCGTCGGGCCCGAACGTCAGGCCCTCCTTCGAGTCGAGCACACGGAAAACGAATTCGATCTCGGCCGAGTGGTATGCCACCGGCGTCCAGTCGGGCTTTGCGTCCGGCGGACGCGGCATGTCGCGGTCGAAACGATACCGATACACCGGCTGCCCGCCGGTCGCGACGCTCATCTCGATCCACTTCCACGTGCCGAAGCCGATGAACTGGTCGCCACCGAAATCTGCCGCCGCGCGCCGTGCTTCGGCATCACTGGTGGCGCTGTACGCCCGCATGAACGCGACCGCGCGGTCGCCAAAGCGCTCCTTCGCGTGTTTCACATAATTGACGAGCGTGGGCTTGTCCTGGCCGAAGAGTTCCCCCGGCCCGCCCTCGTCGTGATTCCACCCGGCGAGGAGCGGCACCTTGTTCTGCTTGCCGGCGGCGAAGAGGTCGCGCGGCGTTTGCGGCAGAAACCAGCCGTCGACGTCGGAACCGAAGGCGTCGTCGTCGTGGGCGTCGCGCGCCTTGAGCGAAGCGGCGAGCACCTGGTCGGCGGGCAGGGCGCGGAGTTTCTCCAGCGATGTCGTGCCGAGATAAGTCTCCGCGAACTTCGTACCATTGGCCTCGGCCTCGGCGAGGGTATGCGTCCCGAGCGTGCGGCCGAACATGGCGCCGCTTTCGCCGATCGCCTTGTGGAAAAGACCATGCGCGAGCGGCGACGCCATGAGCGCGCTGACGGCGAACGAGCCGGCGGATTCGCCGAAGATCGTGACGTTGCCCGGGTCGCCACCGAACGCGGCGATGTTATCGCGCACCCACTGCAGCGCGGCGACCATGTCGAGCAACCCGTAGTTGCCCGAGGCGTGGTGCGGCGACTCGGCCGTCAGTTCCGGGTGCGCGTAGAAGCCGAAGACGCCGAGCCGGTAGTTCATGCTGACAACCACGACGCCCTTCTGGCAGAGCTTTTCCCCATTCTGGCGCGGCTCGGACGTGGCCCCGGCGACGAAGCCGCCGCCGTAGATCCAGACCATGACCGGCAGTTTCTCGGCCTTGGCCGGCGCCCAGACGTTGAGGTACAGACAGTCCTCGCTCGGGCCGGTGTCGAAGAAGCGCATGTCGGAGAAGATCCGGCCCTGCATCGCGCGCGCACCGAACGCGTGCGCCGGGCGGATGCCGGTCCACGGCGCAACCGGCTGCGGCGGCTGCCAGCGGAGCGCGCCGACCGGCGGCGCGGCGTACGGGATGCCTTTGAAGGCCGAGACGCCGTCGGTGGTGACGTCACCTTCGACATCGCCGGCAGTGGTGTGCTTCACGACGGGGGCGGCGGTGGCGAGGCCGGGGGCGAGCGCGAGGATGAAGGCGGGGAGCAGGCGGCGGAACGAACGCGGGGTGGGGCGCATGATGCCGCGAAAGTGCGCCAACGCCGCCACGCCTTCAACCCCGAAGACGAGCGACCACGGCGGCCACAAATTCCACGAGTTGGGTTGGCCACCCGCCTTCGCGGAGGCTCCGGCGCGGCGAGCAAAAAGCACAAGAACCGCAAAAAGGCAGGGCATAGCTCCCCTCTAGCAAGAGGGGCTTGTCGGGCCGTAGCCTCGGCGAAGGCTGATGGCGCAACGCGCCGGGGTGTGTGAGCCAACCGCGAAGAACGCAAACCAACGCGAAGGTGGACCGACCAAACTCCGATCCTCCATCTTCGATCTATTCACCACCGATGGCACGGATCACACGGATGGTTTGGCCACGAAAAGGCGCAAAAACTCACAAGCACGAACCCTTCTCTTCCCGCTTAACACCTAACACCTAAAACTTAGAACTCACACCTCACGCCCCTTACACCGTACTGCTCTCTTCCTTCTTCCTCGCCGGAAACAGCCGTTCGATCGCGGCGTCGAGCGCGCGCATCTCGATGGGTTTGGTGAGATGCGCAGCGAAGCCGACGATGGCGGACCGCTTGTGGTCATTCTCGAGGCCGTAGCCGGTGAGCGCGATGGCCGGCAGTCCGGGCATTTGCCGCTTCAGTTTCACGAAGAGATTCCAGCCGTTGTCGTCGGGCAGGCCGATATCCATGATCGCCAGGTCGAAGCGTTTGCCCTTGGCCACTTCCATGGCTTCGCGCGCAGTGAGCGCCCGGGTGACGTGGTGGCCGCGGCGTTCGAGGAGCGAGCACAGCGTCTGGCTGCAGTCGGTGTGGTCTTCTACGACCAGGATGCGAAGGGAATTCATAAGTCGAAACGGAGAAACAGAGCCGCTTTCGACTAGGAATCTTCGGAACGGCCGCAACCTAGCCCAGGTTCGCCGATATGTCGCGACAATTCTCGGCTGGCCAATGAACCACGAAATGTTGCCACCGAGAGACAAAGCTAGGGCTCGTCAACCACAGATGAACACAGATAGGTAGGGCGCGTTATCCTTAACGCGCCGCGATGGATTTACGTGGACGGCCGGTCTCCAGGCCGGCCGCAGAAAAGTCCCCCTCCACCAAGAGGGTCTTGTCGGGCCGTAGGTTCGGCGAAGGCTGATGGCGCAACGCGCCGAGGTGTGTGGTTGAACCGCGAAGGACGCGAACCGACGCGAAGGCATACCGGCCAACTCCTATCTCCAAGCTGCTATCTCCGATTCATTCACCACGGATTTCACGGATCACACGGATTTGTTTTGGCCACAATAAAGAGGAAAGGCGGGTGGTCAAAAATCCCCAACCTTGTTCCGCATTCACCTTCGCGTCCCTTCGTGTTCTTCGCGGTTGGAACTGCTCCCTGCCTTGGTCCGACCCCATCCGTGTTCATCCGTGAAATCTGTGGTTAAAAACTCTTCCGCCTTTTTCCGGCCCATATTCGTGTCGTTCGTGTAATTCGTGTCTCGCTGCCTTGGTTCGGGTTCACCTTCGTGTCCTTTCGTGTTCTTCGCGGTTGGAACTGCTCCCTACCTTGGTCCGACCCCATCCGTGTTCATCCGTGAAATCTGTGGTTAAAAACTCTCCCGCCTTTTTCCGGCCCACATTCGTGTCGTTCGTGTAATTCGTGTCTCGCTGCCTTGGTTCGGATTCACCTTCGCGTCCTTTCGTGTTCTTCGCGGTTGGGACTGCTCCCTGCCTTGATTCGATTCCATTCGTGCCATCCGTGTAATGCGTGGTGCAAACGCCTTGGGCCTTCTTCGTGTGTTATCGTGCCTTCTCGTGGCCAATTCCGCTGACGCGTCCGTGGTTGCGAACCTCCCCCGGATCGCAACCGTAGCCCGATGCAGCGCATGTCCCGGGCGGTCACCGTCCTCTTGATCGTGAACATAGTGGCGTTTGTCGCCGGCCTGGTGCCGCGCGGCAGCACTTGGGCGGTCGACGCCGGCGCGCTCTGGTATCCGGCCAACGAGCATTTCGGCCTGTGGCAGCTGGTCACGTACATGTTCCTGCATGCGAACTTCAGCCATATCTTCTTCAACATGTTCGCGCTCGTTTCCTTTGGCACGATCCTGGAGCGGGAGTGGGGGACGGGGCGTTTCCTGGTGTTCTATTTTCTCTGCGGCATCGGCGCCGCGCTGGTCCAGACGGGAATCAACTGGCAGCAGTTCCAAGGCCTGCACGCGCGGCTGGTCGCGGCGGGTCTGACCCCCGCCGCCATCGGTTCGCTGCTGGCCACCGGCGAAGGCGCGGTGCCCCGCGATCCGGCCGTCCGGTCGGCGCTCTTCGACCTCTACGGCATCTTCGCGCGGCCGATGCTCGGCGCGTCGGGGGCGATCTACGGGCTGCTGGTGGCCTTTGGTTTTCTGCATCCCAACGCCAGGCTCTCGCTGATGTTCGTGCCGGTGCCGGTCGCGGCGAAATACTTCATTCCCGGCCTGCTGCTGCTGGACCTGTTCTCAGGCGTGACGGGCTTTTCGATCTTCGGTGCCGGCGTCGCGCATTACGCGCACCTCGGCGGTGCCGCGATCGGCTTCCTCCTGATGCTCCTCTGGCGCCGCCGCGGGCCAGCCGCGGCAGGCGCGAGGTAGGAGGTTGGAGGTAGGAGGTTGGAGGTGGGAAATGCGAGGCCTCACTTATCGTGTCTTTTCGCGCCTCTTCGTGGCGTTGAGGAGCCACGGATATCATGGATCACACGGATTTGTTTTAGCCACGTTGCCTCGTCGTAGCCGGTTTCCGGATCCCGCTCTTCCACCTCCTCCCTTCGGCCTTCGGCATGGCCTTGATACTTGAATCTTGGCCCTTGGTACTTGCCGCTTCGCGGCTTGGTGGGCCCGCCGGGATTCGAACCCGGAACCAAGGGATTATGAGTCCCCTGCTCTGACCGTTGAGCTACAGGCCCCGATGCCCGCGACTTTGTCGCGGGGGAGTATCCAGTGACAAGTGGCAAGTATGATTGGCAAACGTTCACCCCGCATCTGCCGCCTTTTGAGATCTCAGACTGCGACCTCAAAGCCGCCACCTACCAGTTGGGGCTTGGCACGTGGCTCCCGGCTCCACGCTAACCCCTCTAAGACCAGCCAAGTTTTCGGCTCGTCGCTCCCGGCTCCTTGCTCCTAGCTTCGCGTGGGCCACGGGCCGGCGTAACCGGCAAACTACTAAACTGTAGCACGCATAATCCGCGCGAACTCCGTCATGCTTCTTACTGTTGCCGAGTTTCGTGACCGCGTGCTTGGACCAAGATTGCCGGAGTTAATTGTAGAGCTGGCGGAGATTACCGGCCGTAGAAACCCGAAGGAAATGGAGGCATGGAAGAATTCCTTTCAGCGTCTCGCCGTGGTGCTGGACAGCCGGTCACTTGATCGAGTGCACCTATATCTGGGAGACCGTGGATTCCTCTCACTCGAATATCGGCTGCCGGCGTCGTCATCTTGGTGTGATTTGGTTTTGCTTGGAAATGACGGACGCAACCCCAATGCGGTCGTTGTGGAATTGAAGCATTGGGAAACACGGCAGGACCGTGCGCTTCCACATCCTGGCCTGATTGATCGACCGAGCGGCCTGACGTTACACCCGGCCGAGCAGGTTCGAGGCTACGTAGAATATTGCCGGCGTTTTCACTCGGCTTTTCAAGATTCCAAGGCGGTCATAAATGGCTGTGTTGTATTCACCGGGTCGCCATTGAATTCGATTTACTGCGCGGCTCCTAACGATGCGCTAACGAGCGAGTATCCCTGCTTCGGTGTGGCAACTTCGCACGAGACATCAGAAGCGCTGAAATTCCTAAACCTACGGCTCGTCAAGCCCGACGACGAATTCGCAAGCAATTTTGAAGCTGGCTATTACCGCCAGAGCCGAAGCTTTATCCAGGCTGTTGGTGCCACGTTGAAGCGTTCACCGCACCGACGACTTGAGCTTTTGGATGAACAGCGGAAAGGTTTCATCCTCGCACTCGCGGCGGTCAACGATGCCGTCTCCGAGCTATCGGGCTCTCTCACCAAGCGGGTGGTCATAGTTGAAGGCCCGCCGGGGTCAGGAAAGTCGGCCATCGCCGCGCGCCTGTGGGCGGAGTTGGCCGTAATGCCCCAATTGCCTGCGGGGGACCTTGCGTTTGTCACAACCTCGACGGCGCAGAATCACAGTTTAGAACATTTGTTTGGTGCCGGGCGCGGTGCGGTCAAGAAGGCCAGCCATTTTGTGCCTTCAACAACCCAAGAATTGGGGCGGTTGAAGAAACGCTTTCCTGGTCAGTTCGATGATGTCGGCAATTGGAGGGGAAATTTTGATTTGTTGAGAAAACTGAAGGGGCAGTTGGATCCGCACGACAACGGATATCTAATCTCTATTGTCGACGAGGCCCATGCACTTATAAACCCCGAGTCAACCGATGCCCGCGGACAATTTGGGTTTCCGGTAAATTTTGGACCACAAGGCTATCACATTATCCGCGGTTCAGTTGTTAGCGTATTCCTGCTTGATGAACAACAGGGCTTCCGCGAAAGGGAGACAACGACGCGAACCGACATTGAACACTGGGCTGCAGAACTTGGCGCGGAAGTGTTGCCAGTCATTTCACTAAAGGAGCACCAATTTCGATGTGGTGGCGCGGTAGAGTATCTGAGTTGGGTTGACTCACTCTTCTCGGCCGAGCTTGAGCCTAAGTTGGAGGCCTTGAGCGTAACGTGGCGAAAATCTAGAGCCATTGATGTCGGAACTGAAACGCTGCTCGCTGCCGAGCCGGCTCCAAATGTGATACCATTTCAAAATTCGAGTCCACGCTTTGCCTGGGAATTGATGGACAACCCGGCAGAACTGGAAGCCGTGCTCGCGGCCCATGCGCGCAAAGGAGACTCGGTGCGATTGCTGGCTTCATACGCGCGTGAATGGAAGACGGAAGAAGCGGCACGACCGCATGAACTACCGCCTGACATGCAGGATTTTTATCTTGCGTGGGAAAACCGCTCGGGCCGCCACACCTGGTCGCGGATATGGAACTGGAAGAATGCACCACAGGGGTACGTGGGTTGGATTGATCCGTCTCCCGGCGTGCCAATGGCATCAAACCCGCTAGCTGAAGTTGGGTGTCCCTACACCGTTCGGGGCTTCGACTACGATTATGTCGGTTTGCTCTGGCTCAACGACGTGATCTGGAGGACGGATCGTTGGGAGCTGATGCTTTCTAATGTCTATGAATCCGGACTCGCGCGCCACCGACAGCGAGCCAAGCGCGCGGCAACTGGAGGGCCGGAACAGCAAGCACTGCTTCGCAAACTGCTTCAAGGGTACCGAATTCTCCTCACACGTGCACTAAAAGGAGTCTATGTTTGGTGTGAGGATGCTGAGACACGTAGACATTTAGCAGCAAGCGTAGGCTGATCGAGCGGCCGGGGATTGGGGTTAATGACCGGGAACACGCCCAAGGTCTGAGATGCCCCGCTTGGAATTTGACGCGAATGGGCGATTGCTTCTGACTTCAGGCTCCGCCGGGGCCACGGCGAAGCCACTTAGATACCCCGCTTCATATGCGCCCACTCAAATATTCCGCTCTGTTTGTTCTTAGCTTTGCCGCGATTTGTTTCTCAGGTTGCGCAAGCCAGAAATTGGTCATTTCGCCGACTCTGAGGATCGTCGATCTCCCGCCCTTGAATATTGATCGGGAATCTGAATTAGGAGACACATTGGTCGAAAAGGGAAAGATCTACACTTACGACGCGATACGGCTCGAAAATCACGTGTCGGCTGGAGACGGGTTTCTTCTAAAGAAACTCACACTCGAACCAGGGGTTCTCAAGGCCAGCATGAAGGATGACGAACGAATCTACTACGCGACCGATAAACTAGCTGTTTACGACGCGGTGTTGGGTACTCAGATGCAATACGGGGGTTTGGCCATCAGCCTCAAGGATGAGAAGGACATCAAATTCAATTTGAATGGGCACGCGGTTATGACTCCAAAGCCCGCACCGGTACTCACAAAGACTCAGGTCACAGACTTTGAGAGGCCCGGATTTCGCCAGGAATTGATTTATAACGGCCGTTCAGGCGACACGCTAAAATTCTTGTACCGCGAATACACGAGCGACACCTTGCGCGCCCCTTTTTCTCAAGAGGTACAGTATGATCTCAAGGAAGCCTCTACGATCGGCTTTAAGGGAGTGAGAATTCAAATTATCGATGCGACAAATACGCGCCTAAAATACAGAGTGTTGTCCAGTTTTCCCGATAATCTTTAATATTGGCTGGGTCAGACCAAGGCTGATGCACGGGGTCTTGGTTTGGGGCTTGGGTTTCATGGTCGGGAACACGCCCGACGGTTGAACTGCCCGCTTGGAATTTGACGCGAGTGGGGGCTTGGCCAAGCCTCCGGCAGTCGCCGGGGCCACGGCGGCAAACTATGCTGAAATTCGTATTGCTGGCCGTGGTCATTGTCGTGGGTCTTGCCGTCTTGGCGCTGTTGAAGGCGAAGATGGCAGGCGGAGGAGCGAAGGAAGGAGTCTACTATCTCCGAAAATCGCTGTTCTCTGCGGCTGAGCGTTCGTTCCTCGGCTTGCTCGAGGCCCAGCTGCCGCCGGGCGTCCGGGTCTTCGGTAAGGTCCGGCTCGAGGATATCCTCGGCGTGAAGTCCGGCTTGGAGCGCGGAGAGCGGCAGAGCGCGTTAAATCGAATTCGGAGCAAGCACGTCGACTTTCTTCTCGTCCGCGCCAACGACCTGGCGCCGCTCGCCGGCATCGAGCTCGACGATCGCTCGCACGAAGAGGAGGACCGCCAGGAGCGCGATGCCTTCGTCGATTCCGCCTTCGCCAGCGCCGGGCTGCCGCTGCTCCACATTCCCGCGCAGAAGGCCTACAACCCCGGCGAACTCCGCGCGAAGCTCGCCAGCATTCCCGCTGTCGGCCAACAAACCAGTGGAACTTGAAAATCCCATCGGTCAGAAGAGCGTCCGTCCAATAAACTCAGCGCCCTCTGTGTTCAGAAATCAATGATCTGACTCGTCTTTGCATGGGGTGCTGTCCCCGCCCACCGAGACGGATTTCCGCTTGCGGTGCTTGGGTTTTCGGACAATGGATGTCGGCAACATACCCGCCACGCCTAGGCCGCCACCGCAAGGTGAACGACATGCGCACCAGGGCGGGTGCTCCATTTTACGGGCCGCCTATGAGGTTTAACAAACCGGCCCTTACCATTCCCGAGCAGATCGCGAAACTGCAGAGTCGCGGGCTGGTGATTCCAAATGCAGCCGCGGCTGAGCACTATCTCGAATATATCGGCTACTATCGCCTATCGGCGTATGCGCTGACGTTCCAGGACTGCAGTCTACCCGACAAGCCGTTCAAACCGGGGACGACGCTCGACATGTTACTTGATCTTTATCGCTTCGATCGAGAGTTGCGGCTGCACGTGCTCGACGCCATCGAGCGCATCGAGGTCGCCCTTCGAAGCGTGATAAACAACGAGATGTCCCTGCGCCATGGGCCGCACTGGTTCATGAATCCCCGGCATTTCTCCCCTCGCTTCGATCATGGCGAGATGATCGCCGACATCGAGAAAGAGGTGCGCATCACCACGCCAGGCAGCGGACCAGCGCAGCCGCATCAGGAGGTCTTCATTAATCACTATTACAGCAAATATGGCGACCCACATCTGCCGCCTTCCTGGATGGTGATGGAAACGTTTTATCTCAGCGCTCTCTCGCGTTTGTATGCCGGCCTGGACTCGGGCATGGAGCGCAGCGCGATCGCAAAGCATTTCGGCACCGATGAATTCGTGCTCCGTGGTTGGTTTCACGTGCTATCCTACGTTCGCAACCTATGCGCCCACCATGCACGCCTATGGAACCGCCAGTTGGTAATGAAGTTTCGGCAGGTAGCCAGGAGGCACCAGTTGTTTCTTTCCACCAACGACCGCTTCTATGCAGTGGCCATTGTACTCTACGATCTGCTGCGCCGCATCGCGCCGGAAACTCAATGGCACTCGCGCCTGCGCGACTTGATCGGCCATTACCCCGTAGTGCCAATTAATGCGATGGGCTTCCCTAAGGACTGGCAAAAAGTCGGGTTCTGGGGTTTCCATCACGCTCCATAAGACGCGCCCTAGGGCTGACCCACGGGGCCATGGTTTGAGGTTCGCGACCGGGCACACGCCCAAGGCTTGAGCTGCCCGCTTGGAATTTGACGCGGGTGGGTGCTTGGCCAAGCGTGCGGCCGTCGCCGGGGCCACGGCGGCTATTCTGATTCCCGATGATCTCTTCGTCTGTTTGGCCGTTGGTTGTTCTTGGCGGTGTTTATCTCGCAATCGTGACCGGCGCGCTTGCTTTTGGCCGGAAGCGCCGGAAGACGCGATGGCCTTTCAAGCTGGAGGACCGACTACTACGCGGACCGGGCGAACACCTCCGGCGGCGGATCATAGAACTGGACGAGCAATTCGTGTTCGAGGGCCTGGGGGGACTGGCGCTCAGCTTTCTGGCGGTCGCCGTCACGTTAGATATTTGCCTGAAACTTCTCCATTGGACGCCAATCCATGCTGCCACCTCAGCGGTACTGGCATCACTATTGGTGATGGCTGGGAGCGCTTGGCGGATCTACAGACTTTGGAAAAGGCGCGCCGACCACTTCCTTGGTTGGTTTGGGGAGAGAGTCGTGGCGGAAAGGCTCCAGGCCGCGACTCTCGGCGGTTGGCGGATATTTCACGACGTGCCGTTCGTGAACAACGGAGCCGCCTTCAATATCGATCATGTCGCGATCGGTTTCGGTGGCGTGTTCGTCATCGAAACCAAGACGCGGCGCAAAGGGAACGCGCGGCCGGGGTTCAAGGACCACGTGGTGTTCTTCGACGGGCGGGATCTGGTCTGGCCTTGGGGCGAGGACAACCACGGCTTGGAACAAGCCGAGCGGAATGCCGTTTGGCTGACGAGTTGGATCAAAGGTGAAATTGGAGAGAAGGTAAACGTGGCCCCAATGTTGGCTTTGCCGGGCTGGTGGGTGGAAAGGAAGCCGTCGAAGGAATCGCGAGTTTGTCGTGTAGTGCATCCTAACTGGATTCCGGGCATCTTGGCCGAAGAACGGCCGGTCCTGAGCCCGAAACAAGTCGAACTGATTGCACTGCGCCTCGAAGCTCGCTGCCGCGACGTGGAAGACTGAGCCGTGGCTTTTAAGGGCCGCATCGTCGAGTGGAGCCGGGAGCGGGGGTTCGGGTACGTCGAGAGCGAGGGGCGGCGGGTTTTCCTGCACTGGCGGGAATTCAAAGAGCATCATAAACGCCCCGAAGAGGGGGACGTCATCCTTTTCGAGCTTGGGCAGGACAAGCAGGGCCGGCCATGCGCGACGAAGGCCACGCATCACAACGACGGCGGACGCCTCCACGGGTGGCATTGGTTTGTCCTGGCATTGCTGCTCGCCGTGCCGGTGTCCGCAGCATGGCGCCGGATGAGCCAGCAGGCGTTTCTTGGCGTTGCGGTATGGTGCGTGGGCGCGTCCGCGCTGACCTACTTCGCCTACTACATCGACAAACGGAGCGCTCGTGCGCAGGCCTGGCGGGCGAAGGAAACGCAGCTTCATCTCATGGAATTGGTCGGCGGGTGGCCGGGTGCGTTTCTCGCGCAATACCGTTTCCGGCACAAATCCTCGAAAGCTTCGTACCAGTTCGTGTTCTTCCTCATTGTGGGCTTGTATCAATTCGTGGCGGTCGACGCCGTCCGCGGATGGCCGCTGGCGAAGATGTTGTTCAACTGGCGGTGACGGCTCGGCGCGAGCAAGCTCGCTGACCTACGGCGGGATCAGCGATCCCCGCCCTACAAACGATCCGTGATCATTCAGATAGTCAGCGGCTAAAAACGATCGGTGGATTGAGGATATGCCTCTGTGTCCTCTGCGTCCTCTGTGTTTAAAATCTGCAATCGGTAGGTGCTCACCCCAAAGTGGGCGCCGCGGGCGAACGCGCGGGGACGCTCCCGGTCCCAGCGGCGTGAACTCACCTCGCGTTTCCGCTCTTCGCCGCGTTCTCTTCAAACTGGCTCCATTGCTCCTGCTCCTCGGCGCGGGCGAACTCCGGGCCCAGGAGTTTTCCTTCCAAGCCGGCGGGACGGGCACGCCGAACTTGCGCACCTCGAGCTATTCGTGGGAACTCGATTACACGCAGCGGCTGGCGCGGTATTTCAGCGGGTCGGTCAGCTGGATCAACGAGGGCCACCTCATCGGACATCATCGCGATGGCACGGCGGGACAGCTCTGGGTGGCGCTGCCCCTCCTCGACGACCGCCTGACGCTGTCGGCCGGCGCCGGCGCCTATTACTATTTCGACACGCAGACGCACGGCGGCGGGGACTCGCTCGATGTCCACGGCACCGCCCCGATCTACAGCTTGGCGGCGACGGGCTACCTCACCGACCGATGGTTCGCCCGGTTCGTCATCAATCGCATCAATCCGCACGGCGACTTCCATTCCAACACGGCACTGCTCGGACTCGGTTACTGGTTCGGCCAGGACCGGCGCCCGAAACCCGACAAACTCGGCGCCGCGCCGGAGGACCAGGGTTTCGTGACCGGGACCGAGTTTACGGGCTTCCTGGGCATGAGCGTGGTCAACGCCGCGCACAGCGAACACTCCGCCTCGTGGGCCGTGGAATTCCGCCAAGGTCTCCGGCCGCACCTCGACGGGGCGGTGACCTACATCTACGAGGGCGACCCGAAACTGACGCGACGCAGCGGACTCGGGCTGCAAATCTGCCCGGTGAACACTTTCTTCCACGGGCGCATCGCGATCGGGCTCGGGGTCGGTGTCTACGTCTACATCGACAACAAGCATCCGCAGCCCGACCAGAAGCTGCCCTTCGGCGGCTCGTTCAACACGCCCGCGATGGCACCGCTGCTGTCCCCGACGTTTGCCGTGCGCGTGTCTGACAGCTGGGTGATGCGGGCGATGTGGCACCGCGTGGTCACGAATTACAACCGCGACTCCGACGTCTTTCTGCTCGGCGCGGGTTTCCGGTGGAGATAAGGTCTAGGTTTTAAGGTGTAAGGTTTAAGGAAGAATCGGCGGACCACCGTTGCGGCGTGCTCGCCGCACTGATGTGCGTCCAGCTTTCTCGCGTATTATTGGCCACAAAGAGGCACGAGAAGACACGAGAATTGGCAGTTTCCCTTTTGTGAATCTTTGAGCCTTTTGCTCGCTGCGCCGGAGCCGCGAATGCAAGACGAAGGCGGGTGGCCAACTGATCTGAGACGGCGAATCGAAGGTATGCCTCCGCGTCCTCCGTGTCCTCTGTGTTGAGTCTGCCTTGGTCCCTTTTTTGCGCTTATTGTGTTTTTTTGGCCAAGATAAGTTTCCGTGTCCTCCGCGTCCTCTGTGTTAAATTCCAACCCGCATCAGCAATCCTCCCTGCCTGCGGAGCCTGCTTCGCCCCGGTGGCCGGAGACGGCGAACCGTAAGCCTCCCGGAGCGGTCGAGGCTGACGATGAAAGCCGAGGACCAGTACCCGCCGCCGGAACCCGAGGCGAAGCACGAGCCGTCCGGCTTCCGCAAGTGGCTGCAAGGCTTCCGCGGTTTCCTCATGCGCGGCAATGTGGTCGACCTTGCCGTCGGCGTCATGATCGGCGCCGCCTTCGGCAAGATCGTCACGTCCTTCGTCACCGACATCATCACCCCGCCGCTGGGCTTGGTGCTGGCCCGGGTGAAGTTTGCGGACTTGAAATGGCACCTCGGCGGCCCGCCGGACGCACCCGTGACGATCAACTACGGTGTGTTCCTCCAGAACCTCATCGACTTCCTTTTGGTGGCGCTCGCGCTCTTCGTGCTGATCTCGATGATCAACCGCCTCCACCACAAGCCGCAGCCCAAGACGGAGCTGTCCCTCGAGCAGAAGCTCCTGACGGAAATCCGGGACGAGCTGAAGCAGGGCAGCAAGGGATAAGCTGTAAGGTGTAAGCTTTAAGCTATGAGCGCGGAGCCTCGGCATCCCGCCGCCAAAAAGAGGAGACACGAATTTCACGAATTCGCCGAATCAATGGAGGGCTGGCCTCCCGATGCGTCGGGCCGTAGGCTCGGCGAAGGCTGATGTCGCGAAGCGACGGGATGTGCGGTATGTGTTTAACCACGGATTTCACGGATCACACGGATGGTTTCCTTGGATAGGGCGGCGAGTCCCCTTGGTCTCGCGATAGCCAAAGGCGACGGCGGATTCGCTGCCGCGGAGGGTCTTTGGGAGGGCTGGCCTCCCGGCCAGCCGCGGCGGGATGCGGCGATCCCGCCCTACAATCCGTGTGATCCGTGAGATTCATAGTGAACCAATCGAAATTGTTGGGGCGCGCCTCGCGCGCGCCCGAGTCGGCGAATTCGTGTCCGGGCGATCGGCGAAAAAAGCCGCCCGGGTGGGCGGCTTGATCGCGGCATCAGCTGTCGCCAAGGCTATGGCGGGACAAGACTCAGTCGGCGCCCTACTGCGAGCACCAGGCATTCTCTTGGCGGGATCCGGCCGCCGAGGCTTCGCACTCGTCGCGATCCCGCCCTACAGCGTCCTGCGGAATCACCGCCCTACCTCTCTGAGCCCTCTCTCCGGATGGCGAGCTTACACCTTATCGCTTAAAGCGGCGCGGCGCGCTACTCTCCCCAGCAGATGCCGAGGGCCTTGCCGGTCTGGATGAGATCGCCATCGGTCGGCACGGTGCGGAGCGTGCCCACGGCATCGGCGATCGGCACGTCGGCGGTGTCGGGCGGGCGCAGCGCGACCATGCGGCCGAACTTGCCCTCGGCGATCAGCGTCACCGCCCGCGCGCCGAAGCGCGTGCAGATGAGCCGGTCGAATGTCGTGGGGATGCCGCCGCGCTGCAAATGGCCGAGCACGCAGACGCGCGTCTCCTTGCCGGTGCGCTTTCCCACCTCGGCGGCGACGACCGCCGCGATGCCGCCAAGGCGGGCCTCGCGGCTTATGCCGACGACGGGCGACGCGGACGTCACGAAGTCCTTGTCTTTCTCCCGCGCGCCCTCGGCCACGGTGATCAGCGTGAAATGCTTTCCCTCCGCTTCGCGCGCCGCGATCTTCTGGCAGATGCTGTCGTAGCGGAACGGTATCTCGGGGATGAGGATGACACTCGCGCCACCGGCGATGCCGGCGTGTGCGGCGATCCAGCCGGCGTAGCGGCCCATCATTTCGACGACCATGACGCGATTGTGGCTCGTCGCCGTGGGACGCAGACGGTCGAGCGCCTCGGTGGCGAAAGACACGGCCGTGTCGAAGCCGAACGTAATGACCGTGCCGCCGAGGTCGTTGTCGATGGTCTTGGGCACGCCAACGACGGGCATGCCGGCCTCGAGGCACTGGAGTCCAATGGAAAGCGAGCCGTCGCCGCCGACCACGACGAGCGCGCTGAGCCCGAGGTCTTCGAAATTCTTCCGCGCCTCGGCCAGGATGGCGGGGTCGATGCGCTTCGACTCGCCATGGCCGACCTTGGCGGAGAATCGCCCGGTGTTGGTCGTGCCGAGGATGGTGCCGCCGAGGTAGAGGAGGCCGTCCATCTCGAGGTAGTCGAGGACGCGGGTCTTGGCCGGGGAGAGCAGGCCCTCGAAGCCGCCGAGGATGCCGAGGGTCTCCCAGCCCCGTTTGGCGGCGGCCTTGACGACCGCGTAGATGACCGTGTTGAGGCCGGGGCAATCGCCGCCGCCGGTCAGGATGCCGATGCGCTTTTTCATGGGGAAAGAAGACTGCGAACCGGCGTGGTCGGCCGGGGCCATGATGCGGCAGGGGCGGGGATACTCAAATCCTAATGCGGGGCCGAGGAACGCTGAGGACGAAGAGCTGAGGGCGGAGGGCGGAGGGCGGTTAAGATCTGGGATCTTGGGTCTGGGATTTGGGACCAAGGCAGCGGATCTCTTGACCACGGATTACACGGATGGCACGGAGGGCACGGAGGGGACAACAGGGTCTTGGTGGAGACACGAATTCCACGAATGGGGACCGGACTGTAGGGCGGGATCGCTGATCCCGCCACGTCTTCCGCAGCCGCAGATGAACAGATTTGGGACCTTTGACCACGGATTTCACGGATGGCACGGAGGGAAAGGCCGGGGAGATCACGAAAAGGAATGCCGTCTTGTTGTGACCTTTGATGTTTGTTGTGGCCGATCAGTGGGGCAGGTGATCCCGGATCGGTTCCGCCTCCACCAAGGCTGTGGCGGACACAGCGGAAGACTGGCCCTCCAACAATCCGTGTGATCCGTGAAATCCGTGGTGAATAGATCGAAAATTGGAGATGGAGGATCGTAGACAGGAGTTCAGTCGGTTCACCTTCGCGTCAATTCGTGTCCTTCGCGGCTAAAATAGTCTCCGTGTTTGCGTAGGTTTCCGTGAAATCCGTGGTGAAAATCAGGATTAGCGCCGTTAGGTGGCAAAAAACCAAAAAAAGGCGGGCACCTACTCCCAACTAGGGTGGTCGGTCCTAGGATGCACGCCTCCGAGCCCCGCTGCCGGACCGGTATTGCCGGTCTGGATGATGTCCTTCACGGCGGATTGATCCGCAACCGCCTTTACCTCGTCGAGGGCAACCCGGGCTCGGGCAAGACCACCCTCGCGCTGCAGTACCTGCTGGAAGGCCGCGCCCAGGGCGAAACCGGCCTGTACCTGACCCTCTCCGAATCGACGGCGGAACTCATCGCCGGCGCCCGCTCCCACGGCTGGAGCCTCGACGGCATCGAGCTCGTCGAGCTCTCGTCGCGCGACGCCGCCCTCAGCGAGGAGAACCACCTGACGATGTTCAACCCATCCGAGGTCGAACTGAGCGAGACGACGCGGGCCGTGCTGCAGGCCGTCGAGGCGCGCAACCCGACGCGGATCGTCTTCGACTCGCTCTCCGAAATGCGCCTGCTCGCGCAAAGCTCCCTGCGCTACCGCCGCCAGATCCTCGCCCTCAAGCAATTCTTCACCGGCCGCTCGTGCACGGTGCTGCTGCTCGACGACGGCACCAGCGAGGGTCCGGATCTCCAGCTCCAGAGCATTGCGCACGGCGTGATCAAGCTCGAGCAGCTCGCGCCGGACTACGGCGGCGACCGGCGGCGCCTGCGCGTGATCAAGTACCGCGGCACGGCGTTTCGCGGCGGCTACCACGACTTCACCATCGCCGACGGTGGGCTGCGCGTGTTCCCGCGGCTCATCGCGGCGGAACACCGCACCGACATCGCCGACGGGACGATTTCCAGCGGGATCGAGCCGCTCGACGCGCTCCTGGGCGGCGGGCTCAACCGCGGCACGAGCACGCTGTTCCTTGGGCCCGCCGGCAGCGGCAAATCCACCACGGCCATCCAGTACGCTGCGGCGGCGGCGGCCCGCGGCGAACACGCGGCGGTCTTCACCTTCGACGAATCATTCCGAACGCTCAGGTCCCGCAGCCGCAGCCTGGGGCTCGAATTCAAGGAGGGCCGCGCCCCCGGGCAGATCAGCGTGCGCCAGGTCGATCCCAGCGAACTCTCACCGGGGGAGTTCGCCCACCTCGTCCGCGAAGCGACGGAGACGGACAAGGCCAGCGTCGTCATCATCGACAGCCTCAACGGCTACCTCAACGCCATGCCGGACGAGCGCTTCCTCAACGCGCAGCTGCACGAGCTCCTCTCCTACCTCGGGGAACAGGGCATCTGCACAATCCTCGTCGTGGCGCAACACGGCCTCGTCGGCTCCCAGATGGACGCGCCCGTGGACACCAGTTACCTGGCCGACTCGGTGGTGCTCTTCCGCTTCTTCGAGGACGGCGGCCGGGTGAAGCGGGCCATCTCCGTCATCAAGAAACGCAGCGGCCCGCACGAGGACACCATCCGCGAATTCCGGACCGGCGTACGCGGCGTCTCCATCGGGGCGCCGCTGCTCAATTTCCAGGGCGTGTTGACGGGCTCGCCGGTCCGCCAGCCCAATACACCGGCCAGCTAGCGAGGACATGAGCGCGGACGCCCAGGCCGAACGCGAACGGCGCGTGCTGCTGTTCGTCGCCACCCGCCGCGACGCGGAGGTGAGCGCGCGGCTGCTCGCGACGGCCGGAATTCCGTCCCACGCCTGCGCGTCGGTGGACGAGTTGATCCTCGAAATCCAGGCCGGGACGGCCGCGATCCTGGCGACCGACGAGCTGCTGGAGGCGTCCGTGGCGCAGAAGCTGGTGGAGCAGCTGGACCGGCAGGAGGAGTGGTCGAACCTTCCCATCGTGCTGCTGCTCGACAGCGGGCGACGGAGCGAGCCCACCGCGGAGGCGCTGCGGCACATCACCAACGTGGTCACGCTCGAGCGGCCGACCGGCATGGTCCCGGTGCTCAGCGCGGTGCGGGCGGCGATTCGTTCGCGCTGCCGCCAGTACGAAACCCGCGCCCATATCGAGGCGATCCAGGCCGCCGAGGCGAAGGCGCGGGCTGCGAACCAGGCCAAGAACGATTTCCTCGCCGCGCTCTCGCACGAGCTGCGCACCCCGCTCACGCCGGTGCTGCTGCTCGCCAGCGAGGCGGCCACCAACCCCGACCTGCCGGCCGACGTGCGCGAGGCCTTCGAGATCATCGTGAAGAACATCGGCCTCGAGGCGCGGCTGATCGACGACCTGCTCGACCTGACCCGCATCACGCACGGCAAGCTCCGGCTGGAGCTCGAGCCGGTGGATGTCGTCCGCATCCTCCGGGAGGCGATCGCCACGGTCCGGCCCGAGAGCGAACAAAAGGCGCAGCGGTTGCTCGAGGTCCTGCCGGAGAAGCCGGTGACGGTGATCGGCGACGCGATCCGGTTGCAGCAGGTGTTTTGGAACGTCCTCCGCAACGCGGTGAAGTTCACGCCGGCGAAGGGCTCGGTCGCCATCGCCGCCGCGGTCCGACGCGACCGGATCGTCATCACCGTCGCCGACTCCGGCATCGGGATGGAGCCCGCCGAGTTGGCGCGCGCCTTCGAGGCGTTCGTGCAGGGCGAGCACGCGAAGCAGGATGGGCCGCACCGCTTCGGCGGCCTTGGCCTCGGCCTGGCGATCTCGCGGCCGCTGCTGGAGCTGCACGCCGGCGACATCACGGCCACGAGTGCCGGGCGCGGCCACGGCGCCACCTTCACGATCACGCTGCCCGTCGCGCACGAAGCGACCAGCGAGGAGCGCCCGGCGGCCCGACCGGCCTCGCGGCCGACCCGCCCGCTGCGCATCCTGCTGGTCGAGGACCACGAGGAATCACGCGAGGCCCTGCGCCGCATGCTGCTGGCGCGGGGGCACGACGTCACGGCGGCGGCCAGCGTGGCCGCGGCGAGGGCGAGCAGCCGGAGCGGCGCCTTCGACCTGGTGCTCACGGACATCGGGCTCCCCGACGGCAGCGGTTACGAGCTCCTGCGCGAGCTGGCGCTGCCCGGCGAATGGCTGGGGGTGGCCCTCACCGGCTACGGCATGGAGGACGACGTCGCGCGCAGCCGTGAGGCGGGCTTCTTCGCGCACGTCACGAAGCCACTCAGCGCGGCCGCGCTGGACGGGCTGCTCGATTCCGTCGCAGCGAAGTTCGGGGCGGGCGCATAGCTGCGGTCCGGCTTGTAGGACGGGATCGCTGATCCCGCCGTGCCGCGAAGCTTCTTTCACCACGGATTCCACGGATGGCACGGATGGAAAAGGCCCGGGAAATCACGAAAAAGAAGGCCTTCTTTTTGTGACCTTTTGTGTTTTTTGTGGCCAATCAGCTTGGGGTATCCCGGCCCTCCACATCCGTGTGATCCGTGAGATCCGTGGTTAGAATAATCCGCGGCCGATTGGCAGACCGGCCCTCCACCGTCGTCCGGTGGCTTCGCGCCGGGTTCCGCCCGATGGCCGGATTTAACCGCGTCGCTACAGTGGAGGCATCACAGACGCATCAAGACTGTTCTGACCCAGCGAGTCACATCGACGGAAACCAGGACTGAAGTTCACAGATCCCACGGATAAAACCAACGGGTCAGTTAACCCAAAAAGATGCGTCTGTGATTTTTTTTGGAGGCGGGGTGCGCGCCGCGCTACCGCCGCTGAGATTTGCCCTTATCTGGAGGGCTGGCCTCCCGGCCAGCCGCGGGGGGTCGGAAGACCCGCCCTCCACCGAGCCAGAAGAGTTTTGACCACGGATTACACGGATGATCACGGATTGCCCCGACCTGCAATAGCCACAAAAAGGCACGAAAAGTCACAAGGCGGAGTCTGTTTTTTGCGACCTTTTGTGCCTCTTCGTGGCCAAACGTTGATCACCAACTCACGCCACCGAGATAACACCCAGCCGGGTACAGACACCTTCGATCGCATCTCAATCCCTTGAGACCGGCTGGGTGTTATTCGGTGTGAGAGGAGGAATTCATGTAGCCTGCGGGCCGCGCCCCGCCCGGAAGGCGCACGGAGATGAACGGCACGGCGCAATGGCCGGCGGTGGAGCTTTCTGCCATCCGCTCGTCCACACTCCGCCGGACCACGCAGAGCAGGCTGCGGACCTGGATGTCGACGGCGGACAGCGTGCCCTCGCGGCCCTCGAAGACCGCGAGCGCCCCATCGAGGAACTTCTTCAGTTCCCGCACGGAGTTCCAATCTAGGCTGCAGCGGTTGTCACTCATCGGCGACAACAGTCCTACAGGAATTGCCCGATGCCGGGCATGGGGTGGTCACCTACTCCGGCGGTGGGTGGCGATGTGAGTAAGTTGTGAGCTGTGGGAGTAAGATAAGCAACAAGCGGTAAGCCCCAAGCGGTCAGCAGTGCGCGGTGAGTCGTGGACGATTGGCGGTGGAGGGCGGGTCTCCCGACCCGCCGCGGCTGGCCGGGAGGCCAGCCCTCCAAGTCGGGCACGCCGCGGCGGCGAATCCGGTGCGCCGAGACCTCAATCGCGGCACAAAACAGCCGCTCCTACATCGCGCTCACGGCCACAGCCACCAGAACACCGCGGCGGTGCCGAGGGCGTAGAGCGCGGAGTCGAGCAGGTACAGCGCGCTGCCGGACCACGGCCGGCCCATCCAGACCGACTCCTGGAGCGTGCCGAAGCCGTAGCCGATGAAGCTGATCGCAAACGCCAGCTTGGCGGCAGCGCCGGCGAAGGCGTGATACCCGCCGAAGACCTTGCCCGCCAGGAACGCGGCGACGGCCGAGACGAGCACGCAGAGGAGAAACCACTGTCCGAGATATTTGCCCATGTTGGGCTGGCCATTGGCGATGATCGTGATGTGCCCGACCGGGCCTTCGGCGTACTTCTTCTTCATCGGCTCCGACGTCATGTCTTTCATGTCGCCACACTGTGGGATGACATACCGGCCCGGCGTGGGATTACCGGCGCGAATGGCGTCGCGGACGGCGTCCTCGTTCGAGAACATGCGGTAGTCGCGCGCGTGCCATTTGAAAGCCATGTGAATGAGCGAGCTGATCACGAAAACGACCACCGCACTGAGCAGGGTCGGCAACCAGAGGGTAGCGAGGGTGTGCATGGGATTGGGCGGAAAAGCTGAACGCTGATTTAGGGGTGTTAGTCTCCTCGCAGAAAGGTCCGAGGGACTGAAGTCGGAAATTCTTCACTACGTGGGGCGCGCAGTCCCTTGCCCGCCGCAGGTTCGTCATGGCTAACCAACACACCCCGGCCGTCGGCCACCCCTCTTCCTGGAGGGGACCTTCGTAGGCGGTGATCTGGTTCCCCTCTAACAAGAGGGGTGGCGCGAAGCGACGGGGTGTGTAACCGCAGCGCAATCCGCAATCCCGCCCTGCAATTCGTGGGGTTCGTGTCATTCGTGTCTCTCTGGTCCACGAAAAACCTTCAGCCGGGAACGAGAGCCTGTTTTTATCCCCGGCGTGAAAGCCGGTCTCGCGCTCCTTGTTTTCTCGCTCGCTGTGGTGCTCGCGGCGGCGCCGAAGGAGGACAAGGCGCCGAAGACGGACAAGAAGATCGAGACCGAGGGCGAGACGTATGTCCTGCCGAAGCTGGTCGTGGTCGGCCACACGATCCCGTCCTACTGGCTCGAAGTCACCTGGGTCTGCGCCAACCCGTTGCCGTTTTGCCCGATCAAGGAAGCCTGGATCAGCAAGGTGGGCTATGGCACGCCCGTGGCCGACCTCGGGATCAAGAAGGGCGACAAGCTGCTCGAATTCGACGGGCAGAAGATCGGCGCGATGAGCGGCGAGATGCTCCACGACGAACTCACGAAGTGGCGTGCCCCGGGCGCGCACCTCGAACTCACGTTGCAGACGCCCGGCGCGAAGGAGCGAAAGGTGATGATCGTGTTTGAGAACGGCGGGAAGTGAGAGAGCGCACCGTTGCGGCGTGCTCGCCGCCCAGTGTGCGTCCAGTTATCTCGCGCGTTACCACGTCGCGAAAAACAGGCGCAAGTGAGCAGTAAGCACGATGACGGTGGAGGGCGGGTCTTCCGACCCGCCGCGGCTGGCCGGGAGACCAGCCCTCCAAATAATGCCAATTCCGACGTTTATTTTAACCACGGATTTCACGGATCACACGGATGAGGAGGGCGATCCCTCTGCAATTTGTGCCGACATTCCAACCGTCTTCATCCGTGAAATCCGTGGTGAAATACTCTGCTGCCTTTGACCCGAGAACCCAGACCCGAGAACCCAGACGCGAATCAAAGAACCCTTCTGCCGCCAGCCCTTTGGTGTTAGGTTTGTCGGGTCCGCCCGCCCGCATGCGTCGCCCGCTCTCAATCTTCACGCTCGCGCCCGCCGCCGTCGCCTGCCTGCTGCTACCGCCGCTCGGGGCCTGGCTCGCGGGCCGGCCGCTGCGTCAATTCTTTCGCTTCCCGCCGCCGCTCGAGATCCCGGATTATCCGCGGTTCTCCTGGTGGGCCATCGGACTCACCGCGGCGGGCGTCACCGTGCTCGTCCTCCCTTGGCTGTTTCGCCGGCGATCGAATGCGACGGCGCCAGCGACCGAGGGCACGACGCACTCCTTTCCCTGGTGGGGATGGCTCGGCGTCGCATGGATCGCGGCATGGTGGGCCCTCGCGTGGACGCGTCTCCCTTGGTTTGCCGAGGCGCAGCGCTTCACGTTCACGCCGCTCTGGTTGGGCTTCATCGTCGTCGTCAACGCGCTGACCTGGCGCCGTCGCGGCGCGTGTCTCCTCGCCAACGAACCGCCCAAGCTGGCGCGGCTCTTCGCCGCGAGCGCGGTGTTCTGGTGGGGATTCGAGTACCTCAATCGCTTCGTCCGCAACTGGCATTACCTCGGCGTTGAGGACTTCGGCGCCATCGGCTACACGCTGAACGCGAGTGTTTGCTTCGCGACCGTGCTGCCGGCCGTGACGTCGGTCCGCGAATGGCTCGGCGGTTTTCCGCAACTCGAGCGAGTGCTCGCATTCGGCCCGGTCTGGCGCTGGCTCGACTGGCGCGGAACCGGACCGGCGTTGGTGTTGATTGGCGCCGCCGGGCTGCTGGCGACGGGAGCACAACCACTCTATTTCTACCCGGCGCTCTGGGTCGCGCCGCTCCTGCTGGTGGTCGGCCTCGCGCGGGTGCGCGGCGAGGAGGGCTGGTGGAACGACTTCGCCGCCGGCGACTGGCGCGAGGTCGGGAGGTGGATGATCGCCGCGCCGATTTGCGGCGTGTTCTGGGAAATGTGGAATTACCACTCGCTCGCGAAATGGATCTACACGGTGCCATTTGCCCAGCGCTGGCAGATTTTCGAAATGCCGCTCGCAGGTTACGCCGGGTACATCGCCTTCGGGCTGGAGTGCGCGATCGCGGTGGCGTGGTGCGGGAAGAAGAATGTGTAGGGCGGGGTCGCCGAACCCCGCCGGCCTAGCGAGCGATCCGCCCGCAACCTGCGGCGGGATCAGCGATCCCGCCCTACATCGCGGCGTAAAGCCGCTCCTACAACCTAACCGCGCCGGCGGCGCTGGGGTTTGTCGGGGCCGTTGAAGTTGCCGCCGAGCTTTTTGCGCTCGGGCCGGTTGGGATGACCGACCGCCGGCTCCGTAATGCCGGGATTGGCGCCTTCGGTCGGCCGCTCCTTCACGCCTTCCCAAGCGCGGTCCTCGGCGGGAATATCCTGCGGGCCGTCGCTCGGCCCGGTTTTGTCGCGGCGGCTCTTCATAGATTCTCCTGCTTCGGGGAGCGGTCCTTGGAACTGTCGGCGGAAAGGGGCTCACCCTGGCGGGCGCGCTCGGTGGCTCGGGCGGAGGCGGAAAGGTCCGACTGGCGGGAGTCCTGGCGCTCGCGAGCGAGGTCGCACTCCTCGTCGGACGCCGGCGAATGGGCTGAACCGGATTTCTTCTTGGTCTTCATGGTCCCACGATAGCACCGAACGATTCGGAGCCGACCGGGGCGGTTTACCGTTGGAGGCAAAGGGGAAAAGCTGACATGCTGAGATCCCGAAAGCTGACAACGGCAGCACCACCTGACCGCGGGCGACCACTCACTGCTTACAGCTCCCCGTTCACTCCGTCTCCCTCGGGTCTCTGCCCCATGTCCGCTGGCAAACGGGCCCGCTACGCTGGGGTGATGAACATCCGGAGGAAGCCGTTCCGGCTCAGGCGCGGAACCTGGCGGGACAGGGCGGCGGCGGTGCTTGCCCTGATCGGCTTGGCTGCACTCGCGGAGGCCGCGGATCCAGCTGAATCCTACGCGGTCGAGGTCAGCGCGACCGTGCAATCGAACCCGGCACGGATCACGCTGGCCTGGGCGGCCGTTCCCGGCGTGGTCAACACGTACTCCGTCTTCCGCAAGGATCCTGGCGCGACGAGCTGGACCGCGTTGATCAATTTGCAGGGCACGGCCACGACCTACGCCGACTCCGATGTCACGGTCGGGCGCGTCTACGAATACCAGGTCGTGCGGCGCGCGCCCACGCTGACCGGTTATGGTTACGTCGCGGCGTCGATCGAGCGTCCGGTGGTCGACGACCGCGGCAAGGTCGTGCTGGTCGTGGACCAGACCATCGCCGGCCCGCTCGCGACGGAGCTCGACCAGCTCGCCCAGGATCTCATCGGCGACGGCTGGATGGTGGCGCGGCATGACGTCGGGCGCACCGACACTCCCACCGCGGTGCGCGATGTCATTCGCGCCGAATATAACGCCGACCCGGCCCACACCAACGCCGTCCTGCTGTTTGGCCACGTGCCGGTGGCGATGGCGGGCAACCTCAACATCGATGGCCACGGCAGCCGGCCGCTGCCCGCCGATGCCTTTTACGGCGACATGGATGGCAATTGGACCGATGCGAACGGCGACGGTGTGTTCGACCAGAACGAAATCCCTTCGGACATCGAGCTGATGGTGGGACGGGTGGATTTCGCCGACCTGCCCGGCGCGCAAGCGTCGGCGAGCTTTCCGAGTGAGACGGAATTGCTCCGGCGTTACCTGGCCAAGGACCACGCCTATCGCCTGGGTACGCGCCGCGTGACGCCGCGGGCGTTGTTGGGCGATCGATTCGAGGATTTCGGCGGCGAAGCTTTCGCGGCGTCGGGCTTTCGGAACTTCGCGGCGCTGCTTGGCCCCGGGGGGATCCAGGTCGCCAACACGGCGGACAACGCGCCCGTCGCCGAGCGTTGGATCTCGCTGCTGGCCGCGGCCGACTACCAATGGGTTTACGGCGCGGGCGGAGGCACGGTGAACAGCATGAGCGGCCTCGGCGGGCACGGCGCCTTCAATGATGTGTGGTCCTCGGATCTCGTCGGCCAGGGCGCGCGCGGGACGTTCTACCTCATGTTCGGCAGCTGGCTCGTGGACTGGAGCCAGTCGGACGACATCATGCGCGCGGCGCTCGCCGCGCCCGACTACGGTCTCGCCGCGGCTTGGGCCGGCCGGCCGCATCTGTTTTTCCAGCACATGGCGGTCGGCGAACCGATCGGCTACGGCATCCGGCTGAGCCAGAACAACCGCTCCCTCTACACGAACCAGGTGAACAACGACACGCGCGGCATTCACGTCGCATTGCTCGGCGATCCGACGCTGCGGCTGCAGGTCGTGCGCCCGCCGGGCAGCCTGACCATCGCGCCGGGCGGCGGCGCGCCGGCGTTGTCGTGGGCCGCCTCGGCCGATGCGGCCGCGGGGTATCACGTGTATCGGAGCGCATCAGCCACGGGACCGTTCACGCGCGTCACGACGTCGCCCGTGAACTCCACGGTGTACACTGACCTCAGCGCGCCCGCGGGCAGCTTCACCTACATGGTGCGGGCCGTGCGCCTGGACGTGTCGGGCAGCGCCAGCTACTACAATCTCAGCCAGGGCGTGTTGGCGAATGCGACGGTGACGACGCCGGCGACGGGCGGCTCGAGTGGTGACAATGGCGGCGGCAATCCGCTGGGTGCGGGCGGCAACGGGTCCGCTCCAGCGAGCGGCGGAGGCGCGCTCGAGATGTGGTTCCTGGCCGCGCTGGCCTTGGCGCCGATGGTACGGTGTTGTAGGGCGGGATCGCCGTATCCCGCCAAATGAACGGCGGGGTTCGGCGACCCCGCCCTACAGTCGCGGCATCACGCCGCTCCTACACATCCCGCGCGATGGCGTCGATGGCGGCGTAAAGATCCGCCGGCAGCGGCCCGAGGGCGAAGCGCGCGACGTTTTCCTCGATCTCGTGCGGCTGGCAGGCGCCGACGAGCAGCGCGTCGATCCGTTTGTCGGCGGCGACGAAGCGCAGCGCCAGTTCGTTCATCGGCACGCCGCATTGGCGCTGCAATTCCTGCAGGGCGGCGAGCTGCCGGTCGGCGTGGCGGCCGAAGTAGGTGCCCTCCGTGCGCCAGCCGGCAGGGATGCGGTGGATAAAGGTGAACACGCCCGCAATGATCAGCGCGACATGGGCCGCGGCCGCCGCCGGCAGCAGCTGGTCGCGCGCGCTGACGTTGAGCGGATGGTAGTTGTAGGCGACGAGGACGGAATCGAGCCCGGGAATCTCCTCAACGAGCCGCGTGAGATGGCGCGCGTTGTTGCCGGTGATCCCGATGTGGCGGCAAAGCCCGGTGGCCTTGGCCGTGCGGAGAAACTCGATCACCGGTGCGGAGGCAAAACTCGGGTCGCGCTGCAGGTCGAACAACTCGAGCGGCCGGACCTCGCGGCGATCCTCCCACCAGACCGACCAGTCGGCCTCGTGGACTTGGAGCAGGTCGACCGAGTCGCGGCGGAGCAGGCGCAGGCTTTCGCGGAACTGCACCATCATGGCCTCCGGCGAACGGAAATGCCGGGCTTCGCCGAACCAGCCGATTTTGGTCGCGAGAAACGGCGGATTGCCCGCGCCGCCGAAGGCCTCGCCGAGGATGGCCTGCGACGCGCCGGAGCGGTACAGCACGGAGGTGTCGAAGTAGCGCACGCCGAGTTCGCGGGCGCGGCGGACCGTGGCGACCGAGGTATCAAAACCGGCGAAGTTGACGAACCCCGCGCCGAAGCCCAACACAGGTCCCGTGGCGCCCGCGGCGCGCAGGCCGGATAACAGCGGGTGGTTCATGCTCGGAAGGAATCTTGTCGGGGCGAAGCTTGTCCGTGCGATGCCGCGCCAGCGGGATTTCTCGGGCGCGCACGAGGCGCGCCCCTACGGCTGGATCCTTCGCTGCGCTCAGGATGACAGTTTCGACTGTTGTTATCGAGATGGGTCATTCTGAGCGAAGCGAAGAATCCAGGGGACATGGGCTAGAGCGAACGCGATCGTGTGCCAATCCCTCAAATCCGATACACGCGCTCGGCGTTGACACGGAAAATGGCGTCGCGCTCCGCCGCGCTGAAATGGGCGGTGAAGCGCTGCGCCATATCCAGCCAGCGAACATAATCGATGGCGAGTTTCGCCACGGGCCAGTCGCCGCCAAAAAGCAGCCGTGTCGGACCGAAGCACGCGATCAAGTGCTCGGCGTAAGGCCGGAGCTGCGCCTCGGTCCAGGCGGCATGGTCCGCCTCGGTCGCCAGGCCGGAGAGTTTGCAGACGATGTTCGGAAAACCCGCGAGTGTGCGGATGTGCTCGCGCCACGGGTCGAGCAGGCCGGCGCGGATGCCGGGCTTGCCGCCATGGTCGAGGACGAAGCTGGCCGACGGGCACTGCCGCACGAGCTCGATCACGGCGGGGAGCTGCGGGTGCTTGCAGCAGATGTCGAAGCTGTAGCCGAGCGCCGCCGCCTCCTGCACACCGCGGATGAATTCCGGTCGCGCGCAGAAGTCGAGCGCATCGTGTTCGAAATGGTGGCGCACGCCCTTGACCAGCGGGAAGCGACGCAACGCCGCGAGATCCGCGGTGGTCTGTGCACCGGCGTTGACCATGACCTTCGCGACGATGCCGCGGATGCGCGGGTCAGCCGCGGCGAGACCGGTCACCCATTCGACCTCCGCGCGCGGCGGCGCGCCAGCTTCGACGAAAACGATTTTCTCCGGCTGGTGCCCGGGCGCCTCGGCGCGCAGGTTTTCCGTGGTGTGCCGGTGCCAGATCGTCGGAACCTCGTGCAGCCACGTATACGGACCGAGCGCCGCGCGGTCCCAGAAATGCATGTGCGCGTCGATGAAGGGCATGGAGCTGGCGGTGGACTGTGACCGTTGGACGGTGAACGCGGAACCGTGAACTGTGAACTAGAATCTTGGCGGGCGTTTCCTCGCGAAATCTTTTTGCGCCGGACTCCCGGAATCCAGAGCATCGCCGGCGTTCATGAATGCCGTACACGACCCCGCAAGTGTTCCCTTCTGGCTGCCGCTGGCCGGCGGACTGCTGGCGCTGGGCTTTCTCTGGGGCGCGATGCGCGCGGCGCGGAAACGGCGGCTGATCGATGGCCTGCCGACCTGCAAGACGACGGGAGTCTTCATCGGGCTCGTCGAGGTGCAGGGCACGGCGGAAGCCACCGCCCCGCTTGCGAGCCACCTGGCCGGTGCGGCCTGCGTGCATTACGCGTGGTCGGTCGAGGAGAAATGGTCGCGGACCGTCACCGAGACGACCACCGACAGCAAGGGCAACAAGCAGATCACGACGCGGCACGAGTCCGGCTGGACGACCGTGGCGGACGGCGGCGAGCAGTCGCCGTTCTACGTGCGCGATGATTGCGGCGTCCTGCTCGTGCGCCCGGACGGCGCGAAGATCGAGCCGGTTACGATCTTCGAGCGCACCTGCGGCCGCGACGACCCGCTCTATTATGGCAAGGGACCGGCGACGGCCGTCGCGAACTCCGATCACGAGCGGAAATTTCACGAGGTCGCGATTCCGTTGCATGCGCCGGTTTACGTCATGGGTCGGGCGCGCGAGCGCGAGGACATCGTTGCCGCCGAGATCGCGGCCGGGCCGGACACCCCGCTGTTTCTCATCTCCACGCGGAGCGAAAAGAAGATCAGCCGTGGTTACGCCATCACCTTCTGGGTGCTGCTGGTCCTGGCCCTCGGGATCGGGGGCGCGGCCGCCGGGTTTGGCCTAGCCATGATCTGGCCCGAACGCGGCCCCGGTTGGGTTCCGTTTGCGCTCGGTGGAGTGGCTGGCGCGCTAGTGGCGATCGTGGCGTGGACGTGGATGGTGTTCAACAGCCTCGTGGACCTGCGCAATCGCGTTGCGAGTGCCTGGTCGCAGGTCGATGTGCAACTGAAGCGCCGCTTCGACCTCATCCCGCGGATCGAGGGCGTGGTGCAGGGATTGCAGCAACACGAGCGCACCACGCAGGAAACACTGGCGACCCTGCGCGCGCAACGCGACGCCACCCCGCCGGGCGTGGCCGGGCCCGACTTCCAAGCCGTGGGCGGGCGGCTGACGGCGGTGATCGAGCGCTATCCGGATCTCAAGGCCGACGCGGGTTTCCTCAAGCTGCACCAGGAGCTGGTCGACACGGAGCAGCGGATCGCGCTTGCCCGTGGCTATTACAACGAGATCGCTACGCACTACAACACGACCATCGAGGTCGTGCCGGAGCGCTTCGTCGCCGGGCTCACGCGCCTGCAGCCGCGGCCGTTGCTGGCGGCAGGCGACTTCGAGCGCGCACCGGTGACGGTGAAGCTGGTGGGCTAGTGGAGGCGGGGTGCCCTCACCCCGCGAGGCATCAGGCGCGAATGGCAACCCGCGGGGTGAGGGCACCCCGCCTCCATTCTTTTTCAGCCCTTCTTCACGGCCTTCTTCGCCGCGGCCTCGTCGAGTTCCTTCAGGTATTTCGCCGGGTCGGCCTTGAACTTGGCCAGGCACTTCCGGCAGCAAAAGTGCATGACGCGATCGGGCTGGCCTTCCTCCTTGTGCACGTAGACGACCATCTGTCCGGCCTCGAGGTGTTCGCCGGAAACGATGCAGGTCTGCAGCGGATACGGCACCTTGGCCGGCGCGTCGGCGGCGTAAATTTGCGGGAGACACAGCGCGAACAACAAACAAACGAGCCCGGGAAGTTTCATGGCCGGAAGCGTGGCAGGTCCGGCGGCTAAGGCGAAACAAGAACGCGCGTGGGTTCGGGCCGCCGCCAAGGCATGCGTTCCCTTGACCAAGCGATGCGCAGCCGGTCGGAGCGGGGTATGGAATAGTTTCACGGTTCCTCTTTTGGAACGATCGCGCGCCCGCTGGCGCGATCGCGCCATTTCGCCGCGTGCCGCGGCAACCGGCACGAGGGCGGTCCGCCGCCCGGCGGAAGCCAGCCCGTTGCCGCTCCCAACGACATGTCCCGATGAAACGCATCGCCACCGGCCTGGCAGGAGCGGCGTTGTGGCTCGCGGCGGCGCCGGGGGCGGAACCACCGGCCGACCTGCCCCCGGGCTGGGCCGGCCCAGTGCTGGAGCAGCGCCGGCTGCCGACCTACGATGAAACCGTCGCGCTCGACATCCGTCGCCGCGCGTTCCGGTCGGAGCGGCAGGAAACGAGGATCGCGGTTTTTCCCGTGCGCACGGGCGACACCTTCGATGCCGCCTGCGCGAGCGAGATCGCCCGCCAGTTGTGTCAGTCCGGCCTCGCCGGTGCGGCCACGGTGGCCGGCCCGCTGGCCCTGCCGCTCGCGCCGGAGGCGGACGAGGCCCGCGCCGGCTGGGCGCTCGCCCGAAACTTCGGCCATGAGATTGCCCTGCGCGGCGACCTCGACGGCGCCAACTACGCCCTGTACGCGGACATCGCCCTCGACGCCGACGGACCCGGCCAGGCTTTCGTGCACTTCGTCGTGTGCGATGCGGCCGGCCGCTGGGTGATCGTCGACTTCCGTCACCCCGCCGAATCGGCGCCCGCCGACCGGCCACCGGCGACGATCGACGACGTGCCCGACTACGTCATCCACCGGCTCGCGGACCAGCTCGAGGTGCCCGTGCGGCGCCGCGCCGACGCGCCCCCCATTCTCCCCGGGCAATCCCTTTCGCCATGATCAAACGAATGATACTCATGCTGGCCGCCATGACGCTCCTCGTGGGCGGCGTGATCGGCTTCAAGCTGTACGGGCGGCATATGATGAATGTCTCGCTCGCCAGCCAGAAACCGCCGCCGGTGGTCGTCGCCACGACCGAGGCGCACGAACTCGAATGGCGCCCGAGCCTGCACGCCGTGGGCTCCTTCGCCGCCACGCAGGGTATCACCGTCAGCGCGCAGCTCGACGGCGCGGTCACCCGCATCGCGTTCGAGCCGGGCGCGGTGGTCGAGGCCGGCCAATTGCTCGTGCAGCAGGACATCTCCACCGAGACGGCGCAGCTCGACAGCGCCGAGGCTGCCGCGGTCCTCGCGGGCATCGCCCTCGAACGCGCGGAACAGCTTCGGGCCAACGGCACGAACGCCCCGAGCGACCTCGACGCCGCCAAGGCCGGGGCCCAACAGGCGCGGGCCGCCGTCGCCAGCATCCGCAGCATGATCGAGAAGAAGACGATCCGCGCGCCCTTCGCCGGGCGCACCGGCGCCCGCCAGGTCAACCTCGGCCAGTTCCTGCGCAGCGGCGCGGCCGTGGTGTCGCTGCAGGCACTTGATCCCATCTTCTTCGACTTCACGCTGCCGCAGCAGAACGCGGCCGACGTGCGACCCGGACAGCCCGTGACGGTCACGGTCGACGCCTGGCCCGGCACGACCTTCAGCGGGACCATCGGCGTGGTGAATCCCGACGTCGATCCCGCGACGCGGGCCCTGCAGCTCCAGGCGACACTGCCCAATCCCGACGGCCGCCTCCAGCCGGGCATGTTCGGCGCCGTCGAGGTGCAGCTGCCGGCGCAGGAAAAACGCGTGACGCTCCCGCTGGCGGCCATCGTCTACAACCCCTACGGCGACGCCGTCTACGTCGTGGAGCAGGCGAAGGAAGGCGGCGACCTCGTGGTGCGCCAGCAGTTCGTGCAGACCGGCGCGACGCGCGGCGACCAGGTGGCCATCCTCAAGGGCGTGGCGCCCGGCGCGGTGGTCGTCACGGCCGGGCAGCTCAAGCTCCGCAACGGCGCCGTTGTCATCGTCAACAATACCGTGACGCCGAGCGACACGGCCCACCCGCAGGCCGACCACCCGTGACCCCGGATGAACTTCACCGACCTCTTCATCAAGCGCCCGGTCCTCGCCTCGGTCGTCAGCCTGCTGATCCTGCTCATCGGCTTCCGCTCGATTGAGCTGCTGAACGTCCGCCAGTACCCGCGCAGCGACATCGCGGTCGTGACGGTCACCACCGTCTACACCGGCGCCGGCCCGGAGCTGATCCGCGGCTTCATCACCACGCCGCTCGAGCGCGAGATCGCCAGCGCCGACGGCATCGACTATCTCGAGTCGAACAGCGGCCCGAGCGTGAGCTCGATCACCGCCCACCTGCGGCTCAACTACGACCCGAACGCCGCCCTGACCCAGATCACCTCGAAGGTTAACCGGGTGCGCAACCAGCTCCCGGCCGACGCCCAGGATCCGGTGATCGACGTGCAGATGTCCGAATCCACGGCGGCCTTGTACATGATCTTCTCGAGCGACGAACTCGATTCGAACCAGATCACGGACTATCTCTACCGCGTCGTGCAGCCGAAGCTGACGGCGGTGGCCGGGGTGCAGAGCGCGCAGATCCTCGGCGCCCGCGTCTTCGCCATGCGCATCTGGCTCAAGCCCGACCGCCTCGCCGCGCACGGCCTCAGCGCGGCGCAGGTCTGGCGCGCCATCGCGCAGAACAACTACCTCTCGGCGGTCGGCGCCACGAAGGGCATGATGACCTCGGTGACGCTCACCGCCAGCACCGACCTGCACACGGCGGAGCAGTTTCGCCGGCTCGTCGTCGGCGCGGCCAACGGCGCCATCCTGCGGCTCGGCGACGTGGCCGACGTCGAACTCGGGGCCGAGAGCTACGAGGCCTCGGTGAAGTTCGACGGCAGTCCGACCACCGCCGTCGCCATTAACGTGCTCCCGACGGCCAACGCGCTGACCGTCATCAACGACGTGCGAAAGATCTTTCCCGACATCGTCGCGGGGCTGCCGCGCAGCATGACGGCCGCGATCCCCTACGACGCCACCGAGTACATCCGCAGCGCGATCGACGAGGTCATCGCCACGCTCATCGAGGCACTGCTGATCGTCGTCGTGATCATCTATCTGTTCCTCGGCACGGTTCGGTCGGTCGTCATCCCGATCGTGGCGATGCCGCTCTCGCTCATCGGCGCCTGCTTCCTGATGCTGACGATGGGCTTCACCATCAACCTCCTGACGCTGCTGGCCATGGTGCTGGCGATCGGTTTGGTGGTGGACGACGCCATCGTCGTGGTGGAGAACATCCACCGGCACATCGAGGAGGGCCTGTCGCCCCTGGCGGCGAGCCTGCGCGGCGCGCGCGAGCTCGGCGGGCCGGTGGTGGCGATGACGATCACGCTCGCCGCCGTTTATGCCCCGATCGGTTTCCAGGGCGGGCTGACCGGCGCGCTGTTCCGCGAATTCGCGTTCACGCTGGCCGGCGCGGTGGTGGTGTCCGGCATTGTGGCGCTGACGCTCTCGCCGATGATGTGCTCGAAGCTGCTGCAGGCGCACGACGCGGCCGGGCGCCAGCGCTTCGCCCACTTCCTCGACCGGCTGTTCGACCGCGTCCGCGACGCCTACGAGCGCGTGCTGCACGCCACGCTCGACACGCGGTCGGTGGTCGTGGTGTTCGCGCTGATCGTGTTCGCCAGCCTGCCGCCGTTCTACCTCCTGTCGAAGTCCGACCTGGCGCCCGACGAGGACCAGGGCATGATCATCGCCCTCGGCACGGCGTCACCCAACGCCAACATCGACCAGATCGCGCGCTACGCCGACCAGGTGACGGAGCTCGTGCGCAGCTTCCCCGAGACCTCGCGCGTGGTGCAGGTCAACGGCTACCCGGCATCGAACAACAGCATCACGCTCATGGCGCTCTCGCCGTGGGACCAGCGGAAGCGCACGACCATGCAGCTCCTCCCCGAGGTGACGCGGAAGCTCGGCGGGGTCGCCGGGCTGCAGATGCTCTCGTTCCTGCGCCCGCCACTGCCCGGCGCGGGTGGGGCCAACATTCAGTTTGTCGTCGTCTCAACCGACGATCCCTCGCGCATCGCGCAGGTGGCGGACGCGCTGGTGCTCGAGGCGGTGAAGAGCGGCCTGTTCTTCTACGCGGACAACAGCCTGAAGTTCGACCAGGCGCAGGCCTACATCGACGTCGACCGCGACAAGGCCGCGCTGCTCGGCATCAACATGGCGCAGCTCGGCTCCGACCTCGGGGCGATGCTCGGCGGCAACTACGTCAACTTTTTCAACGTGCAGGGCCGCAGCTACCGCGTGGTGCCGCAGGTCGCGCGGACCTTCCGGCTGAACCCGGAGCAGCTGGGCGATTACTACATTTCGACCGGCACGGGCCGGCTCGTGCCGCTCTCGACCGTGGCATCGATCCACTACGAGGCGCAGCCGCGCGCGATGAGCCGCTTCCAGCAGTTGAATGCGGCGACGATCACGTGCGTGCCGAAGCCCGGGGTCACGCAGGGCCAGGCGCTGGACTTCCTCAACGAGAAGGCCCGCACGCTCTTCCCGGAAGGCTACACGGCGGACTACGCCGGCCAGTCGCGGCAGTTCGTGCAGGAGAGCGGCGCGTTCCTGGTCACGATGGGCTTCGCCGTCATCATCATCTTCCTCGTGCTCGCGGCGCAGTTCGAGAGCTTCCGCGACCCGCTGATCATCATGTTCAGCGTGCCGCTCGCGGTGTCGGGCGCCCTGGCGTTCGTCTGCCTCGGCTTCCACGGCCTGTCGCTCAACATCTACACGAAGGTGGGCCTGATCACGCTCGTCGGCCTCGTGACGAAGCACGGCATCCTCATCACACAGTTCGCGAACCAGCTCCAGCGCGAGGGCCACGCGCCGCGCGAGGCGGTCGAGCACGCCGCCGGCGTGCGACTGCGGCCGATCCTGATGACGACCGCCGCCATGGTGCTCGGCGTGATGCCGCTGGTGTTCGCTTCCGGCGCCGGCGCGGTCAGCCGCCAGCACATGGGGCTGATCATCGCCACCGGCATGAGCATCGGCACGCTGTTCACATTGTTCGTGGTGCCGACGGCCTACACGCTGATTGCGCGCGACCACCGGCATGAGGCGGCCGGCGCGGAGGCCGCCCTAAAAGAAATGGCTGCGACCGGCGAACACGCGCCGGCGAAGTAGGGGAGGCACACACCCCGTCGCTTCGCCCGCCTTCGGCGCGGCGAGCGCCACCCCTCTTGCTAGAGGGGAGCAAAACCTACGTCGACGAAGGTCCCCTCTAACAAGAGGGGTGCCTGCCACGGCGGGGTGTGTACTTTAATAGAGGAGGCGGGGCCATCAGCCCCGCGGGATGAAAACCGGAATCGCAACCCGCGGGGCTGATGGCCCCGCCTCCAACTCAAGGCTTGCGGCGGGTTCCGAGACCCGACGTCCACCTACCGGCCCGCCGGCACGAGGCGGACGACGCGGCCGGGCCGGCCGACGAGTTCGAGCGCGAGGTAGACGAGGCCGTCCGGGCCGGTCTTGATGTCGCGGATCCGGCCGAGGTGATGGAAAATCTCCTCGACGTGCGTGACCGCATGGGTCGCTGGATCGATCGTGAGACGCAGCAGCTTCTGTTGCGCGAGCGAGCCGAGGAACAGGTTGCCCTTCCAGTGCGGGAAACCGTCGCCGGTGTAGAACTCGAGTTCGCTCGTGGCGATCGACGGCGTCCAATATTTCACCGGCGGTTCGAAGCCGGGCCCGGCGGTGGCGGCCGACACGGGCGTGCCGTCGTAATTCATGCCGAAGGTGACGGCGGGCCAGCCGTAATTGAGGCCGCGGCGGATCCAGTTGAGCTCGTCGCCGCCGCGCGGCCCGTGCTCGCTCTCCCACAGGGCGCCGTCGCGCGGGTCGCGTGCGAGGCCCTGCGGGTTGCGCACGCCGAGCGCCCAGATGGAACGGCACGCCCCGGGCACGCCGGCCCACGGGTTGTCCGGGGGTATGCGACCGTCCGCGAACACGCGGTGGATCTTGCCGAACGGCACCTTCGGGTCTTGGGCGGCGCCGGTCACGCCGCGCTCGCCGACGCTGATGAAGAGGTAGGCGCCGTCGAACACGAGCCGGCAGCCGAACAATACATGGCCCGGTGGATATTGATCGCGCGGGATCTCAAAAATCGCCTGCTGGTCCACCAACCGGCCGTCGCGAATGCGACCGCGGATGACCTTCGTCATCGCGGTGTCGTTCGGGCCCGGATCGGAAAACGTCAGGTAGACCCAGCGGCTCTGCGCGTAATCGGGTGGGACGGCGACGGACATCAGCCCGGCTTCGTCGCGCACGACGACGGGCGGCACATCGGCGATCGGCTCGGGCTGCAGCTGGCCATGGTCGATCACGCGCAGCCGCCCGACGCGTTCGGTCACGAGGATCCGGTCGCCGGGCAGGAACGCCAGCGACCACGGCACGTCGAGGCCCTCGGCCAGCGACTCCATGCGATAGGACTCGACCTCGCTCGATTGCACGCCGCCCGGCAGGTCGCCCGACGCGGCGGGCGTGGGCTCGACCCGGCGCACGGCTGTCTCGCGCAGGAACGTGATCAGCGCCCGGACGTCGGCGGGACCGAGGGCCTTGGCGAAGGCCGGCATGCCCGTGTCCGGATAGCCGTCAAGGATGCCGCGTTCGAGCGCGGCATCGTCGCCGCCATGGCGCCATACGCCGGAGACGAGGCTCGGCCCCTTGCCTCCCTCGAGATGATCGCCATGGCAGCTGGCGCAGAGCGACGCGTACACTTCCGGCGCGCTGCGGCCCGTCGGTTCCGCCCCAACGCGCACGACGAGGGCGGGGCTGCCGGCCAGGGCGGCAGCGACGAAGGAGCGTACGAGGTTCATGTGGCAGGCGGTTCCCGATGGACCCGAGTTGGCGGCGGAAGTTCGCGGCCGCAAGGGATTGGCACGCAGGTGTGTTTTGTAGGGCGGGATCGCTGATCCCGCCTCGGCGGGGTCAGCGACCCCGCCCTACAGCGCGGAGCGAAACGGCACCGCCCCTTCGGGCTCGCCTCGCTCGGTGGCGGTGCCTAGGGTGCCGCCCGTTTCCCCACCAACCACCCATGAAAAACATCGCTCTCAAACTCCTGTCGGGCGTCGCGCTGCTGACGCTCGCTTTTGTATTCGCGCCTGCCGCCCAGGCGGCTGAGCCGGCCCTGCCGGTGACCCCGAAAATCGAAAAAACGAAGGCGACCGACCACCCGCCGTTCGTGCTGACATTGAAAAACGATTCCAAGGCGACCCTGAAGCTCAGCGCGAAGGTACTGCTCAGCGTCGTCGCGCACAATGCCGACAAGGCGCGCGCGGTGCCGGCGCAGGACGTCGCCGCCGGTGCGACGATGAAGATCGCGGATCTCGCCGCCATGGACAAGGTGATCGTCACGGCCGACGGCTACGCCCCGCTCGAGATCGAGGTCAAATAGGACGGACACAGGTTATCAGTTACGGGGCGCGGCCGAGGCCGCGCCCTTTTTGTTGGTGGGGCGGGGTCGCCGAACCCCGCCGCAGCGGGATCAGCGATCCCGCCCTACACTATCCCGGCTCGCCCGCCGGCTTTGACAACGGCCGGAAGCTGGTTGCACTCCGCCGGATGGCAACGACGACCGCCCAACGTTTTGAACTGGGAATCGACAGCTTCGTCGAGACGAGCTTCGACCCGGCCAAGCGTGCGCACATGAGCGAGGCGGCGCGGGTGCGCGACCTCCTCGAGGAGATCGAACTCGCCGACCGCGTCGGGCTGGATGTGTTCGGCATCGGCGAACACCACCGCAAGGAGTACGTGTCGTCGGCGCCGGCCGTCATCCTCGCCGCGGCCGCGGCCCGGACGCAGCGCATCCGGCTGGCCAGTGCCGTCACGGTGCTGAGCTCCGACGACCCGGTGCGCGTGTTCCAGGATTTCGCCACGCTCGACCTGATCTCAAACGGGCGGGCGGAGATCATCGTCGGCCGGGGGTCCTTCATCGAGTCGTACCCGCTCTTCGGCTACGACCTGGAGGACTACGACACGCTGTTCTCGGAGAAGCTCGACCTGCTGTTGAAGATCCGCGCCGGCACGGAGGTCCACTGGTCGGGCAAGCACCGGCCACCGCTGACCGGGCAGGGCGTTTACCCGCGACCGGTGCAGAATCCGCTGCCCGTCCGGATCGGCGTGGGCGGCACGCCGCAATCGGTCGTGCGCGCGGGCATGCTCGGGTTGCCGCTCGTGCTCGCGATCATCGGCGGCGAGCCGCACCGGTTTCGGCCGCTGCTCGAACTGTATCGCGAGGCCGGCCGGCGCGCCGGCCATCCGCCGGAAAAGCTCGCCATCGGGATCCATGTGATCGGGTTTGTCGGCGACAACACCGCGGCCACGGCCGATGCTTTCTTTCCCTCGTATGCCGCGGCCTTCACGCAGATCGGGCGCGAGCGCGGCTGGGGCCCGGTGACGCGCGAGCAGTTCGACGCCCTGCGCGGACCCGGGGGCGCGCTGGTGGTGGGCGATCCCGCGACGGTGGCCGGCAAGATCCGGCAGATGCAGGCGGATCTCGGCGGATTCTCGCGGCTGACGATGCTGCTCAACAGCGGCGAAATCCCGCACGCGCAGATGCTGCGCGCGGTCGAGCTGCTCGGTACCGAAGTCGCCCCGCGCGTGCGCGCGGGAGCGGGGTAGGGCCGCAGGCGCGTAAATGTAGGTCGGGGTTTATCCCCGACGTGTCGGGCATAAAGCCCGACCTACAGGTCGATCATCGCGAGCAAGCTCGCTTCCACGAAAGATAAGGCGGTCCTCAGCGGCGGCGCGGCTGTTTCTGGAGAAGGGCGATCTGCTGGTTGGCTTCCGTGAGGCGTTGCTCGAACTCGTTGGCGCGGTTGTTGGCCGCGTCGATCTGCGCGCGCAAGGTTGCGACCTGGCCGAGGGCCTGGTCGCGCTCGGTCATGGCCTTCTCCTTGGCGACGACCGCTTCCTTCACCTTTTCGTCGGCCATTTGCGCGGCGGCACCGGCGCGTTCCGCCGCGGGCTTGAGCTTGGCCAGGGTGTCCTGCGCCGCCTTGAGCTGTGTTTCGAGGCCGGTCGCGTTGGCCTTCGCGGCCTCGAGCTCCTTCTGCGCCGCCCGGGCCTGGGCCTGCGCGTCGCCCAGCTGTTTTTGCAGGGTCGCGGCGTGGCTCTCGGTGTCGCTCACGTTCTTGCGGAGGCGGTCGATTTCCGTGCGGTTGCCGGCGGTGTCGGCCTGCAAGGTAGCGATGGTGGCGTTGTCGCGGTGGACTTTGACGTACGCGACGGCGAGCACGAGGACGAGGGCGATCGCCAGGATCGTGCTCAGGGCGCCGGACGCCGGCACGGCGCGACCACGACTGTCAGGCGGGGAATTTTCCAAGGTGTAA
Source organism: Lacunisphaera sp. (assembly GCA_035549095.1). Lineage (GTDB taxonomy): Bacteria > Verrucomicrobiota > Verrucomicrobiia > Opitutales > Opitutaceae > Lacunisphaera. Next base: position 13,333 of record DASZRV010000024.1, on the reverse strand, counting down.
CTTTTCATGACGAAATGATGATGGGTGAAGGCGGACCGCGGGATCGCCGCCACGGCAGACCGGCGCCGCCAGTGTCACCATACTCACGAGTCAAACCGGCGACATGGGTCCTGCACCCCAACGTAGGGCGGGTTCGAACCCGGCGACCGGCGGGCCAAAGATGACTCGCGCGCAGGCCGGCGATTCCGCTAGCCTCCGGCCATGCGAGTCCTCCTCGCGGCAATCCTCATGGCCTTCGGCGCGGCGCAGGCGGCGGCGGAGACCTTTGCCCTCGGCAAGTATGGCAAGTTCGAACTGTACCCGGTTGGCGACTGGAAGATCCAGGTCGAGGACGTCGGCGACCTGAAGGTGACCTTCACGCCCAAGACGGCGGGGGTGAACGCGGTCGCCCAGATGACGATCGCGGCGGGCGGAGCAGATGAGTTCCCGACGCTCGAGAAGCTGCAGGCGGAGATCGTCTCCGTGGGCGAGCGCATGATCGCGGGCGGCCAGTTCGTCGAGTCATCACCGAAGCTGAAGATGTTTTATCCGAAGCAGGGGTTCGGGAGCTATTTCGTGCTGACCGACCCGCGGCTCGTCGGCAAGGAACCGGTGCCGGGCGACTTCAAGACCGTCACGGTCGGCATGATCCGGGCGAGCGACAAGATCGTGATCCGGGTGCAGATCCTGTCCGACGGCGAGACGACCGACGGCTTCCAGCAGCTCGCGGGCATGGTTGAAGGCATGGAGCTGACGGCGAAGTGAGCGGGCGGAGTTTGGGGTCTGGGATCTCGGGCTGGGGTTCAGGTTTTCATTCTCCTCTTTCTCGTAATCGTTCTCTCGATTCATGGCGCGATTGCGTGAGACATGAGTGTAGGAGCGGATTGATGCCGCGATGCTTGGTACGGTGTGGAGGGCGGGCCTCCCAGCCGGCCGCGGTCGGTCAGGAGACCGACCCAGCCGGCTTGCCATTCGCGCGTGCGCCTCGCGGGGTTAGGGCACCCCGCCTCCAGTCCGCACGGAGTGCGGGCTCCACCAGCACCGCCCGGCCTTGCGCTTTGGCGCGGCGGCGGCAGCGTGGGCGCACATCCCCCATGAGCCAGGTCACCCCGCCTCCCGTTCCGGCCGCGGATCCGCGCGCGCCGATCCCGGGCCAGATTCCCTTCATCATCGGCAACGAAGGTTGCGAGCGCTTCAGTTTCTACGGCATGCGGAACATCCTGACGGTGTTCCTGGTGTCGTCGCTGGTCGCGTACCTGCCCGAGGGCGAGCGCGCAGGCGCGGCGAAGGAGGTTTTCCACACCTTCGTGATCGGCGTCTATTTCTTCCCGTTGCTGGGCGGCTGGATTTCCGACCGGTGGTGGGGCAAATACCACACGATCCTCTGGCTGAGCCTGGTGTATTCGGCCGGCCAGTTCTGCCTCGCGCTGTTCGTGCACAACCGGACGGGATTCTACGCCGGGCTGGCGCTGATCGCGATCGGCTCGGGCGGCATCAAGCCGTGCGTGTCGGCGTTCGTCGGCGACCAGTTCGACTCGACCAACAAGCACCGGGCCAAGGTCGTGTTCGATGCGTTCTATTGGATCATCAATTTCGGCTCGTTCTTCGCCTCGCTGCTGATGCCCATCTTCCTGCGCAGCCTCGGCGCGGCGGTGGCCTTCGGCGTGCCGGGCGCGCTGATGTTCCTCTCGACGGTGATCCTCTGGGCCGGGCGGAAACGCTACGTCATGGTGCCGCCCTCGCCGCCGGACCCGCACTCGTTTCTGCGCGTGGCGCGCACGGCGCTGGCCGCCGGCCGGCCGGGGCAGGTGCTGGCGGGGATCGGCGTTGCGCTGGCGGCCGCGTCATTCCTCCTGATGCCGGAATTCGGCTTCGTGATTTCATTCTGCGCGGCGCTGGTGGCGGTGATCGCCTTCGGTGGCGCCGGGGTGCGGCTGCAGCTCGACGGCGCGCGCGGGCGACACCCGGACGAGGCCGTCGACGGCGTCGGGTCGGTGCTGCGCGTGCTTGTGCTCTTCGCGCTCGTGACGCCGTTCTGGTCGCTCTTCGACCAGAAGGCCTCGACCTGGGTGCTGCAGGCGGACGCCATGACGAAGCCCTCGTGGTTCCAGTCGTCGCAGATGCAGGCGCTCAACCCCGCGCTGGTGATGATTCTGATCCCATTGAACAACCTGGTGTTCTTCCCGCTGCTGCGCAGCCGCGGCATCGAGCCGACGGCGTTGCGCCGGATGACGACCGGCATCGCGTTTGCGGGGTTGGCCTGGATCGTCGTCGGCGCCATGCAGCTCGTGCTCGACGGCGGGCATCCCTTCACGATCGCGTGGCAGGTGGTGCCGTACGTCCTGCTCACGCTCGGCGAGGTGCTGGTCTCGGCGACCGGCCTCGAGTTTGCCTACAGCCAGGCGCCGCAGGCCATGAAGGGCGCACTGATGAGCTTCTGGCTGCTGTCGGTCACCGTCGGCAACCTGTGGGTGCTCATCGTGAACGCGGCCGTGCGGCACCCGCGCGTCGAGGCGGCGATTGCGTCGACCGGCTTCGGCGTCACGGCCTGCCAGATGTTTTTCTTCGCCGCATTTGCGTTCGCCGCGGCGCTGGCATTTGGGCTCGTCGCGCGGAGCTACCGCGTGGCGGATCATTACCGCAAGTAAGAGCGAATGGGTGGAAGGTCGGCCTCCCGGCCGACCGCGGCCGGTCGGGAGGCCGGCCCTCCAGCGGAAACCTCGCAGGCGCCACGAGCGGCGCGGAACGGAGTCCGCGTCCTGCCGCGCGCGGCGACGACCAAAGTCGCGCCCTGCCGTTCAGGCCGGGGACGCCTTCCGCGCCTCGGCCTTTTTGGTGAGCTCGTCGACCACGAGCGCGGTGGTCAGGTCGCAGCCGACGTTCGTGGCGGTGCGGCACATGTCGAGGATGCGGTCGGTGCCGAGGATGATGCCGATGCCCTCGGGCGGGACATTGAAGGTGATGAGCAGCCCGGCGATGAGCGGCAGCGAGCCACCCGGGATGCCGGCCACCGCGACAGCGCTCAACACGGAGAGCAGGAGCAGCGTGACCTGCTGGCCGAGCGAGAGGTCAATGCCGAACACCTGGGCCACGAACAGCACGACGCAACCCTCGTAGAGCGCAGTGCCGCTCATGTTCATCGTGGTCCCGAGCGGCAGGACGAAGCCGGCGGTGCTGGGGGTAATGTGGAGCTTCTCGGTCGCGTTCTCCAGCGCCGCCGGCAGCGTGGCGTTGCTCGAGCTGGTCGAGAATGCCGTGATGATGACCTCCTCGATCGTTTTGAAATACTCGCGCGGCTTCCGGTTCGTCCAGAGCCGGAGCCACACGGTCATGGTGCCGAAGAGGTGCAAAGCCATCACCCCCGCGCAGCCGACGACGAACACGCCGAGGGCGACGATGATGTCGAGGCCGGACTTCACCAGCACGCTGTAGATCAGGCACGGCACGGCATAGGGCGCGAGCTGGAGCGCGAGATGGACGATCCCGGTCATCAGTTCGGTGACCAGGTCGAGTCCGGCCTGGAGCCGCGCCCGCTTGTCCGGGGTCAGCGACGTGCCGACGAGGCCGACAAGAATGGCGAAGAGAATCAGCGGAAGGACGTCGCCAATGGCGCCGCGCGACGAACCCACGACGGCGCCCAGCAGGTTGGCGGGCATGAACATCTCGACAATGATTGCGAGGGACAGGCCGGTCTGACCGGCATGGGTCGTGGCGTGCTTTTGGGCCGCGGCGCCGAACTCGGTCATGAGCCGCTCATGCGTGCCCGGGGCGAGGTGATGGCCCGGTACGAGGACATTCATCATCAGCAGCCCGAGGCCGACGCCGATGGCCATGTTGAGAAAGAAAAACAGGAACGTGCGGCCGGCCAGCGGGCCGAGCCGGCCGGGGTCGCCGAGTTGGACGACTCCGGCGGCGAGCGACGCGAAGACCAGCGGCATCACCACGAAAAAGAGCAGCCGCAGGAACACGCGGCCAAACGGGTCGAGGAGCACGGTCGAAACGCCGCGCATCAGCTCGAGTCCGTTGGCCGACCAGGCGATGCCGACATGTTTCAGCAGGTCCTGGAGAAACACCGGGATCGGCACATGCGGCCCGGCGAGGAGCGTGAGGACACCGAGGACGAGGCCAATGACGAGGCCGCGCAGGATGCGATGGGCCAGTTTGGGGTCGGAGGAACTCGCCATGGAGGTGGGCGGCAGACTAGGCCGGCGGGAGGGCTTGTCGAACGCGAAGGAGGAACAGCCCAGCGTGGGAAACGCCGGCGCGAAGCGAAGTCCGACCTGGTAACAAGATGGCAGCCCGCGGGACGAGGGCGTCCCGCCTCCATGGTATTATTGTAGGGCTGCACCTTGGTGCAGCCGGCTGGACCAAGGTCCAGCCCTACGGTAGGGCGCGGACTCCGCTCCGCGCCGAGGGGAATTCGCCCGCCTGCGGGCAAATGATTTGCCCGCCGGGGCGCCGGGGCTAAGTTGGGCAGGCTGATGAATCACTTTCTCGGGATCGCGCTGGAGCTGCTGGCCATTGCGGCGCTGGTGCTGGCCAACGGGTTCTTCGTGGCGGCGGAATTCGCGCTCGTGAAGGTACGCTCCAGCCAGCTGCGGCCGCTGGCCCTGAAGGGCGGCTGGCGGGTGAAGCTCGCGCTCAAGGCCACCGCCAACCTCGACTCGGCGCTCTCCGCCTGCCAGCTCGGGGTGACGCTGGCCAGCCTCGGGCTCGGCTGGGTGGGCGAGCCATTCGTGGCCCGCCGGATCGAACCCCTGCTGGCCCACTGGAGCGTCACCGAACCGGCGGCGGTGACGTCGATTTCGTTCCTGACCGCGTTTCTGACCATCACCTTCCTGCACATCGTGTTTGGCGAACAGGCGCCGAAGATGCTCGCCATCCAGCAGGCCAAGCCCGTGTCGCTGTGGATCGCCGCGCCACTGATGGTGTTCCAGTACGTGTTCTATCCGTTCATCTGGCTGCTGAACACTTCCGCGAACGCGCTCGTCTCGTGGGCCGGCTTCGGTCCGGCGAAGGCCGACGCCGACGGAAGCTTCAGCGCCGACGAGCTGGAATATGTCTTCAGCCATTCGCGCCACGCCCACCCGGGGGAGGCGCTGATCAACAAGCTCATGGTCCAGTCGCTGCGCGCCCGGCGCACGCAAGCCCAGCACATCATGCGGCCGCGCGACCAGGTCATCGCCCTCTGGCTCGACAAGCCGCTCGCCGAGAACCTCCGCACGGCGCAGACCAGCGGCCACAGCCGCTTTCCGGTGTGCTCCGGCTCGCTCGACCGCGTGGTCGGCCTGATCCTCGTGCGCGAATGGCTCTGGCAGATCAGCCTGCTCGGGCCCGACACACCCTTCGAGCCGCTCATCCGCAAGGCGGTGGAATTCGAGCTGACGACCCCGTTGCATACGATGATCGAGCGGTTCCGCTCCGCGCGCAGCCACCTCGCGGTGGTCCTCGACGAGAAGAAATCGCTTGCCGGCATCGTGACCTTCGAGGACGTGCTCGAGGAAATCGTCGGCGACATCCGCGACGAGTTCGACATCGAGCGGGGGCCGATCTACGAGCGCACGGACACGGCGATCACTGTGAGCGGCGCCTTCACCATGCGCGAACTGCAGGCCGAGACCGGCTGGCCGCTCGAGTGGCAGCCGCGGGAGACCGTCGCGACCTGGTCGATGCGACTGTTCGGGCGGCTGCCGAAGCGCGGCGACACGCTCGAAGCGGGCGAGTACCGGCTGAACATCCTCGAGGCGAACGCCGAGCGCCCGCGACGCGTGAAGATCGAGCGCGTGCTGACGATCGGGTCGACGCCGCCGATCTGAGCGGAGAGGATCCATTAACCACGGATGACACGGATGAACACGGATAAAGTCAGGACAACGAATCGTGTCATCCTGAGCGCAGCGAAGGATCCAGATGGATTCGCTTACGCGGCGCGTGGCGGACGTTTCTCTGGATTCTTCGCTGCGCTCGGAATGACAAACCTCGGTTGGACGGAACACGCATGAGTGACGCCGCCCGCTACCTGCTCACCGACGCGCCGACCCTGCTGGCAGGGCTCACGCTGCTGCTCTGGCTCGGCGCCGCCTGGGACGTCATGCGCGGCAACCGCCGCCTCCGGCGCCTTGCGACGCTGGCCGCGCCGAAGCCCGCGGCCTGGCCGAAGGTGTCGGTCGTGTTCTCCGCCCGCAACGAGGGCCACACCGTCGGCGCGGCGGTGCCGACCATGCTGGCCCTCGACTACCCGGATCTCGAGGTGATCGCAGTCGACGACCGCTCGGAGGACCACACCCGGGCCGAACTCGACCGGCTCGCCGGCACCGACCCGAGGCTGAAAATTGTGCACGTCACCGAGCTGCCGGAGGGCTGGCTGGGCAAGACGCACGGGCTCCAGCGCGGCGCGGAGGCGGCGACCGGCGAATGGATCCTGTTCACGGATGCCGACGTGCATTTCACGCCGGACGTGCTGCGGCGCGCCGTCGCCCACGCGCGGGCGCACAACCTCGACCACCTCGCCGCCGTGCCGGAACTGCAGGCGCACGGTGCGGCGCTCGGCGTCTGCGTCGGCGCATTCAGCCTGATCTTCAGCCTCTTTCTCCGGCCCTGGCGGATCCCGGACCCGCGCAGTCCCAGCCACGGCGGCATCGGCGCCTTCAACCTCGTGCGCGCCTCGACTTACCGGAAGCTCGGCGGCCACGAGCCGGTGCGGCTGCGTCCGGACGACGATGTGAAGCTCGGGAAGCTGATGAAAGCGGGCGGATTCAGCGAACTCGTGCTCGGGGCCGGCGCGATTTCGGTCGCGTGGTACGCGTCGGTCAGCGAGATGGTCCGCGGGTTGACGAAGAACGCCTTTCCCGCAACCGACTACCGCATCTGGGTGGTGCTCGGTGGCGTGGCGGCGCACCTGATCTTTTTCGTCGGCCCGGTCCTGGCGCTGACCGCGACGATCGGGCTGGCATGGAAGCTCAACCTCGCGGCCGTGGTCGTCATGCTCGTCACCGCGGTGGACAACCAGCGCTTCGACGGCGGCCGCTGGTGGCACGGGTTGTTCTTCCCACTCGGCACGCTGGTGTTCGACTACATCCTGCTGCGCTCGCTGGTGGTCACGCTCGCGCGGCGCGGAATCGTGTGGCGTGGCACGCATTACCCGCTCGCGGAGCTGAAGCGAAACCGGCTGTGAGGTCTTGGCCGGAGGGGCGTGCCTCGGGCGCGCCCTGGTAGGGCTTTGTAGGTCGGGCTTTACGCCCGACGTGTCGGGGATAAACCCCGACCTACACTCCTTGCACCTACTCCGGCGGATGCTGGAGCATCTCGCGGGAGATCGCCATCACCGACGGCACCGCCCCGCGCGACCAGACGAGCAGGAGGCCGCGGTCCTCGTCGAGGACCACATATTCCCCGTCGCCGCAGGTGAAAGGCTGGCCGGCGAAGGAATATTTCTCGCCCGGCTTCACCTGCCGCGCGGTCTTCGAGTCCTTGAGCAGTATCATCTGGTCCTGCAGGAAGTCCGTCGCGATTTTCTCGGTGAGCTGGGCGAACTTGAGGGGCTTGATGCCCTCGGCGATGGAAACGCCCTTCGCGTTCAACGTTACCGTATAGACGAGGGCACCGTCGATCGACTCGACGAACCAGACCGCCATGTGCTTGGGCGAATCGCGCTCCGGACTCTTGCCGAAGCGCTTGGTGAGCAGGTCGAGGCTTTCGCCGATGCGCGCAAAGCCGGTCGCCCCGGCCAGGGCAAAGACCATGCAGGCGAGGGCGAGCCGCGGGCGCGGAACGGTAAGCGGGAGGCCGGACATGTGGGAAAGTTGGCAGAGACCCGGCCCGGCGCTCAATGTTCAATTCGGCGGTTTTCCTGGAGCGGTGGTCTGTGACCGTCGCGGTCCAGGCATGGGCGGCGGTCATAGACCGCCGCTACAAGCTCACCCGAGCAGCGCCTGCAGCGCGGCGAGATATTTCTCCTGCGTGCGGGCGATCACCTCGGCGGGCAACCGCGGGGCGGGCGGCTGCTGGTTCCACTTGAGCGCGAGCAGGTGGTCGCGGACGAATTGCTTGTCATAGCTCGGGGGGGAGCGGCCGGGTGCGTAGCTATCCGCCGGCCAGTAACGCGAGGAATCGGGGGTGAGCGCCTCGTCGATGAGGAAGAGCTTGCCGGTGGCGTCCGTGCCGAACTCGAACTTCGTGTCAGCGAGGATCATGCCGGCCGCCTCGGCGCGGTCGCGACCGAATTTGTAGAGGCGGAGGCTGAGCTCCTTCACCTTCACATAGAGGGCGGTGCCGAGCAGCGCGGCGCCCTGGGCATCGTTGACCGGTTCGTCGTGCTGACCCTTGGGCGCCTTGGTCGTCGGCGTGAAGATCGGCGCCGCGAGCCGGTCCGCCTGGCGCAGACCGGGCGGCAGCGGGAGGCCGCACACGTGGCCGGTCTTCTGGTACGAGGCCCAGCCGCTGCCGATGAGGTAGCCGCGGGCGACGCACTCGAGCGGGAGCGGCTTGAGCTTGCGCACAACCATGCTGCGGAGCCGCAGGTCGCGATCCGTGATCCCGCGGCGCGCGAACTCGCCGGGCTGGTCGGGCAGGAGATGATTCGGGACAATCCCGGCGGTCTGCGCGAACCACCAGTTGCTCATTTGGGTCAGCACGATTCCCTTGCCCGGGATGCCGTCGGGCAGGATGACGTCGAAGGCGGACAGGCGATCGCTGGCCACGAGCAGCAGCGCGTCGCCGAGGTCGAAGATCTCGCGGACTTTCCCGGAGGCGATCCGCGGGAAGGGAACGTTGTCGAAGGTCTTGACGGCCTCCCTCGGCAGCGCGGCGGCGATATCAGAAAACTTCATGGAAGTGGGCGGATTTGTGGGCGGCGCTGGACACGGACATGTCGTTCCGCGCCATACACTCACCGAAGCCGTGGTGGTGGCAAGACCGCGTTGCGAAAACCCGCGTCGCCAAGGGGCACACGGGGATTGGCAAGATATGCGGAGTAGGGGTCGGCGAATGGTGGCAACATGGTTACCGCTCCGAAAACGGGGCGCTTCCAACCCACCCAGGACATGTCCAGTACGCCCACCAAACCCGTCTACACGACCTGTGACGGCAACGAAGCCGTCGCCTCGGTCGCCTACCGGCTCAACGAACTCATCGCCATCTATCCGATCACGCCTTCCTCGACCATGGCCGAGGTGTGCGACGAGTGGGCGGCGGCCGGCAAGCCCAACCTCTGGGGCGAGGTGCCCCGCGTTGTCGAGATGCAATCCGAGGGCGGCGTCGCGGGCGCAGTGCACGGCGCCCTGCTCGGCGGGGCGCTGACGACGACCTTCACGGCGTCGCAGGGCCTGCTGCTGATGATCCCCAACCTGTACAAGATCGCGGGCGAACTGCTGCCGTTCACCATGCACGTCAGCGCCCGGGCACTCGCGGCGCAGGGGCTGTCGATCTTCGGCGACCACGCGGACGTCATGGCCTGCCGGGCCACCGGCTGCGCGCTCCTGGCCAGCAACTCCGGGCAGGAGGCGCACGACTTCGCGCTCATCGCCCACGCCGCCAGCTACCGCTCACGCGTGCCGTTCATCCATTTCTTCGATGGCTTCCGCACCTCGCACGAGGTCTCGAAGCTCGCCCAGCTTTCCGACAAGGACCTCAAGGCCATCCTCGACGAGAAGGACCTCGCCGCCTTCCGGGCGCGCGCGATGACGCCCGACCGGCCGACGCTGCGCGGCACCGCGCAGAATCCCGACGTGTATTTCCAGGGCCGCGAGGCCGTGAACCGTTTCTACACGAGCCTGCCCGAGGTCGTGCAGGACGTCATGGACAAGTTCGCCGCCGTCACCGGCCGCAACTACCACCTGTTCGACTACCACGGCCACCCCGAGGCGGAGCGCGTCGTCGTGGCGATGGGCAGCGGCGTCGAAACGATCATTGAGACCGTCGACTGGCTCGTCGCGAAGGGCGAGAAGGTCGGCGTCGTCGCCTGCCGGCTGTTCCTGCCTTTCTTCACCAAGTCCTTCCTCGCGGCGCTGCCGGCCACAACCAAGGCCATCGCCGTCCTCGATCGCACCAAGGAGCCCGGTTCGCTCGGCGAGCCGCTCTACCTCAATGTCCTCGGCGCCCTGTCCGAGGGCCGCTCGCCGCTCGCCGGTTCGCCGCGCGTCATCGGCGGCCGCTACGGGCTCGGCTCGAAGGAATTCAACCCCGCCATGGCGAAGGCCGTCTTCGAGCACCTCGCCGGCTGGGAGCCCCGCAACCATTTCACGGTGGGCATCCTCGACGACGTCACCGGCACCTCGCTGCCCTACGACGCCGAGTTCGATCTCGAGGCGGCGGACGTGCGCCGCTGCGTGTTCGTCGGCCTGGGCGCGGACGGCACCGTCGGCGCCAACAAGAACTCGATCAAGATCATCGGCGAGCAGACGGACAACTTCGCCCAGGGCTACTTCGTCTATGACTCGAAGAAGTCGGGTTCGATGACGACCTCGCACCTGCGCTTCGGCCCGCGGCCGGTGCGCGCGCCCTACCTGATCCGCCGCGCCGATTTCGTGGCGTGCAGCCAGTTCAGTTTTGTCGGCCGCGCCAACGTGCTCGGCTACGCCGCGCCCGGGGCCACCATCCTGCTCAACTCGCCTCACGGCCCGAATGACACCTGGAAGAAACTGCCGCTCGACTGGCAGCAGACGATCATCGCGCGCAAGCTGAAGTTGTACGTGATCGACGCCACCGCCGTGGCGCAGGCCAGTGGCATGGGCCGCCGCACCAACACGGTGCTCCAGACCTGCTTCTTCGCCCTCTCCGGCGTGCTGCCGAAGGACGAGGCCATCGCCCAGATCAAGAAGGCCATCACCAAGACGTACGGCCGCAAGGGCGAGCAGATCGTCAAGATGAACTTCGCGGCGGTCGACGCCGCGCTTGCCGGCCTGCACGAGGTGCCGGTCCCGACCGAGGTCGCGTCCGACGCCGTCGCGACCGTCCCGCCGTCGTTCTCGCACGCGCCGGAATTCGTGCAGAAGGTGACCGCCCGGCTGCTGGCCGAGGAAGGCGACCTGATGCCGGTCAGCGCGATGCCCATGGACGGCTGCTGGCCCACCGGCACGGCGCGCTTCGAGAAGCGCAACATCGCGCTCGAGATCCCGACCTGGGACCCGGCGATCTGCATCCAGTGCAACAAGTGCGCGATGGTCTGCCCGCATGCCGCGATCCGCGCCAAGATCTACCCGCCCGCCGAGGAGAAGGGCGCGCCGGCGACGTTCAAGTCGGCCGCGTTCCGCTCGTCCGAGCTCGTCGGCTTGCGCTACAGCCTGCAGGTCGCGCCCGAGGATTGCACCGGCTGCTCGCTGTGCGTGCAGGTCTGCCCGGCCAAGGACAAGACCAACCCGCGCCACAAGGCGATCGACATGGTGCCGCAGGAGCCGCTGCTCGCGGCCGAGCGCACCAACTGGAACTTCTTCACCCAGCTGCCCGATCCCGACCGCGCCAAGATCGATGTCACCGGCGTCAAGGGCACGCAGTTCCTCGCGCCGCTCTTCGAATTCTCCGGCGCCTGCGCCGGCTGCGGCGAGACGCCGTACCTCAAGCTGCTCACGCAGCTCGTCGGCGACCGCCTGCTGATCGCCAACGCCACCGGCTGCTCGTCCATCTACGGCGGCAACCTGCCGACGACGCCTTACTGCGCCAACCAGGACGGCCGCGGCCCGGCCTGGGCCAACTCGCTCTTTGAGGACAACGCCGAGTTCGGCATGGGTCTGCATCTCGCCGTCGAGCAACGCGCGAAGACCGCCCGCGAGCTGTTGCAGAAGCTCGCCGCGCGCGCCGGCCCCGATCTCGTCACCGCAATCCTGTCCGCCGACCAATCGACCGAGGCGGGCATCGCGGCGCAGCGCGCGCGGGTGGCGACGCTCAAGGCGCTGCTCAAGGCGCACGACAGCGCCGACGCCCAGCGGCTGCTCGCGCTGGCCGACGACCTCGTGACCAAGTCCGTGTGGATCGTAGGCGGCGACGGCTGGGCCTACGACATCGGCTACGGCGGGCTCGATCACGTGCTCGCTTCCGGCGCCAACGTGAAGGTGCTGGTCCTCGACACGGAGGTTTACTCCAACACCGGCGGCCAGGCCTCGAAGTCGACGCCCATGGGCGCCGTCGCCAAGTTCGCCGCCGGCGGCAAAGGGATGGCCAAGAAGGACCTCGCGCTCATCGCCATGCAGTACGGCCACGTCTATGTGGCGCGCGTGGCCTTCGGCGCCAAGGACAGCCAGGCCATCACGGCCTTCCGCGAAGCCGAGGCCTACCACGGCCCCGCGCTCATCATCGCGTACTCGCACTGCATCGCGCACGGGTACCCGCTCCACCTCGGACTCGAGCAGCAGAAGCTCGCGGTCGACACCGGCTACTGGCCGCTCTTCCGCTACGACCCGCGGCTGGTCGAGAAGGGTGAAGTCGGGCTCAAGCTCGACTCCGCCGCGCCGAAGGCCGAGCTCGCCAAGTTCATGGCGAACGAGACCCGCTTCGGGATCCTGAAGAACGTCGCGCCCGAGCGGGCGCAGGAGCTCGCCACCCGCGCCCAGGCGCAGGTGAAGAGCCACTACGCGCTCTACCAGCAGCTCGCCGCGCCCAAGGCGCCCGGCAACGGCCAGCCGCCGCCGGCGGTGACGGCGACGCCGCCCGCCCGCGTAGTGACGCCGCCCACGGTGCCGCCGACCCGCAACTAAACCCCGCCACGCCATGAAACTCGCGACGAATTACCTCGGCCTGAAGCTCCGCAACCCGCTCGTCGTCGGTGCCTCGCCGTTCGCCGACAACCTCAACGCCGCCATCCAGCTGCAGGACGCCGGCGCCGCCGCCCTCGTCATGCGCTCCCTCTTCGAGGAGCAGATCGACATGGAGCAGAAGGCGCTGACCTACCTGCTCGAGATGCCGGCCGAGAGCTATTCGGAGGCGACGACGTATTTCCCGCATTACGAGGAATACCAGCTCACGCCCGACCACTACCTCCGCCAGATCCAGCAGCTGAAGTCGGCGCTGACCATCCCGGTCATCGCCTCGCTCAACGGCTATCGACCCGGCGGCTGGACCGACTACGCGCGGCGCTTCGAGGGCGCGGGGGCCGATGCGATCGAGCTCAACCTCTATCACCTCGTCACCGACCCGACGCTCGGGGCGGCCGACGTGGAGGACGACATGATCGAGACGGTGCGCAACGTCGTCACGTCGGTGAAGATCCCCGTGGCGGTGAAGTTGTCGGCGTTCCACTCGGCGCCCGCGCAGTTCGCGCTGGCGCTCGAGCAGGCCGGCGCGGCCGGCGTCGTGGTGTTCAACCGGTTCTACCAGCCCGACCTCAACACCGAGGAGCTGGAGGTCATGCCGCAGCTGAAGCTCT
>DASZRV010000023.1:0-233784 GCA_035549095.1 Lacunisphaera sp. | reverse complement strand
AGATGAACTTCGCGTACTGCGATTTGTGGTGCGCGGCGGCGTTGCGGTGGATGACGCCGCTCTTGACGGCGCGGTCGAGCGCGGAGCTGTAGGCGATGGCGGCGGTGCGGGCGCCCTCGGCATTGTTCGCGGCGGCGGCTTTCTGGACGGCCTTGGCCAGGGACTTCAGGCGGGTCTGGGCAGCTTGGTTGCGGGCGGCATTGCGCAGGGACTTGCGCGCGGCTTTGATGGCGGACTTGGTATTGGCCATGGGTCGTTGGAGAATTGGAAGGGGCTAGAACTCAAAGGCCGGGCGGTGAGTCAAGGGCGAATTGTTCCGGTCCGCCCGGCGGGTTTTCCGGTGGAAAAACAAACGCGCAACCCCGGTGGAGCTGCGCGTTTGGACAAAGGCCTTAGTTTTGGGGCCGGTAAGCCGGATTCTGTCCGCCGCCCTCGCGGGCGGCAGGATCTTCATTTCTCTCAAATCCTCCCGAAGGAGGACTTGCCGCGCCGTGGCTCCGCTTGCGCGGAGCGAAGGCGGGTGCGACTAACCCGGGACTATCCGGCGGGCCGCCGAGTCCCCTATTCAGTCTTGCACCGGATTGGGTTTTTCGTGCCGCCGTCGTTGCCTCCGGCGCGGTGGGCTCTTACTCCACCTTTTCACCCTTACCCGTTTGAAATTTCAGATTTGAGATCTCAAATCCCAAGCGGGCGGTTTGATTTTCTGTGACACTGTCCGTCGCGCCGCCTTCAAGCGTCGCGCCCCCGTTTTCACGGGGAATCCTGCCCGGTGGTGTCCGGACTTTCCTCTCCGAAATGCTTTAGCGGGCGCGGCGTTACCCGCGCCTTGGGATCAAAGAACTCGGAGCGAAGATCAGGCCCCAAAACTAAGGAGCCCAATAGACCACCCGGCCGCATTGGTCGCAAGTGGTAACTTGCTCGAGCTTTCGCGCCTCCAGCTCGACGTTGGCGGAGACCTTTAAATGACAACCGCCGCAGCGCCCGCCGGTTACGGGCACGCATACGGGATGCCCGGGCTTGGTCGCCACGCGATCGTAGATCCGCAACTGCGGTTCTGGCACCGCCGCGCGCGCCGCCGCCACGCTCTCGCGCGCCGCCTTCACCTCGCCCTGCAGCTGCGTCTCGCGCTCGCGCAGGGAGCGGATCTTGGCCTCGTGGCCGGAAATATTCTGTTTCAACTGCCCCTCCGCCGCCGCAAACTTCTTCTTCGCCTCGTCGATCGAGAGCATCACCGCGATCTCCTGCTCCTCGAGCCCGCCGATCGCACTTTGCGACGTTTCGATCTCGTGTGTCAGCGCCTGGTATTCGTCGTTTTTGCGCACCTGGCTCTGCTGCGTGCGATAGCGGGCGATTTTTTCCTCCGTGCCGCCGATTTCCACCTCGAGCTGCCGTTTCTTGGTCTCAAGTTCGCGCCATTCGGTCTTGGCGGTCTCGATCGCAGCCTTTTCGGCGGCGATTTTCGACTCCACCGCCGCGACTTCCCGCGGCATCGCTTGCAGGTGGTGCTCGAGCATCAGGCGCCGGCTGTCCCGCTCCTGGAGCTCGAGCAATTTATCGAGGCTGATGGCTGCCATGTTGGCGCCACTCTGCGTCGCCCTCAGGTGCGGTCAAACGAAACCCGGCGCGACCCGGTTTCGGGCTGAAAATTCAGCCGAAAAACGCCCGTTTCGACGCCCTGCTCAGGGCAACTTTCCTGCCAAAAAATTCCTCCGAAATCATGCCTCATTAATAGCTACTGATTAGCTGCTTACAACAGGAGTTTTTTTGAGGAAAATACCCCGTTTTTTGGGTAGAAAAACGTTGTGGAATCGCGCCGATTCCGAGATGTTTTTGCGTCCCATTTTCCTCCCGAATGTCTGATCAAGAAGCTGTCCACGTTCCTGTAAAATCCGACGCCACCAGCGCGACCTACGACGCCTCAAAACTGGGCAAACTCGAGGGTCTCGAAGCCGTCCGCAAGAAGCCCGGCATGTACATCGGCGGCACCGATGAACGCGCCTTGCACCACTGCGTTTCGGAGGTCCTGGACAACTCCGTGGACGAGCACCTCGCGGGTCATTGCGACAAGATCGAGGTCGCCATCCATGTCGACGGCTCGATCAGCATCCGCGACAACGGCCGCGGCATCCCGGTCGACATCCATCCGCAATACAAGATTCCCGGCGTCGAGATGGTCCTGACCACGCTCCACTCTGGCGGCAAGTACGGCCAGGGCGGCTACAAGTTCTCCGGCGGTACCCACGGCGTTGGCGCCAAGTGCGTCAACGCCGTCTCCGAATGGTTCGAGGTCGAGGTGTCCCGCGGCGGCCAGGTGCACCACATGAAGTTCGAGCGCGGCAAGACCGTGAAAAAGCTCGAAGTCATCGGCAAGGCCAAGGGCACCGGCACGCTCATCACCTTCAAGCCCGACGCCGAGATCTTCCGCGAGACCACCGTCTTCGTCGCCGACCGCATCGCCCAGCGCCTGCGCGAACTCGCCTTCCTCAACTCGGGCCTGGAGATCACCTTCACCGATGAACGCCCCGCCGACCCGAAGCCGGAGACATACTATTACAAGGATGGCGTCGTCGAGTTCGTGAAGCAGATGAACCAGGGCAAGACCGCCCTGCATCCGAAGCCCGTCCGCATGGCGAAGGAGACCAAGACGCAGATCGACGGCAAGGATGCCGAGGTCCACCTCGAGATCGTCCTCCAATATAACGATTCCTACAACGACCTCGTCCTCTGTTACACCAACACGATCCACAATCCCGACGGCGGCACGCACCTGTCGGGTTTCCGCAGCGCGCTGACCCGCGCCATCAACCAGTTCGCCAAGGCCAACAATCTCCTCAAGGACAAGGATCCCCAGATCACGGGTGACGACGTCCGCGAGGGCCTCGCCGCTGTCATCTCCATCAAGCACAGCGACCCGAAGTTCGAGTCGCAGACCAAGGTCAAGCTGCTCTCTCCCGAGGTCGAGAGCATCGTCGGCTCCGCCGCCTACGAGGGCCTGATGTTCTACTTCGAAAGCAACACCGCCGTCGGCAAGCGCATCATCGAGAAATCGCTGACCGCCGCCCGCGCCCGCGAGGCCGCCCGCAAGGCGCGCGAGACGATCCGCAAGGGCGCCCTCTCCGGCGGCGGCCTGCCGGGCAAACTCGCCGACTGCTCCGAGAAGGACCCCGCCTTGTGCGAACTTTACATTGTCGAGGGCGACTCCGCCGGCGGCTCCGCCAAGCAGGGCCGCGACCGCCGGTACCAAGCCATCCTTCCGCTCCGCGGCAAGCTCATCAACTCGGAGAAGGCCCAGCTCGACAAGGTGCTCTCAAACGAGGAAATCCGCACGCTCATCACCGCCATCGGCACCGGGATCGGCACCGGCGAGGACGATGCCTCGTTCAACGCGGAGAAGGCCCGCTACCATCGCGTCATCATCATGACCGACGCCGATGTCGACGGCTCGCACATCCGCACCCTCCTCCTCACCTTCCTCTACCGGCAGATGAAGGGCATCATCGAGCGCGGCTACGTCTACATCGCCCAGCCGCCGCTCTATAAGATCAAGCGCAAGAAGCGCGAGCAGTACGTCGACAACGACGAGCAGCTCAACCGCATCCTCCTCGAACTCGGCTCCGAGGACATCATGCTCGCCCGCACCGCCGACGCGCACGCCTTCTCGCCGGCGAGCGTCGACCAGATCGTCGAGATGCTCGCCGCCCTCGAGAAACTCGGACACGGCATCACCCGCCACGGCGCCGCGCTCGCCGAATACCTCGACCAGCACGACAAGGCCACCCACGAGCTGCCGCGCTACATCGCCCGCATCCGCGAGGGCAACAAGGAGTCGCACGAGTTCCTCGCCGACGACAAGGCGCGCGCCGCCTTCCTGCAACAGGGCGGCCTCGATGCCGAGCTGAATGCCAATGGCGGCAACGGCGCCAACGGCCACTCCACCCCTTCGCTGCCGACCCGCCGCGTCACCATCCACGAAATCTTCGAGTCCACCGAGCTCACCAAGCTGCTCAAGGCCCTGGCCCGGGCCGGCCTCGACACCACCTCCTTCGCCCCGTCGACCCAGCCGCGCTACGTCTTCACCGAAAACGCCGGAGCCAAAACCGAGACCAAGACTGACCTCTTCTCGCCCCTCGAGATCATCGCGCAGATCCGCGCCAACGGCCGCAAGGGACTGTCGATCCAGCGTTACAAGGGCCTCGGCGAAATGAACCCGAAGCAGCTCTACGAGACGACGATGGACCCGGAGAAGCGCCGCCTCCTCAAGGTGAACATTGCCGACGCCGCCAAGGCCGACGCGCTCTTCACCCTGCTCATGGGCGAGGAGGTCGCCCCCCGCCGCCAGTTCATCGAGGACAACGCCCTGAACGTCCAATATCTGGACGTTTGATCTCAATCTCCCACAGGAGCACGCGGAGATCGCAGAGATCATCGATTTTCAAAGCCTCTGCGCTCTCAGCGACCTCCTGTAAGAACAAATTCTTTCCGCCTTCCCTGAATGTATACGGCCAACGAAAAGCTCTCGACCGCCAACATCACCGACATCATGCAGACGGCCTACATCGATTATTCGATGTCGGTCATCATCAGCCGCGCACTGCCGGACGCCCGCGACGGCCTGAAGCCGGTGCAGCGCCGCATCCTTTATGCGATGCTCCGCGAGGGCCTGCTCCACAACCGTCCCTTCGACAAGTGCGCCGGCGTCGTCGGCGAAGTCCTCAAGAACTACCACCCGCACGGCGACTCCTCCGTCTACGACACCCTCGTCCGCCTCGCCCAAAGCTGGGTCATGCGCTACCCTCTCATCGACCCGCAGGGCAACTTCGGCTCCGTCGATGGCGACCCACCCGCCGCCTACCGCTACACTGAGGCCCGCCTCCGCGACGTCGCCGAGGAACTCCTCAAGGACATCGAGGAGGAGACCGTCGACTTCGTCCCGAACTACAAGGAGTCGACCACCGAGCCGACCGTCCTGCCCGCCGCACTGCCGAACCTGCTGATGAACGGCTCGACCGGCATCGCCGTCGGCATGACGACCAACATCCCGCCGCACAACCTCGGCGAGATCATCGCCGCGACCTGCGCCATCATCGACCGGCCCTCCATCCCGGTCGAGGAGATCGCCACGTTGATCCCCGGCCCCGATTTCCCGACCGGCGGCTACATCAACGGCCGCGCCGGCATCAAGTCCTACCTCACCACCGGCAAGGGCATCGTCCGCATGCGCGGCAAGGCCCACACCGAGGAACTCAAGGGCGGCGGCGAGCAGATCGTCATCACCGAGATCCCGTACAATGTGAACCGCGCCACGCTGGTGCTGCGCATCGCCGAGCTCGTCCGCGAAAAGCAGCTCGACGGCATCCGCGACCTGCGCGACGAGTCCGACGAGAACACGCGCATCGTCATCGAGCTCAAGCGCGGCGAACAGGCGCAGGTCATCATCAACCAGCTGTACCAGAAGACCGCCCTCGAATCCTCCTTCGGCGTCATCCTGCTCGCCCTCGACCAGAAGCGGCCGAAGCAGATGAACATCAAGGAACTCCTGGAGTGCTACATCGACCACCGCCGCGATGTGGTCACCCGCCGCACCGAGTTCCGCCTCCGCCAGGCCGAGGCCCGCGCCCACATCCTCGAGGGTTATATCATCGCCCTCGATAACCTCGACGACTTCGTGAAGATCATCCGGTCCTCCAAGGACCGCGACGAGGCCAAGTCGAAGTTGATGGCGAAGTACCCCCTCACGGAGATCCAGACCAACGCCATCCTCGAGCTCCGCCTCTATCAGCTCACCGGGCTCGAGCGCGGCAAGATCGAGGCCGAGTACATGGAGCTCGAGAAACTCATCCTCGAGCTGCGCGAGATCCTCGCCTCCGAGGCCAAGCTCCTCGCCCTGATCAAAAAGGAGCTTCTCGAGCTGAAGGACAAGTACGCCTCGCCGCGCCGGACCGAGATTGTCGATGACGCCGGCGAGCTGCGCATGGAGGACGTGATCCCCAACGAAGGCTGCGTCATCACTGTTTCCCACCTCGGCTTCATCAAGCGCACGCCCGTCGCCGCCTACCGCGCCCAGAAGCGCGGGGGCAAGGGCGTCATCGGCGCCGAAACCTATGAGGAGGATTTCGTCGAGACGCTGTTCACGGCCTCGACGCACGACTATGTGCTCTTCCTGACCAGCACCGGCCAGTGCCTGGCGAAGAAAATCTACGACATCCCCGAGGGCACCCGCACCGCCAAGGGCAAGTCCGTCTCGTCCTTCCTGCGGCTCAATGCCGGCGAGAAACTCGCCGCCATGCTCTGCTTCAAGGAATTCGCCGCCGAACAATACGTGGTCATGGCGACGCGCGACGGTGCCATCAAGAAGACCTCCCTCCTCGAATACGAGGGCGCCACGCGCGAGGGCGGCATCCGCGGCATGAAGCTCTCTGACGGCGACATCATCATCGGCTGCGTTCTCACCAACGGCTCGAACGAGGTCATCCTCGTTTCGCACCTCGGCCAGGCCGTTCGCTTCTTCGAAGGCGCTGCCGGCGGGACCACCGAGGAGTCGGCCGAAAATGGCGAAACCGCCGCCGCGGCCGAAGGCGAGAACGAGAACGAAGGCCCGAAGCTCGGCCTGCGACCGCAGGGTCGCTTTACCGGCGGTGTCACCGGCATGCGGTTCAAAAAGAAAGGCGACTTCCTGCAGGCCATCGAGGTCTGTGACCCCGAGGCGCGCCTGCTCGTCGCCCGCGAGGACGGCATCGGCAAGCGCACGCCCTTCGAGGACTACCGACTCATCCGCCGCGGCGGCACCGGCGTCATTGCCATTGACCTGCCCGAGGACGGCTCCGTCGCCGTCGCCGGCGCGCTGAGCGTCCGTGATGCCGACGAGGTCATGCTGCTCACGGCCAAGGGCCAGAGCATCCGCACCCGCGTGAAGGAGATCCGTGAGACCGGCCGCGGCGCCAAGGGGGTCCGCCTCGTCAATCTCGAGGAAGGCGACAAACTGCTCGCCATCGCGCGTGTCGTCGAATCCGACGAGGAAGAGGCTGCCAACAGCAACCCGCCGATCGAGACCACTCCTTCGGTTTGAAAGGCAGGGGCGCTTGCCCTCAAGCGCCTGTCGGGCGGCATCTCCGACGAAGGCTTGGCGAAGATGGCGTAGCAATGCCGCCTGACCGACGGCGGGGATCGGAGACCCCGCCCTACAAGCCGAGGTGCGCCCGCGCGGGTCGTGGCGCACTTGTTTCCGGCCTTGCCAACCTCTTGCGCCGGGCGTCTCTTTTTCAAACCGTTCGTGCATGGCCACCCGTCTCTCCAGTCTCCTCGTCCCCGAGCGCATCGTCCTTGCCGTGCAGAGCACGAAACGCACGGTCGCACTCCAGGAGATCGCCCGCCGGCTGGAGCACGACCCCAACGTCGCCAATTTCCAGGGCTTCTATAACGAACTCCTCGCGCGCGAACGCGTCGACACCACCTGCCTGGGCAACGAGGTCGCCCTGCCCCACGCCCGCACCGAACACGTGAAGAAGATCGTGCTCGCGGTCGGCCGCAGCGAGCAGGGCGTTTATTTCGAGAACAGCAACCAGACGGTGAAGCTCCTCTTCGTGCTCGGCACGCCGAAGAACAACCCGACCGATTACCTCATCCTCGTCGGCGCGCTCTGCCGCCTGATCAAGGAGGAATCGAGCCGCGCCGCCCTGCTCGCCGCACCGACCCCCGAGGCCTTCATCGCGACGGTCATCGAGCTCGAGAACAAGATCCTCGGCCCGGCGAAGTGATCGCGACGCGCTCATCTGTAGGGCGGGATCGCTGATCCCGCCGCTCGGCTATCAATGGTGGCGGGATCAGCGATCCCGCCCTACACGCTTGCCACCTCCCGAGCGCCGGCTGAACATTGGCGGCTCGCATGATCCATTCCTTCATCTTCAGCGAGGGCAAGCTGGTCGGACGCGACCTCGAGCTCGAAGCCCTGCGCCTCGTCCGCGCCGACAAGGGCCTGATCGTGTGGGTCGATCTCGACAACCCAACGGATGGCGAAATCAAGGACATCCTCGAGGGCGTCTTCCAGTTCCATCCGCTTGCCATCGAAGACTGCGTCACGCCCAGCAGCCTGCCCAAGATCGAGGATTATGAGGACTACCTGTTCCTCGTCACGCACGCCGTCGACTTCACCCGGGAGGAGAAATTCGCCTCGACCGAACTCGACCTATTCCTCGGCAAGGAATACCTCGTGACCTTTCACCGCCAGCCGCTGCGCTCGGTGATGGCCCTCGCCGAGCGCCTCGCCAAGGCCGCCGGCCCCGGCCCGCGCGGCCCCGACCGGCTGGCCCACTCGTTGCTCGACCTGCTTGTCGACAACTATGTGCCGACGCTTGCCGAGCTGCATGACGAGTTGGAAGACATTGAGGAAGTCGTCCTCAGCAAGGCCTCGGCCAAGGACCTGGTGAACGAACTGCTCCACGTCCGGGGCGACTTCACCAAGCTCCGCCAGATCGTGCGTCCGCAGCGCGACATCATCGAACGCCTCGCCCGCGGCGACTCGAAGATGATTCGCTCGACGCTACTGCCGTACTACCGCGACCTGCGCGACAACCTCGCGCGCCTCGAGGAAACGCTCCTTGGCTACCACGAGCGATTGATGATGGCTTTCGACATCTACCTCAACAAGGCGGCCTTCGAGGCCAACGAGGGGATCAAGTTCCTCACCGCGCTGACCGCCGTGACCCTGCCAGTCGTCATGGTGGGCGGCTGGTACGGCATGAACTTCGAGCACATGCCCGAGCTGCGTTCGCCGCACGGCTACCTGATCGCAAGCTTGTTCACGCTCGTGTCGACGGTGTTGATGGCCATCTACCTGAAGCGCCGGGGCTGGTTCTGAGCGGCTCGGGCGGCCTCGGTTCTGCAGGTGGAACCTGCACTCCGTGCGGGCTTTTTCAGCCCGCCGTCTTGCGTGCCGCCTGCCGCAGGTGCTCCGACGCCATTTGCCGGCGGCTGCACTGGTGCCCGTCCGCCCGCCGCTTGCCATCATTTCGCCGCCCGGCACGCTACCGACATGCCTCCATCAAGATCATGAAGGAACTGCTCCGCGATTTTCGCATCCGGCGGCTGCTGTTCGCCAACGTGATCGGGTCGATCGGCTCGGGCATCACGATCTTCTCCGTGCCGTGGCTGTTGGTGCACCGCGACGGCGGCAGCGAGACCTATGGGACGGTTACGATCGTGACGACCATCGTGCTGTTCCTCTTCATGCCGTACTACGGGACGTGGGTCGACCGCCACTCGCGCAAGACCATGCTCCTCACGAGCGAACTGTTTGGCCTTGGCGCCACCGCGTCGATGGCGGTCCTCGGCGCGATCCTCGGCCGGTATGGCCTCGCCCAGCTCGCCACGATTTATTTCTGCGGCATGCTCTACTACACGCTGCACTACCCGGCCAAGTTCGCCTTCCTGCAGCAGGTTTTCGACCGCGCGCATTACCAGTCGCTCATGGGCCTCATGGAGGTTCAAGGCCAGGTTGCGATGATGATCGCCGGCGGCCTCGGCAGCATCCTCGTCGAAAAGGTCAGTCTGACCACGATCCTGCTCTTCGATGCCTCGACCTATCTCACCAGCTTCCTGGTGCAGTCGACGCTGCCCTATCACGCCTCGCACCTGGACGCCGGCGCCCCGCGCGTCTCCGCCTGGCGCGCCATCGGCGAGGGTTGGGCGTGGCTGCGCGATCGTCCGCGACTGACCGCGTTTTTCGCCGCATCGCTGATGCCTTTCATCACCGTCATGGTTGGAAACTACCTGTTCCCGATTTACGTGATGGATGTGCTGCACCAAGGCGCCTGGGTGTTTGGTGCGGGCGAGGTAACTTTCGCCGCCGGCGCCATCCTCGCCGGCGCCTGGTTGCCGCGCTTGCTCGCCGAACATTCCGCGCGGCAGACCATCCCGGTGACGATGCTGCTCTTCGCGGCCGGCATGGCCGTGATCGTCTTCCTCCCCTATGTGCCGCTCTATTTTGTCGCCGGCACGCTCCTCGGGTTTGGCAACGCCGGCATTCGCGTCGCCCGCAACGCCGTGATGCTCCACCTCGTGGACAATCGCGTCATGGGTCGCATCGGCTCGTTCTTCAATGCCTACGATCGCGTCCTGCGCACCGTCCTGACCTCCGCCGCCATGGCGATCGTCGCCGGTCCCGGGCCCCGCGCGGCCTATGGCCTCCTCCTGCTTCTGGTCGTCGCGACCTGGGCGGTTGCGCAGTCCACCCG
This sequence comes from Lacunisphaera sp., assembly GCA_035549095.1. Classification (GTDB taxonomy): domain Bacteria; phylum Verrucomicrobiota; class Verrucomicrobiia; order Opitutales; family Opitutaceae; genus Lacunisphaera. The sequence continues at coordinate 223,555 of DASZRV010000023.1, read as the reverse complement.
CCACGCCATCCAGCCGGCGGCGGCCGCGTGAGATCAGCCCGCCCGACCGTGAAGTTTTTCGTCTCTCTGATGCCGCGCGTTGGTGGAGCCCGCACTCCGTGCGGGCTGACCTCGCACGGTGTGCAAGGTCCACCCTAAAGCAACTCGCCCTGCTGCAGGTCCTGCCGTCTCTCCGGGTTGAGCGTGCTCATCTGCAGAAGCCACGGCAGTGTGGCGCTGGCGAACTCGGCCCGCAGCAACAGCGCGCGCAGCAACAACGCCCCGGCGAGCGCGTCGTAGAGCGCGGCGTGGTACCGCCTCCGCTCCACCGGCGTATGCTGCGCCGCGAGGGCGTCGAGCTCGGCCTGCACGCCGGTCGCCGCGACCAGCCGCTCGAGCTTGCTTTCGCCCAGTTGCGGGAAGCACTGCGGATACAGCCGGCCGGTGTCGATCCAGGGTCCCCATTCGGCGATGCTCGCGCCCGGACGCGCGAAATCCGGCGCCGCGCGGGGATAATCCCACACCGACCGGAGCAAATGGTTTTCCACCTGGGCAAAGTGCGCCGCCAGCGGCCCCGTCTGCCGCAAGCCCGCAAAGTACTCCCACTCCTCATTGAACGGCGCCGCGTCCCACAGGTCCGGCTCTCGCAGTCCGTGCACGCGCGCGTCCTCGACGCGAATCCGCCCGGTGGGCTGGCACAGCCGCGTGCGGGTTGCGATCACCTCGCCGCCCCGCAGCGTCACCACGCCGAATTCGAGGATGCCCGATTCGATGTTGCCCTCGAAGTCGATGAAATGGATCGGCGTGTCGGTGACCATGGTGGATTGCGCATGTGCCAGCGCGTTTTCTCCCATGGGCGAAAAGCGCGTTAGGGTCAACGCGCTCCACCGTGGATTGCCTTGGGTCCGTAGCGTCGCTCGACCCGATGTTCGTATTACGAACATACGCGGCTTCCATCCCGCAGCGTCTCCCGCTGATGTTCGCAATACGAACATCAGCGGTTCCGGTGCGACCGCCGCATTTTTTGCCGTGCCAATCGCGCTCGTCGTCGGACAGGCTCTGGCCGTGAACCTCGCCCCGTACCGCGCCTTTGCCCTCGAACTGGCCGCCCGCAGCGGCGACTTCATCCGCCCGTTGTTCGGCCGGCACGATGTCGCGATCGAGCTCAAGGCCGACGACACGCCCGTCACATACGCCGACCGCGGCGCGGAGGAACTCATGCGCCGCATGATTGCGCGGCAGTTCCCCACCCATGGCATCATCGGCGAGGAATTCGGGTCCGACCGCCCCGACGCCGAGTTCGTGTGGGTCCTGGATCCGGTCGACGGCACCAAGTCCTTCGCCACGGCCTGCCCGCTCTTCGGCACGCTGATCGCGCTCCTCCATCAAGGTCAACCCGTGCTCGGCGTCATCCACCAGCCAATCCTCCGCCAGCTTGTCATCGGCGATGGCACAACCACGGAATTGAACGGCGAGCGTGTTCGGTGTCGCGCCACGACGGAGCTCAAACAGGCAACGATGCTCACGTGCGACTGGACGACACCGGCAACGCACCAAAACGGCGCGGCCTTCGACCGACTCTCCCGCACCGTCCGCGTCGCACGCACGTGGGGCGATTGCTACGGGTATCTGCTGCTGGCCACCGGTTGGGCCGACCTTTGCCTCGACCCGATCATGAACCCGTGGGACATCGCCGCGCTCGTTCCGATCGTGCGCGGCGCCGGCGGTGTCGTCAGCGACTGGCAGGGCGGCTCGCCGTGGCCGGCGAAATCGACGATCGCCGCCGCCACCCCCAATTTGCACGCTGCGGCGGTCGGAATGTTGAATCCGCCAGTGTAGGGCGGGGTCGCCGCACCCCGCCTCGGGCAAACCCAACCGGGTGGAACGCGCCGATCTCAGCGCGCTTTCAGATCAAGCGCGTTGGGTTCAACGCGCTCCACCCTTCTTCTTCCACTCGCAGGTGATGCGCGAGGTGAAGCCGCCGCGAGCCTTCCAGTCGGCCACGATCGCCAGCGAGCGCGGCTGCAGCGCCTTGCCGAGGTCATCACAGATTTTGTTCGTCGCCGCCTCAAAGAAGATTCCTTCGTTGCGATAGCCGTGGAAGTAGAGCTTCAGCGATTTCAGCTCGACGCACTTCTTGTCCGCCACGTAGCGCACGGTGATCTCGGCGAAATCCGGGTGGCCCGTCATCGGGCACAGCGACGTGAACTCGTGGTGCGTGTGCTCGATCACGTAGTCGCGCGCCGGCGCCGGATTCGGGAAAGTCTCGAGGATGCTTGGATTGGACATCGGAAAATCTAGACAGAATGAACAGAATTTCGGGAAGAACTTCGCTGCGTTTCCAAATTCTGTGAATTCTGTCCAAGTCAGGTCGCCGTTTCCGTGTAACGCTGCTCCCGGATCACGGTGACCTTGATCGTGCTCGGGTAGTCGAGCTCCTGCTCGATCTTTTGCCGGAGGTCCTTGGCCAGCGCGTGCGCCTGCTCGTCGGTCACGACGCTCGGCTGCACAACGACGCGCACCTCGCGGCCCGCCTGGATGGCGAACGCCTGCTGCACGCCCGGCATCGTCATCGCCAGCTTCTCGAGCCGGCCGAGCCGTTCGATATAGGAGGTCATCGACTCGGCGCGCGCGCCGGGGCGCGAGGCCGAGATGGCGTCGGCCAGGATCACCAGCCCGGCGTAGATGGTCTCGGGCTTCACTTCGGCGTGGTGCGCGGCGACGGCATTGACGACGATGTCGGTCTCGCCGTAGCGACGCACGAAGTCGGCGCCGATCAGTGCGTGGCTGCCCTCGTATTCGCCCTCGATGGACTTGCCGATGTCGTGCAGCAGGCCGGCCCGCTTGGCCACGTTCGGCTCGAGCCCGATTTCCGAGGCGAGCATCGAGCAGAGCTGCGCCACCTCGATGGAGTGATCGAGGACGTTCTGGGTGTAGGAAAACCGGAAACGGAGCTTGCCGAGGAGCTTGATGATCTCGGGGTGCACGCCGGAGATTTTCAGGCGGTCGACCGCCTCCTCGCCGATCTGCGCCACGTGCAGGTCGAGATCCTGCCGCGCGCGGCCGACGAATTCCTCGATGCTCGCCGGGTGGATGCGGCCGTCCTTGAGCAGCCCCTCGAGCGCGAGCTTCGCGATCTCGCGCCGCACGGGGTCAAACGACGAGATCAGCACCATCTGCGGCGACTCGTCGATCAGGAGCGTCGTGCCGGTGGCCGCCTCGAATGATTTGATGTTGCGGCCCTCGCGGCCGATGATGCGGCCCTTCATCTCCTCGTTGGGCAGCTGGACGATCGTGGCGGTGATGTCGTTGTTCGGCTTGCCGGCGAGCCGCTGCATCGTGGAGACGAGGATGCGCTTGCCCTCCTGCACGATGTCCTGCTCGGAACGCTCGAGCAGTTCCTTGCGCAATGCCCGCAGCTCCTCCTGGCATTCGAAGGTGACTTCCTCGCGCAACTGCTTGCGGATCTCCTCACCGTCGAGCGCGGCCGCGCCTTCGAGGCGCTTGCGCAGCGTCTTCGACAAGTCGCGCATGGCGTCGCGCGCCTGTTTGATCGCCGTGGCCTCGCGCGCGAGCCGTTCCTGGCGCTGCTCGAGCTGGTAGTCGAGCAGGGCCAGTGACTCCTCGTGCGAACGGATTTCGCGCAACATGAGCTCGATCTCGATCTTGCGGCGGTCGAGGTCGCGATTGAGCTCCGTCTCGCGCTCACGGATCTTTTCCTCGGCCTTGTTGATCAACTCCTGCGAGGCGACAGCGGCCTCGCGTTTGGCCAGCTCGAGATGCGCCTTGGCATTTTGTTCCGAAAGCCGCCGCGTCTGGCGCATGCTCAGCCACACGGCCACGAAACCGATCGCCGCGCCCGCCAGCCCGGCCGTTACCAGCACCCACAACGAGGTCTCGGCGGCGGCGGCGATGAATACGGGCTTGGTGAGGGTGATGACGGTCATCATCAACGGGTCGGGAAACCTACGCCGGGCCCCCCGGTTGGCAACACCGCAGAATACCCCGTTTTACAACCGTCGACTCTTGTAGGTCGGGGTTTGTCCCCGACAACTGTCGGGCGTAAAGCCCGACCCACAACGTGCATCGCCGCCCAGCGCCAACCCGCACTGCACCGTTGCCAGCCGCGCCTGCGCGTCTTTAGTGGCTGCTTCTCCCCTGTGAAGGTAACCCGCGGCATCGATCTCCGAGGATTCTTCAAGCTCGCCACCCGTGAGAGCTTCGACTGGATCACGCCCGTCTGCCTGTTTTTCCTGTGCCTGTTCGGCGTGTTCTTCATTTACAGCGCCCAACTCGCCAGCGGCCGCGAACAGTGGTTCCAGCAGGTCATCTGGATCGGCGGCGGCGCCGTCATCTATGTGGCCACGGCGCTCCTCGACTACCGCCTCTGGCTGCGCTGGGCGCACTGGATCTGGCTGGCCAGCATCGTCCTCCTCGTCTTGGTGCTGATCCCGCACATCGGTGACACCCGCGGCATGGGCGCGCGCCGGTGGCTGAACGTCGGCGTGTCGTTCCAGCCCTCGGAAAGCGCCAAGCTCGCCGTGCTCGTCATGAGCGCCGCGATTCTCACCGGCGACAAGATCGGCACCGTGCGCGATTCTCTCCAAACCCTTGTAAAATTGGCTCTTGCTGCGGGTATACCGATGGTGTTGATACTCGCCGAGCCGGACCTCGGGACGGCGTTGGTTTTGGTCCCGATGGTCTTCGCCATGTTGTACTTTTCGAACCTTTCCACGCGATTCTTTGCCGGTGCCGTCGGGCTGTTTGCCCTCCTCGTCGGCATCGTGGCGTTCGACACCTGGCGCTACTGGGCCTTCATGCAGGAACACCACCTCTCGCCGTCGACCGACCGCGGCGCCTACGAGGAGCGTTCCTGGCTGCCCCTGCACGACTATCAGCGCAACCGCGTCCTGGCCTTCGTCGCCCCCGACAAGATCGACCCGACCGGCATCGGCTGGAACCAGCGCCAGTCGCTCATCTCGGTCGGATCGGGCGGGTTCACCGGCAAGGGCTGGACCGAGGGCACGCAGGCCAAGCTCGGCTACCTGCCGCGCTCCATCGCGCATAACGACTTCATCTTCTCCGTCATCGCGGAGGAAAAGGGATTTTTGGGAAGCATCACCTTAATCGGACTGTTTGCCGTGGTGTTGTGGAACGGAATACGCATCGCCGGTCTCGCCCGCGATCGCTTCGGCGCCTTATTGGCGCTGGGCGTCACGGTGCTCATCGGGGTGCACGTATTCGTCAACATCTCCATGACCATCGGTCTGGTGCCGGTCACCGGCATACCGCTTCCCTTTATAAGCTACGGCGGCACCTTCGTGCTCAGCTGCTGCTTGCTGCAAGGACTGGTCCAAAGCGTCTATCGCTTCCGGAGGGACACTTAACGTGACAACCCTCCTCCCCGATATTGACCGCTCTGCCGGAATCTCCTGCGCGCAGCCTGCTGGCCGCAAGTGCCCCGTGTCCACACCCACCCGGGTCCAACCCCACCATGAACGACCAGCCTGCCAATCCCGGCGTCCCGCCACAGGACGCCGCCTCACGCCTTGAAGAGGAGCTCGCCAATCCCCCGCCCCAGAAAGCCAGCGCGCCCCTCACTGCCGAACAACTCCGCCATGAATCCAAGGAACGCGCCGCCCAGCGGCCCATCCTCCAGAAAATTCTGAGCGTCTTCCGGAAGGAAAAGGGCACCTTCCGGGAACTCGTCATCAATTCCGAACCGCTCGAGAAGCGCGTCGCGCTCCTCGTCGACGGCCAGCTCGATCGTTTCGAGATCGAGCGCGAATCCGACAACCGGATGGTCGGCGGCATCTACAAGGGCCGCATCAAGAATCTCGATCCCGGCCTCAAGGCCGCGTTCGTCGACATCGGCTACGCGAAGAACGCCTTCCTCCACTACTGGGACATGCTCCCGGCCGCCGCCGACTCCTCCGTCGAGGTTGTCCGCGTCAACAAGAAGAAGGACTCCCCCCGCCCCGGCGCCGCGCCCACCGTCAAGGATATCCCCAATCTCTATCCGCCCGGCACCGACATCGTCATCCAGGTCACCAAGGGCCCCATCGGCACCAAGGGCCCGCGCACGACGACGAACCTCTCCATCCCCGGCCGTTACCTGATCCTCACACCGTTCTCCGACGGCTGCGGCATCTCGCGCAAGATCGAGGACCCGCACGAGCGCAAGCGCCTCAAGCACCTCATCAACGAGCTCACCATCCCCGAGGGCATGGGCGTCATCGTCCGCACCGCCGGCGAAGGCAAGAAGGCCCGGTACTTCGTGCGCGACCTCCACCTCCTCCTCACCAAGTGGACGGAGATCCAGCGCAAGATGGAGTCCGACCGCGCCCCGGCCTGCCTCTACCAGGAGCCCGACATCGTCGAGCGCACCGTCCGCGACTTCCTCACCGAGGAGATCGACCGCGTGCTCATCGACGACGAGTCCGATTTCAAGCGCACCCAGGAGCTCGTTTCCCAGATCTCCTCCCGCTCCCGCGGCAAGATCGCCTGGTACAAGGAGACCATCCCCGTCTTCGAGCGCTACAATATCGAGCGCCAGATCGAGCTGACTTTCCAGCGCCGCGTCGCGCTGCCCTCCGGTGGCGAGATCGTGATCGACGAGACCGAGGCCCTCATCTCGATCGACGTCAACACCGGCTCGCACAAGTCGCGTTCTGGCGACGAGAAGAACACCATCTTCCAGGTCAACATGGAGGCGGCCGTCGAGATCGCCCGCCAAATCCGGCTCCGCAACATCGGCGGCCTCGTGATCATGGACTTCATCGACATGAAGGAGCGCCGCCACCGCAACGCGGTGTACGAGAAGATGGTCGCGCTCATGTCGGAGGACAAAGCCAAGACCCACATCCTGCCCATCTCCTCGCTCGGCATCATGCAGATGACCCGCCAGCGCCAGCAGGAGTCGCTCGCCGCCAACATCTACACGGCCTGCCCGTATTGCCGCGGCCGGGGCATCGTCAAGTCGGCCACGACGATGTCGGTCGAGCTGCAGCGCAAGCTCAGCTCCGTCGCCCGCCGGCTCCAGGCCCGCAAGGACGGCAAGGAGTACTCGCTCCGCATCCATGTCCACCCCTCGATTCTCGAGCGCCTCCGCTCCGAGGACTCCGAACTCCTCGTCCGCGTCGAGAAAACGTTTGGGGTCAAATTGGCGTTCAGGGCGGACCCCAATTATCACGTGGAGAATTTTAAGATCATAAACGCAAACACGAATGAAGAATACCGGTAAGATTTAGGCGGTAAGCTCTAAGCTATTCCTGCAACGCCCGGCATCGCCGCCGGGCGTTTTGTTTTCCCCAGGTCGGGCTTGCCCGACGTTGTAGGGCGGAATCTCCGAATCCCGCCGCCACCGCATCCATCATCTCAGCCACGATTCAAGCTGCCAGCCGAGGGATGAACGATGCCTTGGAGCCCTGGCCCGCTTCCAAAGCCATCCCGTGTTCATCCGGGCCGTTCTGAGGTTCAAAACAGCTTCAGCCTCGCCGGCGTTAATCGTCACGCTGCCCTCGCGTTCCGCAGCGGCACCCGAAAGGTCTGCCCGACGTTCACCGCCAGCAATCGCTCCGGCTCATCCTTGAACGCCGCGCGGATGCGCGCTGCGGGTTCGTCCATCGTCTCGGAGCTCAGCTTGAAAGTCTCGTGGTGGATCGGCACGAACGCCAGCGCACCGGCTTGGCGCGCCATGTCGGCCGCCTGTTCCGGGTTGCAGTGCGCCCGGATCCACGGGTCGTAGGCGCCAATCGGCATCAGCATGAGATCGATCGGACGGCTCTCGTCGCGGAGCTGGGCGAAGGCCGGCGTGTAAGCCGTGTCACCCGCGAAGCAGACGGCATGGCCGCCGCGCTCGAGGAGGTAGCCGTTGTAGCCGCGATGGTCGTCCTTCATCATCCGCGCGCCCCAGTGCGCCACCTCGAGGGCCGTGACGCGCACCGGGCCGCCGCGCGTCCCGATCGTCTTGCTCTGGTTCCAGTCGAGCTCGTGGACGTGGCGGAAGCCATGGCAGCGCAACAGGTCGGATGTCGCACGGGCGGTGACGACAGGCGTGCGGCGGTCGAACTTCCGCAGGCTCCAGACATCGAAGTGGTCGAAATGCGCATGGCTGAGGACGATCAAGTCGGGCGCCAGCTCACGCGGCGTCAGCGCCGGCGCGTGGTAGCGCTTGGGCCCGAGCACGAATGGCGGCAGGCCCGGCCCCACGCGCGTGGAGAAGACCGGGTCGGTCAGGATCCGCACGCCGAGGAAATTCAAGAAGACGGTCGAGTGACCCAGGACACTGCCCGTGATGGAATCGTCGCGCCATTCCCCCGGCCGCGGTCGGTGCTTCGGCGGCAGCGGCTTTCCGCGCCCGTCGAAAATCATCTTCCAGATCATCTTCAACCTCGGCATACGACGCACCCAATCCCACCCCGCCCAAAAGTCCAGCCGGCTCCGGCCCCTGTAGGTCGGGCTTTACGCTCGACTTGTAGGGCCGGAGCTCCGAATCCCGCCGCGTAGCGCGACGAGGCCCGGCGGGCGAACCGGCCGATGATTCCATTTCCCCTCGCCTGAACTCAGGGAAGCCCGTCTAGAACCAACGCGGCACCCGCCGGCAGTAGTCGCGAAATTCACCGCCAAATTTCTCCCCAAGGTATTCCTCTTCGCGCAGCACCACCAGGTAGTGGCAAAGCAGCGCCGGCAGCGGGAAAAGCAGCAGCGCCCAGTAAAGCGGGACGGCCAGGCTGAGTGCCAGATACACGAGGTTGCCGCCGAGATACATCGGGTTGCGGCTCCAGCTGAAAGGCCACCGCTGGACCACGGCGGTCGTCGGCCGGCTGGGGTTGACGTCCGTGCCCGCGCGCCGCAGGGCCCGGCCACTGCCGAAGAAGAGCGCCGCCCCGGGCAGGAAAAGCAGCACCGCGGCCGCAAAACGAAAGCCCGGCGAAAGAAAATGCACGCGCCCCGCCAACGGCCAGGCCCACTCCAGGAGGATTCCCGCTGCGAGCGTTCCCAGGGGGAGCACGGGCGGAAAGATCGGCACGCGCGCATGGTCGCGCGGAGCGGCGCTTCCAGGGTTTGGATTGGAGGGTGGTGGAACGGATCGATGGGTCATGAACAGTGAGATTGGTTGGAGACCGCCGGAATCCGCCGGCGCGGGACGCCAACCGGCGCGTCGGGACTTCATCAACGAACGAGTCGCGCTTTCTCCAACTGATTGCGACGGGCCACCGATGATTCCATCGCAACTTATGCGAAATTTTTTTATTCAGTAGCGCGACGTCTACCGGGAAAGCCGCTCGCGTTCCCTCGTCCGCGAGACCGCCCACGGGCGCAAGGTCGTCGCTGCTGGCTACCGCCGGCCGTGCGCCGTCTACCGTCTCGATGAGGACGCCCTGATCCCAGCGAAGATTGTCTGAACGGCATGTCACGTATTACGTGACATCACGGCGGTAGTCGGCCAGCGACGCCCGCAGAGAGGCACGCCGCTGGCGGAGTCCGCGCCCGGTTGCACCTGCCACGCATCAAGTGACATCCCGCGGGGCGCGGATCAACCGCGCCTTGGGCCCCCGCGACCTGGCACAATGGTTCATCATTCACTCGACGATTGCAGTGGCCCGCATCGCGCGCGATAAGACCTTCGCTGATGCGCCGCCTCCCACTCGCGTTCCTCCTCCTGGCCACCGTCGCCCTGCCGGCGGAAGAAGTCGTCAAGTCCGGAGACTGGGACCGCCTGGAGAACGGCGAATACCTGCTGGAAAACAACGTCTGGAACGTCGCGGCGGCCCGCCCGGGGCGCGCCTGGCGCCAGTCGATCTTCCGCGATCGCGCGACGGGCGCCATGGGCTGGCGCTGGGACTTCACGGGTGAGGACACCGCCGTGAAATCGTTTCCCGAACTCATCTTCGGCAAGAAACCCTTCGACAACTACCGTTCGACCACGCCGCGGCTGCCCGCGCCGCTGGCAGACTGCCGGCTCGTGATTGACTACGACTATGCGGCGCGGGCGACGGGCGCCTACAACACGTCGACGGACATCAGCCTGACCGACGCCCCCGAGGCGCGCGAGCGCAACGTCCGCGCGAAGCTCATGATCTGGTTTGATCGCCGGGACATGCCATTCTTCCCGGACAAGAAAACGACCCGCGCCGTGATCGCCGGCCGTGCCCACGAGGTGTTCATCGATCCGGACCACAACGACGTCGACGGCCAGTGGGTGTTCATCGCGCTATTGCCCGAGAACCTGCCGGGCCGCGGCGAACTTCGCCTTGCCGACTACTTCGACTACCTCCTCAAGATCGGGGCCGTGAAAGCGGAGTGGTTCGTCGCCAGCGTCGAGATCGGCAGCGAAATCGCGTCCGGCGCGGGCGAGGTCAGGTTCAAGAGATTCGTGGTCCGCTGATCCCCTCGCAGGGCGCGATGACACCTCGGACGCGGCCAAGCCGCGGCCCGCCAAGGAGCGATTCGCGGCATCCGTGAAATCCGTGGTTGAAGGCGCCCCGCGACGTAAAGCCGCTCCTACACCCTGGCACTTGTCACCTGCCACTTGGCACTTGGCCGGTCCTCCGGCCTACCGGTGCTCCTCGTAGGTGATGTCGATCTTCGCCTCGAAGGCCTGCTTCTTGGCCGCGCCGTTGAAGCGGATGCTGTGTGTGAGATCGTCGTAGGCCCAGCCGTTCTCCGGGTCCGGCTTCACCTCCTGCCCGTCGACCAGCACGCGCAGGCTCTTCTTGTAGAGCGTCGCGCCGGGCCCGACCGGGTCGAGCGCGACGGCGACGGTATTGGCGATGCGATCGCCCAGCGCAGCCAGTGGCACGGAGAAATCGCTCTCGATGTTCAGCACCGTGCCGCCGGTGAGCTCGGCGGCGCGGCGGTGCGAGACATTCGCCGGCTCGACCACCGCATCCATCTCGATCTTCCCGCGCTTGTTGCCCTTGATGATGATGAACGGGCGCAGCACCCAGAAGTTGATGTAGCTGTCCAGCGTCTGCCGCTTCTGCGGATGGCTCGCGTTGTACTCGTTGAGCAGCGCCGGCAGCTTGCCGTTTTCCACCCACTCCGCCTCGCGACCGCCACCAGGCACGTCCTTCCACGTCGCCATGCGCGTCTCCTCCTCGTCCATGAAGAACACGACGATCGTCGTGGCGTCGGGCCGGAAGAAGGCGTTGTCGCCGTGTTGGTAGTTGGCGACGAGGTTGTACACCGCCGTGAATGCGGTCCGGTTGCTGTCGCCATTGGTGCCCACCTGCACGAGCTCGGCAAAAATGCTGTCGGGCGTCGCCGGCGTCACCCACGGCTGCGGCAGCTCGGGGAGCGTCACCAGCTCGCCATTGCTCGCGACCTTCTTGGTCACCTGCTTCGGCCGGCCGCGCCGGTCGAGGACGGGCTGCCCGGCGGCGTCGAGCTCCGCGCCGCGAACTTCCTTGAAGAAATGCTGCTCCGCGGGCCGGCCGCCGGCCTCGGCGTTCACGAAATCGGTCGTCAGCACACCGATCCGGTAGTCGAGCTTCTTCTCGTCGAAAAGCTGCCGGAAACGGCGGAGGTTCTCGGCGATGCGGGCCTGGTGCGGCGCCATCGAGCGGGAGTTGTTGATCACAAAGACGAGGTCGACCTGGCGGCTCTTTGAGCGGTCGGCCACAATGTGCTTCAGGTCGCGGATCGGCTCGACGCTGACCACCACGGCGTTTTCGACCCCGAGCTGCGGGTTGTTCTCATCCACCGTGTAATAGTTGAACCGGTCCTCGCCGATGAAGCCGGGGTCCGGCGCATAGTTGAGCTGGCCGGTGGCGGGATCGAGACGCGCCGTGCCATGGCCGGGCTTGGCCTTGTCGTCCAGGGCGTAGGCGACCTTGGGTTCAGCGACCGCGGCTCGTTCCTCCGGCTTCATGTAGTCCTCGTGGCTCGGGAGCTTTTGCGAGATGGGAATGTTCGGCTTGGTGTTCAGGGCCACGGTGTGCTCGACCACGTCGTGCGACCGGGTTTTGGTGATGACAAACTTGTCCAGCACGACCGGCGGCGGCGGCTTCACGTCGATCACCACCTTGTTCTGGAACACGAGGCCGGAGGTCACGTTGCGCACGGTGTAGGTGAACGAATCCTCGCCGACGTAACCTTCGCGCGGCTTGTAGGCGAAGTAACCGAACCCGCCACTCTTGTTCTTGAAGAAATCCTCGTCGGTGCCGCCGGCCAGTCCCACCTGGCCGAACAGCGGCTCAACCGTGATGGTATACACGAGGTCGCCGCTCGTGTCGGGGCTGATGAGCTCCTGGGCGACCGCAAGCTGCCCGTGCACGCCCTCGCCTTCCGCGGTGACCTGCTGCGGCTTGGTGCCGACGATCGTCTCGGCGGCGCCGGGCGCAGGCGGGTTGTCGGCGAAAGCCGGGCAGGCCGCGACTCCCGCCATCACCAGCACAACGCAGATAGAACGCCACCACGTGGGGAGATGGGTCTTGAGGCTCATGGATAAATGACGATGCCAACCTTGGAGTCTGTCAATGGAGCCGAGGTTCCGTTAACGGAGAGTTAAACACGACGCCGCGGCGGTGGGTTTTGGGGAATCGGCGCCATCCCTGCAATCCGTGGTCATAACCTTCTGCAACTTCTGCGTAGACCGCCGGGTTATAGTTCCACGATGGACCATCTTCGCCTCGCCCTGCGGTTGCTCGGCAAGTCGCCCGGCTTCACCGCGCTCGTCACCCTCGTGCTGGCCTTGGGGATCGGCGCCAATACCGCCATCTTCAGCCTGGTCGACAACACCTGCCTGCGCGCCCTGCCCTATCCCGAGGCCGACCGGCTCGTGCATGTCACCGAGGTATCGGGCCAGTACTCCGACATGAGCGTGTCCTATCCCAACTTCCTCGATTGGCGCGCGGGCTCGGACCTCTTCTCCGGGCTGGCGATTTACCGCACCGACGGGGCCAAGTTGAAGACACCCGACGCCAGCGAGCAAATCACCGTCGGGCAGGTTTCGCAGGATTTCTTCGCCGTGCTGGGCGTGCACGCCGCCATCGGGCGTGACCTGCGGGCCGATGACGACCGCGTCGGCGCCGCGCCGGTCGTGTGGCTGACGCATGCCGCCTGGCAGCGGTTCTTTCACGGCCAGCCCGACCTGGCCGGCCGCACGGTCATCCTCGACGGCAATGCCACCACCGTGGCCGGCATCCTGCCGCCGGGATTCAAGTTCTACCGCACGGTTGATGCCTTCGTTCCGATCGAGCCGCTCGCCGACGCCCAGTTCATGCGCGAGCGGGCGAACCACAATGGCACGAACGTGGTCGGCCGGCTCAAGCCCGGTGCCACCCTCGAGGGCGCCCGCACGCAGCTCGCGGCGATCGCCCAGCGCCTCGCGAACCAATACACGCAGTCCAACGCCGGCATCGGCGTGAAAGTGCAGACCCTCCGCGACCGCCTTGAGGGCGATTCGACGACGCGCCTCTACCTCCTGATGGGCGCGGTCGGCATGGTCCTTTTGATCGCCTGCGTGAACGTCGCCAACATGCTCCTCGCCCGCTCCTTCGGCCGCAGCCGCGAGATGGCGATCCGCACCGCCCTCGGCGCCACGCGCGGTGAACTCCTGCGGCAGTTGCTGGTCGAGAGCCTGCTGCTCGCGCTCGGCGGCGGCCTGCTTGGCCTCCTGGCCGGACGTTGGGGCTATGACTTCGTCTCGCGTCTGGCCCCGTGGGAAATGCGCGAGCTCATGCGCGACGGCGGCTTCGATTACGGCGTCTGGTTCTTCGTCGCCGGCATCACGATGGTGGCGGGCGTCACCTTCGGCCTGGCGCCGGCGTGGCAGTTGTCGCACTCGAATCCCAACGACGCCCTGAAGAACACCCGCCCGGCCGTGCGCACGCTGTTCGGCCGCTTCCACCTGGCGGATGTGCTCGTGTTCGTGCAGGTCGCGCTGGCGGTCATGCTGCTGGTTGGCGCCGGCCTGTTGATCCGCAGCCTCGACCGGCTCAATGCCGTGCCGACCGGCCTGCAGCCGGACCACGTGCTGACCCTTCGCGTGTCGAATCCGCCTGACGCCGCCATCACCCGCAACGCCGACCTCTTCGTCCGCCACCACGAGGCCCTGCTCGAGAAGGTGCGCGCCATTCCCGGCGTCGACGCCGCCGCGTTCTGCTCGTCGCTGCCCTATACCTGGAACACTTCCAGCAATTCCTTCTTCCGCACCGACCGGCCGCCACCGGAGCCGGGCAAATTTCCCAACTCGAATTTGCATGTCGTCACGCCCGATTATTTCCGCGCCATGGGCATCCCGCTCCTGCGCGGCTCGCTCTTCACCGGCCACGAGCCGCGCGCGCCGCTGCCCGGCAAGCCGATCACCATCCAGCTGGTGGAGCAGCTCTACACCAATTTCACCGTCGATGTCGTCATCAGCCGCAAGATGGCCGAGAAGCACTGGCCCGGCGAGGATCCCATCGGCAAGACCTTCCAGCTCGGCAACGCCGACATGAAGCTCGCGAAGATGCGGATCATCGGCGTCGTCGGCAACACGACCCAAACCGGCGCCGAGGACGGCGAGAAGGTCGAGTATTACACGCTGCTTCCGCAATGGCCCGCAACCATCATGCTGCACCTGGTCGTGCGCACGGCCAATGATCCGCGTGCGATGGTGGCCACGCTGCGACGCACCCTGCACGAGGCGGCGCCGGACGAACCGATTTTCGATGTCGAGTTGATGACCGACCGCATTGCCGGCTTCTCTTCGGACCGCCGCTTCAACATGGGGCTGTTCGCGTTCTTCGCCGCCACGGCGCTGCTCCTCGCCAGCGTCGGCATCTATGGCGTCCTGGCGTGCCTCGTCGGCCAGCGCACGCGCGAATTCGGCGTGCGGATGGCGCTCGGCGCCAAGCCGGGCGACGTCCTGCGCAATGTCGTCGGCCGCGGACTCAAGGTGGCGCTGCCCGGTGCGATCGCCGGACTCGCCGGCGCCTGGGCCGGCAGCCGCGCGCTGCAATCCCAGCTCTTCGGCATCAGCGGCGCCGACCTGCCGACCTATTCAATCAGCGGCGCGCTCCTCGTCCTGGCCGCGCTCGTCGCCTGCATCCTCCCCGCCCGCCGCGCCACCAAGGTGAATCCCACCGAGGCTCTCCGGGCGGAGTGATGTCGCGGCAATTCCCGGTCTTCGCGGTAGGAGGGGCTTTATGCCCCGATGTTCCAGCTCACCGGTCGGTGAAGGTAGGACGCGGACTCCGCTCCGCGCCGCGGCGGCGAACGGAGTCGCCGCCCTACCCTAAAGCGCATTTCGCCATCTGGGCTTGGCCACCCCTCTAATGGGAGGGGTGGCGCGAAGCGCCGGGGTGTGTCGAACCAAGGCCCGATCCAAGACAAGCCCCTACCCCACCTTCTCCTTCCCGCCGGAGGCCGCGGCGCGATAGATCGCTTCGACCACGAGGGTGTCCTTCAAGCCTTCCTCGCCGGGTGCGAGCAGCGGCGCGCCGTCGAGGATCGCCGCGGCATCGTCGTCCATCTGCCGCGCCTGCTGGTTCGGCACGGTCGCGTTGAGGGAGATGCCGTCGCTGGTCCGGCCGCGGATGCCGCTGTACGATTGGAACGGCGCGAGCTCGTACCAGCCACGCTCGTTGTCGACGCGCAACCGGTTCATGCCGCGGCCAAAGCTCGCCTCGCCCTTGCCGATGACGCCGCCGGGGAATTCGAGCTCGAACTGCATTGTCTCCTCGACCTCGGTGTAGGTCTCCGGCCGCGTCGTGGACGCCTTCGCCGTGACGGCGACCGGCTCGAGTCCGACGCCGTAGCGAAGTGCGTTGAGCGGATAGACGCCCATGTCGCCCATGACGCCGCCGCCCATCGCCTTCTTCTGCTTCCAATGGTCCGTCCGCGGGTCGAAGTAACCCGCCTCCGCCGCCGCGTGCACCGCCGCGCCGTAACGCTGCTCGCGACGAAATTGGATGATGCGCTGCGTGTTTGGCTCGTGATGCATCCGGTAGCCGATCGCGAGCGACACGCCGGCGTCGCGGCAGGCCTTGATCATGGCCTCGCAGTCGCGCACCGATGGCGCCATCGGCTTCTCGCACCAGACGTGTTTGCCAGCCTTCGCCGCGCGGATCGTGTACTCGGCGTGCATCGACGGCGGCAGCACGACGTAAACGACGTCGATGGCCGGGTTGTTCGCGATCGAGTCGAAATTCCGATAATCGTACAGGTTGCCGTCCGGCAGCCGGTATTGCTTCTGCCAGTGGGTCAGCTTCGAAGGCGTGCCGGACACGACCCCGGCCAGCCGACAGCGCTTCGTGAGCTGGAGCGCCGGCGCGAGCAAATCCGTGCTGTAGTAACCGAGGCCCACGAGCGCCACGCCGAGGCGCTCCTTCTTTTTCGGCACCAAGGTCGCCGCCCAGGAGCGCGGCGCCAAGGCCAGGCCGGCGGCACCTGCGGCCATCTGGGTGAGAAAGGTCCTGCGTGTGGTCATAGGCGAACTCCTTTGGCCCAAAGCTAGCCGGCGCACCCGACCGGTCAAGCGGCGCGCGGCGCGTAGGTCGGGGTTCATCCCCGACATGTCGGGCGTAAAGCCCGACCTACATCCTTTTGTGGATGAGCGTATGCATCGGTCTCACGCCCGATGCCCGCATGGGTGCGCCGGGCGGCAACCTGCCGCGGCAGGGCGCGGTCAACCCATGGATGAAGAAATCCCAAAAAGATTTCCGCGGTTTCCTCCGCGGCGCCCGGGCCGAAGCGGCTCGAGATTTCGCCGCCGGTGACGCCCGCAAGGTGGTTGCAATCTCCACGGCGCGCGGGCCAGCCACTTTCCTCGGCCCGGGCGGCGGCATCGTCGCCGGCGCGGCGCGCGTGAACCGCAACAATCTCTCTGGCGCCAAACATTTCGCACCCGGCGGCATCACCAGCTTCAAGGTGGTGAACGCCGAGGCGGCCGACACGCTGGCCTTCTGGAGTGGACTGCAGCGCGCCCGGATGCGCGTGCCCGGCAAACCGGGCACAATCCCGATGACCTTGCGCGTCACCGAAGTTTTCCGCCGCGAAGGCCGGGAGTGGAAACTGATCCACCGTCACGCCGACCCGCTGGCCCGGCCGTCGAAGCCCGGACGGTAATCCCGCCGGTGCCACCACCGCCGGCCACGGTCACGGGACCGGCGCGTTCTCCTTGAGAGTCGTGAAGACGAACTCGTGCTGCGCTGCGCGCCGATGGCATTCGAAGCAGGCCGTGATGGCCTTCGGCCCGATGTTGCGGATCGTATGGCTGTCGCCCTGGAAATCCTCGAACCCCCAGCCGCCCGTCGCGGAGTACCGCGCATCGCGGATCATCACGTTGACGGACTTGCGCGGGCCCTGGATGAGTTCGGGGCCGCGCGGCTCGAGCACAAACCAGTCGGCGAT
Source organism: Lacunisphaera sp. (assembly GCA_035549095.1). Taxonomy (GTDB): domain Bacteria; phylum Verrucomicrobiota; class Verrucomicrobiia; order Opitutales; family Opitutaceae; genus Lacunisphaera. The sequence continues at coordinate 206,236 of DASZRV010000023.1, read as the reverse complement.
CAGCACCGCGCCCTCGGGGAAATGTCCCGTACGATAGCCCTCGAGCGCAGCCTCGTTGGCATAGACGTGATGGATCAACCCGTGCGGCGCCGGCGCCTTTTCCTTCGATGGTTGCACGGTGGCCGCGCCCTCCTTCGGTGGTAACACCGCACTGCTGATGTGCCGCCAGCTCCGGTAACCCTCCGGATAGGCCACCGCCGGGAGAACCGGGACCGATTCGTCGGCGATCAAATTCAGGGCCAAGGCCGCCAGCAAGGCGACCAGGCAAACCGGGAGTCGTTGGTTCATGGCGGAACCGAACGCACGCGAGTCGCATCTCTCAACGGGATTGCGACCAATGCCGCGCGCGAGGGAACGAATCCCGCGCCGGTTGCGACGAATCGTGATTCCGCGGTCGCGTCGCCTCCGCCGGAAGAGGCGCTTTGCTTGACAGCCCCCTTACACTGCGTGCCCGTGAACCCTTTCGCGCGCTGGCCGCGCGTTTCCCTGGCCTTGCTCTATGTCGCCCTGCCGACGCTCTTCTCGCTCGTCGGCGGCGTGGAATCCTTGGTGAACGGTTCCGTGCCGGGCTGGGGCGAGGCCCTGCGGCGGGAGGGAATGTATTGGGCCGCCTGCGTAGTCTTGTTCGTTCCGACTTTTCGGCTCTGCCGCTGGCTGCACGAGGGCCCGCCGCGATGGCCGCGTTATTTGCTGGGCCTGACCGTGGGCGCCCTGCTCGCGATCGCCAGCTTCCCCCTGATCTTTCAAACGGTGCGGCTCGGGCTGTGGTTGCTGGCGCCGCGCTACTTCCCGGATGGCGCGCCCACGACATTCGGCGCCGCGTACCGCGGCCTCTTCCCTCACCTGATCACCGCCTCGGTGGTCATGTATGCCAGCGCGGTCGTCGCCTGGCACGCGGTCACTCATTATCGCGAAGCGAAGGAACGCCGGGTCGAGGCGGCCGAGCTGGGCGCCCTGCTCCAGCAGGCGCAGCTCCAGGCGCTGCGCAGCCAGCTCAATCCGCATTTCCTGTTCAACACGCTTCACTCGATCGCGGAGCTGATCCACGAGAACCCGTCGCTCGCCGAACAGATGCTGCTCCAACTGGGCGAGCTGCTCCGCAAGTCGCTCAAGACCCAATCGCTCGAGGTGCCGCTCGGGGAGGAGATCGACTTCGTCCGGAGCTACCTGGCGATCGAGCAGATGCGACTCGGCCCGCGGCTCGATGTGGTCTGGAACGTCGAACCCGCCACCCTCGGCGTCCGGGTGCCGAGCCTGATTCTCCAGCCGCTCGTCGAGAACGCCGTGCGGCACGGCACCGCCGAAACCACGCGCGCCAGCCGCCTGCATATCTCCGCCGCCCGCACCGACGGCCACCTCTGTCTCGAAGTGCGCGACAACGGGCCGGGTTTCAGCGCCGACGCGGCCAGCGGCGGCACCGGCATCGGGCTCGCCAACACCCGCAGCCGCCTCGAGCGCCTGTATGGATCCGGGGCCAGTTTGCGGTTGACCAACGATGGCGGGCTGGTCGTGTCGATGTCCCTGCCGTGGCTCGCCTCGGATCCCGGCGACGCACCCCGGAGCCCACGATGAAACTGCGGACAATCACCGTCGACGACGAGCCGGTGGCACTGCGCCGGCTGGCCCGCCTGCTCAAGCGCGCCGAGGATGTCGAGCTCGTCGCCCAATGCGCCGATGGTCCCGCGGCGGTGCAGGCGGTCCGCCTGCACCAGCCCGCCATCCTGTTTCTCGATGTGCAGATGCCCGGCATGGACGGCTTTGCCGTCCTGCAGGCGCTCAGGGACGTACGGCTGCCGGTCGTGATCTTCGTCACCGCGTACGACGAGTTCGCGCTGCGCGCCTTCGATGAGCAGGCGCTCGATTACCTCCTCAAACCGTTCGGCGAGGCGCGGGTGGAGCAAGCGCTCGCACGGGCCCGCACGTGTCTCCGCGGCGACGCCGCTCGCGACGCGCACTTGTCGCACCTCACCGAACTCCTCGCGGCCGACCGGAGGCCTGGGGCCGGCTGCCTCCTGGTCAAGCGCGATGACCGCGTGCTTGTGCTGCAACCCGCCGAGATCGAGTGGATCGAGGCCGACGGCGATTACGTGCGGATCCACACCGCCGCGGAAACCCACTTCACTCGCATGAAGCTGGCCGAGGCCCGGCAGCGCCTGGCTTCGACGGGTTTCGTTCGCATCCACCGTTCGCGTCTGGTCAACCTGGCTCGCGTGAAGGAGTTTCGCCCCGTCTCGCGCGGCACCTCGGTGGTCGTCATGCGAAACGGGACGCGACTGGAGGCAAGCTACGTTTGCTTGAAGGAAATCCAGGAAGCGCAGCTCGCCGCACCTTGACCGCGAGCAGGCCGTTTGTTGGAGGGCCGGCCGCGGTCGGCCGCGCCGCGGCGGCCTTCGGCGCCTCACCGGCGGGTTTCATCGCAAATCGGTTCCATCGGCGCGCCTCGCGCCAAGTGTCGGGACATGACGCCAGCCCACCCGCCAGCCTGCCCGCACGACTCGGAACCGACGGCCGGCACCGACGCGCCCGCGCGCAGCGTCACTGAGGAATTGGAGCCGTCGTCCCGCCGGCTCCACTATCTCGCGCTGGCGTACTTTCTCGCCACCTTCGGCGACACCGACTCCCGCGACGGCGGGGACGCTTCGGCGCCGGCCGAGCCGGGCACTGAGCCTGCGCGCTGAGGCCGGGCGAACGAAATCGCGCTGCGATTTCGTCGTGCCAGATCGGCTTTCGCCGGAAGCGGCGCGGCCTTGATCGCATCGTGGTTCCCGCCGGGCAGGTGATCGCCCAGCATGTCGCCCATGAACCACGCCGCCCAAAACTCCCTGCCCTCTTCCTCGTCCCTCCTTCCGGCCATCGTCGCCGGCGGGTTGATCGCCGGCACGCTCGATGCCGCGTCGGCGATCCACAATTTCGGCTGGGGCATGTTCTATGGCATCGCCAGCGGGCTCCTCGGATCGAGAGCCAATCCCGCCGCCGGTGGGGGCGGTCCGGCGATCTGGATGCTGGGCGTCGCGCTCCACTTCCTCATCGCGTTCGGTTCGGCCGCCGCGTACTGCGCGTCCACCCGGTGGCTTGGCTGCCTGCGCGAACGGTTCCTGGTTGGCGGCGTCATGTGCGGCATCGCCGTGTTCCTGACCATGAACCTCGTCGTGCTGCCGCTCTCGGCGGTCCCGTTCCCGGTCGGGCCCTTCACCGTCCAGGGCCTGCGGCTCGGTCTTCTCTACACCACCCTCCTCGTCGGGCTGCCGATTTCACTGAGCCTTTGGTTCTTCGCGCGGCGCCGCCGGCTCGCCGCCACCGCTGCGGCCTGAATGCCCGAGCCGCCCGCGCGGCTCGCACCCGGTCCTACACGCGAAGCAAGCCCCGAAACCCGCGGCCGCTGTAGTAGGAGTCCGCGCCATTGTGGCCGATGAAGACGCGATCGTAACGCCGATCGCCATAAATCGCGCCACCGAGGATGCGGATCTCCGCCGGTGTCTTGAGCCAGCTCGACGACTTCGTGTCGAACTCGCCGAGTTTCTGCAGCTCGAAATATTGCTCCTCCGTCATCATCTCGACGCCCATCGTTTCCGCGAGCTGCATCACGCTGCCCTTCGGCGGGAATTTCTTCCGCGCCTCCAGCGCCCCGCGATCATAACACAGGCTCACGCGCCCCTCGGGACTCTGCGGCGAACAATCGGCGAAGATGAACTCGCCGGTCTTCTTGTCCTGGCCGATGACGTCCGGTTCGCCGCCCGTCGTCTCCATGGCGTGGAGCGACCGCAGCTTCGCCGGCGCGGCCTCGAGTCGCGCCCGCACCCTGGCCCAATCGAGCCCCTCATGGCGCCGCGGGTTCTTCTTGAATCGGGCCTCGAGCGTGGCGAGCAGCTCGTCGCGTTCTTTCGCGGTCAGTTCCTTGGCTTTGCCGGAGCTTTTCATCGTGGTTAAGGCGTTGCCGGGTTGATGGTGTATCCCGACTCGGTTGTCGATGTAATGCGCGCCGTGCTGCGACCGCGCGCCGGTATCAGGCCGATGTTTCCGGCGCGGGCCGCGATTTCGTCGCGAACTGCGTGCGATGGAGCTGGGCATAGAGGCCGCCGGCCTCGACCAGCTCGGCGTGCCGGCCGCGCTCGACGACGCGGCCCTTGTCCAGCACCAGGATCAGGTCGGCCTGCTGCACGGTCGACAGGCGGTGGGCGATGACGAATGACGTCCGTCCCTGCAGCGCCGATTGGAACGCCTCCTGGATCGCCCGCTCCGACTCGGAATCGAGGTGCGCCGTCGCCTCGTCGAGGATCACGACCGGCGGCGCCTTGAGCAACAATCGGGCGATGGCGACCCGCTGCTTCTCCCCGCCGGACAGGCGGTGCCCGCGGTCGCCGACGATTGTGTCGAGGCCCTGCGGCATGGCCGCCACGACGGCGGTGAGCTGGGCATCGCGCAGGGCCGCCGCAAGCTCCGCCTCCGCGGCGTCCGGCCGCGCGTAGAGCAGGTTGGCCCGGAGCGTGTCGTGGAACAGGTGGGTTTCCTGCATCACCATGCCGACCGTCCGCCGGACCGATTCGAGCGTGGCGTCGCGCAGGTCGAGCCCGTTGAACCGGATCGCGCCGCTGCGCACGTCGTACAAGCGGGCGACGAGCTGCGCCAGGGTCGTCTTCCCCGCGCCGGAAGGGCCGACCAGAGCGACCATTTGCCCGGGTTCGGCGGTGAAAGCCACGTCGTGCAGGATCGTCCGCTCCGGGTGCTTGCTGAGGACGGCCACCGACTCGAGCGACGCGAGCGACACCTCCGCGGCCGTCGGGTAACGAAAGCCGACGCCGGCGAACTCGATGCGCACCGGGCCCGCCGGGATGGGTTGCGCACCGGGCTTCTCCGTCACGAGCGGCTGCAGGTCGAGCACCTCGAACACGCGCTCGAACGACACGAGCGTTGTCATGACGTCCACCTGCAGGTTGGCGAGGGCGGTGAGCGGGCCGTAGAGCCGCAGCAGGTAGGAAATCAGCGCGACCACCGTGCCGAGGTCGAGCGCGTGTCGCGTCGCCTCGACGCCGCCCCAGCCGTAGACGACGGCCACGGCCAGCGACGCGACGAGGCCGAGCCCGATGAAGAGGAGCCGGGCGTAGGTGGAGGTCTTCAGCGCGATGTCGCGCACGCGGCCCGCCTCCCGGACAAACACGGCCCGCTCGTCGTCGGGTCGCCCGAAGATCTTTGCGACCATTGCGCCGGCAACGTTGAAGCGCTCAACCATGAGGCTGTTCATCTCCGCCACGCGGTCGTAGGTCTCCTTCGTCAGCACGCGCAGCCGGCGGCCCACGTAGCGCGCCGGGAGCAGGAAGACCGGCACGATCAGCAGCGTCGCCAGTGTGAGCCGCCACGACAGCGCGAACATGGCGGTGAGAACCAGGACCACGGTCACGAGGTTGCCGACCGCCGTCGACAGGATGTCGGTGAAGGCGTCGCGCACGCCCGACAGGTCGGTGTTGAGCCGGCTCACAAGGGCGCCGGTCCGCGCCCGGGTGAAGAACGCCAGCGACATCCGCTGGATGTGGACGAAGACGCGGGTGCGCAGGTCGAGCAGGATGTCGAGGCCAATCCGGGCCGCGAGCTGGCGCTGCCAGAAGGTCAGGCCGGAATCGACGACCGAGACGCCGGCGGCGAGCAAGGCGAGCTCCACGATCAGGCGTTCGTTGCCGCCGAGAATCCCGCGGTTGATGAGCTGCCGGTAGATCAGCGGGTTGATCACGCCGGTCGCGGCGTCGAGCACGACGAGCAGGAGGAAGAAGGCCAGGATCCCGGCGTAGGGCCGGCCGAAGCGGCCGACGCGCGCCACGAGGCCGGGCGGGAATTTGTGCTGGAGCACCGACTCGTCTTTGATCAACGAGTGCGCTCCCTGCGACACCCCGGGCATCATGGGGCGGGTGGGCGCGCGGCGGGGCGCCGCGATGCGCTGTTCCAGCTGCTGGGCACGAACGCGAAACGATCCCGATTCGCCCCGGGGTGTCGACCATCATTTGTCGCGCCGCCGGAGGAACATTGCCACCGGGCAGTTGCCTAACCATCCTGTCCCCGCACCTATTCGCATGTGAACCCCGTCGCTTCCAGGCTGGGCCTCATTGGCGGCTTCATGCTCGCCGGGATCGGCTTCTCCGCCGAGGACACTGCGACGCCGGAAGAAAAGCCGGACCAGCCGGCCCTGCTCTCAACGCACCTCAGGTCCGCCCTGAACGACCCAGCGCCGTCGTTCACCGGGCCGCAGCCCGCACCCAGTGCACCGGCCGACGAGGCCTTTCACCAGAAACTCGAGGTGGCAAATGATGACATCCTTCACCTGCCCAAGGTCGTGATCAAAGGCCCGCGCCCACTGCAGCCGGACGATGTGCTCTCTCCCGGAGGCAAGATGGACCGCTATCTCGGGCCCAAAGATGGACTCGATCGGGGCGTGCTCAATGCGCACACGCTGAACTTTGGCGCGGGCTTTGTTCAGCTCGCCTTCTTCAACGCCATGACCAACGAGGACCGCGCGAAGGAGGCTTATCACGATGACCACATGTTGCGCGAGTATCAGGACCTGCAGGATTTCGCCGCGCGCGTGAAGCTGGTCGACCAAGCCACGGCCGCCCTGGTCAAGGCCCAAGCCGACGCCCTCCACCTGCGCACCAACTCGCTCGGTCGCACCAGCCGCGCCGCCTCGCCGCAAACTGCAATCAGCGATCAGAAGTGAGCGCGCCAGGGCGCGCTGTTCCCGGTTTGGCGTTCTCGGTTCACGGTTCGCGGCCTGCCGCCCTCAGCTCACCGCTTACAGCTTACCACTTAAACCTTACAGCTCTCCAAGCCACCGCGCACACGCGTCCGTCCAATCGCGCAGATGGCCGTGCTGGAAGCCGAACGAGAATCCGTGGCCACCATGGGGATAAATGTGCAATTCCGCCGGCACCTTGTGCTTCAGCAGGGCATCGTAGAACAGCAGGCTGTTCTGCACCGGCACGGCCGGGTCGTCACCGGCGTGGATGAGAAAAGTCGGCGGCGTCTGGTCGGTGACCTGCAGTTCGTTCGAGTAGCGGGTGACGAGTTCGTCGGGCGGGTTTCCGCCCAGCAGGGCGGAGCGCGAACCGCCGTGCGTCACGCCTTTCTGCATGCTGATCACCGGGTACACCAGGACCATGAAATCCGGACGCGAGCTGAGCCGGTCAACCGGGTCAGCCGCATGGGCGTCGCCGGCATCGAAGTGCGTGCCGGCCGTCGAGGCGAGGTGCCCGCCCGCGGAGAAGCCCATGATGCCGACCTTGGCGGGATCGATGCCCCACTCCGCCGCGTGGGCGCGCGTGAGGCGGATGGCGCGTTGGGCGTCGAGGAGCGGCACCAGCCATTTCTGGTGGGCCACGTCGCCGTCGACCGGCAGCCGGTAAGTCAGGACGATGGCTGCGATGCCCTGGCTGTTCAGCCAGCCGGCAAAATCGGATCCCTCCCAATCGTAGGCGAGCCCGCCGTAGCCGCCGCCCGGACACACGATCACGGCCCGGCCAGTGGCATTGCCGCGCGCCGGCAGCCGCACCTCGATCGAGGGATTCGACACATGGCGGACCCAGACGATGTTACCTTCCTGGACGCGCTCGAACGGCTTGCCCGCGGGCTGGGCATTCGGCGGTGTGCCTTCCCAGAGCGGGAGAACGAGCGGATTGGGTGCAGCGGGCATGGCGGCAGACAACATCGGAACGACAGCGAGGGCAAGCAGCGGGGCGAGGAAACGTTTCATGCGCCGGTCGATTTGCCAAAGACCGCGCCCCAGCGCGATACCGGAATCACCATTCCGTTCGATGCGGCAGTGGCGAGAGAGGCAATCGACACCCATGTAGGTCGGGCTTTATGCCCGACATGTCGGGGGTAAACCCCGACCTACACCAGAGCAGCGTCCGGCGCGACGCACACCTCGCCGCCCGGATGGGTCTCGCCTTCCCCTCGACGTCAGTCATCAAATTTTTCTCGCGATGCCTCTCCCACCGCCCGCCGACCCCGTCCTCCTGCTCGATCCGCATCCGCGCCGGATCGACCGGATCTTCGACGATGAGACGAAGCGACGGCTCGAGAAACTCGGACGCGTGCTCTGGCACGACGGCTCGCCCGCGACGGCGGAACACATCGATCGCCACCTGCCGCAGGCGATTGCGTTGATCGGCCAGTCGCCGCTCGACCGGGCGCGCCTTGACCGCGCTCCCCACCTGCGAGCCGTCTTCAATGTCGAGAGCAACTTCCTCCCGAATATTGACTACGCCGAGTGCGAGCGGCGCGGCATTCCAGTCCTATCCACCGCGCCGGTTTACGCGCAACCGGTCGCCGAGCTGGCGCTCGCCATGGCGATCTCACTCGCGCGGCGCATGCACGAAGCCGACGCCGCTGTGCGCGTCGGCAAAGAATTCAAAGGCGACAACCACGATTCCTTCCTCCTGCACGGAAAGACTCTCGCGATCCTCGGCTTCGGCAACCTCGGCCGCGCCCTGCTGCCGCTGCTCCGGCCTTTCGGCGGTGAAATCCTCGTCCACGATCCCTGGATCGAGCCTGCCGAGCTGCGCGCCGCCGGCGTGACGCCGGCGGCGCTCGACGAATGCTTCGCGTGCGCCCGCGTCGTGTTCATCGTCGCGGCCCACACCGCTGAAAACACCGGCGTCATCGGCGCCCGCCAGTTCGCGCGCATGCAGCCCGGCAGCGTCGTCATCCTCGGCAGCCGCGCTGCCCTCGTGGATTTCCCCGAACTCCTCGCCGCCGCCCGCAGCGGACAGATCCGCGCCGGGATCGACGTCTGGCCGGAGGAACCGATTCCCAAGGACGAGCCCGGCCGCACCACGCCCAACACGCTCCTGCAGGCACACCGGCTGGGCAGCGTGCCGGAAATCCAGACGCTCATCGGCCGCTACGTGGTCGACGACCTCGAAGCCATCCTCGCCGGTCGGCCGCCCATGCGCTGCCAGCGGGCGAATGTCGCGACGGTCGGCCGGCTCCGCAGCATCCCCGTCGGCGCCTGGTCGCTGGGAGCCACAACCCGGAAACCCTGATATCTAAACACAGAGGACACAGAGCCCGCAGAGGAGTCCAATAATTCCAGACTCGCCGGCATTTCTCTGTGCTCTCCGTGACCTCTGTGTTTAGCCTCCGACCAATTTTCCCATGAAAATCCTCTTCATCGGCGGTTCCGGCATCATCAGCCGCGCCGTCGCGCAACAAACCCTCGCGGCCGGCCACGAGCTCTGGCTGCTCAACCGCGGCCAGCACCGGCCCGTCCCGGGCGCCCGCACGATCACCGCCGACATCACCGACCTGGCCGCCGCGCGCGCCGCACTGTCCGGGCACAATTGGGATGTCGTGGTGCAATGGATCGGGTTTGTTGCCGCCGACATCCGGCGCGATCTCGAGCTGTTCCGCGGCCGGACCCGGCAATACGTCTTCATCAGCTCGGCCAGCATCTACCAGAAGCCGCCACGCCCGCCGTACCTCATCACCGAAGCGACGCCACGCGAGAACCCCCACTGGGATTACTCCCGCAACAAGATCGCCTGCGAACTCGAGCTCGAGGCGGCGCACCGCGCGTACGGTTTCCCGTACACCATCATCCGCCCGTCGCTCACGTATGGCGACGACCAGATTCCGCTCGTGCTCAACTCCTGGCAGAAGCCGTGGACCGCCATCGACCGGCTGCGTCGCGGCGCCCCGCTGATCGTCCCGGGCGACGGCTCGTCGCTCTGGACGATCACCCATAATAGCGACCTCGCCACCGGCCTGGTCGGCTTGTTCGGCCAGCCGCAGGCGATCGGCGAGGCGTTCCATATCACCTCCGACGAGGCGCTGCCCTGGAACCGCTTCTTCGAACTCACGGCTGAGGCCGCCGGCATCGCGGCGCCGCAGTTCGTCCACATCGCCTCCGACTTCATCATCGCCTGCGTGCCCGCGGTCGAGGGCACGCTCCTGGGCGACAAGGCGGTCTCCGCGGTCTTCGACAATTCCAAGCTCAAGCGGCTCGTGCCCAGCTTCGCCGCGAAGACGCCATTTGCCGAAGGCATCCGGCGAACCCTCGCGTGGTTCGAGGCCGATCCGTCGCGCCAGCAAGTCGACACCGAGATGAATGCGCGTTGGGACAAGCTCATCGCCGCCTACCAGCGCGGTCTCGCACAGGCGAAGGCTGAATTTGCCGGCGGTTAAGTTCGACTTTGGTGGAGCCCTACAACGTCGCGGCCACGCGCCGGAAATGATGGCCGATGATCGCCAGCTCGATCGCCAGGCGGAATTGGCGCGGTCGACGCACCAGCGTGCCAAGGAAGAACCACCAGTAGGCCAGCCGGCCGCGATGCCACACGCCGAGTAACCAGAACGACTGGAGGAACGCGCCCAGGTCCGCGCGGGAAAGCCGCAGCCACGTGGTCTCCGGCCGGTGGTGGCGGAGGAACACCCGGATGCGCCGGTAATAGTTCCGGGGTTCGTAGAGGCGTCGCATCAGCTCGCGGTAGCCGTTTTCAAGAAACTCCCGGTTGAGTTTCGGCCGGAAGTTCAGCACCGCCGCCGTGTTGTTGCCCGTCGTCTCCGCGAGCAGGCGGCCTTCGCGCTGCAGCCGCTGGTAGAGCCGCGTCTTGGGCAGCGCCGTCAGCAGGCCCACCATCGCCGTGGCCACGCCCGAGCGCTGGATGAAATCAAACTGCTGCTTGAAGATGTCGCCGGTATCGCTGTCGAAGCCGATGATGAAACCGCCCATGACCTCGAGGCCGGCCGACTGGATCGATTGCACGGCTGCCACGAGGTCGCGCCCGGTGTTTTGCAGCTTGCGACACTCATCGAGCGAGGCGGCCGACGGCGTTTCCAGGCCGACAAAGACCTTGCGAAAGCCCGCGTCGACCATCAGTGCGCGCAGCTCGGCGTCGTCCGCCAGGTTGATCGACGCCTCGGTGAGAAAGCCCATCTCCGCGCCGGTACGGTGGCGCCACTCGATCATCGCGCGCAGCAACGCGCGGGTGCGGACCTTGTTGCCGATGAAGTTGTCGTCGACGACGAAGACCATGTCGCGCCAGCCGAGCCGGCGCAGTTCCTCCAGCTCGGCGATGAACCGCTCCGGTGACTTCGTGCGCGGCACGCGCCCATTCATCACGATGATGTCGCAGAACTCGCAGTCGAACGGACACCCGCGCGAGAACTGCGCCGCCATCGTCACGTACTGCCGGAGATCGACGAGGTCGTAGCGCGGCACCGGCGCCAGGTCGAGCGGCGGAAAACCGGGCGCGTAGTACACCGGCTGGAGCTGCCCGCGTTCCAGGTCGGCGACCAGCCGCGGGATGATTTCCTCCGCCTCGCCGAGGACAAAATGCGGGATGTCCGGGAATGCCTCGTGCCCGGTCGTGAAGAGCGGCCCGCCGGCGATGATCTTCCGGCCCAGCGTGGCGCAGCGGCGGGCGATCTCATGCACGGATTTCCGGTGCACGATCATCGCGCTCAGCAACACGTAGTCGGCCGCGAGGATGTCCGCGTCCTCCAGGCGCGCCACGTTCAGGTCGACGACTTTGAGCCGCCAATGGCGCGGGAGCAGCCCGGCCACGGTCAGCAGGCCCAGCGGCGGAAAGGCGGCCTTCTTGGCCACGAACTTCAGGACGTGCTGGAAGCTCCAGAAGGTTTCGGGGGTTTTCGGACTGACGAGGAGGAGGTTCATAGGCGGAGCGGACGCTCCCGTTCGGCCAACGTAGCATCGCGGCGCCTGCTGGCCAGAGGCATTGCTGCGCGTGGATTGTCCCGCCCCATGCATGGTTTGGTTTTTTCTTTTCCGCGCGGGTGTGGACGACAGGATTCCTGCCGCCTCGCATGTCATCGCCTGACGATACCCCGCTGGTCGCCCCGCCGGACAAGCCGTTCGCCGACTGGTGGTGGGCCGCGGCGGGCTCCGCGGTATGGGTTGCAGTGCTGGCCGCGATCAAGCCCACGCTCTTTGTCGGGCTCGACTTCGTGCGGATCGTGGAGCCCTACCAGCGCTACCTGGGCGACAGCCTGCGACTCGGGGCGCTGCCGTGGTGGAACCCGTACGCCAGCCTCGGCCGGCCGTTCCTGGCGGATCTGCAGACCGCGTCATTCTATCCGCCGACCTGGCTGACCGTTTTGTTTGGCGTCAAGGCCGGCACGACGCTCGAACTCTTCCTCCATGGCGGGATGGCCCTGCTCGGGTTTTTCCGACTCGCCCGCTCGTGGAATGTTGCGCGCCCGGCCGCGTGGGGCGGCGCGCTGGCTTACCTGTTCAGCGCCCCGCTCGTGATGCGGCTGCAGGCGGGCCAGTTGAATTATGTGTTTTCGCTCTGCTACCTGCCGCTCGTCCTCCCGCTTGCCGCGCGGTTCGCGTTCGCGCCGACGCGGCGGCGCTGGGTCGCGCTGGCGCTGGTGTGGGCGTGGCAGCTCCTCTGCTGTCATCCGCAGGTGTTCTGGCTGTCGGCGCTCGCCGCCGGCTTGTTTGTCACCGGCCTGGTGCTCCAGCCGCCGTGGGGAACGGCGGTTCGCCTGTGGCTCCGCGCCGCCGCCGGCCTGTTGCTGGCGTGCGTCACCGGCATGGCGTTGCTCGGCTTTGTGCTCGTGCCGTTTGCCGAACTGGTGGGCCAGAGCAATCGCGCCATGGCGTCGGAAGCTTTCTCGGCGGCTTTCGCCATGAACCTCGACCAGGCCATGTCGCTGCTCACCACCGCCAGCCGCGTCACCGTCGCCAACTGGGAATACAATGCCCATCTCGGGGTCGCCGTCGGCCTCGGCGGACTCGCCGCGCTCTTCCGCTGGCGCGATCCCATCGTGCGCGGGCTCTTGCTGATGGCCGGCGTGGGCGCCCTCATCATGATCGGCGACGTCACGCCCTTTTTCGGCCTGTTCTACAAGGTGCTGCCGGGCTTCTCGAGTTTTCGGGTGCCGGCGCGCGCGGGCGTGCTGGTCGTGCTCGGCTTGTGCGCGGGCGCCTCGCTCCTCGCGGGCACGAAACCCACCGGGCGTCGCCCCTGGCTGGCGGCGGTGCTCGCCGGCGGCCTGGTCGCGACGGGCCTCGCGGCCTATTATGCGACGCACCTCGCCGGGTGGCCGGGCGCCGCGAGTTGGATGCTGGGGCAGTCGGCGTGGCTCGGTGCCTCCGTTGGCGCCTGGTGGCTGTGGCTGAAGGTACCAGCCACCCCCGCCCCCGCAACCGCCAACGCGCGGCGCTGGGCGCTCCCTGCGGTGGCTGCGGGCCAGGTCGCGCTCGCCGTCTTCACCTGGAAACTCCTGCCGGGTTATCCGGCTGAATTCCCGGCCGAGGATCTCGTGCGAGCCGCCGTGCGAACCCACGGGCTGGAACGCGAGGCCGCGCCGCCACGGGTCAACCTGCCGCCGGACCTCGTGCGGGACAACAGCGGCATGCTCTATCGCTATGCCACGCTGACGGGATTCGAGTCGCTTTCCCTCGGACGGGTCTGGGTCTACCTGCACCGCGCCGCCGGGGTGGATCCGCACCATGCCTACAACACGACTCCCGACGGACACGTCTACGAGGCCGGCGACCGGCTCGCGGCCACCGGCGTCAACATCACCCTGCCCGCCGGCGCCAGCACGCTCCAGATCAAGGCCACGCCGGCGTCGCGCGCGTGGCTCGTGGCGACGATCGCGCCGGTGACGGATGCCGATGAGGCCGCGCGACGCATCGCTGCCGGCGCCGACCTGCACCAGGCGGCGCTCGTCGAGCCCGCGTACGCCACCCAAACCGGGCACCTCTCATCGGACTCGGCCGGCGGCACGGCCCATATCGAGCGCTTCACGATGAATTCGCTCGATGTCGCCGTCGACAGCCCGGGTGCGGCGCTGCTCGTCGTGGCCGAGGCGTGGTATCCAGGATGGCATGCGACGATCGGCGGTCGCGAGGTCGCGTGCCTGCCCGTCAATGGCTGGATGCGCGGCGTCCCGGTTCCCGCCGGACGCTCGCTCGTGACGCTGCGCTTTCGGCAGAACGGGCTTCTCGCGGGCACGCTGGTTTCTGTCCTGACCGCGGCGCTGTTGGGCGGACTGGGGTGGCTTGGTCGCGATCCGGCGGCGCGCGATTAACGACGTTGTGACGAAAAACGCGTTGCCCCGTTGCGCCGGTGCCGCAAGAACCGTGCGCGGGCCAACTCAATCCCATGCCTGATCCGGAACGTCCCAAAACCGCATCGCGGCCGGCGGTGCCCGCGTCCAAGTCGGCCCCGCCCGCGCCGCATCCTCTCCTAGGCAAGAAATGGTTCATGCCCGCCGTGCTCGGGGTCCTGGCCCTGCTTGCCATCGGCGTGATCAGCCTGACCCGTGGCTCCGGGGAAAAATCCGGCCGCGCGACCGCGGCGGCGACACCACCCCCGCCCGACCCGCAAAAGACCGGCGGCCTGCTGGTCAAAACCAACCTCGCGGAGGCGACGATCGAGGCCACGCGTGTCCCGGGCGCCGGCGAAACCGCCGCTGCGGCGATCAAGCTGACCGCCGGCGAGGCGACAACGGGTCTGGTCCCGGGAACCTACGGCATCACCGCCCGGGCCGAAGGTTGGCCCGACATGAATGAGAAGGTGCGGGTCGAGGCCGCGAAGACCGCGGAAGCCTCCTTCGCCTTCAAGTTCGGATCGCTCAAACTCACCTCCGATCCCAGCGGCGCCACCGTGAAGAACGGCTCGACCGTCCTCGGCAAGACCCCGCTCAGCATCGCCCAGCTGCCGCCGGGCGAGTGCGACTTGAAGCTGGAGCTGCCCGGCTGGCCCGCCCAGGCCTACAAGGTCACCATTGCGGAAAACACCGAGGCCGGCGGGACCGTGCGGCTGCCGCAGGGCAAGCTGCGCGTTGAGTCGGTGCCTGCCGGCGCCACGATCGTCTGGGGCCGGCAACGGCTCGGCCAGACGCCGCTCACGATCGGGCCGCTTCCGCCCGGCCCGAAGACGTTCGCGCTTCAGGCCAAGGATTTCCCCCCCCTGCCGGTGACCGCCACGGTCGAGGACAACGCCGAGGTGAAGGTCCGGCGCGAACTTGGATCCGCGTTTCCCCTGCTCGATCCGGCCGCGCTGCTGCAGGCGGTCTGGATCCCGAACAATCCCGATCGCCTCGCGCCGAGCTTCGACTCGTCCGGCGCCTTCGCGCCGCGGAATGGCGTCGTCAAGAATGTGAACCGGAAACGGCTTTACGAAAACTGGCAGCACAAGTCCTACCGTTTCACCGGCACCGTGGCGGCCTATGACCCGAAGAAAGGGCTCGTCGAGTTTGCCGAGGACAAAAGCGACCTGACGCGTTTCCGGGTGGGAGCGACGCTGTCGCCGGATGTCCTCGACGAGGCGGCGCTCAATCCGCAGGCGATCAAGGGCACGACGCTCAGCGTTTACGGCAAGCTCGAGGCCGTTGAGGAACCGCGCTGGCCGTCCAAGGTGATCAAGCTCGAACTGGAATCCGCGGCGCTGCTGCATCCCGACGCGCCGTAGCGTTCTTCAGGCTGTAGGGGCGCGCCTCGTGCGCGCAGGCGTGCGTGGTCAAGCCACGCCCCCACAACGGCCCGCTTGGAAAGCTCGCTTCATCCAACCGCCGTCACCACCACGCTCCGCGTGTGCGGGGCCCGGCGGTGTTCCCACAGGAAGATGCCCTGCCAGGTGCCGAGCTGGAGCTGGCCGCCGGCGATCGGGATCGTTTCGCTGGATCGGGTCAGCGCCATCTTGATGTGGCTCGGCATGTCGTCGCCGCCCTCAAGCGTGTGCGTGAAGTGCGGATCGTTCTCGGGTACGAGGCGATTGAGCCAGCCCTCGAGGTCGCGGCGGGCCGAGGGATCGGCGTTCTCCATCAGGACGAGGCTGCAGCTCGTGTGCTGGCAAAAGACCGTGGCGAGCCCCGCCGCGATGCCGCTCTTCCGCACGGCCTGGGCAACTTCATCCGTGATTTCATAGGTCCCCTGCCCGCGCGTGCGGACCGTCAGCGTCGTTTGGAAAGCTGCCATGCGAACAAGGTAGATGCCGAGGAGCAGGTAACAAGCGGCAAGAGCTGAGCGCCGCGTCGGGCGTCGAGAAGGCCGTAGCCGCGCCGGAGCTTAGCGACAGCGTGGTTCTTTGTCGTGGCCACGCTTTCGCCTGTGGCTCAAGCGCGGCTACAACCCACCCTGTTCCGCCCTAGGCCGGCCCGCCCTCCAACGGCAGCCTCACGCCGAAGGTCGTGCCCTCGGGCCCGGTGGCCATGAGCCGCACCTCGGCACCGATCTGCCGGGCCAACAGCTGGCTGATCACGAGCCCCAGGCCCGTGCCGCCCGCGCGGCCGGTGCGACCGGGTTCGAACAAATGATCCCGCACTTCTCTCGGGATGCCCGGGCCGTTGTCCGACACCAGCAGTCTGACTTCGGTCGCATCGCGCTTGAGCGCGACCCGGACCCGGCCCGCCGGACCCGCGGCAGCAATGGCATTCTGCACCAGGTTGCTCACGATCAGGCACAGCAGGCCGCCGCGATGGTTGTCGACGGTCTCGGCAAAACCCTCGTCGACTCCGAAGGTCACATTTCGGTCCGCCGCTGACGCCGTATTCCGCCGCCGGATGAGCTCGGCGAGTTCCCTTCCCGTCAGCTCGTAAGTGGTCCCGGTCGACCGGTCGCCCAACAGCGCCACGATCTCCTGGATGATTGCCTGCATCTGCTCGGCGTAGCCCGCTGCCGCTTTCGAATCGCTCTCCGTCAATCCCGTCGGCGCCGCCACGACGGAGCGCAGTCCCGCCACCGAGCCCTGCAGGCCATGCACGAGATGCGAGGTGATCTGGCCGAGGGCGGATGTTTTCGCCGCCAGCGTGAGTTCGGCGTTGGCCCGTTGCAGCCGCGCCGTGCGCTCGGCAATGGTGCGCTGCGCCCGCCCGAGCAGCGCGTAGGCGGCACCCACGAGCAGCCCGAGGGCGGCCAGACCCACTGTTAGTGTCACGAGGGTTTGCCGCCGCACACCGGCGTCGAGTTCCGCCAGTTCCGTTTGGAGCCGCCGGGCATCGAGATCGTAACGGACAAACCCAATTGGCTCGGGTGCCGGTGCTCCCGCTGACGCCGCGCGGCCGTGCAACGGCAGCACAACCTCCAGCACGGGCGTCGGCGCGGTTGAGCTACCCGGGAGGATCGTCGCCAGCGAAAAGGCCGGCCAGAAGCGCGTGATCGGCCGGCCATCCTGCAGGCTGACGAAATCACCCGGCGGCAGCTCGACCAGGAGCTGGCCGGAGGGAATCTTCTCAAGCACGACACCGTCGGCATCGAAGATCGCCATCGCGAGCAGGCCTTCGCGATGCGCCGCGGGCAGCAGCGCCGCCAGCCACCGCCCGGCATTGGTCCGGTCCGGGGCGAGCCCCGCCGACTCGATTTCCTGCTGCGCCACCGACGTGAGCACGGCGGCGTCCCGCCGGATCATCTTCTCGTGGATGGCGGCGCGCAGGTCGTGGTCGTAGCGCAACACCAGCCCGACAAAGACCAGGCTCATGATCGCGCCGAGGATCAGCGCGATCGTCGCAGGCCGGCGTTCGGCGAGGGGCGGCACGCGTCAGGGCTGCGGTTTGGCCGCCGGTTGTTTCGCCGGCCAGAGCGCCGCGGTGAAGAGCAGCCGGCGCTGCGCGAAAGACAACCCCGGTTCCAGCACCGCGCGGCCATAATCGCGGTATTGTTCGGCCGTCCGGCGCGCCGCGTAGGCGCGGACAAAATCGGCGGCCAGTTGGTCCACCGAACGGTTTGAGCGTCCCGGGTTGTGCCGGAGGTACTGCTCGATCTCACGCCGAAGGGACTCGCTCTCCTGGATAAATCCGGCGTACAGCGGCGCCTGGCTGGCGTTGAATTTGGCCACGGCGGCCGCGGCCTGCGCGTCCTTGCCGGTCTGCACGATCTGGAGGCCGTCGCCGCGATCCGTGAGGTTGAACTCGAACCCCACGCCAGGATGCTCGCGGCGCAGCGTACGGAGCTCGGTCAGCAGTTCGCGCCGCACATGCATCTTGCGCGCATAAAAGCTCCCCACCCGCTGGGTAAGTTCCATCGGGAGATCCAGCTCGTCCGGATGGCCGCGAAACCCAAGGTTCGCCAGCTCCCTGCGAATTTCCTCCGCGCGCGCCTCGAGCGCGGCGAAGCGCGGCGCCTGCGCGGCCGCCAGCGCCTCGAGCCGATGGGTGCGGGTTGAGCTCAGGATGTAATCGTCCCGCAGCACCGTCTGGCGGAGCTCATCCGCCAGGTTCGCCTTCTCGCGCCCGAACACGCGGACTTTCTCCGCCAGCTCCGGTGACATTCCGGCGGGAAGATGAACCCGCGATGTCGCCGGGAGGAAAAGGACGATGTCCCCCGCGGCGGGCGGGCCGCCCGCGATGGTCTCAAAGGCAGACGCCTCCGGATGGGCGATCTCGGCCAGCAGCATGCGCTGCTCGATCGAGAGGCCGTCGTAGAAATTGGCGGCGAACAGGAGGCGCGGCGATTCCGCTTGGCCGGCGGCGGCGCCGAACGCCAGCGCGCGGCCGAACTTCGGCCCTACCCAGGCCAGCTCGCTCCGGATGTCCTCCTCCTCGCGCGCCAGCGCCTCGAGGCGAATCGTCTGCTGCGCAGCCAGGGTGGAAAGGCCCGCCGCGCGCGCGGCGGGAGGCGCGTCGGCCAATTCCGCGAGTTTCGCCCGGATTTCGTCGAGCAACTGTTGCCGCGCCTGCTGGTAAGAGACGATGCGCTTCGACTCGTCATCGGACAGCCCGCCCCGCCCCGCCAGGATGGCAAAGCCGACAAAAAAAGTCTCGCCATCGAGCCCCGTCTCGCTGCCCAGGCCAAAGCCGGACCCGTCCGGCTCCGGCCAGGTCTCGCCCAGCACCGGGGGAAGCGGTCCGGCTTGCAGCGTTTCCAGCGGGAAGAACAGGTCGGGCCAGAATGAATTGCCGGTAAGATAATTCCAACTGACGGGTCCCTGGGTCATGCCGCGATCGTAACTGCTCGCCATCTGCTGGTCGCCCGCGCCACCACGGAGATAGACAAAGGGATCGGTGTTGTCCTGCGCCCTCGCGTTTCGCGCCAGCAGGGCGGCGACGACTGCGATCAGGCCAAAACGAAAGAAAGCGGGAGAATGGAGGCTGCGTTGCATGGTCAATTGGGGTTGGAGCTCCCCTCTCCTTTGCCCGCGCCGTGCCAACCGCGGAGCAGGTGCCCAAAGGCTTCCGCTGCGAACGCTTGCGCCGACTGGCGATTCCGCCCGTTTCCGGTCGCCGCCAAAATCTGGGTGCCTGTCCCCAATTGTCTTCAACTCGCGCGCCCCCGTTTGGGTCCAGTGACCCATCAAGCTTTCGTGTCGCCGCCGGCCGCGCGGCCATCGAGGCGATAGCGCAGGAAGTCCCGCGTGACGCCCAAGCGCCGCGCGGTCGCGGAGACGTTGCCGCTCTCCTCGCGCAGGACGTCCGCAATGAGTTCGTCCGTCATTGCGTCGAGCGAAAACCCCGTCGCGGGCACCCGCCAGGCGGGATTGCGCCAGGCGGCCGGTCCGGCCGGCGGCGGATCGCCGAGGCCGGAAAAATCGAGCGGCGCCCCGCCGCCGAAAATCACGGCGCTCTCGATCACGTGCGCGAGTTCGCGGACATTGCCGCGCCACGGCTGCGCCTGCAGGCGGGCTTCGCCCTGCGGCGTCATGGTCACATCCTTGAGGCGATGGTGGGCGGCGATGCGCGCGAGGAGATGGCGTGCCAGCGGCAGAATGTCGCCAGCGCGCTCGCGCAGCGGCGGCAGCGTGAGCGCCAGGAGATTGAGCCGATGAAACAAGTCCTCGCGAAACGCGCCGCCTGCGACCAATTCGCGCAGCGGGCGATTGCTGGCGGCGATGAGTTTCACGTCGACCTTGATTTCGCGCGTGCCGCCGAGACGGCGGATGACCCCCTCCTCGATCGCCGTGAGCAGCTTGGCCTGCGTCGGTGGCGAGAGCAGTCCGACCTCGTCGAGAAACAGCGTGCCGCCGTCGGCCGCCTCGAACAGCCCGAGCCGCGCGGTCTTCGCGTCGGTGAAGGCGCCGCGCTCGTGTCCGAACAGCTCGGACTCGACGAGTGTCTCGGACAGCGCCGCGCAATTCACCGCTACCAACGGCCGGTCCGCGCGAGGACCTTCGTGGTGGAGCCAGCGCGCCAGAACGCTCTTGCCCGTGCCAGTCTCGCCTTCAAGCAGCACGGGCGGCAAGCCGCGCCCGAGCCGGCGGTTAGTCGCGAGGATGGCTTCGGCCTGCTTCCGGATCGCCGCCAAGCCGGGGCCGAAAAACATCGCCGCAGCGCCGTTCGCGACCTGGCGCACGGCATGTTCCTCGCGGCGGGCGCCGCGCCGCGCGGTGGCACAGCGTTGGAAGGCCAGCGGCAGTTGCTCAAGCTCGAACGGCTTCGTCAGATAGTCGCCCGCGCCGAGCCGGATGGCCTCCACCGCTTCCCGGATGCCGCCGAAGGCGGTCACGACCACGATCCCGGTGTTCTCTGAAAACGCGCCTGCGCGCAGCAACTCGAGCACCTCGCCGTCCGGCAGGTGCAGGTCCACCACGGCAAACTCGAACCGCATCACCGCGAGCAGCCGGCGCGCTTCGGCGAGCGTGCCGCATTCCGACACGGCGGCACCCTCGCGCGTGAGGAAGGCGGCCACTCGTTTTCGCAACGGGGCGTCGTCCTCCAGCAAGAGGACCTCACAGCCGCGGGGTATAGCGGGTTCTTCGGCCATGGCCGAAAAATGCCGCACGCCACTGCCCGAGGGCAACGCTGAAGCCGGCGGCGCGGCGCACGGCGTGGAGTCGATCCCGTAGGGCTGCACCTTGGTGCAGCCGCCCGCCTCGCCGGCCTTAACACCCATCGCGGCTGGACCAAGGTCCAGCCCTACAAAGCTTGTGGAGGCGGGACCATCCGTCCCGCGGATTGCCATCGAAGCGCATGCCTCGCGGGGCTGCTGGCCCCGCCTCCACCGCGCCCGCGACAAGCCCGTTCACCGCTCACTGCTGCCCGCACACTCTCAGTCCGCCCTCAGCGCCACGAGCGGATCCAGCCGCGCGGCCCGGAGCGCCGGCAGCCAGCAGGCCACGATGGCCGACAAGCCCACGGCGACGGCCGCGAGCGCCAAGGGCAGCGTGGTCAGCCCGTCCATGTGGTAGACGAGCGATTTCAACGTCGAAGCGAGCGCGAAGCTGCCGATGAGCCCGATCGCAAGGCCGATCCCGACCCACCGGCTGCCCTGCGCGAAGACGAGCTTGAGGATGTCGCCCCGCAGGGCGCCGATCGCGACGCGTACGCCGATCTCGCGGGTGCGCTGCTGCACATGGTACGACAATGTACCATAGAGGCCAACCGCCACGAGGCCGAGCGCCGCCGCCATGAAGAAATTCACGAGCCCCGCGACCGCGGCCTCGCCCTGGGCCGCCTGGTTCACGACCTGGTGCATCGTGCGGAGGTCCCGCAACGCCAGTTCCCCGTCGAGGGCGCCAAGTTCTTTCCGCAACTGCGGGGCGAGTTGCCCGAGCGTTAGCGTCGACCGGATCACCAGGTTCGCGTTGTCACCCCAATGCCCTTCCGGGGTCGTGTACATCTCCGGCTGCACCTCGGCCGTGGCGCCCCACTGCTTGACGTTCTCCACGACGCCGACGACGCGCGCGGTGTACCACGGCTTGCCCGGGTTGTTGCCGCGCATGATTTCGCCGAGCGGCTCCTTGTTGGGCCAGGCCTTGTCGACGCAGGCCTTGTTCACCACGACACCCCGGATGTCGCCGGTGCGATCTTCGCTGGTGAGGTTGCGCCCCTTCAGCAACCGCAGGCCCATGGCGGCGAAATACTCCTCCGTGATGGAAGATCGCTCGACGCTCATCCGGCGGATCGTCGGGTCGTAGACCTCGTCGTTCACCAGCGCGTTGGTGTTGCTCCCGCCCTCGAGCGGCAGCTTGGACGTGATGGAGGCGCGCTGCACCCCCGGCAGGGCCTTGACGCGATCGACGAAGAGATTCCAGAACTGCACGCGCTGCTCGTTCTTTTCGTAGCGCGGGCCCTGCAGTGCAATCCGCGCCGTGATGACCTCGTCGCTCGAGAGCACCTGGTTTTCCTTCAGCACCTTCAAATAGGCCGTGGAGAACAGCACCGCACCGTTGGCCAGCACGAAGGCCACGGCCACTTGCGCGATGACCAGCGCGCGCAACATGTGGTGGCGCGAGCGCGAGCCCGCCGCACCGCGCGCGTCGCAGCGCAGGATGCTGGCCACGGAGGTGCGCATTGCCGCCAGCGCCGGCGGCAGGCCGGCGAGGACCGCGGTCAGGAGGGTCGCCCCGAGGGCGAACAGCAGCGCGGGCGCGTGCAACGCCATGGCGGCTTTCCGGGCGGCGCTGACCGGCGTGACCGCCCGCAGCACATCGATGCCGCCGTAGGCAAATAGGATGCCAAGGGCCGCGCCGGCGAACGCCAGCACGAGGCTCTCGGCGAGGCCCATGGCCAGCAGGTCGCGCCGCGAGGCGCCGAGCGCCACCCGCACACCGAACTCGCCCTGCCGGCGCGCCCCGCGGGCCAGCAGCATGCTCGCAACGTTGCCGCAGGCGACGAGAAGCACCAGGGCGACGGAGCCGAACAGGAGCCAGACCTTGCCCGCGATGTCGCGCGTCATCTCTTCGTGCAGCGAGCGCACGAGGAATTCCTTCCGGGTGTTCGAGTCGGGGTAGAGCTTGGTCAGGCGCTTGCCGATCGTCTTGATCTCGGCGTCGGCGGCCTTGACCGTGATGCCGTCCTTGAGCCGCGCGATGCCGAGCAGGTAATGGCTGTCGCGCTGCTTTTTCTCGTCGGCGTCGAACGAACGCGGCGTCCAGAGCTGGCAATCGTCCGTGCGCATCCACGGGCAGACGAACTCGAAGTTGGCGGGCATCACGCCGACGACCTCGGCGTCGGTGCCGTTGATGCGCAGCTTGCGGCCGATCGCCGACGGATCGGACGCGAACAGTTGCTGCCAGAGCGCATGGCTGAGGATGACCACCGGGGGCGCCTTCGGCACGTCGTCGGCGGGCTCGAAGTAGCGGCCGAGCTGGGGGGCGACACCGAAGGCGCGCAGGACGTCGAAAGTGCCGGTGACGCCGGACACGGATTGGGCGTTTTGGGTGCCGACGTTGTAGGTCGACGGCTGGTAGATGCCGAAGGCCGTGTAGCTCGACGTATCCTTGATGAGGTCGAAGGAGTCGGCCGGGGACAACGGCCAGCCGTTGCCGGACCAGATGTGGACGAGGCGGTCGGACCGCGGGTAGCTGTACGGCGAGATCACCAGCGCCTGCAGCGCGCTGAAGATCGCGGTGGTGCTGCCGATGCCGACCGCGAGGGTGAATACCGCGACAAAGGCGAATCCCCGGGAACGCGCGAGCGAACGCCAGGCCAGGCGCAGGTTGTGGTTCATGGTCTCCTTCAAGAACCCACCACGCTTGGAAAGGTTACAGGTAATCCCCTGTCGCCGGGGTAATTCCGCCCTGCCAGGACGCCCGATAATTTGATGGAATCTGTTGGCGGTCTGGTTTCTCTTACCCCTTCCATGACTACCCGCCTTCACCCCGTCGTGTCCGTCGTTGCGGCCCTGGTCTGTGCGACCGGCCTTTTTGCCCAAGCGCCCGCCAAGCTCACGCTGCCCGATGCCAGCCCGGCCGCCACCCTCAAGCAGCGCGTCGGCATCACCGACATCGAGATCAACTACTCCCGGCCCGGCATGAAGGGCCGCGAGATCTTCGGCAACCTGGTGCCATATGACAAAGTCTGGCGCACCGGTGCGAATACCGCGACGAAGATCTCGTTCAGCACCGACGTGAAGCTCAACGGCACCGCCGTCCCGGCCGGCACCTACGAACTTTTCTCGATTCCCGGCAAGGCCGAGTGGACGGTCATCATCCACAAGAACATGTCGCAATGGGGCGCCTACAGCTACGACGAGAAGAACGACGTCGCGCGCTTCAAGGCCACGCCGGTCGTCAACCCGTACACTGTCGAAACCTTCACCATCGGCACCGGCGACCTGCGCGACAATTCCGCCACGCTCTACTTCGTCTGGGATCGCACGCGCGTGCCGATCAAGCTCGAGGTTGACACCGTCGGCATGCTCAAGCCGCAGATCGAGGCGGTCATGGCCTCCAACGATCCCAAGAAACCCTACGTGCCGGCCGCGATGTTCTACCTCGACAACAATCTCGACCTGCAAAAGGCGATCCAGTGGATGGACGCCGCGATCGCCGCGCAGCCCGACGCTTTCTACCTCGTCTACCGCAAGGCCCTTATCCAAGCCAAGGCCGGCGACAAGGCGGGCGCCATCGCGACCGCCACCGCCTCCAAGGAGGCCGCGGCCAAGAATCCGAATCCCTCGCTGCGCGACGAGTACATCCACTTGAACGACGCGCTCATCGAGAGCCTCAAATGACGCCAGGTAGGGGCGCGGCTCGACCGCGCCCTGGCCGGGCACAAGGCGCGCCCCTACGACGGCAGGCGCGCCCCGCCTGCGCCCCTCCCGCGCCAGTCCGAATCCCGCTCCCTCCAACCCCGCAGAAATCATGAACCTGCTCCGCTCCACCCTCGCCACGGTCGCGCTCGCCGGCGCCTCCGTCTTGCTCGCCGATACCGTCCCCGCACCGGCCACGCCGCGACCCCGCGTCAGCCCGCATGAAACCATCAGCGCCCGGATTGACGGCAATCGCGTCACGATTGTCTACGGCCGGCCTTACACGAAGGATCCGAAGACCGGCCAGCCGCGCAAAATCTGGGGCGGCCTCGTGCCCTACGGCAAGGTCTGGCGCACCGGCGCCGACGAGGCCACCGTCCTGATTACCCAGCAGCCACTCGACCTCGGCGGCACGGCCCTCCCGGCCGGCACTTACACCCTCTACACGCTGCCGGCCGAGGACGGCTCCGCGCAATTGCTCGTCAACAAGCTCGTCGGCCAGTGGGGTGCCGATCCCTACGATGCCGCGCATGAGTTCGCCCGCATCGCGCTGAAAAAGGACACCCTCGCGACGCCGGTCGACCAGTTCATCATGGCCCTCGACAAGAACCCTGCGGGCGGCGGCGTGCTGAAGCTCGCCTGGGAGGACACGCAATATTCCGTCGGCTACACCGTCAAAAAGTAACCGCGTCATGGGTTTTCTCTCCCGTTTGACCGCAAGGGCGCAGGCAGGCTGCGCCCTTTTGTTTGGCCGTGGGCCAGCGTGTATGCCCACCTCCTTAACCTGCAGGTCGGGCTTTACGCCCGACGTGTCGGGGATAAACCCCGACCTACAAAGAATGCGACGTGCGGCGATCCTCGCCGGCGTGGCCTTGCTCACCCTCTCCGCCGGCGCCGCTCAAACGCCGCTGGCCGACGGCAACGGCCAGGCCATTCTCGGTGAACTCAAGTCCTTCGATACGACCGCGACCATCCTCCATGTCGGCGCGCACCCCGACGACGAAAACACGCAGCTCATCGCCTATTTCTCCCGCGGCCGCGGCTACCGCACCGGGTACCTGTCGGTCACCCGCGGCGATGGCGGCCAGAACGAACTCGGGCCCGAGTTCGACGAGAAGCTCGGCGTCGCGCGCACGCAGGAATTGCTCGCGGCGCGCAAGGTCGACGGCGGACGCCAGTTTTTCACCCGCGCGATCGACTTCGGATTCACCAAGTCGCCCGAGGAGACCTTCCAGTTCTGGAATCACCAGGAAATCCTCTCCGACGTCGTGCGCGTCATCCGCCGCTTCCGCCCCGACGTCATCGTCACGCGCTTCCCCATCCCGCCCGGCAGCGGCGGCCATGGCCAGCACACCGCCTCGGCCATCCTCGCGGTCGAGGCGTTCAAACTCGCCGGCGACCCCACCGCCTTCCCCGACCAGATCGCCGAAGGACTGCAACCCTGGCAACCGCGCCGCATCTTCTGGAACTCCTGGGGCGATCCAGCGCGCAGCGGCCTGAACGGCCCGGTCTTCAAGCTCGACATCGGCGGCGATGATCCGGTCACGGGCGAACCCTTCGGCACGATCGCCAATCGCAGCCGCGGCATGCACAAGACGCAGGGGCTCGGCGGATTTTCCAATCGCGGCGGCGGCGGACCGAACGTGCAGAGTTTCATGCTGCTCGCCGGGGATCCGCCGTCTGCGTCCGGCGCCGACCTTTTCGACGGCATCGATGCGACGTGGAATCGCGTGCCCGGCGGCGCCGAGATCGGGCGGATGACCGACGAGGCCATCGCGCAGTTCAAGCCCGGCAATCCCGCCGCCTCCGTACCCGCCGTCCTGGCGATTCGTTCCAAACTGGCCGCCCTGCCCTCCGATCCGCTCGTCGAGGCCAAGCGCGCCCAGCTCGATCGCCTGCTCCAGGACTGCCTCGGCTTGAAGGTCGAAACCACGGTGGATCGCGCCGAGGTCGTGCCCGGCGAAACGGTCACGCTTAAATACACCATCAACCTCGCGGCGCCCAACGTTCGCGTACGCCACCTGGAAACGACCAGCCCCGCGCTCACGCTCACCGGCGACGGTGCCGCGGACATGGCCGCCGGGTCGACGCTGGTGGGAAAAGTCAGCGGCATCTTGCCCGATACGACCGCGGTCAGCCAGCCGTACTGGCTGCGCGCCGATGGCTCGACCGGCGTCTATCGCGTCGAGGACCCGCACGCGATCGGCACTCCGGAAAACGGCCCGGTCATGCCGGTTCATCATGTCTTCTCGGTCGAAGGCCAGACGCTGGTAGTCACCGACCAACCGGTCCAGCTGTTGGCCGGCGCGTCCGCGGCGCAAGCCCGGCGCCCGCTCACGGTGATTCCGCCCCTCTCGATGCAGTTCGGTTCCGACATCTACCTGGTCGCGCCTGGAACCACCAAGGTCGTCAGCGTCGAGCTGACTGCCGCGCGCGCCGAAACGCACGGTTCGCTGCGCCTCGAGAAACCCGAGGGCTGGCTCGTCGAGCCCGCGACCGAGCCGTTCCAACTCGCCACGGCCGGCGACAAGGCCCGTTTCGAATTCAAGGTCACGAGCCCGGCCGGGACATCCTCCGGCCGGATCATGGCTGTGGCGAAGATCGACGGTCGCGAGTATTCGAACGAACGTTATGAGATCCGTTACAGCCACATTCCCGTGCAGCTGCTCCAGCCGCCGGCACGGGCGCGCGTCGCCAGCTTTCCGCTCGCCACGCGGGGCTTCACCGTCGGCTACCTGCCGGGCGCCGGCGACGCCGTCGCCGAGTGCATGGAGCAGATGGGCTATGTCGTGCACCAGCTGACCGGGGCCGATCTCACGCCCGAGAAACTCAAAGGCCTCGACGCCGTCGTGCTCGGCGTGCGCGCCTTCAACGAGCGCTCCGACCTGAAGGACGCGCTGCCCGGCCTCTTCGCCTGGGTCGAGGCGGGCGGCACCGTCATTGCCCAATACAACCGGCCCGACCGCAAGCTCGCCGCTGAGCAACTCGGCCCCTACCCGATTTCGATCGCGGGCCCGGCGCCGCAACTGCGGGTCACCGACGAACGCGCCCCGGTCACGTTCATCGCGGCCGACAGCCCCGCGCTCAATGCGCCGAACAAGATCGCTCCCTCCGACTTCGAAGGTTGGGTGCAGGAACGCGGCGCTTATTTCCCCAGCAAGTGGGACGAGGAACACTACACCGCCCTGCTCGCCATGAGCGACCCGGGCGAGGCGCCGCTCCGGAGCAGCGTCCTCGTCGCGCAGTACGGCAAGGGCCACTACGTCTACACCGGGCTGGCGTTCTTCCGGCAATTGCCGGCCGGCGTGCCCGGCGCGTACCGGCTCTTCGCCAACCTGCTCGCGCTGGGAAAATGATGCCAGCGCGGCGAAATCAAAAACGCCAATGGCCAAACGCCAAAGAAATCCGAACCCCGCATCCTTGGCGAATTCAGGTCGCCTCGGAGTCCCCGGCGGATTTCCCGTTCGAATTTGGCGTTGGTTTGGCCTTTGGCGTTTGGAATTTGGCGTTTAGGGTACCTCCGCTCCGTTGCCATCCCATCCCGTGAAACCCGAAGAAGCCCCGAAACCGTCGGCCGATGACGGTTCCACTGGCCTGCCGGGCTTCGGCTCGTGGCGCGCCGTGTATTGGTTCGTCCTCGGCGTGTTCGTGCTGTGGGTCGGGCTGCTCGCGCTGTTGACGAAATTGTATTCGTGAACGCGCTCGACTACCTCGTCACGCTCGGGGTCCTCTTTGGGATCGCCGCCTACGGCATCTGGCGCACGCGCGGGCACCAGAACCTGCGGACCTACCTGAAGGGCTCGCGCGAAACGAAGTGGTTCACCATCGGCCTGTCGGTCATGGCCACGCAGGCCAGCGCGATCACGTTCCTGTCGACGCCGGGCCAGGGCTACGAAAGCGGACTCGGCTTCGTACAAAACTATTTCGGGGCGCCGCTCGCGCTCATCGTCATCGCTGCGGTCTTCCTGCCGATCTACCGCAAGCTGAACGTCTACACGGCCTACGAATACCTCGGGAAACGCTTCGATCCGAAGACGCGCCTGCTCGGCGCCGCGCTCTTCCTCCTGCAGCGCGGGCTCGGGGCCGGCATCACCATCTATGCGCCGGCGATCGTCCTCTCGACCGTCATGGGTTGGCGCCTCGACGTCACCATCATCGGCACCGGCCTGCTGGTCGTCGTCTACACCGTCGCCGGCGGCAGCGACGCCGTGAACCTCACGCAGAAATACCAGATCGGCGTGATCTTCGTCGGCATGGTGGCGGCGTTCTTCGTGCTGCTGGCGCGGCTGCCCGCCGGGCTCACCTTCGGCGATGCGCTGACGGTCGCGGGCGGCTTCCACAAGCTCGAGGCGGTCGACTTTTCGCTCAACCCCGACCGGCGCTACACAATCTGGACGGGCGTGCTCGGTGGCATGTTTCTCGCGCTCTCCTATTTCGGTACCGACCAGTCACAGGTGCAGCGCTACCTCGCGGGCGCCTCGCTGCGCGAGAGCCGCCTCGGCCTGATGTTCAATGCGATCTTCAAGATCCCGATGCAGTTCTTCATCCTGCTGCTCGGGGCGCTGGTGTTCGTTTTCTACCAGTTCGAGCGTCCGCCGGTCTTCTTCAACCAGGCGGCATGGCATTATGCGGCCGACCACGGCGCCGGCGAAAAACTGCAAGGACTGGAGCGCGATTTCGCCAGTGCCTTCGCCGACAAGGAGCGGGCGGTCCACGCCTGGCTGGCCGCGCGTCACGCCGGCGACGCCGCGGGCGCCGACACCGCCCGCACCGTTGCGCTCGCGGCCCAGGCGCGCGCCGAGGCCGCCCGGACCGCGACCAAGGAGACCCTGCGCGCCGCCGATCCGCGCACCACGGTCAATGACGCCGATTACGTCTTCATCACCTTCATCCTCGATCATCTCCCGCATGGAATGATCGGCCTGCTCGTCGCCGTATTCTTCGCCGCGGCATTCTCGTCGAAGGCCGGCGAGCTCAACGCCCTCGGTTCAACCACGACCGTCGACATCTACCGGCACGTCGTGAAGCGCGATGCTTCCGATGCCCACTACGTCACGGCCTCGAAATGGTTCACGGCGCTGTGGGGCCTGGTCGCGATCGGCTTCGCCCTCTTCGCCTCGCTGGCGGAAAACCTGATCCAGGCGACCAATATCATCGGTTCGGTCTTCTACGGCGTCGTGCTCGGCCTCTTCCTCCTCGCGTTCTTCTTCAAGCGTGTCGGCGGCACCGCGGTGTTCTGGGCTGCACTCGCCAGCCAGGCGTTCGTGCTCATCCTTTATTTCAGCCTCAGCATTTCCTACCTGTGGTATAACGTCATCGGCTGCGCCGCCTGCATGATCCTCGGGCTCCTTCTGCAGGCCTTTCTACCAAAAGCCGACTTAACCACAGATTGACACAGATGCACACAGATCAATCCCGTTACGAATGCCGTCGGCCAGCTCATCTGTGTCCATCCGTGTCAATCTGTGGTTCCTGCCTTGAATAATCCTATCATCTGTTTCGGCCAGCAGCCCTGCGGGTTTTTCCCGAAGAGGTTTCTCTACGCCAAAATCGTGACGGCCCGCCGCCTGCAGGCGGAAATCGGCGGCGAGATCGTCTATTTCTGCCACGACAGCGACCACGACTGCCGCGAGACGCACACGGTCCTGCGCCACCGCAAAACGGGCGAACCGCAGGCGTTCAACTTCACGTTTGAGAACAAGCTCCAGCGGAAATACTCACCGTTGTTTCTCAAGCGCATCCCGGCCGGCTGGTCGGCCAACACCGCGCGGCAGCTCCCCAACTTTGTCGACCCGCGCTGGGTCGAAGCCTTCAAGCAGACGACCGCGGCCACCGCCGCCGACTTCTGCCTCGAGATGTACCGGCGCATGGGCCTGCTCGACGGCGTGCGCGTGGTTCGCTCCGGCGATCCCGCCGTGCGCCGCGCGGCCTGCGACGTCGGTGATTGCTTTGTCGACGTGCCGCACCAGGGCGAGATCGTCCGCGCGCGGCTGGTCGATGGCTCACTGAAGCTGCACGAGGGCGGCGACCATTACACGACGCTCCCGCTCGTGGCGTTCACGAAGGAACAGGTCAGCCCGACACGCGACACGCGCTTGCGCTGGATGCAGTCCGTGCTCCATTGCACCCACTATGTCTGCGGCGCCGGCGAACAAGCCTACTTGAACACCGCCGATGCCCCAGAGATAATGTACGTCGCCCGCGATCCCATCGACCGCTCCGATGAAGCCTGGACCGACATCTAAAGCTATTCCTGCACAGGAGAGAACCGAGGGAATGGAGAAATACGGTCCTCTTCCCTGTGGTCTCTGCCACCTCCTGTAAAATGCCTTCCTCCATCCCGCCTCCCCTCCTCGCCTTCGGCGCCCATCCGGACGACATCGAATTCGGCTGCGGGGGCGTGATCGCCCGCGAGACCGCCGCCGGTCGGCCCGCACATTTCGTCGTCTGCTCGCGCGGCGAAGCCGGCACACATGGCACGCCGGCGGGGCGCACCGCCGAAGCGAGGCGCGCCGCGAGGCTCCTGGGCGCCACGATCGAATTCATCCGGCTCGATGGCGACGCCCGCCTCGATGTCTCCTCCGCGCATGCCCGCAAGCTGGCGGCGATCATCCGGCGCGTGCAACCCGGCGTCGTCCTCGCGCCGACGATCGTGACCAACCAACATCCCGACCACTGGCGGCTCGGGCAGTTGGTCCGCGACGCCGGCCGGCTGGCGCGATACGGCGGACTGAAGGGCTTGAAAGGCGCGCCACACGCCATCGGCCAGCTGCTGTTCTATGCTGTGTCGCCCGATGCCGAACCCGCCGGGGCCGTCCCGCTCCTCCTCGATGTCTCGCCACCGGCCGTGCTCGCCGCGTGGACCAGGTCGATGGAAGCGCACGCTTCGCAACTCAAGACGCGCAACTATGTCGAACTGCAGCTCGCGCGTGCCCGGGTCAACGGCGCCCGGTGCGGCGTAGCCGCGGCCATCCCGCTGTTCCCGAACGATCCGCCGCTGTTTGACTCGCTCGCGCCGCTCACCCGTGCCGCCCGGCGGTTTTGAACCACGAATGGACACAAATGCACCCGAATCAAATCACACTGTTCGGCCTGTTTCATCAGTGTTCATTCGTGTCCATTCGTGGTTGATTCAAAATGCCTGAACGTCCGCTGAAGATCGCCATCACCTGCTACCCGTCCGTCGGTGGCAGCGGCATCCTTGCGTCCGAGCTCGGCGAAGAGCTGGCAGGGCGCGGGCACGAGATTCACTTCATCAGCTACGAGCCGCCATTCCGGCTGCCCTCGGGACCGCGCGTGTTTTTCCATCCGGTCGAGGTGAACAGCTACGACCTCTTCAAATATCCCGACTATACGCTGCCGCTGTCGGTGAAGATGGCCGAGGTTTGCCGCGCGCATGCCCTCGACGTGCTGCACGTCCATTACGCGGTGCCGCATGCGACGGCGGCGTTTCTCGCCCGCTCGATGCTGCATGAGGAGCACCGGCTGCGCATCATCACGACGCTGCACGGAACCGACACCACCCTGCTCGGCCGCGATCCCGGCTATGGGCCAGCGATTCGCCATGCGTTGGAGCAATCCGATGCCGTCACGACCGTCTCGGAGTTCATGCGCCGCGAAACCATCCGGCTGCTCGGCGTGCAGCGGCCGATCGAGGTCATCCATAATTTTTTCGAGCCCCACCGCGCGCCGCACGCCGGCACCGATGTGCGGCGCGAACTCGGCCTGGCCGACGGCGAGGCCATGCTGCTGCACCTGTCGAACCTGCGCCCCCTGAAGCGCATCGACCTGATGCTCGACACTATCGCGCGCCTGAAGCCCATGGCAAAGTTCAAGCTTGTTGTCCTGGCCGGCGCCGACTCGTCCGCGCTCAAGGCCGCCGCGCAGGCCCGCGGCGTTGCCGACCGGCTGATCGTCCGGGAGCGCGTGACCGAGATCGAGGACTACCTGCAGGCCGCCGACCTGGGCCTGTTCACATCGGAAATGGAAAGTTTTTGTCTCAGCATCCTCGAGCTGATGAGTGTCGGCCGCCCCAGCGCGGCATTCGCGGTCGGCGGCATTCCGGAAGTCTCAGTCGATGGCCAGACCGGCGTGCTCGTGCCGCTCGGCGACACCGCGGCCCTTGCCGAAGCCGTGCGGTCGCTCCTCGGCGACCCAGCCCGACGCGCGTCCCTCGGCGCCGCCGCCCGGACGCGCGCCCGCGAACACTTCTCCGCCGCCGCGATCGTCCCCAAGTACGAGGCCCTCTATCGGCGCGTATGCGCGTCGTGATCGCGGAACGTCGTCGCAATTAACCCGGCGGCACCGTCTCCCTTGCGTCAATAACTCGCAAATTGGTGCGACCACAATGATCCGCCATTGCCCTCCCGGCGAGTCGCGCCAGTCTGCCGTCATGAAGTACCCCGCCCTTTTCCTGCTGCTCGGCGTGCTCTCGTGCACCGCCGAAGAGGTGACCCTGACCAAGTCGGCCATGCTGCGCGGGGAACGCAGCGCGACCTCGTTGAAGGCCGGCACCGTGGTGGAATTGATCTCACGCGACGAGAAGACACTCACCGTTCGCTACAAGAACCAGACCGGCACGATCCCGGCCGCCAGCGTGGACACTGCGCCGGCCGCCGAAGCGCCGAAAAAGGATGAAGCGAAACCGGACAAACCGTCTACCCCGCCCCGCAAGGCCGAGACCACCTACGGCAAGGCGGTCGAGAAGGCCCGCGACAGCGCCGCCAAGCACGAGAAGAATGTCGTGAAGCCGGCCGACGAGGTGACGGAGAAGTAACGACACGAATCGGGGCAGCCCGAAATGCGTCGTGGCCGGGACGGGTCCGAGATCCTAAAGGATTCATTCCTGCAGGAGGGGCTTGACGCCCCAATCGATCGGGGCGTCAAGCCCTTCCTGCAGATATTGCTTTTGGGCTGCAAACCGACGGATCCGGGCCAACTCTCCAGGAGATGGAACCCGACGAGCCGCCGCGGAAGAATTACGAGTTCAAGGAGCGGACGTTCCAGCGGGACAACGTTCGCGCGCCGGGCGATGCTGCACTGCCGACCGCGGAGGAACTGGCCAGGATGGCGGGCGGCCCGATGCCAAGCGGCCGCGGAGCCACCGGGCCGAAGAACGACGACCCGAACGATGTCTTCAAGATTCTCCAACACAATCGCGCCATGGCGGAAAAGCACCGCTTCAATGAGCTCATCATCCGCAAGGTCAGCTCGAAGCGCCGGCGGGACTTCTGGCTCCTGCTCGTCCCGAGCGATCTGCTCCTAGGCTGGATCGTGTGGCAGGCCCGCAGCAATCCCGTCCTCATGGTTTATGGCCTCGCCGGGCTGGTCGTGCTCACCCTCGGCCTGACCTGGGTGATGTGGTTCGTGATGGATGATTATTGAGGTGGAGCCCGCACTCTGTGCGGGCTGAACCTGCACGGAGTGCCGGTTCCACCTTCAACCCCAGGCGACCTGCCGGAAGCACGATTGCGGAAACCGTTGCGCCCATGCGGCGTCATGAAAACGTTGCAAGAAACGCTGGCAGTTTGCCTGGTGCGCGGTAGCCTGCGTCCCTTGCTTCACGAGCACTCGTCAATGTCCACCTACCGTCCCCGCCGCCCCCGTTCTCTTCTCCTGTTGGTTCCGCTCGCGGCCCTGTTCGCGGTCGCCGCCACCGCCCAACCCGTGCCCGTTAACCGGCCGGGCGGCCCCGGACCGGTGCCGCAAACCACAACCGCCAGTCCCACCACCACCGGTCCCGCCTCCGCCGCGGCCAACCGCGCGGTTGTGCCGGCGGCCTCGCCGGACGGCATGGTCGGGCCGATCAAGTTCGGCGACATCACCGTCGACTCCGCCCTCGAAATGCTCGAGCGCTGGTCGGGTCGCGCCGTGCTCCGCCCCGCCGGCCTGCCCGCCACATCGCTGTCGTTCTCGCTCAACCAGAAGGTGACCAAGGAGGAGGCGATCGAGGCACTCGAGACGCTCCTCACCCTCAACGGCATCGCCGTGTCCCCGCTCGGCACGAAATTTCTCAAGGTCACCCCGCTGAACACGGCGCGCACCGAGGCGCCCGATTTCATCGAGGGCTCGACCCTCGGCCTGCCGCCGAGCGGCCGCATCGCCGCCAAGCTCTTCCAGCTCGAATTCCTGCGCGTGGCGGAGTTCATGCCGCAGATCGCCGGCATCCTCAATCCCGCCGCCGCGGCCCCGCCGGTCCTGTTTGAAAAGGCCAACGCCGCCCTGGTCACCGACAGCGTGAGCAACCTGCAGCGCATCGAGGCGCTCGTGGCGAAGCTCGACCAACCCGCGCTCCAGGGTCTCACGCCGAAGTTCTACAAGGTCGTCAACACCACCGCGAGCGAACTGGTGACCAAGCTCCAGAGCATCATCTCGGGCGCCGCCGCCACCCAGCTCGGCACCACCACGTCGATCCAGTCGGACGACCGCACCAACCAGGTCATCCTCCTCTCCGATCCGCGCCAGTTCGCGTTCTTCGACGACCTCATCGCCAAGCTCGACACGCCCGGCGAGTCCAGCACGCGCCAGGAGGTCATCCAGCTCAAGCACGCCACGGCCAGCGACGTCGCAACCGTCATCACCTCGCTCGTCACCGGCCAGAATTCCGCGGCCCGCAACGCCACCCAGAACCAAGCCGGCCGCAACGTCGGCGCGGTCAGCCCGGCCAACCGCACCGGGCCCAACCCGCCGACGCCCAATGGTCCCAGCCCGGCCCAGCTGGCCGCCCAGCAAGCCATCGCACGCGCCCAGATCAACATGACCGCGGTCGCCGCCGGGCTCAATCTCGCCGGGGGCGCCGCCAGCGTGTCGCAGCAGTTCAGCCAGATCCTCACCGTCGTGCCCGACGAACGCAGCAATTCGCTCGTCGTCTCCGGCACCGTCGACGACCTGCGGCTCATCAAGGACATCGTCAGCCAGCTCGACATCCTCCTCGCGCAGGTTCGCATCGAGGTCGTGATCGCCGAGATCACCCTCACCGACGCCTCCGCCACCGGTATCGAGGCGCTCGGCCTCGTGCTCTCCGGGAACAAACTGGTCGCCTTCAACGGCTCCGCCCCCGGCGTCACCGTCTCCGGCGCCCCCAATGCCACCACCGGCGCAACCACGCCGTATGCCACCCTCTACGACCCGACCGGCGCGCGCGACCTGGCCGCCACGCTCAGCCTCGGCGTCATCCCCCGCAAATCGAACACCAACATCCTTTCCGTCCCGAACATCGTGACGACGCACAACAAGGAGGCGACGATCTTCGTCGGTGAGTCCCGGCCGGTCATCACCAGCTACCAAAACACCGGCACGCTCACCGGCAACGTCGGCGCCGGCTACACGAGCAATGTCACATACAAGGACATCGGCGTGAGCCTGACGGTCAAACCGCTCATCGGCAACGACGGCTCCGTGCAACTCGACATCAAGCAGGATGTGAATGACATCCTCGACGAAGTCGTCATCGACGGCAATTCGCAGCCGGTCATCGGCAGCCGCAAGACCGAATCGTTCATCAGCGTCAAGAGCGGCGAGATCGCCGTGCTCGGCGGATTGCAGCGCAAATCGTACAACCGCTCGACCAGCCGGTTCGCCGGCATTCCGCTGCTGGGCGACCTCCTCGGCAAACGCAGCCGCACCGACACCCGCACCGACCTCGTGTTCTTCCTGCGCCCCTACATCCTCACCAACACGGCCGCCGACAATGCCGAGGCCCTGGAGCGCCTGAAGCACAGTCCCCAACACGACGACGTGCAGTCCGCCCTCAAGGGCACGCTGCCGGGACGGCAGTAACCGCGGGGTTCGCCGATGACGGAAGAAATCCTGCCTGCCGCCCTGGCCGACCGCCTCGCCGAGGCGGCCCAGAAGTCCCTCCAGGAAAGCGTGCGCGAGAAACGGCTCACGCTGCTCGCCGCCGGCCTGGCGCTGAACGAGGCCGGGACACTCGACGCCCTGTCCCGGGCCACGGGCCTGCCCGTGCTCGAGTCGCCGCAGGCCGATCCCGAAGCGCTCTCGCTCCTGCCCGCGCGCCTCGCCCACGAATTCCAGGTCGTGCCCGTGCTGGCTCCTGCGCCGGTCGCGGCGCAGGCTCCACCTTCCGCCGCCCTTCTCCACCTCGCCACTTCCTGGCCGCCCACCGCCACCATCACCGACTGGATCGCCACGTTCACGCCGCGGCCGCTGGCCTGGCACCTGGCCCCGCCCGAGCGCGTGCAGGCCCTGCTCAATGAGAACTATGGCGTCGGCTCCGGCAGCCTCGACGACGCCGACGAGTCCGGCCTCGCCGCCGCCGCGGTGACGACGGATATCGAGGCCGATGCCGATGCCGCCGTTGTGCGCTTCGTCACCGAGGTCATTGCCCAGGCGGTGGCGGAAAACGCCACCGACATCCATTTCGAGCCGCAGGAAGGCGAACTGTGCATTCGTTACCGCGTCGACGGCCTGCTCGTGCCGGTGCCGGTGCCGGAGAACCTGCTCAAATTCCAGGACGCCATCATCTCGCGGCTGAAGATCATGGCGCGGCTCAACATCTCCGAACGCCGCCTGCCGCAGGACGGCCGCATCGACTTTCGCAGCAACGGCACGTCGCTCGACATCCGCGTGTCGACCATCCCGACCATCTACGCGGAGAGCGTCAGCCTCCGCCTGCTCACCCAGCGCAAGCAGGCCTACTCCATGGAGGGCATCGGCCTCACGCCCGCCGAGCGGGCCGTCATCGAGAAGGTCCTCGATTTCCCACACGGCATCGTGCTCGTCACCGGCCCGACCGGTTCGGGCAAGTCGACCTCGTTGAATGCCTTCCTGCGCAAGATCAACTCGCCCGACCTGCGCATCGTCACCATCGAGGACCCGATCGAGTACGAGGTGCCCGGCGCGAACCAGATGCAGACGCACGCCGAGATCGGGCTCACCTTCGCCAGCGCGTTGCGCCACGTGCTGCGCCAGGATCCCGACATCATCATGGTCGGCGAGATTCGCGATCTCGAGACGGCCGAAATCGCCATCCGCGCCTCGCTGACGGGCCACCTCGTTTTCTCCACCTTGCACACGAACGATGCGCCCGGCGCGCTGACGCGGCTGACCGACATGGGCGTCGAGCCGTTCCTCGTCGCTTCCGCGGTCGAGCTCGTCATCGCCCAGCGGCTCGTGCGCCGGCTCTGCCCGGAATGCGCGCGCCCGGAACCCGTCGACCGCGCCGCGCTTCGGCTCACGCTCGAGTCGCTGCAAATCCCCGCGAGCGAGGCCGACGCCATCCACGCGTTGACCACCCACACGGGTTGTCGCGCCTGCCGCCAGACCGGCTTCCGCGGCCGCATCGGCATCTTCGAGATCCTCCAGCCGAAGCCGCTGCACGACCTCATTGTCCGGCGCGAATCGAGCAAGGCGCTCGCCGCCCTGGCCCGGCAGAACGGCATGCGCACGCTGGCCCAATCCGGCTGGGACCGCGTCAAGGCCGGCCAGACGTCGCTGGACGAGCTGCTCCGCACCATCAGCACGAGCGACACGTGAAAAACGCCCGGCGAGCTGGAACCGCGGCGGGCCCGGACGGACTTAAACTGTTTCCCGCGCCGGCGTGCCCTGCTTGACATGACGCCGTCCTTTTCCGCCATCTGATCCCGTGCCCCGCTTCACCTACACCGCCCGCGCCGCCGGCCAGCCCGCCGCCTCGAATGGGACGGTCGACGCCTTCACGCGGCGCGAGGCGCTCCACCTGCTCAACGCCCGCGGGCTCCAAGTCGTGCGGCTGGAGGAGGAGGGCGCGGCGTTGGCCGGGCCGGTGGAGGATCGTCGCGCCGCATCATCCGGAAGGTCGTTCACCGTCAAGTTGCGGCTCCCGTTCCTCGAATCGCTGGTCGACCTGGTCAATTCGGGCATGTCTGCGGGCGAAGGCGTCCGGCTGCTCGCGGTGCGCCTGTCGGAGCCGCGGCTCAAGAGCCTCTGCGCCGCCCTTTGGGCCCGCCTCGGCGAAGGCAGCACGCTGTCGGCCGCGATGGGCGAGCACCCGGCGGTGTTTGACCGGCAGACGGTCAACCTGATCGCCGCCGGTGAGGCGACCGGCAACCTGCGCGAGGTGCTCGCGCGGCTGATCCAGCACTTCCGCGAGCAAAAGGAGCTCCGCGACAAATTCCTCGCCACCCTCGCCTACCCGGCCTTCATCTGTGCGCTCGGCGGCGGCGTCGTCTTGTTCCTGCTGTTCTTCCTCGTGCCGCGGCTCCAGACGCTGCTCGGATCGCTCGGCGGCCGCCTGCCGTTCGCCACCCGGTTGCTCGTCAACGGTTCGCATTTCGTGCTCTACGCCGGCCCGTTCCTCGCGATCGCCATCGGCATTGGCGTCTATGTTTTCCTGCGCTGGCGGCAGACTCCGGAAGGCCTGCGGCAATCCGATGCCTGGCTGCTGCGCCTGCCGTTTGTCCGGGATTTCGTCGTGCAGTCCGCCGTGCTCAATTTCACCCACACGCTCGCCGTGCTGATCGAGAACGGCGTCACCACCGCCGAGGCGCTCCGGCTGACCGAGCGCGCCATCGGCAACGTGCGCGTGCAGGAAATCCTCCGCGAGGCCACCGACCGCGTGATTGAAGGCTCCAGCCTCGGCGCCGCACTCGCGCGCACCGGGCTGATCCCGGCGCTTTTCCTCGACCGGCTCGCCGTCGGCGAACAAACCGGCAAGCTCGCGCCGAGCCTGCGGCAGATCGCGCAGTCCTACCAGGTGGACCTCACGCGCCGGCTCCAGGCGACCACGCGGCTGCTCTCCGGCGCCGTGCTCTTCGTCACCTTCAGCTTCGTCGCGTTTCTCGCCTACGCGATTGTCACAGCGCTCTTCCAGGTCAGCGCCAGCTTCCGGCTGTGACCGGTTGATCGTTGCTGCCGGCGTAAAGGCCCGCCTACAGGTTCCGAGCGCGCACCACCCGCCGGCGCATCCGGACGGCGCTGGCGAAAACGTGGCCGACCAATAGGAACGTCGGCGGCAGGACCGGCAGCACGTAGCGCGACCAGCCGAACGGCAGCCACGCAGTTACACAAACCAGCGCGATCAACCACCACGCGAGCAGGAAGCGGAAGCCCGGTTCGCGTCCATGGCGGAACAGCCCCACGGCGACGACCGCCGCGACCAGCAGGAACGCCGTCCAGTCGCCAAAGGCCAGTTCGGCCAGCGTTTCGGTTTTCGCCGCCAGGTTCGTCAGGTGCCCGCCGAGGAACACCGCCTGCGCCTGCTCGGTGTTGAAGTGCTCGCTCGCCGTCGCGCGCAGGCCGCCGAGGAGATCATGCAGGATGGCCGGGTTGATGACCATGAAAACGGTGACCGCGGACGCAAGGATCGCCAGGCCCAGCCCGAGTATCGCCATCGCCGTCAACCCACCCGCCACCGGCCGTCGCCATGCCGCCCAGGCCGCCGCAGCCGTCGCCCACCCCATGAGCGCGACGAGCACGAGCGAATTCATCTTCGCGCCGCAAGCGAGGCCCAGCAGCGCCCCGGTGAGGACGCTGGTCCCGAGGGCGCGCCGCCTTGACCACGGACCGGCGATCCGGGCGAACCAATGGTAGCCCGCGAGCGCCGCCGCGAACGAAAAAAGCAGCGCGAAGGCATCGGACATCGCGTGGTTGTAGACCGAGACCAGCACCGGATGGAGAAAGAGAAACTGCCCGGCCAGCCAGCCGGCGAGCCAGTCGGAGGTCGCAGCCCCGAGGGCCAGGGCCAGCGCGGCCGCCAAAACCACGGCCAGCAGCGCGGCGCCCCGCGCCGCATGGATCGTGGCCATGGTCAAGGGCACCACTCCGGATTCATGTGCGCGGCGCAGGACCTCCGCCGATCCGGCGGCGATGGCCGCGGTGCGCTTCGCGGCATAGCTGCCGTCGCCCCAATTGCCCGGCTTGCGCGCCCAATAGTCATAGAAATAGGCGAGCGGGTCGATGGTCTCCACGGGCCGGCCGACGAGGGTGAGCCCAAGACCGAGGCAGTATCTCGCCACGGGCGGATTCTCCCGGGCCGGCAGCAAGTCCCATTGCGGGCTCCGCCAATCGCGGGCCACGAAAGCGAGATGGTAGTAATAGGAGGAGCCGATCCAATAAACCTCATCGAGGTCGAGCGCCGTGCTCCGCGGCGTCCACAACAGCGCCAGCCAGGCGGCGGCGCAGGCGGACCAGAAGAGAAGCACGGCGGCAACGCTGCGACGGCTCATGATGGTGCGAAAAAAACATTCCGCCGCTGCGCGCCAAACCAAAATCCGGGCCGTCGCGCCGCATTGTGAAGCATTCAGTTGCAGGGGCGTGGCTTGACCGCGCCCGGGCGCCACGCGAGGCGCGCCCCGACAGCTATCTCAAGCCCCCGGGCGCGTGATCTGCGTCGCCGAGATCTGCAGCGTCACGTTCAGCAATCCGGGCGCGGAGCGCTCCGTCTGCATCGCCACCTGCTCGAGGTTGAGGTACGGGCTTTGCTTGTTCAGCTCGTCGTAGAAATTCAGGAGTGCGCCCAGCGTCGCCCGGCGAAACGACACCTTGACGGTGTGGTAGGCGAACTGCGGCGTCCGCGCCGTGACGGGCGAGTCGATCGACGGCGTCAGGCTGGCGTTCGTGGCGAGCGACGTCACGGTCGAGACCAGCCGGGTGGCGTCGTAAGTGCGCGCGGGATCGAGGTTGCGGACCGCCGCGCTGGCGGCTGCTTCGATTTCCTTCTGGCGGCCGAGCCAGAGCTGCTGCGTGGCCAGGTCGGTGCGCGCCAGCCGCCACTCGAGCCATTGCGCCCGCACCCGCCCCAGCGCGCTCATGAGCCACACGAGGGCGGCGAGCACGATGAAGGTCGTCACCAGAATCTGTTCGCGACGCCGGCCGCGCTGGAACCAATGCTTCACGGGGCACCTCCCGGGGCGGTTCCGCCGCCCTCCGCCTTGAACGCAACCGAGAGCCCGAAGGTGGTTACGCCGTCGCGGGCCCGCAGGTCGCGGATTTCCACTTTCTCGAGCGCGGGCAGGTGGCGCAGCGCGGCCTCGTAGGTGCCGACGTCATCGGCACTGTTGGTCGAGGCCTCGATCTCGAGGGCGTGGTGCCCGCTGGTGCCGGTGCGGTTGAACTGGATCGAGTGCGGCCGCGGCTCGTTGATCGCCGCCAGCATCTCAAAGAAACGCAGCCGCCGGTGCGTGAGCTCGTCGACACGGCTGGTGAGGCCGTTGGCCGTTTCCAGTTTCGCGACATACGGCGCCTGCGCGGTGACGCGGGCCTGCTCGGCGCGGGTCGCCAGGCGGAGACCCAGCGCCGCCAAATCCAGCACGGCGGCGAGCCCGGCTGCCGCCAAACCGCCCAGCAGGACACGCCAGACCAGTTCCCCGTGCTGGCGGTTGCGCCGGCGCCGCGCCAGGAAAGCCCGGTCGCGAATATCCAGCAGCTCCTCATCGCCGCGCGCGACGATCACGCCGGCCACCACGCTACCGGCCACATCCACGATTTCGATCGCGAGTCCATCCCCGGCCTGGCGCGCCCGCGGCGTGCCGACAACCGGATGGACCGCAGGCGTGCCCAAGCTGGCGCGCCCGGCGAGTTCCTGCGCGAACTGCCGCCGCTCATCCTCAGTCGGGATCGCCGGGAAGGCACGCGCGTGCACGGCCGCCGGCCATGGCTGGTGACCTGTCCAGGCCGCGCCGGCCAGCCGGTTGCCATCGGATTGCAGCGTGACGGCGGCGCCTTCGGGTTTGGCCCCGGCCAGCGCCACGATGTCCGGCACGACGACTTCCGCTCGTTCCCAGGCCGCGGTCTCCTCGGCGGAAAACCGGCGGCGGTGGGCGGCGTAGACCAGGGCGGTCTTGCGGTCCGGTGCGACGCAGGCGCCCCAGTAAAGTTGGGCGACGGGAAACGGAGCGAGACCCTCCAAAGCCAGCTCCACCTGGCCGGCCACCGGCAAATCGGGCGCCAGCGGCACGAGCCGCAGGAAGAACCGGTCGGCCGGGGCAAAGGCGGCGGCGACGGGTGAGCTCAGGTTGAAACGGGGCAACAGGCGCATCAGGCGGCGGGAGGCGGTGAGTCGGGAATAGTCGTTTCAGAAAGTTCCAGAATCGTAAAGGGATACCGCAACGTGTTCGCGGCGGCCGCCTGGTTCTGGGCTTGCACCGCCGTAGACGCCGCGCGGGTCGGCCCGGTTGCGGCGGTGGTGTTGCCCGGCGTCGCCACCACTGCGGGCGGCATCGAGGCCTGGTTGGCCCAGGTGACCAGCGCCGACAGCTTGAGCTGCGCGGCGCCCTGGTGAACAGTGACATTGACGCGCAGGCATTGGATGATCGCGCCGAGGTTGCGGCTCCCGACATTGCCAACCTGCCGGCGCGCCT
The DNA here is from genome assembly GCA_035549095.1 of Lacunisphaera sp. GTDB lineage: Bacteria > Verrucomicrobiota > Verrucomicrobiia > Opitutales > Opitutaceae > Lacunisphaera. Next base: position 163,576 of record DASZRV010000023.1, on the reverse strand, counting down.
CGGCGAGCGAGCGGATGTAGGGCCGCGACTTGGTCGCGCTGACCGGCGTTTCGAGATAGCGCTGCAGCGTCGACACCTGGCTCGTGTCCCAGCCGGTGGCGGCGAGCACGGTCGGCGAGGCCGAGTTCATGTTGGTGGTGTTGAACTGGTAGAGCGAAACCGCATTTTTGAAGTCGTTCCACAGCTGCGTCGGCCGGCCGTTGGCGTCATAGAAGAAATCCCGCGCGACGGCGATGTCCGCCAGTTCATCGAAGGAGCGCAACGAGCGGTAGGGCGGCCGCGCGGGCGGGTCGCCCTGTTCGTAGGCTGTCGCGCTCGTGGCGGATTCGGCGGCAACGTGGCCGTTGCGCATCCACACGAACAGCGCATCAGCCACCCGGGCGGCGTCGTGGTTCGTCAGCCCGAGCTGGACCAACAGCGTGTTCAACGTGTCGAGGTTGATGCGCGGCAGCGAGAGCTTCGCGCTTTCGTCCTCGAAGCCGACCTCCACGCTGGTGCCTTCGCGCGGCACGTAGCCGGCATAGCCCAGCGGATCGTCCCAGCCCTGGGTCGGTGCATAGAGGCCGCCGTCGATGATCCGGAAGTCCACCAGCGCGGCGAGGGTCGTCTCGAGCGCGGCGTAGGCATCGGCGCGCAGGCGCTCGCGGTCCGCGCGGCGGACGGCGATGAGCAGGTCGGTGCTGCTGGACTCGATCAACCGCGTCAGGAGGAACGAGGCGAACAGGAGCGTGATCAGCACGACGACGATGACCGAGCCGCGACGGGGGGTCTTTCCGCACCCCGCCCTTTCGGGCACCCCCTTTTCTAGAGGGAAACTTCGTCGGCGTTGGTCTGGCCCCCCTCTAGCAAGAGGGGTGGCGCGCAGCGCCGGGGTGGGTTGGTTGGGCGGGTTCATCGCGATGGCGGCTCAATACGCCGGCAGGCCCTCCGTGATCGCCGGCACCTCGATGACTTCCTCGTAATCGTGGCCCTTGCGCCGGAAGTGCAGGCGCAGGCGGCGCGGCAGCTCGTAGTTGCCGGATTCGTCGCGCTGGAGTTCCTCCTCGGTCGTCCAGGTGTCGTTGGCCTTGTCGTAATAATCGTAGCCCAGCGCAGTCACGAAGCTGGAAACGATGGCCATGCGCGGCGGCGTGTCGGCAAAATCGGTTTCGAGCCGCGACTTCCAGTAGATGACCAAGCCGTCGTCCTTGCGCCAGCCGAGGGCGCATTGCACCTCCGGGAGCGGCCGGCCCGGCCAGACCAGCAGCCGGTCGCCTTCGGGCAGGTCGAAGGCCACGAGCTCTTCCGTCCCGCCCTCGGGCAGGCGGATCTCCTCCACCGCCGGCGCGCCGCCGCTCGGCGTGCTGGCATGCGAGCTGTTCGCGGCGGTTTGCAGCATCTCGTCGAGGTGCCGGGCCACGGCGCGGGTGTGCTGGACGAAAATGAATTCGTCCCGGTGCTTGGTCCACACCTCCGTGATCGAGAACACGAACTGGTTCATCGCCGTCAGCAGCGTGGCGAGCAGGACGAGCGCGAGGAGCACCTCGACCAGCGTGAACCCGCCCGCGCCCGCCGTCGGTCGACGGCTGGGCTCCGGCGCGGCAATTCCACTGGGAGTGAGGCGCCTCATTGGAAAGTGCGGTGCGCGAGCTTGCTCCGGGCGGCGGCGCGGAGCGTGTCGCGATCGGCGGGCTGCGACCACGTGGGACGCAGCAGCCGGCAGTTTTCGGTCACCGTCGGCGCGCGCTGGCCGTTCGAGGCGGTGAACTCGACCTCGATCGCGACATCGAACAGGTCGGCGACCGGCGTTGGCGTGACGGTGGCGCGCCACCGCGCGGTGCGGTCATCCGGCAGTGTCAGCTCGTTCCAGGCGGTGACCTTGTCCAGCGACGGTTCCGCCATCAGTGCTTCCCGGACCAGCTTCCGGTCGACCGCATAGTCATCGCGGTGCAGGGCGGCCGCGTGGGCGTTGAGGACATTCACGTAGGCCGACGCGAGGACAATGCCGGAGAGGGCGAAGATCGCGAGCGCCACGAGCACCTCGATCAGCGTGAAGGCGTCGCTGCGACGGGCCTCGTGCCAAGTAATGGCATTCACTCCGCCAGGCCGGGCATGAGGAATCGCGTTCACGTCAGCGCTTCTCCGCGGTTGGATCATCGGCGAGCACGCTGCAGGTCCACGGGTCGATGGCCATGATCTCGCTGGCCTGGGCTCGCACGATTTCGACCCGGAATGGCTGGCACGTGCCGTCCGGGTAGAAAATCACCCGGTCGAGCTGATTCTCGACCGCGCGGCCCCCGACGAGCATCGCCGCGAGCCGGGCCGGTGGGAGCAACCGCACCTCGCCCTCGCCCACAATGGCGGCCTGGCCCTGTTGCCAGTCGAGCCGGCGGTTCTTTTCATCGTAGCGGAGCTCAACCGGCTGGCCGGACAGGACCGCGCTGTGGCGCGCGCTCTCAATGGCATCGAGCGCCACGGTCTCCACGTCGTCGCGGGTGAGGTGCCGCAGGAATTCGCCGCCGGAACCGAGCAGCAGCGCCGAGACCAGGCCGAGGATCGCGAGGACCGCGATGATTTCGACGAGCGAAAAACCCGCCGCGCGCCAGGCCGGCCGCCGGCGGCCGGGGCTTCGCCGGCCCCCGCTGGAACCCCGCCGGAACATCACCAATTCCCGATGTCGTCGGCGGTGTCGGCGATCTTGTCCGGGCCCTTCGAGAAAAGGTCGTAGCCGCCGACGTTTTTCACGCCGGGATATCGGTATTCATACGGCTGGCCCCAGGGATCAAGCGGCACCTTGCCGCCGGCGGCGTCCATGTACGGTCCTTTCCAGCGGTCGGCGTTGCTGGAAGTGGAAGCGACCAGGGCGTTCAGCCCCTCGGCGGTCGTCGGGTAGTCGCCCATGTCCATTCGGTAACGGACGAGGGAAGTCTTGAGCGAGTCGCGCACGAAGATGCGGGCGACCGACTCCTGGCTTTGGCCGAAAATCTTGTCGGTGTTGGAGACCACGACACCGATCAGCAGGCCGACGATGGCCAGCACCGTGAGGATCTCCACGAGCGTGAAGCCGCGGGAGCGCGACCGCACGCGATGGGAGGAAGTTGAGGAAGGCATGGAAATCACGGGCGCGGTGCGGGCGGTTGGCCCTGCGGGTTGAAATTGCGGTTGGCGCTCGCTTCAGCGCGGCGGCGGCGGAATTCCTCGATCATTGCCTGCGCCTCGGGCGGCATGTTGCGCATGAAGGGCGGCGTCTGGCCATCCTGGCGGGCCTCGCGGCGGGCGCGGATCATCTCCCGGATCTGCTCGCGGCGGGCGTCCATCTCCTCCTTGGTCGGCGGGCCTTGTTCGGCGGGGGCCTGGGCGTTCGGCACGTTTCCGGAGAGCACCGGGACGGCGGCGAGGGTCACGTGTGCCTGCTTCAGTGAAAGCGTCAAGGGGTGGCCACCCTGGCTGATCTGCACCTTGTCCGAACCGGCGTCGTAAGCCTTGACCTCGAACCCGGCCGCCTTGCCACTGACCGGGATCCACTGGGCTTTCTTCGTGGCGGGATCGTAGAGATTGACCAGGAAGACGCCGTCCTCCTGCACCACGCCGCGAAACTCGGGCTCGCCGGTATTGCCGTTCGCGGGGGTCGCCGGCGCCTGGCCGAAGGGAGTGTTGTCGAGCAGCGATTGCCAATCGCTGGCGAAGCCGGCCAGCGGCAGGCCCAGCAGGAGCCCCAACAACCGGCAAAGCGGGCGGAAGCCAGTCTGGTGGATGGGGAAACGCATGTGGAAGAGGACGAGTATCTGGAATCCAGACCCAAACTAGTCGGATGAGTTCACAAGACGAGTCGATTTCCTCGGGGTTACCGTCCTAGACCGGCCTCGTGCCGGTCCGCGCCGCGATGGCCCAGCGATATACGTCGACATAGTAGGCGGCGTTGTTGCGCCAGGAAAAATCCCGCGCCATTGCGCGTTGTTGCAAGGCAGCCATTTCGGCAGGGCGGTCGTACCAGGTGGCACACGCCCAGCCCATGGTGTCAGCCAGGGCGCCGGGAGTTGCGTCCTGGAACACGAAGCCAGTGCCCCGGCCCTGCCCTTCGGAAAAATTCTCGACCGTATCGACGAGGCCGCCGGTTGCCCGGACCACCGGCAGCGTGCCGTAACGCATCGCATACATTTGGGTCAGCCCACAGGGTTCGGCCCGGCTGGGCATGACGAAGAAGTCGCTCCCCGCCTGGATCCAGCGCGCCAGACGGTCGTCGAAGCCGATATGCACGCCGACCCGGTGGCGCCAGGCCTGCGAAGCTTGGCGAAAGATGTTTTCGAGCCGCCAATCGCCGCTGCCGAGGAGCACGAGTTGCACCCGCATCCGGTCCATGATGGCCGGTAGCGCCGACGCGAGCAGGTCCAACCCCTTCTGTGTGGCAAGGCGCGACACCACGCCGAACAGTGGAACCCGTGGGTCCGCCTCGAGCCCAAATCGCTCCTGCAGGCGCGCCTTGCAGACGGCTTTGCCGGCAAGGTGGCCGGCGGAAAAATGCGCGGGCAGCGCCGGGTCACGCGCCGGGTCCCAGGATTCGTCGTCGATGCCATTGACAATGCCCACGAGGTCCGCGCCGCGGAACCGCAGGACGGCATCGAGGCCGAACCCGCCGGCGGGAGTCTTGATTTCCTCCGCGTAGGTCGGGCTGACGGTCGTGATCTTCGTCGCGTGGTACAGGCCGGCCTTCATCAGGTTCACCGCGCCGACCGATTCGAGGCTGTCGGAACGAAATTCGCTCGCCGGCAACCGGGCAAATTCCAACACCCGTCGGTCGCAAAAACCCTGGTGTTCGAGATTGTGGATGGTAAAGACCGTCGCCGCCGCGCCCAGCGGCGTGTCGCGCAGGAGCGTGTTGAGAAACACCGGCACCAGTCCCGTCGTCCAGTCGTGTCCATGGATCACGTCGGGATACCAGCCGAGCTGCTGGCACAGCGTCAGCGCGGCCCGCGCCAGAAAGGTGAACCGCAGGTCGTTGTCCGTGCAGGCGCCCCACGGGCTCGTGTAGACCTCCGGTCGGGCGAAGAAATCGTGGTGCTCGAGAAAATACGCCGGCACGGTGGTGCCGGGCAGGACCGTCTCCCAGGTGCGCGCCCAATGCGCCGCCGCGCCGACGTCGACGCCCAGTGGGTCCGGTCGAGTCCGCCACTCGCCCACTTGCTTGACGGAACCGTAAGCCGGGCAAACGACCCGCACATCGTGGCCGAGCTTGGCGAGTTCCTTCGGCAGGGCGCCCACCATGTCCGCCAGCCCGCCCACTTTCACGAACGGCTCCACCTCGGGCGTGACGAAAAGGATCTTCATGCGGGACCGGGAGAGTACCGTAGCCCCCCGGCCTGCCGAGTCAAAATCGGCGCGTCGAACCGGTCACTCCCGTAGGTCGGGCTTTATGCCCGACATGTCGGGCGTAAAGCCCGACCTACAATCGCGGCTGACAAAATCCCCTACCGCTTCGCCGCCGGATAGCTGCCGATCCATTTCACGACGGGACACATCTTGCGCAGCTCCTGCAGCGCGGCCTGCATCGCCGGCTCGTCGTGGTGGCCGGTGACGTCGATGAAGAAATAATAGTCCCACTGGCGGGTGCGGCTCGGGCGCGACTCGATCCGGGTCATGTTGAGCCCGCGCCGGCTGAATGGCTTCAGCATCCGCAGGAGCGCCCCCGGCTGGTCGTGCAGCGACACGATCAGGCTGGTCTTGTCGCGGGCGAAACCCAGCGCCCCGGAGGGCTCGCGCCCAATGATGGCGAAGCGCGACACGTTGTTCTTCTGGTCCTGGATCTTGTCGGCCACGACGGCTACCCCGTAGCGTTCGCCGGCCAGCCGGGCGGCGACCGCGGCCGCGCCCTTCTCCTGCTTGGCCAGCTGCACGCCATGCGCCGTGCTGTCCACGTCGATCATGCGCGCGTGCGGCAGGTTCCGCTCGAGCCACTGGCGGCACTGCGCCAACGCCTGGTCCTTCGAGTAAACGCGGGTGATCTTTTCCAGCGGCGAGTTCGAGAGCAGCGCGTGCTGGATGTCGAGATAGACCTCGGCGACGATCAGGACATTGGATTCGGCGAAGAGGTCATGGGCGTCGCGCACGGCGCCCTGGGTGGAATTTTCCAGGGGCACGACGCCGTAGTCGGCCTCGCCCTTCTCCACCGCCGTAAACACATCGCCGATGGTGGTGAGGGCGTGGTATTCGACGCTGGCGCCAAACTTCTTCAATGCCGCCTGGTGCGTGTTCGTCGCCTCAGGGCCGAGGAACGCGATGCGCAGCGGCTTTTCGAGCGCGAGGGCGGCCGACATGATCTCGCGATAGATCGCGTTGAGCGCCGTCTCCTTGAGCGGACCGTCGTTGATCTTTTTCAGGCGGGCCAGCACCTCGGCTTCGCGCTCGGCCACGTAGATGCGCGTGCGCGCCGAGCGCTTCAGTTCGCCGATCCGGGCCGCCAGTTGCAGCCGCCGGTTGATCAGCGCCACGAGGCGCTGGTCGATCATGTCGATGTTGTTCCGGATGCGGGTGAGTTGCTTTTTCATGACACAGGGGCGGTCGGGCGATGGGAGCGGCGCAGAGCATGAAGGGAGCGGGCCTCCTTGATCAACCCCGCAAGCACCGCCGGCGTGACGGCCTGCTTGGGATCGTCGCCCAGGCCGTGGCTCGGGCTGACATGCGCCTCAATGCAGAGGCCGTCGCAACCGTAGGCGACGGCCGCCAGCGCGCAGTCGGGCACGTAGGCGGCCTTGCCGACCGAATGCGACGGATCGACAACCACCGGCGCCCACGTTCGTTCACGGAGGAGCGGCGTGATCGATTCGTCGGGATGGTTGCGGTACCCATCGAGGCCCGGCTGGGTGCCGCGCGGGCAGAGGATGACGTTCGGGTTGCCAAAGTTGACGATGTATTCCGCCGCCGAGATGAACTCGTTGATCGTGCCGAGATGCATGCCGCGCTTGAGCAGCACCACGGTGTCGCGGCCGGCGATGGCGCGGCCGACCTGGCGGAGCAGCGAGTAGTTGAGGGCGTTGCGCGCGCCGATCTGCAGCACGTGCACGCCGGCGTCGAGCGCCAGCCGCAGCTGCTCCTCGTCCATCACCTCGGTGTCGACGGGAAGACCGGTGCGGCGCGCGCCCTCCATCAGGATATCGAGCGACTTCGTGTCGCCCTGGAAGGCGTACGGGTTGGTCCGCGGCTTCCAGACCCCGCCGCGCAGCGCGTCGGCGCCGGCCTCCTTCAGGGCCACGGCCGTCTCGTAGAAGTATTGCGGATTCTTCGGGTCGATCGTGCACGGGCCGGCCATGACCAACAGCTCGTCGCCGAGCGTGACGCGGCCGACGCGCACGCGGTGGCGCGCGAGCTCCGACCGGATGTCCATCAGCTTGTGCGGCGACTGGATGGTGTCGACGCGGTCGACGAACGGCAGGCCCTCGAGCCGGCTGATCATGAGCTCGTGGCGTTCGTCGCCGACGATGGCGTAGATGGTGCGCACGTCGCCGATGATCGGCTGGATGCGGCAGCCGAATTCGGCGACGATCGCGGTGAGTTCGTCGACTTCGGCCGGGGAGAGGCGGTTGGCTTTGGGGAGGATCATGGGAGGAGCGGTGGAAAAACAAAAGAGCCGCCCGGTGCGGGGCGGCTCTGGTGCTTAAATCTGGTTGATCAGTTTATGCGCAGCCGCCCCCGTGCTTCGGGCTGAAAAAGCCGAAGGTAAAGTAATAGGCGGTCGCGAAGGTCTGCATCGGGCGCCATTCGTGCCGCTCCCGGCGGCCGGTGTCAATTCCGGAGCCGGCCTTATGACCCGCCCCTGCGGGCGAGCTCGACCAGGTCGCCCCAGGGCGCGGACTCGCCACAGAGCCGCCGCGCCGCCGCGCGGGCGGACAGCGCGCCGACGACATTGCCCGTGCCGTTGTAGGCGCCGGCGGCCCAGACGTTCGGTCGCACCTGCTCGATCACGGGCAGCGCGTCGGCCGTGTAGGCCACCGCGGCCGCCCAGCGGTGCGTCACGGGCGCGCGCACACCGAGTTTCTCGCGCAGGAACTTTTCCAACAGACCCTGGATGAAATCCGTCGGCTCGGCCTGCTGCGTCCATTCTTCTTCGAGTGCATGGTCGCGAAAGCCGCCGAGCGCGATCGAGCCGTCCGGCTGCTGCTGCCAGTATTCGTAGCCGTGCCGCCAGTAGCAGGGCCGGGGAAAACTCACCTCGGGCGCCGGGGCGGTCCCGAGCATCTGCAGCCGGGCCGTGCGCACGCGGGGCTGCAATTCCGGCAAGAGCACCTCGATCTTGCCGTCAACGGCCACGAGCACGGACCCGCACAGGACCGTGCCACCGTCGGTCACCACCGATCCCGGCACCATCTTTCGCAGCGGCGAATTCTCGTACAGCAACACGCGCTGCTCGCGGAGCCGCCGGGCCAGCGCCCGCACGCGACGGAGTGGCTGCATCACGCCGTCGGTCGGCAGCAGGATCCCCTCGCCTTCCGGTCCGGCGTAGGCCTCGGCCCGAAAACCACAGTCTCGCAGCGCCGCCAGGTGGGCGCGGCAGTCGTCGCGCTCGGCCGCATCCGCCGCGAGCCGAAGCGAGCCCGTGCGCCGGAGGACGCCCGGCAATTCCCGCGCCTGCCGCTCGATCTCGTCGAGCGTCAGGCGATACAGCCCCGCGGCCGTCTCGCGCCCGAACCGGGCGACGTTGCGGTGAAAAAAATCGGCCAGGCCCGCGAGCACGAAGCCGCCGTTGCGCCCCGCCGCGCCGCCGCCGACCGACCCCGCGTCGAGGCCGATCGCGTTGACGCCGAGAGCAGTCAACTCCCCCAATGCTGCCAACCCTGAGCCACCGAGCCCGACCACGCACACATCGGCGCGCACGGTGTCGGTGAGGCGCGGCAACGGCGGCCAGGGTTGGTCGTCCCACAGGGGCAGGTTCACGGGGCGCGATAGTGCCGGCCGGGGGCGGCCGGGCCAGTCAATTTGGCCGCGGTTCGACCCACAGGGCGCGGAACAGCACCGCACGCGCTCGTCCGTCCGGATCATTGCGCGATTTGGCCGGCACCACTTCGATCGTGGCGCCGTCCGGTGCAGCCGGGAGTTCCACCCGGATCCGCTCGAATCCGCCGGTGGGGCGAAAGACATGGCGGCGGATCTCCGCACCACCGACGCGAATCGAAAGTTCCTGGCCCTCGAGCTGGCTCAGCGCCGCGATGCGCAAGAGACCCGGCCCGGCGAATGCCGCGGGCCGCAGGACCACTTTCGGGGCCAGGCCCCAACGCACCCGCGGGAGGTCCTGCTCGGGATACGGTCCCTCGGCCGGCAGCAGTCCGCGGGTTTCCGTCCAGCCGGCGGAGGCGTCGGCGGGCGCCGGCGGCTCGGCGGCTGCCTCCGCCAGCAGGCGATCGTATTCCGCTGCGTACTCCCCATACGCACCCGTAGCCAGCCGCGCGAGGCCGGGTGGCACGACTCCGGCCGCGACGGCGTATTTCTGAAATGGCTTCGGCCCATGGAAGTGGATGATCTGCGCCGCCGGATTGCGCCCCCAATACGGTTTCCAGTTCAGCTCGGGCGGCAGGTTTTCCCACTTACCGCGATAGTGCACCCGATAGGCATGCTGGTCGAACGAGCTCCGCACGCTTTCGGCCAGAAGCTCCCGCACCGCCCGGCGGAAGGCGGGCGCATCCCCGCGCAGCGCATCGACGTTCATGACCATCACGCCGGTGTTCATCGCCGCCGGGTCCGCGGCGTCGTGCTCCGGCGCCACGGCAAACCACGCCGGCGCGCACGCGGTGAGCGAGCCATCGAATGCCGCCGTGAACATCACGTCGCAATCCGTGTAGAGCACGTGGCGGTCCGGCCAGCCCAGCTCGCACACGAGCTCCGGGACCTCGAGCCGGAGGTAGGCCCCGGCGGCAATGGCCCGGGCCGTCGGGTTGGCCGCGAGTCCCGGCAAGCGCTCGAATTCGTCCGCGAGAAAACTCCGGCGACGCACCACCTGCGCGCCCTCGTCCGCCAGCCAGTCCGTCAGCCGGTTGTCGGGCCCGTCATGAATGAACACCGGCTCGAGGCGCGTGTGCCGCCGCGCGGTGCGCACGGCGACCTGCACCATCCCGGCGTAATAATCGAACGCCGGGCTGGCATCGTTCAGCGCGAAGAACCATTTCATGCGCTTCTCCCAAAGAACTCCCAGCAGAGGATGGCGGCGGCGGCGGAAACGTTGAGCGACTCGATCGCGCCCGCCCCGGGAATCCGCACGAGCCGGTCGCATTTGGCGGCGACCTCCGGTGCCATGCCCTTTTCCTCGTTGCCGAGGATCAACGCCGGCGGCCGCGGCAGCCCCCGCGCGCGCGCTTCCGCGGGGGACAGCTGGTTGCCGCGCAGGCTCGTGCCGACGAGGAAGTGGCTGCGCTTGAGTTCGTCGCACAATGCGGGCAGCGAGGGCACGCGGAAGAACTCGACGAATTCCATGCCGCCCTCGGCCACGCGCCATGCCGCCTCACCCGGCAGCGCCTGCGCCGGGTGGTCGGGCACGATGATTGTCCGCACGCCGAAAAACGCCGCGGTGCGGACGATCGCACCCACATTGTTGGCATTGCCCACGCGGTCGAGCAGGAGCAAGGGCGCACGACTCGCCGCCCAGCCGGCGATCACCTCCCGTGTGACCCGGCGGAGCGGGCGTTCCGCGATCACCGCCACGATCCCGCCGTGCAGCTTCGTGCCGGCGATCTTCTCCAATTCCTCGGCGCCCACCTGCCGGTACACCAGCTTCCGGCTCGCGAGCAACGCGCAGAATTCACCGGCCCGGCGCCCGGTGGCCGCATCGAAAAACAACCGCCGCACTTCCTCGCCGTGGCGCGCGAACAGCGCGGAGACCGCCTGCCAGCCGCAGACGCTCAGTTCCCTGGTCCTGGTGCTGCCCACAGGTTTCATGTGCTGGTAGTGCCGACGACGGTGAACTCTTCCCGGTCGTGATACAAGTGGCGGATGCGCCACTCAGCGGCGTGGCGGACAAAGGGCGAGCCGGGCGTGCGAAGCTCGCGCAAAAGCGCAAGCGGGTCGACGTGGCCAAACTTCAGGTTGATGACGAATCGGCGGCACCAACGTTGCGCCAGCCAGGGCCCAACGAGATCTTGCAGCACGTGGTTTGGTTGTTCGACCAAGTCGCAAAACAGCCAGTCGAACGTCTCGCCCGCGGCCGGCCGGAAGCGGAAGGCGTCCTCCATCCGGTGCGCGATGCCCGGGTGATGCAGCGCTCCGCCCTTCAGCGGACCATTGTCGACGGCCGTGACGCGAGCCCCGCGTTTCGCCGCGCTGTAGCTCCAGCCGCCCGGCGCCGCACCCAGGTCGCAAACCGTTTCCCCCGCCAAGGGCTCGCGCCCGAGCACCACGTAAGCCTCCTCGACCTTCAGGTACGAGCGCGACGGCGCCGCATCGTCATCCGCCATCCGGCGCTGGCCGCCGAAGACCGCCTCGCGGGCAACGAAGATCCGTCCGAAATCGGCAAAGAAAACAAACAGTCCGCGCGCACTGCCGGCGCCCCGGGGCGCCTCGGCGGTGGCCAGCCGGGCCACGCGGGCGAGTCGCTTCTTGAGCAGTTCGTCAAAAGCCTTCCCGACCGCGGCGGCGCGGCGGCCGAGGCCCGTCACCTCGGCCGGGAAACGCCAGAGGTTCGGCCAGGCGGCCTCGAGGCGTTCGCCGCGCAGGCTGGCGAGAAAAAAGTCCGCCAGCCGCTGCGCCAACAGGTTGACCGACTCGCCCGTTATTTCCTGCGGCGCAAGCAGCGCCAGGTGTGGAAATGCCCGCTCCGCCGGGTCCGCGACCGGACCGGCCGTTCGGCACCAGCCGGAACCACGCTCGGCCACCATGCCGCCCGCTGCCGCGAGTTCGCGCGCGAGCAGGTCTTCGTAGCCGGACTGGACGATGAACAGCATCCCGCACCACTAACGCCCGCCGAGCGCGCGCCGAGGCGAAAATCATCGACCGGAAGAGATCGACCCTGGTCCGCCGAAAATCCGCGTGCCTTTTGCGGCGCGGTGCGTTGACTGGACGCTCCCCATGCGCCAGCCGACTGCCGACCTTCGCATCCGCACCGCCCGACCGCTCCTTTCGCCGGCGATCCTCGAGGAGGACCTGCCGCTGCCGGAAAGCGGCGCCGCCCTGGTCGACGACTCGCGCCGGGCCATCAGCGAGATCATCCATGGACGTGATTCGCGCCTGTTGGCCATCGTCGGCCCCTGCTCGATCCACGACCCCGCGGCGGCGCGGGAATACGCGGAGCGCCTCCAGGCCGCGGCCGACCGCTTCGCCAACGACCTGCTGGTGGTGATGCGCGTCTATTTTGAAAAGCCGCGCACCACCGTGGGCTGGAAGGGACTCATCAATGACCCGAATCTCGATGGCAGCTTCCAGGTCAACACCGGGCTCCGGCTCGCCCGCCGGCTGATGCTCGACATCACCGCCATCGGCCTGCCGATTGCGACCGAGTTCCTCGACACGACCCTCGGCCAGTATTACGCGGACCTGGTCTCGTGGGCCGCGATCGGCGCCCGCACCACCGAGAGCCAGATCCATCGCGAACTCGCCTCCGGGCTGTCGATGCCGGTCGGTTTTAAAAACCGCACCGATGGCGACCTGCAGGTGGCCGTCGACGCCATCGTGTCGGCGCGCCAGCCGCACTGTTTCCCTTCGCTCACCCGCGAAGGCGCACCGGCCGTGCTGGCAACCACCGGCAATCCCGAGGGCCACCTCGTCCTGCGCGGTGGAGGCAAACCAAATTATGATCACGACTCGGTGCAGAAGGCGGCCGCGCTGCTGAAGAAGTCCGGCTCGCTGCCGGTGGTGTTGGTCGATTGCAGCCACGGCAACAGCGGCAAGAAACACGACCAGCAGCCGCGCGTCGCCGCCGAGGTTGCCGCGCAGGTGACGGCGGGCGAGCGCGCCATCATTGGCTTCATGCTTGAGAGCAACCTGGTCGCCGGCAGCCAGCCGCCCGGACCACGGGAAAAGCTGGTGTACGGGCAAAGCATCACCGACGCGTGCCTGTCGCTCGACGAGACCGTCCCCCTGCTCGAGCAACTCGCCCAGGCCGCCGCGCACCGGCGAGGCCTCAAGTAGCAAGTAACAAGTTCCAAGCAACGGGAAATCAGTCCGGTTCCATTCTTGATACCTGTCACCTGATACTTGGTACTTCGCCCCGTGCGCACCCTGATCGCCTTCGACAAGTTCAAGGATGCCCTTTCCGCCCGCACGGCGGGTGACGTCGCGGCCGCCGCCGTGCGCGCCCGGCATCCGGAATGGACGGTGGACATTTGCCCGCTCACCGACGGCGGCGAAGGATTCAGCGCTACCCTCACGGGTGCAGCGGGCGGGAGCATGGAAAACGTCATGGTCACGGGTCCGCGCGGCGGGCGGGTGCAGGCGCCGCTCGGCCTGGTCGCGGGTGATCGCCTGCCGGCCGCGGCCCGCGCCCGCCTGCAGGTCGACGGCGCCATCGCGGTCCTTGACCTCGCGTCCGCCAGCGGAATCGGTCTCCTGGCGGCGGCCGAGCGCGACCCATGGCACACCACCACCTTCGGCACCGGCGAATTGTTGCGCCATGCCGCCAGCCGCTCGCCAGGTGCACTCCTGCTCGGTGTCGGCGGCAGCGCGACCAACGACCTCGGTCTCGGCGCGCTCGCGGCGCTGGGGTTTCGCTTGGTTGACGCCTCCGGTGCGCCGATCGGGATGCCGACGCCGGCGACGTGGGAACGGATCGCGCGGATTGAAAGCGGCAGCCGAGTTCCGCTTCCGCCAATCTTCATTGCCTGCGACGTGACCAATCCGCTCCTCGGGCCCCGCGGGGCCACCGCGACCTTCGGCCCGCAAAAGGGACTCAAGGCCCAGGACCTGCCGCGCCTCGAGGCCCTGGCGGCGCGGTTGACGGGACTGCTGGCCGAAGCCTGCGGGCAGCCGCGCACGCTGGCCGAAACGGCCGGCACCGGCGCGGCCGGAGGGATCCCATTCGGGCTGATGGCCGCCTTTGGCGCGAAGATCCTCCCCGGTTTCGAACTCGTGGCGGACTGGCTGGATCTGCCAGCGCGAATCGCGGCCGCCGATATCGTCATCACCGGCGAAGGCCGCTTCGATGCCACCTCACTCGGCGGCAAGGGACCGGGAAGCTTGTTCATGGAGGCACGCCGTCTCGGCAAGCGCGCCCTGGTCTTTGCCGGGAGCCTCGGGATGCCGCCCGGCGAGGGCCTGCATGCGATCACGCCCGCCGGGCTGCCGCTCGCCGAGGCCCTGCCGCGCACGGCCGAATTGCTGGCGGCGGCAATTACCCGGGCCCTTTGAGCCCCGCCCAGCCGCGAATCTCCTCGCCATGCGCTCGGGCGATTTTCACTAATCACGGCGCATGTCCTGCCGGTCCCTCGTGAAAATCTCCCTCGGAGCCACCCTGGCCAGTGTCCTCGCCCTGGCCCTGGGCTGCGCGAGCCAGCCGACGAAGGCCGCCGAAGCGAAACCCGCACCGGCCGCGTCGCCCGCGCCGCCGGCACCGCCGCCCGAGAAATTGCCGCCCGTCATGTTGGGCATCGACGTGCTTGAGGCCGAGAAGTTCGCGCCCATCGCCGGCAAAAAAATCGGCCTCCTCACCCACCCGGCCGGCGTGAACCGCCGCGGCGAGAGCACCGTGGATGTCCTGCGCCGCGCCCCGAACGTCAAGCTCGTCGCCCTCTTTGCGCCCGAGCACGGCATCGATGGCACGATCAAGGCGGGCGAGAATTTCAACAACACCACCGACCCACGCACGGGCCTGCCGGTGTACGCGCTGTACGGCCAGAGCCTGGGCAAAGCCAGGAACATGGTGAAGGGCCTCGATGCGCTCGTGGTCGACCTGCAGGACATCGGCGTCCGCTCCTACACTTTCAATGTAATCATGCGGTATGCGATGGAGGCCTGCTTCGAAAACGGCGTGGAGGTCGTCGTGCTCGACCGGCCCAACCCGCTCGGCGGCCTGAAGGTGGACGGCCCGCCACTCGATCCGGAGAACATGAGCGGGATCGGCGCCTACCCCCGCATGCCCTACATCCATGGGCTCACGATCGGCGAAATCGCCCTGATGGCAAAGAACGGCTCCCGGGCGATCTCCGGCATGAAAGTGCCGGACACCCTCCGCGCCCAAGGGAAGCTCACGGTCGTCCCGATGCGCGGCTGGACCCGCGCCATGCGCTGGCCTGACACCGAGCTGAAATGGGTGCCCACTTCGCCGAATGTCCCGAGCTTCGATGCCGCCGTCGGCTATGCCATGGTCGGTCTGGGGGCGCAGAACAGCGGCTGGGCCTGGGGCATCGGCCGCGAGTTTCCCTTCCGCGGGATCAGTTTTCCCAAAAAGACGCCCGACGAGATCATCAAGGCGATGGAGGCCTGGAAAATCCCCGGCGTCGGTTTCTCGAAGCGGAATGGCCGCGACGCCGAGGGCAAGGCGGTGACGGGCGTCTACGTCGAGGTCACCGATTGGGATGCGTGGCACCCGACGGAGCTGTCCTTCTACATGCACAAGCAGGCGGCATTGTGGTCGCGGCTGAATCCCTTTGCCGTCCTGACCACCAGCGAGCAGCACTCCTTCAAAATCGCCGTCGGTTCGAACGCGTGGTACTCCGCCCTCGCGCGGGAGGGCGGCCGGATCAACATCGCCGCGTTTCTCTCGAACTGGTCGATCCGCGCCGACGTTTATCGCACCGAGACGAAGAAGTTCTGGCTGTACCAGTAAAGCCGGGCCTTCACTTCGCGCCCGCCTTGGCCGCGCTGTTCTTCGCCACCCACGCGTCGTACTGGGCGCGCGGCATGAACCGCAGCGAGGCGGAGTTGATGCAATAGCGCAGGCCGGTCGGCGCGGGCCCGTCGTCGAACACGTGCCCGAGGTGCGCGCCATCAACGGCGCTGTGCACCTCCGTGCGGATCATGCCGTAGCTGACGTCGCGTTCCTCGGCGACGAAGGCCGGCTCGATCGGCTTGGTGAAGCTCGGCCAGCCCGTGCCGGAGTCGAACTTGTCGCGGCTGTCGAACAGCGGCGTGTCGCTGCACACGGAGAAATAGACGCCGTCCCCGTGGTTGTCCCAATAGGCGTTGTGGAACGGCGGCTCGGTGCCCTGCTGGCGCGCGACACGGTATTGCTCCGGCGTCAGGAGCGCGCGCCATTCGGCGTCGGTGTGTTGCACCTGCGTCCTGGACATGTCGATGACGACGTTTGAG
Source organism: Lacunisphaera sp. (assembly GCA_035549095.1). GTDB lineage: Bacteria > Verrucomicrobiota > Verrucomicrobiia > Opitutales > Opitutaceae > Lacunisphaera. The sequence continues at coordinate 147,382 of DASZRV010000023.1, read as the reverse complement.
GGCAGGCCGCAGGCGGACTTTTCCCCGTCGATCGAGCACGCGGGGCCGGTGGACTTGGTTTCCTTTTTCATGGGTATATCGGCAGCGCGCAGCAGGACGCCCGCAATCATCGCGGCGGCCAGCAGCGGCACGAGCAGCAGGGCGGGTTTCTTCACGCGGGAGAACATAGGCAGGGTTCCATGGTTGGCAAACGGCAGCGGGGTGCCGGTTCAAGCCGTGGGAGCCGCCGGTCGCCCGCCCTATTCCCGCCTCTCGACGCGCACGCGGATGCGGCCGTCGTGGAATTCGTTGGCGAGCAATTGTCCCGGCGCGAGGCCTTCGGCCCGGGCGATAGGCCGGCCTTCGGCATCGCGCACGATGACGAAACCGCGCTTCAGCACGGACGCCGGGCTCGCCGATTCGAGGCGTTTCCACAGCGCGAGCAGGCGGTGCGATTCCAGCTGCACCCGTTTGGCCGGCGATGTCGCCGCCAGCCGGGCGCGCTGCCCGGCGAGCCGCTCGCGCCGGTCCTGCACCCCGGCGCGCAGGGCCGCGGCCAGCCGGTTCGTGAAATCATCGAGCCGGAGCTGGTATTGCTCGATCGCGGTGACCGGCGAGAGCAACCGCAGCCGGCTCCGGGCATGGTCCAGCCGTTCGCCGGACCGGCGCAGCCCGGAGGCGGCGTGGTCGAACAGCGCCTCGCCGGCGCGCTGCATCCGATCATGGCAATCCAGGTACCGGCTCGAGATCAGCTCGGCGGCGGCGCTGGGCGTCTCGGCGCGGACCGCCGCGGCAAAATCGCACAATGTGTAATCGATCTCGTGGCCGACGGCCGAGATCACTGGAACGCGGCAAGCCGCGATGGCGCGCACCAGCGGCTCCTCGTTGAAGGCCCACAGGTCCTCGATGCTGCCGCCGCCCCGGCCGATGACGAGCAGCTCAAAGATATCCAGGGCTTCCGCCGCCTGCAGCGCCGCCACCATCTCGGCCGCGGCGCCCTCGCCCTGCACCTTGACCGGCAGGATGACGAGCCGGCCGGTCCAGCCGCGCCGTTGCAGGATGCGGATGAAGTCGCGCACGGCGGCGCCCGTCGGCGAAGTGATGAAGCCGATCGTGCGCGGCAGCTCCGGCAGGGCCGGCTTGCGCGCGGCCTCGAACAGGCCCTCGGCCGCGAGCCGCTGCTTCAATTGCTCGAACTCCTGGCGGAGCCGGCCGGCGCCGTGGTCGACCAAGGCCCGCACCACGAGCTGGTACTGGCCGCGGGCCTCGTAGACGCCGACCGCCCCGAATGCCAGCACTTGCAGCCCGTCGCGCAGCACCACCGACTGGCGCACCGCGTCGCCGCGGAACAGCACGCAGGCGAGCTGGGCCGCGGCGTCCTTGAGGGTGAAGTAAACATGCCCGCTGGCCTGGGCCCGCAGGTTGGAAACCTCCCCACGGATCCAGCAGGGCGTGATGCCGCCCTCGAGCACCGCTTTCACCCGGCGCGTGAACTCGGCCACGGTCTCGACGCGCCCGTCGCTCCCGGCGTCGAAGAGCGTCTCCTCCCGCGGCTTCACGGCTGTTTCCGCGCGCGGGCGTAGTGGCGCCGCACGAAGTGGGTGCCGGCCGCGACCACCAGCAGCAGGCTGATCGAATAGAGCGCCAGCTTGCCCTTGCCGTGCAGGAGGGCGTCGCCGAACAGCATGAAGCCAACCGCCTGGACCCAGGAGGCGGCGCACGAGACCAGGATGAACTTCGCGAACGGCACCTGCGCCAGGCCGAGGAGATAGTTCTGGACGCAAAACGGGATTCCCGGCGTGACCCGCATGATGACGATGAGGTCGGTCTCGTCGGCGGCCTCGACCACCGGGATCTTGTACCCGAGCCAGGCGATGATCCGCGCGAGCAATGGCCGCAGCAGCCAGCGGGCCAGCGCATACGTCAGCGCCATGTTGGCCGTAGTCGCGAGCAGCCCGAGCACCACCACCAGCGGCGTGCCCAGCTGTTCGCCAAACAGCGAGACCACCGGCAGGAGGAACAGCAGGAAAGGCACCGGCGCAGCGGGCACGATCGCCATGCACAGGAAGTAGACGAGCGGGCCCGCGCTCCGAATCAGCGCGAGACTCCGCTCGACCAGGCCCCTGAGATCGACGCCGAGCGCCAGCAGGGCGCCCGCCCCGAGCACGAGCGCGACCACGGCGATGAGCTTCAGGGGTGAACGCTTTGGTTCCATCCCGCCACGATGCCCGGGCCGCTTCGCCGCCGTCAAGGTTGGAGGCGGTGAATAGGCTTCCCTCGTGAGACGCCCGGACTAGTTTGCGGACAGTTCGTCTCCTCCGCGCGCCCGCCACATGCCCGAACCCGGACCCGCTCCGATCCGTCGATCATTCCTGGCCGCCAGTTTGCCCGCCGCGGCGCTGGTAGCGGCGGTGGGCTGGTTTCTCGTCCACCTCCGGTACGGCTTGGATTTCACCGACGAGATGCAGTACTACGGCGACATCCGCGGCATGGTCCGCACGGGCCATCTGTTCAACGACGACCTCGGGATCCAGCAACTGGTGTACGTGTTTGTCTGGCCGTTTTTCAAGCTGCACGCGTGGCTGTTTCCCGATGAAGCGTACCTGATTCTTTTTGGCCGTGTGCTGCTGTTGGCCGCCTATGCCGCCACGGGGTCCTGCTTCTGGCGCGCGGTCACCCGCGCCGGGGGATATTCCCCGGCCCACCGGCTGGCGGCCTTGGCGGTGTTCTGGGCGTGGATGCCCTTCCAAATCTTCGCGCTGAGCTACAACTCCGTCGCCTACCTGATGATTGTCGCGCTGCTGGCGGCCTGGCTGGTGCCCGCTTCCGCCCGATCTCGCCGGCACTCGCTGGTGGTCGCCGTGCTCCTGACGATCCTGACCTATGCCTATCCACCGGTCGGGCTCGCCTTCATTGCCGTCGCCGCGTTCGAAACGGCGCGCCAGCAGGGCACGGCGGCGGCGATCCGGTTGGTGACACTCACCGCGCTGGCCGGCGGGCTGGTGCTGGCCGTGATCGCCGGAACCAGCGGGCGGCGATTTGTTCACGATCTCACTGACGTGATCGCCATCTCGCGGGCTTACGGCGTGGGCGCGACGATCCTGATGCCGGACAACCTCGCGGGTTGGTTTGCCTCGATCGCCCTGGGCGGCGGCGTTATCTGGCGAGTACGGCGGGGCCGGCCGATCGAACTGCCCTGGGGCCTCGGCCAGCCGACGATGGCGGGATGGCTGTTTCTGGCGCTGCTGGTGATTGCGGCCAGCGCGTTGATGGGCATTACGAGCCGCTGGAAGGCGGGCTATTTCTCCGTCACCATCTATTTCGCCCTCCTCTTGCTGCTGGCCGGCGCCATCGCGAGGCCGCCGGAGACCTCCGCGGCCGGAGGACCCGCCGCGGCGATGTTTCGCCGCCTGCAGCAGCTGGTGTTGGGCGCGGGCCTGGTCGCCGTGTTCGCCGTGCTGTGGATTTATCTGCGTCCGGGTACCGGCTATTTCGCCGAGACGGTCTATCTGGCGCTGCTCGTCGTCGTCACGTTGACTTGCCGGCCGGAAACCGCGGCCCTGTCCACCGCCGCGATCGTCGCCGGCACGGTGGCGGGCGCCATCTTCGCGTACACCAGCAGCAACGGCCTGCACAATTTCGGCATCGGCGCCGCCGCGGTGCTGCCGTTCCTGGTGCTGGCCGCCGCACGCGGCCTCGACGACTCTGCGCCCCGCCTCGCCCCCGGGCTGGCGACGTCAACCGCGGTCGCCGTCGTCTTCCTGCTGCTGGTCAACAACGCACTCCATCCGTACGCCGAGCAACCGATCTGGCGCCCGTTTGCCACCGTGCGCGGCGTCCCTGCATTCCGCGGCCTGCGGACCGCCCCGCTGAAAACCGAGGCGCTGGCGCGATTCCGCGCCCTGGCCCCGCCGGGATCGCTCCAGGGCCGGCGCGTGCTGGTCATGGGCCCGGCGCCGTGGCTGTACCTGCTGCTTGGCGGCGAGCCGGCCACCGCGATGGTGTTCATGCATTTCGATGGCACGGATGCCGCCTACGCGCTCGGCGCCCGCCGCTCGTTGCAGGAAGGCCAGCCCGATGTGGTCATTTTGACCACGACGACGCTGCCGCGGCCGTTTGCCGAACAGTTCTTCGCGTGGAGCAAGCCGGGCTTCACGTCCACCAGCGTGACCCTGCCCGAGGAGTTCATCCGCGCCTACGAGCGCATGACGCGTTACCGGTTTTCCCCCGAGGTCTTTCTCTTTCGGCGAACGGAGCCCGGGACGGTGCCGCCGAAATAGGCTTCCCTCGCCTGAGGCCGGCCCTAGCGTGACCCGGCGCGCATGAAACTGTCGGTCGTCATTCCCTGTTACAACGAGCGGAATACCATCCGCGCCATTGTCGATGCCGTCCGCGCGTCGCCGATCGTGGACAAGGAGATCATCGTGGTCGACGACTGCTCGACGGATGGCACGCGCGACCTCCTGCGGACCGAGATCGCGCCCTTGGTGACGCGAATCATCTACCATGAGGTGAACCAGGGCAAAGGCGCGGCACTGCGCACCGGTTTCGCCGCCGCGACGGGCGACGCCGTCCTCGTCCAGGACGCCGACCTCGAATACGATCCGCAGGAATACCCGCGCCTGCTCAAGCCGATCATCGACAACAAGGCCGACGTCGTTTTCGGCTCGCGTTTCATGGGCGCCGAGGCGCACCGCGTGGTCTATTTCTGGCACATGGTCGGCAACCGCTTTCTCACCCTGCTTTCCAACATGTGCACGAACCTCAACCTCACGGACATGGAGACCTGCTACAAGGTGTTCCGCCGCGAGGTGCTCGCGCAGATCCGGATCGAGGAGAACCGGTTCGGTTTCGAGCCCGAGATCACCGCGAAGGTCGCCGCCTTGAAGGAGTGCCGGATCTACGAAGTCGGCATCTCCTACTACGGCCGCACGTACGCCGAGGGAAAGAAGATCGGCTGGCGCGATGGTTTACGCGCCATCTACGCCGTGGTGAAGTACAACCTGGTGCGGTAAGGCGCGCGGCCGCCCGGCCGGCGCCGGATCGTGACAGTTTTTTGATTTCGCCACAGCCGCCCGAGCCGTCTTGACTCCGGCCGATTCATGAGCCCGCCCGCCGTCACGGTCGTCATCCCGATTTTCAACGAGGAGCCGGTCCTGCCCGAACTGTTGGCGCGCCTCACGGCGGTGTTCGATCGCCAAACGGACGTGGCCTGGTCGACCGTGTTCATCGATGACGGCAGTCGCGACCGCTCGGTCGAATTGATTCGCGCCCAGGCGGCGAAGGACCCGCGCTTCACCCTGGTCGAGTTCAGCCGCAACTTCGGCTTCCAGGCCGCGATCACCGCCGGGCTGGTGCATGCGCCGGGCGACGCCGTCGTGACGATGGACGCCGACCTGCAGGATCCGCCGGAGTGCATCCCCGAACTCGTGGCGAAGTGGCGCGAAGGCGCCGAGGTCGTGCGCGCCGTCCGTCGCTCACGCCAGGAAACCGGGTTGCGCCGAATGGGCATGAATCTGTTCCACGCCTGCTTCAGCCGCGTGTCCGATTTCCCGATCGCCTCGAACGCCGGCACCTTTGGCCTGATGGACCGCATCGCGGTCGACGCCGTGAAGCGCCTGCCCGAGCGCAACCGCTACTTTCCCGGCCTGCGCGCGTGGGTCGGCTTCCGCACCGCCGAGATCATCTACGACCGGCAGGAACGCGCCGCGGGCAAACCGCAGCAGACGCTGCTGCGGCTGGCCCGCTATGCCTTCGACGGCGTGTTCAGCTTTTCCTACCTGCCGTTGCGGATGCTGACCTACATCGGCGGATTCGTGAGCGGCATCGGCTTCGTGCTTGGGACGTTTTTCGTCGTTCGCCGCCTGCTGGGCATCGAAATCGCCCAAACCGGATTCACGACGCTCGTCACGCTCGTGCTCTTCCTCGGTGGCGTCCAGCTGATCGGCATCGGTGTGCTCGGCGAATACCTCGCGCGCGTCTACGACGAGGTGAAACAGCGCCCGACCTATCTCGTCAAACGCAAGACCGGCCTTGGCTAGACGGCTTGGCATCCTCTCGCTCTGGCTCGCCGGCGCCGCGCTGGCCCTGGTCGCCTACTGGCTGCTGTTCACGGTGTTCATGGCCTATGACGATGAGGGCTACGTCCTCATCTCGCTGCAGAACTATTCCATTCATGGCGGGCTCTACGCGAAAGTCTACAGCCAGTACGGTCCCTTCTTCTATGTCCTGCACGACCTCGGCCACCGGCTGCTCGGCTATGCCTTCACCAACACCAACGGGCGGCTGATCACGCTCCTATGCTGGCTGGGTTCCGCCGGGGCGTGCGCCGGGCTCGTATGGCGCCAGACCCGGTCAGGGGCGCTGGCCGGGTTCACCCTCGGCCTGACCTTTTTTCACCTATGGTTGATGGTGAGCGAACCGGTGCATCCCGGCGGCCTGATCGCGGTGCTGGTGGCGGTGGGCGCCTGGGCCGGCGGAGGCTGCATCGTCCGCGCGCGACTCACTGCGCTGGCCGTGGTCACGGGATTGGTCGGGGCCGCGCTCCTGCTGACCAAGATCAACGTCGGGGTATTTTTTCTCGCCGCCGCCGGGACCTGGTTCGCCGTGCAACTCGCGCCCGACCGCCCCGCGCGCTTCTCGGCCGCAGCCTGCGGCGCCCTGCTGGTGCTCCTGCCCGTCGCGCTCATGCACGCCAAGCTGGACGACGCCTGGGGCCGCCTGTTCTGCGGCCAAGCGGTGATCGCGGCCGTCACGATGCTCGCAGTCGCTTGGCGCGAACGCAACCCGGGCACGACCTGGCGACAGGCCGGGTGGGCGGCCGTCGCGTGCGGCGGACTGGGTGCGGCCGTGCTCGCCGCGGTCATCGCCCGCGGCACCACCGCGCGCGAACTGCTCGAGGGCATCCTGCTCGGGCCGCTGCGGCACCCCGGCGTGTACAGCTTTGCGCCGGCGTGGAAGGAGGGTGCGACGTTCGCCGGGATCGTCTCGCTGCTGCTGGCGGCCCGCCGTTGGTGGCGACCGGATCGCAACACCGACTGGCTGATCCTGCTGCTCCGGCTGGCGCTGGCTCTGGCCTACGCGCTGGCCAGTCTCGAATGGACGCCGTTCACCGCCCACAGCTTCACCATGTCCTACCTGGTGCCGTTTGCCTGGGTGTTCGCCTTGCGCCTGGCGCCGCCGGACCCATCGGCACCCCCGCGCATCGCGACCTGGATCGGCCTGCTGCTCGTCCTGCAATACCTGCATGCCTATCCCGTCGCCGGCAGCCAGGTCGCCTGGGGCACGTTTCTCATCGTGCCGTTGATGGCGCTCGGTCTGCACGACGCCGGCCGGCTGCTCGCGGCGCGCGGCGTCCGGCGCGCCCCCGCGCTGGTGGCGTTGGTCGCGCTCGCCTTCGCCGCCGGCTCGGCCGCCCGGCTCGCGGTCATCGGCGAACGACGCTATTCCGCGAGCCAACCCCTGCGGCTCAACGGTGCCGCCAGCCTACGGTTGCCCGAAGGCTTCGCCAGCGGGCTGCGCGTGCTCGCGCTCAACGCCACCGCCCATGGCGACATGCTGTTCTCGTTTCCCGGCATGTTCAGCTTCAACACCTGGACGCAATTGCCGCCGCCGACCCTGGCCGACACGACGCACTGGTTCACGCTGCTGACTCCCGGCCAGCAGGACGAGATCGCCGCCGCGCTCGAGCGCGCCGCCCGACCCGTCGTCGTCGTCCAGCGGGGACTCCTCGATTTTCTGGCCGCGAACGGTTTTGCGACCGCCAGCCCGCTGGAGGAATATCTCCGCGCCCACTTCGCCCCGGCGATTGCCTTGGAGCAATATGAACTCTGGGTCCGCCGCGGGCGCAGCATCGTGCCGCTTGGCACCGCCGAGGTGCAGCGCCTGGAAGCGCCCGTGGCCGGCCTGCCGCAGCAGCGGCTCCAGGTCACCGCCGCGCTGCCACCGGGAAGCACGGTCGCCCGCCTCGAACTCGCCGCCCTCGACGATCCCGTGCGGGTGATCCAAAGCTGGACCCCGGCCGACGCCGCACTTGCCGCGATCGGAATCGATTTGTCCGGTCGGATCCTGGCCACGGTCACGGACGCCTGGGGCCGGCCGCTGCCACCGATCGCCCGCCTCGAACTCGCGTTGCCACGTTTACCCGCCTTCGATCCGCATCATGCGGTCGTTTACGTGCGCGACGCGCGCGGTACGCTGCTGGCCGAAGCGCGTTTCACGAACTGACCCGCTTGCGCGCGACCAGGAGGAGGCTGACTCCGAAAGGGAACGGGACGCCGCGCCACAGGCCGGTCTGCACGAACACCCATCGCAGCAGCGCGTTCAGCCAGGCCGGCGGGACCATGTCCTCGACGCGGCTCGCCGCCTGGGGGTTGAGCCAGCGCTGGCAGCGCCGCACGAGCCACACTCCGGGAAAGACCACGACATTGGTGTAGTTGAGGTGCAGGATCTCCCATGCGTCCGCCGGGAACAGGGCGCGCAATTGCGTCCGCGTGTAGCGGCGGTGATGGTGCAATGCCACATCCCAGTACCCCCAGAGCGACATCATGGCCGGCACGGTCACGACGGCGATGCCCCCCGGCCGGAGGACGCGCTGCAGTTCCGCGGCCGCACCACGGTCGTTGGCGATATGTTCGAGCACGTCGAGCGCCGTAACCATGTCGACCGCGGGCGTCGCGAATGGAATCGAGGTCGCGGAGCCTTCGATGATTTCCTCGGCCATGAAGCGCGTGCGCAGGATGGCGAGCGACTCCGCGTGGTCATCGAGCACCCGCACCCGGCAGTGGCGGCGCATTTCCTCGGCGAACAACCCGGTGCCGGCGCCGCAATCGAGCAGCACGGCTTCGGGGTGGAGGGTGCCGGTGCGCCCGAGGCAGCGCCGCACCAGCTCCCGTTTGCCGGCGTAATACCAGTGCTCGCGCTCGACGCGGCCCAGGTTGGAGTATTCGTCGGTGTTCATGCGACCGGAGTCGGCTTCAGTGAGCCATGGGTCCCCGGCGGCGCAAGGCAATCCCATGGCGACCCGGTGCGGGCTTGCTCCGCCGCATGCCCGCCACCACCCTAGCGCCGGAACTCGCGTGGCGCCGCCTTCCCCAGCCTCCCCTTCCCTCAACCGCCTCGTGCCGCTGCTGGCCGCGCTGCTCCTCGCGCTTTTCTGGCTCCAGGCGGTGTCGGCCTCGCGCCATTGGAGCCAGACGTCCGACGAGCTGCCGCACCTGACCGGTGGTTACGCGTACGACCGATTTGGCGACTACCGGATGCACTTCGAAAATGGCAACCTGCCGCAGCGCGTGCAGGGCCTCGCGCCGCTCGCGCTCGGGGCGCGGTTCCCGATGGATGAGGCGCGCTGGCGGGTGTCCGACTACTGGCAGCTCGGCTGGGACTTCCTGTACGGCCTCAACAATCCCACCGACCGGATGCTGCTCGGCGCGCGCGCGCTCAATGCGCTGTTCGGCGTCGGCCTCGGCGCCTTCATCTTTTTCGTGGCGCGCCGCTGGCATGGCGACACCGGCGGTCTCGTCGCGCTGGGGTTCTATGTTTTTTATCCCGATTTTCTCGCGCACAGCGCACTGGCCACCTCGGACATGGCGGCCGCCCTTTGCCTCACGCTCGCCGCATGGTGCTTCTGGCGTCACCTCGAGCGCCGCGACCTCCGCTCCGGCATCCTGGCGGGCGTGTGCAGCGGGCTGGCGCTCGTTGCGAAATTCAACGGCCTGCTGATCGCCCCGATCTATGCGCTGTTGATCGCCATCGACGGGACGATGCGCGCCGGGCCCGGTGGCCGGTTCGCGCGCGTCGGCCGTAACCTGGCGCTGGGTGCGGGCCAGGCCGCCGCGGCGGTGGCGATCGTGTGGGCGTTCTATTCGTTTCGCTACGCCGCCCGCGCGCCGGACGCGCCGCCGCTCGACCGTTTCGCCTGGTCGTGGGAGCAGATGGTGCAGCTCGCCGGGGCCAAGGGTTCGCTGCTGGTCTTCGCCGCCCAGTGGCACCTGCTGCCCCAGGCCTGGCTTTACGGCCTCGCCAATGTGCTCGCCGGCGAGGCGGCGCGGCCGGCTTTCTTCGCCGGCGAATACAGGCTGCACGGCTGGTGGCAGTTCTTCCCGACGATGTTCTTCGCAAAAACGCCCGTCGGGATGCTCGCGACCCTGCTGCTTGCGCTCGGCGTCAGCTGGTTCCGCAGTCGAACCGCGGAACGGGGCGCTGCCCGCGCGGCGTTCCTGCGCGCGGCACCGCTGGTCGTGCTCGCCGTCGTCGTGGCCGTCTCCGCGCTGACCAGCCACCTCAACATCGGGCATCGCCACATCCTCGCCCTGTATCCCGTGCTCTTCATCATGCTGGGCGGGCTGGCCGCGCTCGGCCGCCGGTGGCAACAGGCGACGCTGGCCCTTCTGCTCGTGACCGCCGTCGAATCCGTCGCGGCCCGGCCCGATTACCTGGCTTTTTTCAACGTCGCCTCGGGCGGACCGGATCGCGCGTACCGGCTGGTGGTGGACAGCTCGCTCGACTGGGGCCAGGCCCTGCCGGCGCTGCACACGTGGTTGGCCCGGAACCAGCACGCCGGCGAATCGGTTTATCTCTCCTATTTCGGCAGCGCCTGGCCGCCGCACTATGGCGTCAACCCGACGCATTTCCTGCCGGGCGTGAACATCGCCGTGCCGCCGTTCCAGCCGTATGCGTATGAACCCGGGCTCTATTGCCTGAGCGCCACCTCACTCGCGGAGGTATACTCGGACTATCGCGGACCCTGGCGCGCCGCTTGGGAGCGCGCGTGGCGCGACCCGGCCACGCCGGCGGCCGAGCGCGAGCTGCTGCGCTTTGCCCGGCTCTGCAAGTATCTCCAGGGGCGCCCGCCCGACGCCAACGCGGGCCATGCCATCCTCATCTTCCGCCTCGATGCCGCTGCGTTGCATGACGCGCTCGACGGCCCGGTCAAAGGCTGGTAAACGCCCTGGCTCATGGACTTGGCACTCGACACCCGCCCCCGCCGGTCGCGAATCTTGGCGCGATGAGCACTCCTTCCACCCCCGTGCGAATCGGCGTGATCGGCTTCGGCCAATGGGGCCCGAATCATGTGCGCAATTTCAACATGATCGACGGCGCCGAGGTCGTGCGCGTGTGCGATGCCTCCGAAGCGCGGTTGAAGGCCGCCCGCAAACTGTTCCGCGGCGTCCAGTTCACCACCAGCGTGGCGGACATCACCGGCGCCGCGGACATCGATGCGGTCGTCATCGCCACGCCCACCGGGACGCATCATGCGCTCGTGAAGGCCGCGCTCGAGGCCGGCAAGGACGTCCTTTGCGAAAAGCCGCTCGCCCGCACCTCCGCCGAGTGTCGCGAGCTCATGGAGCTGGCGGCAAAACACGGCCGCATCCTGATGGTCGGCCACGTCTTTCTCTACAACTCCGGCGTGCTGCACCTCAAGGTCGACCTCGACCGGGGTGAACTCGGGCGGATCTACTACATGGATGCCGTGCGCACGAATCTCGGGCCGGTGCGGTCCGACGTCGGCGCCATCTTCGACCTGGCGAGCCACGACATCTCGATCTTCAATTTTCTCCTCGGCGCCTCGCCGCTCGAAGTGTCGGCCACCGGCAACTGCGTCCTCCAGAAAAACGTCGAGGACGTGGGCTTCCTGACGCTCCATTATCCCGGGAACGTCGTCTGCCACGCCCACACCTCGTGGCTCAACCCGCGCAAGGTGCGCCAGCTCACGATCGTCGGCGACCACAAGATGGCGGTCTGGGACGACATGAACAACCTCGAGCCGATCCGGTACTACGACAAGGGCGTGACCGCCGACCATTACGCCTCCTTCGGCGAGTTCCACATGATTCTCCGCGACGGCCAGATCACCATCCCGAAGGTCAAGCTCTCGGAGCCGCTCATGAAGCAGGACTCGGAGTTCGTCGAATGCGTGCGGCACCGCCGCCAGCCGGCCTCCGACGCCCGCATGGGCCTCGCCGTCGTGCTCGCGATGGAGGCGGCCCTCACCTCCCTGGCCAACCGTGGCCAGGCCGCGAAAGTCGCCGCGCCATGACGCCCGTGCCCGACTCGCCGCTCTACCGTGTCACGCCGGATGTCGTGCTCGGCGAGCGCGTGCGGCTCAATGCCTTCATCAACCTCTATGGCTGTCGCATCGGCGACGATGCCATGATCGGGACCTTCGTCGAGATCCAGCGCGACGTCGTCGTGGGCCCGCGCTGTCGCATCCAAAGCCACACTTTCATCTGCTCGGGCGTGACGCTCGAGGCCGACGTCTTCGTCGGCCACGGCGTGATGTTCATCAACGATCGCAATCCCCGCACGGCCACCGCGGGCACCGGCACCTGGAAGATGGAGCGCGTCACGGTCAAACGCGGCGCCTCGATCGGCTCGGGCGCGTTGATTTTCGGCGGGATCACCATCGGCGAAGGCGCGATGATCGGCGCGGGCGCGGTGGTGCTCAAGGACGTCGCCGCCGGTGCGACCGTGGCCGGCGTCCCCGCCCGGTTGGTCCGCCCGCGCGCATGAGCGAGCCGCCGGTCGCGCTCAGCGTCGTCCTTCCCGCCTTCAACGAGGAAGCGCTGCTCGACGGCTGCGTGCGCCAGCTCCATGCCGCGCTGGCCGCGCTCGCGGTGCCGGCGCAGATCATCATCGTCAACGACGGCAGCCGCGACCGCACGGCCGAGATCGCCGACCGGCTCGCGGCCGGGCTGCCCGGCGTGCTCGCGGTGCACCAGGCGAACCAGGGCATCGGCGGTGCCTTTCGCACCGGCGTACAACGGGCCACGGGCGAATACCTCATTCTCTGGCCCGCAGACATGCCCGCCGAGCCGGCCGACCTCGAGCCGTATGCCCGGCAGTTCGGGCGGGCCGACGTGATTGTGGGTGTCCGGCGGGCGCGGCTCGGCTACAATCCGCTGATGCGCTTCAACGCCTGGCTCTATCCGAAGCTGGTCGCCATGTTGTTCGGGCTGCGCCTGCGCGACGTCAACTGGATCCATGCATACCGCCGCGAGCTCTTCGCCCGCGTGACGCTGACCCAGCGCGGCATCCCGATGCTGGTCGAGGCGCTGGTACGGCTGCGCGATCTCGGCGCCACGTTCGTCGAGGTCGACGTCGCGATGAAACAGCGGCTCGGCGGGGTGGCCTCGGCCTCGCGCTTCAAGGTCATGTGGCGCACCTTGACGGGACTGTTCGCATTTTGGAGACTGTGGCGCGCCCACCGACCCACCTGATCCCATGTCCGGTTCCTTCAAAGTCCCGTTTCAGGACCTGCCGCTGCAGACCGCCCAAATCCGATCCGAACTCGACCGGGTCATCGATCGTGTCCTGCACCACTGCCAGTTCATCCACGGCAAGGAGTGCGCGGAGTTCGAGGCCGCGTTCGCCGCCGCCACCGGCAGCCGCCATGCGGTCGGGCTCGGCTCCGGCACCGACGCGCTGCAATTCATCTGCCGCGGGCTCGGCATCGGTCCCGGCGACGAGGTCATCACGGTCGCCAACAGCTTCATCGCGTCCGCCGAGGCCGTGTCCTATGCCGGGGCCAAGCCGGTGCTCGTCGATTGCCGCCTCGACGATTACCTGATCGACCCGGACGCCATCGCCGCTGCCATCACGCCGCGTACGAAGGCGGTGATGCCGGTGCACCTGTACGGGCAGCCGGCCAACGTTGCAGCCATCGCACCGCTGTGCGCGAAGCATGGCCTGCACCTGATCGAGGATGCCGCGCAGGCCCACGGCGCCAAGCTGGCGGATGGACGCTACTGCGGCACGCTCGGCGCCGGCGCGGGATTCAGCTTCTATCCCGGCAAGAACCTCGGGGCGTTTGGCGATGGCGGCGCCGTGACGACGCAGGACGACGCTCTGGCCGCCCAGCTGCGCCTCCTGCGCAACTGGGGCTCGGTGGTCAAATACCATCATGAGATCCAAGGCTACAACTCGCGGCTGGACACGCTGCAGGCCGCGATCCTCCACGTGAAGCTCGGGCATCTTGCGCGCTGGAACGACCAGCGCCAGCACGTGGCCGGCTGGTATCGCGAGAACCTGCGCGATTGCGCCGACGTGGTGCTGCCGCGCGAGATGCCGTGGTGCGGCCGCCATGTCTATCACCTCTTTGTCGTGCGTTTCCCGCGGCACGATCGCGATGTCGTCGCGCAGAAATTGCTCGAACGCGGCGTCCAGACGGTCGTGCACTATCCGATTCCGATCCACCGCCAGAAGGCCTATGCCGGCCTCGGCTACGCGGTCGGGGCCTTCCCCTGTGCCGAGGAGGCGGCGCGCTCGATCCTGTCGCTGCCGATGTTCCCCGAGATGACGCGCGACCAGTGCGATTACACCTGCGAGGTGCTGCGCGCCGTCCTGGCTTGAGCCGGGGTCACCACGCGCATGACACCTGGCCTCGATTCCCGACCCCGCTGGATCGTTGCCGCCGGCGTCGCGGCCCTGCTGCTTCTCCACGTCGGCCTCGCCCTCTGGGCGGCCGCGAAGGAGAGCGTCACGGCGGATGAGCTGCTCCATCTCACGGGCGGTTACTTCTACAACAAATATGGCGATTACCGCATCCAGCCGGAGAACGGCAACCTGCCGCAACGCGTCGCGGGCCTGCCGGCGTGGTTGATGGGCGCGCCGCCGCCGCGACTGGAAGATAACATCTACTGGCGGACCTCCGACGGTTCGGTGGTCGGGCACCAGTTCTTTTACGAGACGGGCCATGACCACTGGCCCATGTTGATGGCGGGCCGGGCGCTGATGACGTTGTTCTCCGTTGCCATTGGCGTGCTGGTCTTCTGCTGGTCGCGCCGGCTGTTCGGGACCACCGCCGGTTTCCTGTCGCTCACCTTCTATGCGCTCAGTCCGAATTTCCTGGCGCATGCGGCGCTGACCACCTCGGACGTGCCGGCGGTGTTTTTCCTGCTCGCGAGCCTGGGTGCGTTCTGGCGGCACCTGGCGGCGCCCAACTGGCGCAACGGGCTGCTGAGCGCGTTGCTGCTCGGGCTGGCGTGTGTGGCGAAATACTCGGCAATACTGCTGCCACCCATGATGCTGGCGCTCCTGGCCTGGCGGTCCCGGCTCGATCCGCTGGAGCGGCGCCTGCGCTGGTGGCGCATAGGCGCGCTGACGACAGCCGGTCACGCCCTGGTCGCGGTGGGCGTCATCTGGGCGTTCTATGGTTTTCGCTATTCCGGCTTTGCCGCCGGCGTACCGCCGGCCGATCAGTACACCGTCGCCTGGTCGGGAGTGCTGCCTTACATCGGCGTGCATGGCCGCCTCGTGGAATTCTGCCGCGCGTGGCACCTGCTGCCCGAGGCGTTCCTGTACGGCTACGCCTGGGTCGTACAGTCGGCGGCGGCGCGCGCCGCATTCCTGGCAGGCCAGCACAGCATCTATGGCTGGGTGAGTTTCTTCCCGCTGGCGTTCCTTTGGAAGACACCGGTGGCGGTGCTTGTGGCGCTCGCTGCCGGCGTGGTGGTCGTGGCGCGCCACCGCCGGAAGATTCGTCTCGCGACGATCGCGCCGCTCGCCGTCCTGTTCGTTGGCTACTGGGCGATCTCCCTCGCCAGCAAACTGAACATCGGGCACCGCCACATCCTGCCGACCTATCCCGTGCTGTTCATCCTCATCGGCGGGCTGGCGGCTCCGGGCGTGCTCACCGGGCTTTGGCGGACGGTGCTGCCGGTCCTGCTTGTAGCTGGGCAGCTCGTTGCGAATCTCCGCGTGGCGCCGCACTATCTGGCGTTTTTCAATAGCTTCGCCGGAGGACCGGCCAACGGCTATCGACTGCTGGTCGACAGCTCGCTCGACTGGGGGCAGGATCTGCCGGGCCTGGCCGCGTGGCTCCGCGACCACAATGCGGGGCCGGCGGCGCAACCGGTTTACCTCTCCTACTTCGGCTCCGGCGAACCCGATTACTATCACATCACCGCAACGAAGCTGCCGTTCCTGAACGGATTCAAGATCGAGCACCCGTGGTACGAGCCCGGTCCGGGTCTCTACTGCATCAGCGCGACCATTCTCCAGCAGGTCTACGGCACGACCGGCGGCGCTTGGAATCCCGAATTTGAAAAGGAGTACCAAGCCCTGCGCGCCCGCGAACCATACTTTCGCGAATTCTCCCGGAACCCTGAGGTCCGCCGGGACCTGGAACGCGCCGGCACCTCACGTGCGTTCGAACAGAGCTGGCAGCGCTACGATGGGTTGAGGCTGGCGCGCCTGACCGCGTACCTGCGGGCCAGGCGACCGGTCGCCGTGATCGGGTATTCGATCTTCATTTACCGCTTGGATGCCGCCGAGGTGAACGCCGCGGTCAATGGCCCGTATTCGCAGTGGCTGATGGCCATCGCGAATGCCCGCGCCTCAGACTAGGCCGCGGCGCGCGCGGAGCGCCAGGCGCGCCCGGTGGCGAGCGCGCCCTCGAGCAGCCAGCCGGCGAGCAGGATCACAAAGAGCCACTGGAGCGGCTGGGTCCAGAGGCGCCATGTAAGCTGCAGGGCGTGTTGTCGCTCGACGGCCATCGGCATGAGGCAGAGGTTCACCACCAGGCAGAACAAGCCGTCCAGCCAGAAGCATGCGAGCAACAGCGCCAGGCCGGCGCGCACCGTCCAACGCTGGCGCGGCACCTGGGCTTCGCCTGCCTCGCGCCAGAGCCAGAGGGCCATCCAGAGGACAAAAATCCATCGGTAGGCGTAGCTGACCCCGGCAATGAAACAAGCGACCACGACAATCGCGCCCATGGCGGCCAGGAGGCGGTCGCGCAGCCCGCCGCTCTCGGCGAGACCGGCCGTGCAGCGCGTGGCCGCCAGCAATACCGCGCCCAACCCGACAATGGCCACGGTGAACCAGAGTGAAGTCGAGTCCGGCCAGCCCAAATCGCGCCACAGCAGGGGCGCGCCTGTCGTGTGGACCGTCGCCTCGAAGGTGAATTGCGCGCGCTTGAGCTGGGACCACACACTCGCGAGCGTTGCGCCTGCGGCCAGCAGCGCGAGCGCAAGCGGCGCAGCCATTCGCCGCACCGGCCGGACCCACAGGAAGCCCAGCGCCGCCGGCGCCGGGTAGAACTTGAGCCCGGTGGCCAATACCAACGCGGCGACGGCAACCACCTGGCGGGCCCAACCCGGGTCGGCGGCGGCCACCCCGCAGATCGCGATCAGGACGAAGACGACCAGGTCGTTGTTCGCGCGCTGAACCGCGAGGAGGACACCAGGCGCGAGAAACAGCGCGGCCAGCCACGCCGTCTCACGAAAATTGCGCGGACGCAGGGTCGCCCAGGCAGCCACGGCGAAGGCGCCCACCCACGTCGTGCCCACCAGGAAATTCGATTCGCGGGAAAGGCCGAGCCAGCGCATGGCGAACCACCAGTCGGAGTACTTGTGGTCACGCCCGAGCGGATCGAGCGGGTTGGCGAGGCCCGGGGCCATGGGAATGCCCTGGCGGACGGCGTCGACCGCGGCCAGCACCGCATAGGAGTCGAGATACCACATGCCGTAGCTCGAGATTCCGACGAGCACCAGCAGCTGCGGCATCAAGACAAATGCCAGCCATCCGGCCAGCGTCACGAGGATCAGCAGGCGCCCGGGCGTCAGGAGCGGGCCAGCGGACGGTTTGGGAGCATTCATGCCGCCGATGTTCCCCGCAGTGCCCGGGCGGCTGACTGGAGCAGACCGACGAGCGAGCCGGCCAGCAACGCCATCGCCGCCCAAACCACCGGCTGGGTGAAGAACCGCCAGATCCGCTGCTGGTGGGTTAGTCGCGACTCCAGCATGGGTCCGACCAGCGTGTTTACGGTTAAACAATAGATGCCATCCAGCCAGACCGTCAGCAGCAGGAGGACCAGCGTCACGCGTGCGGCGCGGGTTTCGCGTCGGGCCCACAACCATGGCAGCAGGAAGAGCACGAAAATCAGCCGATAGGAGAAGCTGATGCCCGCGACAAAGCAGCCGACCAGAAGCAAGGCGCCACAAGCAAACGCCAGTCGCTCCGCGATTGGCGCCTCCGCGGCGGCGAGTGCCACGGACCAGCCCCGCGCGTGACAAAGGAGTGCAGCGACGCCAAGGATCGCGAAGCCGGCGAGCAGCGGGCCGCGGCCGGTCCAGCCCAGGTCACGGAAAAGAATCGGCGCGCCAAAAGTGTACGCTTGGATCGGGGCGAGAATCACTGCCCGCTGGAAATCGGTCCACAACCACGCCAGCACGATCAACCCGGCCGCGATCGTGGCCAGGGTGGCGGTCAACATCAGGCGCCTGGGCCGGATCAATAGGAGGGCCGGGGCCGCAATGATCGGATAGAACTTCAACCCGGTGGCGAGCACCGTCATCAGGGCAAAAAACACCAGGTGCGCGGGAGTAACCTGGCGCAAAGCCAGCAGCCCCGCGCCGAGGAGGATGAACACCGTGAGGTCATTGTTCGCCCGGTTCATTCCGAGCAGCATCACGGGCGAGAGCAGCATCCCGGCGGCGAGCGCCATTTCCGCCCGGCTCGCCGGGCGCACGAGGGCCACGCTCGCCGCGAGGAAAAGCAGCACCCAGCTGCCGCCCAGGAGGAAATTTTCCTGCCGGGTCAGTCCGAGGTCGCCCAGGTGGAACCACCAGCGCGAGTAGCTGTGCGGACGATGGTAGACATCGAGCGGGTTCGGCAGGAACGGATCGATTCCTGCGTGCACGGCGTCGCTCGCCGCCAGCACGGCGTAGGAGTCAACGAACCAAGGATCGCCGTTCATCACCCCCAACCGGCGGCCGACGACGGGGAACAGGGCGAACGCGCTCCAGCCGGCCAGCACCACCGCCAGGAGCAACGAGGTCGGCGACAGCGCGCGGCTCATTGCACGGCCGCGGCCCGGGCCGGCTTGGCGGGCGGCAGGGTGACCGAGATCAGCCGGCTGATCCGGGTGAGCTTCGTGCCGAAGCGGCGCTCCGCCAGCGGCTCGATGGCGAAGCCCTTCGGCAACCTGTCCTCCGGCACCATCTGGTGGTCACCGTCGGGCGTCGATGGCCGGAAGGATTGCATCACCAGGATTTCGGTGAAGTTATTTTCGTCGAGCTGGTCCTTGACGCGATCGGCCACGAGCCCCGCGCGCCCCACCAGGATCGAGGGCGTCTTCAGCAGGAGCCAGGGCAGCGTGGATTTGTTGGTGATGATGAGCCGCTGGCCGGGCCCGCGCGCGGCAACGAAACGGCGTTCCCATTCGATCTCGTCGATTCCCGTATGGGAGTAGAGTGGCAGGGCGAAGTGGGTGGCGGCAATGACGCAGGCGACCAGGGCGCAGCCGGTGAGAGCCACCGGAACCGCCGGCCAGCGGCGGCCCCAGACGGCACCGGCGGCGATGACGGCAAAGGTCAGCACCAGATAGAATGGCAGGCTGAAGCGCGAGGCCATGGGGTCGTTGAAGCTCGACCAGTAATAAAACATCACCAGCACCGTGTTGGCGATCGCGCCCAGACCGAGCAGGAACAGGGCAACCGGTTCGCCCGCGGCTTCGCGGAGGGCCGGGCGCCGGCGCACCAGGTGCCAGATGAGCCAGGCCAGGGCCAGCAGGCCGAGCACCGTCAGCGTCAGCGAATTCGCATAGCTCTGCGAAGTGCTGAACAGGAAATCGCGGGCGCCACGAAGATTCTTCGGCAAGTATTCCGCGCTGAAGCGCGACTCTTGGTTCTCCTTGAGCTCCCACAGCCAGCGCGTGTTGTTCAGCACCTTGTTCTGGAGGGCAAAAGGAATGAACAGGAGTGGTGCCAGCACGGTGGTCCAGGATACGATGATCCGGCCGCGCTTCCACCACCCGAGGAAGATGATCAAAGCCGCGGGGGCGACGTAGACCGCCGACTCGTAGCGCGACTGGGCCAGCAGCACGGTGCCGAGCACCAGGGCCGACAGGCGGGTTTCATCGGGCTGGCGCAGGTACGCGCCGCCCAGCGCCGCGACCACGAGGATCATGCAAAAGTTCAGCAGTTCCATCCCCGATCCGGTGGCGTTCTGGCCCAGCAGGGGCAGCGAGCCGAGCAACAGCACGGCGAGATAACCACCCCAGCGATGCGCCATGCGGCGGCCAAGATAATAAGCGAGGCCGAGTGTGACGGGATAGAGCGCGGCGTTGAGGAGATAGGCGTTGAGCGGACGGTAGCCGGTGAGATCGTGCACCAGCGAGATCAGGAACGGGTAGAAATTGGGCCGCTTGTCCAGGTAGTTGTCGAGCGACAGGAATGAACCGAGCACATCGTAGCCCCGCACCATCGTCGCGGTGTCGCGGAAGAAATGCATGTTGAAGGCCGTGGACTGGAGCACGAATTCGTCGTACAGGACCTTGCTGCGAAACGGCTCGGCGGTGACCGCCATCACCGAAAACAGTCCGATCACCGCGCCCGCGCCGAGGAGTTCGCGCGCGGTGGGCGCGGCCCCGGGCAGACGCCGCTGCCACAGGCGCCCCAGGGCCAGGGCCCAAAGGACGAAGGTCAGGAGCATCACATAATAGCCGTAGAGCTTGACCAGCATGCCGGCGGTTTCGACGTCGAGGCCGATGAACCCGAAATAGATGGCGGCCACGCCCGCGAGGCCGAGCAGCGCCAGGCGGAATTCCGGCCGGGAAAGGACTCCGGCGACCGGCCGCGAAGCCGGCGGAGGCGCGGGCGTGGCCGGGGCGGAGTTCAAGGCAGACGCTTGATGAAGCGTTCGAGGAACTGTTCGCGCACCTTCTCCTGCTCGGCCGGGCTCATGCCCTCCAGCGGCTTGGGCTGGTAGGCCGGCAAGGCCGTCGGACCCTCGCGCACCGACAGCACGCGGCTGATGCGGCTCACCGTCAGCGGCGTGAACCGGCGCTCCCACACGGGCTCGAGCTGGTAGTCCGGCCCCAAATCATCCTCCTTGGGCAAGCGGAGACGGCCCGTGTCGGGATCCACGTTGTAGCGCTGGAACACGTAGATCGCGGTGAAGGTGTGGTTCCGCAGGTGATAGACGATGTTCTCCTTGTGCTCGAGCGCCTGCAGGACCGGCGTGCTGGAAACCTGGTGGGTGATCCAGATGATGGAATTGTTGTCGATGACGAGATAGTCGCGCTCCGGGTGAGCCGCGATGAACTCCCGCCGCCAGTCCATCTCCCGGCCGACATAATACTGGAGGGAGTACTGGTGCCGCGCCATGGCCGGCAGCGATTGGGCAAAGAAGCCCACGCCAGTGAGGACCGCCAGGATCGGCCAGATGCGGCCCCGCCAATTGATCTCGGTCGCGACCGTCACGATGGCAATGGCCAGCAGCAGGTTCAGCGGCAGGCTCAATCGTCGGATGACCGGGTCGTCGAACTTGCCCCAAAAATAGCAGAGCATCAGCAGGGTGTGGGCGGCGAATCCCAGGGAGAAGAGGGCGAGGCCCGCTCGTGCGGGCGCCGCTCCGCGCAGGCGCAGGAGCGTCTTGGTCACCCAGAGCGCAAAGAATGGCAGGGCGATGAAGCCGAGCACCGACAGCACCAGGGAGTTCGATTGGTCGCCATTGGTGTTGAAGAAGAAGTTCAGGTCGTGGGCGATGTTGTCGGGGACGAATGAGATGGAAAAGGGCTTCTCGTATCCCGGCTGGCTGGCCATTTCCCAGGCGGATTGCCGGAGCGTGAAGACCTTGTTGTGCAGGGCGTATGGCACCAGCATCAGCGGCATCCCAATCAACACGACCGGCACGGTCATCTTGCGCTCGGTCCACCAGACCCAGGCGACGGTCAACGCGAAGGGCAACAGGAACAGCACGGACTCGTATCGCGTCATGCAGAGAAGCACGCTCGACATGCAGAACGCCGAAAGTGAATCGGCGTCCCTTTTCTCCATATACCGCATGGCGAGCAGCACCGACGTGAGGATCATGACCAGGTTCAACATCTCGAAGCCGCCGCCGGTCGCATTCTGGGAGAGCAGCGGCAGGCTGGTCAGAAGCAGCACCGACAAGGCACCTGCTCCCCGGCCCCCGATCCGAAAACCTGTGGCGTAAGCCAGGGTGAGGAACACGAAGGTCAGAACCGTGTTCAACACGAAGACGTTTTCCGGGCGATAGCCGGTGGCGTCATGGAGCACCGACACCAGGAACGGCTGCAACAGGGGTCGTTTGTCGAGCTGGCCCGCCAGCAATTGGAAAGCACCCTGGATGTCGTTGCCCCGAAGCGGCACCAGGGCGGTTTTGTCCCAATGCATGCTCATCGAGGTTCCAAGGAGCATCACTTCATCCATCAGGATCTTGAACCCGTAGGTTTCGTGCACGATCAGGAGCAGGCCACACCCGAGGATCAGGGCCGCCGGCCAGCGCGGTTTGTTCCGCCAGTCGAAAACGCCCGGGCCGCGCGCTTGCCAGACCCGGAAAAGGCTCCAGCCAAACAGCACCGTCAGGACCAGCATGGCCCAATAGCCTCCGTAAATGATCGCCTGGAGCGACATTTCCGGTGTGAACGTCCAGAATCCGAGCACCAAGGCCAAGGCGGCGGAGAGCAGGAGCAGAACAAAACGACGATCCATGTTCAGGGGGGCACGCCAGCCGGATTGGCTCGGCGCAAAAATGATGGAGACGCAGGCATCAAAACAAAAGCTCTGTTTCGCCCGGGCGCAGCCGGTCGTCCCGCGCGAACCGGTTCGGCTTTATGAGCGGAGCAACCGTGCTCGCGGACATTCGAATTCCGGCCGCACAGCATGCGTATATTCCAGCCGACCGATAATGGCGCCAAGGGAGGGCGAAAAAAAGCCGCCACCCGAAGGTGGCGGCGAAGAGTCTTGCCTATGCGTTCCAATCCGCCGTTACGGCGAATAGGTAACCGTACGCACGCCGGCGATGCCGCTGATCGTGATCGTGATGCCCTGCGTGAGGCTGGACGGGTAGGTCTCCGAAGCGACCGTGTTGACCACCTTCACGTAGTTCGTCGCGCCGACGAGGTTCGTCGAGGCAACGCTGGAGACACCGTTTTCCAGGTAGTATTGGTCAGCCGCGGCGGACAGCTGGCGGGCATTATTCAGCACCGCTTTGTCCTGTGACGACTGGCGCACTTTCTGGAACGCCGGAATGGCCATCGCGGCCAAGAGGCCGATGATGACCACAACGATCATGATTTCAACGAGCGTGAAACCTTTGCTGGAGCGAGTATTCATTTATCTATGGGTTTAGTTGTTATTATAAACTGCTCTTGCGAGCAATATGCATCACATGATCAGCCGGGCCTTCAGGCAAGGAATTACTAATTGAATAATTTGTAAATCCCGGGAATCAACCTGCTGACACAGCCGATAATTCTAGACCCAAGATAATTACGGAGAATAAGTTACGGTGCGAACGCCCGCGATGCCGTCGATCGTGATCGTCACCCCTTGAGTTAAGTTAGCCGGATAGGTCTCAGAAGCGACCGTGTTGACCACCTTCACGTAGTTCGTCGCGCCGACGAGATTCGTCGAGGCAACGCTGGAGACACCGTTTTCCAGATAGTACTGGTCAGCCGCGGCAGACAGCTGACGGGCATTGTTGAGCACCGCTTTGTCTTGGGAGGACTGACGCACTTTCTGGAACGCCGGAATGGCCATCGCGGCCAAGAGGCCGATGATGACGACAACGATCATGATTTCAACGAGGGTAAAGCCTCGTGCCGAACGTGCATTCATTGGGAGTATGTGGTTATGGTTATGATATTCGCGGGTCGGGGCAGAAATGCCCCGATTCGCCCGAGCGTTAAGCCACGATTGACACTTGCTAGCAACATTCTTCGGAGACACCTGGGCCCGATTTCAGCCATAGCTGAACGGCCCTAATCTGGCCGCCAATGGAACCAGCCCGGATGGTCAGCCTACCAAGTTTGCGACCGGCACTTCCGGAGCATCACGCCAAAGTGCCTCCAGCTTGTATTTGTCACGGTTCTCGTACGTCAGGAGGTGAACCATGATTTCAAACGTGTCGACGACGGTCCAGCCGCTGCCTTTCGTGGTGTCCACCCCAACGATACTCACCTTGGCTTCGTCGAGCACGCGTTCCAATTCGATGCGCAGGGCGCGCAGGTGCGGTTCCGAGGTGCCGGTGGCCAGGACAAGGTAATCGGTGATGCTCGACAGTTTGCTGACGTCCAGCACCTGCAAATCCTCGGCCTTTTTCGCATCCAGTGCCCGCACGATTTGCTGGAGCAGCCTCAGCGACGGCTTGGTCCGGGCGGTGGTCCTGCCGGTTCGCGGTTTCCTGGGGGCTTTTGGCTTCATCTTGGCGCGCGATAGAGGTGCCTGCCTTCAATGTAGGCGATCACTTTTTGCGGACAAAAATAGTGGAGCGACAAGCCCGTGCGCACCCGTTGGCGGAGCTCGCTCGAGCTGATTTCGATGAGGTGGCCGTCACAGCGGTTCAGCCGCAAGCCCGGGATCTCCGGGTGCGGCTTGGTGGGATGGCGGGGGCGCTCGAGAAAGATGAACTCGATCAACCGGGCGAGCTCATCGATATCCTTCCACTTGTGCAAGAGCGGCAGCTGGTCGCCGCCAATGATCCAGAACAGTTCATCCTGGGGAAACTGTTCGCGAAAATGACGCACGGAATCGATGGTGTAGCTCACCCCACCCTTCTTCAGCTCGTAATCGGCGATTTCGAGCCGGCGGTCCCAGGCACAGGCGACCTGGAGCATGGCCAGGCGGTCCTCCGCCTGCGACTGCACGTCGTTGGGCTTTAGCGGCGCCTGGGCGGCCGGCACGAGAAAAAGGCGGTCGAGCTTGTATTGCTCGTACACGTCCTGGGCTGCGATGAGATGCCCAAAGTGAACCGGGTCGAAACTGCCGCCCAAGAAACCGATTTTCATTCCTACCCTCTGCTTTGCGGACACCCGGATTCCAGCGCAAGGCGATTCCCTCCCGGGGCGGGCGTCCGGTTACCGATCACGTTAGGACCGCCACGCGAATCTGGCTCGCCGAGCCGAGTCGGATTTGTCAGGCGTTGGGTCGTCGCTTCGCCCGGGTGGCGGAATGGCAGACGCTGGGGACTTAAAATCCCCTGGCCGCAAGGCCATGTGGGTTCGAGCCCCACCCCGGGCACCATGTTTCGCCGAACGACTGTGGCCACCACTACTGTCCTCCGACCTCGATACCGTAACAGCCGATAGAGGAAAAGATGTGGGACGAGGGCGTTGGCCAGGCCCCATCGACGTCAAACATCCAGAATTCGGACACCGTGCGCGGGAATATCCAGTTCTCGCACCGTCCGTCGATCGCCCAGGGTCACTCGCGTTCGCTCAGGAGTGCCGGCATTGTTCAACACCACGAGCTTTCCCGCCCGGGCGAAATACGTCGCCTCGGTGCGGACGTTGTCGGTCTGCCACGCGCCCCAGCTTTGCTCCTGCTGCCCTGCCCAAAAAAAGGCCCGATGCAGGAGCCGGGTGTTCTCGAACTCGAAACGATAACCCGCCAGGTAGACCGCGCGCCCGCGCCCGAATTCGTGCACGGCCAAACGCGGCGAGCCGGCGCGCTCCGCGAGCACCTCCGTCGTGCCGTCCAGCACGAAGATGCCGTCCACCTCCTTTCCGAGATCCAGGGGCCGGGTGATGTCCGCGGTGATGAAATGTTGGGCCACCCCGCTCACCGGCGGAGGCGTAAACCGATGCTTTCCATTGGCAACGCGCTCGCCTGTGTCGCGATCCACACCGAGCACCTGCGCCAGCCGGAAATGCCGCCCCGGCTGCGGCCGCGCGCTCGGTTCACCAATGCCCACGAGGCCGCCACCGCGACGCACCCAATCTGCGAGGAGCGCCTCGACGCGCGGATCGTCCCAGCACGTCCCGCCGCTCCAGGCACTGCCCGCCCAGCCACCGTTCAGGATCGTCGTGACGCCTTTCGGCACGCCGCGCGCCAGCAGGTCGTCGAAACTGATGAACACAACGTCGAGCGCCAGGCCGGCAAGCGATTCGAGCACATCGTAGAGCTGCACGCCCTTCGTGAAATGACCCGAGCAGGTCCAGGCGCGGAGGTCGCCCCAGGCGGTCAGGATGGCGAGCTTCCCCGGCGCCGACCACGGCCGGTCGCCGGCATGAAAGCTCTTGAGCAGCCGGAATTCCCGCACGAGGTCCGCGATGTACTCCTGGAAATCAGGGAACGGCTCGACGAGCGAAAGGTACCCACCCAGCCCGATGCGGTCGATCGGCGCCCGTACGATGCCGCGCCGCGCATCGATCCAGAAATTCTTCGCGTCGAGCGTCGGGTTGCCGCCGGGCTTGAACGTTGGTTCGCCCTTCAGGCCGGTGGGAAACAGATACGGGTGCAAGCGCAGCTCGTGCGTCTGCACGCCCTGCGCATGCGCGCAGAGCCGGACCTCGAAGGCGTTGAACACGCATTTGATCAGGCCATTGAAACCGAACTCCCGGAAGCGCGGGCTGCTCGGCTCCACCCCGACCCAGTGGTCGTCGTAGAAGACATAGGCGAGTTTCCCGTGGCGGTGGACGAGGTCGATGCACTTCCGCCCGAGTTCGATCACAAAGTCGTGGATGAAGTCCATGTAGGCTCGATAGCGGCGCGACGGCGGGTTGTGGGTCGAGTTGTAGAGTCCGCCGTTGACGAAATCCTCGGAAGTCAGCCGGTAGCCATGTCTTTTCGCGAAGAGCGTCAGCGCCCGCGGGCTGACCGTCATCGCGTAATCGGCCCAGTCCGAGTAGACGTCGCGCAGGCGCTCGTGGTCGGCGCCCCAGAACCAGGAGAAATTGTAGAACATCGACGTGAACCGCACCACGCGGGTCGCCGGATGGTCGCGCAACCATTGTTCGAGGAAAGCCAGCAGCACGCGCTGCACCTCCGGCTGCATCGGGTCCACCGCGGCCAGGTGTTCGCGGTCGCCCCAACCGTTGGTGATGTGGTTGTACATCGAGATCTCCTCCCAGCGGCGAAACGCCAGGAAATTGACGGTGTAGGAGTGCCCGGCCTCCGTCCCGGAAATCGTCACCGTTCCGCGCCGCGGCTGCACCGACCAGCGCCGCTTCGGCACCTCACGGCCGGTGGTGCGATCGAACACCTGCCACCACCGCTTCGGGCTGTCCTTGAAATTGACCGCGAATTGCTCCGTGAAAAATCCGCCCAGCAGCTTCACTGTCGTCCGGGCCGCCGCCGCCACGACCGGAAAGCTCATCAGGTAATTCTGCTGCAGCTTGTCGGGATGCTGTCGCGCCCATGGCTGGACCGAGCGCGGCAGGCAGATCGTCGAGTAAATGGCGTACCCGGAGGCGAGAATGTCAGGCGACAACTGCGTCCCGTCGGAGTCGCGGATCGTGTCGGCGCCCCAGCGTTTCGCCAGCTCGAGCGTCAGTTGCTCGTGGCCGGCCTCGCCGGGCAGGGTGAAATCACCGTGGGAGAGATCGGGCGGGCTCATGGCATCAAGGGCGTGTTTCGGCTTCGCGAGCACAATTGCCAGCCAACCTTGCCCTGGGCGAGGTCGGAAGCACGCTGGTTTCGGATTGTCCGGACGCCGCAAGTCGAAAACGGGCTTCTTCGGTCCTGGCACGGCGGCCGAAGCTGCGGTCGAACTTCCCGCGCCGCGAATATTCTCTCTTCTGACTGGCCGAAGAAGTCGAAGGCGTGGTTCCACCCAGGGCGTCTGCTAGAGTGCCGCTTCGTTACCCCGTCATGATACTGCCACCGTTTCACCCGCGCGGCACGCTGGTCGCCTTGGGCCTGTTGATTGGTTCTGCGCTACCCGCCGCTCCCGTGGTGGAAAATCTTTCCCGCGGCGTCGTCGCCGTCCACCAGCCCGACGGCAAGGTCTTTGTCAGCTGGCGCCTGCTCGCCAGTGACCCGGCGGATATCGCCTTCAATGTCTATCGTACCACAGCGCCCGATCTCGCCCCCCCGCCGCGCTCGGGCCGGGCCCGCGAAACCGGACCGGTCACCGTCAAACTGAACGACCACCCGCTGGCCGGTCCGACCTGGTGGCTTGATGCGTCCGCGCATCTCGAACGACCGACCACCTGGTTCGTCCGGCCGGTGATCAAGGGCGCGGAGGGCGAGCCGTCGAAGCCGTTCATGTTGCCGGCCAATGCGGCGCCCCTGCCGTACGTCGCAGTGCCCATTCAAACGCCGGACGGCTACACGCCCGGCGACGCCTCCATCGCCGATCTCGATGGCGATGGCGACTACGAGATCATTCTCAAGCAGGAGCAGCGCCCGCGCGACAATTCCCAGGGTGGCCTGGCCGGCGAGACGCTGCTCCAAGCCTACAAACTCGACGGCCGCCTGCTCTGGACCATCAACCTCGGTCGCAACATCCGCGAAGGCGCGCACTACACGCAGTTCATGGTCTATGATTTCGATGGCGACGGCCGGGCCGAAGTCGCGTGCAAGACGGCCGATGGCACCATCGATGGCCAGGGCAAGATCATTGGTGATCCCTCTGCCGACTGGCGTGAGCAGGGCAACGCGACCGTGGCCACGCGCGACCGCACCGGCGCGACCAACACGCCTGCAGGCATGATCGCCCGCCTCGAGGGCCGCATCCTGCGGGGCCCTGAATACCTCTCGGTGTTCGATGGCGCCACGGGCGGAGTCCTGGCCACCGTCGACTACATCCCCGGACGGCATCCGTTGACACAAAACCCCACCCCGGAACAAATGCAGGAAGTCTGGGGCGACAGCTACGGCAATCGCTCCGAGCGCTACCTGGCCGGCGTCGCCTATCTCGATGGCCATCTCCCCAGCCTCATCATGTGCCGTGGCTACTACACGCGCACCGTGATCGCCGCATGGGATTGGCGCGGCGGCCGCCTCACATCGCGCTGGGTCTTCGACAGCGACAAGCTTGGTCCGCCCGACAAAACCAACCCGTGGCGCGGCCAGGGCAACCACAACCTGTCGATCGCGGACGTCGATGGCGACGGCCGGCAGGATATCGTCTACGGCGCCATGGTGGTCGGCTCCGACGGCAAGGGGCTTTACTCCACCGGCTGGGGCCATGGCGATGCCTTGCACGTCGGCGATCTTGTGCCCGGCAACCCGGGCCTGGAGGTCTGCGACATCCAGGAGCGCTTCGACCAGCAGGGCCTGAGCATGCGCGACGCGCGCACGGGGCGTCCGATCTTCACGATTCCGTCCGTCAAGGCCGACGAGGAGGGCGGCGACAAGGGCGAGGGTCCGGGGCGCGGCAATGCCTTCAACATCGACCCGCGCTATCCCGGGGCCGAGGCGTGGGCCGCCGGTGCGCAGATGGACGGCATCTACAACGCCAAGGGCGAGCAGATCCTCGCGCACCGCCCGCGCGGCTTCCCCTGCAACTTCGGCATCTATTGGGACGGCGACTTTCTTTCCGAGCTGCTCGATGGCAATCGCATCGTGAAATGGAACTGGCAGACGGGCGAACTCGAGCCGCTCCTCGTCGCACATGCGTGCACCTCAAACAACGGGACCAAGGCCACGCCCGCCCTCAGCGCCGACCTCTGGGGCGATTGGCGCGAGGAGGTGATCTGGCGCACCCGGGACAACCGCGAACTGCGCATCTATACCAGCACGGTGCCTACGGAGCACCGCCTCGTGACGCTCATGCACGACCCGCAATACCGCGTCGCCATCGCCTGGCAGAACACCGCCTACAACCAGCCGCCGCATCCGAGCTTCTATCTCGATGAAGCGGCGCCGCTGCCGCCGCGGCCCGCAGTCGAATTCCCTCCTTCCCTCCCCCAATGAAAGCGACCCATACGACCTTGTTATCGCTGGTCGCGGCCTTCGCCGCCACCTCGTTGTCCGCCCAGACCACCCCGGCACCCGACAACCCGGCCCCCACGACGACACCGTTCTTTAACTCGGGCCACATTCCCCCGGCGTACCCAACGCCTTATGCCCCGGCATCCGTCGACAGCATCAGGGCCGTTCTTGATCGCGTCTTGGTCTACCTCGAGGGCGCCAGTCCCATCAAGGTCATCAACCGCGATACCAAGGAACCGATCACCGATCTGTCGAAGCTGTCCGGCAACGTGGCCTTCGACCGCACCGATTTTCTCCTCACCAGCTACGAGTGGGGCGTCACCTACTCGGGTATGCTCCATGCGGCCGAGGTGACCGGCGACACGCGCTACCGCGATTATGTCGACCGACGCCTTAAGGCCATCGCCACCGTGGCCGCCTATCTGCGCACGCTGCCCCCACCGTCGACGGAACCGCCAGGCGGTCACCGGATGTTCGTGCTGCGGTCGGTCCTCGCGCCGCACACGCTCGACGATTCCGGCGCCATGTGCGCTGCGTTCATCAAGGCCAGCCGCGCCGGCATCGATCCCGCCGCACTGCGACCCTGGATCGACAACTACATGCACTGGATCACCAGCGGCCAGTACCGGTTCGCCGACGGCACGCTGGCGCGAAACGTGCCCCTCCCCAACACCCTCTGGCTCGATGACCTCTACATGAGCGTGCCGGCCCTCGCGCAAATGGGCGTGCTCACCGGCGAACGAAAATATTTCGACGATGCGGCGCGCCAGATTCTCCAGTTCTCCGCGCGAATGTTCGTTCCCGGCGTGGACCTGTATCGCCACGGCTGGGTGCAGGACATGGATCCGCATCCTGCCTTCCATTGGGCGCGGGCGAATGGGTGGGCGATCGTGGCGATGGCGGAGCTGTTGAGCGTCATGCCCGAGGATCATCCGCAACGCGCCGCCGTGCTGGCCCAGTATCGCGCGCATGCTCGCGGCCTCGCCGCTTGCCAAGGCGGAACCGGGCTCTGGCACCAATTGCTCGACCGAGCCGATTCCTATCTCGAGACCTCGGCCTCGGCGATGTACGTCTATGCGATGGCGCGCGGCATCAATCGCGGCTGGCTCGACCGGCAGGCGTACGGTGGCGCGGTCTCATTGGGTTGGAATGCCGTCGCCCGGCAGGTGAACCACCAGGGCCAGGTCGAAAACACCTGCGTGGGCACTGGCATGGCCTTCGACCCGATGTTCTATTATTACCGTCCCGTCAGCGTCCTCGCGGCGCATGGCTATGGGCCGGTCCTGCTCGCGGGCGCCGAAATGATCCAGCTGCGCCAGGCCGGCGCGAAGTAATCCGCCCCGCAGCGCAATGTCGCAATGAAGGCCACCCATCTGTTCCTTTTGCTCGCGCTGGCCGCGCCGGTACTGGCGCTGGAAAAGCCCGATCACACCTACCCGGTCTTCCAGTTTCCCGCCGACAAAATTCCGCGTGTCGACGGCGACGCTTCCGATTGGGCGATGGTACCCGAAAGCTACGTGGTCGGCCAGGACCAGCTGCGCAACGATAGCAAGGGCCAGCCCGCTGCGGGCGACCGGACGCTGCAGGTGCGCGTGAAGGTCGGCTGGGTCAAGGGACTCAACCGCCTTTATTTCCTCTACGAGGCCGAGGACGATTACTGGGACTTTGCGGAGCCTGGCCTGCGCAACGACACCTTCGAGATTATCGTCGATGGCGACGCCTCCGGCGGACCGTTGATCGACAAGAGCCACAAGGAATTCTGGACGCCCGCCCACGTCGGCGACGCCGCCGCCGCGCCCGACGAGCGCATCAGCGACGATGAAGCCCACTGGGCCATCCACGGCGTTCAGGCCCAGAACTACCACATCTTCACGCCCGCCGTGAACAAGGACTGGGCCCTCGCCTGGGGCGCCCCGACCTGGACCAAGGAACTTCCGTGGGCGAACGCCGCGCAGTCGTTCCATTTCAAGCCGGGCGAATCCGGCAAGCTGACGCTGGAGTTCTGGATCACGCCGTTCGATTACGCCGGTCCTGAAGGCCCACAACGCGCCGTCGAATCGGTGTTGACGGAGAACAAGATCATCGGCCTTGCCTGGATCGTGATCGATTACGATGGCCCCGGCCCGCGCGGTTTTTGGACGCTGTCGCCCGTGCGCACGTCGTATGGCCACGCGTCGGAATTGTGCGCGTTCCGCCTGATGCCCCTCGAGCCGGCGCTGCGCCCGGCGCTCGCCGCCCAATGGACGTGGAAGGTCGTCGACATGGATCGCCGCCTCGTCGCGTTCAAGGACCTCAGCGTCGGCCAGGTCACGGCGTGGCATTGGGATTTCGGCGATGGCAGCTCATCCACCGAGCAGCACCCCCAGCATGTCTACGCCAAGCCCGGCAATTACGTCGTCATCCTCGATGTCACCGGCCCGGCCGGCACTTCGCGCCGGTCCAAGGTCTGGGACGTGCAATTGAAATGATCGCACCATGAAAACCCGCCTGTTTCTGTTGACCGCGGCAGCCCTGGCCCTGGCCGCGCCGCTGCCGGCCGCCACGGAGCCGCAGCCGCCCCATCTCGAAAAGCGCGGTGTCGCCACCCAGCTCATCGTTGACGGACAGCCCTGGCTCGTCCGTGGGGGCGAGCTGGCCAACACCGCCTCGTCCGACCTCGCCTACATGGAGAGTGTCTGGCCCAAGCTCACGCAACTCAACCTCAACACCGTGCTCGTCGCCGTCGCGTGGGCGTGGGTCGAACCGGAAGAGAACAAGTTCGATTTCACGCTGGTCGACCGGTTGCTCGATGGGGCGCGCCGGAATCACCAGCACATCGTCTTCCTGTGGTTTGGCAGCTGGAAGAACAGCGTGTCGAGCTTCGCCCCGGCCTGGGTGAAGGCTGATACGGAACGCTTCCCGCGAGTGCGACTGAAGTCCGACCGGGCGGTGGAAATCCTTTCGCCGCTGGGTGCGAATTCGCTCCAGGCCGACACCCGGGCCTATGTCCGTTTCCTGCAGCATCTGGCCGAGGTCGACCCGCAGCACACCGTGCTCATGATCCAGCTGCAGAACGAGGTCGGTGTACTCGGCGACTCGCGCGATCGCGGCGCAGCGGCCAACACCGCCTTCGCCGCCGCGGTGCCGCCCGAACTCATGCGCTGGCTTGCCGCGCACCGCGAAACACTTTCGCGCGCGCTGGCCCGGCAATGGGCCGCCGCCGGCGGCAAGAGCGCTGGCACGTGGGAAGAGGTCTTTGGCGCCGGTCCCGCAACCGACGAAATCTTCATGGCCTGGCAGTATGCCAATTACATGGGCCGCATGGCCGCCGCCGGCAAGGCGGCTTACCCGCTGCCGGTGTTCACGAATACGTGGATCGTCCAGCCGGAGGACAAAGGCCCGGGAGACTACCCCAGCGGCGGACCGCAGCCCCTCACTCTCGATGTCTGGAAAGCCGGCGCTCCAGCCATCGATCTCAACGCGCCCGATATCTACCTGCCGGACTTCAACGCCCACACCGCCGCCTTCCACCGGCCGGACAATCCGCTCTTCGTGCCCGAGTCGCGCGGCGACGCCGCCGGCGTAGCCAACGCCTTCCAGTGCATCGGCGACCACGCCTCGATCGGCTATTCGCCGTTTGGCATCGACCATGCCGCACGCCTGACCGCCCTGCGGCCCGCACCCGGCACGCCACCGCCGGCCGATCTCGCCGCCACGCCGCTCGCCCGCGCCTATGCCGTGTTGCGCGACCTGACGCCACTCATCCTCGAGCATCAGGCCAAGGGCACGATTGCCGCCGCGTGGCTCAACAAGGACAAACCTAAACAGGAAATCGAGCTCGGCGACTACACGTTGGACTTCGCGATTCGACGCAACCGTCGCACGGGCGAGGACGCAGCGCCTCTGGGCTACGCGTTGGTCTTCGCCCTCGGCCGTGACGAGTACCTGCTCGCCGGCACCGACGTCCAGGTGACCTTTCGTCCGCACACTGCTGGTCCGGCCATCGCCGGAATCGCCGACGCCGAAGCCGGTGTCATGACGGACGGCCGTTGGGTGCCGCACCGCAAGATGAGTGGCGACGACATTCTCCTGAACCACGACCTGAACCAGGCCGCCGCCGCCAACCAGTCCGGCAGCGGCCTCCTCTTCGGACCCGACGGCCCAACCCTGCAGCGGGTGAAGCTCTACCGTTACCAATGAAGCAGCTCCTTGTCCTCGGCTTGGTCGCGGTGGCCGCACAGGCGGCGACTTGGAAATACAGCTTTGATCCGGCCGCGCCCGCGGATGGCGCCATCGCCGTGACCGCCGCCAGCCGGTTCAGTGCCGCTGCGGGCTATGGTTTCGATCTCAATACCGCGCCCGACCCCGACCACCGGCCATTCTATTTCTCCGTCGCCGTGCCGGAGGGCAATTACCGCGTCAGTGTCACCTTCGGCGCGCCGACGTCCGCCTCGAGCAACACCGTGAAAGCCGAGTCGCGCCAGCTGATGCTCGAGCGGGTCGACACCGCGCCCGGTGAATTCGTGACGCGCAGCTTTCTCGTCAACGTCCGCAATCCGAACGTGCCGCCGCCCGAAAAAAACGCACCCGGTGGCTCGGCGGTCGTGTTGAATGATCGCGAAACCGGGCTGCTGCGCTGGGACGACAAACTGACGCTCGAGTTCAACGGCCCGGCGCCGGCGGTGCGCGAAGTTGTGATCGAACCGGCCGAGGTCCCGACGGTGTTCCTCGCCGGCGACTCGACTGTCACGGACCAGGGCAACGAGCCCGCCGCGAGTTGGGGCCAGATGCTGCCGCGCTTCCTCGATCAGGTCGCCGTCGCCAATCATGCGGAATCCGGCGAGACGCTGAAGTCGTTCATCTCGGGACTGCGCCTGGCCAAGGTCCTCAGCCAGCTCAAGGCCGGCGATTACTTATTCATCCAGTTTGGGCACAACGACGAAAAGAAAAGCTGGCCGCAAACCTACGTCGAGGCGCACACGACTTATGCAGCCTACCTGCGTGTCTTCATCGCCGAGGCTCGCCTGCGCGGCGCTACGCCCGTGCTCGTCACGCCGATGCAGCGTCGACTCTTTGACGACCAGGGCCGGGTAAGGAATTCGCATGGCGACTATCCGGCCGCCGTACGTGAGGTCGCGGCGGCGGAGCACGTCGCGCTCATCGACCTCGAGAAGATGAGCGTCGCGTTCTACGAGGCGCTGGGGCCAGCCCGGTCCCCGCTCGCCTTCAACAATGGGGGCAAGGACGTGACGCACCACGACAACTATGGCGCCTACGAACTCGCCAAATGCGTCGTGCAAGGCATCCGCGACGCCAGGCTGCCGCTCGCCAAGGACATCACGTCGGATTTCACCGGGTTTGATCCGGCCCATCCCGATCCGGTCGAGAACTTCCATCTACCGACGAGTCCCCGTCACAGCCATGTCGCCCCGCGCGGCAACTGACCGGACTTGAGCTTGGTTCCGACGCCCCATTTGCATCCAATGTCGTTCTGATGAAGAAGCCCCTCCTCGTCTTGGTCTTCGCGTTTCTTGCCGGCGGACTCCCCGCCGAACTCAAACTCGCCAGCCCGTTTGGTGACCACATGGTCCTGCAACAGGGTCGGCCGCTTCCCGTCTGGGGCACCGCGACACCCGGGGAACGTATTCTCGTGAAGTTCGGTGGACGACGCGGCCGGGTCACCGCCGGGTCAGACGGCCGCTGGCGCGTCGACCTGAAGCCCCTCGAGGCGTCCACCGCGCCGCGCGATTTCGTGGTCCAGGGCGGATCCGGCGCGCCGATCGTCCTGCACGATGTGCTCGTGGGTGAGGTCTGGCTGTGCGGTGGCCAGTCCAACATGGAACGCCAGTTGGGGCCGCGCCGCGGACAGAAGCCAATCATCAATTGGGAGGCCGAGGTCGCGGCCGCCGATTATCCGCTGATCCGTCAGTTTTATGTGCCGGAACACACCGCCGACATGCCGCAAACGACCACCGATGGAGCGTGGACCGTGTGCTCGCCGGCCACGGCCGCCGATTTCTCGGCCGTGGGCTTCTTCTTCGCCCGCGACCTCTGGCGCGCCCGCGGAGTGCCGGTTGGTATCATGCACAGCGCCTATGGCGGGACCCCCGCCGAAGCGTGGACCAGCCAGGAAGGCCTCGCTCCCTTTCCCGAGTTCACCAGCCAGATTGCGTTGGCCAGGCAAGCCAGCCGGGATCCGGCCAAGGCGCGCGCCGAATTCCTGGCCAAGCTCGATGCGTGGTTCCGCGCCAACGACCCGGGCAGCGGCGCGTCTCCGTGGTCCGCGCCGGATACGGACGTGAGCGGCTGGGAGACCATGAACCTGCCGACCTTGTGGGAGGACGCCGGCCATCCGGATTGGGATGGCGTTGCCTGGTTTCACAAAACGTTCGAGTTACCGCCGGCCTGGTCCGGCCGCGATCTGATCCTTCATCTCAGTGCCATCGACGACGACGACACGACTTGGGTGAACGGCACCGAGGTCGGCACGACCACCAGCTACAACGCCCAGCGCAGCTACCGCGTGCCCGCCGCCGCGGTTAAGTCCGGCACCAACGTGATCCGGGTGCGCGTCCTCGACACCGGTGGTGGTGGCGGCATCTGGGAGCCGCACCTGCGTTTCGAGATCGTGCCGGCTGCAGGCGAAGGGACGCCCATTCCGCTCGCCGGCCCGTGGCAAGTGAAGTTCGCGACCTCGCTCACCGGGCACCCGTGGCCTCCCCAGGATCTAACGGCCGCCAAGTCGAACCAGCCCGCCGTCCTCTACAACGCCATGATCGCGCCGCTCGTGCCTTATGCGATGCGCGGCGTGACATTCTATCAGGGCGAAAACAATGCCTCGCGCGCCGCCCAGTACCGTCGGCTCCTGCCCGCCCTCATCACCGACTGGCGCCGTGCCTGGGGCGAAGGCGATTTCCCCTTCCTCTTTGTACAAATCGCTCCGCACAAGGACCAGCCGCCCGAGATTCGCGAAGCCCAGCTGATCGCGTGGCAGGAAACGAAGGACACCGCGATGGTCGTCACGGTCGACAACGGCGATGCCCAGGACATTCATCCCGCGAACAAGGGCCCCGTCGGCGCCCGCCTCGCGCTCGCGGCCCGCGCCTTGGCCTACGGGGAGAAACTTGAATACTCGGGCCCGGTTTACTCCGGCGCGAAGTTCGAGCCCGGCCGCGCCGTGCTTAGCTTCACGCATCTCGGCGGCGGCCTCGTCGCCCCGGGCGGCACGCTTGAGGGCTTCACGGTCGCCGGCGCGGACGGAGTCTTCCGTCCGGCCCACGCTGAGATCGCCGGTGATACCGTCGTCGTCACTTCACCAGACGTCGCGCAGCCGGCCGCCGTGCGTTACGCTTGGGCCAACGTTGCCGCCGGGAATTTGTTCAACCGCGCCGGCTTGCCGGCGTCCCCGTTCCGCACCGATCCGCCAACCACGCCACCTGTCCACGCTCCATGAAACTTACCGTCTCGCTTCTCCTCTTCTCGCTGGCGCTGCTGCCCGCTGCCTTCGCCTCGAACGTCGGCAAGCGCTTCCCGTCGGAGAAAACCTCCTACGTGGACGCGGTCACGCACCGGACCATCACGGTGCTGACCACCGATGACAGCGGCAGCTCGAAGCCCTACCAGACGCACACCACCTGGACCGCCGATGGCCAGTGGATCATCTTTCGCTCCAGCCGCGGGGGCCACGGCTCGCAGGCCTTCCTCGTCAACGAAAAGTCGGGCGACATCATCCAGCTCACCGACGGCCCGGCCACCGGCACCGGCAGCCTCAATCTTTCCCGCAAGGAAATGAAACTTTACTACATGCGCGGCGGACCCGTGTGGCGGCGCGAGGGCGAAGCAGCGGCACCCGAGCTCCCGCACCAGCTCGTGGAATTGAACCTGCCGCCCTTGATCGCCGATGCGCTCGCCGGCACACCCAGGGATGCCGCGGCCTACGAACGCGTCGTCGCAACGCTCCCGGATGACCTGCGCGACGCGGGCGGCTTCGCCCTTGATGCCGACGAGACCAAGGCCTACTGGGGCGTCGCCTTCGGCCCCCCTCCGCCGCGCCCAGCCCAACCGGCCACCGCCCGCACGCCGCGCGACCGCCGGCAGATCGACGACGCGAACACGAATCCGGCCGAAGCCCGCGAGGCGGCGCGCCAGCGCTTCGCCGAACTCGGCAAGGGTCCCGGCGGCATCCGCAGCATCGATCTCAAGACCGGCGAAATCAAAACCGTGGTCGACGTTTCCTTCCGCATGGGCCACGTGCAGACGAATCCCTGGGTCCCCGGTGAGATCATCTACTGCCATGAGACCACCGGCGACGGCCCACAGCGAATGTGGACCGTCCATGGCGACGGCTCGGGAAACCGCCCCTTGTATGTCGAGACCCCCGACGAATGGATCACGCATGAGACGGTCTCCGGCCCGGACGAGGTCATGTTCTCCATCATGGGCCACCTGCCCTACCTGCGCCTGCACCCGACCGGGATCGCCGTCATCAACCTGCGCACCGACTCGATGAAGATTCTCGGCCAGGTCGATGAGGACATGGGCGGCCGCCGCCAGGGAGGTTTCTGGCACTGCAACGGATCACCCGATGGCCAATGGGCGGTCGGCGATACTTTCAAGGGCGATATCTTCCTGATCAGCCGGAAAAACGGCGAACGCATCCTTCTCACGACCGACCACAAGATGCGCCCCGATCACACGCACCCGATCTTCAGTCCCGACAGCAAGCGCGTGCTCATCCAATCCGGCCACCTGAGCGACGGCAAACACCTCGACCTGATGACAGTCGACGTGCCTGCGGCCTGAGCCAAGGTCGCAGCGCCCGCGGGCGTCACATCGCCGCCAGCAGCGTCGCGGCCATTTCATTGCCGGG
Source organism: Lacunisphaera sp. (assembly GCA_035549095.1). Taxonomy (GTDB): domain Bacteria; phylum Verrucomicrobiota; class Verrucomicrobiia; order Opitutales; family Opitutaceae; genus Lacunisphaera. Next base: position 108,934 of record DASZRV010000023.1, on the reverse strand, counting down.
CGTCGGCACGCCGTGCTTCCGGCCGAACCGCACGATCGCGCCGTTGCGCGCATCGATTTCCATCGGCCGGCCGGCGGCGCGGTCGGCATGGAGCGAATTCACCGCATCGCGCGGCGCCTTCCGGTAGTTGGCCAGCACGGTCTCGGCAAAGCCGTCCTCGATCACCGCGCCCTCGGCCCGGCCGACGGCGATGCACTCGCGGATGATGTTCAGCGCCAGTTGGGCGATGGCGTCATCGTGAAACACGCCGGCGGGTTTCAGCAGCAGCGCGTTGATGATTCCCGCCGAGTTGATGCAGAGCTTCCTCCAGATCGCCGTGCGAAAATCGTCGACCGCCTGCGCCTCGAGGGTCGTACCCGCGAACAATGCGGCGAACTCCTCCCCGTTCGTCCCCGCCGGCACCGCCATCCTGCCGGGCCCGCGCTGGATCACGTGTTCGGGCGAACGCCGTTCGGCGGGACAGTCGATCATCACCGGCAGCAGGCGCTCCGGCGGCAGCCACGCGGCAAAACGCTCACAGTGCTCGACACCGTTTTGGACGATGGCGACTCTCGTCGACGGTCCGACCAAGGTGGGGAACCAAGCGGCGGCGCCGGCGGCATCGTAGGCCTTGGTCGCCACCAGCACCCAATCCACCGGCTTCCCTTGGGCCGGAGCCGTGAGGGCCGCGGGTAATGTGACCCGCCCGGCGGTCGTCTCCACTACCAGCGCGGCCAGCGGGCGCCGGGAGCAGAGCACCAGCCGGTGTCGGCCGCATCCTTGCAGCGCGCCGGCGAGCACGCCACCAATGGATCCCGGCCCGATGATGGCAATGGTGGCCACGGGTTCAGGTCTCCGGCAGGCTGTCGCCCGCAAGGGCCAGACACTCAATCGCCGCCAAGCCCCACTGGGCCGTGTCGTTACTGGAGACGTACGGCGCTTCGTCGACCGGTCGCAGCACCGCCGGGCCCGAAATTCGCCGCGTCTCGAACTTGCCGCGCGGCCGTCTGGCGCCCGGGCCACGCCCGAATTCCTTCCACGCGCGTTGGGCGAGCGCCGGGTCGTTCCGCATCCGGGCGGCATAGGCAGTCAGCCGCGAATGCCCCTGCTCCAACGCCGTGCCGCGCAAGGCCTGGCCGAGTTGTTTTTTCTGCTCCTCGGGGCCGGCGTTGTAGAGATAACAATAATCGAGCCAGGCGCGTTTGAACTCCGGCACGTCGAACAGCTCGATCAGCTCCGCACAAAGCTCGACCAGGCCGAAGACGGCGTCGAGGTGCGAAACCCCGACGCGCTGGGTCTCGGTCCGGTCAAAGGCGCCGGTGTCGAGGTTGATCGTGACATTGGCGGTGAAGAAGCCGTGCGGCATCGCCCCGATCGTGCGCATGCTCGCTTGGAGCCGGTCGCGCATCTTGGCGCTACCGGTGCGCTCCCATTCGGTCAGCCACGCCCCCGCGAGGGAACCCCAGTCGGTGCCAAAGCTTACGCCGACGTGCGCGGCGTCGGTCGTCTTGCCGCGGGCAATGTCGCCGGCCTGCACGGCGGACGCCAGCTTGCGTCCCGGAGGAATCCGCAGCAGGGCGTAGCCGGCATCGACCTGCTCCCGCATCAGGTCGCCGAAACGCTCGTCGCCGGTGAGAAAGTAATAATAGCGGCGGTTGAGCGCGGTGCTGATCCGCACCTGTTTGGCGCTGCAACCCCAGTGCTGGACGTTGTGACGCGAGCCCAGCGGCGCAAAACGGCCGATGTGGTGTACGTCCACCTCGCCCGTGTGGCGCGTCATGGCCTCGGCGAACCGGAACACGTCCGCCCGGCCGCTGCGGAGAAAATACATCCACAACCAGATGTCCGTCGCGAGTTCGGAGTTATCCCAGGCGAAGCCACCCACGTCGTACCGCCATTCATGGCGATCCGCATCGTATGTGTGCATGATGTCCCCGTAATTCCAGTAACCGTACCAGCGGTGCTCCTCACGCTGCATCAGGTAGTAGTCGAAATGGGCGCCCATGCGATCCTCGATGCTGGCGCGAGCCGGCGTCGACCGATCCACCGGGCTCCACAGCCCGCCGAACACCCCGCACGAGTGCAGGTAGGCAGGCGAACTCGCGAGCTGTGGTGGGGCCGCCAGCACCCGCTGCATTTCCGCCAGCCGCTCGCGGGCGGGCGTCGCCGCCACGCACCACAGGTGCAGTTCGCTCGTCCGCGCCACGCCCTCGGGTGAATTGAACCCGGGCTCATAATCCTCGTAGGTGATCTCCAGCCCGCCGTTGTATTGCTTCTCGTAAGTGTCCTGGCCCAGCCCGTCATGGTAGGGCCGCAGATCCATGGCCGGCGCCTCGGGCGACCACATCCAGACCGACACCTCGGCCGCGTCTCCGGTCGCGCCGCGGATGTCGAGCTGTGCGGGATAGCTCTGCCAGAAGTTGCGCAAACCAAAGGCCAGCCCGCCCGATGGCGTTCCCACATAACCCAGGCCGCCGGCGCGCTTGCCCCGAGCTGAGCCCAGCCAGGTGCAACCCTCATGCGTGCGCTTCCGGATTTCAAAACCGTCACAGGTGGGCTGAACGAGCGTCCAGTCGGCGTAAGTGGCCACGTACTTCAGGCGGCTCGCGACACCCGGATTCCATTCGGAGAGCGGGGGCGCGGCGCGCCCGGCGAGTTGTGCCTCGCGCACGGCGTGACCCGGATCGCGCCGCAGGCCCGTGATGCCGTGCACCGACTCCGCGAACAGGCCGTCGTCCTGACCGCTGAAGCGGACGTGTCGGTCGTATGTCGGGCCGACCATCGGCACCGTCAGCACGACGCCGAGCGAGGAGATGTAGTCGCGCGACGTGTCGCCATCGTAGACGATCGTGTGCATCAGGCGCACCATTTCGCCGCCGGCATGGAAATACAGCCGCACCACGAAAGGCAGCCATTCGCGTCCGCTGCCGGCATGTCGTCCCTCGAGCTTCACCACGGCGCGCACGGGGCCGTGCTGTTCGATCGTCAGGGCCTTGATTTCTCCGCGATAGGCTTCCTCGCGGCGCACCGCCGGGTCCGACCGGTTTTCGCAGCGGCAGACAAGATGCCCGTCACGGGCAATCTCGCGACCGTCACGCGTGACCGATTGGATCAGTGTTCCGCCCTTGCGGTTCAACACGACCTTGATGACCCCCGTGTCGACTGTGACCTGTCCGCCCGTGTCGGCTACCGTGACGGGATGCGCGGGCGCGGCCGGCGCGCCGGTTTCGACCTTGTAGCCATCGGCCACAATCGCATCGGCCGGAATGGCGTGCGCCGTCCACTTGAGCGATCCGTCCGGCCACGTGGCCAGCGGCCAGCTCTGCAGCGGAACCTGGGACCCGGACGCTGCTTGCAGGGTAAATGTGGCGTCGTGCGGCCTGGCGCCGCGCGGCCAGGGCATGCCCCAGGTGGCCCCGGGGATCAGTTTCGGCGTGCCTTCGAGCCAGCGCAGTTCCGCGGGACCAGCGGGCGCCGGCACCGGGACCGGCGCGCGGTCGGCGGCGCGCAAGCGGGTGGCGAGTTGGGCGGCGGCGGCGGCGAGGGTGGTTTTGCGGACAAATTCCCGGCGGCTAAGTGGCGTCATGGCGTGGTCAATCGAGGTGAAATACTTCGCGCAGTCCGACGGACACGGGGCTGTGGTCCGGGTTGGATGGCATGATGTCGCCCATGTGCTTCCACCAGCGCTGACATTCGGGCGTGGAGGCGACCGCCGCCCATCGGGCTTCGTCCTCGATCTCGACGTACCCGAACAGCTGTCGCGTTTCCGGGTGCAGGTAGATCGAGTAGTTGTGCGCGCCGTGGGTCTTGAGCACCCGCTCCAACTCAGGCCAGATCGGCCGGTGGCGTCGTTCGTATTCGGTTTCCTGGCCGGCATCGACGGCCATGACGAAGGCTTTGCGGATCATAGGGGGCGGGGGTGGTCGCGGCGGCGGGGAGCGGCGCGAAGACAAAACGTAACTTTGGGCGTGGGTTCCGCAACACGAGTCTCAGATGTCGGGACAGTCCGACCCGCCTTTTCGATCAAAAATCGGACAATCCGATTTAATGTTGAGATTTCGCCCTAACGGAGAATTTTCGTTGGCAGTCGATGTCCGCCCCTACCCTGCGCACCCTGGCCCGTTCGCTCGGGCTTTCCCGCACCACCATCTCCGATGCGCTCCGCGGCTCGCCGCGCGTCAAGGCCGAGACCGTACAGCGGGTCCGCGAAGCGGCGGCCGCGGCCGGCTACGTCCACAATCCGCTCACCGGGGCGGTCATGTCGCAGCTCCGGCGCTCGCGCGGCCAGCAGTTCCGCGGCGTGCTGGCGGCGCTCGAGATCGTCAATGCCGACCGCGGGTCGTATGCCGTGCGGTACAATGAAGCCGTCCTGCGCGGCATCGCGCAGCGGGCCAGCGAACTTGGTTTCAAGATGGAGCGGTTCGAACTCGGTCCCGATGGGATGCGCCTGAACCGCCTGGACACGATTTTGCACACCCGGAACATCCAGGGCCTGGTGCTGTTGCCGGCCTCCGGCCTGCCGGACCTGTCGGCCCTGAACTGGTCGCGCTACACCGGCGTCTATGCGGACCTCTTCATCAACAATCCGCCCCTGCATTGCGTCTGCCTCGACCATTACCGCTCGATGCTGATGCTGCTGCGTGAGCTGCATGCGCGCGGCTACCGCCGGCCGGGCCTGTTCATGGAGATCTCCCTCGACGAACGCCTCCAGTACCGCTGGGAGGGCGCGTTTCTCGCCATCCAGAAGTACCTGCCCAACGTCACCGAGGTGCCCGCCCTGCGCTCCCACAACCTGACCCGCGAGGAGTTCCTCCCCTGGTTCCGCAAATACAAACCGGACGTCGTGCTCGGCCATTTCCCCGAGGCGATCGAGTGGATGCGCAGCTGCGGCGCCAAGCTGCCGCGAACGCACGGCTTCGTTTGCCTCAACTCGCTGCGCACGACCGAGCCGTGCGCCGCCCTCGATTTCCAGCCGGCGCAAATCGGCGCCCGCGCGGCTGAACTCGTGATCGGCCAGCTCCTGCACAACGAACTCGGCATTCCGGTGCAGCCGTCGCTGACCACGATTCCCGCGCGCTTCGTGGAGGGCCCGACCCTGCGGGCCCCGGCGGCGGGATAACCGGTATTCGGCGGCGCAAGCCGCGGCAGGGCGCGCCGTCCCTTGCGCGCCGCGGCGGCGAGCGGAGTCGCCACCCTAGACCCCCGCCATGGCAATGCGGATGCCTACCGTTCGCTCGCCCGCACGTACGCCCCGAGCGGATCGCCGGGCATGTTGCGCAGCGCCCGCGCGACGATTCCGGCAATCGCCACGGCTCCAGCGCGACTGGTGTGCGTGTGTGGGTCGGCAAACAGGGCGTCCACCGCCGCCGGCCCGAGTTCTTCGTAACGCTCGGCCACGAGATTGTTCAGATCGATGAACGGAACCTTCTCTTGGGCCGCGACCTCGCGCGCGACCTCGGCCGAGCCGTGCTCCGACCGGACGATCCTGCCGTCCTTCCAGATCTTGCGCGGCACGAGCGAACAGAGGACGGGCGTGGCGCCGGCCTCCCGCGCCTCGCGCACGAACTTGCGCAGGTACCACCCGTTCGTGTGCACCACCTCGGGTTCGCCCGTGATGATGTTAACGATGTCCTTGGTCTCCTCGCCGGTTCCCGGCAGCGAGCCGCGTGCGCGCCGGTTCGCCGGCGGCACCGACGCGTCCTCGTTGATCGGCCCGCCGTCGTTCGTACCGAACTGGATGACCACGAAATCGCCGGGCTTCAGCAGCAGGCGGGCCCGCGGCCAGTAACCGAGCGTCAGGAACGTCCGGCCGGTCGTGCCGCCGACGGCTCGATTCACGAGGTTGATCTTCCCGGTGTCGAAGTACCCATCGAGAAAGTCGCCCCAGCCCCATTGCCCGCCGGCGCCATCGCCCCGACCGTTGCGCACGGTCGAATCGCCAACGAACATCAGCGTGGGCAGCTTGGGATCGGCCGGCTCGGGCAGGTTCAACCAGCCGATCTTGTCGGCCGCCACCGCGCGGCCTTTGTCGGACAGCCACTCGCCAAAGGGCGCCTTGCGCAATCCCTTCAGGCCGGCGACGACCTGCGCCGCGAACAATTCGGCCCCGGCGGCGGTCGGATGCACGTGGTCGGGCACGAAGAGTTCGGCGGCCTTTTGCTCGCCACGAAAATCGAGTTCGTCCGCCAGCTGGCGGGTCAGGTCCACGAACGCGATGCCCGCTTCACTGGCCAGCGCGCGGTCCCATTCCCGGTAGTGACCCGAACCGCGCTCGATGCGCCCGTTCTTCCAATAATTGCGGACGGTGAGAGACAGCAGCGTGGGCGTGGCGCCGCGCGCCTTCACGTCGGCGATCATCTTGCGCACGTACCAGCCGAACGTGTGCACCACCTCGTGTTTCCCCGTGACGATATTGTCGATCTCGCGCGTTTCGTCGCCGAGCCCGGGCAGCGAGCCCCGTGACCGCCTCTTCGCCTTCGGCACGGAGGCATCCTCGTTGACCGGGCTGCCATCGTTGTGGCCGAACTGGATCAACACCTGGTCGCCCGGCTTCACTTGGGCCATCAGTTCGTCCCACAAACCTTCCGCGATGAACGTCCGGCTGCTGCGCCCCCCGCGGGCGCGGTTGACCACATTGACCTTGTCCAAGTCGAAGTAGCTCGGGAACGGCACACCCCAGCCCACGATCGGGGCCGGATTCCCCGCCGCCGCAGTGGAATCCCCCGCGATCCAGATCGTCGGCAGCGCCGGATTCAGCGATTGCTTCGCCGCGGGTGGAGGCACTTTCGGATCGGGTGGCGTCGGCTGGGCGACGATGCTACCAGCGAGGAGCGCGAGAAACAGGGTGACCAGGATTCGTGGAGTGGGCAGGTTCATGGTTAGTGGAAAAGTTTTTGTGGTCGTCTTGCGGAGAAATTACGTGATGAGCTGATGAACATGAAGGCGATTGTCCTTTACGTGGCTCTTAGCGGCGCGGCGGCCGCCGCCGAACTTGCAGGCACGGCCGGGCCGCGGTTGTACAAGGATGATTTTCGCCACGGGCTCGCGGCGTGGAGCGTCGAGCAGCAACCGGGCGGAACGGTGGCGGCCGAGAATGGGCGCTTGCTCATCAACGATGCCGGTGGCTGCACCGTCTGGTTCCGGACGGCGCTCGAGGCGCCGGTGATCATCACGTATACGGCCACGGTGTCGTCGGCCAGCCGCGTGTCGGATCTCAATTGTTTCTGGATGGCCAGCGACCCGACGCGGCCCGACGGCCTTCTCGGACCCGGCCACAGCCGCGACGGCAAATTCGCGAGCTACGATGGCCTGCGCCTCTACTACGTTGGCTATGGCGGCAACAGCAACACGACGACCCGTTTCCGCCGTTACGACGGCAAGGGCGGGAAGCCGTTGCTGCCGGGACACGACCTGGCGACGCGGCCCTACCTGCTGCAACCGGACCACCCCTACCACATCGCGCTGATCGCCACGGCCGACGGCCATGTGCAGTACGCGCGCGACGGCCAGGTCATCTTCGACTGGCACGATCCCGCGCCGTTGCGGCACGGCTGGTTTGGATTCCGCACCGTGCGCAGCCGGATCGAGATCAGCGATTTTGAGGTGCATGCGCTGGTGACGGCTTCACCGGGCAATCGCTAGTCGCCCAGCGGGCGCTGGTTGGTGTAATTCGGACTCGGCGGCACCGCAAAGGTCGCCAGCGAATCGGGCTGGGCGGGGTCGAAGGCGGCGAAATCTTCCGCCAGGTGCGCCGCGAGTTCCGGCACCTTTTCGTGGATGCCCTGCGCCACGCATTTCGCCAGCTCGTAAGCTCCAAAGTTGTCGTGATGGGTGTTGTCAACTTTCCCACCCGGGGCGGCGAAGGCCTGCGCGGAAGCTTCGGGCCCGAGCGCCGTGTAGAACCGGATGCTCATCGCGTTGAGGTCGATGAATGGCACGCCTTCGGCCGTGGCAACGTCGTGAGACGCCTTCGCGTAATCCGCGAGCGTCGGCACGAGGTGCCCGGCAGCGTCGAACTGCCGGCGTTCCATGGGGGAAACAACCACAGGCCGGCCGCCGATCCGCCGCACGGCGTCGATGTGCGCCTTCATTTCCTTTTCGTACGTGGTGAACGGACCGCCGGTGCCGGCGGCGATCTGTTTCTGGTCGTTGTGCCCAAATTGCATGAGCAGCCAGTCGCCCGGTTGCATCACGCTGATGATCTTGTCGAGCCGACGACGCCCGATCGAATCGCGATAGGTTTCGCCGGATTCGGCGTGATTGGCCACGGCAATGTCCGGCTTGAACAGCCGCGGCAGCATCTGCCCCCAGCTGGTGTAGGGCTCGGCGGACTGGTCGCACACCGTCGAGTCGCCGATCAGGAACACCGTGGGCACGTGGGCCGGCGCGAGATCAACGGCTGACAGGATTGCCCCGTCGATTTCCAAGGTCAGCCGGTCGTCCCAAGCCCAGGCCTCCTGGATCGACTCGCGCGGCGCCTTCAGCTTCACGCGGCCGGCGACCATGCCCTCACGCGGGGCGATGCGCGCCGAACGGACATTCACGATGAACTCGCGCTCGATCCGCTCGCCGGCGCCGAGGTGAACCGGCCCGACCATCAGGCGACGCAGCTCGGCCTTCACCGCCACGGTTGCGCCACCCGGCGGTCCTTGCAGCGCCACCTTCACGCGCCAATTTCCTTCGGTCACATCGGCCGTGAAATGAAATCCGGTGGCTGCGGTAACTCCACCCGGCACGGCGTGGATCGTTGCTCCTGGCTCGAAACCAAAGCCGCGTTCCGGAGCATAGGCGTCGTCCGCCGCCACCAGGCGAACGTCTTCACCGCCCGCGCCGCCATCGAAACGAAAATGCCGGGCTGACGTTTCCGCCCGAGCTCCGGCGGCCAGGCCGCAGATCAGCAGCAACAACGTGACGCAGGACGGGGTAGTCGCAGCCATGGGGATTGACGTTGTCCGGTTCGCGGCGGTTTCGAATCCTGGTTTCGTTGGACAGTCAGCGGGTCAGCGTCGCGGCCATCAGTCCGATCACCACATCGTTGGCCAGCGCCCGCACCGTGAGCGAGCGCAGCTCCTTGGACGGATCCAATGGCAGATCGAGCACCGTGGCCGCCCCGCCCGGAACCGGGCCGCCCTTCCCTTTGAACGACTCGGCCTGCAACACCCGCACCCGGCCGGTTTTCAGGTCGACGCGGATCGGAAGCGGCCCGTCCGCGCGAAACTGGCAGTCGTCGAGAAAATAGTCCTGTTCGATCGGCCACCAAGTCTCGGGATTCCGCAGCGTGAGGCGAGCCGTCGTGCCGTCGCTGTACGTGACGACGACCTCGCCATTGTCGATGCGGCTTTGCATCGGGTTGGTCGATCCCGCCATCAGCAGCACGATTTGTCGGGCGCGTCCCCGCAGCGGCATGGTCGCTTCGCGCGGGTAATTGTCCCATTGGGAGACGAAGAGAACATTCGGTGCATCGCCCGGCCCCGGTGTCGCGAAGACGGTGCCATCCGGCAGCTCGAACCGACCGCCATGTTCCGCCGCGGCCCGCCGCAGGCCGGAGTCGTCGATTTCGGCCGTGGCATTCACCTCGCCGGCCCAGGCGCCGATGCCTTGCGACGGGATCGCCAGCGAGACGAACGGCGAACGCGGCGACACATATTTCCCGGGGCGGAATATTTGCGTGACCCGATCGTTGAAAAACGGCGTCAGGTCGATGGGTTGCGGTTGAGCCACGCGCAAATGCCGGGCGACGACCGTGACCGGCGACAGCACGACCCGGCGTTCGCCCGTGACCGGTGCCGCGCCCTGCCACTCCACGCTGACCTCGTACTTTTCCGCCGGGCCGCACTCGATGTCGCACACTGCGCCAGTCCGGCGGACGGAAGCTTCCGGCAGTTCCCGGCCATTGACCTTTACGCGGGCCGTCACTCCGTGCGGTTGGAGGTCCAAGCGCAGCGACATCGGCCGTTCGAAACGCGGAGTCACCACAAACCGCTCCACCGCGCCGCGGCGGGCGAAGGTCAAGTCGATCCGCGGGTGATGCAGCGCGGCGTGGTCCCATGACGCGGGGAATCCCGGCGCCAGACGCAACTCGCCGGCGAGCGCATCGGGCCGCACGCCGAAAAGTCCCTCGACGATCGCCCGCGCGGTTATCCCGGCACCGTCGGCGAAATCGCGCTGCGATTCGCGCCGGTAGACGTCGAGGTAGTTCATCGACCCGACGTTGCCCGGGCAGATGCCCATGTACATCGACGCGAGCAGCGCACTCTTCATCAGCGTGAAGGCTCGTTCCGGTTGCCCCGCCTCCCATAGACCGAGCGCAGTGTGCGCGTTTTCGCCCATCACGACGTTGTTGGTCGACCACGTATAAGGCAGCCAGTCGGTCGTCGGGAACACCGCGTAATCGCGATCCGCCGGCACGCCGCGGCCCCGGACCGGAATCGGCGCGAGCCGGGTAAACAACTCCTGGCTCATCCAAGCCGCCTCGTCGTTTGTCGGCAGGCCCGCATCCCAGAGGTGATAGTAGGTCCACAGGCCGGCATTCGGATGAACCAGCTGCTGGCCAAGGAGGTCCTTGCATTCCGCGAAATGATCGCCGGTCCAGAGCAGGCGGCGTACGCCGCGTGCGATCAGTTCCGCCTCGCGGGCGTAGGGCGCCGGGTCCTGGCCCAGCAAGCCCGCCAGCCGCGCCGCCATGAGATTGTGCCAGTAGTTGTAGGCGCTGGCGTGCGCGGTGCCACCGCCCTCGTATTCGAGGTCGTCGCTGGCCCAGATGGCGGCGTAGCCTTCGTAGAGTGGAAGCTTTTGGTCGCCGACGGGAAATTCACGACGGAACAGCCGGCGCTCCCACGCGAGGTGCCGGACGATGACCGGCCAGGTTTCGCGAGCGAATGCCATGTCCCCGGTCCACAGCAGGTGACGGAACAGCGCGTCGATGTAGACGAGGTTCATGTCGTAGTGGCTGTGCGAGATGTCGCCGTTGCTGTGCAAGGCAGCCTCGGACCGGGCGAGATTCGATCCGGCATCCGGCGGCGGCAGCCGGTCGGGAATTGGATCCGTGTTCTGCCGGCCCGCCCAATACGCGAGATGCCGTCGCGCCCGGTCGAACCAGCCGAGCGCATCCAGCGCATAGGGACCGCGCCAGCCGAGCAGCTTGGTGCGCCAGGCGATGGCGCCGTGCATCATGGCGCCTTGAGGTTCGTCCCACACGGCATCCGCCGCCACGTTCAGCGCGCCGACCGCGGCATCGAGGTAAGGATCGGGCGTCTCAATGCGCACCTGGCCGCGCACCGCGGCAAAATGTGCCTCCGCGGCCGCAAAGACTCCGGGCAGTTCATCGTACCTGAACGCAGGAAGCAGGCGGCCGCCGGGTAGCACGTCGATCGCACCTGCCTCGCGGTATGTCGTCAGATTACCGCCGGCGGCCGCCGGCATCTGGCCCACCCGCTGCAATCCAAAGTAGAGCGGCCCGGCGGCCAGGCGGATGGAACCGACCACCACTGGCATCGCGCCGGGATTGCAACGCGCGCTGAATAACTCGGCGCACCGCGGCCAGGCGCTGGCATCCGCCAGCCGCAGATCCGATCCAGCTGGCACCCGGCCGACGATCGTTGCCGCCGGGCTGTGGAGAACGAAGCCTTCCCCGCCGATCGACAACTCATTCCCGCGGCAGTACTCCGGCCGCAATTGGAACCACTCTCTGATCGGCACGGCCTCGGTGCCAATGTCCCCGTCGCGCCGACCGCGCTCGCCGTTCACGCCGCCGTAGGCCCAGACGAGTTCAATGTCGGGCGCGACATCGACCGTCTCGATCCGCACCACCAGGCCTTCCGTCTGGTGAAGTGCAATGGCGGTGAGTCGCAGCGAGCCGCGTCGGCCCAGCAGCGGGTCGCGAATTTCGTAGCGCATCTCGCCCGGCCGGTATCGGGCGGTGACGCGGCGCGCCTCGTGCAGCCACTTCGCGCCGTCCGGCGTGCGCAGCCCGAAGCGCAGGTTGCCGCCGCGGCCGGGGAGATAGAGCACAAACTCCGGCCGGTCGCCCGCATCGACCCGGAATGCCGTGTTGCCACCATAGAGCGGCCGGTTGAAAAACTCATTGCCGTTTTCGATGACGAAGTCCTCGCCATTGGGACGGTAGCGCAATGACTGGTCCAACTGGCCGCGGAGGTTCGGCCACAGCCGGCCGGCCCCCGGCACCTGGGCCGTCGCGGCGCCCACGAGCAGGATCCCGAGCAGGAAAATGCCCGCCGGCTTCACCCCGCCGCGAGCTTCAGCAGGAAAAGGAAGATGCCGACGATCACGGCCGAGAACACGCAGCAGACGATGAAGCCGATGGCATCCACGCGATCCCATTTGCAGAATTCCCACGAGGAATCGGCGCCGAAGAGCTTGGTGTGCTCGAAACGGGTCGGATTGCGCCGGGTCTCCTCCATCGCCGCCGCCTCGAGTTCCGGCGTGTCGCCGACGGGCGTTTTCATTTTACCGTAGAACTGGGCCACCCGGGCCGGGTCGGTGGGTCGGGTCAGGAGGCTCACCCCGATGAGCACGGCAAAGGGGAACAGCGCATCGAAGAAGAACTGCAGCGTGAAGCGCTGCGTCGGCGTGAGTGCGACGACGTCGACGCCCAGCTGGCCCACCAGCCATGCCTCGAAGTTGAAACGGTTGGTGCGGGCCTCGCTGGCCATCAGGGCGCTCGTGAGGTCGTCCGGGTTCTGGTGCACCACTTTGGCGAAATAAACGCCCGTGCCGGGCTTGCTGCTCATCGCCGCCAATGCCGGATCGGTCGCCAGGCTGCGCACGTGCGATGCCGTCCAGGGGACCAGCAGGATCGTCACGGCCGAGAGGATCACGCAACACCACACGGCCGGCGTCGTGGCGCGGCGCCACCAGAACGTCAGGAGCACGGCGGCCCCGAACGGGATGTTCACGGTGAGCACGACGTTCACGATGTCGAAGAAACTGCCCATCACCATCGCCGCGAGCGTGCCGAGGATGAGCACCGCCACGATGGTGCAGCGCGCGTAGAACACGCCCCGCCGCTGGTCGAGGTCCGGCCAGATCTGGCGATAAACGTTGCGGACAAAGAGTGACGAAATCGCGAGCGCCTTGGCCGCCAGCGTCGACATCGTCCCCGCGAGCACGCCCGCCAGCATCAGGCCGACGAGGCCCGGGCCGAGGAGCCGGTTGGACATCGCCCCCCAGGTGGCGTCGGGATCCGACAGGCCGCCCGGACCGAACATCGCCACCGCGATCAGCCCGGCGAAGGCCCAGAGGATGATCATGAACCGCTTGAGGTACGTGCCGGACACGCCGGAGCGGGCGGCGAACTCGTTTTTCGCCGAGCCGCAGATGCCCATGTTGTGGCTGAGCCCGCCGTTCTGGATGATGCTCACGAGCAGGATGGCGCACAGGCTCGCCACCGAGAATTGCTCCGTGTTCCCCGAGCCAAACAGGTCGAACATCTGCGCGGGCACCTTGTGCGCCAACGCCGACCAGCCGCCGATGGCGTGCAGCCCGGTGGGAATCAACAAGAGCGAAAACACGATGATCAGGACGCTCTGCAGGCCCTCGTTGACCGCCGCGGCCGCCATGCCACCGAGCACGATGTATGTACCGACGACGAGGGTGAAAACGGCGTAGAACGTGAAGTCATTGAGCAGCGTCACGTAGCTCTTGAGCTCGCCGCGGGCGTTCCGCTCGCGCAGGGCGCCGAGCTCGGCCTGGTGTTCGGCATCGAGCGGGCCGGCGGCGGCCAGCTTCTCCAACTGCTTCAGTTCGTGGTAGCCCGCGACGGCCGCCCGATCTTCCGCCGTCCACTGCGCCTCCGTCTTCACCACGAGCGAGGAGGCGATCTTGTAGGCCGTGACATTGCCGAAGCCGAGGAAGACGCACGCGACGAGGATCTGGAATGTGGCGTAGAAGAAGCTGAGGCCCCGGCTGGCGTAACGGTCCTCGAACAGGTCGGACACCGTCGTCAGCCGCACGCGGCGGAACCACACATTCATGAACCAGAAATACGGGTTCATGAACACGGTCTGGAACGAGAGCCAGGTCCCGGGGGCGCCCTGCTGGTAGACGAAGCTGGCCGTGCTCACCGCGCCCTGCGGCTCGGTGGCATTGCCGAAATTCAGGAAGAACTGGTACAGCTTGCCCAGCTTGCGGCCGGCGAGAAAGAAGCCGTCCTCGCTGTTCGCACCCGCCGAGGCGCGGCGCCCGATCCATACCACCGTGGCGAGATAGGCGACCACGACGAGGATATCCATCAGATGAAGGCTGCCGAATTGCATGGGATCAGGGGTGGAGGGCCGGGGCGGGCGCGCGGGGTTGCCGCGCACCACCAGCTTTCGTCGCGAGGCGGCGGGTGCAAGGCCGGGGGCCCGCACTCCGCCTCGGACAGTTCGCGCTCGACCGGCTCCAAGGCGAGCGCGAAATGAAAAACTCCCGCCAGCGTGCTGGCGGGAGTCCGGTTCAAATGTCCCCCCGGGCGGAGGTCAGGCGCCCGGGAATTGAACCCGCGAAGCCTAGAAGGCGAAGGTCGTCGTCAGCGTGAATCGGCGCGAATCGATGATACGGTAGCCGTAGGGCGTGCCGTCATAATTTACGCCCACCACCTGGAGGTGCCCGTCCTCAAAGACATTGTCGACGTTCAGCTGCACCGTCAGCCCGATGTCGCCATGGTGGATGCGCGTTTTGTAGTTCACGAAGAGATCGGTGTAGAAGTTGGCCGAGTCGTAGATCGGCCGCGTGGTGTCGGAGATATCGATCAGCTTCGGGTTGGCCGCGTTGCCACCGCTGGATTTGCCGTAATAGCCGATGATCGACTTCGATTCCCAGCGTTCGGCCCCGCCGATTCCGAAGCCCTTGAGTCGGCCCTCGGTGAAGTCGTAGCCGGTGTTGAAGGCCCAGCGATACTTGCGCTGGCCCGGCGCCTCCTGGCCGTCGAGGTCCTTCGCGAGCTGGACCTGGGGCGTCAGGTTGACGTCCATCCAGTTCTGGGGATTGAGGCCGCCGTTGGAGTTGCTGAGCCGCACCGTGCTGGTGTACCCGTAGCTCGACAGGAAGTTGGTCAGGTTCACCGGGGTGCCGGTGTTGGGGTCGCCAATCGTGTAGGTCGCCAGGTTCTGGTACTGGGGCAGCAGGTAGTCGGCCGCCTTCGCCGCCTGCCAGATCGGATTCCGGACGGCAAACCACTCGTCGTATTGCTTCAGCACATTGGAATTGGTCGTCACCTGCTTGCCGAAGGTGAAACGGTTGCGCCAGTTCCGCGTGTTGTAGTTGAGCTGGACTTCCATGCCCGTGGCCACCGCGTCGCCGGTCGCGGTGATTGCACCCGGGAGATCCGCGTAGTAGGTGAAGGGCAGCTTCCAGATCTTCTCCGCGGCCGCATCGATGTCGGCTTCCTCCTGCGGGCTCAATGGCGGCGGGCTTTGGATCGTCGGGTCGCGCCCCGAGTTGATCAGCGCGATCTGGCGGGCCCAGGAACGGAACATGCCGTCGACGCTCGCCGCGGCGGCCGTGGGATCGGTCGGCACGGCCGTCAGACGACCGATCGCCGTCCCGGCGGAGAGCCGCTGGTTCTGGTTGGTGGAACGGAACCAGGTGACGCGGGCAAAGAATTTGTTGTCGAGCGCCGAGAACTGGAAACCAAGGTCACGGCCGACACCCTGTGGATTCGGCAATTGATTACCGAAGGCATCGTTCTGGGCGCCCGAAGGGGCGTCGAAGTTGTCGGACCAGTTGTAGACGAGGCCGAAATCGCGGACCACCTGCCACCACTGGCTCCGGGCGGCGTTTTGGTCGATGGAATCCCAATTGCGGAAGGGCTGGAACACGAAGCCGCCGGTCTTGGTGCGGCCGGTGACGCGGTCCCAGCGATTCCAGCGATTCATGATTGAATCGTAGTTGTAGTAGCCGTCGGGCAGGTGCTTCTCCTGGTTGGTCAGGGCCGGGATGACCGTTCCGTCCTCGAGCGTGATGGCGCCGCTGGTGGTGCCGCGGGCCTTGAACTTGTCGATACGGGCGCCGAAGGTTGTCACCAGCCGGTCGCGCCACCAGTAGTTGGTCATGCCACCGCTCCACGACTGGAGCAGGCGTTGCGTCCGCACCGGGTCGACGATGCCGGCCACGTAGTCCTCGGTCACATTGGCATTGGTGAAGGCATGGTTCAGGTAATCGTACACCCGGATGTCGCCCGTGAAGGCATTCGCGTCCCACGTGCCCTGACCGGTGGTGATCTTGCCCATCGGGTCGCCGGGATTGGCGAGATAGAACAATCGCTGGGTCGAGCCGTGGCCGAGGTAGTAGCCGGAGGGGCTGCCATCCGAGTTGTTGAGGGTGTTGGTGACGTAGCGCACCGCGCCCGCATCGTTGCCGGCGGCCGTGTAGCTCAGCCGCAGGCGGTCGGCCAGGGCGGTGGATTCGTCGCGCGACCACAAACCGAGGATCTGGTGGTGGCCCAGCCATTTCGTCCAGCCCGTGCGCTGGGTAAAATCCGGGGTCCAGGCCAGCATCGCGCGATAGTGATCGTCCAACTGGCTGTTGATGTAGCGGTCGGGATCGAGGTCCTGGACGAAGGGCAGCCCGAAGTACGGGTTGGCGGTGCCGTCCGGCAGGTACTTGTTCTCGTCGATGCGCACCGCAGTGGCGTTCAACTGGCCGATCGTGTAGTTGGAAGACTGCCAGAAGTCCTGGCGGAACCAGCCGGCGTTCAGGTAGAGCTGCCGCGTGAGGCGTTGCTCGAGGTCGAGCTCGTAATTCTTGTTCTTCTGGGAGCCGTAGTCCGACTGGAGGATGTTGATCTTCTTCCAGTCGTAGATCGAACGGTCGGTCACGCCGGGGTAGCGGTAATTGCCCAGGTTCGTCAGGAACGAATTGTTTGTCCAACCCGTCGAGACGAAGTTATTGCGATCATAGACATCCGCCGACTGCGCATTGCCCCAGATGTTGGAGATCGGGCTGTTGACGTTGGCCGGCTGGGACACGTTCGGCGGGTTGAGGAAGGGACGGTAGGTCGTGTTGTAGAGCGGTTGGTACCAATTCTGCAGCTGCCCGCCCTGGATCGTCATGGTGGCACGCGTGTTCAACGCGCTCACGCCCGGCACGTACAGCACCGAGGCGGCGGGGTCCGGGTGGGCCAGGTTCACCGTGGGGTTCAGCGCCTGCGCGCCGAAGATCGGCTGGCCGTTGTAATAGGAGAAGGTCGTGTCCGTGCCGCCGTAGGCCGTGGCGGAGGTGCCGCGCAAGGCCGGGTTGTAACCCGGGAGCGACCTGACATAGTCGCGCACTTGCTGCGCGTAGGGCGAGCTGGCGCTGCTGATGTACGGCCCGATCACCTGGCCTGTCGCCATGAGCGTGATCTGCTTGGTCAGGGCGTCGTAGGCCGGCTTGCCGGCGAGGTTCCACTGCGTGATGTAGTCGATCGGCGAGATCGTGTTGGGCCGGCGATTCCGGTTGTCGAAGTTTTCGAAGTTGGCACGAAGCGTGGTGCCCGAGAAGGGCTGGTAGGTGAGCGCCGCGTATTCGCGCTTGGTGATGTCGTACGACGGTTTGCGCTCGAATTCCTGGTCGTTGTAGAGGAGCGCGCCGTAGAGCGCCAGTTTGCCGCGAAGCAGGATGCGGTTGAACGAGAGGCTGCTCCGGAACGAACCGCGGTCATCGGTGCGGAGCTGCAGCTGGCCGAAATTCCGATCCACCGAAGCCTGCGCCGTCGACTGGTTCACGATGCCCGCCGGACTCCCCAGGCCGAACAACATGGAGTTGGGGCCGCGGCTGATTTCAATCGACTGGAGGTTGTAGACATCGGCCGGGACCGACGAAATGGAGGGGTAGTAATTGACGGCGGCGCTGGGAATGCCGATGCCGCGCACGCGGTTCGCGATCGCATTGGTATAGGAGCTTACCAGGTTGCCCTGCGTGCCGCCCGCATTCACGTCGAGGATGCCGTCGTTGCGGAAGGCCTGCGTCGCGGGCGTGTAGGTGCCGGAGCCTTCCGTGTTCACCTCGTAGCGGAAGGCATCGTTAACGTCGGTCGAGGCGAAGTCCTCCATCTGCGCCTTCGTCACGATCGAGATCGCCGCGCCCAAGTCGGCGAGGTTCGTCTTCATGCGGCTGCCCGCCAGCGTGTTTGGCGCATAGTAACCGGTGTCCTTCTGGGCATCGACCTGGAAGGGGGACAACTTGATCGTCTCATCGGTGGCAGCCGGGTCGCCCTTGGCGGGAGTCTCGGCGGGTTTCGCGGCGACCTGCGGAAATGCAGGCAGCGCCAGGGACAGGGCAAGCAACGGCGCCAGGTAGCGCCGGATTCGATTCGGACTCGCGTGGTTTCGTGGGGTCATGGTCGGACTGGGTCGGTTGAAACAGGGTCCCTGGGACAGAGCCGGGTCGCGTGAAGCCGGAGCGCTCAGGGGGTCGCGTGGGGTGGCCAGAGGTGAGACGGCCCCTACACGAGATAAATATCGTCTCCCGACACAACCGATGCCTGGTTCAGACAGTCCGAGCCATCTCGGCTCCCGACCTAATCAGCGACCGACCCACCATCGCCGTCGCCCGCGGTCAATCTCGTCCCGGCGCGAGATTCCTCACGTCTGGTTCGCCCGCGCACGGAAACGCCGGGGTGTGCGCTTGCCAGCTCTCCGGCGTTGCGACTTATGGATTTCATGCTCCGTCGAGTCCCGCCTTGGGTCGCCTGCCTGCTCGTCGCGCTGACCTTTGTCGGTTGGGATGCCGTGCGGCGCGTGCGGCATATCCGGGAGATCAGCGCCACGTATGGCGTCACCGTCGATGCCCCGGACCTCGATGCGCAATCGCCAACCGGTTATCGCGACGGCCGGCGTTCGCTCATCCTGCCCGATCGCAGCATGGACGGGTATCATTGGATCATGCAGACGCAGGCCATGCTCGCCGCGGGCGAGTGGCGTGTCCGCCATGCCGATTACGACAATTCGCCCGGGGGGCGCGCCATCCACTGGGCGCAGCCGTTCCGCTGGTACCTCGTGGCGCTGGCCGCCGTCGATCACGTCGCGACCAGCGATTCCATGGCGATCGCGCTCGAACGCAGTTCGCTTTGGTCCGGACCCATCCTGCTGGGTGCCGTCATGATCGTGGTCACGGTCGTTGCGGCCCGCCGGTTCTCCGTGGCCGCGGCGGCGTTGTTGGCCCCGGCGGTGGTGGCGGCATTCCCGCTGTATGTGGATTTTGAAGCCGGTTACGTGGACCACCATGGCCTCGTGAACACCTGCGCGCTGCTCGGCGTGTTGTGCCTGGTGGTGCCGCGTCCGGGCGATGCCCGTGCGCGGAGCTGGCTGCTCGCCGGCGCCGTCGCCGCCGGCGTGGGTCTCTGGATCAGCGCCGCCACCGAGGTGATCGTGCTGGCCGGCGTCGGGATCGCCGCCGCGGTATCGGTTGGGATCGCGCGCGGGACCCCGGGTGCAGTCGGGGCGTTCGAGCGGCCGGAGTCGTACCGCCTCTGGGGTCTGGCCGGCGCCAGCGTGAGCGTCGCCGCCTATCTCATTGAATATTTTCCTGCGCATATGGGGCTGCACCTCGAGGTAAATCATCCGCTGTACGCGCTCGCCTGGGCGGCCGGCGGTGAAGCCCTGTGCCGGTGGGCGCGGATCATGAACCAGGCCGCGCGGCGGCCCCCCGATGTGGCGGCCCTGCTGGTCGCAATCGCGGGCGTGGCCGTCGTCCCTGCCGTCATCGTGGCGACCGCCTCGACCAGCTTTGTCGTGGCCGACCCGTTTCTCTGGCGGCTGCACCGCGATTTCATCTCCGAGTTTCAAAGCCTGCCCAGCTTCCTTTCGTCCAATGGCTACAACTGGCGCGCCGTCGCCTACTGCTGGCCGTTGTTGCTGCTCGGGCCGCTGCTCTGGCGGCTGGTGCGACCGGCGGTTCCCGCGGGCGAACGCGCATCCCTCGCGCTTGCGGCGATTCCCGCGCTGTTCACGCTGCCGTTTGCCTGGGGGCAGGTCCGCTGGTGGAGCTTGGAACTGGCGCTGCTGCTGCCCGCGCTCGCCGCATGGTTGCGGGCGCCCCGGTCCGCGCCGGCCCACTCACGCCGTGCGGCGCTGGTCGCGATCGGCGCCGCGCTGCTGTTCCTGCCGGGCGCGATGGCGGCGGTGCAGCATGCCCTCCACAGCACTGAGCTGACCGAGGACGATATCCGCGACCTCGCCGCGCGCGACGTCGCTCACTGGCTGCGCCAGCGGGCCGGAACCGCCGATGTCAATGTCGCCGGGTCGCCGACGATCACCACGGCGTTGATCTTTCACGGCAGCCTGCGGGGACTGGGCACGTTGTATTGGGAGAACCGGGACGGATTGAAGGCCGCCGCGGATCTCTATGCCGCCCGGGACGACGCCTCGGCGCGCGCCATTGTGCGCCAGCACGGCATCACGCACATCGTCGTGGTCACCTGGGATGGATTTGAAGGCGTGTATGTGCGGATGGCGCGCGGTCTACCGGCGAGCGCCGCGTTACCGGCGGACTCCTTCATTGCACGGCTGCTCACCGCCCCGGAGCCGCCCTTGTGGTTGCGCGCGCTGGCGTTTCCCCTGCCCCCCCACCCTGCGCTGGCCGGCCAGCAGGTCCGCATCTACGAGGTGACGCCGGACCAATCGCCGGTGCTCGGGCTGGTGCGAGCAGCGGACTTTTTCGTCACCTCAGGCCGCCTGGATGAAGTCGAAGCCATGGTGCCGTACCTTGCGGCGCAACGGACTGACCTCGCCGCCCAGACCATGGTCGCCGAGATCGCCTGGCGCCGTCACGACGGTCCCGCCTTGCGCGAGGCCGCGGCGCGCGTGCGATTGCTGCTTCCCGCGGCGCGCGACCTGCCCTTCGAGGAGCATGCGCGGCTGGTCGAGGTCCTGCTCGCCTCGGGCGACGAAGCCGGCGTGCGGACCCAGCTGCCCGCCTGCCTGGCCAAGGCGAATGAAACCGAGATTCGCCGGCTCGATGCCACGCGGCTGGCCGGCCTGTTGAAGCTCAGCGATGCGGCCGGTGTGACGTGGCCGGACCCGGCCCTCCGGCGCCTTGCTTCCAGCCTGCTGCCGCCGCCCTTGCAGGCGGCAATACGCTGACCGGCCCGGCTTTGCTCAGCGCGTCGCCTGCATCTCGAGGGCGCGCTGGAGATTGGCTTGCGCGCGGGCGTCATCGGGATGGCGCCGCAACACTTCGCGATACCCGGCAATCGCCTCGTCGATCCGGCCGGCCAGGAGGAGCATGTTGGCGAAGTTGGTGTGGATGGCCGGATCGTCCGGATCCAGCTCCGCGGCGCGCCGCAGGGCCTCCATCGCAGCGGGCAGGTCGCGTCGGGCCATCGCCGCATTCCCCTCCAGGTAGAGGGACCGGGCGAGGTTCTCGCGGAATCGTGGCTGGTCCGGCGCGAGCCGCCCGGCGCGTTCGCCGTGGGCCACGGCTTCCGTCAGGCGACCGAGCCGGGTCTCCGCCTCGCCGAGGTTGCTGAGCAGTTCCGGTATTTCCGGTGTAAAGGTCAGGGCACGTGCGAGCACCACCGCAGCCTCCTCATTGCGGCCCGCCTCGAGCAGCAGCGCGCCCAGGTTGCCGAGTGCACGTGGGTTGTCCGGTGCGTGTTCGACGGTGTCGGCCCAGAGGCCAAGTTCGGTCCGGTAAACGGCATTCCGTTGCGCCGTCGCCAGGCCCGCAACCAGCCCAAGCCCCAGCAGCGGCCCGAGCGTCCGGCGGCCCAGCCGCGACCAGGCGGCGGCACCAAGCAAGGCCAGGATGCCGGCCAGCGGCAGGTACATCCGATGTTCGGCAATCGGCTGCGCCGCCAAGGGGATGAAGCTGGAACTCGGCGCGAGGATGATGAAACCCCAGGCGCCGGCAAAACCGGCCGCTGGTCGACGAACCATGGCCCAGATCGTCAGGCCGAGTATCGCCAACA
Organism: Lacunisphaera sp.; assembly: GCA_035549095.1. Taxonomy (GTDB): domain Bacteria; phylum Verrucomicrobiota; class Verrucomicrobiia; order Opitutales; family Opitutaceae; genus Lacunisphaera. Next base: position 87,066 of record DASZRV010000023.1, on the reverse strand, counting down.
CGATCGTGCCCTGCCACCAGACTTCGGCGAGCGCCACCGGTGCGGCTGATCCATAATCGAGCACCAGCGGGTGCGGCCAGAAAACCAGGCGCAGGTAGTGGACGATCGCGGCGGCCTGCAGTTTGAGATAGCCCCAGGTGGAAACGCCCGAGGCGAAACCTGCCGCCGTTCCCCGGGTTCCACCCGACCGCCAGAGCAGCCAGCCGAGCAGAACCCAGTTCAAGGCGAGCATGCCGTACCAGCGCCCCCGGCGCAGCCAGGCCTCGCGATAACTGCCCGCCAGGAAGGTTCGGTCATAGAGGAACACAAGAAGTGGCACCACCGCCACGACTTCCTTGGTCGCCATGCCGGCGAAACTTGCCGCCCACGCAAGCGCCAGCCAGCGCCCGGCATGCCTCGGGGCCTCCACCGCCCGGACGAAGGCAAACAGCGTCACGAGCATCAACAGGCCGGCCAGCGATTCGGTGCGTTGCACGATGCAGCTCACCGCCTCGGTCTGCAACGGATGCAACGTCCACAAGAGCGCCATGGCCCAGGCGAGCGTAGCGTCGGGCAGCACGCGACGCAGCAGCCGCCAGAGTAGTAGCGCTGCGAGCAGGTGCACGCCGACATTGAACAAGTGGTAGCTCCACGTGGCCTCGCCACTGATCGCGTGGTTCAGCGCGAACGTCAGGTTGACGAACGGCCGCCCGGTGACGGCCCGGCCGTCGTCCGGTGGCGACAGCACCGCGCCCAAGTCGTCCAACCGCCGGATGGTGGGGTTGTCGGTCACCGCGGCAAAGTCATCGAAGACAAACGGCGCGCGCATCGACGGCGCGTAGGCCGCCAGCGTCGCGACCAGCAGCACGAGCGCCAGCGCCGCCTCGGCCAGGGGCGCCGCGCGTCGGGCCGGCGGATGGGAAGCGAGGACAGGATTACTCATGACTGACCGACGCCCGGGGACAATCCCGTCGGCAGGGTCATGGGCGTCATCGAATACCGCGCCAGCGGCCTGGCGCCACGCTTTTCCGAATCCGTCGTGGCAAAAAAAGTTCCCCCGCCGACGAGCAGCGGGGGAACGAGGAGTGTTGCCAGGGCCACGGCTAATCCGGCCGTAGCCGCATCGTAAGACTAGAAGTCAAACGTGGAGGTCACGAAGTACTGGCGCGGGTCGACGATGCGGTAAGCGAAGGCCGAGCCGTCGAAGTTGTAGGCGATCGGCTGGAGCTTGCCGCCCTCGAAGGCATCGCGGACGTTGAGCTGCAGCTTCCAACGCACCTTGTCCGAGAAGATCTTCCGGCTGTAACCCACCCAGAAGTCGACGTGGGTCTCGGACGGCGCGTAGATCGGGCGACTGAGGTCGGGAGCATTCATCAACCCCGACGAGTCGAGGTTGTTCGGGTCGCCGTAGAACCCGGCGATGGCCTGGTCCGCCCAGCGGAGCGAACCACCGACGTTGACGCCGCGGAGCCGGCCGGTGAGGAACGTGTAATTGCTGAGGAGGTTGAAACTCCATTCGCGCTCGTTCGGGACCGTCTTGCCCTGCAGGGCCTTGGCCGTGTTGATTTCAGTCGCAACGGCGGATTCATAGAAGCCCGCCGGGCTGGTCCATTGCGGGGTCGCGCCGGAAGCGTTCGAGAGCCGGGCGTCAGCATTGAAGCCGTAGCCGTTCCAGAAGCTGCTCAGGCGGATCGGCGTGCCGCTCTGCAGGGTGAAGTCCGGGATGTCGGTCACGGCGGCGTGCTGCCAGACGTAGAGCCGGTCGGTCGGGTTGCTGCCGTCGCCCAGCCAGGCGTCGATCTGCGGGGCAACGTCCTCGTACGTTGCCTTCACCTTGGTGGCGGTGACCTTGATGTTCCAATTGCGCAGTGGATTGTAGGTCAGCTGGAACTCGAGGCCCTTCGACTTGTTGGTCTGCGTGCCGCCGATGCCGGTCGGCGGCCAGTTGTCGACGGTCGCGATCTGCATCAACGAGGCGATCTCGTTCTTCATCTGCTGCGTCAGGGCATGGCCCGCCGCGCTGTTGTTCGCGAACTGCGGGTCGATGAGCTGCCGGTTGGCGTCCATGTTCGCCTCGCCATTCAGGTTGGTGCGAATGCGGACCACGTATTCGGCCCAAGAGCGGAAGCTCGAGGTGTCCATGCGCGAGACGCGGCCGATGGCCGTGGTCGCGGCCGTGGCGGGCGCATTCTTGTTGTCGCTGTCGTACCAGTTGAGCGTCGCCACCAGCTTGCTGTCGAACATCGATACGCCAATGCCGTAGTCCTTGCCGCGGCCGGTGGACTTGGGCAGCGGCACACCGTAGAAGTCCACCGGGATGCCGGCGGGTGGGTTGAAGTTGTCCGACTTGTTGAAGTGCAGGGACACCTCGCCGCCGTTGAAACGCCAGACCCGGGCGACGATGCCGGAGGTGTGCGTGGTGCCGTCGAGCCGGAACCAGTCGGTCAGCGTGTTATCGGTCCAGCTCGGATCGATCGCGACGCCGTTGACGTACAGGTCCGTGTCCTTGCCGGAATTCGTCGTGGTCTTGCCGGCGGTGTTCGTCGTGCGGGCCTTGTAGTTGTCCTTGCGCACGCCGAAGGTCGTGACGATGCGGTCGTCCCAGAAGTAGCTGGAAATCGCCGCGCTCTTGCCGACGATCTCGCGCTGGTCGAGCCCGTACTTGCCGGCATAAAAGAGCATCTGGCTCATGTGGATGTCGGACTGGTCCCAGGTTCCGGTCGACCAGTTGTACGACTTGGCAATCGCCGTGTTCGGGCCGCCGTCGTTCGGGTTGCGGAGCAGGCCCGGGGAATAGTCGACCACACCCTTGTCATTGGAACCGACGTAGAACAGCCGGGTGAAGTTCGACGAGGCGATGATGGCATTCGCCGCGGTCGGGGCCGCCTGCCAGCGCGTGTCGCCGCCATCCATCGTGTAGCGATAGCGGAAGGTCTTCCGTGAGTTGGCCTGGTCGCTGGCGAGGGCGAGGATCCGGTGCCGGCCCAGCCAGTGCCTCCAGCCGGAGAGCTTCGTCAGGTCGAGTTCATATGCCAGCATCGCGCGGTACGTCTCCGTGACCTCCGGGGTCAGGAACTTGTCGGGCGAGATGTCGGCGAGGAACGGGCTGCCGAAATGGGGATTCGGCTGGCCGTCCATGGTCTTCAGGTTGGTGTCGACGTAGAGCGTCGTGATGGCGTTGGCATTCGACACGGTGTAATTTTCGTCGGCGTCGAGCGACTGCCGGAACCAGCCGGCCGAGGCGAAAAGGTTGGGCAGTATCTGTTGCTGAATCTCGACGTTGGAGGTCCCGGCGTCATACATGCCATAGTTCATCTGGAGCAGGTTGATGTGCTCCCAGTCGTAGATTGCCTGGTTGGTTACGGACGGTTGGATGAACGTGCCGATTCCGGCCGGAGCCAACGGGCCCGCCGAGGAGGTCAGACGGCGGTCGGCCACCATCCACTGGGCCGCGGTGCGGCTGCCGGTGGCGGGCGCGTTGTAGGCCGTGTAAGGCGCCACGTAGCTCGTGGACTGCACGCCCTGCACCGGCTGGAAGTAAAGGATGCCGGTCGGTTCCTGGTAGAGCGTGACGCGCGTGCTGCCGGTGATGCCGAACTGCATGCCGGGGACGTACTGCGGCGACGTGGTGCTGGTCAGCGCCACGGTGCCGGTGTTGGTGGCGGTGGCATTGATATAGCCGGGCGACAGCGAACTGGTGACATACGGTCCGATGACGGCGCCCGTATCCATGATGGTGATGCTGCGGGTCAGCGGATCGTAGCCGGGACGGCCGGCGTTGAGCCACGGCGTCACGTAGTCGCGCGGGGTTTGCGCGTTGGGTGAATTGTTCCACTCATCGTAATGCTCGTAGCTCGCAGTGATGACGGTCTTGTCGAGGGGTTTGACCGTGAAAGCCACGTACTGGCGACGGCGCGTGTCATCCGACGGCTTCCGGCGGAAGCCGGTGTCCGACCACAGTCCGGCGACATAGATCGCGGCGCGGTCCTTGAGCAGCGGCTGGTTGTGCGAGAACGTGAACCGGCGGTCGTTCCAGCTGCCGTAGCGCGCCTCGACGTGCGTCTGCCGCTGGTTGAGCACCGCTTGCGCGGTGGACTGGTTCACGATGCCCGCCGGGCTGCCCGTGCCGAAGATCAGCGAGTTCGGGCCGCGGCTGATCTCGAGTGAATTGGTGTTGTAGGAGTCAAACGGCACGCGGCCGAGGGCGGCGTAGTTGTTCTGCGACGGGTCGGCGGCGGACAGGCCGCGCACGCGGTTAGCCGTGGCGCGGGTCGACGGATCGCCCGCATCCGAGCTGTAGCCCGCGATGGTGTCACGCGGCACGCCGTTGCGGCTGACGTCGGTCTGCGTATAGGTGTTCGCGCCCTCCGTGCTGGCCTCGTACATGAACACGTCGTTGATGTCGACGGACGAGGTATCGACCAGCTGTTGCTTGGTCACGACCGTGATGGAGGAGGCAAGGTCCTGGACGTTTGTATTCAGGCGCGTGCCGGCCAGGGTGTTGGCGGCGAAATAGCCGCTGTCCTTCGCGGTGGTCACCGTGAAGGGCGAAAGCTCGAGGGGCGCTTCGTTCTCCTTCTTCTGGTCGTCGGCTGCCACCGGGACCATTGTGGACTTTTTTTCGTTGTTGAGGGTCTGGTCCGGCTGGGGCGCCACTTGCGCGTACGCGGAGAGGACCAGGGACAGCGACAGCAACGGCGTAAGGAAACGCCGGACACGATCCGGATTCAGGGATGGTTCGCGATGCATGGTGTATATGGTGGTATAAAGTGGAGCGACGCGCCGGACCGGAGCAGGGTGCACGCGGTCGACACTTCGCAACTTTAAGACCTGGGGGGGACAGCTGGGGACAGCTGGGGGACTGGGGACTGGGTGTGCTCGTACGAAAATCGAGGGGATTTCGCGAGACAATCGAACCCCCGTTCAGACAGTCCGAGGTGGCGGCGCTCCTTGGCAATTCCGTCCGGCCGGAATGAATAACCATGTGGCCGCCGCTCCCTGCCGCGAAGGGAAAGGATTGCACTCGCGTCGTTCAGACCAGGGCGAAACCGGTGGCGGCCAGCGATTGTTCGGTAACGTAGGAGCGGCGCAAGGCTTCGGACATGCCCATGATCTCGGGGACCTGCATGCCGGCGCCGTTGAAGCTCGACCAGGTGACCTGTTCCGGCGGGACGGTGCCGATGCGGGCCTGGCGATGGATGGCCTCGATCAAAGCCGTGTGCCGGCCGGCGAGCTCGGTCGTGCAAATGGCCGCGGACGGGTCGCGCAACCGCTGCAGGGCGGCGCGGAACATCGCGCGGCGGGCACCCGTGATGTCGAGAACGGTGTGCCGGGTGGTGTCGCCGTTGGTCGCGCGCCACCAAGCCTCGGATTCGTAGCGCCAGCAGGCCTGGCCGTGGCGACCGGTGATGACGATCTCGGGCTCCATGGTTTCGCGACAGGCGTGGCTCGCGCCGAACCACAGCTTGACCCCACCCGCCGTGCGCAACCGCACCACCGCGGTGTCGAAACTCTCGATCGCGTGGGCGCGCAGGAGCTCAACGCCGTCGAATGCGGGCGGGCCTTCGGGCCGGTCCGCCCCGATGAAGAAGAGGCTCAGCATGACGAAGTGGGCGAAGGCATTGTTCAGCGGCGAGTCCATCACCGGCACGCCGTCGACCTGCAGCCGTCCGGCCCAGTTGTTCCGCGTGAAATAGCTGCGCGGCCGCGGCCACACGCCGAGGAATCGCACCGACCAGAGGTCGCCAATCACGCCGCGCTGCAGCTCCTCCTTGAGCCAGCGCGTGCCCGGTTCGTAGAGATCCTGGAAGCCCACCGCGACGAACCGACCGGTGCGCTGCTCGGTGCGGCGAATGGCCTCGACCTCCGCCGTCGAACTGGCGAGGGGTTTTTCGACGAGCACATTGGCGCCGGCCTCGAGCGCGGCGATGGTCATGCGCGCATGCCAGTGGATGCCGGTCGGGATCAGGCACAGGTCGATCCGCCCGGCATGCACCCGGAACATTTCGCGGTAATCGGCAAAGATCTCGCAATCGTGCGCGCGCAATTCGGCCACCGTCGCGGCCTCCTCCTCCGGGTTGATGATCGTGGCCGCGGTGATCCGAACCTCGCCACGATCGCGACTCTCCCGCGCCAGCTGCAGGTGCACGCTGCCGTAACCGGACACGCCGATGATAGCGATGCGCGGAAGGGCGGAGGTTTCTGGCATGGGGAAGGCGAAAGCTGGGTGATTCGGCCAGCCGCCCGCGTGATGCGCCTTGGGCAACGTGCGGCGCGGCGAAGCGCGGGTGGGGATTGCTGGGAACGGCAAACTAGCCGCGGGCCATGGCACGTCATTGCCGCGCGTTCTTGACAGTCCGAGCAAATCGACTGGCGCTTCGCTTGCTTCAGCCTGATCACGGCCTTACTGCCAGCCTTGCCCTCCCCGCCCCATGAAACTCGCTCCTCTCTTCGCATTCTTGGCGCTGACCGCGCAAGCCGCCACCCCTTCCGACCTGCCCTTCGACGCCGCGAAGCCCTGGACCCGCTGGTGGTGGCCCGGCAGCGCCGTCGACCGCGCGGGTATCACCCACCAGCTTGAGGCGTTTGCCGCCGCCGGTCTCGGAGGCGTGGAGATCACGCCGATCTACGGCGCCCGCGGAGCCGAGGCGCATTATATTGAGTTTCTCTCGCCGCGTTGGATGGAGATGCTGACCTACACTGCCGGCGAGGCGCGACGGCTCGGGCTCGGCGTCGACATGGTGACAGGCACCGGCTGGCCCTTTGGCGGGCCGTGGGTGCAGGCCGGCGATGGCTCCGCGAAGCTTGTGCTCGTCGATGGACGGCTCGCGGGCGCGCCCACCGGCATGAAAGTGAAGCGCGCCGCGCCGGGCGGCGAAGGCCTGGTGCTCGACCCGTATTCGTCCGCCGCGCTGGACCATTATCTGGTTCCATTCACGCAAGCCTTCGCCGGCTTCCCGCCGCACCTCGTACGCGCGCAATTCCACGATTCCTTCGAATACTACAATGCCGAGTGGACCCCGGAACTCCCAGCAGCCTTCCAGGCCATGCACGGATACGACTTGCAGGACCATGCGGCCGAGCTGCTCGGCCAGGGCCCCGTCGATCCGGAGCACCTCCGCCGGCTGAAGTCCGATTACCGGGCCACCCTTGCCCGCCTCCATCTCGGTTACCTCGAACGCTGGAAACAATGGTCGCACGACCACGGCTTCATTGTGCGCAACCAATCGCACGGCGCGCCCGCCAACCTGCTCGACCTGTACGGCACGGTCGACATTCCGGAAACGGAGACGTTTGGCTCGACGCCCTTTCCCGTGCCCGGCCTGCGCACCGACTGGAGCTCCGACCGCGATGTGCCGAATCCGCTGGTCCTGCGCATGGCCTCGTCCGCCGCGCATGTCATGGGCCGGCCGCTGGCCTCGAGCGAGACCTGCACCTGGCTGCGCGAACACTGGCATGTCGCCCTCGCCTTCGCCAAGCCCGAGATCGACCGCCTGTTCACCGCCGGGATCAACCACGTGGTTTACCACGGCACCGTCTACTCCCCGCCGGATGCCGCGTGGCCCGGCTGGTTTTTCTACGCTTCGACGCAGTTCAACCCGAACAACACGTGGTGGCGTGATTTCGGCGCGCTCAACGCCTATGTCGCCCGCGTCCAGGCAGTGCTGCAAGCCGGCCGGCCCGACAACGACGTGCTCGTTTACTGGCCGTTCGAGGATGTGATCGACCGGCCCGACGGCCTGATGCACCAGTATGGCGTTCACGACCGCGCCTGGCTCGAGGGCTCCGCGTTCCAGCGCATCACCACGAATTTGCTCCGGGCCGGCTACAGCCCCGACTACGTCTCGGACACCCAGGTGCAGTCGACACGGGTTGCCGGCCGCGCCCTCGTCACCCCCGGCGGCACCCGCTATCGCGCGCTGGTGATCCCAGCCACTCGTCGCATGCCGGTGAAAACGCTGCAGCACCTGCTCGCGCTGAAGCAGGCGGGTGGTGCCGTGATCTTCGAAGCGCCGCCCGAGGATGTGCCCGGCCTGGGCCATCTCGAAGAACGCCGCGCACAATTCAAGGAAGCCAGGGAAGCCCTCGACCGGATCGGCCGCCTGACCGACGACGTCCTGGCGGAACTCGACTACCATGGCGCCACCTGCGAGCCGGCGGCAGCGGCCGGCTTGGATTTTGTCCGCCGCGCCCGCGATGGCGGTCATGACTACTTCCTCGCCAACCTCGGCAACAAGCCGTTTGCCGACTGGCTGATCCTCGGCACGCCGCTCCGCGCCGCCGTCTTCACCGACCCGCTCACCGGCCGTGTGGGCCGCGCCGCGGTCCGCACCCAGGCCAACGCACAGGTCTATCTCCAGCTTGCCCCGGGCGAATCGATCCTGCTGCGTACGTTTGAAGCGGGCGAACCGGGCGCGATTGCCCCCTGGGCCTACGCCGCACCCACCGGACCGGCCGTCCCGCTCGCCGGCGAATGGCACATCGAGTTTCTCTCCGGCGGACCCGAATTGCCGCCGCCGCTGGAGACGCGCGAGCTGAAATCCTGGACCGAACTCGGCGGTGAAGCCGCGCAACGCTTTGGCGGCACGGCCCGCTACCGGATCGATTTCGACGCGCCCGCTGTTGCCGCCGATGACTGGCTGCTCGACCTCGGTGACGTGCGCGAGAGCGCCCGCGTCCGCCTCAACGGCACCGACCTCGGCACTGCCTGGAGCCTGCCATTCCGGCTTCGCACCGGGTCGGCGCTGCACCCGGGCCGCAATGTGCTCGAGCTCGAGGTGACCAACCTCGCCGCCAACCGGATCCGCGACCTCGATCGCCGCCACGTGGATTGGAAGATCATGCGCGAAATCAACCTGGTCGATTTGCGCTACCGACCCTTCGATGCCTCCGGGTGGCCGCTGGCGCCGTCCGGCCTGCTGGGCCCGGTGTCCCTCACGCCGCTGCACCGCCTCACGCCGTGATTGCGCCGCGCCCGTTGCGTCCCTAAGTTCGCCCTTTCCCTTACGTCATGAGCAAGCAGCGATTTGCCTTCGTTGGCACCGGCGGCCGCGCCATCAGTTTCATCGAGCCGCTCGTCACCACTTATCGCGACCATAATGAACTGGTCGGGATCTGCGACCTGAGCCCGGCCCGCATGGCCTATTACAACGAGATGCTGGCCGGTGACTGGGGCTACCATGCCGTGCCCGCGTATCCCGCCGCGCAGTTCGATGAGATGCTCCGCGCCGAAAAGCCCGGCACCGTCTTCGTGTGCTCCGTCGATGCGACGCATCACGACTACATCGTGCGCGCGCTGCAGGCCGGGTGCGATGTGATCACGGAGAAGCCCATGACCATCGATGCGGCCAAATGCCGGGCCATCCTCGCCGCCCAGCAGGCGACCGGCCGACGCGTGCGCGTGGCGTTCAATTACCGCTGGGCCCCGTTCCGCACCAAGGTGAAGGAGCTGATCGCCACCGGCGTCATCGGCAAGGTCCGTTCCGTCAACCTGGAGTACCTGCTGGATACGAACCACGGCGCCGACTATTTTCGCCGCTGGCATGCCCACGCCGCCGAGTCGGGCACGCTGCTCGTCCACAAGGCCACGCACCATTTCGACCTCGTGAACTGGTGGCTCGATGCCATCCCGGCGCAGGTGTTCGCGTACGGCGACCTCGTTTTCTACGGCCGGAAAAACGCGGAAGCGCGCGGCGACGGCGCCCTCGCAGCCTACCCGCGCTACACGGGCCACCCCGAGGCAAAGGCCGACCCGTTCTACCTGGACCTGGACGAGAGCGAGCCCTTCCGCCGCATCTATCGCGCCGGCGAGGCCGACTCCGGCTATATCCGCGACCGCAACGTGTTTCGCGACGACATCGACATCCCCGACCAGATGTCGCTCAACGTCCGCTATCGCACCGGCGAGCTGCTCACCTACTCTCTTGTCTGCTACAGCCCGCGCGAAGGCATGCGCGTGTGCTTCAACGGCGACCGCGGCCGCATCGAGTACCACGAGTTCATTGGCACGCACATGAACCGGGCCGTCCGGCCAAAGGATTTCAAGCTCGACGACAAGCCCGGCGCCGAGGCCGAGGGCGAGTGGATCAAGGTCTATCCGCATTTTCAGAAAAGTTATCTCGTGCCCGTGCCGGCGGTGGCGGGCGCACATGGGGGCGCTGACGAAATTCTCTGCCGCTCGTTCTATTCACCCGACGTGCCCCCCACCGATCCGTGGGGACGTTTCGCCGGGCACGAACAGGGCGCCGCCTCGATCCTCGTCGGCATCGCGGGCGTCGAGTCGATCCGCACCAACCAGCCGGTCGATCTCGCCGGCCTCGCCCCGCTGCGACCCTCCGCGCGGCGGCTTTCGGATCTCGCCTGATCGCCCGGCCCGGACCGCCGTTCTTTCGGCGTATTGCGGGCACGACCGATGCCCGCCCTCGACAGCGTGCCGGGGCGTGTCATAGATTTCCCGTCCACCGAAGCCCCCGTCCGCCCCGCCATGTCCTCGCCCGGTTCCCAGTTTCGCTCCGCGCTCCAGGCCGAGCAACCGCTGCAGATCGCGGGCGCCATCAATGCCTATGCGGCGCTCCTCGCGCAACGCGCCGGATTCCGCGTGCTCTATTTGTCCGGCGGCGGCGTGGCCAATCACTCGTACGGCGTGCCCGACGTCGGCCTGACCGAGTTGGAGGATGTCCTGATCGATGTCCGTCGCATTACGCGTCGCGTGCCGCTGCCGTTGCTGGTCGACATTGACACCGGTTGGGATGATCCCGCCGGCGCCGTCCGGGCGCTCGCCGCCGCGGGCGCCGCTGCCGTCCATCTGGAGGACCAGGTCCCCGCGAAAATCTGCGGCCATCTGCCGGGCAAGCACCTGGTGGCGACGTCCGAGATGATCGACCGCGTGCGCGCCGCCGTGGCGGGAAAGCCCGAGGCCAGCTTCATTGTCATGGCCCGCACCGATGCCGCCGGCACCGAGGGCGTGCCCGGCGCCATCGCCCGTGCGCAGGCCTATGTGGCCGCCGGCGCCGACATGATCTTCCCCGAGGCGTTGCGCACGCTTGACGACTACCGGGCGTTCACTGCCGCCGTGAAAGCGCCGGTGCTGGCCAATCTCACCGAGTTCGGACAGACGCCATTCTTCTCGCCCGCCGAACTGCGCTCCGCCGGCGTCGCGATGGCCCTTTATCCCTTGTCCGCGTCGCGCGCCGCCGCCGCCGCGTCGCTCGACGTCTACACCGCCATCCGTCGCGAAGGCACGCAGCAGTCCGTTGTCGGCCGCATGCAAACCCGCGCGGATCTCTATGCCACCCTTGGCTACACCCCGCCCACGGGGACGAAATAGCCGCAGACCCCGCTGAAATCCCCCAAGCGATGCCCGCCGATACCCCCGCCCCCAAAGCCAAGAAATCCGTCGCCCTCTCCGGCGTGCCCGCCGGCAACACCGCGATCTGCACCGTTGGGCAATCCGGCAACGATCTCCATTACCGCGGCTACGACATCGCCGAGCTCGCCGCCCAAGCGACATTCGAGGAAGTCGCGCACCTGCTCGTCCATGAGCGCCTGCCAAACCGGGCCGAACTTGAAGCCTATCGCGCCAAGCTCATCCGGCTGCGCGGCCTGCCGCGGCCGCTCCGTTCCGTCCTCGAGGAGATTCCCGCCGCCGCACATCCCATGGACGTCCTCCGCACGGGCTGTTCGATGCTCGGGCATCTCGAGCCGGAGCGCGTCCCGCCCACCTCCGCCGAGGGCGCGCGGGAAATCGCCGACCGGCTGCTCGCGACGTTTCCGTCGATGCTGGTCTACTGGCACCACTACGCCACCGCCGGGCGGCGGATCGAGACCGAGACGGCCGACGATTCGCTCGCCGCGCATTTCCTGCACCTGCTACACCAACGGCCCGCGGCGGCCGACCATGTCCGCGCGCTCGATCGCTCCCTGGTCCTGTATGCCGAACACGAATTCAATGCCTCGACCTTCACCGCCCGCGTCATCGCCGGCACGGGTTCCGACATCTATTCGTGCATCACGGGCGCGATCGGGGCCCTGCGCGGCCCGAAGCACGGGGGCGCCAATGAGGTGGCGCTCGAGATCCAGCAGCGCTACCCGGAGCCCGATGCCGCCGAGGCCGACATCCGCGCCCGCGTCGCCCGCAGGGAGATCGTCATCGGCTTCGGCCACCCGGTCTACACCGTCAGCGATCCGCGCAATGCCATCATCAAGGAGGTCGCCCGCGAGCTGTCGGAGCGTTCCGGCAGCGGCACGCTGTTCAGTGTCGCCGAGCGCATCGAGAAGTTCATGTGGGCCGAGAAGCGGATGTTCCCGAACCTCGACTGGTTCAGCGCCGTCGCCTATCACCTGATGGGCGTGCCCATGCTGATGTTCACGCCGCTCTTCGTCATGGCCCGCACCGCCGGCTGGGCGGCGCACGTCATCGAACAACGGGCCGACGGCAAGATCATCCGGCCCTCGGCGAACTACACCGGCCCCGCCGACCGGCCTTATCCGCCGCTCGCCGAACGCTAATCGTTGCGCTTCCCGCATTCTTTCTCGTTCTCCCGGCCGGGAGAGAACGATAAAGAGCAGGAGAACGAGCCCGCCATGTCCTCACACATCTCCAACGTCCGTCCCCCGCCCGACCAGCTGCTGGTCGACCTGGCCGATTATGCATTGGGGGCCCAGATCGCCAGCGAAGAGGCCTACGACACCGCCCGCTGGTGTCTCGCCGACACTCTCGCCTGCGGCATCATGGCGCTCGCCTACCCGGCCTGCACCAAGCTGCTCGGGCCGGTGGTGCCCGGCGCCACCATCCAGCACGGCGCCCGCGTGCCGGGCACCGGCTACGAACTCGACCCGGTCGCCGCCGCCTTCAACATCGGCACGACCGTTCGGTGGCTTGATTTCAATGACACGTGGCTTGCCGCCGAATGGGGCCACCCGTCCGACAATCTCGGCGCGATCCTCGGGGTCGCCGACTGGCTCTCGCGCCACCAGGCCGCCCACATTGCGCCCGCCGCCTATCATTCGCTCCTGCCCCCGCACTCTTCGCCGCTGACGATGCGCGATGTCCTGACCGCGATGATCAAGGCCCATGAGATCCAGGGCGTGCTCGCGCTTGAGAACGCCTTCAATCGCGCCGGGCTCGACCACGTGCTGCTGGTGCGGGTCGCGTCGACCGCCGTTGCCGCCGTCATGTTGGGGGCGACGCGCGACCAGGTGATCAACGCGGTTTCGCAGGCCTGGGTCGATGGCGCCGCGCTGCGCACCTATCGCCATGCGCCCAACACCGGATCGCGCAAGTCATGGGCCGCCGGCGACGCCACCAGTCGCGGGGTGCGTCTCGCGCTCATCGCCATGACGGGCGAGATGGGCTACCCGTCCGCGCTCACGGCGAAGACCTGGGGCTTCCAGGATGTGTCGTTCAAGGGCCAGCCGGTGAAGCTGGGCCGGCCGCTCGGCAGCTACGTGATGGAGAACGTGCTCTTCAAGATCTCCTTCCCCGCCGAGTTCCACGCCCAGACCGCCGTCGAATGCGCCGTGCACCTCCACCAGCAGGTCCGCAGCCGCCGCATCGAGGAGATCGAGCGCATCGAGATCACGACGCACGAATCGGCCCTCCGCATCATCGACAAGACCGGCCCGCTCCACAATCCGGCCGACCGCGACCATTGCCTCCAGTACATGACCGCCATCGGGCTGCTCCACGGTACGCTCCACGCGGGGCATTACGAGGACGACGCCGCGGCCGACCCGCGCATTGACGCGCTGCGGGCGAAAATGGTCGTGACCGAAGACCCGCAATACACGAAGGACTACCTCGACCCGGAGAAGCGCTCCATCGCCAACGCCGTGCAGATCTTCTTCGACGACGGCCGCTCCACGGAAAAAATCGCCGTCGAGTACCCGATCGGCCATCGCCGCCGCCGCAAGGAAGGCATCCCCCTGCTCCAGCACAAGGCGCACGCCGCGTTCCTCAACCACTACGGCGCCGAGAAGGCCGCCCGGCTGATGGAACTGTTCGCCAACCGCGCCCGCCTCGAGGCGCTGCCGGTGCACGTGTTCGTCGCGGCGTTCGCGAAATAAGGCGTCAGGCCTCCCGCGCGATCAAATCCTGCAGCAGGAACCGATGGCACTCGGCCGCGTCCTCGGCGCAGTGGCAGAGCAGCGTGACATTTTCCTTCGCCGCCAGCTGGGCGATGAGCCGCAGGGTGAACTTCTGCCCGTGGTTCTTGATCGTCACGTTGTCCTGGTCGACCGACGCCGGCGCGAACATCTCCTCGCGATAGCGCCGCCCAAATTCCTTCCAAGTGATCTTGTCCGCGAGGAACAATTTTAGCAGGCGCTCGCTCGGGCCGAGGTTCGCCATCCATACATCGTAACGATCCGCCGGCAGCCCGCGGCCGCGGAAGCGCGCGACCAGGATCCGCAGGCCGTCCGCCGGCTTGATCGGGGAATGCACCGACTTGGTCTTGAGCATGGGGTTAGGTCTTCGCCTTGGCGGCGCGGGGGTTGGCGCGAGCCTCCACCGGGAGCCGGCGCTGCCGGTAATACTCATAGTCGGACACCTGGCGCTCGTAGGCGCCGTGCATCAACGGCGAGGAAATCATGAAATCCGCGGTCGACCGGTCGCAGGCCACCGGCACATTCCACACCACCGCCATCCGCAGCAACGCCTTCACATCCGGGTCGTGCGGCTGCGGCTCGAGCGGGTCCCAGAAGAAAATGAGGAAGTCGATCCGGCCCTCGACGATCATGGCGCCGATCTGCTGGTCGCCGCCGAGCGGGCCGCTCTGGAGCTTGTGCACCGGGAAGCCGAGGGTCTTCTCCATCATCGCGCCGGTCGTGCCGGTGGCCCAGACCTCATGCCCCGCCAAAGTCTCGCGGTTGAATTTGGCCCATTCGACCAGGTTCTGCTTCTGGCCGTCGTGCGCGACCAGCGCGATGCGCTTCCGGGGTGTCATGGTTATAATCTTGTACGGCATGGGGGCGGGTGTTGCCAGAGCCTGCACCCCCGCCCCGGTGGCGGCAAGGAATCCCGCCTCCGCTTGGGTGGCCGGAAATGGAACTGGGCTTCCCCCGCGGCGCAAAAATTCGGTACGCCGGCTTTACGACCGTCCCGGGCTCTGTTTGATTCCGCTCCACCCTCAACCCCATGAAACACCTGCTCCGCCTGTTCACCGTCTCCTGCGCCTTCCTCGCCGTCGCCGCCACCCGCGCCGACGACAAACCCGCCGCTCCAGCCGCGCCCGTCAACGCCGCTGGCACCTGGAACTGTGAAATCGAAACGCCGCAGGGCAAGGGCACGCCGACCTTCACCTTCACGCAGGATGGCGACAAGCTAACCGGACACTACAAGGGTTTCTTCGGCGAGGCGCTCGTGACCGGCTCGCCCAAGGGCGACGCGATCACCTTCAGCTTCAAGGCGAGCGGCCCGAATGGCGAGGTGGAGATGACCTACATCGGGACCGTCAGCGGCGACACCATGAAGGGCAAGGCGAAGATCGGCGACTTCGGTGAAGCTGACTTCACCGGCAAGCGCCAGCCTGCGGCCAAATAGGCGTCAGCGCCGGCCCCACACCCGGTTGGCCCCTAGGCTGGAATCGTCCTCGCCACGATTGAGCACGCGCACGGATTCCCAAGCGAGTCCGGCGATCACGAGCGTCAATGCGCCGATCGACAGCCAGGGCGAAAAGAAAAAATGCCCGAGCAGCGCGCCGCGCATCAGGTCGACCGCATAGGCCACCGGATCGAAGTGCGCGGCCACCTGCATCCAGCGGGGCGCAAGTGACAGCGGATACATTGCCCCCGAAAGGAAGAACATCGGCAGGAGCACCGCATTACTGACGACCGGAAAAACGGTGACCGAGGTGAATCGCGCCGCAAAAGCCAGGCCGATGGCGGCAAACATCGTGCTCGCCAGGAGCATCGCGGCGAGCAACAGCAGCACCTCGAGCGGTGTCAGCGGCACCCCGACGAACGGGGCGAATGGCAGCACGATCGCGCCCTGCACCGCGGCCTGCAGGGAACCGGCCGCGATCTTGCCCAGCGCGATGGCCGGTCGCGGCACCGGTGACACGAGCACCGCCTTGAAGAAACCAATCTGGCGGTCGAACACGATCGAGATGGCGGCAAACGTCGCCGTGAATAGCATCGAGAGGCCGATCACGCCCGGAAAGATGAACTGCTGGTAACTCCCGCCGCCCAGCCGGGAACTCGAGCCGATCCCGGCGCCGAGCACGAACAGGTACAGCAGCGGCTGCAGCAGCCCCATCGCGATCCGGGCCCGGTCGAGCCAGAACCGCTTCAGGTCGATCAGGACCACCGCGTAAATGCCCTTCAACATCATGGCGCCCCTCCCGGTGCGCGGGCCGGCCGACCATTCACCGCCGGCGCGTCGCCCCCAAACCCGCGGCCGGTCAATTGCAGGAACACATCCTCGAGACTCGGCTCGTGCACCTCCGCTCGTTGCACCTTCACCGGCAGGTGTCGCAGGATTTCGGGCAGCGCCGCCGCCGGATCGGCGTGCACCAGCATGATTTCGCCGTCGTTGGCCGCCGCCTCGAGCTTTTGCTCGGCGAGCCAGTTGCGGGCCCGGGTGTCGTCCTCGGTCTTTAGCCGCACCACGCCGCCGCCGATCCGTGCCTTGAGCGCGCGCGGCGTGTCGAGCGCAACGATCCGGCCGCGGTCGATCAGCGCGATGCGATCGGCCACCTCGGCTTCCTCCATGTAGTGCGTCGTGAAGAAGATCGTCCGGCCCGCGGCCGCGAGGGCGGTGACCTGCGCCCAGAAGCCCCGGCGCGCGTCCACGTCGAGCCCGAGCGTCGCCTCGTCAAGGAACAGGATCCGCGGGTCCGTCACGAGCGCGCGGCCCAGCTCCAATTTGCGGCGCTGCCCGCCCGAGAGCGTCTGCGCCGGCCGGTCGGCCGCGTCCTCCAGCTTCACCTGCGCAATGATCTCCGCGGCGCGGCGCTTGGAAGCAGCCGCGCCAAGACCGTAGAACAGGCCCATCAGCACGAGATTCTCGCGGCCGCTCAGCCGGAGTTCCAGCGCCGGCTCCTGGAACACGATGCCCATGGCGCGGCGCACCGCGTCGCGCCGCTCCACGACGTCGAGCCCGAGCACGCGGGCCGAGCCCTCCGTCGGCGCGCGCAACGTCGCGAGAATCGAGAACAGGGTCGTCTTGCCCGCGCCGTTCGGCCCGAGCAGCGCAAATTTCTCGCCGGCATTCACCGTGAACTCGATCCCGCGCAAGGCCTCGACCTTGTCGTAGCGCTTCACCACCCCGCGTACCTCGACCGCCGGGGTGCTCGTGTCTGGCGTGGAGACATGCACGGTCACCACGAGAAGGAATCGCAGCTTGGATGCAAACCTCCGTTTGCGGAATATTCCGGTGCGACCGGCCGGCACCGCGGGCATTCGAACATTGCGCCGTAGGCGCGCCGGCGCACGCTGGCGAAACGCGTGAGTTTCCAGACCCGATGACACCGTTGCGTCCCGCCGTCCTCGCCTGCCTCTGGATCGCCGCCATCGTCGCCGCCGGATATCACCTCTACGTCCAGGGGCGCGCCGTTGGCCTCGCCGAGCCGATGGGCATGTGGGATACCAACTATGTTGCGCTCGCGCAGGTCTGGCCGCACCAGTACCAGGCAGGCCACTTCGTGGATGGCTTCGATCCCTACGGTCCGGGCTATCCCACTTTCGTGCGGCCGTTTCTTCGGGCGATGCGCGACCCGTACGTCGCCCACCGTCTGGCCAACTTCGCCGCGCTGGCCGCCGCGTGCGTGATGCTTGCCCTCCTCCTGCGCGCGAATCGCTGCCCCGCGGGAGTCACCGCCGGCTTGGTGGCCTTGTATTATGCGTTGCAGGCCGGGAGCTATTCGATCCAGGCACGGCCGGACTTTCTCGTGGCCGGCGAAATCATCGCGCTCCTCGCGCTCGGCCAACCGACCGTCCGCGCCCGTTTCCACCCGGTGGTCTTTGCCGGTGTCTTCGGCGTCGCGGCGCTCGCCGCCTACCTGACCAAACCCTACACGCTGCTCGCCTGTGCCGTGGTGGTCCCGCACGGGCTGTGGTTTGGTCCGCGTCGGCCCGCCATCTGGACCGCGCTCGTGGCCGGCGCGATCCTCGCCGGCGGGGTTGCCGCATTCGCCTTCGCCAATCCCTACTATTTTTTCGAGGCATTCGTGTCGCACCTCGCCAAGCCGGAAAACGATGGCGCGTGGTTCCTGCACCAGTGGCGCGACTTCGCGCTGCTGTCTTTCGCCAGCGCAGCCCTGGGCGCGATGCCGCTGGCGGGCGAGGTCCGTCATCTCTGCTCGCGCCTGCCCCAGACCTTGTGGCAGCCCCAGCCGGCGGACGCCGCGGCCGGCTATTGGTCGCTGGCCGCGGTGGCAGGTTTCGTCGCCCTCCTCGGCCCGCCGGGGTGGCGGATCGGAGCCTATCTCACCTACCATTTCCATCTCCTGCTGCCGCCGCTCCTCGTGCTCGCGGGAATCGCCTGCCGGGCTGCCCCCCCTGCTCAATCAGCCGTCCGGCTTCCGTGGCGGGAACTCCTCCTCGCCGCCAATCTCGCGGTCGTCGTGGCACTTGCTCCCGCCCCGCCGCCGCCGGATCCCGCCTGGCATGACCTCGCCGCCGACATTCGCCGGCAGCCTGGTCCGCTCGTGCTCGACTTTATCCTGGAGCCGCTCGCTCGGGGACGCAGCGACACGACCCTGCTGGGCGGCGGCATCACCGCGGTGGCGCTGGCCGAACCCGCGTTAATCAAAGAACCGACGCCGCTCGCGCTGCAGGCCCAGGCGGAAGTCGCCGCGTTCGAAACTCGGATAAGACGCGACGCGTTCGGCGGCACGCTCCCGCAGGCGATCTAT
Organism: Lacunisphaera sp.; assembly: GCA_035549095.1. GTDB lineage: Bacteria > Verrucomicrobiota > Verrucomicrobiia > Opitutales > Opitutaceae > Lacunisphaera. The sequence continues at coordinate 68,236 of DASZRV010000023.1, read as the reverse complement.
CTCGAAGTCAGCTGGGTGGCGACACCCCACGGGCTGCAACCGGCTCCGCGCGGGGGACTGGCCTATCTTCTCGCCGAGCACCTCGCGGAATACCGGGTGATCCGGACCTTCCGGATCCATCCGTATTATTTTTCCACCAATGCACCGCGTGCCCGGGCGGGCACGTGGGGATCGGACATCCTGAAGCTTGTCCGTTCGTCACCCACGGAGTCGCCGCCGCCGGGCGGCAATTCGCCCCATCGTGATTGAAAACCCACCGGCGCACATTTCGGTGGTCGCGTGACCCTGACACCACACTTCCGGGCTTGGCAGCCGGGCGACCGCGCCGCTTGCCTGGCGCTCTTCGATGCAAACTGCCCGCGTTATTTCGCCGCCAACGAGCGCGGCGACTATGAAGCCTTCCTCGATGCCTCGCCCGTTGGTTATGAGGTATGCCTCATCGACGGCCGGATCGTCGGTGCCTTTGGCGTGCTCCGGACGGACAGCGGCCCGTGCCTGCGCTGGATCCTGCTCGCGCCCGCCCGGCAGGGCCAGGGACTGGGTCGCGCCATCATGAACCGTGCGATCAGTTCGGCGGATGCCCGCCAGAGCGGCTCGTTGCGCATCGCCGCCAGCCATGAATCGGCGGCCTTCTTCGCGCGCTTCGGCGCCCGGGAAATCAATCGCATTCCGAACGGCTGGGGCCCCGGCATGCACCGGGTCGACATGCTCCTCAAGGTCGGTTGAGCCCGCAGCCCGACCGCGACCACGGAGCGCGCGAAAGCTTCGCGCGAGCTGCTGACACGACGTTGTCACACGGCTCTGCTAACCTGCCCGCCATCTTCCTTCGCCTTATCCATGCCTAAACTCCCCAGCCTCCGCCGCCGTCCTCGCCGCGCGCCCATTCCCGTTCGCGCCATTGATTTCGTGATGTATTGCACCAAAGACATCCGCCGCACGCGGACCTTCTATCGCCGGTTGTTCGGTTTCCGGCCCGGCGAGGAATGGGAGGACTTTTGGAGCGAATTTGCGACCGAGCCGGTCTCACTCTGCCTCAATGGTCCCGATCCCGCCCGCGGAGCGGAATGGGACTGGCAGGGCGCGGCGTGCGTGGCGCTGGCCGTCGATGATGTGCCGGCCGCGATCGAGGTCTGCCGGCGCCGCGGCGTGAAGGTCCTGATCGAACCGGTCGAGACCCGCGTGTGCTGGATGGCGTGGATTGCCGATCCCGACGGCAATCGGATCTGCCTGCACAGCCGGAAGAATGGCACCGCCGGGTGAGTCGAAACTTCCGTCCAGTCGCGCTGCGTTCGGGTCGCTTGGCGGTCAGGCCTTGGCCGCGCACCGGATCATCGCCTCGATGCTTCGATCCACATCGTCATCCGTCGTGGCCCACGAACATACGCTGATCCGCATCGCGGTGCGTCCCTGCCAGACGGTTATGCCCGCCCAGCATGTGCCATCGGCCTGGATGGCCGCGATGACCCGCTTCGTGCGCTCGGCGTCGCCGAAGGCCACGAGCACCTGGTTGAGCACGACCTCGTTCAGGATCTCGCCGCCGGCGGCCGCCAGTTTTTCGGCAAACCGGCGCGCCTGGCGGCAGTTTCGCTCGATCATCTCCGCCACGCCGGCCCGGCCCAGCGCCCGCAGCGCGGCCCAGACCTCAACGCCGCGAGCTCGGCGCGACAACTCCGGCGTGAAGTCCGAAGGGTTGCGTTGCTCGACTTGGGTCGGGAGGTATTCCGCCGTGATGGCCATGGCGGCCTGAAGTGCGTTCGCGTCGCGGACGAAGGCCAGTCCGCAATCGTAGGGCACGTTGAGCCATTTATGGGCGTCGGTCGCACACGAGTCCGCTTCGGCGAGGCCGGCCACGAGCGGCGCGAGCTCCGGTACCGTCGCCGCCCACAAGCCGAATGCGCCGTCGACGTGCACCCACGCACCCGCCGCATGCGCCTGCCGGCAGATTTCGCCGATGGGGTCGAACGCGCCCGTGTTCACGTTGCCCGCCTGCACGATCACGATCGCGGGGCCCGACAGCTTCGGCAGCCGGTCGGCACGCATGCGGCCCTGGCCGTCGACGGGAACTTTGACGACACGATTGCGGCCGAGCCCGATGACGCCGAGGGATTTTTTCACGGTCGGGTGCACTTCCTCGCCGACGACAACCGTAATCGGCGGCGCGCCGAAGAGGCCGTCCGCTTCGACGTTCCAGCCCGCTCGTGCGAGCACGGCATGGCGTGCCGCGGCAAGGGCCGTGAGATTGGCCACGGTGGCGCCGGTCACAAACGCGCCGGCGCAATCCGCCGGGAGCCCAAGCAGGTCGAGCAACCAGCGCAGCGCCACGATTTCCAAATGGGCCGCGCCCGGGGTCGGCTTGTAGAGGCCGGTATTTTGGTCCCAGGCACCCGCGAGCCAGTTTGCTGCCAGGCTGACCGGCAGCGAGCCGCCGATCACAAAGCCGAAGAATCGCGGGCCGGCCATGGCCGTCGTCGCAGGCGAGCCGATCTCATCCAGCAATTGCAGCGTCAGCGCCGGGTCCGAGGGTCCGGCCGGCAGCGGTTCGTCAAACTTGCGGAGTGCGGCGATGGCCGAGGACGTCGGCGCGACGGAACGGTGGTCGAGGCTCTCCAGGTACCGGATGGCGCGCGCGGATGCGTCTGATAGCAGCGTATTCATGGCGGAGATGGGGTGCCGCAGCCTGCCGGGACGGTCCGGGTCGGTCAACCCGGGGCGAACTGTGTCGGCGCGGCGGACCGCCGGCTGTAGCGGCGCTCCTTCGGTGTAGGAGGGCTTTATGCCTCGATCGTTTTAAGACCCGCATCGCGGTAGGGCCCGCAGTCGCCTGCGCGCCGTGGCGGCGGCGAACGGGAATCGCCGCCCTACCCATCCGCTCTGCGATCTAGAACGGAAACCCGCCACCCTTCCGCGGATCCCGGGCCTTCCCTTCCATGCGCTTCACGGCCACCTCGTGCCAGCGCCGGCCGGTCACCTTGATCGCCTTGTGCGGGAGGGCCGGGCACGCGTACTCGCAGGCTCCGCACCCGATGCAGAGATCGTCAGTCACCTGCGGCAGCCGGAGACCATCGCCGTATGGAACCGTGTCCACTGCCTTGGTCGGGCAATGCTCCGAGCACGCGGCGCAATCGGTGCCCTTCGTCTTCACGATGCACTGGTCGAGGTCGAGCCGGGCCAGGCCGATGCGCGTCACTTGCTTGGCGGCGAGCGTTTGCCGCGCGATGGCTCCGGCCGGGCAGACCTCGGCACAGCGCTGGCAGTCGAAATTACAGAAGGCCGCGGTGTAATCGAGCCGGGGCTTCATGAAGCCCGGGAAACCGTATTCACCCAGCGCGGGTTGCAGCACATGGGTGGGACAGGCGCTGACGCAGAGCTGGCAGGCCGTGCAACGCTCGACAAAGCGGTCGATCCCGCCCGCACCCGGCGGACAAATCGCCCGGCTCGACTTGCCCTCGTCGGCGCCCGGCCCGGAGCCGGCGAGCAGGCGGTTGGCGCCCGCCGCCGTCGCGATCGCCACCGAGCCGTTCGCCAGGAAAGCCCGCCGCCCAAGATCCGGAAGCGCCACGCGCACGGGTCCGGCCGTATCGCGACCCCAGCTCCAGCGGTAGGCGATGCCGTGCTGCGCACAGGCGTCGATGCAGTTGTAGCAGGCGACACAGCGCGAAGCGTCGATCGCACCCGCGCGCAGGTCGATGCACTGGGCCTTGCAGGTGCGAAGGCATTCGGCGCACTTGCTGCAGGCGCTGCGATCGAGCCTGAGCCGGAAAGCGCTGCGGCCAGCCATCAGGCCGAGCACCGTGCCGACCGGGCAAAGCGTGTTGCAATAGATCCGGCCGCGCCAGACCGCGAGGGCGGTGACCAGCACCAGCACAACCAGGGCTGGCCAGAGAATCGCCGGGGCCGGCCAGGGCGGGTTGACGCGGTAAAGCCCCGCGAAGCCCAGCGCCGTGGCCGGCGTGACGAGGGCGTTGTTGGCGGCCACGATCACCGGGCGGAACAGCCCGGAGACGACGCGGCCAAAGTTGCTATAGGGATCGGTGTGTGAGCTCGCGATCGAGGCGCCGCCAACCGCCAGCGTCGCGAGCGTGGCCACCAGCACACCGTACCGCAGACCGTTGTTCGCCCGCGCAAACGGCAGCAGCCGACGGCGGAGGTGAAACGCCCGCGCGATCCAGCCGATCACATCCTGCGCAATCCCGAGTGGGCAGACGACCGCACAATACACGCGGCCGAATGCCAGCGTGGCGACGACGATCACCACGGCCGCGACGGCGGCACCGCCCGTCGCGAGCACCACCAGCGCAGGCACGAACTGGATCGCGGCGAGCCAATGGGCCAGCGGTGCCGGCACCAGTCCGCGAAAATCGAGAAACGCCGCGGCGAGCCCGGCGAAGACGACGGCGGCCAGCGCGACCCGCAGGATCTTCAGGCCGCGGCGGCGCATGGACTCACGCCAGGCTGATGCGGCGGACGTCGACGGCCTCGAGATCGGCCACGCCGAGCTTCAGCCGGCCCGCCAGCGGGATGTACGCGATCGACTCCGGATCCAGGCCCAGCGTGCGCGCGGCGGCGGCGTCGAGTGCGACCGGGTCGGTCGAGGCGAGCAGCATGCGCATCTCCACCACGTCGTCGACCGTTCGCCCGCGCGGGCCGTTGCGCACCATCGGGTGGTAGGCATCGAGGATGTTGAGCGTCGGCTTGCGCAACAGCAGGAAGTCGGCGATGGCCTGGTGGACATTGTTCTGGTGGTAGAAACCGCGGTCCCAGACACAGCCCATGAGGTTCTTCATCGCGGCGGTCATGCCGGTGCCACTGTGGTGTTTGAGCACGGGCACGTTCAGGAACACGTCGCTGTCGAGCACGAGCGAATGCACGAGGGCGCGCTTGAGGCTCACGCCGCCGGGTATCTCGACTTCGCGGTAGAAGCTGCGGTCCTTGCCGTTGACCACCTGGGCGCCCGCTTCGCGGGCCGCCTTTTCGATGCCACTGTGTTCGTAACAGCGCTGCCACTGGTCGCAGGGGTTGTCGAAGACCGCGACCGACTTGGCTCCCGCCGCGAGGCAGACGCGCGTGAGATGCGCGACCAGTTCGGGATGGGTGTCGGCGCCGCGCTCGGGCGGCGCGTCCCAGCCGATGTTGGGCTTGAGGCAAACCGTCTGGCCTGGTCGCACAAACGCACCCACGCCACCGAGCTCCTTCAGGGCGGCATCAAGCATGGCGGGGCGGGTGCCCTCGCGCACGGCGATCAACACCGGTTTCACCGGGGTTACCGCGGGAGTCTCGGCCGCGGCGAGGCGGCGCCATCCGGGGATCGACACGGCGGCACCCAGCGCCAGCCCGGTTTTCAGGAATTCACGGCGGGTAGACATAATGCGGGTCCGCACCGCGGGTGCATCCCGCGCTGCGGGAGCTCAACTCTAGGCCCGCTCCCCTCCGGCCGCGCCGCAGAAATTGTCAAAAGCGCGCCCGCCGTTGACCTGAGGCCGCCGCCCCAGTGCACATGGTTGTCGGATTCCGCGGCGGATCCTGCAGTTCGTGCGGATCGGCGTATTTGGAGGCGGGGTGCCCTCACCCCGCGAGACGCAAGCGCGAATGGCAACCCGCGGGACGAGGGCGTCCCGCCTCCAACAGCCGGTTTTCAGACCGTACGGAGTGCGGGCTCCATCAACACTGCTCGTTTTCCTCAGCCCAGCTCCGCGGTGAACGGATTCTCGCGGAACGGCCGTTCTCGATATTCGAACCAGTCGAAGTCCGCCGGGCGGGCCGTGCCGGCGAGGTCCGAACAGGCCATGCCGATGAAGGCGCCGGTGAAATTCGGGTTGCCGGGTGCACTGGCTTCATCTGACAGGATGCTGGCATCGAATTGCTGCGGCAGCCACTGCCACGCGCCCTGGTCGAGTCGGTAGGCGAAATGCAGCCGCTCGCCGTCCACCTCGACGCGGAGCTGCACGGGGCGGCCCGCGGGGATCGGGATTGGCGGCGTGAAGGCGTCGGCCTGCATGTGGTTCGGCAGCGCCGACATCGCCCGCAGGTGTTTGCCGGACTGGTCGTCATGCGAAACGTACAGGTAATGGAACTTCGTGCCGCCGTAGTAGCACACGAGTCCGGCCATCTGCTGGAAATGCTCCGGCTCGAACTCGACGACCGTGGCCGCACTGTAGCAGTGCGCCTGCTGGCGCCGCGCGACGAGGGCCTGCTTGAAGAGGCTGCCGATCGTCTCGCGGCCGAACAGCCGCAGGTGCCCGGGCCGGGCCGTGAGGCTGAACAATTCTTCCGGCCAGGGCGACCGCAGCCACTGGAACTCGATCGGCAGCGCCGGTCCGTTGAAGTCCTCGCGCGCCGGAGGAGGTGGAAATGGGTGCGCGGGCAGGCGCGGCAGTTCGACCTCGGATTGCGCGGTCCCTTTCCCGTCGATGGTGCGCAGCCAGCCGTCGTCGCCCCAGACCATGGGCTGGATCGCCGTTTCGCGACCGAGCGTGCAGGTGCCGCGATTGGGCAAAGGGCGGCCGCACAGGTAAACCATGAGCGTCTCGCCCGATTGCGTCTCGACGAGGTCCGCGTGGCCCGCGCGCTGGAGCTTCACGTCGGGTCGCTGGCGGGAACTGAGAATGTACTTGTCCGGATGGAGCTCGTAGGGCCCGGCCAGCGTGCGCGAGCGCGCCATCGTGACCGCGTGGCCCCAGCCCGTGCCGCCCTCCGCCGTGAGCAGGTAGTACCAGCCGCCGCGCCGGTAAAGGTGCGGTGCCTCGGTGAACCCGAGCTCCGTGCCGGCGAAGATGTTGACGCGCTCGCCTATGAGCCGGCGTTCGGCCACGGAGTATTCCTGCAGGACGATCCCGGCGAAACGGTTCTTCCCGGGGCGGTGATCCCAGAGCTGGTTGACGAGCCACTTGCGCCCGTCGGCGTCGTGAAACAGCGACGGGTCGAAGCCGCTGCTGTTGAGGTAAACGGGCTCGGACCAGTCGCCGTCGATGCTCGGGCAGGTCACGAGGTAATTGTGGAAATCGCGCAACGACGCGCCGCCCGCCGCGCCGCCGGTCGACGTGCGGCCGTAGCGCTTCACATCCGTGTAGATCAGCCAGAACCTGCCATCGGCATGAGTCAGGCATGGTGCCCAGATGCCGCACGAGTCAGGGTCGCCGAGCATGTTGAGCTCGCTGGGGCGGCGCAGCGGCCGCGTGAGCAGCCGCCAATGCCGCAGGTCGCGTGAATGGTGGATTTGCACGCCCGGGAACCACTCGAAGGTCGACGTGGCGATATAGTAGTCGTCGCCGACGCGCACGATCGATGGGTCAGGATTGAAGCCCGGGAGGATGGGATTGCGGACGGTGGACGCGGGCTCAGACATGAAGTGAAATCTCCTATTTCGCCCTGCGGGGCGCAAGCTCAGGCCGGCCCGCGGCGGGCGGCGAGCTCCCGCTCGATGCGGTCGACCTGTTTCTGGTCGAGCGGATAGACGAGCAGCGCCACCATCTTCAGCAGCGCGATGGCACCGGGCGCGAGCGAGAAGGCCAGCGTGATGCCGAGCAGCGAGCGCGGCGTCTGGACCGCATCGCGCACGAAGCCGAACTGTTCGAGGAACAGCGGCAGAAGAAAACCGGCGGCCATGATCCCGGTCTTCAGCGAGAACAGGGAGGCGGAATAGACCAGGCCGGTCGAACGGCGGCCGAACTTCCATTCGCCGTAGTCCGCGACATCGCCATACATCGCCCAGGTCATCGCCGACGTCGGGCCCATGCAAAGGTTGCCGAGCGCGTTCACCGCCACCAGGAGCCAGAAATTGCCCGGCGGCAGCGCGTAGAAAACCATGAAGCTGACGCCCGTGACCGCGCACAGCGCCGCGGCGAAGTACTTCTTGTCGACGCGCCGCGCGATCACGCCGAGGATGCCCGTGCCGAGCATCATGCCCAGCGCGCCGGTCGACAGGAAGACCGTGCTCCGGTCGAACTGGCCGAACAGGATCGGCGCGCCGTCGTCGCCGGCCACGTATTTGAAATAGAAGAGCGTGCTGCCGGAGCGCAGTGCGATGAAGGTGGTGGAGAAGACCGAGGCAATGAGGAGCGTCACCCAGGGCCAGTTGCGCCCGAGTTCCTTGAGCTCCTCCCGGACGTTCGTCTTCTGCTGCGGGGGTGGCGTGACGCGCTCGCGTGTGGTGGCAAACGTCGCCCAGAACATCGCAATCGAGACGAGGGCGAAGATCGCCATCGTCAGCTGGAACCCGTGCATCTCGTTGCCCGCGCCCAGCGTCTTGACCAGGGGCCGGACGAACATCGAGATCAGCAGCGCGCCGCCGAACGCGCCGACGAACCGGAAGCTCGAGGCGACGGCGCGCGTGCGCGACGACGGGCTGATGACACCGAGCAACGACGAGTACGGCACGTTGATGACCGTGTAGCTCATCAGCATCAGCGCATAGGTGATGTAGGCGTACACGATCTTTCCGGTCGGGCCGAGCACCGGGCCCGCAAACATCAGGTAGCCAAAAATGCCGTACGGAATCGCGCCCCAGAGGAGATAAGGGCGGAACTTGCCCCAGCGGGTCTGCGTGCGGTCGGCGACCAGGCCCATGATCGGGTCGTCGAACGCGCCCATCAGCCGCACGATCGGCATCATCCACAGCAACGCCGTCGCCGGGATGCCCCAGACATCGACGTAGTAGTAGGTCAGGAAAATGTTGAACGTCTGGAAGAAGAAATTCGAGGCCGTGTCCCCGAGGGCGTAGCCGATGTATTCGGTCTTCGAGAGGCCGTCGGGCGCGGCGCCGGTCGGGGTGGATTGGCTCATGGGCTCGAGGGCTTCACAACCGCGCCCTTGGTTTCGGCCGCGGCTTCCGCGCGCTCGGCGGCAAGCTGGTCGCGAAAGGCCTGCTCGACCGTGGTGAGCAGCTTGTGCCAGCCATGGGGGTCAACAAGAGCCGCGACGCCTTCGCCGCGATCCTGCCGGGCAAACTTGCCGGCCAGGTCAAACTGGCTGCCATGCGGCGCGAAGAAAATGTCGCAAGGCAGCGCCTTGAGCGTGGCGAAGGTCTTTTCGTAATCCGCGACGATCCCCGGGTAGGCCGGGTGCAACACCAGGCTGGTGCCCGGGTTGATCGTCGTGCTGCTGAAAAAAACGACGTGATGCGTCCGGCCGCCGTCCACAACGTCCATGGTCCAGGTGGTGGCTCCGCGCGTGTGCCCGGGAGTGACGTGTGCGGTGAGGGTCACGCCGCCCAGCGCAACCGTATCGCCGTCGCCGACGACGCGGTCAACGTGCACCGGGGCGAACGCGAGCGTGTCCTTCGGCCACGCGAGGAAATCCTCCGCGCCGCCGGACTCGAGCAGCCGGGCGTCGCCCGCGCTCGCCACGACTTGCGCCCCGGTGAGCTTTTGCATCGCCGCGTGCCCGCCCACGTGGTCGACGTGCGCGTGGCTGCTGATCATGACCTTGATGTCCGCCAGCTTGAAGCCGAGCTGTTCGACGCCGCGCTGGATGACCGGCACGCTGTCGGCGAAACCGGTGTCGAGCAGGATGTGCCCCGCCGGCGTGGTGATGAGGAACGAGCTGACGCCACTCGGGCCGACATAATAAATGTTGCCTACCAAGTGACGCGGCGGGATCGGCGCCTTGAGCGAACCAAACAACTCCGCGATCCAGGCGCGCGTGGGGATCGGCGCGACGGCCGGCGCCGGTGCGGCGGGAGCGTGGTTCACCAACCCGCCAAGGCAGCAGGCCAGAATCAGGGTGGCGCGGTGAACTTGCGGGGTGGAGGGGTTCACGACGGCCCCGAAGCGAGCAGGCCGCCGGGGCAGCGTCAAACCTTCCGCCACGCGGATTGTGCTAACGTTAGTGTGTGGCGCCAACCCGGTGGGAGATGCGGTTCCTGCAATTGCGCCCCAAGGCAATTCATAACGGTCCAACTGGATCCTTCGCTTCGCTCAGGATGACAGTCTCGAAAAAAGGATCCAGCCTGTGCCATTCTGAGCACAGCGAAGAATCCAGTGAATCGGTTATCGCGCGGCTGGCCCGCAGCCAGGCTCCCGCGCCGCTTGCATCAAAGGCATGCCCGCAGACTCAGTTCGCCCCGGCAACCTTCGGTGCGGCCGCCGGCGTCTTCTCGGTGACGACACGCACGACGTAGTAAACGGCGGGCGTCGAGCCGTTGTTCTTCAATCCGTGCTCGTCGTTGGACGAGAAGAAGGCGATGTCGCCCGCGACGGCCTTCTCCGTCCTGCCGTTGATGGTGACGTCCAGCTGCCCGTCCTTCACGAGAATGATTTCCTCGTCCGGGTGGTGGTGCGCGGCGTGCGGAGCCCGGCCGGGGTTGAGCGTCGTCACATGGCACTCGAGGTGCGCCAGCGTGGCCGTGGGCGAATCGACGACTTCGCGGCGTTCGCCATTCTTGGTCGGCTGCACCGGCAGCTGCGCCCAGTCGACGACGGTCGAGCCGAGTTCACCCGGCGCGGTCGCCGCACCGACCGCGGGCGGGGTGTGCGTGCGCGCCGTGGCGAAATTGAACACGAAGTACTTCGCCGGCACCTCGCCGTTGTTCGACACGTTGTGCGGGTTGTTCGAGCGGAAGAAGAAGAACGAGCCGGGACCGACGCGCTGCACTTTGCCGTTGGCGTTCACGTCGAGCGTGCCCTCGCGCAGGATGATCAGCTCCTCCTGCGGGTGCGTGTGCGGCGGATGCGACTCCCGCGAGGGATTCAGCACGCTGATGTGGCACTCGAAGCGCTCGAGCGTGGCCGTGGGATTATTCGCCACATCGCGGCGCTCGCCGACGCCGGTGCCGAAGGCCTTCAGGTCGGCGAAGTGGACGACCTGCGAGCCGAACACGGGCAGCGGCGCGGTGGCGGGTTTTTCCTGGCCGGGAAGCGACATGGCGGCGAGCAGCGGGAGGAGCAGGGCGGAGTGGAGGGGTCTCATGAAAGGGGGAACGGCCTCAGGCCGCAATCGTCACGCGTTTGCCCGTCGCGGCGGCTTCGTAGATCGCGGCGATGATCTTCATGTCGCGCAGGCCCATCTCCCCCGGGACCGGCGAGGGCCGGTGATCCAGGATGGCGCGGGCAAAGTCGTCCATCTGCGCCGCCTGCTGGCTGAACCCGCCCGGGAAGTGCAGCGGCCCCTTGCTGGTCGCGGCGGCGAGACCGTTGTAGGAGTAGGCTGGGCTGATTTCGTACCAACCCTTCGCCGCGTCGCCGCGGAACCAGTTCTTGTTTTGCTGGTAACTGCAATGACCGTCGCAGGTGGAACCATTCGGAAATTCCATCGTCCACGCAATGTCCTCCTCGACATCCTGGAAGATGTCGGGCCGCGTCTTCGGTCCCTCCTTCGCCGTCACCGCCACGGGCGCGACATCGCCGGCGGCCATGCAGCCCTCTTGAATCACGTAGACGCCGACGTCCATGAGCGGGCCGCCGCCGGCAAACTTGCGAATGGCCCGCCACGGACGGCTGTTCATGGTGAAGCTGAAGTCCCCCTTGGTCTTCATGAACGGGCCGAATTCACCCGTCTTCACCAGCCGCATGAGTTCCTGGTGATACGGATCAAAATGCAACCGGTAGCCGATCGAGTGGCGGATGTTCATCTCCCGAAAAGCCGCGAGCACCCGTTCGGCGTCGGCGACCGTGGTGGTGAATGGCTTCTCGCTGATCACGTGCTTGCCGGCGCGCGCGGCGGCGATGCAGTGCTCGGCGTGGAGGCTGTTCGGCGTGACGACATACACGATGTCGATGTCGCGATTCTCCGCGAGCCGCGCCATCGTGTCGTAACTGTAGATGCTCGTCTCGGGAAAACCGAAATTCTGCGCCCATTTGCGGCCCTTCTCGGGCGAACCGGTCACGACGCCGGCCAGCCGGCAGTATTTCGTTTTCTTCAACGCCGGCCCGAGTTGGCCGGTGGCATAGCTGCCAAGGCCGACAAGCGCGACGCCGAGCTTCTTGGGCGGCGGTTCCTCGCCGCGGGCCCTGCTGCCGGCCGCCAGCAGGGCGGCGCCAACCGAGAGATGACCGAGAAACTGGCGCCGGGAAACCGGCAGCCCGGGGCGTGGAGCGTGGGGCGAATTCATGGGTAAGGGGTGGCGCCCAATCTGCGCCGAGACCCTATGAAAGCAAGCGGCCACCCCGGCATAGTCCGTCCAACGTTTGAATGTCGGCCGGCGCTGGGAATTACCTATCAACCCACCCCGCCCTGTCGGGCACCCCTCTTTCTAGCGGGGACCTCCGCCGGCGCCGGTTTGGATCCCCTCTAGCCAGAGGGGTGACGCTTAGCGACGGGGTGTGGGCCCCCAGTTTTTGGCGGCGCTCAACGATTTCCTGGCTGCGGCGCCGACACCGCCCGCCCGTTCACAACCACGTTGCGCAGCGCGAGGCGTTCGACCGGGCCGGGCGCGAAGGCGTCGTCCGCGAGCTGCACGTCGACGTTCTCCAGCGTGATGTCACGCAGCGTGTCGCCGGCATTGCCGCGCAAGGTGCCGAACGCGCGGTACCGGCCGGTGAGGTTCCGCAGGACGATCCGCTCCACCGTGCGCGCCGGCGGTGGCTGCCCCTGCAAATCGAAGAATTGCATCCACGGCGCCACGTTCAGCAGCCGGCCTTCGCCGGCGAGGCGGACGCCGTCGATCGTGATATCCGAGTAATGCTGCGGCGTGTCGGGCCGGAGCTTCAGCGTGAGCAGCGTCGCGCGGCCGGACATCGTGCAGTTACGCACCGTCACCCGGCGCACCACGGTCGCTTCGCTGCCACAGGTGATCAGGCCGTTGCCGTCGCCGATCTCGCAATTCTCCACGGTGATGTCCTCGACCGGCGGGCTGCTGGCGTCGCGATCGGCCCGCGGCCCCTTGCTGCCCTTCAGGGCGATGTCGTCGTCGTTGGTCGAGATGTAACATCCGGTGACCGTGACGCGCTGCGAACTGTCGATGTCGATGCCGTCGGTGCTCGGGCCGCGCAGCCCGCCGGTGGCGCTCGGGATCGTGATGCGCAGGTTTTGCAGCACGACGTCGCGGCACGCATACAGGTGCAGGTTCCAGAAGCCCGAGTCCTGCAGCGCGATTCCCTCAATCCGGACGTCGCGACAGCGGGCGAGGTAGATCAGCCGCGGCCGCTCCACCTCGAGGTTCGTACATTTCGGGTTCTCCTTCCGCCGCTGCCAGAAGGCGCGCCAATAGACCGGACCGCTGCCATCGAGCCGGCCCGGACCGGTGATGCGCAGCCCGACCAGGTCCTCGGCGTTGACCAACGCCATCCGCCAGGGCTCGACATGTCCCTCGATGCGCGTGGGCCGCATTGGATAGTCGGCGATGTTCTCCGAGCCCTTCAGCACCGCGCCCTCGGCGAGATGCAACCGGACCCCGGGCTGCAGGAAGATCGATCCGCTGCGAAACACCCCTGCGGGCACCACGACCGTGCCGCCGCCCGCCGTCGCCGCGGCGTCGATCGCCGCCTGGATGGCGCGCGTTGCCAGATCCTCGCCGCCCGCCTTCGCCCCGAAATTCGTTATGACGTACCCGCGCGGCACGGAGGCGCAGCCGGCGAGAACCAGCAGCCCGAGCCAGGGCGAAAAGTAGCGGAGGAGCGCCATCGCCGCGCTTTCTCCCCCAGGATCGAAGCGAAGGGAAGCGTGGATGCGGTGGCCGGCGTCGAACCGTCCGATCGAACTGCAGCACCGGCCGGCTAGCGCGGCGGCAGCGGTTCGAGCGGCGCCACGTTCGGGCACGCGTCGGGCCTCCGGACGGTCGGACGGGCCCAATGGACGCCGTTGGTGATCACCCGCTGCACTTCCCGCCGGTGATAGGTGGGATGAGTTTCATGCCCGGGCCGGAAATAGAAGATCCGGCCGTGGCCGCGTCGCCAGGTCGCGCCACTGCGGAACACCTCGCCGCCACTGAACCATGAGATGAACACCAGCTCGTCGGGCGCGGGAATGTCGAACGGCTCGCCGTACATCTCCTCGATTGGGATTTCGAAATGCTCGCCGAGCCCCTCCGCGATCGGGTGCGAGGGGCAGACGACCCACAACCGCTCCTTGTCCGTCGCCTCGCGCCAGCGCAGCGAACAGGTCGTCCCCAGCAGCGCTTTGAAAATCTTCGAGTAATGGCCCGAGTGCAGCACGACAAGGCCCATGCCCTCGAGCACCCGGGCATGCACGCGGGCGACGACCGCATCCCGCACCTCCGCATGCGCCGTGTGTCCCCACCAGACCAGCACGTCAGTGGCGTCGAGCACCGCCGTGGTCAGCCCGTGTTCCGGTTCGTCCAGGGTGGCGGTACGCACCGCCAGCTCCGGATCGGCCCGGAGGAATTCTGCGATGGTTTCGTGGATGCCGCGCGGGTAATGGGCCGCCACCCGCGGGTCTGCCCGCTCGTGACGGAATTCGTTCCAGACGGTGACGCGCAGCGGTGCAGGCATGACGGCTGGACGGCAGCGAAAGCCTGCCCGGGACGCGATGCAAACGAGATCGCGTTCTGAAGAAGCCTGCTTGGCGGCGGGGTGCCCTCACCCCGCGGGGCCCAAGCGCGAACGGCAACCCGCGGGACGAGGGCGTCCCGCCTCCACTCATTTATTTTACCGCCGTTTACCGGACACCCGATTCGGATTGGCCATCGGCGCCGCGGCCGCCAGCGTGGGCGCATGTCCGCCCCGCCCGGCCCCGGTCCGCGCCTCGATGCCATCGATGCGATGCGCGGCTATGCCATCCTCGGCGTCGTGCTCACCCACACGGGACAATGGACGCGGCCGGCCTCGGCGTGGACCGCCCAGTTTTGCGCCAACGGCGCGATGGGCGTGCAGCTTTTCTTCGTTGCGAGTGCCATTGCGCTATTTCTCTCGAATGAACGACGCCATGGCCATGAGCGCCGCTCGCTGGCGGATTTCTTCCTCCGCCGATTCTTCCGCGTCGCGCCAATGTTCTATGCCGGCCTGCTGTTTTTCCTGTGGCTTGCGGGCACCAGGCCGCGGCTGTGGGCGCCGCGCGGGATCACGCCGCTCGACGTCGGCCTGACCGCGCTCTTCCTCCATGGCTGGCATCCCGAGACCATCAACTCGGTGGTACCAGGCGGCTGGTCGATCGCCGCCGAGGTGTCGTTCTATCTGCTGCTGCCGTTTTTCTTCCGTCTCGTCACCAGCCGCACACGGGCGCTCGTGCTGGTGGTCGGAACCCTGGCGCTGGCGCGCGTCGCGGATGACTGGCTGGCCCCGCTGCTCACGCCCCCTTATCCCGCCGGCTTTGAATATCTCACCGAGAACTTTCGGTTCTACTGGATCTTCGGCGAGCTGCCGGTGTTCGCGATGGGGATCGTGCTGTACTTTGTCTGGCGCGATCGGCGCGACCGCCCCGATACGACCGCCGGAGGGGTGGCGCTCGGGCTCGCGGTGCTGCTCGGCGCGGCGCTCTTTCACCAGATGAAGCCGCCGCTGCCGCCGCCCTTGCCCGCCGTCGCGCTCTATGGCGTTGCGTTTGCGCTGCTGGGTTTCGCCCTGCACCAGATGCGTTCACGGCTGCTGGTGAACCCACTCATCGTCTTCATCGGGCGGATCAGCTACAGTCTCTACTTTGTCCACTTTGCCCTGTTCCAGTTCTTGTACTGGAAGTGGCCGGACGGGCTGCCGGCCGGCGGCACGCTCGCCGCCTACGCGCTCGTGCTCGCGCTCGGCAGTGCGATCTCGTATGTGACGTACCGCCTCGTCGAGCTGCCGGGCATCGCCCTCGGCCGGCGCGTGGTGGCCCGGATCGAGGCGCGTTAGGTGGCCGCGGGCCTAAAAAGGTGGGACCCGCACTCCGTGCAGGTTAAGCCCGCACGGAGTGCGGGCTCCACCAAATGCAGGCGCGCGCCGCGCCATGCGCGGCGGCGCCAGAAGTTAGCCACGAAGATCAATCCCAATAGCCTTCGTAGAAACGATAGGTCCCATCGGACAACCGCTCCCAACGCGGGGCGACCCAGGTTGAGCTCGGGCTTGGCGGCAGCTCCCAGTGGCCGGCGACCCATTCATAACGGTCGTTGCGCCAGGTCCAGTAGCCCGGGACCCATTTGTCGTCGGAATTCGGCCGTTCCGTCACCGCCTCGGTCTGCAACGCCGGCGGGGCGGACATTACGATGACCGGCGCCGGAGCCGCGGTCTGGGCGGGCGCCACGGCAATGGCCTGGCCGTTCTGGGTCGTCACGACGGCGGTGGTCGCGGGCGCCGCCGGCGGCGGGGCCGAAACCACGTGCGACTCGGGATAGGAATCGCAACCGGCGACCAGCAGCATCGAACCAACAAGGAGCGAAAGGCCCGCGATCCGCCGGTCCGCGCGGGCGATTTCCGCCAATGCAATTAGTTTGGGTTTCATACTTCCTACTTGAGCGCCGCCGGAGGCGGATTGTTTCCTCCGGGAGAAATTTACCCGGGATCGGGGGCACCTAAGTGAGCGCGCCTTGTCGCGTCGCCCCGGAAAATCCCCGGTGAACTTGAAAGGAGGTCATCCGGGCCCATCGGTCGCGTCGAGTTTCGGCATGGCCGGCGCAAGGATGCCGCGCGGAATTATTCCCGTTTGCCAATCGCGGGTCGCTCCGCTTCCCTCCGCCCTCCTCCCCCATGCAACGCACGCTTGTCAAAGACGCCCTCAATGCGACCGCCGCGGCCGACGCGATCCTGATCCAGGGCTGGGTCCGCACCCGCCGCGACGCGAAGGCCTTTTCCTTCCTCGAGATCAACGACGGATCGTGCCTGAAAGGACTGCAGGTCATCGTCGACGCCGCGCTGCCCGATTACGCCCAGGTCGCCCGCGCCAGCACCGGCGCCTCGGTCGAGATCCGCGGCCGGCTGGTCGAATCGAAGGGCGGCGGCCAGAAATGGGAGGTCGTGGCGGAGAAGTTCGCGCTGCTGGGCGAGGCCGATGCCACCTACCCGCTGCAGAAGAAAGGCCACACGATGGAATTCCTGCGGGAAATCGCCCACCTGCGTCCCCGGTCGAATCTCTTCGGCGCCGTCTTCCGCGTGCGCAGCCGCCTGGCTTACGCCATCCACCAGTTTTTCCAGGAGCGCGGATTTTATTATGTCCACACCCCGATTGTCACGGCCAGCGATGCCGAGGGCGCGGGCGACATGTTCCGCGTGACGACCCTCGACCTCGCCAACCCGCCAAAAAACGAGCGCGGCGAGATCGACGCGACGAAGGATTTCTTCGGCCGCAAAACCTTCCTCACTGTCTCGGGCCAGCTCGAGGCCGAGATCTTCGCCTGCGCGCTGAGCAACGTGTACACGTTCGGCCCGACCTTCCGCGCCGAGAACTCGCACACCTCGCGCCATGCCTCGGAATTCTGGATGATCGAGCCCGAAGTGGCTTTCTGCGATCTCAACGGCGACATGGACCTCGCGGAGGAGTTCGTGAAATACCTCATTCGCGACGTCCGCGCGCACTGCGCCGCCGACCTGGAGTTCTTCGCCAAGTTCGTCGACAAGGACCTGCTCGCGCGGCTCGACTTTGTCCTGGACAAGCCCTTCGTCCGCTGCAGCTACACCGAGGCCGTCGAAATCCTGAGCCGGGCCGGCCGCACCTGGGAACACCCGGTGGCGTGGGGCGATAATCTCCAGTCGGAGCACGAGCGCTATCTCACCGAGGAGCACTTCAAGTGCCCGGTCACGGTCTACAACTACCCCCGCGCGATCAAGGCGTTCTATATGCGCCAGACCGATGGCTGTGCGCCCGGCCGCGAGACGGTGGCGGCCATGGACCTGCTCGTGCCCGGCATCGGGGAGATCATCGGCGGCAGCCAGCGCGAGGAGCGGATGGACAAGCTGAAGGAGGGCATGGCGCTGCACCACCTCGACGAGAAGAATTATTGGTGGTACCTCGACCTCCGCCGCTATGGCACCGTGCCGCACGCCGGCTTCGGCCTCGGCTTCGAGCGCATGCTCATGTTCGTGACGGGCGTCGCCAACATCCGCGACGTGATTCCCTTCGCCCGCACCCCCGGCACGGCGGAATTCTAAGCAGCTTTCCCCGGTGCTTCGGCCCGGAGACCGTCGAAATATCTTCGGCTGGCCTACTTGTTCGGTTGCCATCCGGCCATCGGCTACCACCATCCCCGCCCGTGACCGCGTGCCACCCCACTCGGTCACTGTCCTAATATGAAGATACTGCTACGCAATACCCTCGTGCCGGCGCTCCTGCTTGCGCTGGCATTTGGCCAGGCCCACGGCCAGGCCACGATGTATGGAGTCGGCGATCTCGCCGGCGGCGCCAGCTGGAGCCAAGTGCGCGATGTCACCAAAACCGGCGGTGTCATTTATGCCGTCGGCAGCGGTTCGGCCAACAGCGGCAGCACCAGTGGCGACACCGCATTTCTATGGACCTCCTCCGGCGGTCTATCCGCGATTCCCAACCTCGCAACCAACACACAGACCAACTTCGTCACCGCCTCCGACATCACCCCGGATGCGGCGTATATCGCCTCGCGCTCGCACTACGACTCCAGCCCCGACCGCCAGGCAGTACAGGTCACAACGTCCAGCCTGACCCCGCTGGCCCTGGCCAGCCCGGGCGGGTTCAGCACCCCGAGTTACGCCGTGTCGATTTCGAATGACGGCAGTGTTCTCTATGGCGTGGCCGGCAACGGTTCAGGCCAGTCGCAGGCGGTGCGTTTCGTCGCCGGGGGATCGGCCACCGCGATCCCATTCGCCAGCGTCGGGGATACTTGGTCGTCTCCCGTGGCCCGGGCCATTTCCAGCAACGGCAACCTGATGCTTGGCACCAGCAGCTCCAATTCCCTGATCAGCGGCGCGGGCAGCCGTGCCTTTCTTTACAACAACACCGCCGCCTCGATCACGCTGCTACCCCTGCTTTCCGGCGGCTCGTGGAGCCAGGGTCTGGCAATGAATTCCGCCGGCTCGCTCATGCTGCTTGGCGGCGACACGCCCACCAACGCCAACGGCGAACTCTATCTCTACGATGGCAGCACGGTCGCCGCTCTCGGCACGCCCGATCCCAGCCTGGGCCTCAATATTTTTGGCGGCATGAGTGCCGATGGTTCGGTCGTTGGGCTTACCTGGACTGGCGCCAGCTCGAACCAAAGCTTCATCTACAACTCGCATGGCTGGCAGGACTTCTATGGCGTGGCGTCCGGCAGCGGCGCCAATCTCTCGGGTTGGACGACGCTGAACATAAACGGCATTTCCGAGGACGGTACCTTGGTCTGGGGCGACGGACTGCACAATGGCAATAATGAAGGCTTCGTAATGGAGTTCTCCTCCGGGTATCTTTCGGCCGTGCCCGAGCCTTCGACTTATGCCGCCATCGCCGGTGCCGCGTCGTTGGCCATTGCCGGATGGCGTCGACGCCGCTCGGCCCCCGTCTAAAGGCCCTCGGCTTCACGCCAAGCCTGCCTGAGTTCTGAGTGATCGCCCCGGCGTCGCGGGCCGCCGGCAGGTCGCCGTTAGAAGCATTGCCACTTCCCGGCGAATAGTCAGGCTTGGCGCCGGTATGCCCGAGTCACCCCTCTCGCCCATCCCGGGCGCCAGCCTCAAGACCGTGCTGTTGATCGACGATGACGTCCGTCTCCGACCCGTGCTCGTCGAGGGCCTGGAGGCGCACGGCTACCAGGTGATCGGCGCCTCCGACACCGTGCAAGGCGGCGAACTGGCCCGCGCCTACCTGCCCGACGTGATCGTGTGCGACATCGACATGCCCGGCGTCGACGGCAAGGGCTATCTCAAGCAGCTGCGGCTCGACCCCGAACTGGCCGACCGCCAGTTCATCCTGATGACCGGCGACCCGGCGTACGCCAACCCGCGCGCCGGCATGGAGCTTGGAGCCGACGATTTCCTCCTGAAACCGTTTTCGATCGGCGACCTCACGCGCGCCGTCGCCGCGCGCCTCAAGCGCGCCGAGGTCAGCCGCCACCTCGAGAATCGCGTGATCGAACAGTTGCGCGCCAGCCTGCATGCGACCCTGCCGCATGAGTTCTTCACCCCGCTCGCCGGCGTGTTCGGCCTGACCGAGATGCTCGAGGAGGAATTGGACGACCTCGACAAGGACGAGGTCCGCGCAATCCTCCGCGACATCCTCACCTCCGCGCGGCGCCTGCATCGCACACTGCGAAATTATCTCCACATCATCCAGCTCGATGCGCCCGGCCGGCCCGCCGTGCCATGGCTCGAGGCGCAACAGGTCGCGGAAGCATTCAACGCCGGGGTCAAGGCCGCCGCCGAGCGCCATGCGCGCACCGCCGACGTCAAGGTCGAGCTTGCGCCCATGCGCCTGCGCTGCGGCCCGACGGAATTCACGGCGCTCGTGGAGGAGCTTACCGACAACGCCCTCGGCTTCTCGCGCAAGGAATCGCCCGTCACCGTCCGCCTGCGCGCCGAAGGCACGAACGCGCGCCTCACAGTGCAGGACGCCGGCCGCGGCATGACCCCAAAGCAGCTGCAGCAGCTCGGGCTTTTCCAGCAGCACGACCGGAAAAAATTCGAGCAACAGGGCCTCGGCCTCGGCCTGGCATTGTCGCGCCGGATCGTGCAACGCCTGGGCGGCCAGCTCCGCATCGACAGCCAGCCCGGCCACGGCACCACGGTCGAAGTCACGCTGCCGATTTAGGTCTGATTCTGTAGGTCGGGGTTTATCCCCGACGCGTCGGGCGTAAAGCCCGACCTACACCATCACTCACCCCGCGCCGATCAGCCAGCCGGCGATGAACACCAGCACGCCGCCGACCACCACCTGGAAGATCGCCGCCAGCAGCGGCGTGTCCATGTAGCGCTTGCGGATCCAGGCAATCACGCCGAGCTCGACCACCACCACCGCGATCGCCACGGAGGTAGCGGTATGAAAGTTGCGAATCAGGTACGGCAGCGTGTGGCCGATGCCGCCGAGCGTCGTCATCAGGCCGCACACCACGCCGCGCAGCCACGGCGCGCCGCGCCCGCTGAGCTTGCCGTCGTCGGATAGAGCCTCGGCGAACCCCATGCTGATGCCGGCGCCGACCGAGGCGGCGAGACCGACCTTGAAGGTTTCGGTGGTATTGCCGGTGGCGAAGGCCGCGGCAAACAGCGGCGCGAGCGTCGAGACCGAGCCGTCCATCAGGCCGGCCAGGCCCGGCTGCACGAAGCGCAGGACGAACATCCGGCGCGCGGTTCGATGTTCCTCCTGCAACTGGCCCGCGGCCTCCTGCGCCCCGCTCATCAGCTCGGCCGTGGCCTCGTGCTTCTGTTCCTCCTGCGCGAGGTCGCCGAGCAATTGCCGGATCGCGGCGTCCGCGCTCCGGGCCGCGGCCGCCTCGTAGAAGCGCCGCGCCTCCAGCTCCATCAGGGCCACCTCCTCGCGCGCCGTCTCGGGCCGGAGCGTGCGCGCCAGCCAGGCCGGCCGGCGCACCAGGAAACCCTTCACGTCGCGCCGCCGGATCAGCGGGATGTGTTCGCCGAATTTCCGCCGATAGGCCTCGATCAGCCGGTGGCGGTGATTTGACTCCTCCTCCGCCATGCGCCGGAACAGTTCGGCCGAGGCCGGGAACTCCTGCTCCAGGGACGCGGCAAAATCACGATAGATGTGCGCGTCCTCCTCCTCGGCGCCGATGGCCACCGCGAGGAGCTGTGCCTCGTTCAGGTCGCGAAAGTGCATGTCGCCATGATGCGCCGGCGGGCCGCCGTGTCGACCGAGTTGTCCCCTACTCCCAAGGGAGGAATTCGCCCCCCGGCGGCTCCCTCGGCCATTGCGCCCGGCGCCATTCTCGGATTCGCTTTGCCGGAATGTCCGCCCGTTCCCACGCCCCCGCGCCCGTGCGCATCCTGACGGCCGTGCCGCTCTGCGATGGCCACGATAGCGCGGTAACCACGATCAACCTCGAACTCGCGAGCCACGGCATCGAGGTCATCTACCTCGGCTATCACCAGCCGGTCTCGGCGATCGTCCGCGCCGCCGTGCAGGAGGACGTCAACGTCGTCGGCCTCAGCTCGTACAACGGCGGCCACATCGTCTTCTTCAAGGAGGTTGTCGACCAGCTCAAGCAGCGCGGCGGCGGCGACATCCCGGTCTTCGGCGGCGGCGGCGGCACGATCACGCCGGCCGACGAGCGCGTGATGAAACGCCAGGGCACCGACCGCATCTTCTTCGCCGGCACTCCGCTCGCCGACATCATGGCGACGATCAAGCGCGACTATGCGCGGCTGCCCAAGGCCAATGCCCGTTACACGGGCGACCGCGCCCTCGCCCGGGCGATCACCCTGGCGGAGTCGAATTCCTCTCTCAAACCTCACACCTCACATCTGAAGCGCGCTTCGCGCGGTTTTGTCATCGGTGTCGCCGGGCCCGGCGGCGCCGGCAAATCGACGCTGATTGACGAGCTCGTCTCCCGTTTTCTCCGGCGCTGCCCCGGCGGCCGCATCGCGATCCTCGCCAACGACCCGTCGCATCCCGATTCCGGCGGCGCGATCCTCGGCGACCGGGTCTCCGCCATCTATGCGCAGGATGACAGGGTGTTTTTCCGTTCGCTCGCGACGCGCGGCAGCCTGACCGGCTTGTCGGCCGCGGCGCCTGCGGCCATCGAGATCCTGCGCCGATCCGGCGAATTCGACCTGGTGCTCGTCGAATCGGTCGGTGTCGGCCAGGAGAGCGACCCGTTCCACACCTTCGGCCGCGGCCCGCACCTGGTCGACGCCACGCTCTTCGTCCTGCCGCCGCACTACGGCGGCCGCATCCAGCTGCAGAAGATCGCGCTGCTTGCCGGCGCCGACGTCGTCGCGCTCAACAAGTGCGACCACCCGATGGCCCACACGGCCCGCGCCGAGATCCAGGCGCGGCTGGACCAGGACGGCAAGGGCCGCCGGCTCCATGCCACAACCGCCGCCCGGCACTTCGACCCGGGCGTGGACGCCCTCTTCGATGCGCTCGCCCAGCGGGCCGGCCTCGCCCTTTCCACCGGCGGCGACAAGGCCTGCTGGATGGAGGTGACCCCATGAGCCAGCTCGGACGCATCGCCGACGCCGTCGACACCTACAACGCGCACGTCACCGCCGAGGTGACCCGCGCGCGTGCCGACGCGCCTTTCGCCGCCGAGCTGCGCGAGCGCTGGGCGCGCATCCACGAGTCGATCGACTGGACCGTCTCACCCACCGGCACGCCGCTGCCGCGCCTCGCGCTGCCGCAGACGGACGATCCCGGTGTCATCGCCGGCTACCTGCTCGGCCAGGGCCTGCCGGGCGAGTTTCCCTATGCGAATGCCGGCTACCGCGAGATGTACCTCGATCGCGACAGCGGCACCGGGGAGGAGCCGATGCGGCTGTTTGCCGGGCTCGGGCTCGCCGAGGACACCAACAAGCGCTTTCACTACCTGAGCTCGCACCAGAAGAGCCTCCGGCTCTCGACCGCGTTCGACGGGCCCACGCTTTACGGGCTCGATTCCGACCACCCGGGCGTGCTCGGCAAGGTCGGCGAAGGCGGCGTGGCCATCGATACCGTCGAGGACATGTCCCGCCTTTTCGCCGGGTTCGACCTCACGCGGAAGGACGCTTCCGTCTCGATGACGATGAACGCGCCGGCGCCGGTCATCCTCGCGATGTTCATTGCCGCCGCGAAGCGTCGGTTCGGGCCGGATTGCGTCGGCCAGCTGCGCGGCACCATCCAGGCTGACATGCTCAAGGAAGTGCAGGCGCAGAACGAAGTCATCTTCCCGATCGAGGCGTCGCTGCGTTTCCTCTGCGACATGATCGAATGGTGCGTGCCGAACCTCCCGCGCTGGTACCCCGTTTCGATCTCCGGTTACCACATCGCCGAGGCTGGCGCGACGCCGGTGCAGCAGGCCGCCTTCACGCTGTCCAACGGCTTCACCTACGTCGAACTGCTCAAGCAGCGCGGCGCCGACGTCAACCAGTTCGGCCCGCGCCTCTCGTTCTTCCTCGATTGCGGGCTCGACGTCGAATATCTCGTGCTCGGCCGCGTCGCCCGGCGCATCTGGGCCATTGGCATGCGCGATGTCTTCGGCGCCGGGTCGAAGGCGCAGCTGCTCAAGCTCCACACCCAGACCTCCGGCCGCTCGCTCATCGCCGCCGAGTTCCAGAACAATCTCACGCGCACGGCGGTCGAGCTGATGCTCGCGTATCTGAACTATACGAACTCCTGCCACTCGAACTCCGCGGACGAACCGTTCACGACGCCGACCGAGAAATACGCCACGCTGGCTTCGCACGGCCAGTCGATCATCCTCGAGGAGTCCGGTGTGTTCAAACACATGATGAACATGTTCGGCGGCGCGCCCGGGCTGCTCATCCTCGAACAGCAAGTCGAGAAGGCGATCCTCGATGTGTTCCGCGAGATGGACACGCTCGGCGGGGTTCTCGCCGCCCAGGAGCAGCGCTACCAGCGCAGCAAGATCCAGGAGGCAGGCCACGCGTACGAGGAGCAGGTCTACGGCGGCGCGCGGCCCATCATCGGCCTCAACCGTTACAAAACCGGCGAGCCCATGCCCAATGTCCCGCTGGCCCGCACGCCGCCGCGCAAGCAGCGCCTGCAGGTCGAGCGGCTGCGCGCCTTCAAGTGCAAGCACGCGAAGCAGGCGCCCGCCGCACTCCAACGCCTCGAGAATGTCGTGCGCGGCGGCGGGAACGTCTTCGCCGAGCTCGTGTCGACGGTGGAAGTCTGTTCCTTGGGCCAGATCACCGCCTGTCTCACCAACATCGTCGGCAAATTCCGTCCCATGGTATGATCATGAAGCGCTCCCTTATCTCCCTGTCGGCCCTGCTCGGCGTCGGTGCCGCGCCCGCCGCCGACCATCCGGAAGATGTCGCCCGCCTCTTCGGCTCATCGGACAACCTTGGCATCGTCCGCACCGCCGACCGGGTGGACAGCTGCCTCCTCAAGCACATTCCGGCGGCCGAGTTGCCCGACGGGCGGATCGACTGGAAGACCGAACGCTACGAGGACACGACGTTCACGGTCGTGCCCGCGCCGGTGGCCGGCGCGCTGCGCGACTTGCTGCTGGACAACAAGAGTTACGACTGGTCGGCCCATGGCGGTCGCCGGCCCTCGCTCTACCTGCGGCTTCGCTTTCATCGCAACACCAACGTCGTGACCTGCGATTTCTGTTTCCTCTGTCACGTCGTGCTCGTCAGCCGGGATGGCGTGGAAGTGAACCGGGCGAACTTCAGCCCGAGCACTGATCTTTTCCTCCAGCAGTTCCTGAAAATGTACCCACACGACGAGCCCCTGCGGCGCGTTGCGAAAGAAGCCGGGTTGCCGCTGTAGCGGCGCGCGTTGATGGTGGAACCCGCACTCCGTGCGGGTTGGCTACGCTTGGAGGCGGGGTGCCCTCACCCCGCGAGGCACAAGCGCGAATTGCAGCCTGCGGGACGAGGGCGTCCCGCCTCCACAAGGCGGCATTCAGCCCGCACGAAGTGCGGGCTCCACCCCGATCCGCCTCACTCCACCAGCGGCAAGGCCAGGATGGCCCGCAGGCCGTAGCCACCCGTTCCCGGGAGGAGTTCGAGCGTGCCGCGGTGCAATTGCGCAATGCTGCGCACGGTCGACAACCCCAGGCCGAGACCCTGTTGCTCATGCTGCGCGCGGCCAAACTGCCGGAAGGCGCCGATGCCGGCCCGCTCCCGGTCGCCCATGCCCGGGCCGTGGTCCTCGATCTCGATGCGGTAGATGCCCTCGACCTCGCCCGCCGTCACGGTGACCGGGGCGCCGGGCGCCGAAAACTTGAAGGCATTCTCGGCGAGTTCCGCCACCGCCACGCGCAGCCAGGCGGGGCTGATCCGGACCAGCGCCTCCTGGCACCGCAACTGCAGGTCGGAGGGACGGCCGGCCTGGTCCGCCACGCCGAGTAACTCGTCCTCCAGGCAAGCGGCGGCTTCCGCTTCGGCCGCGGGGTCGCTCCAGCCCGTCTGCCGGAACTGCTCGAGCTGGAAGTGGCGGACGAGCTTCTGGGCCAGCGCCTGCTGGCGCCGCGCGCATTGCCGGATCGACCGGGCCATCTCCCGCAGGTCCTGCGGCGCGATCATCCCCGGCTCGGCCTCCAGCATCGCGGCCATGCCGAGGATGCCGTTGAGCGGCGTCAGGAGTTCATGCGCCCACGGCGCGGTGATCTCGCGCTGGTGTTCCTCCGTGTAGGCCCGGAGCCGCTGGGCCAGCGATTGGCGCTTGGCCAGCACCGTCTGGATGCTCGCCAGCAGTTCCTCCGGCTGGAACGGCTTGGTGATGAAATCGTCGGCCCCGAGCACCATGCCCTTGCGCTGTTCGGCGCGGGCGGTGCGCCCGGTCAGGAAAATGAACGGGATGTCGCTCAGGCCCGGCTGCTGGTGCAGCGCCTCGAGCACGCCGTAGCCGTTGAGCCGCGGCATCTCCACGTCGCACAGGATCACGTCGGGCTTCTCGGTGGCCAGGGCCAGCCCGGCCAGCCCGTCGGCTGCGGTGAGCACGGTGTGCCCGGCGGACTGCAGCTGGATTTCTATGAGCGTACGCCAGCGCGCGTCGTCCTCGATAATGAGGATCTTCAACGCCTGTCGAAGCGGGTTCGTTACCGACGTGGACTGGGAAAGGCTGGTCATGCAGCGATAATCCGGGACCGGCCCTGTCCCGAGCCGAGGACCATACGCAGCCCCGGTCCAAAAGCGAGCCTGAGAATTGGCGCTACCGGGCGATGCGGGATTCTTCGCAAGAACCGCGCACCGGTGTAATAATCCCGCCGCCGGGAACTGGAGGTGGGGTGCCCTCACCCCGCGTGCCTCGCGCACGAATGGCAACCCGCGGGACGAGGGCGTCCCGCTTCCAACGGACAAGTTCCACCCACCCTCAACCGCACGTGTCCGGCTTACGCCGGCAGCCGGAAGCCCTCGAGCTGCGCGCGCAGGTCGCGCATGAATGAGGCGGCGCCGGCGCCGTTGACGACCTTGTGGTCGAACGTCAGCGAGAGCGTGATGACCTCGGCGGGATGAATGACGCCGTCGTCGTTGATCAGCCGCTCGTGCGCGGAACCGATGAAGATCGTTGCCATGGCCGGCGGCACCACGATGGGCGTCGCGCTCTCGACACCGAACGCGCCGAGGCTGGTGATGTTCATCGGCGCCTGCACGTCGATCAGCCGGCCGGAGCGGGTTTCCTCGACCGCGCGGTTGTACGCCGCGACGAAGTCGGCCCAGCCGAGGCGGTTGGCGGCGGGAATCGCCGCGGTCGCGAGCCGGTCGCCGTCGAGCGCGACGGCGACGCCGCATTCGAAGTCGGCCTGTTCCAAAATCGTGCCCTCCCGATTGACGATGCAGCGGAAGGCCGCGTGCTTCTCCTGCGCCCGCACAATGCACCATGCCATCATCGCCGACGGCGACGGCGCGTCCTTGCCCAGCTTCTTCTTCGCCTCCTCGCGGGCCAGCCGCAGGTTTTCCCAGCGGACGTCCATGAGCATGGTGGCGGGAACGACAGCATCGAGCCGCTTGGTGATGGCCGGATGCAGGGCGGGCGGGCGGGTGTTGCCTTTCATGGGACCGGGGGGAGTTGCCGGATTCGGCAATGCAAGATGGGTGTCGGCGCCCGCACGCGCAACCTTTGGTGCGGCTGCAGCGGCCTTCGCGACCGCCGCGGGAGGGGCTTTATGCCCCGGGGCCGGGGCGTGGGAAGATAAACTTCCCCCCACCGGCTCCACCGGCAACGCGGCCACGCTGGCGGCATCGCCGGTGACCACGGCGATGTCCTGGCCGATGAGCACGGTGTCATCGAGCTTGATGCGCCACTCCTTGAGCTTGCCGGCGAAGGAAGCCTCGATCGGGTAAACGGCCTTGTCGGTCTCGACTTCGCAAAGCACGTCGTCGTGCTGCACGGGATCGCCCGGCTTCTTGTTGAGGGCCACGACCCGCGCCGAGCGGAGGCCCTCGCCCATGATCGGGACGCGGACGATGATATCGCTGGTGCCGGCGATCACCGTGTTTTGCGGCGCGTGGCCTTCGGCCGGCGCGGGAGCCGCGGCCGGCGTGACCGGCATCGGCGCGACGCTCGAGGCCATGGACTCGTCATGCGCGTGGTGCACCGACACCGTGCGCCAGATCGCGTCGACGATCCGCGGCGTATCCGGCAGCGCGGCGTACTCGTAGATCGGGTTGTAGCCGATCATCACGTTGCCCTTCGACACGAGCACCGGCGGCGCCTTCATCCCCGCCCACAAGTCGGGCTGGCCCATGACGTGCGTGATGATCATCTGGCCGACGGAACAGTTCTCCGTGTCCTCCTGCACCACGACGAGCCGGCCGGTCTTGCGGACGGACTCCTCGACCAGCGCCTTGTCCCACGGCACGATCGAGCGCAGGTCGATCAAGTCGACGCCCACCTCGCCCTTCAACTGGGCGATGGCCTCGTACGCCTTCTCCATCGTGTTGCCCCAGGCGACCAGCGTGAGGTCGTCGCCCTCGAGGCAGCGGCGGGCGACGCCGAGCGGCACCGACATCACCGGGTCCGCCACCGTGCGCTCGGCCCACAACATGTGCTTGGGCAGGAGGAAGAGAACGAGGTCCTCGGCGTGCATCGCGGTCCAGAGCAGGCCGGCGGCATCCTCCGGCGTGCTCGGCACGACGACGTTGATCCCGGGAAAATGCGCGAAGGTCGCCTCGTTGGCCTGCGAGTGCCAGAGCCCGCCACCCGGCAGGTAGGCGCCGTAGGGCGCGTAGATGACCGCGGGCACCTTCCACTCGCCATTCGTGCGCCAGCGGAGGTTCGCGAGATTTGAGACGAGTTGATTGAAGCCGGGAAAAATGAAATCGATGAACTGGATTTCGAAGACCGGCCGGCGGCCGTAGAGCGCCAGGCCGCCCGCGAGGCCGATGATGGTCGATTCCGCCAGCGGCGAGTTGAACACCTGCCCCGGGAAATCCGTCGTGAGCTTCTGGGTCAGCCGGAACACCCCGCCCTTCGGGTCCTCGACATCCTCGCCAAAGATGATGCGGCCCGGGTCGGCATCGAGTCCGGCCCGCAGCGTGCGGTTGATCAGGTCGCCCATCCGGTACCTGCCCGCGGGGAAGAGTTCCTCGTTCAGTTCCGGCGAAGGCGCGAGCGTTTCGAGCATCAGCTCGTCGGCCCGCGGGTTCTCGGCCTGCTCGGCGGCGGCGTAGTCGCGGCGCACCTTTTCCTTCAGCTCCGCCTCGAGCGCGCCGAACTCCGCCTCGGTCAGCTCGCCATCCTTGATCATCCGGAGCTTCAGGTTGCGGATCGGATCGGCGTGCTCAAGGGCCGCCAGGTCCTCCTTCGAGCGATACAGACTGTGGTCGTCCGAACTCGTGTGGCTCGAGAGCCGCTCCACCCGCACCCACAGGAACACCGGGCCGCGCCCCTCGCGGAGCTCCGCCAGCGCCTGGCGCGACGCGGCGTGGACGGCCTCGGCATCGCCGCCGTCGACTTCGGCCCACTGCGCCTTGTTCAGCACGGCCAGCGCCAGCGGGTTGGTCTTTCGCGTCGGGGTCGAGATGCCGTAGGCGTTGTCCTCGACGACGACAAGCAGGGGCAGCTTTTTTTCCTGGGCAAAGGCCAGGGCCTCGTAGAAATCGCCCTGGCGGGTGGCGGCGTCGCCGATGCAGGTGACGACCACGCCATCCTTCTGGTCGAGCTGCAGGCCCCAGGCGATCCCGCACGCGGGCACGAGCTGCGAGCCGGTCGGCGTCGGCACGCTCACGATGTTGTGCTCCCGCGAACAATAGTGGGAGGGCATCATCCGGCCGCGCGACGCCGAGTCGCGCTTCGAAAAATATTCCAAGGCGAGGTACTTCGTCGTCAGGCCGCGTCCCAGGCACAGGCCGCGGTCGCGATAATACGGCACCAGGTAGTCGCTGTCGCGCAGCTGCGCGCCCAAGGCGCACATCGCCTCGTGGCCGCGGCCCGAGACGTGGAAATGGCCCTTGCCCTGGCGGTTCAGGCTCTCCTCGCGCAGGTCGCCGAGGCGGCTCTCCAACATCGTCAGCAGCAGGTGCCGCTTCTGTTCTTTGTTCAGGGTCGTGGCGGTGGCCATGGCGTGGAACTCGGCGCGATTACGTCCAAAAACCGTGTCCCACGGCAATGCATTTCGCCAGCCGGCCGCGGCCGCCGCGGGACGATTCACTCGTTTGGCCTAGTCCGGCAACGGCTTCCGCGGCGGGCCGCCGCCGGGGTAAATTTTCAGGCTTTCGCGCCCGCCAGGTGCATCAACCCGCCGCGCCACGCGGGAAAGCCCGCGCCCAGCAGCAGTGCCAGGTCGGCCTCATCGGCCGACTTCAGCACGCCTTCGGCGAGCACGCGCCGGGTCTCGGCGATCATCACGCCGTTGAGCCGCTCCTGGATCGCCGCGGGTTCCATTTTCATCGGGGGAATGGGCGTGAA
The DNA here is from genome assembly GCA_035549095.1 of Lacunisphaera sp. Lineage (GTDB taxonomy): Bacteria > Verrucomicrobiota > Verrucomicrobiia > Opitutales > Opitutaceae > Lacunisphaera. Next base: position 37,966 of record DASZRV010000023.1, on the reverse strand, counting down.
CGGCTCCAGCGCGGGGTTCGGCTCCTCGCGGCCGTCCACGTAGGTGTAGAAGCCCGCGCTCGCGCCGTTCTTGCGCCCGCGCTGCCCCGCCCCCAGCAGCCGGCCACACACCGCGGTCGGCGTGAACCGGTCCGGGTAATAGTGCTGCATCTCGCCGTAGATGAAATCCGACACGTCGAGGCCCACCTCGTCGATGAGCCGCAGCGGGCCCATGGGCCAGCCCCAGTCGCGCATCGCGCCGTCGATCGCCGCCGCCGGCACGCCCTCCTCCCAAAGCCGGCAGGCCTCGTTCAGGTAGAAGAACAGCACGCGGGTGACCAGGAAGCCCGGCGCGGACCGGCAGACCACCGCCGTCTTCCCGAGCGCCCGCACGAACGCGAGCGCGCGGTCGGCCGTCTCGCGCGCGGTGTGCGGGCTGAGGACCAGCTCGACCAGCGGCATGCGCCCGACCGGGTTGAAGAAATGCAGGCCAACCACGCGGCCGGGGTTCGTCGCCGTGGACGCCAGCTCCTCGATCGGCAGCGCCGACGTGTTCGACGCCAGCACGCAGTCCGGCGCCGCGACTTTGCTCAGCTCGGCAAAGACTTTGCGCTTCACCTCCACGTTCTCGACCACCGCCTCGATTATGAGGTCGCAGATCTCGAAATCCTCCAAGCTCGTCGTAATCCCGATGCCGCCCGTCATCTTGTGCGCGGCCTCGTGCGTGAGCTTCCCGCGCTTCACCGCGTCGCGGAACAGCCCGCGGATCACCTCGACGCCGCGCTCGAGCGCCTCGCGCTTTTCGTCGCACATGATGACGCCCAGGCCGTGCAGCGCGCACCAGTGTGCAATGCCCGAGCCCATCACGCCGGCACCGACGATCCCGACGGTGCGAAAAGGCGCCAGCTTCGCCACCGCGGGCGTGCCGGGAAACCAAGCGTCCAGCGCGGCCTTCTTCGCCGCATCCTTGAGGAAATGGACGTGCAGCTGGTTGCGCGCGACTTCGCCGGTGGCGACGCGGCTGAACAGCGCCGCCTCGAGGTCCAGGGCCGGCGCCAGCGGCATCCCGGCGGTCTGCTCGACCGCATCCAGCACGGCCAGGGGCGCGGGCTGGTGGCGATGGCGGGTGAGCGCAACCTTGCGCTGCGCCGGGAAGAAATCCGCCGGGGTGGCCGGCGGCTCGGCCCGGCGCGGCAATCCTTCGGCGGCAAGACGGAGCGCGGCGGCCCGGGCGCGGGCCTTCAACTCGGCGGCCGGCGCGAGTTCATCGACCAATCCCGCGGCCAGCGCCTCGGTGGCGGAAACCAAGGCTGCCTTCAAGATGTGTGCCACGGCCGCCGGCGCGCCGATGAGCCGCGGCAGGCGCACGCAACCGCCCCAGCCCGGGATCAGGCCCAGGCCCACCTCAGGCAGCCCGATGACCGTCTCCTTCGCGTCGCTCGCGATGCGCCAGTGGCACGCGAGCGCCAGCTCGTAGCCGCCGCCGGCGCAGGCGCCGTGGATCGCGCACACGACGGGCACCTTGAGGGCGCCGAGCCGGGCGAACAATTCCTGGCCGTCGCGCGACGCCTGCTTGGCCGCCGCCGGGTCCGGCAGCTGGGCCAGCCATTTCAGGTCCGCACCGGCGATGAAGATGCGTTCCTTCGCGCTCACCACGACGACCGCCTTCAACGGCTGCGCCGCGAGAGCCTTGATCGCGGCGCCGAGGGCGGCTTGCGTCGCCGGGTTGAAAATGTTGGCCCGGCTGGCCGGGTCATCGAAACTGATCCAGCCGACGCCGTCGGGATCGACGGTGTGAGCCACCGGAAGTTTTTCGCTCATGGGGTCGTTGGTTTGGCGGTAGACAACCGGCCTCCCGTCGCGAAGTAAAGCCAAGGTCTGGGCGCGGCGCTCAGCGGGGCGCGGCGAATTTGCGCAGGTATTTGAGGGCCACGGCGAAATCATTCGGCAGCGGCGCCTCGATCGTCTGCGGCTCGCGCGTGCGCGGATGCCGGAAGGTCAGGGCCGCCGTGTGCAATGCCAGGCGGGAAATGAGCGGTCGTTCGTCGGCGCGACCCTTGTACCCGCGCTTGAGGCCCGAGAGCAGCAGCCGGATCTCATTGCCATACGCCGCATCGTTCAGCACCGGGGTGCCGGTCGTCGCGAGGTGCAGGCGGACTTGATGCGGCCGCCCGGAATCGGGCCGCGCTTCCACGAACGCGAAGGCGGAGCGGCCGGCCGCCGCCGGGAATTTCTCGCGTATCGCGAACTCCGTGCGCGTCGGCTGGCCGTGCTTTTTGACCACGCACAGGCGCCCCGGCCGCGCCTCGTCGTCCTTCAGTACGTATTCCGCAATGAATGTGTCCATCGCGGGGATGCCGGTCACAAGCGCGAGCTGCAACGGCCGCACGGTCCGCGCCTGGAACTGGCCGGAAAGATAATCCCGCGCCACGCGCGAGCGCGCATAGAGCACGACCCCGCTCACCTCCGGGTCCGGGCGGCTGGCCAGCACGGTCTCCGCGCCGAATTCCCGGCGCACCAGCGCGCCGAGGCCGGCCACCTCGCCGGGCGCCACCCCGGGCTGGTCGAACGCGACCAGCTCGTCGTCGGCATACAACACGGGAGGCAGGGGCATGTTGTCGCGACACTGCCGGACGGGCCCGTTGCGGCAACTGCGAATGGCCCGGGCTTTACCGTTTTTTCCCCGCCGCGTGGGAAAATCCCTGTAGCGTTCGGTTGATCGCCTGTCTTACCGTTTCGCATGACCCTCGCCCCGAGGTTTCTCGTGAATTTCTGGGCCGGCTGGCGCGTGGCGCAGTTCAGCCGGCGGCTGAGGGACAGGGACCATGATGCGACGGCGCAGGCCGGCGCGTTCGCCCGGTTGATGGCGCGGACCGCGCGAACCGAATTCGGACGGGCGCACAGCCTCGCCGCCGACACGCCGTATGCCCGTTTCCGCGAACGCGTGCCCCCGCGCCTGCACGATCATTTCGCGCCGCTCGTCGCCCGCATGGCCGCCGGCGAGGCGCATGTCCTCGCGCCGGGTCGCTGCAATTTCTTCGTCGAGACGGCCGGCACGACGGGCGCCACGCCGAAGCTGCTGCCGGTGACCGATGCCATGCTCGCGCACTACCGCCGCGGCCTGTGCGCCGCGCTGTTTTTTCACGCGGCCCGCGTGGGCCATACCGGCGTGTTTCTCGGCCGCCACCTGCACGCGGGCGCCAGCACGGCCGTGACCGAGGACCAGGGCACTTACCGGACGTCGCTCGATGGCATGTTCGCGCTCTGCCTCTCGCCCTGGGCTGAGGCCAACCTGTATGCGCCCCCGCCGGCGATCGCACGGCTGCCGGCCGGCCCGGAGAAACAGGAGCAGATGGCCCGCGCCATGATCCCGCGTGACGTCACGCTCATCGGCGGGACGCCGGCCGAGGTGTGCGCGCTGGCCGAGGCGGTGTGTGCCGCCGCCAGCGCGGGTGCGCAGCGCGCGGCCCACCTCCAGGCCGTGTGGCCCAATCTCGAGTGCTTCACGTTCACGGGCGCGCCGCTCGGCCTGTTGGCGGAGGCGCTGCGTGCCACGCTGGGGCCGACGGTCGCGTTCCAGGAAATCTATGCCGCGGCCGAGGGCGTCATCGCCGCCCAGGACGATCATGGATCGGCCGGCCTGCGCCTGCTGGCCGATGCCGGGGTGTTCTTCGAGTTCCTGCCGTTGCGCCTCTTCCACGAGGAAACCCTCGCGCACGCTGGCTCCGACTGCGTGCCGCTGGCCGAGGTACAGGTCAATGTCGACTACGTGCTCGTCCTCACCACGCCCGCGGGGCTCTGCCGTTATGTGCCCGGCGATATCGTCCGCTTCCAGTCGCTCACCCCGCCGCGCCTCCAGTTTGTCGGTCGCACCCAGCTCCAGCTCAATGCCGCCAGCGAGCGGGTCACGGAGCGCGAATTGCTCGACACGCTGCTTGCCGTGTGCACCCGCAACGGCTGGCAGCCGGTCGGGCTGCATGTGGCGCCGTACAGGCGGCGCATCGCCGCGGGGCGCAACCTCAACTGCCACGAATGGTGGCTGGAACTCCGCCCCCTTACCACGCGGACGCCGACGGCAAATGTGCTCGGTCCCCAATTCGACGCCGAACTCGCGCGCCGCAACCCCGACTACGCCGCGCGACGCGCCGCCCACGTCCTCGACCAGCCTTCGATCCGCCTCGTCATTCCCGGTGTGTTCGCCCAATGGGCCCAGGCGCGGCAAAAGGAAGGCGGCGCCGGAAAGCTGCCGCTCTGCCGCGCCGACCGGCTCGTGGCCGACCAGCTCGCGGCGCTGACAAAGTTTCACCAGGAAACGATGTCGCCGTACGAGAACGGTCCGTAGGGCGGCTCAAGGTGAGGTGCTGCCGATGCCGGTTACGCGGTCGCCCGGGCGGACTGGATCCTTCGCCTCGCTCAGGATGACGGTCCCGGGAAAAATAACCTGAGGCGTGTCATTCTGAGCGCAGCGAAGAATCCAGATTGCCGCCCGCCGAAGGGCGGGCTTCCGGGATCAGTCCTCCGATTCGTCTTCGCCCGCCTTCTCTTTTTTGCCGCGTGTCTTCCGCGTGGCCGCCGTCGGCTTCGCGTTGAGCCACACCTGCCCCTTGGCATTGACGTTCAGCCAGAAGATCTCGTCGCCGTGCTCGGCAAAGGTCGGTTTGGCCTTCGGCGTTTCCGGTACGGCGAGGCCGACACCGGCGAGGGCGGCGAGGAGTTCTTCATCCGTCCGACCGAGCTGGGCCGCCAGGTCCTTCACCTGGGCCGTGACACCTTCACCGCGCTTCTTGGGCTGCAGCAACAGGCGCAATGCGGGCAGCGTGTTGGCGAGAATCGGCGTGCCGTCGGCGATCGCCGCGAGAGGCGCCGCCTCCTCCGGGGCGGAACTCGCCTCGCCTTCCGTGCCCGCTGCGGGCTGGGCTTCAGCGCCCGCCTCGGCCGACGCCGCGCCACCGTGGTCGCGATCGCGTTCGACGCGGGCATTGATCCAGATCTCACCGCGTTGGTTCTTGTTGAGCCAAAAAACCACGTCGCCATCCGCCGCCGGCGGCGGCTGCGGCTCGGTCTCGGTCGGCAGCCGCACCCCGAACTCCGCCAGCTTCCCCAACAGTTGCGCCTCGTCGAGCTTCAGGGCCTTGGTCAGGAAGGGGAAGCTGCCGGACCAGCCATGGCCGCGACGGTTGCGCCGCATCATGCCGCGCAACTTGCCGAGAAAGGTTTTGGACGCCGCGGGCTGCTGGTTGGAAGGGGCTTTGTGCCCCGATGCTTCACTGCGGTCGGAAGATTGGCTCCCTCCCGCGTTTTCAACCGGCGAGGCCGCAGGCGCGGACGGCTCGTCCGCGCTTTCGACGCGCTTGCCCTGGGCCACACGGAAGACCGGCTCGGGCTTTTCGCGCAGGTTGATCCAGATCTCGCCACGTCGGTTGATGTTCACCCAATACAGCTCGCCCTCGTATTCGATGTAGACGGGCTTGGCGTTCTCGTCGGCCGGGATCTGGAAGCCGCATTCGACGAGCGCGGTCTTGAGGTCCGCCTCCTCCAGCCGCCATTTCTTGGCCAGGTAGTCGAGGCCGACGCTCATGCCCGGGCCGCGCTGGTTGCGTCGCATGTGCGGGCGAATGGCATCGAAGAAAACCGGCAGCTCGTCCTCCTCCGTGAGCTGTTCCCACTCATCGCGGGAGCTGCCACTCTCCTCCTCGGCGGCATCGGGGTCGTCGTCGCGCGAGGTGTCGCGCGGCCGGCGCAGGTCGCCGGCGGTCGCCGCCTTTTCCTCGGCGAGAAAGGTTTCCGCCTCCTCCTCGGCGGCAGCCTCCGCCTGGCCGGTGCCGGCGCGAAACTTGGCCTCGAATTCGGCGCGGAGCTTGTCCGCCTCGACGCGGGCCGCCGCGCGGGCCGCATCCTCCAGCGTCCAGTCCTTTTGGGCGGACCGGCGGGCCAGCCCGTGAAAGGCCAGTGGATTGTCGGGCGGTTGGTGGAAGCTGATGATCTCCCAGTTGTCCTGCCCGAGGTCGTTCAAAAACTTCTCCATCAGCGCCGGGGACGCGAACCCACCCTTGCCGCTGCTGACGAGCTTGTATTCCCAATTGGACATAGGCGAGAAGGCATCCCGGAAGGGCCCGGTCGTGGCGAGCCTATTATTCCCGGTCACATGACCGGGCCGCCGCTTGCTTCGCCTGCGTTTTTGGCCACCTTGGCGGCCATTATGCCCAAGCCCCACCTGCTGCTGCCCGCGTCGCTCCTGTTCGCGACCGCCGCCTTCGCGGCCCTGCCCAAACCGGACGCCGACAACGGCGGACTCATCCTGCCGATGGGCTTCCATGCCCTCGTCGTCGCCGACCACCTGAAACCGCTGCGCAATCTGGCCGTGGCCGACAACGGCGACCTGTATATCAAGACGCGCCAGGACGGCATCTACGCCCTCCGCGACGCCGACGGCGACGGCCGCGCCGAAATCGTCAAGGAGTTCGGTTCCGGCGGCGGCACCGGCATCGCCCTGCACAACGGCTGGCTCTACGAGTCGACCAACGACGCCGTTTACCGCTACAAGCTGACCCCCGGCGAACTGGTGCCGGCCGGCGAACCCGAGCGCATCGTGCGCGACCTGCCCGATGAAAAACAGCACAACGCCAAGGCCTTTGCCTTCGGCGCCGACGGCCAGCTCTACGTCGAGACCGGATCACCTTCGAATGCCTTTGGCGGCAAACGGGACCGCGCCTTCGGCGCCAAAGGCGAGGATCCGACTGAGTTCCTGAAAACCCACGGCGGCTACTGGCGCTTCGATCCGGACAAGCCCGACCAGACGCAGGCCACCGGCTTCCATGTCTCGACCGGCCACCGGCATTCGACGACGATCGCGCTCAACCCGACCAACAAGCAGCTTTTCATCTGCATCCACGGGCGCGACCAGCTCAACACCGTCGACCCGAAGGACTATACCGCGCTCGACAATTCCGAGAATCCCGCCGAGGTCATGCACCTCCTGCGCGACGGCGCCAATTTCGGCTGGCCGTACACCTATATCGATGCGCGCACCAAGGAGCGGAAGCTCAACCCCGAATACGGTGGCGACGGCAAGAAGGTCGATGATTCGGGCAAGTTCGATGCGCCGCTCGTCGTCTTCCCGGCGCACTACTCGCCCATGCAGCTCGCCTTCTACACTGGCACGCAGTTCCCGGACAAATATCGCGGCGGCGCCTTCCTCGCTTTCCAAGGCTCATGGAATCGCGCCCCGCTCCCGCAGGCGGGATACAAGGTCGTCTACATTCCCTTCGACGAAAAAGGCATGCCGACGGGCGCCTTTGAAACCTTCGCCGACAATTTCGCGGGCTATACCTCGCTCGCCTCGCCCGGCGATGCCAAGCACCGGCCGAATGGCGTGGCGGTCGGGCCCGACGGCTCGCTGTACATCACCGATTCCTCCAACGGTCGCGTGTGGCGCATCATCTACACCGGCGAAAAGTGAGAGCGATCGCCTGCGCCTCCGCGGTCCTGTTCCTGGCGGCGTGCTCGAAATCCGAGCCGCCGGCGGTCGTGGCCGCAGCGCCGGCGACGACGCCAGCGGCTAAATCCGCCGCTGTCGCTGCTGCGCCCGTCGCGGACAAGCCGGTCGCACCGACCCAGTCCGCGCCGGCGCCTGCAGCTCCCAGCCACACCGCCGCGGCAGCTCCCGCGCCTTCCAAAACGGGCACCGCGCCGGCCCAGCCCGCCGCGAGCGACGCGCCCAAGGTGGACTTCGACGCACTCCTTAAGCAGGGCGAGAAAATCTATGGCGACACCTGCGCCACCTGCCACATGGCCGACGGCAACGGCGTGCCGTTCATGCAGCCGGGCATCAACAAGAGCGCGTGGATTTCCAATCCCGACCCGCAGTACCTGTTGTCGCTGATTCTCCGGGGCGCCGAGGTGGTCGGCGCCGCGGCCGACGCCTACGACAACAAAATGGCGCCGCAGGACGCGCTCAGCGACGAACAGGTCGCCGCCGTCGCCACGTATGTCCGCCACCGCTTCGCGGCCGAGCCGATCACCAAGCCCGTCACGCCCGCCGAGGTGGCGGTCGCCCGCGCCCGGCCCGGCCTGCCGAAGTGAGCGGGGTTTACTCGGCATTCGGTAGCGCGGGATCGTCTGATCCCGCCGTCATGCGATCCGGCGGGATCAGACGATCCCCCCTTCCAGTTTTGTTTCTCCTCTGCCTGGCGGGCGCGAGTTTCGTCAATGCGCCCGCCCAACTCGCGTTGCCGGACATGGTCGTCAGCACCACTCGTGCGCCCATGCCGCCTTCGCAGGTCCCGTTTTCGGTCGTGAACCTGCCCGGCGACGACTTGCGCACCGCGCCGACGGTAACCATCGACGATGCCCTCCGCGCGGTGCCGGGCTTCAGCCTGTTCCGCCGCAGCGACAGCCTCACGGCCAACCCGACCGCGCAGGGCGTCTCTCTGCGCGGCCTCGGCCCGAGCGGCGCGAGCCGTTCGCTGGTGCTCCTCGACGGCGTTCCCCTCAACGATCCGTTCGGCGGCTGGGTGAACTGGAGCAAGGTCCCGCGGGAATCGCTCGCCCGCGTGGAACTGGTGCGCGGCGGCGGCGCGACCGCCTGGGGCAACGCCGCGCTCGGCGGCATCGTGCAGCTCTTCACCGAGACGCCCGCGGACGCCCGCTCGCGGCTTTCCGCGAGCTACGGCCGCTTCGCCACGCGCAGCGCCGAATTCGAGCTCACGCAACCCGCGGGTCGTGGAACCCTGCAGCTCTCCGGCCGCGATTTCGCCACCGACGGATTTGCGCTCGTCGCCCCGGAGGACCGCGGTCCGATCGACATCGCCGCTTGGAACCGGCACCACTGGCTTGCCGGTCGCTGGAGCCAGCCAGCCGGTCGCAATGGCGTACTCACGATTTCGGCGCGCACCTATGGCGAGACGCGCGACAACGGCACGCCCTACCAGGTCAACACCTCGCGCGAAAATTCCGTCGCCGCCACGTTTGATGCAAAGGCCGGCGACCACTTTGCGTGGAACGCCACCGCCTACGCCCAGGACCAGGCCTACACCAGCACGTTCAGCTCGGTGAACGCCACGCGCACCGCCGAGACGCCCGCCAGCAACCAGTACGATGTGCCCGCGGCCGCCTGGGGCGCGGCTTGGACGGGAACGTGGAGCGCTCCGGACGGTGCGCGGACCAGCATAGGCGGCGACTGGCGCGGGGTGCGCGGCGAGACGCGCGAGTATTATACTTTCGCCAACGGCAACTTCACCCGCCAGCGCGTCGCCGGCGGGACGCAGGACATCGCCGGCGTGTTCGCCCTGCACGAGCGTCCGCTCGCGTCGGACTGGACCCTGACGCTCGGCGCCCGGCTCGACGATTGGCGTGAGAGCAACGGACATCGCCGCGAAACGGATCGGGCGACTGGCACGACCTTGCGCGACGACCATTACGCGAGCCACGACGGACTGGAGTTCAGCCCGAGCGCCGGGCTGGTGTGGCAGCCGGCCAAGGGCTGGCGGTTCCGCGCGGCCGGCCAGCAGGCTTTCCGCCGGCCGACGCTCAACGAGCTCTACCGGCCGTTCCGCGTCGGCAACGTCATCACGGAAGCCAACCCCGCCCTCAAGACCGAGCGCGTGACCAGCGCCGAACTCGGCGCCGAATACAGCAGCGGCTTTTGGAAATTCACTGCCGCGGCTTTCTGGAACGAACTCCACGATGCCGTTGGCAACGTCACGCTCGCGCACGGCCCCGGCTCCTTTCCCATCGTCGGTTTCGTGCCGGCCGGCGGGCTCGGCCGGCAACGTCTCAATCTCGACCGTACGCGCGTCCGCGGGCTCGAGCTGTCGGCCCACTGGCAACCGCTTGTCGAACTCGGGTTCGATGCCGCCTTTCTCTACGATGACGCGAGCGTGCAGGCTGCGACCGTCGCTCCCGCGCTCGTGGGCAAACGCCTCGCGCAGGTCCCGCGGCAAAGCGCGACGCTCGGGGCCGTGTGGCGGTTGCCCGGTGGCTTCACCTTCACGCCGCGCGTGCGCTGGCTCGGCCGGCAATTCGAAGATGACGAGAACCAGCTCGTCCTCGGCGAGGCGGTTGTCACCGACCTCAATGTCAGCTATGCGCTCGGCCGGCGCGGCGAGTTTTTCGCCACCGCCGAAAACCTCGGCAACGCCCGCATAGAAACGGGCCGCAGCGCCGATGGCCTCGTCAACACCGGCACGCCGCGGCTCGTCCTCGGCGGCTTCCGCACCGCATGGTAGGAGGCGAGCCCCCAACCCATCGGACCCGCGTCGAGCCGATGCTCAATCAGGGCGAGCTTGCGGACGGTTTCGTCTGATCCGCGATCACCGCCAGCCACACGCCGGTTGGCTGGCGCCGGTAGAATTTGAACGCCGCCGGTCCCAACAAATTCCTGGCTCGGTCGCAAGTGTTGGCTCGGAGAACTTGCCGGGCCTCCAGTCGATCCTTCGGCGCGAGGCCCTGCTGCTCGTCGAGCCGCCATTCCGCGATGTCCATTTCCCGGTGCAACCACCATAGGTCCAAGGCGGTGCTTGTCGTCAACCCGGGCAGGTCCTTGATGGCCTCATAGTCCTGTACAAGGAATGGGAAGTTCTGCAGGGCAAACTTCAGGAAGCGCTGCTCACCCAGCACATCGCGCACCCCCTGCAGGTACACCTGTTCGACCGCTTCGCCCCAGTGGTCGTCCGGCGACACCCGAAGATTCATGCCGTCCACCGACATGCCTCGCTTGTCGTCATAGGCCTGCCGCAGACGGTAAAGCCGCTGAAGTTCGTCGTCACTTACTTCGAGACCGCGCACCATTTCTCGCACTCGGCGGGCCGAACGAGAATTCACCAAGCTGAGTTCAGCCACACCGGTTGGATCCAGCAGCGATCTGACTTCCTTGTCCCATTGCCGGTCGAGCTGGAGACGCGCCTCGTTCATGGCCGCGATCGAAATCTCCCCGCGCCGCTGCCGCAATGTGATCGTCCGCAGCTGGACCACGAACTTTCGATCCGTCGCCTTGATGCGCGCAATCGTTTCCGGCGGCAAGTGCCCGAACTGCCGTTCCGGCGTTTCGCCCCACGCAAACATCAGGGCGGGCAGGAACCGGGTGACCGCCTCCTGCGAAAATCCGGCCTGACGCAGAGTGGCGACTACATTTGGCACTTCGTCCTCGGGTCGGACAAAATTCCAAGCCCGGATGCCTTCCTCCATTGCCGCGGCTTTGCTCTTCAGTAGGTCTGCATCAGCCGGGGTGTCAGCCAACGCCGGCGGTAAGGCGACCGAACAGTGGAAGGCCAATGCCACCATACATGCGCGTGAAATAGCAGTGCGGTGCATTTGTGGGCCGCGTTCTAACCGCGGGGACCGATTCGGTCACGCCGCTTTTAATGGCTTTCCCGAATCTTTCGTGGCTAAACCTCACCTCCGTGCGCCGCCTCGACCAGCTCCTCGCCAACCTCGGCTACTGTTCCCGCCGTGAGGCGCGCGCGTGGATCGAGGACGGCCGCGTCACCGTGCGCGGCGAGGTCGCAACCGACTTCGGCGCCAAGGCCGATCCGGCGGAGGTCCGCCTAGACGGCGAACCGCCCGATCATCCGGACGGCCTCCTGCTCCTCCTGCACAAGCCCGTCGGTCTGGTGTGCTCGCATGACGAGCGCGAAGGCCCGAACGTCTACTCCCTGCTGCCGCCGCGGTGGCGCCGGCGCAACCCGGGCGTGACCAGCGTCGGCCGCCTCGACAAGGATACCAGCGGCCTGCTGCTTCTCACGGACCGCAGCGAGCTCGTGCACCGGTTGACCTCACCCAAACACAAGGTGCCGAAAGTCTATCGCGCCACGCTCGACGTCGACGTACCGGCAGGCACGGTCGAGCTTTTTGCCAGCGGCCAGTTGCGCCTGAAAGACGAGGAGCATCCGTGCGCCCCGGCGGAACTGCGGGTGCTCGCGCCCCGCGAAGCGGAGCTGACATTAACCGAAGGGCGCTACCACCAAGTGCGGCGGATGTTCGCGAGCCAGGGTTGCGAGGTGCTCACGTTGCAGCGCGTAAGATTCGGTACGCTCACGCTCGATGGCGTGCCGCCCGGCGCCTGGCGCGAGTTGCCGGCCGATGCGGAGATCTAGATCGGGTGGAGCCCGCACTCCGTGCGAGCCGAAACCCATCTGTTGAAGGCGGGACGCCCTCGTCCCGCGGGTGGCCACCCACGCTCGCGCTTCGCGGGGTGAGGGCACCCCGCCTCCATTCCATCTGCCAATCCTCAGTCCGTCGTGACGGTGAAGTTGATCGGTTGCTCGACGCGCGTGTTGACCTTGCGGCCGCCGCGCATGCCCGGCTTGAACTTCCACTTCAACACGGCCTCGATCGCCGGGCGCTCAAAGCCGCGATGGCTTGAGTTCACCACGTAGGGAAGGATGACGTCGCCTTGCGCGGTGACAATGAAACCGAGCCGGACGCTCGCCTCCGTGACCTGCGCCTTCAGTTCGTACGGAAAGACCGGCGGGGTCTGGACGATGGGTTGCGGCGGACGATCGAGATCAGCGAGATTAAACAGGTCCTTGATCTTGCTGGTGTCGGGGCGGCCGCGTTGGATGTTCACCGGGATCGACATGACGTTGCTCACGGCGGCGTCGAGGGCCGGCGGAGGAGTCAGGTCGACCAGCTGCGTGAACGCACTCGTCTCGATCATCGTCGGGATGTCGGCCAGCATGGGAACCTGGACCGACGGCGGGGTGATGGCCTCGTCTTCCGACAGCTCCCGGGGTTTCTGATCCTCCTCCTCATCCAGATTCGGCATCATCAGGATTTCTGATGGCGCATCCTTGGCCACCACGACCTTTTGGGGTGCGGGGCGGCTGTTGAAACCGAGGATGCCGAGCGCGTGCAGCGAGACGGACACGAACAAGGCCAGCCAGGGAATGCGCGTCCGGCGAGGCACGCCGAAGTAATGGAAAGTACTGTTGTCGCTTTGGATCGGCATGGGAGCGCCTCCCGGCATCAAGCGGGTGGAAGTTGCGGCGGGGCTTTTCGGGGATAGCTCCATTACCGGCGTGGGGTGGGTCTTAAGAAGCATGGCCTATCATCGCCGCAACCGATGCGCGCCTCTAACCATTCCTTGCCTTTTGTCGTGCATGGCTTGTGCGGCAACGTCCTGCATTTCCGGCTTTTCCCCCGCGCGGCCGGCGTGTCATGCCTTGACCATGCCGCCCGCCGCTCTCACCGGAGCCCAGAAAACCCGCCTCCGCGGCATGGGACAAACGTTGCCTGACATAGTCTGGGTTGGTCGTGAAGGGGCCGGCGCCACCGTCGTCGCGCAACTCGACCAGGAACTGAAGCGGCGCGAACTGGTGAAGGTTCGCTTCACCGGCGGCCAGGACCGCCATGAGCGCGCGGAGCTGCACGAGGCCCTGGCGCAGGCGACCGGCAGCGACTGCATCGGCGCCGTGGGCCGGACCGCGCTCTTCTGGCGGCCCGGGGCCGAGGGCTCCAAGCTTCTGACCGGCGATGACGCTCGCTGAACTCGGCTGGGGCGATTTTTTTGCGCAGGCCTTCGCCTCGTGGGCCGCGGAGGGCTGCCAGCCGGCACGCGTCACGCTCGAGCTGAAGGGTTTCTTCGAGGTCACGGGCGAAAACGGCGCCCGCCTGGCCGAGTGCTCGGGCAAGTTTGCCCGCGAAGCGCGCACGGCGCCCGGTTTTCCCGCCATCGGCGACTGGGTGGCCGTCACGCCGCTGCCCGGCGATGATACTCGCGCCATCATCCATGGATTGCTGCCGCGGCGCACCCGGTTTTCGCGCAAGGCGGCGGGCGACCAGACGGTCGAGCAGGTCGTCGCCGCCAACGTTGATACGGTCTTCCTGGTCACGTCGCTCGACGGCAATTACCGGCTGCACCGCACCGAGCGATACCTCGCCGCCGCGTGGGCCAGCGGGGCTGCCCCGGTCATCCTGCTCAACAAGGCCGACCTCAACGACGATACCGACGCCATCATTGCCGAGCTGGCCGTCGCCGCGCGGGGGGTGCCGGTGCACGTGGTGAGTGCCCGGAATCGGCGCGGGCTCAAGGCCCTCGCCCCCTACCTCCAGCGAGGGCGCACCGTCGCCCTCCTGGGTCCTTCCGGCGTCGGCAAGTCGACCCTGATCAACCGACTGCTCGGCGAACCCGTGCAGGATACGCAGGAAGTTCGGGACGACCGCAAGGGCCGGCACACCACCACGGCGCGCGAACTCATTGTCGCGCCGGACGGCTTCATCGTCATCGACACGCCCGGCATGCGCGAGATCCAGCCGTGGGAGGCCGGCGCGGGCATCGATGCGGCCTTCGAGGATGTCATGGCCGTCGTCGCGCGCTGTCGTTTTCGTGATTGCACGCATACGGTCGAACCCGGCTGCGCGGTGCAGGCGGCGCTCGCCGACGGCTCGCTCGACCTCGGACGCTGGCAGGCCTGGCAGCGCCAGCAGCGCGCGGCGGCTTACGAGGTGCGTCGGGTCAATCCCGAGGCCCGGCAGTTGGAACGCAAGGAATGGAAGAAAGTCATGAAGGCATTCCGCCAGCGCGTGCGCGAGGAATGGGGCGAGGGGTGAGTGGTTTGGGCGACCCGCGGGTCTTGAGTTTGCAGTTCGGACTTCACGCCCGACGTGGAGCGGCCGCCACTTGTCGCCGGGTCGATGGCGTATTGAGGCTGCGCGCCCTTTTCGGAGCCCTTTCCGGCGTGTTGCAGGCGACAGCCCTACCCTGGCGCCTCCCGAGCGTTGACCTCATGCCGGCGCGCTGCAATCGTCCCGCGCATGTTTATCATCATCGGCGCGGACGGAAAGGAATATGGACCGGTGCCCGCAGACAAGATCCAGGGCTGGATCGCGACCCGCCGGGCTGATCTGAAGACGAAGGCCCGCCGCGAAGGCGAGACGGAGTGGAAGACGCTTGGTGATTTCCCGGAGTTCGTCGCTCCGCCCCCGCCCGTCGCCGGCGTGGCCGCGACTCCCCCGCCCGTCGCCGCGGCGCCGGCGACCTTCACGGTGCCCGTAACCCCCTCCGGCAGCCCGTCCGCTCTGGCCGATCGCGGCACGCGCTTGGTTGCGCAGATCATCGATTTTCTGGCCGGTTGCGTCGCGGGCATCCCGGGTGGCGTCCTGCTGGTGCTCGGCGGCGGTCGCCATGGCGGGCCGCTGGCCTTCGCCGGGGTGGCCGTGATCGTGTTCGGCTCACTCATCCTCCTTGGCATCCAGATCTACCTGCTCACGACCGCCGGCCAGACCATCGGCAAAAAGCTCATGAACATCCGCATCGTCACGTGGCCGGACAGTGCCCATGCCGGGTTCGTGAAGGCCTTCCTGCTGCGGATGTTTGTCAACGGCCTGATCACCGCGGTGCCGGTGATCGGCTTCCTCTACCTGATCGTCGACATCTGCTTCATCTTCCGCGATGACCGTCGCTGCATCCACGACCTGATCGCCGGCACGCAAGTCGTGACGGCCTGAGCCGGGTGGTTGACGCGGCCCCGATCGGGGCCAACGTGGCGGCATGTTCATCATCCAAGGAGGAGACGGCAAGGAGTACGGACCCGTCGCGGCGCCGGCCATTGCCGAATGGATCCGCGATGGCCGGGCCAACCTGCAGACGAAAGCGCGCCTGGCCCGTGAGTCCGGCTGGAAAACGCTCGCCGATTTCCCCGAGTTCAATCCTGCGGCCGCCGCGGCTCCCGCGGTCCCGCCGCTTCTCTCCGCCGTGGAGGCCGAGCCGCCGGCGGAGGCTTCGACCGCCGCCGTGCCGGAGCACGCCAGCCGGTGGATCCGGCTGCCGGCAGCGATGATCGACGGGCTGCTGAAGACAATCTGCTACCTGCCGATTTCGCTGCCGCTGATGCGCGCCGTGATGACCGAAGCCATGAGCGGCGAGCCGAAAAGCTTCGCGGAGATGACCCAGCTCACCAACCGGATCGTGAGCGAGAACCTGACGCACGCCCTGCCGTTCCTTGCCGTGCTCGTGCTCGTGCAATTCTTCCTGCTTGCCTCGCGCGGCCAATCGGTCGGCAAGCTGCTGTTGCGGCTGCGCATCGTGCGCGAGGCCGACGGCAGCCCGGCGGGCCCGGTGCGCGCGTTCGTGCTCCGCGGCGTCCTGCCCTTCCTGATCGAGCAAGTGCCTTTCGTCGGCTTCGTGTTCTGGGTGATCGACTCCGGGTTCCTGCTCCGCGAGGACC
The DNA here is from genome assembly GCA_035549095.1 of Lacunisphaera sp. Taxonomy (GTDB): domain Bacteria; phylum Verrucomicrobiota; class Verrucomicrobiia; order Opitutales; family Opitutaceae; genus Lacunisphaera. The sequence goes on along the minus strand of DASZRV010000023.1, from coordinate 21,824 downwards.
ATCGCTGCCTGCACGACCACATCGCCGGCACGCGCGTGGTCGTGGCGTGAGGCACTTTCCGGAACGAAGCGGGTGGGGCGCGGATTCCGTTCCGCGCCTTTCATGCCCGCGCGCAAGGGACTGCGCGCCCTACCCCCGGGATCCTCCAGGCTCTCCCACGCTGCTCGATCACCTACTTCGCCGCCGGCGCCTTCCGGAAGATCAGTGAATCGAGCGAAAGTTTGCCGGGACCGAAGGCCAGCACGATGAGGGCGGCGTAGAGGAAGAGAAATGGCGTCGCGCCGGTGAACTTGTCCGTGTCGCTGAAGATCGCACGCAGGGCCTCGCCGTCGGCCGTCGCATAGGCGACGATCATGCAGAAGATGAGCGGCACGGCCGCGCCGCGCGCGAAGAGTCCCACCGCGAGCAACAGGCCGCCGAAACACTCCGTCGATCCGGCCATGAACGCATTCACCTTGGGCACCGGCAACCCGAGGTCGGTGAAGTACGCCGCGGTCCGGTCGAGGTGCATGAGTTTGCCCCAGCCGGTCTGCACAAACGAAACGCCCCAGTACAGTCGGATCACCAGTAGCAGCGGCGATTGCAGCCAGGAGGCGACGTTTTCGAACTTATCGTAGAGGGCGCGGATTTTCATGGGGTATGGGAGCGGTGAAACCGGCGGGTATTCCAACTTTTGTAGGCTGGATCGCTGATCCCGCTGCGAAAGGCTTGCGCGTAATGGGGGCTTCGCGGGGTGAGGGCGCCCGGCCCCCAGGAATACGGCGGGATCAGCGATCCCGCCCTACAGATGTCGATCGCTGAATTCGTCTCCATCCTTTGTGATCGGCCGCCCCTACGCCCGGCAAAGCCAGCCGAGCTGCATCCAGTTCTGGAACCAGTCGCGCACTTTCCCGGCCCAGGCAGCCTGCGCCTTCTTCGACCGCGGCAGGCCGGTGGCGAGCGCCTGTTCGAGCGTCGCGCCGCCGCGCAGGGCGACGAGGATGCGGAAGGCCGCGGGCTCGAGCCGCTTGAAGTAGATCTGTCCTTCCAGCCGGTGGACCGCCACGTACGTGCGCGCCCGGGCGGGGAGCTTCACCTTGCGATGCCGCAGGCGGCGCAGCGCCGACGGGGCGTTGCTGGCGTCGCCGCGCAGGAGCTCCGCCTCGCGTTGCTTCACAGTGAGGATGAATTCGTCGACCGGATAATCCAGTTTCAGCAACTGCAGGTAGGGTTGCAGCGCGAGCTTCAGCTTGCCCTGTTTCGCCGGCGGGACGTCGAGCAGGTCGTTGGTGGTGAAGAGTGGCTTCGTCGCGGTGTCGAACACCTCCACCCGCGCCCACTCGAAGCGCGCGAGATCGTGGCAGAGCGCCGTGCGCGGGCGCGTGAAGCGGGGTTCCTCGCGGATGAATTGCGCGAGCCGGTCCGGCAGGTTGCGCAACGTGAACGAGCGCGACGGATATTTGACCAGGTACGCTTCGGCCAGCGCGATGAACTTCGGGTCGCCGAGCACGGCGCGCAGCCCCGGGCAATCGTCGTAAAGGCTGTCGAGTACCCGGAACCAGTACATCCGGTTGTAGATCTCAAGGCGCTCGAATGAGGTCAGCCGGTCGTTGGGTTTTGCGATCTGCCCGGCGACCTCGTCCGTGGGCCGGCCGTCGGACCAGCGCGGCTGCATGCGGCTGTCGTCGGTCAGCGGCCGCGAAATCACGCCCCACATCGCGCGCTGCAAGGCGGCGAGCTGGCCGGTGGAGCGGACCTCGGTCGGGGCGATGCGTTTGGGTGCGGCGGGCATGGTGTTCCTACACACCCCGCCCTGTCGGGCACCCCTCTTGATAGAGGGGAACGATGCAAGCGGAATTGAGATCCCCTCTAGCAAGAGGGGTGGCGCGCAGCGCCGGGGTGTGTGCATTCATGCGAACCGTCCTCACCTTCCCCGCCCCTTCACCGTCTCGCGCGGCGCCGGGATGCCGGCCTCGCGCGCCTGCGCGATGAACTCGTTCGCCTTGAGCGCCTCGGCATGCACCTCGTCGAACGACGGGATCTTGTCGTCCCACTCAAGCAGCGTGGCGGTGACCCCGCAGAGGCGCGTGGCGTGCGCGTACATCTTCCACACCGGGTCGAGCACCGGGTGGTCGTGCGTGTCGAGGATGTACTTCTCGAATGTCGTGTGCCCCGCGATGTGCATCTGCGCGACGCGATGATGCGGCACGTTGTTGAGGTAGTCGTAGGGATCGAAATTATGGTTCTTCGACGAGACGTAGATGTTGTTCACGTCGAGGAGAATTCCGCAGTCGGCCAGCTCGACCACCTCGGTGAGAAATTCCCACTCGGTCATCTCCGAGACATGAAACTCGGTGTACGAGCTGACGTTCTCGACGGCGATGGGCAGCTCGAGATAGTCGCGCACGATGCGGATGTTCTCGGCGGTCTTCCGCGCCGCGGCCATCGTGTAGGGCATCGGCAGCAGGTCGTGCGAGTAGCTGCCGTCGACGCTGCCCCAGCAAAGGTGGTCCGAGAGCCACGGCGTCTTGGTGCGCTTGGTGAGCGCCTTCAGGCGGCGCAGGTGTTCCTTGTTCGGGCCGTCGGCCGAACCGAAGTACAGCGCGACGCCATGTTGCACCACGCGGTATTGCGCCAGGATCTGGTCAAGGACCTCGAGCGGGCGGCCGCCGTCGACCAGGAAATTCTCGGAGATGATCTCGAACCAGTCGACGGTCGGCTTGCGCGTGAGGATGTGGTCGTAGTGCGGGATGCGCAGACCGATGCCGATGCCGTAGTCGGTGAAGCCGTTGAAGCGGTTGGCGGGCATGGAGAGGAAAAATGTGCGCGGGAGGTTTCGAACGATGGTCCGGCGTGGCGCCAGGCGGAGCGTTGTCGTATTGGATCCTTCGCTGCGCTCAGGATGACCGTCGCTGGTATTTATTTCCAATGCGAGTCATTCTGAGCGCAGCGAAGGATCCGGGGAGATGCATCGGAATCCGGATGCGGGTTTCTGCAAGCCCTGATCAGCGGTCCAGCTGCCGGGCGGAATCAGCGATCCCGCCCAACAGCTCATGCTCGTTCAAAAAAAGGGAGACCGGGGCGTGGCCCGGTCTCCCGCCGTGGAATAGGTGGAACGAACCCGCGCGGGCCCGTTCACGTGAACAAATCAGCCCTTCTTGGTGTCGTCGTCCTTGGAGGCGCAGCCACCCTTGCCCTTGCAGGAGTTCTTGCCCTTGCAGCCGTTGTCGCCGGCCGAGCAGCCGCCCTTGCCCTTGCAGTCGTTCTTGCCCTTGCAGTCATGCGACTTGCCGTCGTCCTTGCCCTTGCAGCCGTCCTTGCCTTTGCAGCTGTCCTTGGACGCCTTGTCCTCGTGGCCGGCGGAGGTGCCGGTGCTGCCGTAGGACTTGAGGGCGAGGCCGCCGAGATAAAGGCCGGAGATCGCCGCGGCCATGATGATGGTCTTCGTGGATTTGTTCATGTGATACTAGGATTGTTGGGTTCGTTTTTCATTCCCGCCAGCCGGCATGGTGTCGGTGACAGGAATGGAAAGTGGGGAAAAGGGTTCTGCTTAACGTGGCCGATACGAGCGCAGCGGGGCGTGGGTTATTCCCGAATTACGAGCGTGGGGTGCGTGGGGATGCCGCAGATTGAAAAATTCGCCGGAGGCGCGCCAGCCAAATGCCAGCGATGGCAGCACCGGGGCGACGACTTGGCGGTTGCGCGCGGCAGGGCGCTGGGTCATCAAGGCACATGTCCATAAGTCCCCGCTTTCTTTTCGCGGGCGCCGCGCTGGTGGCGGTCAGCCTCGCCGATGCCAGGACCCTGATCCACGCCGGTTCACTCATCGATGGCCGCGCCGACACCCCACGCAAGGCTGTTACCATTGTCATAGACGGGGAGCGCATCGCCGCCATCGACGACGGCTATGCCGCGCCCGGCGCCGGCGATGCCGTCATCGAGCTCAAGGACGCCACCGTGCTACCCGGCCTGATCGACTGCCACGTTCACCTCACGGACCAGCAGTCGCCGAAATCCTATACCGAGCGTTTCTACCTCAATCCGGCGGACTATGCGTATCGTTCCGTCGTTTACGCTCGCCGCACGCTGATGGCCGGGTTCACCACCGTGCGCGACCTCGGCGCCGACGACTATATCAACGTCGCGCTGCGCAAGGCGATCGCCGAGGGCTTGATCGAGGGCCCGCGGGTATTCGCCGTCGGCACGCCGATCGGCAGCACGGGCGGGCACGCCGATCCCACGACCGGGCTCAACTACGAAATCCAGGACCACATCCCCACCCCGAGCGTCATCAACGGGCCCGACGATGCGCGCCGTGTCGTGCGCGAGCACTTCAAGCATGGCGTCGACCTCATCAAGATCATGCCCTCCGGCGGCGTGCTCAGCCTCGAGAGCAGCGGTGACAACCCGCAGCTGGACGACGACGAGATCCGGGCCGTCGTCACCACCGCCCACGAATATGGCCTGAAGGTCGCCGCGCATGCGCACGGCGCCGAGGCCATCCGTCGCGCGGTGGTCGACGGCGTCGACTCCATCGAACACGGCACCTACATGAACGACGAGGACCTGGCGCTCATGAAGGAACACGGCACGTGGTACGTGCCCACCATCAGCGCGGGCCGCTTCGTCGCCGACAAGGCAAAGGTCGACGGCTTCTTCCCGGAGGTGGTCCGCGCCAAGGCGGCCGCGATCGGTCCGCTCATCCAGGCCACCGCCGGCCGCGCCTACCGCGCCGGCGTGAAGATGGCACTCGGCACCGACCAGGGCGTGGCGCCGCATGGCGAGAACGCGAAGGAATTTGTTTATCTCGTCGAGGCCGGCGTGCCGCCGATGAAGGCCATCCAGATGGGCACGATCGATGGCGCCATGCTGATCGGCAAGGACGACCAGTTCGGCTCCGTTGAAAAGGGCAAGCTGGCGGACCTCGTCGCCGTCCCAGGCGACCCGCTCGCCGACATCAATCTCATGACGAAGGTCAGCTTCGTCATGAAAGCCGGCAAAGTCTACAAGCAGTAGGTGGAGCCCGCACTCCATGCGGGCATGAACTGTAGGAGCGGGTTTATCCCGCGAGGGAACGAGCAGGTCGCGGCGTAACGCCGCGCCTGCAGTAGAATCGGACGGACCCGGTCAATCCACGTCCACCGCGCGGCCGCCCTCGCGCTTGTCGTAGCTCCGGAAGGCGAACATCGTTTCGCTGTCCACGATCCCCTCGGTTTTCAGCAGTTCGTCGGTGATGACGCTTTCGATTTTGTCGACGGAGTCGCTCTTGATGAAGACCAGCAGGTCGTAGCGGCCGGAGATCGAGTACACCTCCGAAATGTCGGGCAGCTCGAGGAGCAGCTCGGCAATGTTCGTCACCCGTTTGCGGTCCGTTTTGAGCATCACGATGGCGGTAGGCATGGTAATCCTTTGGCGCACAGTTTCGCACATTCGCGGCGTCCGCGCGAGCGTGCAATCGGCGGCCGGCCCGACGGCCGCGGGCGTAGTGCCATGATCTGCGAACCAAGCCCCGCTGCGGATCGATTCCAAGCCCCGACTCGCAACCAGACCCCTTCGGATCGCCTTTCAGCAATCGGGACTAAAACAACCTGACTCCTTCGGGTCGCCCTTGGTCCGCGCCACCGGACTCGCTGTCACGGACTCGTGGCGGCTTTCGCGGGGTCCGACCGCAGCATGCCCTCGGGCAGCGTTAGGACCAGTTCCCGCTTCCCGACATCGATCCGGGCGCGAAAACGGGTCAGAACATCCGCGCCCAGCAGGACGGCGAAATCGGGCAGGCCGTTCCGGGCGTGCAGCGAACGCTCCTTCGACAGGTCCAGGGACCAACAGGTGAAATCCTTGAATTCCATTCCGCCGATCTTCAGCGACGAGAGCACGCCGGTGTAAAGAACCCCGCCATTGGTTTCGGCCGGCGTCCGGGTCCTGTCCACGCGCACGCCGATTTCCTCGAGGGCGCCTTTGTCGAAGAAGGTCGGGTAGGCGCCGGTATCGACCACGCCGCGGACCGGCCGGCCATTGATCACCAGGTCGAGGTAGAGTTTCATATCCGCGGCCTGCGTGAGCCCGATCACGGTCGCCTGCGGGCCGCCGGTCGCCGCGCTTCCGGTGATGGAGACGGACCGATAGGCCGGGACGGACACGAACCGATACCACACGCAACCTTGGCCCAGGAGCGCGCTCGCCGCCAAGATCAACGCCAGGAATCGCCGGGGCGTCTGGCGCACGCGGTTCGACGTTCCGGTCATTCCGGGATGATCCGGTCGACCAGGGGTTCGCCGGCCTGGAAGCGGCGGAGGTTGTCGAGGAAGTGCCGCGCGAGCTTGAAATCCTGGTCGCCCGTGCCGCCGCCGATGTGGCAGGTGATGTAACAATTCGGCGCGCGCCACAGCGGGTGCTCCGGCGGCAAGGGCTCCGGCTCCATCACGTCGAGATAGGCGCCAGCGACATGCCCCGAATCGAGCGCGGCGATCAGCGCCGGCTGGTCGACCGTCGTGCCGCGACCAATGTTGTAGAAGCGCGCGCCGGGCTTCATCTGCGCGAACCGCGCCGCCGCCATGAAATTGCGCGTCGCGGGCGACTCCGGCAGCAGGTTCACCACGTGGTCCGCCGCGCCGAGCGCCGCCGCCAGCCCGGACTCCGTCACGACCGGCACGCCCTCATCGCCGCGGGCCGAGCGCCGGAAGGCGGTGACCCGTGCGCCGAAGGGCGCGAGCAATTGCGCCAGCCGCCGGCCGATGGCGCCGTAGCCGAGCAACAGGACGTTCGCGTCCGTCAGCACGCGATTGGAGTAGCGATCCTCGAAATAACGCCACGCGCGAGGCCCGTCCTGGTTGCGGAGCTGCGCGGGCAGGCCGCGCACGAGCGCGAGCATCGCTGCGAGCATCTGTTGCGCACACGGGTCGGCGAACACCTCCGAGGCATTCGTCACGAGCGTGCCGCGCGCGCGCATGGCGGCGCGGAAATCGTCGCGGTCGTAGCGCGTGTAGCCCGCGGAGGAGAGCGACACCCATTTGAGCCGCGGGTACTTCATCACGTCGTCCGGATCCGGCTGGCCGTAGGCGACCTCCGCGTCCGCCAGCGCCGCATCGGTGCCGCTCGCCACCAGCACGGAAGGCGAGGACTGGGCCGACTGCAGCAGCCGGCAGCCGGCTTGCGCCAGCCCTGCGTTGAAAAATGCGCCGGCCTCGGGCCGCAGCTCGTGGTTGGTCCAGACGGTCAGGCTCATGGCGCGATGACGCCGGAGCTGGCGCGGCGCGGCAAGCCAATCCCGTGGCAAAAATCCCGGCGGCGCCGAATGCACCGCCGGGACCCTTTCGGGAAAAAACTAGGGGCGGCCAGTCCCCTGACCGCCCCCGGGGTCTGCACCCCTACACCATGCGTCAGAACGTTAGTTTGACGCCAAGGTTGAACGTCACCGGCGGCCCGAAGAAGACCTCGGCCCGCTGCGCGCTGTGCGACGGCGCGGTGGAGATCGCCTCGAAGGAACTGTTGTCGGTCGCATCCGAGACGTACGTTTTGTCGAAGAGGTTGAAGACGTGGAAAAACACGGAGGCGTCGAAATGCCGGTTGAACGTCGGCAGGCGGTAGTTCACGTGCAGGTCGTAGAGCTGGTAGCTCGGGATTTCCCACGGCTGGCCGCGGTCGGAGGCGCTCCGCCGGCTGTCGGGAGTGTAGTCCGCCCAATACCGCATGTAGGCGCGGCCCTCGAGTTTGAGCGACAGGCCGTCCATGGGAAACACGGTGGCCGAGTAGGCGAACTGCGTCTGCGGCGCGTCGCCGACCTTGAGGTCGCGGATGTAGATCGTGCCGCTGGAGGGCAGCTCGGCCCCGGAGCTGATGTCGATGACCTGGGCCGGCACGTCGTTCTGGTAGGTCCAGTCGGCGATCGAGGCGGCCGCGTCGAAACGGAACCAGCGGTTCGGCACCCACGAGCCCTCGAGTTCAAAGCCCGAGTAATCGGAGTTCACCCCGCGCAGGTAGGTCACGGTGTCCGCCTGTGAGTCGACGGCCGAGACCGTGCGGTCGCGCCACAACGTGTAATAATAGCTGGCGGAAACGTTGATCTTCCGATCGGCGGTCGTGTAACGCGCACCAACTTCGTAGGACGTGAAGCGCTCGTTGTTTGTGTGCACGAGCACGCCGCTGACGTCGTTGATGACGCCGTCGAAGTTCGGCACCTTCGAGACCCAGCCGGCGTTGGCATAGACCTTCAGCCCGCTCGAGAGGGCGTATTGCACGCCGCCTTTGAGCTGCTGGCCCTTCTTGGCGCCGGGATCGAGGAGAAACTCGCCGCCGTTGGCGGCCTTGAGAAAGTGGTCGCGATACGAGTAGTCGACCGACGAGGCGCCGTAGACGCCGAACGCCGTGATCGGGCCCTGTTCGTACTGGCCCTGGAGGAAGGCGCCGAGCCAGTCGACGGTGTTGGTGTTGAAGTAGTCGAGCTTGTCGCCGAGCCCGAGGTGGGTGTTGGCGCCGTCGGCCCAGAAGTCGCTGGCCTGGGAGGCGGTCGGCAGGTAGTAGTCGCCGCCGAGCAGATCGCGGACTTCACGGAAATGATCGATCGTTGCCGTGCGCCAGTCGACGCCCGCCGTGACCTTTGTGGCCGGGGTTACATCGTATGCGAGCTTCGACACGATGCCCCACTGGTCCTGGTTATTCACGCTGTTGCGGAGGATGCCGAGGGACTGGCCCGCCACCTTGGCGCCGCCGCGGACATTCTTGGCGCCTGCGTTGCTGGCGATGGTCTTGTTCCAATCGATGTTGCTGCCCCACAGCGGGTCGCTGTTGGCGTAGCGGGCGAAGGCGTTGCTCGCGGAACCGTTGTTGATTGTGCCCGAGCCGCCGCCGCGGCCGCCGGAATAATAGAACACGGAGTTGAGCTGCAGGCCGTCGGCCAGGGTGGAATACCAGTTCAGGTTGATCTGGGGTTTGTGAAAGTAGTTTTCGCGCTCGTTGATGAACTCGCCGTTCTGGCGGACATGCACGCCGCCCCAGTAGTACTGCTTGCCCGTGTACGTCGTGCTGACCGGCGAGACGTTCTGGTTGTAGGCGGCGCCGGCGTTGACCGGGCCGACCTTCTGCGCGGCCGTGATGTCGGCGTCGCTGTAGCCCAGGCTCTTGGCGTACTCGGTGTCGTACGCGGCGATGTTCGAGGCGAAGATGCGCTGGCCGTGCATCTGCGGTGCACCGATCGCGAAGAGTTCGAGGCGGTTCCGCGCATTCACGCGCCAGGAAGCGCCGAGGTAATAGCCCCAGCCGTCGGTGTAGGCGCCGACCGGGTAGCCGTCGCCAGTTTTCCGCACGATGCCCAGGGTGAGGGCAAACTTCTTTTTGAGTTCGCCGGTGTTGAGCACGAGCGTCTCCTTGCGGAAACTGTCGCTGCCCACCTCGAAGCGGAACGAGCCGCCGCGCCGCGCCGCCGCCGGATCGGTGATGATGTTCATCGTGCCGCCGATCGAGGGGGTCGGGAGCGTCACGTTGCTCAGGCCGCGCTGCACCTGGATCGCCGCGGTAACGTCGCCCAAGCCGTCCCAGTTGGACCAATAGAGCCAGCCGTTCTCAAGGTCGTTGGTCGGGACGGCGTTGATCAGGATGGCGACGTTGCGCTGGCTGAAGCCGCGGACATTCACGCGGGCGTCGCCGGCGGCGCCGCCGTCCGTGGTGGCGAAAACCGAAGGCGTGCTGTTCAGCACGAGCGGGATGTCGCGCGAACCGAGTTCATTGGCGATGGTCTCCTTGCCGAGCTCGCTGAAGGAAACCGGCGTCTTGTCCGGAATGGCCTGGTCGGAGAAGCGTTTCATTTCGGTCACGACCAGCTTGTCGAGCTGGACGACGTCGTCGCCCGAAGTTGTTTGTCCCCCGGCGGCGATGGCGCCGGCCAGGAACGCGATGAATGCCCCGGTGTACAGGTGGCGTGTCATGGATGTTTTGCTTTGGCTGTCAGTGGTGGATGGTGCGGACACCGTTCGATGCCGAACTTCGTGGGGAAGGAAGGCGTGGACGCGGTTTCCTTGCGCGCCATTGGATATTTTTCAGGCGGCGGTTCCACCCCGGCTGCCTGACATCACTGTCAGGCGATGCCCGGGGGATTTTCGCGCGGAGATCCGGGGCGGCGAAGCGCCTCGCGCAAGGTCGAGCGGATCGGGCGGCCGTCGCCGTCCGGCTCATTGCACGGTTCGTTGCACCCTCCCGCGGGTTTGCGGTGGTGCGAACCGGAAGGGCCGCCCGGGCAACGGATCTCTTCGCCCGCAAAATATGTCCCACGCCGCCCCTTGCCTTTCGATCGGGGCCCCGTAGTTTCGCGGCTCCATGCTGCCCCACGCCCGTCGCCACGCCGTTCGTTGCTTCACGCCCATCGCCGCCGCCCTCCTGGCCGCGCTCGCCCTCCTCCCCCCGGCCCGGGCCGCCGAGGAAGGCGTCGAGATGGAGACCGACCTCCACGGTGCCGTCGGCAAGCTCAAGGATGAAACGCGCCAGGCCGCGCCCGAGATCGAGCCGGCGTCGGACGAGCCCACCAAGGCCATCGCGCACATGCAGCTCCCGGCCGGCCTCAAAGCCACGCTCTGGGCCGCCGAGCCGATGTTCGCCAACCCCGTCGCCTTCAATATCGACGAGCACGGCCGCGTCTTCGTCGCTGAGACGTACCGCTACCGCACCAGCGTCCTCGATATCCGCGATTACATGTGGACCCTCGAGGACGATCTCGCCAACCGCACGCAGGAGGACTTCCTCGCCAGCATCAAAAAGAACTTCGGCGAAGCCGGCCTCAAGGAGCTCTCCAAGGAATCCGAGCGCCTCAGCCTGCTCGAGGATACCGATGGCGACGGCAAGGCCGACAAGGCCGGCGTCTACGCCGACAACTTTCGTTCGCCCATCGATGGCATCGCCTCCGGCGTGGTCGCCCGCCGCGGCGAGGTCTGGTTCAGCAACATCCCGGCGCTGTGGAAATTCACGGGCCGAGACAAGGCGGAGACCCGCACCGAACTGCTCCGCGGCTTCGGCCTGCGGTTCAACTTCACCGGCCACGATTTCCACGGCCTGATCTTCGGCCCCGATGGGCGGCTCTACATGAGCATCGGCGACCGCGCCGCCACCGTGCCCACGAAGGAAGGCACGGTCGTCAGCGCACCGGACACCGGCTCGGTCTTCCGCTGCGACCCCGACGGCACGCACTTTGAGCTTTTCGCCACCGGGCTGCGCAATCCGCAGTCGCTGCTCTTCAATGAATATGGCGATCTGTTCACCGGCGACAACGACAGCGACCAGGGCGACGAGGAACGCCTCGTGCACGTCGTCGAGGGCGGCGACAGTGGCTGGCGGATCGGCTACCAGCACAATCCCCGCGGCAACGCCGGCCCGTGGAACAGCGAGAAGCTCTGGCACCCGCGCTTCAAGGGCCAGCCCGCCTACATCCTCCCGCCGATCTGCAACATCGAGGATGGCCCGTCGGGCGTCGCCTATTATCCCGGCACCGGGCTGACGCCGGCCTTCGCCCATACGATCTTCGTGACGCACTTCAAGGGCGCGATCTCCAACTCCGGCATCTACGCGTACACCGTGAAGCCCGACGGCGCTTCCTACGCCATCGACACCGCCGCGCCGTTCCTCACCGGCGCACTGCCCACTGACGTCCGCTTCGGTCCCGACGGCAAACTCTACTATTCCGACTGGGCCGAGGGCTGGCCGAAGTCGCGCCGCGGCCGCATCTACACGATCTTCGACCCGAAGTTCATCAATGATCCGCTGATCAAGTCCACCCAGCAGCTCATCGGATCCGATTACACGAAGAAATCCGCCGACGAACTCGCCGGCCTCCTCGCGCATCCCGACTGGCGCGTTCGACTCGAGGCGCAGTTTACCCTCGCTGAGCGCGGCGCCCCAAGCATCGCCGTGTTCACTGGCGTCCTCAATGCCAGCGATTCCCCGCTCGCCCGCCGCCACGCCGTCTGGGGTCTCGGCCAGGTCGCCCGCACCGATGCCGCCGCGCTGGTCCCGCTCAAGCGCTTAGTCCATGATCACGACGCGGAGATCCGGGCCCAGTCACTGAAGCTGCTCGGCGATTTCCGCCAGGGCGACAGCACCGACGATCTCATCGCCGCCCTCAAGGACGAGAACAACCGCGTGAAATTTTTCGCCGCCCAGTCGCTCGGCAAGTTGAAGGCGCCGTCGGCCCTGCCCGCCCTGCTCGCCGCCGCCCGCGCCAACAACGATGCCGACGCCTACCTGCGCCACGCGATCGTTCTCGGCCTCGCCGGCTGCGCCACGCCCGAACAGCTCGCCGCCACCACGAGCGACGAATCCCCCGCCGTCCGCCGCGCCGCCGTGCTGGCGCTGCGCCGCCTCGTGAGCCCGGAGATCACCAAGTTCCTGGCCGATTCCGATTTCATGATCGTGCGCGAAGCGGTGCTGGCCATCGCCGATGTGCCGATCACGGCCGCGTTCCCGGCCGTGGCTGAGTTCCTCACGCAACCCGTCGCCGAGCCGGAGATCATGCTCCGCGCCCTCAATGTGAATTTCCGCCTGGGCACGCCCGCCAACGCCAAGGCGCTCGCCGCGTTCGCCGCCAGCGATGCCCCCGCGCCGCTGCGCCAGGAAGCGATCGAGCTGCTCGCCCTCTGGCCGAAACCACCGGCCCGCGACCGCGTCGTGGGCGTCTACCGGCCGCTGCCGGACAAGACCCGTCCTGTCGCGGTCGCGTCCGCCGCGCTCGAGCCCCAGCTCGCGACGCTGTTTTCCGATCGCACGCCCGAGACGGTGCAGACCGCCACGATCGACGCTCTCGTCGCCCTCGGCCTCAACGACGCCCTTCCCGCGTTGCGCACGCTGGTCGGCAACACCGGCGCGTCCGGCGCGGTGCGCGCGGCGGCCCTGAAGGCGCTCGACGCCCTCCACGACCCCGACCTTGCCGCCGCGGCAGCCGCGGCGCTCGCGTCCGACGCCCCCGAGCTGCGCCTCGCGGCCCTGCCGATCAACAGCCGCCTGAGTCCGGCCGCCGCCATGGCCAGCCTCACGCGGCTCATCATCGACGGCACGGTCAAGGAGCAGCAGACCGCCTACGCGGCGCTCGGGGCGACGCAGGATCCCGCCGTCGACGACCTGCTCTTTCACCGGCTGGAGGCCTTCGCCGCCGGCAAGATCGCGCCCGCGGCGCAACTCGACCTGCTCGAGGCCGCCGCGAAGCGCCGCGACCCGCGGATCCAGCAGTTCCTGGCCAGGCGCGACGCCGAACTCGCCGGCGATCGCGATCCGCTCGCCGCCTATCGCGTCTGCCTTGAGGGCGGCAACATCGGCTCCGGCCGGAAGATCTTCGCCACCCAGCCGGTGATGCAGTGCATCCGCTGCCACCGCGTCGGCGATTCGCCCGGTGGCGAGGCCGGCCCCAACCTGGCCGGCATCGGCGCCCGCGGCTCGCGCGAATACATCCTCGAGTCGATCCTCAAGCCCAGCGCCAAAATTGCGGCCGGTTTCGAAATCGTCACGATCACGAAGAAGGACGGCTCGACCGTCGCCGGCACCGTGCTGCGTCGCGACGCGAATTCCCTCCTGCTGCGCACCGGCGACGATGCGACCACTGAGGTGGCGTCGGCCGACATCCGCAGCGTCGAATCGGCCCCGTCCGCCATGCCCGAGATCGCCGCCCTGGTCTTGAAAAAATCGGAAATCCGGGACCTGGTCGCCGCCCTCGCCAGCCTCACGGACGTGCCGCCGCCCGCCGGCAAGAAGGTCCTCCGCGCCCTCCAGCACCTCGACGCGGAGTGAGGTAGCGGCGGTCTATGACCGCCGTGGAAACTGTCGGCGCTCACAGAGCGCCGCTACAGGACGAAATGTAGGAGCGGGTTGATCCCGCGACTTCGGACTCTGATCGCGGCACAAAGCGGCGCGATCATCCGCCGGTTGGCTTTCTCAATGGTCGCATTGGAATTTTCTATTACCACGATCGCCGGCGCCGGCCGTATGATTTTTGCCATGCCCCCGTCGTCCTCCCCCACTCCGCGTGCCGGTCCAAGGCTTGCCATCCCGGTACCGTCGGAACATCAAGGGGCGGACGGGCCGTCCCCATGGAAGCACTCCTAATCCTACTGGCGCTCTACCTGTTCGCGGTTCTCGTTGTCCTCCCGATCTGGGTCTTCGTCAAATTCGGGGAACACCAGCGCACGCTCGATGCGTTGTATGCCGAGATCGAGCAATTGCGCGACGAGATCCAGCGCTTCCGCCCATCGACCGCCTCGCCGCCCCCAGCGACGCCGTCCGCGCCCGAATCTGCCCCGGCACGTCCGGCGAGCCTCACGCCTCCAACGGTCGTGGCCGCGGCGATTTCTCCGCCTCCGGCCATCATCGCGGCGGTCCCGCCGGCCACCGTCCCGTCTCCCTCCGTTGGAGAGGAGGAAGCACCGCCGGTGCTGGCGCCCGAAACAACCGTCGCCCCGCCGCGGCCTGTGGTGGTGCCCCCCGTCTATACTCCGCCTCCGCGCGAGCCGGGTTGGCTCGAGAGCATCAACTGGGAGCAGTTCATGGGCGCCAAGCTCTTCGCGTGGCTGGGCGGGCTGGCCCTGTTCCTCGGCGTCGCCTTTTTCGTCAAATACTCGTTCGACCATGACCTGATCCCGCCCGCCGTCCGCGTCGCGATCGGCTTCATCGTCGGGGCCGGGCTGGTGGTCGGCGGCCTGCGCCTCGACCGCACCCGCTACCGGATCACATCGCAAACGTTGATCGCGGCGGGCGTGGTGTCGCTTTATGCGGTGACCTTCGCCTGCCGGTCGATCTACCACTTCGATTTCTTCGGGCCGGTGCCGACGTTGCTGTTGATGGCGCTGATTACGACGACGGCGTTCGTGCTCGCGGTGCGGCTCGAGGCGCAGGTGGTCGCCATCCTCGGGCTGCTCGGCGGATTCCTGACGCCGTCGCTGCTGTCGACGGGCGTGGACAATCCCGTCGGGCTCTTCGGCTATATTGGGCTGCTTGACCTCGGCTTGGTGGCGGTCGCGCTGCACCGCTCCTGGTTCTATCTGGTGCCGCTCGGCGCCGGCGGCACGGTCATCATGCTGCTCGGCTGGACGGACAAGTTCTACGCGCCGGAAAAGTCCGGCACGGCGATGATCGTCTGCCTCGCGTTCTCCGCGCTCTTCTTCGCCGCGCGCGAAGCCGCCCGCCGCTGCGGGCGCGAAAGCCCGTTGCTCGCGTACACCGCCGCCGCGCTGCCGGCGGTCGCCTTCTGCTATGCGTGGTTTATTCTCGGCCAGGGCGCAATGGCCGCCGGCACCGGCCTGCTTTTCGGTTTCGTATTTTTGACGGGCTTCTTCCTGCTGGCCCTGGCTTGGCGGGAGAATCACGGCGGACTCGTCGCCGGCGCGGCCGGCGCCACCGCCGTCCTGCTCGTCCGCTGGGCGGCGCTCCGGTTCGATCCCGCCCAGGCCGGGACGATTGTCACGCTGTGCCTTTCATTCAGCGCCTTCTATTTCGGCGTCTATCTCCTGGCCCGGCGGCTCGACCGCGCCTCGCCGGCGGTCCTCGCTTCGGCCGTCATGATGCCGGCGCTGTCACTGGGCTTCGCCCTGTTCCTGGCGGAAGACCATATCGTCGGCGCGCGCCCCGGATTGCTGCTTGGATTCATGCTGGTGGCCGACCTGCTGTTGCTGGCGCCGGCGTGGCTCGACGAACGGCTGCCGCGGCTGCATCTCATCGCCGGGCTGGCCGTGTTCATTCTCCTGGGAGTGTGGGTCGCGCTCAATCTCACCGACGCTCTACTGCCCTGGTCGCTGGCTGCGACGCTGGTCTTCGCGGGCCTGCACGCCGCCTTTCCGCTCGTGTTGGAACGTCGCCGGCCGGCCGCCGGGCCGACCTGGTGGAGCCAGCTCTTCCCGCCGCTCGCACTGCTCCTGCTGCTGGGCCCGCTGTTCAAACTCGAGACCGTTTCGTTCCTGCTCTGGCCGGCGATGCTGCTCGTCGACCTGATTGCCATCGCGCTCGCCGTCGTGAGCACTTCGCTCGCCGGGATTGCCGTGGTGCTGGTGCTCACGCTCGCCGCCGCCGGCGCCTGGGTGTTCAAGGTGCCGGTGTCCGCCGGCATCCCGTTCGGGCTCCTCGTCGTGATCGGCTTCTTCGCCGTGTTCTTCTTTGCCGCCAGCCTGTGGCTCGGGCGCCGGCTCGGCGCCCGGCTGCCGGCTGCGGCGGGCGGTGCGCCGTCGGCGCTCGCCGCCGTGTTCGGCGACACGCGCGCGCAAATCCCGGCGTTCGCCTCGCTGCTGCCCTTCCTGCTCTTGATCATGGCGAGCGGCCGTCTCGACCTGCCGGATCCGACGGCGGTGTTCGGGCTCGGCCTCCTGCTGGTCGTCCTGACGCTCGGTCTCGCGCGACTGCTCGTGATCGAATGGCTGCCGGCGTGTGCCCTCGCGGGCGTCGCGGGCCTCGAATACGCGTGGCACGCCGGCCACTTCAATCCTGCGACCCCGGCGCTGCCGCTCTTCTCGTATTTTGCCTTCTATGCGGTGTTCGCGGCCTACCCGTTTGCTTTTCGGCGCACCTTCGTCGATCGCACCGGCCCCTGGGCGGTCGCCGCCCTGGCGGCGGTGGTCCACTTCCCGCTCGTCTACCGCGTGATCAAGGACGCCTCGCCAAGTCCCTACATGGGTTTGCTTCCGGCGATGTTCGCCGTGCCGCCGCTGATCAGCCTGGTCGCCATCCTCCAGCTCGTTCCGGCGGACGCGCCCAAGCGCCTGAACCAGCTCGCCTGGTTCGGCGGCACCGCCCTGTTTTTCATCACGCTGATCTTCCCGATTCAATTCGAGCGCCAGTGGCTCACGGTGGCGTGGGCGCTGGAAGGCGCCGCCCTGCTGTGGCTCTTCCACCGGGTGCCGCACCCGGGACTGCGGGCCACCGGCGCTGTCCTGCTCGTCGTCGCCTTCGTGCGTCTCGCGCTTAACCCGGCTGTGCTCGGCTACCATGTGCGCGGCGGTGCGATCCTGAACTGGTATCTCTATGCTTATGGGCTCACCTTGGCGGCGTTGTTCGTCGGCGCGCGACTCGCGGCACCGCCCCGCGAACGCGTGCTCGGCGTGAACGTGCCCCCGCTCTTCAACACGTTGGGCACGATCCTCGCGTTCCTGCTCCTCAACGTGGAGATCGCCGATTATTTCACGCCGCCGGGCGTGCGCAGCCTCACGTTCCAGTTCTCCGGCAATTTCGCGCGCGACATGTCCTACACCATCGGCTGGGCGCTGTTCGCGCTCGGCCTGCTCGCCGCCGGCCTCTGGCGCGGCCAGCGGGCCGCGCGCTACGCCGCAATCGCGCTGCTGAGCGTGACGCTGCTCAAACTCTTCTTCCATGACCTGGCCCGCCTCGAGGCGCTCTACCGCATCGGCGCGCTCTTCGCCGTGGCCGTCATCGCCATCCTCGCGTCCTTTGCGTACCAACGCTTCCTCCCGAGCAATGAGAAATCCGCTTCGCCCCCGTCCTGAGAGCCTCGCGCTGCTGCTCGTCGCGGCCGCGACCGCCGCCGGCGCCATCGTGCCCACGGAATGGCGCCATCGCCAGCCGCTGGCGGTCACCGCGCCCGGCCTCGTGCAGGTGGCGCTGCCGCCCGCGACGTTCGATGCCGCCCAACCCGGCCTCGCTGACCTGCGCGTGCTCGGGCCCGACGGCCGCGAAATCGCCAGCTTGCTCGATCGCGAGCTGCGCTACGATCAACCCGCGCCCGCGCCGCGCCGGCTCCACCCGCGGGCTTTCACGCCCACCTCCGCGGGCGACACGACCCAGCTGTTGATCGAGACCGGTACGGACGCCCCGCTGGCGGCGATCGAGCTGGCGACCTCCGTCGCCTATTTTTTCAAGGCCGCCCATGCCGACATCTCCGACGACGGCCAGGCGTGGCAGTCGGTCGATGCCGCCGTGCCGATCTTCCGCCAGTTCGGCGCCGAACAACTGCGGCTGCCGCTGGCGGGCCGCCGCGCCGCCTTTGTCCGCGTGACCATCGACGAGTATCGCTCGCGTCCGATCGTGTTCTCGGGCGCCTTCGTCGTGCCGCTGCCCGGACCGGTCGCGGCCGCCCAACCGGTCACGACGCGCGTCGATGCGACGGTCAGCCACCGCGACGAGTTTGCGGGCGAGACGGTCCTGACCGTCACCCTGCCGGGCCGCAACCTGCCGCTGGCGGCCTTGGCTTTCGACGTCGGCGATGCGCTCTTCATGCGGCGCGTGAGCGTCGCGATCCGCGAGGCGCCGGGCGGCGTCCCCGGCGAACGCACGCTCGCCACCGGGACGCTCTATCGCGTCGCGCTCGAGGGCTCGCCTGCCCGCGCCCAGCTCGAATTGCCCGTCGATTTCGCCCCGAATACCCGCGAGCTGCTTGTGCATATCCACAATGGCGACTCGCCGCCGCTGGGCATTGGCGGTGTCCAGGCCCGCGTCCAGCCGGTGCACCTGCGCTTCGACGCCACCACCGCCGGCACCCACCTGCTCCTGTCCGGCAATCCGCAGGCCGAGCCGCCGCGCTATGACCTCGCGGCATTCGCCGCCGAGATGCGTCGCGCCGCGGCGGCGACGATCGAGCCGGGGCCTTTGACCGACATTCCCGATTACCGTCCGCGCGCCACGCTCGCCGGACCGCCGCTGCCCGACATTCCACTGGCCGGCGCGCCACTCGATGATCGCGATTGGTCCGCGCACCGGGCGGTGCGGATCGACAAGCCCGGCGTGCAGGAACTGGAGCTCGATCCGGCAGCGCTGGCGGGCGCGCGGCCCAACCTCGAGGACGTCCGCCTGCTCCACGATGGTCACCAGATGCCGTATGTGCTCGAACTCCCCGCGCTGGCCCGCGCCCTCCCGCTGGCCGCCGCGGTGGAACCCGACGCCAAACACCCGGGCGCCAGCCGGTGGCGGCTCCCGCTGCCGCATGCCGGCCTGCCGCTGCAGCGCGTGATCCTTACCTCGCGGACCCCGCTTTTCTCGCGCACTTTCCGCCTGTACGAGAAACTCACGAACCCGGAGGGCCGCGCCCTCGAACATACCCTCGCCACCGGTGATTGGAGCCGCACGCCCGATCCCGGCGTGCCCGAGACGCGGGCCTTCGACCTCGCCGCCCGCCCGCAAGGCGATGCGCTGTGGCTCGAAACAGAGAATGGCGATAATGCTCCGATTTCGCTCGATGCCGTGCAGGCCACGTACCCAGTGGCGCGGCTGATTTTCAAGACCGACGCCACCGACGGTGTCGCCTTGGTGTACGGCAATGCCGCCGCCCTCCCCCCGCATTACGACCTGAGCCTCGTAAGCTCCCGGCTGCTGACGGCGCCGCGGGTGGTCGCCGCGTTGGACGCGGCCCCGGCGATGGCGGCGTCGGGACGCGCGAGCTGGTTGCACAGCAATGCCGTATTCTGGGCCGCCCTCGCGTTGGTGGTCGTGGTCCTGCTGATTGTCGTGGCGAAGTTGCTGCCCAAACCGCCGGCGGCGTGATCAGCCACCCGCCGTAGTCCGGGTCGGCGCCCATAGAGCGCCGCTACAGGACGATGAATTGAGGCGGGGTTCGGAAACCCCGCCCTGCAATTCAGGCAATTCTGCTCACCAAATCTTCGCGCGCTTCTCCGGCGGGACCCACATCGGGTCGCCTTCCTTGATGCCGAAGGCGTCGTAGAACGGCTGGAAGTTCACGAGTGCGCCGATGGCGCGGAACTGGCCGGGCGAGTGCGGATCGATCGACACCCGCCGGCGCGCCTCGCTCTCGCGGATGTTCGTGCGCCAGACCTGCGCAAAGGACAGGAAGAACCGCTGCTCGGGCGTGAAGCCGTCGATCAGCTTCCGCTCCTTGCCTTGGAGCGAGCGCTCCAACGCCTCGTAGGCGATGCTGACGCCGCCGAGGTCGGCGATGTTCTCGCCCAGCGTGAGCGAGCCGTTCACGTGCAACCCGGGCAGCACCTCGTAACCATTGAACTGATCGATGACTTTCTGCGCGCGGGCCTTGAACTCGGCCTCGTCCGCCGGCGTCCACCAGTCGACGAGGTTGCCATCGCCGTCGGAATGCCGGCCCTGGTCGTCGAAACCGTGCGTGATCTCGTGGCCGATGACCACGCCGATCGCGCCGTAGTTGACGGCATCGTCCAGCGTGAAGTCGAAGAACGGCGGCTGCAGGATGCCGGCGGGGAAGTTGATGTTGTTCTCCGTGGGCATGAAGTAGGCGTTCACAGTGGGCGGCGTCATCTGCCATTCGGTTTTGTCGACCGGCCGGCCCAGCTTGGCGAGGTTGCGCTTCACCTCGAACTCGTCCGCCGCGGCCACGTTGGCATAATAGCCGTCACGCTTCACATTGACCGACGAGTAGTCGCGCCACTTGTCGGGATGGCCGATCTTGGCGTAGAAGCGGTCGAATTTTGCCAGCGCCTTCTGGCGCGTCGCGGGCGTCATCCAGTCGAGCTGCTCGAGGCGGTCGTGCATCACCGCGACGATGTTCTTCACCATGGTATCCATCCGGGCCTTGGCCTCCGGCGGGTAATACTGCGCCACGTAAAGCTGGCCCAACGCCTCGCCGATTTCGCTGTCGACCACGCGGGCGGCGCGCTGCCAGCGGGGCTCCATCGCCGGCGTGCCCTGCAGCACCGTGCTGTAGAAATGAAAGAACTCGTCCTCGAATGGCGTCGCGAGGTAGGCGCCGGCGTGGCGCAGCACCTTGTAGCGCAGGTAGGTCTTCCAGTCGTCCAGCGGCCGCGCGGCGAACTGGGCCTGCAGGCCCTCGAAAAACTTCGGCTGGCCGACAATCACCTCGGCCGCGGCCGGCCCGGCGATGCCGCGCTCCGCCAGGTAGGTCGCGAGCGGGAATGCCGGCACCTTGGCCGCGAGGTCGGTCGTCGCCATCTTGTTGTAATTGGCGAGCCGGTCGCGCAGCTCCGTCGGCGACTTCGACACTTCGGCCAGGGATTTCTCGACCGCGAAAACCGTCTGCGCCCCGGCCGCGGCGGCGTCGGGCGCGTCGCCCGCCAGCGTGAAGACCTTCGTCACGTGCTCGATGAAGGCCGCACGCTGCGGCGCGAACTGGTCGGCGAAGTAATAGTCGCGGCTCGGCAGGCTGAGTCCGCCCTGGCGCGCGTAGAGCGCGTTGATGTCGCTCTTCTTCTGGTCGGCGCCGACGAACATGGCAAAGCACCCGGTGACACCCTCGTTGTGCAGCGCCGCGAGCGCGTGCGCGAGGTCGGCGGTGGACTTGATCGCCGCCACCTGCTCGAGATCGGTGGCAATGGGTTTCAGCCCGGCGGCCTCGATCGCCGCCGCATCCATGGCCGACGCGTAGAAGTCGCCGACCTTTTGCTCGACCGAGCCGGGCTCGTGCGAGCGCGCCGCGGCCGACTCGAGGATGCCCTTGAGCGCATTCTGGTTGTACTGGTCGAGCTCATTGAACGCGCCCCAGCGCGACTTGTCGGCGGGCACGGGGTTCTCCTTCATCCAGGAGCCCGCGGCGTAGCGGGCGAAATCGACGCCGGGCGACACGCTCGTGTCCATGTAACCGGGGCTGAAGCGCGGGACGGCGGGCTTGGCGTCGTCCGCGGCGGCGATACAAGTGAGCGCCAGCCACGCCGGCGCGAACAGGAGGGGAAGTAGTTTCATCGTGTGTGTCCGGGCACGCTGCGCCGATTGGCCGGTGTCGCAAACCAAAAGGCCCGGCGACACGAAAAGTGCGAGGTCGGCGCGCGGCGTTGGAGGGCGCGGGTCTCCGAACCCCGCCGGGAGGGCGCGCACAAGGCGCGCCCCTTGTAGCTTGGGTTGGGGTCTATCTGGAGCATCCCAATGGGACAGAGGTCCGGGATCCCGAGCGCGCCCCAGAGAGCCTAGACTCCGCTGGTAGATCGGCCCGGGCCTCTGCCCCTGCG